>PXRL01000012.1 GCA_003020965.1 Halobacteriales archaeon QS_4_69_225
CACGGGGCCACCTGACGTCCGTCACGTCGAGGTCGAGGCTCTCGTCTTTGGTTATCTTGGCGTCGAGCATCGCCGAGATGAGGTTGTGCGCCGAGGTCAACGCGTGGAGGTCGCCGGTGAAGTGGAGGTTAATGTCCTCCATCGGCAGCACCTGCGAGCGGCCGCCGCCCGCCGCCCCGCCCTTGAGGCCGAACACCGGCCCGAGCGACGGCTCCCGGATGGCGATCATGGCCTCCTCGCCGAGGTGGTTGAGCGTCTGCCCCAGGCCGACCGTCGTGACGGTCTTGCCCTCACCCTTCGGTGTCGGGGTCATCCCGGTGACGAGCACGAGGTTGTTCTCCCGATTCGCCGCCTCCTCGCGCAGACGGTCGAGGGCGTGGTGTTTGACCTTCGCGGTGTACTCGCCGAAGTACTGGAGATCGTCGAGATCGAGCCCCCACGGCTCGACGAGTTTCCAGATGGGTTCCATCTCGGTCGACTGTGCGATATCGTAGTCCGTCGGAATCGGCTCCTCGGGGGATGACATCTTGTTCTGACGTTCCCGGTAGGGTTGTATGAAGGTTAGCATACCTGATAGACCCCGGATAGGATGTGTTTCCCGCCGGGCGGTCCGAGCGACGGGCGAATACGATCCCGCCAGGATAGAAGGCAGTCGATAGGTTATGTAACGAGCAGGCGCAGAACCTCGCGCTTCAGCGGCATGGCGGGAGCTTGCTCTCGCTGCAACCGAAAATCTTCGATCTTCGAGGAGGAGACACTCGATCTCGCCGGCCTTGACGGCGAAGATGTCGATACCGTCCACGGTGACCCCTCGTCGGTCGGGTCGTACTGAAGAGGTCGATCATCGTACCACCGGTAGCGCCGCGGCGACGGAAAGGAGCTACCGGGCGTGCGAGGCGTCCCCCCGGCATGGTTGTAGGTACGCATGTTTTACCTGTAGAAAGCTGAATAGAAATACGTCAATGAGAAACTACTGTTTCGAAATGGTTAAATCGGTCCGGGATCTATCCGTATACATGACAGAGACGTCGAGCGAGAGCAGTGACGACACCGCAGAGGAGTTCGTGAACTACATGCCGGGAATGCCGAAGCTCTCCCGGGAGCCCGGCCGGGTCGAACGGGTCCTCGCGAACCTGCTCGGCCGCCGCCGCGTCGGGTCGCTCCGCGTGGTCGGTCGCCGTCGGGACGGCGAGTAACCGGCCACACGCTCTCGTCCGGTCGCCACCGGACCGGCACAGTTGACGACGACTGCTGTGAGTCGCTTCGGTATCGACCACACGCCCTCGTGCGGTCGTACCGGCGAGCGGGTACAGTCAGCCGTCCACGAGTAAGTTCGTGGGCTTGTCGGTGGGACTCCCGAGTGTCGCGCTCCCGGCCCGAAACCCCACACCCCCGACGTTCTAATCAGGGGCTTTCTCGGATGGCTTTCGGGTCGGGAGTCGGAGGGACTCGATCAGCGTCTCCCGACTCCGGGGCTGGCTGACGGACAGCCGGTCCCACCGACCGCTTCTGGGCCTGTGAGACGTATCTTTGCGGTCGATTCGGAGTCACATCGAGCTTCCGCGCTTCCTCCAACGTCGTCAGAAATCTTTGATTTCTGACTGGCACACCGAACGCGAAGCGTTCCGGGGACGGCTAAAGTCGGGGGCTTCCGCGCTGTTGCCGCCGCGACCGGTACGAGTCCGGCACAAATTATTTTTCAGCGGTCACGGAACGTCGACTGAGTCACTCGAATGTACGAAACCATTCTGATTCCGTACGACGGGTCGGACGAGGCGCAAATGGGGGCCGAGCACGGACTGGAGCTCGCGGCGGCTCTGGGGGCGTCGGTGCACGTCCTCTACGTGATCAACATCCCCGGGACACCCCGGGCGGTCGCGCTGCGGGACGACGAGGAGGAGATACGGAAACGGTACCGGGAGTACGCCGACGAGATTCTCGGCGAGCTTTCGGAGACGGCCGAGGAGAAGGGTGTCGAGGCCGTAACCGCGACCCGGACCGGATCGGTGAGCCAGGAGATCGTCGAATACGCCGACGAGGAGGTCGTCGACGCCGTCGTGATGGGATCGGCCTATCGCGGGAAGATCGGCAACCTCATCGGGGGAACCACGGACAAGGTAGTCCGGAGCGCAACCGTTCCGGTGGTCACCAAGCGGATGAGCGCCGACGAGATCCGATAGGGGTACCGTACGTCACTTCGGGGTCGGCCGCACGCCTTCGTGCGGTCGATACCGGAACGACCCGTGATGATCACCGTCGGCCACCGACGAGATACGTCTCCCGGACGTAGATGACGAGGCTGGCGCTCAGGAAGCTGGCGCCGGCCGGGGCGAGCGACCCCTCGGTCATCGCGAGCAGCCCGAACCCGAAGAGGACGACCGCGAGTCCGGCTGCCGCCGTCGCCGGCAGGTTCACCATGTAGCCGGGGAGTCGGCGGGCGCAGTAAGGTCTACCGTCTCCCGACCTGCCCAGGTGTCCGACCGGTCGGTCGTGTAAGATGTCCGAGCGGATGAGTTTCGTCGAGCGCTGCGCGAGCGGAACAAAAGGCCCGGTGCCGTATCCGATTCTTCGGGGGTCGGGCTTTTCGGCGCCCGGATTCCGGGGAGAATTTGGCCAAGGTTTATTACAGGTACAACCCTGTCTGACAATGACACCCCGTAGCATGAACCGCTCGACACGCAGGTGCGGGGCGACCGGTTCGGACACCGCGTGTCTGCCGGGGCGGCACGGTCGGAGCGTCGCTAGCTACAGTCAACCCACGCGACCGTGGGCCATCGGTACTAACGACATGAAATCGAACACCACGCGACCGTCGACGGAGGGAGAGCATGGCAGACAGTGAGGAAGCGACCGGCGAGATGTCCGACGGCCTTCAGGTGGAGCTGTTCCATCCGGAGTCCGACCGCGAACCGGGGGACACGAACCTCCAGGCGCTCGGGTTCGACGTTCACCCGGTGGTGTTCCCGGTCGCGCTGGTCATCGTCGCCCTGTTCATCCTGGTGACGGTGTTTTACCGGACGATCGCCGCCGCACTCGGGTGGACGATGAAAGTCAAGCCGAAAACGGCCGACGAGAAAGGCTATGAAGTCCTCAGACAGGCCGGCGACCAGGTGGTGGTCTACCAGAGCGCCAAGGACGCCTACACCGTGATATTTGACTTCATCGGAGCCAACTTCGGCTGGTTCTACCTGCTCGCGGTCAACATCTTCATCGTAGTGTTGCTGTACTTCGCACTCGGGAAGTACGGCACGATCAAGATCGGCGGGGTCGAGGCCGAAAAGGAGTTCAGCGATTTCTCGTGGATGGCGATGCTGTTCAGCGCCGGGATGGGGATCGGCCTCATGTTCTTCAGCGTGCTCGAACCGGTGTTCTACTACAACTCCCCGCCCGGCTTCTGGGGCGCCGAGGCCGGAACCGGCGCGGCCGCCTCGGCGGCGATGGCCCAGACGTTCTTCCACTGGGGCTTCCACCCGTGGGCGATCTACGGGCTCGTCGGCCTCGGGCTGGCGTTTTTCTCGTTCAACCGCGGCCTGCCGCTGACCTTCCGGTCGATCTTCTGGCCGCTGCTCGGCGAGCGTATCTACGGGTGGCCGGGACACGTCATCGATCTGGTGACGGTGTTCGCGACGCTGTTCGGTCTGTCGACCTCGCTGGGGCTGGGCGTCAAGCAGGTCAACAGCGGGATGGGGTACGTCGGCGGGAACATCCTCGGGATCGTCGGCGGTCCGATCCTCCCGGCGTTGTTCGATAACTTCGCGGAGGTCGTCCTGATCGGGCTGATCACGATCATCGCGGTCTTCTCGGTCGCGGCGGGCCTCGACGGGGGCGTCAAGCGGCTCAGCACGCTGAACCTCTATCTGATGTTCGGCCTGTTGAGCTTCATGCTGATCGTCGGGCCGACGATCTTCATCCTCGGTGCGTGGATCGAGGGGCTCGGCACCTACTTCGCGAACGTCGCCGAACTCGGCTTCTACCGCGGGACGATGGGTCCCGGCGGCGGCGTCGTCACCGATTGGACGATCTTCTACTGGGGCTGGTGGATCGCGTGGTCACCGTTCGTCGGGATGTTCATCGCACGCATCTCGAAGGGCCGCACCGTCCGCGAGTTCGTCCTGGGGGTCCTGCTTCTCCCGTCGATGTTCTCGACGCTGTGGCTGTCGACCTTCGGCGGTGCCGCACTCGCCCCGTCCGTCCAGGAAGGCGGCAGCGGCGCCGTCGTGGGCGCGTACAACGAACTCGGTTACGGCGCCTTCGAGACGCTCGGCATGTTCGTCATGCTGAACAACTACCCGCTCGGCGCCATCACCGGGTCCCTGGCGACGCTGCTCGTGATCACGTTCTTCGTGACGTCGTCGGACTCCGGCTCGCTGGTCATCGATCACCTGACCTCCGGCGGCAAGCACGACGTTCCGAGGGTTCAGCGCATCTTCTGGGCGGGCACCGAGGGGTTCGTCGCGTCCGTGCTCCTGATCGGGGGCGGCCTGGACGCGCTGCAGACCGCCGCCATCACGACCGGACTGCCGTTCGCGGTGATCCTGTGTCTGATGTGTTACACGGTCTATCTGGGACTCGACAACGAGTACCAGATACTCGAATCCGAGGAGTTCGCCGAACGGATCGAGGCAGCAGCAGCGACTGACGGACCGAACTGTCGGCGTCTTCTGTACTGCGCCTTCGAGCGACGGTACACGGCGTCCCGCCGCCCGGCATCGTCGCACCCCTCGCGGTCGCCCTCCCGTTCGACGCTCGAACCAGCACTGACGGGCGACGGCGTCCACCCATTCGTGCGGACGCCGCGTGGACGGCCATGTTCCGGGGCCACAACTGGAGGCCGACGAACGTCAGGCCGACTCGTTCGCACGGACGCCGCGGGGACGGCCATGCTCCGGGCCGCCGCCGGCCTGCTGTCGCCGGTCGTCGCCGGCATTCACGTCCTGCACCCCTCAGGGCGGGGTCGCACTTGGCGGGGTCGCACTTCCGTCTACGCGCGGGTAGGCTCCCTCGGGGACCCTCGGCCGCTGCTGTTCGCGCTGGTGGAGTTCGCATTGGTGGGCGTCGTCGCGGGCTCCGTCGGCCTCGACCGCCGGCCGCCGTACCTCGGCGGCGCCGCGGTGACGCTCTCGCTGCTGGCGGGGGTCGTCCTCCGGCACACCGTCCTCGAACACGGGGTGTTCCGGCCGCACCCGCAGGCCGACGGCCACCCCGACCGGCGCGCTGCTCGTGGCCGCGGACCCCCTCCGTTCCAGGGAGCGATCGGCCGCGAACGGCACCCTTTTCGTCGCTCCGATCCGCGCTCCACCATGGTCATTCGCGCCGAGCGGGTGCGGCGCCGCTACGGGGAGACGGCGGCGCTCGACGGCGTCTCCCTGTCCGTCGAGAAGGGGACGGTGTTCGTCCTCGCCGGCCCGAACGGCGCCGGCAAGACGACGCTGATTCGTGCGCTGACGGGTACGACGAGGGTCGACGGCACCGTCGAGCTGTTCGGCAAGCCGCCGTCGGAGGTGTCCGGCGAGCGCATCGGACTGCTGCCACAGGAGTTCGCCCCCGCCGACCGCCTCACCGCCCGGGAACTCGTGGCGTACTACGGCGGCCTCTACGATGAGTCCCGCGACGTCAACGCCGTTCTTGACGACGTCGGGCTGACGGAGGTGGCCGACACCCACTACGAGGACCTCTCCGGCGGCCAGAAGCGCCGCGTCTGCGTCGGGACGGCGCTGGTCAACGACCCCGAACTGCTCGTCCTCGACGAGCCGACGACCGGCGTCGACCCGGCGGGTCGGCGCGAGCTGTGGGGGGTCATCGAGGGGCTCGCCGAGCGGGGGACGACCGTCGTCCTGACGACCCACTACATGGCGGAGGCCGAGCGGCTGGCCGACCGGGTGGGGCTGCTGGCCGACGGCCGGCTGGTCGCGCTCGGCTCGCCGGCCGAGCTGCTGGAGCGACACGGCGGCGCCGACCGGCTCGTCGTCGCGGTCGACGACCAGGGCGCGGCGGCGCGGGCGCTGGAGCGGGCCGACTACCACGTCCTGCCGGACGAGCGGCACCTCGCGGTCGGGGTCGGCCCCGAGGAGATCCCGGCGGTCGTCGAGACGCTGGCCGACGCCGGCGTCGACTACGAGCGGCTCACCTGGCGGCAGCCCGACCTCGAGGACGTCTACCTCGCGCTGGCGGGCGTCGACGTCGACCCCCGGGAGCCCTCCGAGCCGGAGGCGGTCCGGGCGTGAGCCGGGCCGGACGGGTCGCCGCCGAGACGCGGGCGGCCTGGTACGCCTTCGTCCGCCGGCGAACGGCCGTCTTCTTCACCTTCTTCTTCCCGGTCATCATCATCCTCATCTTCGGCGCGCTGGTCCGGACGGACCCGACCGGCGGCGGGCTGTTCACGGAGCCGCCGGGCTACTACGTCGCCGGCTACCTCGCAGTGGTCGTCCTCTTCACGCCGCTGTCGCGGGTCGGCAGCGAGGTGGCCCGCCACCGGGACGGCAACCGCTTCGAGAAGCTGGCGACGACGCCGCTGTCCCGCGCCGAGTGGCTGCTGGCGCAGACGCTCGTCAACGTCGCCGTCGTCGGGCTGGCGGCCGTCCTCGTGTTCGGGCTGGTGGTCGCGGTCACCGGCGCCGGCGTCGCCGCCTCGCCGCTCGTCGTCCCGTATCTCGTCGCCGGTGTCGCGCTGTTCTGCGGCCTCGGGGCGGTGCTCGGCCGCGTCGCCGACTCCCAGGACGGCGTCATCGCCGCCGCCAACGGCGTCGCGCTCCCGCTTTTGTTCCTCTCGCGGACGTTCGTCCCGCCCGAACTGCTGCCGGCGTGGTTCCGCCCGGTCGTCGCGTTGTCGCCGCTGACGTACTTCGCCCGCGGCCTCCGGGCGGCGACCTTCCGGCCGCCGGGGACGCTCGCCACCTACCGGACCGGCGACGCCCTCGTCGGCACCGACCCCACCCTCAACCTCGCGGTACTGGCGGCGCTCGCGGTCGGCTTCTTCGCCGCCGGCGCCCTCGCGGTCCCGACGACGGATTGACGGCCGGAATCACGGGCGATCCGGTTCCGGTACCGGGCTACTCCAGCTGGTGGTAGTCGAGCTCGTGGTCGGCGTCGAGCGCCGTCTGGACCGGCTCGCTCGGCTCCTCGACCGGTGTCGTCGTCAGCCGGGGGCTGCCGACGCTGTCGCGCCGGTAGTGGACGTTCCGGCGCCACCCGGGGTCGCGGTCGGGATGGTCGGTCCGGTAGTGTGCGCCGCGGGATTCGGTCCGCTCGCGGGCGCTTCGGAGGACCGCGTCGGCACCCAGCAGGCCGAAGCCGAGGTTGAGCGCGAACTCGTAGGAGCGGCTCGTCCGGTCGCCGACCGCGAGGTCGGTCGCCCGCGACCGGAGCCGCTCGAGCCGGTCGAGACCGGCCGCCAGCCCGTCGTCGTCCCGGAGGATGCCAGCCCGCTCCCACAGTAGCTCCCGGAGCTCGTCGAGCAGCGCCTCGGGCTCCTCGTCGCCGTCGGCGTTCGACAGCGCCCGGAGGTCCCGGAGGTGGACCCGGGCGCGGTCGTGCAGCACGTCGGAGTCGCCGCCGGGAGCCGGAAGGCGGTCGGCGATGGCCTCGCCGGCGACGGCGCCGTAAGCGATGGTCTCCGCCAGGGAGTTGCCCCCGAGGCGGTTGGCGCCGTGGACGCCGGCCATCGTCTCGCCGACGGCGTAGAGGCCGTCGACGTCCGTCTCGCCGTCGTCGTCGACGACGACGCCGCCCATCCCGTAGTGGGCCGTCGGCGACACCTCGACGGGCTCCTCGGCCATGTCGACGCCCAGCTCGGCGAACCGCTCGTACATCCGCGGTAGCCGCTCCTCGATGAACGCGCGGTCCCGGTGGGAGATGTCGAGGAAAACGCCGCCGTGTTCCGTGCCGCGGCCCTCGTCGATCTCCTCGGCGATGGCCCGGGCGACGACGTCGCGGGCGTCCAGTTCCATCTGGTCCGGCGAGTACCGCTCCATGAACCGCTCACCGCCGGGAGCGCCCGGCTCTCCCGAGCCCCCGCTCGCGTCGCTCGCGGAGGCCTCGCTGTTGAACAGCCGGCCGCCCTCGCCACGGACGGCCTCGGTGACGAGCCGGCCGTCCCAGTCGGCGCCGTAGCGGTCGCCGACCATGCCGGTCGGGTGGAACTGGACGAACTCCATGTCGGTGAGCGCCGCGCCGGCCTGGTAGGCCAGCGCCGGCCCGTCGGCGGTGTTCTCGTCGTCCCGCGAGGAGTGGCGGCCGTACAGCCCGGTGTAGCCGCCGGCGGCCAGCACGACGACGTCGGCGTCGAAGACGACGAACTCGCCGGTGTCGAGGTCCGTCCCGACGGCGCCGAGCACGCGGCCCTCGTCGGCGACGAGCCGGGACACGAAGACGTTCTCGCGGTAGGGAATCGACAGCTCCTGAGCCCGCTCGACGAGGGTGTCGAGCAGCGCCTCGCCGGTGTAGTCGCCCGCGAAGGCCGTCCGGCGGAACGACTGGGCGCCGAAGTACCGCTGGGCGATGTCGCCGTCGTCGGTGCGGGTGAATTCCATGCCCCACTCGTCGAGCTCCCGCAGCAGCCCCGGCATCCGCCGGGTGACCGTCTCGACCTTCGCCGGGTCGTTGACGTGGTGGCCCTCGTTCAGTGTGTCGGCGGCGTGGATCGTCCAGTCGTCCTCGGAATCGAGGCTCCCGAGGGCGCCGTTGATGCCGCCGCGGGCCCACATCGTGTGGGCGTCGCCGTGGCTCCGCTTTCCGATGACGAGCACGTCCTCGGGGTCGACGCCCCGCTCGACCAGCTCGATGGCCGTCCGGGCGCCCGCCGCGCCGGCGCCGACCACGAGGACGCGCCGGTCGACGGTCTCGTAGTCGACCGGCTCGGTCGCCACGCCGTGGTCCGTCGGTGGTGTCTCCGTCACACCACAGATTAGCGGGCGTGGACGGATAATCCCACCGCAAGGAAACGTCTGTGCAGGCTCTCTGCCCGCCGTTATCGCGCGTTTCTGGCCTTCTCGACCCCGCCCGTGAGACGGCGCGACGCCCCCGGAGACGGCCGGCCACGACGGTCTCACTCCGGGCCGGGGTAGCCGAGTGCGGCCGGCCACTCGGGGCGGAGTCGGCGTGGCACCTCATACCCCGTTCGATCGTAGTCATTTGGAGTACGTCCGACCGGCAGGACCCGCGTCATCGCGCCCAGCAGCAGAGTCGTCCGTCGTCATATCTCATACGTAGCTCCGTCCGTCGCTCCTCGTATCGAAGTGCTTGCGGTGTCGTCCTTCGAGACGACCCGTGTCGCCGGGTGCGAACACTGCTTTCTCCGAGCCGTCTTCACCCCAAGCGCTCGAAGAGGTCGACGGACGGGCGACGCGACCTCCACGGCTGGTGACTCACCGTGGCTGAACGTTATACCCTCGGCTGCCCTTCTATCGGGTGCATGGACGTGATCAACCCCGCAACCGGTGAACGGGAGGCGACCTACGAGGAGGACACCCGCGAGGATGTCGACGCAGCACTCGATCGGGCGACGAGCGCGTTCGGCGAGTGGCGCGACCGGTCGATTCGTGACCGCGAGCACCTCCTCGATGCGGCTGGAAGCGTCCTTCGGGAGAACAAGCGCGAATACGCCGAGACGATGACCCGCGAGATGGGCAAGCCGATCACCCAGGCGCTCGCCGAGGTCGAAAAGTGTGCCCGGGCCTGTGACCACTACGCCGAGCACGCCAGCGCCTATCTCGACCCCGAACCGCATCCGAGTCCACCGGGATCGACGGTCAAGACGGTGTACGAACCGCTCGGGGCCGTCCTCGCGGTGATGCCCTGGAACTTCCCCTTCTGGCAGGTGTTCCGCTTCGCAGCGCCGTACGTCACGGCGGGAAACGTCGGGCTTCTCAAACACGCCTCGAACGTCCCGGGATGTGCGCGTGCCATCGAGGAGGTGTTTCGGGAGGCCGGCTACCCCGAGGGCGTTTTTCAGTCGCTGTTGATCTCCTCGGATCTCGTCGACGACATGCTCGCCGACGACCGGCTCCGGGCGGCCACCCTCACCGGGAGCGGTCCAGCCGGGCGAGCCGTCGCGTCGACGGCCGGGGAACAGCTCAAAAAGACCGTTCTCGAACTCGGCGGGAGTGACCCGTTCGTCGTCCTCGAGGACGCCGACGTCGAAGCGGCGGCCGAGACCGGTGCGTGGGCGCGCAACCAGAACAACGGCCAGTCCTGCATCGCCGCCAAGCGGTTCATCGTTCACACCGACGTGTACGACACCTTTCTGGACCGGTTCCTCGGAGAGATCGAAGCACTCACCGTCGGCGATCCGATGGACGAGGAAACCGACGTAGGTCCGCAGGCCCGGCAGGGTCTCCTCGACGACCTCCACGAACAGGTCGAAGCGAGCGTCGCCAGCGGTGCACGGGTCGTCACGGGCGGCGACCCGATGGACCGGGATAGGGCGTACTACCCTCCGACGGTGCTGACGGACATCCCCGAGGGCAGTCCGGTCGATGCCGAGGAGGTGTTCGGTCCGGTCGCTGCGGTGTACGAAGTCGACGACGAGGCCGCGGCCGTCGAGAAGGCCAACGACACGGAGTTCGGCCTCGGTGCCAGTATCTGGACGGAAAACCGCGACCGCGGCGAGCGCGTCGCCCGACGGATTGACGCCGGCTGTGTCTACGTCAACCAGCTCGTGAAGTCTGACCCACGGGTTCCCTTCGGTGGTATCAATGAATCCGGATACGGGCGCGAACTCGCCGAGGACGGCATCACGGAGTTCGTCAATCGCAAGACCGTCTGGGTGGAGTAGATGACGGCCTCGGACCTGCTGGTGGCCTGTCTCGAGCGCGAGGGTGTCGACCACGTCTTCGGCCTGCCGGGAGAGGAGATGGAGGACCTGTTGTTTTCACTTGAGGGGTCGGACGTGACGTTCGTCCCGGTGCGCCACGAGCAGGGTGCGGCGTTCATGGCCGACGTCCACGGCCGGCTCACGGGCGATGCCGGCGTCTGTCTTTCAACGCTGGGCCCCGGGGCGACGAATCTCCTGACGGGTGTCGCGGACGCCCACTTGGACAAGAGCCCGCTCGTCGCGATCACCGCACAGGGCAGTCTCGAACGGCTTCACGTGGAGAGCCATCAGGCGATCGACGTGGTGGGGATGTTCGAGCCCGTGACCAAGTGGAACGCCCAGCTGAACGACCCGGACATCGTCCACGAATCGGTCCGCAAGGCGTTCAAAGTCGCCGAGTACGAGAAACCCGGCGCGACCCATCTCGAACTTCCCGAAGACGTCGCGGGCGAGGACACGGAGGTAGATCCACTTTCGACCCGTGAGCGTACTCGGGGTGCGGACCCGAACCCGGAGTCTCTCGCCCGCGTCGAGGCGCTGCTCCGTGAGTCCGAGCGACCCCTGCTCGTCGCGGGCAACGGCGCCGTCCGCACGGGGGCTGCGGGCCCGCTCCGCGATCTGGTGGCCGTGACGGACCTCCCGGTCGTGTCCACGTATATGGGCAAAGGAGCCGTCTCGGATGACGACGAACACTCGCTGATGACGCTCGATTCGGGTGCCCACGAGGAGGCGGCCGACGCTATCGCGGATGCCGACCTCCTGCTCACCGTCGGCTACGACGTCGCCGAACACGATCCCGCCGACTGGAGACGCGACGATGCCGCCGTGGTTCACATCGATAGCGAACCGGCCGAAGTGTACGAAGCGTACAATCCCGACGTGGAGGTGGTCGCGGACATCTGTCGCACCCTCCAGGAGTTGACCGAGTGGTGTGAAGCGACGGCAGCGAGCTTCGACACCGAGTGGTATTCGGACCTCCGCGAACACATCGTCGCCGATATCGACCGCGAGCCGGCCGACACACCACCGTTCACCGTTCGGGACGTCCTTCCGATACTGCGCGAGGCGATGGCGTCCGACGACGTGTTGATCTCGGACGTCGGGAGTCACAAGATGGCGATCGCGCAGAACTTCCCCACGTACGAGCCCAACACCTGTCTCATCTCGAACGGGCTCGCCTCGATGGGGATCGCCGTTCCCGGCGGGCTCGCGGCCGACCTCGCGATCGATGAGAACGTGGTCGCAGCGACCGGAGACGGTGGCTTTCTGATGAACGCTGCGGAGATAGAGACCGCGACCCGCACGGGGTGTAGTTATACTATCGTCGTGTTCGTCGACGACGACTACGGGTTGATCTCCGAAAAGCAGCTGGACCACACGGACGAGACGGTCGGGACGGGCCTGACGAACCCGGATTTCGTCACCTTCGCGGAGAGTTTCGGTATCGACGGCTACCGACCGGAGTCCCCCGCCGAACTTCGGGACGTCTTCGAGGCCGCTATCGGGGGCGGAATGGCGCTGGTCGAAATTCCGGTCGAGTAGGTGGCTGGCTGTCGCTCACCTGGATTCCGCTGGAACCCCCATCGGCTTGCCCGTAATAACCACAGTTCTACCACCGAACATCTATCCGACGCTTCGGTTCTTGTCTCTCGACCTGACTTGCCGTATGACTCCCCGAGTAGCGCTCCGGCGGCCATCTCGGCGATGATTCCTGTCGAATCAAAGACCGCTCCGCCGAGTCCTCCAGCAAGGGCCCCTCCGAGGCCTTCAGTGAACGTCTCGACGTTCTCGTTTGTTTCCTCTCGAGGCGACCTGCCGGACGAACTCGAGTGCGTGACTATCATAATTGGGATACGTCTCAGAGTCCCACTACACATCTGTTCGCGGTGTAATCCTGACGGGCCAGCGGCGGCGGCCGCTAACATATCGGGCGTCGTGACGGGAAGCACACCACAGAAAGGGCCGCATTCACGACTGCTCATGAGGCACTCTACGACGTTCGAGAGCAAACCGGGAATCCCGCCCACGCGTCAGTCGACGGCGTGATCGACCTCGTACTCACGCGGGCGGCAAATCCACGTACCGACCACCAGGATGCTCATTTGCCGTATAGCCGGCATCCTCGACAGCAGTGACGAGTACTCTCGGTTCGGCCTCCCCGTCAACCGTGGCGGAATTGTTCGTCCGGTCGACCGCTACTGATTCAACTCCATCGACGTCTCGTAGGGCTTCAACAGTCTGTTCGCAGCCGTCGCAGCTCATTCCCTCGACGGTGAGTGTCACGCTCATACCTAGATGTACGGCAGCCGTATTTATTCCGATTACTGCTTCGATACTAAGCTGACCGGCCGGCGAGATTTCGGATCTAAAGCAATTCGGGAACAACTGTTTTTAGACCGTAATTCATGGCGTAGTCATGCGAGACCTCGACGAAACTGACTTTGAGATTCTGCAGTTACTGATGGAGGATGCCCGTCGACCCTTTCGGGATATCGCCGACATCGTAGACCTCTCGCCGCCTGCGGTGTCTGACCGTGTAACTCGACTACAGGAGTTGGGCATCATCCGCCGGTTCACGATCGATATCGATCGCTCGCAGCTCCACGAGGGTGTTCCTGTGCTTCTCGAACTACACCTTGATCCGACGACGGTCGAGACGGTTCGTGAAGCCTTGCGTACCGCTGATCCCGTTGAGCAGCTTCTCGTCACGGCCGAGTCCCATCTCGTGTGTCAGTGTTATATCCCGGACGGCGACGTTCGGGAGTGGCTATCCGAGACGATCGACCCCACGGCGATCGATGAGTACACTGTAATGATGCTATCCGACGTGATGTGGACACCGAGCATCAAGGGTGCTGACTTCGCGCTCACGTGTGCCGAATGCGGGAACCATGTTACCGCGAACGGGGTTTCGACCCGAATCGGCGACGAACTGTACCAATTCTGTTGTCCATTATGTGAGACACGGTTCGAAGAGCAGCACGAGCATCTTCAGGAGAGTGCTGTCGATTAGCCCATCAGTGAAGCAGCTCAAAGGCACTTTCGAATCAAAGAAATACGAAGCGAGCGGCCACAGGTTGTTAACAGAAATCCGCATAAGTACGTATCCCCTATGTCTCCGTAATGAGTGAACGGACGGTCTCCCTCGACATCCAGGGGATGAGTTGCACCAGCTGCGCGCAATCGATCACTGACGCCCTCGACGCACTCGATGGCATCTCAGATACGACCATCAACTTCGCCACTGACGAGGGCACCGTCACGTACGATCCTGAGTGGGTATCGCTCGCTGAGATCTACCAAGCCGTCGACGATGCGGGCTACCGCGCGCTTCGCGAGTCTGTCTCGATCGGTATCGTAGACATGACCTGCGCCAACTGTGCGGAGACGAACCAGCAAGCACTCGAACGAGCATCTGGTGTTATCCGCGCAGAGGTCAACTTCGCGACCGACGAAGCCCAGGTCGAGTACAACCCCGCGGAGATCTCCGTCGACGAACTCTACGACGCGATCGAAGACGCCGGCTACACACCCATCCGCGAGACTGAATCCGACGCAGACGGACAATCAGAGCGGGACCATCGCGAGGCCGCCCGCACCGCAGAAATCCGTAAACAGTTGCGTCTCACCCTGTTCGGGGCAGTCCTTTCAGCACCGCTCGTCTTCTTCCTCGTCGAGCGATTCCTCTTCGGTGGTGGTATCCTGCCCGAGTCGATCCTCGGTATCGAGTTCGGCTGGGTCGAGTTCGTACTCGCGACGCCGGTGCAGGCGGTACTCGGCTGGCAGTTCTACAAGAACTCCTACAAGGCGCTCGCGAAGAACCGCCGGGCGAACATGGATGTCCTCATCGCGCTGGGCTCCTCGACCGCGTATCTCTACAGCGTCGCCGTGCTCCTCGGACTCGTCGCGGGTGGGCTCTACTTCGACACGGCGGCGCTCATCCTCGTGTTCATCACGCTCGGCAACTACCTCGAGGCCCGCTCGAAGGGGCAGGCCGGCAAGGCGCTCCGCACGCTCCTCGAGATGGGCGCCGACACCGCGACCCTCGTCGAAGCGGACGGGACTGAACGCGAGGTGCCCGTCGAAGACATCGAGGTCGGCGACCGGCTAAAAGTCCGCCCCGGCGAGAAGATTCCGACGGATGGTGTCGTGATCGAGGGGCAGAGCGCCGTCGACGAGTCGATGATCACTGGTGAATCGGTGCCGGTCGAGAAGAGCGAGAGCGACGAGGTCGTCGGCGCGACCATCAACGAGAACGGCGTTCTGGTCGTCGAGGCGACGAAGGTGGGCTCGGAGACCGCACTCCAGCAGATCGTCGAGCTCGTCAAGGACGCTCAGAGTCGCCAGCCCGAGATCCAGAACCTCGCCGACCGCATCAGCGCGTACTTCGTACCCGCGGTCATCCTCAACGCAGTGATCTGGGCGAGCGTCTGGTACTTGTTCCCCGAGGCGCTCGCGGGCCTCGTCGACGCGCTCCCGTTGTGGGGGCTCGTCACCGGTGGGCCCGTGATCGCTGGTGGCACGGTGACCGTGTTCGAATTCGCGATTATCGTGTTCGCCTCTGCGGTGCTCATCGCGTGTCCGTGCGCGCTCGGCCTGGCGACGCCGGCGGCGACCATGGTCGGCACGACCCTCGGCGCACGGAACGGCGTGCTGTTCAAGGGCGGCGATATCCTCGAACGCGTCCGCGATACCGATACGGTCATCTTCGACAAGACCGGGACGCTCACGAAGGGCGAAATGAGTCTCACCGATGTACTCGTTCTCGACGAGGAACGAACCGCGACCAACGGTGAGACCGATGCTGCGGCCGACGGCGGCCAGCTGGCAGCGCGCGAGGCAGTCGACCAGGATTTTGTCCTGCGCGTCGCGGCGAGTGCCGAGAGCGGAAGCGAACACCCGCTCGCCGAGGCCATCGTCGAGGGGGCCGAGGAGCGCGGCCTCGACGTCGAGGCGCCCGACGAGTTCGAGAACGTACCAGGCCACGGTATCAGGGCGACGATCAGCGACGGCGAGGTCCTGGTCGGCAATCGCAAGCTCCTGCGGGACGACGGCATCGACCCGTCGCCGGTCGAGGACGACTTGGAACGACTGGAAAGCGATGGGAAGACTGCGATGCTGGTCGCACTGAACGGTCGGCTGCTGGGCATCGTGGCGGATGCGGACACGATCAAGGAGAGTGCGGCCGAGGCCGTCGCGCAGCTGCGTGAGCGCGAGATTGACGTCTGGATGATCACCGGCGACAACGAGCGCACCGCACGGGCGGTCGCCGAGCAGGTCGGCATCGGTCCCGACAACGTCCAGGCGGAGGTGCTGCCCGAGGACAAGGCCGACGTCGTCGAGGAGATCCAGTCGGACGGTCGCCGAGTGATGATGATCGGTGATGGCGTGAACGACGCGCCCGCCCTCGCTGCGGCCTACGTCGGGACGGCGATCGGCTCCGGAACCGACGTCGCCATCGAGGCGGCGGACATCACGCTCATGCGCGACGATCCGCTGGACGTACTGAAGGCGATTCGTATCTCCGCGGGGACGCTCTCGAAGGTCAAGCAGAACCTCGGGTGGGCGCTCGGCTACAACACGCTGCTGATCCCGCTGGCGTCGCTCGGGCTGCTCCAGCCGGTGCTGGCGGCCGCGGCGATGGCATTCTCGAGCGTGAGCGTGCTGACGAACACGCTTCTATTCAGACGGTACACGCCGGATCACGAGTACAAGCTCTTCGGACGCTTCCGGTAGGTACGTTACCCGCCGGAAGTTACCGTCTACGACCCGGACTCACGGACACCACTCATCAACCTCAATCGATGACGACTATCACCACTGATTCCGTTCGCACGTACCTCGAACAGCGAGCATCCGAGGAACCGACGTGTCTCGAAGCGAACGACATCGCTGCTGACCTCGAGACATCACCGAAAGCACTCGTACAGTACCTCCACCGGGGTGAATCGAACGCATGACTCAAGAGACAGAGAACGATATACCGATGATCACGCTCAAGACAGTCGACCGACTCGTCGGTCTCCTCGTTGTCGGGCTCATCCTGTTCGGGAGCTACAGCTGGTGGCAAGCGACGCGGCGGGCGCTCGCACGGGACGGGATGATGAGCCAGATGATGGGGACGATGCCGGGGATGGACCCGATCTGGTATCTGTTCGGGACACTCGTTACGGTGAGCGTCGTACTTGGCGTCTATGTCGTGAGTCGAGAGCAGCTTGCTGATGTACTCTTAACATCGACGCCACCAAGTGAAGCGAACGCTGAGCATGATGAACCAGACGGATCTACGAGTCTCAGTGTCAATCCACCCGAGCATCCATCGGAGCAACCCCCACAAGAGTCGTCGGCGACCGATTCAACTCCGGATCGAACCTCGGCACTGACCGTTCTGCCGGAGGACGAGCGACGCGTTATCGACCCGATTCTGGAATCACCCGGTCTGACACAGGTTGAACTTCGCGCTCGGGCTGACTTCTCGAAAGCGAAAGTGAGCCAGACCGTCAGCGAACTCGAAGACCGAGGCTTGATCTACCGCGAAAAGCAGGGACGGACATATCGCGTCTATCCGGGAGAACTACTGAAGGAACAACAGCAATCGTGATCGAAGTCGGACGATCCTCCCTGCTCGTCGTCGCCTATGCGACCGGCGTGCTCATGTTTTTGTCGACTCATAGCACCGAATCTATACCGTTAGGGAAGCCGTTGCTGTGAACTGCCCCGGGTCACGTGGTTTGAGAGACCTTCGGTCTCTTGTCATTAATAGAAATCTTTGATTTCCCGCCAGCAGTCGAATTCCGTCGGAATCCGACAGTATCACGAGTCGGCTTCGCCGTCTCGGACGACCCCGAGGCAGTTGACCTGCTCTGCCTGTAGAAGACCGGTCACTGTCAAGGACGGCCGCGACAAACGATCCTATCTCACAAACACGTTCATATTGCTCTATGAACGTTCTGATCGATTCTGAGAGGACCGTTCACGCCCACAGGGATAAATCCGTAGCGCATCTATGTGGAGGTGTAGGTGACGACAACATGCGAAACTTCACACGAACTATATTGGCCGCTCTTGCGGTCCTCATGCTTGCCGTCGGCGGCGTTGCCGCTCACGGGAGTGACGGTACCGCTTCGGACCAAGATCCCGTCCCTGAGAACGCCTCGGCGGATGAACGGGGAACATGGATGGAACAACATATGACCGAGCACATGGGCGCGGATTCGGCCGCGCAGATGCAGGACCGGATGAGTATGAGCTACGAGCAGATGGGCTCCGTAATGAAGGGAATGATGGACGACGAAGGGATGGATAATATGATGAATGAAAACGGGTCGGGAACGGGGTGTCACTAAAAACCAAACGACGGAGATTGAAATTATAGAATGTACCCCAAGATCACGCCTAATTTTCCGACGTGGACGCTTTGTTCACCGGATTTTGAGACCTATCCCGGCTGAAGATCAGGCAAAGAGGGTCGGGGACTCCGTAGATAGGGACACGAATCAGGATACTCTGAAGTTGAGAACGCTGAAGTTCGTCAGATACGTCATCTCCGACGATGGAGCATATCACGAAATTGAGGCCTGGAACCCGCTCTCTAGTTATCCCTCGAAGGATAGCGCGGCGACGCGGCCGTCCCCGTACATGATCAGAATCTCACTACCTGGATCCTCGTCGATGTCCGCCAGTACCGGATACGTCCAGATGGGAGTCTCGCGTTCGTAGGTCGCCAGTTGCTCACCGGAGGATGGATCGAGTACGTACACCACTCCCTCCTGCGTCCCGACCACTAACTCGGGAGATCGGTCGCCACCGATGTCGCCCAGCGTCGGTGGCGGCATGATGCGATTCTCGCCAGGGAACTGCGTTGACCATTCGTCGGTTCCGTCGCTGGCGTCAAGCGCCTGGACCGTGCCCCCGCTGAGACCGAGATACACCTCGTCAGTACCGTCCCCGTCTCCGTCTCCGACCGAGTGCATCTTTGAGATGGTATCGAGGCTCCGCGACCAAATCGTCCCGCCGTCGTCACCGTCAAGTGCAACTACATCATCGTTACTGGCGACGAATAGCTCCGGCGCTTTGCCGTCGTCCGCCTGCCCCGTAACTAAGAATTGTGCCGATATGTCCTTCTCCCAAAGGAGCTCGCCATCAGCTTCGTAGAGGTAGATCGCATCACCGGTGCCGACTGCGATTTCAGGGTCGCCGTCGCCGTCGAAATCTGCAATCTGTGGATCGGCCCACGTAGACGAGTCGTGATTTCGGTCCCAAGCGGTCGTCCCGTTCGAACGTACGACGAATAGCCCACCCTGCAAATCCACGACGACTACCTCCTTACCGTCACCGGGAAGGAGATTCGCGGTGGCGGGCTTACTGTAGCCGAGGGAGGTAGTTGGATGCCGCCATCTCTCCGCCCCCGTGTCGGCGTCGTGGGCTACAAGCCTCTGATCGCCGGTCGCTGAGAGTACTTCGGGAGTACCATCCCCGTCGATGTCGTCGATCGCTGGCTCCGTAAGCGCGTGGTTCGTGCAGTTCTCGGCGGGAAGGCCCGCTTGCCGCTCCGCATCCCCGTTTGAGGGATCAAGCCACACGAGCGCACACGACGTATCCGTTACTCCCTCTATCGTACTCAATTCGTTGATCGGGGCGACGATAATCGTCTCGTTTTCCAGCTCCGTTGCCATCATGGGGTGATGGTTCTGCTGATAATTTCGCGACGTATCCGAAACCCATCGTTCAGAGAGGGTTCCGCTTCCAGACGTCTCTGCAAAGGCGTAGAATCCACCCCCAACGAGAAGCACGAATAGAGCTACGACGAGAACCGCTGTGGAGGTACGCATCAACCGAGAGTACGACTCCAAAATAAAAAGCATAGCTACATACGCCTCTCCCGGCCAAAAACAGGCAAACTAAGAGGCTACACCACCCACCTCCCGGATAATGGGCGCTTTTCATCGGATTCATCGCCTCGGAGTCATACTCATCTTTCTCCTCTTGGTGCCCGGTATAGCGAGCGCACACGAGATATCCGGCCAGTTCGAGGCACCCCTGCCACTGACTCTCCTTTTCAGCGGTGCTGCTGTGACCGTGGGAGTCACCGCTTTCATGCTCGCATTCGCCGTCGAGGAACCGCTCGCTGACGCCGTCCTCGAACCCCGCTTTTCGATATCTCCCCCAGTAGCTGCTGGCCTTCGGGTGACGGCTCGTGGACTGTTCTTTCTCGCGTTCGTTCTCACGCTGGTAACTGGCCTTCTTGCGAGACAGGTCCAGGCGGAGAATTTTGCGACGATCTTCGTCTGGGCCGTCTGGCTCAAGGGCATCGCACTCATGGCGGCGATCACTGGGAGTCCGTGGCGCGTCCTCTCACCCTGGCGGGCCCTCTACGACGTGCTCAGCCGTCTTGAGAGACGACCGATCGCCGTACTCGGTGACTATCCCTCGTGGCTTGGCGTGGGACCAGCACTCATCGGGTATCTGTTCTGGATCGGCATCATCGAGAATCTCACCGTCATCCCTAGATCACCGAACTCGACCGTTCTCCTGCTCATCGGATACACGACAGTGATGCTTGTCGGTGGCCTGCTGTTCGGTCCGGAATGGTTCCGGAAGGCGGACGTGCTTTCCGTTCTCTATCGGCTGTTCGGGCGGGTGTCTCCGGTGTATGCGACCCGTACGGAGACGGGTGGGTATCGAATCGAATTTAGAGGTCCCTGGCAGGGCTGTACGCGATCCGTATACGGACTCGCCGTTGCCGGCTTCGTGATCGCAACCGTCTACACGGTGAGTTTCGACGGATTCACCAGCACGCCCGAGTATCAGACGATTCTGTTAGAAGTGCAGAGGATATTCGACGTCGGTCCAACCGTCGCTGTACTGCTCTATCTCGTCGGGTTTCTGGGATTCATCGCAGCGTTTGCCGTGACAATCGTGCTTACCGGATGGCTCGCTGACGAGCCGAGTTCAGACTGGCGACGTACGGCATTCGCGTTCGCGCCGACAGTTCTTCCCATCGCCGTCGCCTACGAGGTCGCCCACAACTATCCGTTCGTGCTGGCCAACGCGGGGCAGCTACCGGCGACGCTCTGGCCGTTCTTCGGCCTCGGTCGCGAACCGACGTTCGACCTGCTGTGGTGGCTTACTGTATCTCAGCCGGTACGAGACTACACGGAAAGCACGGAGAGCCCACGGTCCACTCGTCGTCCTGATGATCGGCTATACCGTCCTCTCGCTGTGGATCATCTCCCGACCCGTTGTGACTGGATAACGCAATCATTGAGATCCTCCCCGCGCTAAAAACTTGATTTGGTGAATACGACGGCTACGACCAGTGACTCGTCGGTTTCCTTCGAGGAAATCGGCACGCGACCAGACGACATGAATGTACCATCGGACAGTAGATCGACGACCTCGTCGCCGGCGTCGACGACGTACAGGCCAGCGCGGAATTCCAAGGGTGGCTCGATGTCCAGAGTCGGTTCCACGACTACTCTTACCGGAGCACGCTCCTCATCAAACAACAGTGCCCCGAGGCGACTCGCGTGGCGGGCTACCGAACGTGGCAGGAGGAGTTCGACCGGTACGTCCAGGAGGGCGAGTCGGCGATCTGGATCCGGGCGCCGATCATCACGAGTAAGTGCCCGAAGTGCGAGAACTCGCCGAACTCTCCATCGAACACGTTCCATGATCGTCGGCCGCCCGCTTCGCCAGAGTCCGGCCAGAGTGGCCTTCAACGACCACGTGATCCACTCATACTGGTCTTTTTATATGGAGTATTTAGTTACACACCAATCACTTCTGACGTTTGTTTTACCGGCAAACGCCACTGGTAGTCGGGCCTTCTGGTATAAACGACTTCCTGAACAGGTGTGTATATCAGTTCTAGACTATCCAACTACGGACTGACATTACGCTCGTTACGGGCCCGAGTCCGCTCGTTCGAGCCGTCGTAGAACCGGAATCTCGTCGAGTCGTTCTTCGTCGAGAACGTCCCAGTCGAGCCCCGTGGGCTTACTGTCTGCAGCGTCCGTTCGAATCGGTCGCTCCGGGGTGAATATCCAGTCCATTGGCACGTCCTGTGGCGTCGTAGGAATCGCTTCGTCGACGACTTGGATCTCGTGCGCCGTCGTGACGGTGACGGTATCGTCGTCCACCAGTCCGAACTCCCGCAGAACGGCGAACTCAAGGTCGCTGTATCCCTCGCCCTTGCCGACCCGTTCGCCGCGTTCGGTCACCGCGACGCTCCCGGAGACGATCAGATCGACGGTGTCCATCTCGTCGGGGCCGACCTGCGTGCCGAGTTCGGAGGACCCACCGATCGTCGTCGCGTGGTCGATGTCCTCTATCTCGCTCGGGTCCAGTCGCAGGAAGCACTTCTCGTCCCGCAGCCGAGGGACTGCCATGTAGACGACCGTGCCGGCCTCCAGCGCCCGCCGACGAACCGGTCGCTGTGGCGAATCGGGGTTCGATTTGATGACGTCCGCACGCTTCCACGCTTCGGTGTCCTCGAGTCGTTCGGCGGCCCGCTCTGCCCCGGCAAAGTTGGGAATTCTGCCATGCGGTGGAAACGGAAACCGTGCTGCTCCGCTCTCCTCTAACTCGTTCCAGACCCGTTCCCGGAGTTCCTGTTTTTCCATGTCTCTCGTTACGGCCCGCGGTATTAGTACGCTCTCACCTCACGGCGGAAACGGAGGCCGTGCCGTTCCGCTCTCGTCGAGTTCGTTCTACGCCGCCTCCCGGATCGCGTTCTCGTCGGGCATCTCAGGCGCCGCCCCTGACGAACTCGATGTGTTGGGGGCCGTAGAAGAACGCCAGCATGAGGTAGGCGACGACCCCGAGGACGAGGCTGACGAGCCAGGCGGAGACGGCGACGCGGCCGACCGTCGCGTGGGCGGTCTCCCGCAGTTCGGCGGTGGTGTGGGTCAGCCCCAGCGTCACCTGATAGAGGACCAGCGGCACCGACACCACCGACAGCAGGATGTGGATTCCGAGCATCCCGAGGTAGTAGCTGCGCAGCGGCGCGCCTGCGACGATCTCCTTGCGACCGCCGCCGCCGGTCTTCAGCAGGTAGAGCACGAGGAACACGAGGATGAGCGAGAACGCCGCGGCCATCGCCGCCCGGTGTTTCCGGACCTCGCCGTTGCGGATCCAGCGGACGCCGGCCAGCAGACAGCCGACGGTGAGGGAGTTGACGACGGCGATGGCGGCCGCCAGAACGTCGACGGTCGACTCCGAAATCTCCGGATAGAGGCCGATGTCGCCGTACAGCGTCCCGACGACGACGACGTAGCCGACGACGGTCAGAACGGCCGTCAGCGCCCGCGGGTGTTCGCGGGCGAGGGCCGGGCCACGAACTGTCGACATATCCGGCATTCGGCGCCGGCGGTCAAGGAGGCTTCGCTTTCCTGTCCGTCGGCGATCACGTTTAGCTACGCGAGAGCCGGCCGGCGTCGGGCGGGACCTCGAACGGGGCCGACCGCTCGCGGAGCGAGTCCGAGCGAGCGTAGCGAGAGCGGCCTCGAGGCGGAGCGGCGTCCTCGCGAGTGAAGCGAGCGAGGGCTCGGCAGAGCGTCGCTCTACCGGCGAGCAAAGCGAGTCGTGAGCCGCAGCCCGCGAGCGGGAGAAGGCGTTTGCGTACGCCGCCGTCACCGCCGAACGACGCTACTCCCCCCGACCAAACACCATCGCGCCGACGGCCCGGAGGCTTTTGTTCGCTGGCGAGAAGGGCCGACATGGCCGACCGCATCAGAGCCCACGTCTTCGTCTCCGGCACGGTCCAGGGCGTCTACTACCGCGCGAACACCCGCGACACCGCACGCGAGCGCGGCGTCGACGGCTGGGTCCGGAACCTCGAGGACGGCCGCGTCGAGGCCGTCTTCGAAGGCGACGAACCCGACGTCGAGGCGACGATCGAGTGGTGCCACACCGGTAGTCCGCAGGCGGTCGTCGACGACGTCGACGTCGAGTACGAACCGCCCGAGGGCGAGTCCGGTTTCGAGATACGGTACTGAGCAGACGACCGGGACGCGCGACGCAGGCCGACCACTCCGCAGCGCCGCAAGGGTTACCGCCCGACCGGACGAAAACACATCCATGATATCCAGCGAGGAGATCGCCGTCGTGGACGCCAACGCGGCGGCGCTGGGCGTGCCCCGCAAGCAGCTGATGGAGTCGTCGGGCAACGCCGTCGCCCGGGTCGTCCGGGAGGTCGCCGACGCCGATGATTCCGTGGCGCTGGTCTGCGGCCGGGGCAACAACGGCGGCGACGCCTTCGTCGCCGCGCGCTTTCTCTCGGCGTTCGACGTGACCGCCCACCTGCTGGGCCGCGGGGCGACCATCTCGACGGACATCGCCCGCGAGAACTGGGCGGCGCTCGAGGCGGCGGACATCGACGCCCGCGAGGTCCGGGACTCCGCGTCGCTGGCGCTCGAAGACCCCGACGTCGTGGTCGACGCGATGCTGGGCACCGGCGCGACCGGCGCATTGCGGGAGCCGGAGGCGACGGCCGCCCGCGTCATCAACGACGGCGACGCGACCGTCGTGTCCGTGGACGTGCCCTCCGGCGTCGACGCCGACACGGGCGAGGCCGCCGGCGTCGCCGTCGAGGCCGACCGCGTCGTCACGTTCCACGACGCCAAGCCGGGGCTGGCGGCGCTGGACGCGCCGGTGACGGTCGCCGACATCGGCATCCCGGCGGCCGCCGAGCGGGTCGTCGAGCGCGGCGACCTGCTGCGGCTGTCGCGGGACCCGACCGCCCACAAGGGCGACTTCGGCGAGGTGCTGGTCGTCGGCGGCGGCCCGTACGCGGGGGCGCCGGCGCTGGCCGGGCGGGCGACGCTGCGGGCCGGCGCCGACCTCGTATCCGTCGCCTGCCCGGCGGCCGTCGCCGACACGGTCCAGGGGTACGACGAGGGGCTGATCGTCGAGGCGCTGCCCGGCGAGCGGGTCGCCCCGGACCACGTCGACGCGCTGCTGGCGGCGGCGGCCGACGCCGACGCCGTCGTCGTCGGCCCGGGGCTGGGCGACCACGACGACACCACCGCGGCCGTCCGGCGCTTTCTCTCGTCGTTCGACGGAACGGCGGTCGTCGACGCCGACGCGCTGGTCGCCGTTCCGGCCGTCGAGACGGCCGCGAGGCTGCTCTGCACGCCACACCGGGGGGAGCTGGCGGCGATGGCCGACGGCCCCGTCGACGACGTCGAGGCGCGCGTCGAGACGCTGGCCGACCGCCTCGGCGCGACGCTGCTGACGAAGGGTCCCCGGGACGTCGTCTCCGACGGCGAGACGACGCGGATCAACCGGACCGGCACGGCCGCCATGACCGTCGGCGGCACCGGCGACGTGCTGGCGGGCGTCGCCGGCGCGCTGGCGTGCCGTCTCGACCCCCTCGAAGCCGCCGCCGTCGCCGCCCACGCGACCGGCCGAGCCGGCGAGGCCGCCGCCGACGGCCGGAACGGCGGTCTCGTCGCGACGGACCTCCTGGAAACGCTGCCGGCGGCGCTGCGGCCGCCGGCCTGACGGTACTGTTCGTCGAGAGTGAATACGGTGCGAACGAGGTGGACGAGATCCCGGAAGCCCCTGCGCTCTCGACGGCTGCGACTCGCTGTCGCCCGAAAATCTTCGATTTTCGGGAGTGAGCGGATCGGAGATCCGCGATCTACGGAAGAGCTTCGCTCTTCCGGTATGACGGACGACGGCTCGCGGAGCCGTCGTTCGAACCACGCTCCCGTGTCGTCGCTCCGTGCGTCGCTCCTCCCGCTCGCTTTTTGATGAGGCCTCCCTCCCTTCGATCGGTCGGCCTCGCGGTGCGAGCGGTCGGCCCCGTTCGAGGTCCCGCCCGACGCCGGCCGACCGGCCGGCCGGCTCTCGCGTGACTAAACACGACCACCTCACCGGCCGGTGACGTCGGACCCGTAGACGACGCCGCGGTCGCCGTCGACGGTGACGACGGCCCCGTCGTCGGCGTCGAGAGCGGCGTCGCCCACCATCGGCACGCCGAGTTCGCGGGCGACGACCGCCGGCAGGGAGGTCATTCCGTCGTCGGCGGCGACGAGCGCCGCGACCGCTCCGAGGTCGCCGGTGAACTCGCCGTCGAACGGCTCCGGCAGGACGACGACGGCGCCGTCCGGGCAGTCCGCGAGGTCGCCGTCGGGCGCGCGGTGGACCGGGCCGGCGGCCCGCCCGGCGCTGACGCCGCGACCGCTCGCCAGCACTTCGGCGGCGAGGTGAACCTTCAGCGTGTTCGTGGTGTCGGCGCCCTCCAGGTCGGTCATCATCCCGACCAGAACGGCGACGGTGTCGCCGCCGTCGGCGACGCCGGCCTCGACGCTCTCGGCGGCGGCGCCCTCGATGAGGTCGGCCGCGCCGGCGTCGACGAACGGCAGGTGCCGCGGCCGGGTGCCCCAGGTGAGCGCGAGCCGGCGGCGGACGGCCGGGTCGGGTGTGACCGCCACCACCGGTACCGTCGGGCGGTACTTGGCGACCTTGCGGGCGGTGTAGCCGGACTCGGTGACAGCGACGACGGCGCCGGCACCGAGATCGCGGGCGAGGTACCCCGCCGACCGCGCCAGCGCGTCCGTCCGGCCGTCGCCGGCGGCCGGCATCCGCCCGTCGCGGGAGGCGGCGTACTCCTCGCTGGCCTCGACGTCGCGGACGATACGGGCCATCGTCTCGACGACCCGGACGGGGTGGTCGCCGACGGCCGTCTCCGCCGACAGCATCACCGCGTCGGTGCCGTCCAGCACCGCGTTGGCCACGTCGGAGGCCTCCGCGCGGGTCGGGCGGCGCTCGTCGACCATCGAGTCCAGCATCTCCGTGGCCGTGATGACCGGGATGCCGGCGGCCATCGCCGTCCGGATGATGCGCTTCTGGATGAGCGGCACCCGTTCGAGAGGGCACTCGACGCCGAGGTCGCCGCGGGCGACCATCACGCCGTCGGCGGCGTCGATTATCTCCGCGAGGTTCTCGACGGCGTCGGCCCGCTCGATTTTGGCGACCACGGGCGTGTCGGCGCCGAACGACTCCAGAACCTCGGTGACGGCGTAGACGTCGTCGGCCGACCCGACGAAGCTGGCGGCCACGAAGTCGGCGCCCCGCTCGGCGGCCATCCGTAGCTCCTCGCGGTCGGCGTCGGTGACCGGCGCCAGCCCCAGGTCGACGCCGGGGACGTTGACGCCCTTGCGACCGCCGAGCGATCCACCGGAGTCGACCTCGACGACGGGGACCTCGCCGTCGATGCGCTGGACGGTACTCTCGATGCGGCCGTCGTCGAACAGCACCCTGTCGCCGGGAGCGACGGCCGAGAGCGACGTCGAGACGCCGAGCGTCCCCTCGTCGGCGATGTCGTCCTCGACGAGACGGAGCCGGCTGCCGGTTTCCAGTTCGACGGGCTCCGACAGCGGGGCGGTCCGGACCTCCGGCCCGGAGACGTCGACCATCGTCGCGACCGGCACGCCGGCCTCCTCGCCGACCGACCGCACGCGGTCGAGGAGTTCCGCCCGGTCTGCCGTCGAGCCGTGGCTGGCGTTGAGCCGCGCGACCGACATCCCGGCCGACAGCAGCCCGCGGATCGTCTCGCGGTCGTCGGAAGCCGGCCCGAGCGTACAGACGATCTTCGCCCGGCACATATCAGAGTACGATGGTCTTCTCCCGTACGAAGGCGTCGATCGTGTAGCCGATCCCCTCCCGGCCGATGCCGGAGCGCTTGACGCCGCCGAAGGGGATGTCGCCGAGGCCGTGGCTCGGGGCGCCGTTGATCCGGACGGCGCCGGCCTCGATGCGGTCGGCCAGCCGCATCGCGCGGTCGTAGTCGCTCGTGAACACCGCCGCGTCGAGCCCGAGGTCGCCGCCGTTGGCCAGCGCCAGCGCCTCCGACTCGTCGACGTCCGCGGGCGTCGCCGCCGCAATCCGGGTGAACCGCTCGCCATCTGTCAGGTCCGTCACCTCGATGTGGTCGTCCGGCGTCCGCCACTCGCCGCCGATGTGCAACCCCTCGCGCCCCGACGCGTGGTGTGTGGCCATACCCGCCGGTAGCTCCGCCACCGTTAACAAGTTTACTCACGTTAGAATAAAATATACATGAGCGATCCGACGTTACCGGCCGGGCGGCGCGCCCGGCTGGACGCGCTGCTGGAGCGACGGTCGCTGGCGGCCGTCTGGGTCGCCCGGCCGGCCACCTTCGCGTGGTTGACCGGCGGCGACAACGTCGTCGACCAAACGGCTGACGTCGGCGTCGCGGCGGCGGGCTACGACGGCGAGGAGCTGTGCGTCGTGACGAACGACATCGAGGCCGGGCGGCTCGCCGACGAGCAGCTGCCGGCCGGCGTCGCCGTCGACGCCTACGAGTGGCACGCCTCGTCGCTCGCGTCGGCGGTGGCCGACCGGAGCCCGCGGCCGGCCGCCGCCGACTTCGACGTCCCCGGGCTGGCGGCGCTGGAGGCCGACGAACTCCGGGGGCCGCTGACCGACGGCGACGTCGACCGCTACCGGCGGCTCGGGGCGACCGTCGCGGAGGCCGTCGAGGACGTCTGCCGGGCGGCGGCGCCCGACGACGCCGAGCGGGCCGTCGCCGCCGACCTCCGGGGGCGGCTCACCCGCGCCGGCGTCGAGACGCCGGTGGTGCTCGTCGGCGGCGCCGACCGGGCGACGGCGTACCGCCACTACACGCCGACGACGGCCGACCTCGGCGACTACGCCCTCGTCAGCGTCACCGCCGAGCGGGACGGACTGTTCGCCTCCTGCAGCCGGACGGTAGCCTTCGACCCGCCGGCGTGGCTGTCGGCGCGCCACCGCGCGGCCTGCCGGGTGGAGGCGACGGCCCTGGCGGCGACGCGGGCCGTCGGCCGCGAGGGCGGCACCGCCGGCGACGTCTTCGAGGCGGTTCGGGAGGCGTACGACGCCGTCGGCTGGTCCGGGGAGTGGCGCAACCACCACCAGGGCGGGGCGGCCGGCTTCGCGGGCCGGGAGTGGATCGCGACGCCGGGGGCGACCGCGCCGGTCCGGCTGCCGATGGCCTACGCCTGGAACCCGACCGTCGCCGGCGCCAAGAGCGAGGGGACCGTCCTCGTAACGGCGTCGGGGTACGAGCGGCTGACGGCGGGCAGGTGGCCGACCGTCACCGCCGAGGCCGTCGGCCGCGACGAGCGGCTAAAGCGGCCCGGCCTGCTGCGGCGCTGATTACTCCCGGATCGCCCGGACCCGCTCGCGGTCGACGGCCGCGCTCATCGCGCCCTCCTCGGTCGTCGCGGCCGCGGCGACGGCGTTGCCGACGGCGACGGCCTCCGACAACGGGTCGCCGTCGGCCAGCGCCCGCAGCGCGCCCGCGGTGAAGGCGTCGCCGGCGCCGGTCGTGTCGACGGCCTCGACGTCGAAGCCGTCGTGGGCGACGTCGGCGGAGCCCCACGGCGCCGCCGCCGTCGCCGTCGCGCGGGCGCCGGCCGACCCCAGCGTCAGCAGGACCGTGTGCGGGCCCATCGCGACGACGTCGTCGAGCAGCGCCGCCGGATCGCCGTCGAGGCCGGCCGCCGCGAGGTCCGCCGGGGTCGCCTTCACCACGTCGGCCAGCCCGAAGGCCGTCTCGACGACCTCGGAGAAGCCGCCGTCCCACAGCTCCGGCCGGGCGTTGGGGTCGAAGACCGTCGTACAGCCGTGCTCGCGGGCCCGCTCGGCGAGGTCGAAGGTCGCGGTCCGGGCGGGGTCGGTCGACAGCGCCACCCCGCCGAAGGCCACCCACTCCAACGCCGACAGCGTCTCGTCGGGGACGGCCCCCGGCCGGAACCGGGTGTCGGCGGTCGCCTCCCGCCGGAATGAAAAGTCGCGGTCGGCCGACTCGTCGTGGGCGACGAACGCCAGCGTCGTCTTCGCGTCGTCGTCGCGGACGACGAACCGCTCGGGGAGGCCGTGGTCGGCGAGCGTCGCCGCGAGGTGGTCGCCGAAGGGGTCGGCGCCGAGCCGCGTCCACAGGTACGGCGCCGGCCCGAGGCCGGCCAGCCGGACGGCGACGTTGGCCGGCGCGCCGCCGGCCCGCCGCTCGAACCGCCGCACGTCGGCCAGCCGGCCGGACCGGTCGGGGATGAAGTCGACGAGACACTCGCCGGCGACGAGAACGTCCGGGTCGGGGGTCATACCGTCGGCACGGCGCCCGGCGGCAAAAAGCTCCCCGCGACGGGCCGGCGTCCCGTCACCGGGACAGCTCGGCGTCGCCGTCGACGACGGCCTCGACGTCGGCCGGCGACACGAGCGGCATGTCGCCGTCGAGCGTCCGCGCGACCGCGGCGGTCGCGGCGCCGTACTCCAGGGCCGCCGCGAGGTCGTCGCCGGCCAGCCGGCGGGCGAGGAAGCCGCCGACGAGGGCGTCGCCGGAGCCGACCGGGTCGCGGGTGTCGGCCTCGAAGGCTGGCTGTTCGGCGACGGCGTCGGCCGTCACGGCGACCGCCCCCTCGGCGCCGCGCGTGACGACGACCGTCTCGTGGTCGTAATCGGCGAGCAGGCCGCGGCCGACGGCCGCGGGGCCGCCCGACCGCCCGAACACCGTCTCGGCGTCCCGCCCGGCGACGACGAGCACGTCCACGAACTCCAGCAGGTCGGTCAGCGTCCCGGCGGCCGCCTCGGCCGACCATAGCTTCGAGCGGTAGTTGACGTCGAGGACGGTCGTCGTCCCGGCCGACCGCGCGATCGTCAGCAGCTCGCGGGTGGTGTCGGCCAGCGTCGCCGACAGCGCCGGCGTGATGCCGCTGATGTGGAAGGCGTCGGCGGCGGCGACGCGGTCGGTCGCCAGCTCGTCGGGCGTCGCCGTCGTGACCGCGGCGTCGGCCCGGTCGTAGCGGACGTCGGTCCCGCGCGGCCGGCCGCCGAACTCGACGTAGTAGACGCCCTGGCGGCCGGTCTCGCCGCGGACGACCGCCGTGGTGACGCCCTGTGCGGCGACGGCCCGCTCGACGCGGTCGCCGAGCGGCGACGCCGGCAGCTTCGAGAGCCAGATCGCCTCGCGGCCCAGCCGGGCGGCGGCGACGGCGACGTTGCTCTCGGCGCCGCCGACGTGGACCGACAGCTCCTCGGCGGCCTCCAGCCGCTCGCCGGGCGGCGGGGCGTACCGCAGCATCGTCTCCCCGAAGGTGACGAGCGTCATGCCCCGACCACGACGCCGCCGGATTTACGCGCTTCGGCCCGACGGCGTCCGCGTCGTCAGCTCCAGGGCGTGGATGTCGGTCGTCATCGCCTCGCCGAGGGCGTCGTACACCGCCTCGTGCTGGTCGACCAGCGACTCCCCCTCGAAGGCCGGCGAGACGACCGTCGCCTCGAGGTGGTCGTCCTCGTGGGCGCCGCGGGCCGGCTCGACGGTCGCCTCGCACTCTTCGAGCGCCGATTCGATGCGAGCCTCGACTTCCTCTGGTGTCATGTCCGAGGATGGGGCCGGCGCCGATAAAAGACCGCCGGCCGTACCGTCCCGTCGCGGTGGCCGGCAAACGAACCCGGCGTTTCGGCGGCCGGTGCAGCCACAGAAGACTTATTCAGGGAGGGATCTCCCGAACGATTATGCAACTGTGTTCGCGTCGCGCCCCCTCCGCGCCGCCGCCGTCGTGGCCTGCGGGGCAGCAGCCGAATGCGTCGGCGAGAGGCCGGAAACGCTCGACGAAAACTATGCGGAGGGGCTGGCCGAGGGGTCGGCATCGGCCGGCGGAACCGGTCGCCCCGCCGGGAAAATCCAAAACCTTCATTTGACGGTCAGATGACCGTCCTGTTATGGAACGACGCGAGTTTCTCGCGACGACGGGTGCGGCGGCCGCGGTCGGGCTCGCTGGCTGCAGCCAGCCGGAGCCGACTGTCGAGAACGTCACCGCCGAGGGACAGCTGGTCGGGCCGACGGAGATAACCGTCGAGGTGCAGAACAGTGGTTCCGCCGGCGAGGCGGAGATCGTCATCAAGACCTACGACGAACAGGACACGGTGCTCGACGAGCTGATACTGTCGGTCATGGGCCTCCGAAGCGACGGTCCATACTGACTCTGTAAATCGTTCCGGGGACGAACTATTTCCTCGGAAAATTATTTGCCGCCTCGCCGTGTGTTGTCGGACATGACCGAGACGTGGGACGATGTCAACGAACAGGTCAAATCGGACTGGAAAGACGACACCACGCCGTTCGAGCGAGTATACGAAATCGTTGAACAGACCCACCAGGGGGAGTCGGCAGCCGAGATCGCTGACCGGGCCTTCGTGAGCGAGCCGACGGCCCGTCGCCACTGCAAGACGCTCGTGAACACGGGGTTCGCCGAGACGGACCACGACGGCCGGACGACGCTGTACCGGCGCAACGGCGACCGGATTCTGATGGCCCGAATCCGCGAACTCCGCGACGAGACGGACCGAACGGAGTTACTCGAAGGGATCAGAGAGATGAAAGCCGAGATTCGTCGCTACGAGGACCGCTACGACGTAGTGTCGCCCGAAGAGCTCGCCCAGCAGCTCGATGCCGACGACACCGAGGGGTGGGACGACCTCACCGCGTGGAAAACCACCCGACAGAACCTCGCGGTCGCGCAGGCAGCGCTCGCCTACGACGAAGCGAGTCACCGACTCGCCGTATGAGCGACCGGGACCGTGCCGGTGAGTTCGGCCCGATCTATCTGCCTGCTCTCCGTCGTATTCGTGATCTCTGGCTCGAATGCGAACCGCTGACCGATACGGTAGCGTACGATGACGTCATCGCACCCACGGAACTGCAGATCGGTCTCACCGACGGCCTCGGAGACGCTGACGCCGCGCGGCTCGATATCCAGTGGAGCGAACGAGGAATGTACTCGTTTCACTACGTCGATAGCGCGGATGTCAACTGGCGATTCGATCGTCACAGGGTAACAGCGCGGAAGCCCACGGCTTCAGCCGTGGGAGGAAGCGCGTACGCTCCAGTAAACCCATCTACAGAACTGCTGCCGTTCTGACTCCCTCATCGCCGACCATTAAGTGCCAGCTGGCCTTTCAATACAGCACATGGTGGAGGCCACGCGGACGGTTCGCATCCCGCTCATTATTCCCGCCGACCGACGGGACGACCTCCACCAGACCCGCCCTAAGTACCAGCACTGTCAGAACCGAACCGTCGAGTACTGCTGGCCGACCACGCCGAAACAATCTGACAATCTCATCACGGACAAAGGAGACGCCGAGGCTGCCCTCTACGACCAACTCCGCGAGGAGACTAACGGCCTCCACGCCAACCTCGTCCAGAAGGCCATCAAGGACGCTACCAGCGCGGTCGGCGCCGCCAAATCCAACTGGGAAAGCGGCGACCGGGTCAGCAAACCCGACTTCGATGACACGGACGATCCCTCGTGGTCGATGACCTACGACAAGCGGGCCGCCACCTACCATCGCCACAAGGTGTCCTTGGCGACCGTCAACGGCCGCCTCGAAGCCCGCTACGTTCTTCCACGGAAACTGGACGGCACGCCGTACGCACGGTACGTTCTCGACCGCCGGTGGTCGTTCTCGACGTCGAAACTCGTCTACGACGGCGACCGGTTCTGGTTGCACGCCGTGATGAAGCGCCACTACACCGCCTCCAAGGCGGTCGACGAATCGGGTTCGGACACGCACAGCGGGGACTGCACCAGAGTCCTCGGCGTGGATCTGAACGTCGACGGCTACAGCGCGGTCACCAGCGCAGGCGGCTTCCACGGTAACGCCGATTACCTCAACCATCGTCGCAAGCAATTCGAATCCCTGCGGGCGGAGTTACAACAAACAGGCACGCGATCAGCCCACCGGCGAATGAAACAACGGAAGGGTAACGAGTGGCGGTGGTTCGACCAGTACGCACACGACGTGGCGAACGGAATCGTCGCCGACGCCGTCCAGGTAGGGGCAACCCACGTCGTCTTCGAGCGGTTGACCCATATCCGGCAGCGCATCTCTAATCTGCCGAAGTTCCAGCAGTGGTTCTTCCGGCGGGTTCAAGAATACGCCGAGTACAAACTCGAGGAGTACGGGATCGAGTACCGGCAGGTGAACCCACGGAACACGAGCCGGGCGTGTAGCCGGACAGATTGCGATTGTGTGTCGGCGGCGAATCGGAAGGAGAAAACCTTCCGGTGTACTGAATGCGGGTACGAGGTGAATGCGGACTACAACGCTGCAAAGAACGTTGGCTTCGCCCTTCTCGACGACCTCAGCGACGGCACGGATGTCCCGGCGAGCCACACGCGTTCGCCCGGGAGGGCCAGAAGTCAGCTGGCCCTGATGTCGGGGACACTCACCCCGGCTGGCAGCTTCGCCAGCAGAGAGTGGGAGTCCACCGACAAGCCCACCGCTTCAGCGCTGGGTGGCTGACCCGAACACACATTCCCCCGAGAGCCACTTTCACTTCCCGCCCGATGCGGCCACCAGGACGGCGGAACCGTCCTGTATCGACGTGACCGAGGTGTCACTCGTCACCCGTGCCGTCCACGCGATGTGGCGAGCGGCGTACGAGAACGACGACCTCGATCGGCTGAACAGCGCATCGAACCCACCCTGACCACGACCGCTGGAACTGACCGCCTCGCCGAGGGCCCCGACATATCCCCAGAAGAAGTGTCATATCCGGTCCCTCGGCCGCCAGGACAGCCTGAGTGAATCCAGCCGCGTCGGCGACCTCGCCGTTGACAGCTCAGAAAACGAGGGTCTTATCGAGCTTGTAACCCGCGGCGACCCCAACAGGGAACGTGCTGCATGCGGCTGCTACGTCGGGTCGAGACGTGTCCCGTCCGTGCCGTGTGGGCGTCGGTCGGAGCCCCCGCCCCCGCGTCACGTCCAGCGGTCCAGGCCGGCCTGGACGACCGACTCCTCGATTCGCTCGAAGCCGCGGTCGACCTCCGACTCGGGGACCTCCCACTCGTCGGTGACGTACGTCCGGGCGGCCTCGAGGTCCGGCTCGATGTCGGGGTCGTAGTCGTAGTCGTCGGTCACCGTCGGGTCGAGGAACATCGCCCGGATGCGGTCGGCGTGGGGGATGGTCTCCTCGCGGGCCGCGAGTGCCGCGAGGAGGTCGCCGTGTTCGTGGATCAGCTTCACGGCGGTCTTGGGGCCGACGCCGTCGATACCGTCGTTGAAGTCGGTGCCGACGAGAACGGCCGCGTCGACGAGTCCCTCCCAGGTGAGGCCGTGCCGTTCGAGGGTCGCCTCGAAGTCCATCCGCTCGGGGTCGCCGGAGCTGGTCAGACGCCGGAGCGTCTGCGGCGCTCCCAACAGCAGCGCGTCGTAGTCCTCGGAGCCGACGTAGTCGGCGTCGCCGTGCCGGGCCATGTGGGCGGCCTGGGCCTCGCCCTCGGCCGGCGCCTCGACGTACGGCACGTCGAGGCGGTCGAGCAGCCCGCGGGTGGTCCGCTGGATTGTCTCGGTGAGCCGCTGGGTGCGGGACTCCAGCGTCGCCACCTCGGCGGCGTCGACGTCGTCGGCCGTGCGGGCCGCCTCGAGTTCGTCCTCGTAGCGTTCCCGCTGCTCGCGGCGTCGTCCGACCTCGTCGTCCTTCAGTTCGGTGACGCCGCCGTCGAAGACGAAAACGGGCGTGACGTCGTGTTCGAAGAACTTCGGCAGCCCCTGGACGGCGCCGACGAGGTTGGCCACCTCCTCGCCGTCGGCCGTCGTGTAGGCGTCGCTGCTCGTGAACCTGACCGTGGTCGTGAGATAGCGGTACAGCCAGTTGTGGGCGTCGACGGCGACGACCGACCCGCCGAGGTCGTCGAACGACGCCGGCTCGAGCGCTGCCAGTTGTCGCAGGTCCGCGTTTCCCATCGGCGGCCGTAGGCCCGCCGTCGGCTTCAACCCCCCGACGCTCGCTGTAGCGGCGGCGGCGCGGCGCCGGCCTTCCGGTCGAGAAACGCCGTCTCCTCGGCCGACAGCTCCCGGCGGCGGAACCGGTCGAGCCCGCGCCGGTAGGCCGCCGCCGGCCGGTCGGCGGGCTCGGCGGCCGGCCGCTCCAGTACGAGCTCCGCCAGGCCGGTCGTCTCGCCGGTGAAGCCGAAGCCGACCCGGTACAGCGCCTCGTAGGCGAAGGGGTTGTTGACGGCGATGCGGAGGCGCTCGTAGCCGCGGTCGGCCGCCCGGTCGACGACCAGCCCGCAGAGTCGCGGCCCGAGGCCCTCCCCGCGGCGGTCGCGACGGACGGTCACGTAGCGGAGCCACAGAGTCGCCGGGTCGGTGCGGTCCTCGTTGAACGCCACGGCCGCCAGCACCGCGTCGTCGTACTCGCGGTCGGTCGCCTCTCCGGGGTCGCGGACGACCGCCTTTCCCGTGTTCGACATGACGAACTTGCCGGCGTAGCTGAACCGCCGGTGGTCGAGCCGGAGGGTCGGTCCGTCGGACGGCCACCCGACGACGAGACGCTCCATGGCCGGGGTTGTGGAGCAACCGTGTTATGTCCGGCGCCCGAGCGGGCGGACATGCGCCCGGACGTCGCCGCTTTCGACGCGTTCGCCCCGCTGTACGACCTGCTGATGCCGGCGACCGACCGGACGGCCCTCCGGAAGGGGCTGTTCTGTGCCGACCGCGAGGTCGACCGCTGCGTCGAGGTCGGCGGCGGCTCCGGCCGGGCCGCACGCGAGGTCGGCGCCGCGGTCGTCGACCCGGCCGGGGGGATGCTCCGGCGGGCCCGCCGGCGGGGCCTCGAAACCGTCCGGGGGACCGCCGAGACGCTGCCGTTGGCCGACGACTCCGTCGACGCCGTGCTCGTCGTCGACGCGCTGCATCACTTCGCGGACCACGACGCCGCCCTCGCGGAGGCCGCCCGCGTGCTCGCGCCGGGCGGGGTGGTCGTCGTCCGGGAGTTCGACCGCTCGACGCGCCGCGGGCAGCTACTGGCGGCCGGCGAGCGGCTGATCGGCTTCGACTCGCGGTTCCTCACGGCCGCCGAACTCGAGACGGCCGTCGCGGCGGCCGGCCTCGACGCCCGGCCCGTCGAGTACGGCTTCGGGATGACCGTCGCCGGCGTGAAGGAAAAGGAGTAGTAGTCCCGGCGTCGCTCTATCGGAAAAGGAAGTAGAGCCCGCGCCAAAACGAGAGTACGAGAGCCCCACCGACGAGCATGACGACGGCGAAGATGGGGTCGAAGCCGCTGGCCGGAACGGCAACGACGCGGGCGACGAGGCCCACGACGACGGCCGGTATCCACGAGCGGATCGCGAGGGGAATCGAGGAGTTGGGCGCCGACCCCCCGCCCGGCGAGTACGCGCCGACGAGCGGTGCACAGGCCAGCCACCCCAGGACGAACGGCCAGGCGGCGTCGACGTAGATCATCGGTGCGATCTTGAGCGCGGGGATGGTATGGTGCTGGAGCACCCCGGCGAGGAAGAACAGCAGAAGAACGGCCAGGTCACCGACCACGAGGGGCCAGGTGCTCGCGTCGAGTCGCTGCTCGAGAAACGAGGGGTCTGCCATGTCGAGCCGTTCGGCTGGCCTCCTACAAGGCCTTGCGGATTCAATCGCGGACGACGCCGGCCGGCGGCCGGAGCGCGAGGGCGGCGAGGCCGGCGCCGGCGGCGAGAACGCCGCCGAACGCGAAGGTCGGTCCCCAGCCGGCCGTCCCCGCCAGGTAACCCGCGAGGGTACCGGCGACGACGCCGCCGCCGACCTTCGCCGTGTACAGCACCGCGTAGTTGCTCGAGGAGAACGCCGAGCCGTAGTAGTCCGACAGCAGTGCCGGGAAGTAGACGTACAGCGGCGAGGAGAAGGCGATGGCCGCGAGCACGAGCGCGACGAAGACGACCGGCCGGCCCGCACGGCCGGCGGCGACGAGGCCGAACCGGAAGACCCCGGCGAGCAGGAAGGAAACGGCCATCACGCGCCGGTGGCCGAAGCGGTCGGTGATCTCGCCGAGGACGAGCCGGGAGACGCCGGCCGCCAGCGGCAGCAGCGTCGCCGCGGCGGTGACGACACCGCCGGCGAAGCCCAGGGCGTCGGCGAAGACGACGACGTTGGCGACAACAACGAGGTCCGCGCCCGCGGTCGCGACGAACATCGCGTACAGCAGCCAGAACTGCCAGGTGGCGACCGCCTCGCGGGAAGTGTAGGCCGTCTCCCGCCGCGACGCCGTGGTGTCGGCGTCGGTGTCGGCGTCAGCGTCGGTGTCGGCGTCAGCGTCGGCGCCGAACCCATCGGCGTCGAGCCACTCCTCCGGCGGGTCCCGCAACAGGACCGCCCCGGCGAGCAGGACCACGAGGATGACGATCCCGACGGTCCGGAGGACGTCGGGGTAGCCCTCGGCGGTCGCGTTCGCCCGGACGTACGGCACCGCCAGCACGCTGCCGGCGGCGAAGGCCATCGTCCCCAGGCCGGTCGTCAGGCCGGTCCGATCGGGAAACCACTTGACCGCGGTGTTGACCGCGACGGTGTAGACGATCCCGACGCCGATCGACCCCAGCGAGTAGAGAACGTACAGCTGCGGCACGGTGGTCGCGTAGGCCAGCCCGACGTAGCCGCCGCCGGCCAGCAGCGCCGCCAGCGCACAGAGCGACCGCGGCCCGCGGCGGTCCCGCCACCAGCCGGCCGGGAACTGCGACAGCGACTGGAAGGCGACGTACAGCGAGAACACCGCCCCCAGCGCCGCCGGCGCGACCGACAGCCGCTCGGAGATCGGCGGCGCGACCGACGACCAGACGTACTGGTAGGGGCTGACCGCCGCCATCATCGCCGTCACCGCCGCGACCTGCCACCACCGCGAGAAGCCCAGCGCCTCGCGGGCCCGTCGGGCGTAGTCGGCGCCGCCGTCAGCCATGTGTCGCCGCTCGCTCCCGCGGCACATCAATCGTCCGGAGCCGGCGAGTCGCCGCGGTATGCACTTCGGGCGTCGCGAGCGGACGGGCGGACGCCCTCGAGCGACGTCGGCCCCCGGATCCCGGCCGTCGAGGGGCGCCTCGCCGTCCCCACTCGATAAGTTATCAGAAGGTTCTCCGGAAGTTCTTCGTGGCCACCACGGTGCTACGATGTACATCCTGGGGATACTACCAAACACTTATATCGTCCGTCGTCCTCGGTTCTACTGTACTATGACGAGTTACTACGACGTCGTGCTCGGGCTGATCCCGCTGTCGCTGGCCGGGTTGACCGCGGCGCTGGTCGCCGGCGGGCTCCCGTCGGCGGTCGCGGTCCCGCTGGCGTCGACGGTCGCGGTCGGCGTGATAGGTCACGCGATGTTCGTCAACGGCCCCGACGCCGAGACACCGGAAACGGGTCCCGCGGCCGAGTAGCCCCAGTTGCTAAGCCGGTCGCCGCCGAAGGCGGGGTATGACCGAGGTCCTGTTCCTGCGGAGCGACGAACTCGCCGACCTGGCGGAGCCGGCCGACTACGTCGAGGCGGTCCGGGCCGGCTACGAGAGCCACGGCAACGAGGGCAGCGCGGCGCCGCGGACGAAGCTGGTCGCCGACGAGCCGCCCGGCATCTGCACCGGCTACCTGGCGGTGCTGCCGGAGGTCGGCGCCATGGGCGGCTACACGTACGCGGCGGGCTTCGACGACGAGGACGTCCACTTCGTGCTGCCGCTGTTCGACGCCGAGTCGGGGCGGCTGGTCGCGCTGTTGGACGGCGCGTCGATGAACCCGTTCAAGACCGGCGCGGCCGGCGCGGTCGGGGTGGACGCCCTCGCCCGCGAGAACGCGACGACGTGTGCGGTCGTCGGCTCCGGCGCACAGGCTCACGGCCAGTTGCGGGCGACGGCGACGGTCCGGGAGTTCGAGCGGGTCCGGGTGTACTCGCCGACGACCGCCCACCGGGAGGCCTTCGCCGCGGAGTTCGACGACCGGCTGGCGGCCGACGTCTCGGCGGTCGGGTCGGCGGCCGACGCCCTCGACGGCGCCGACGTCGTCGTCACGGCCACGCGGGCCTCGGAGCCGGTGTTCGCCGACGGCGCCCTCCCGGACGGCGCCCACGTCACCGCCATGGGCCAGTACGATGCCGACAAAAACGAGCTGCCGCCGCGGACGGTCGCCCGCAGCACCTACGTCCCGGACCTGACGGCCCGGGCGTTCCAGGACGCCGGCTCCTTTCTGGCGGCCCGGGAGGCCGGACTCGTCGACGACGGCCACGTTCACGCCGAGCTGGGCGAGGTGGTGGCGGGACAGGAGCCGGGCCGGCCCGACGAGGAGGCGGTGACGGTCTTCGACAGCGGCGGCACCGGCATCGAGACGGTGGCGGCGGCGTGGATGCTGTACGAGCGGGCCCGCGAGCGGGGCCGCGGCCGGACCGTCGAGTTCCTCCCCGGAAGCGAGGCGCTGACGGGCGATTAGAGGTACGGCGCGAGGCCGACGGCCTCGGCGACGGCGACGCCGGCCAGGGCCGTCCCGAGCAGGTAGCCGGCGATGGCGCCGCCGTTCAGCAGCGGTAGCCCGGCGTGAGCCCGGCCCTTCGTCACCAGCCACAGCAGCCCCGACAGTCCGCAGAGCGTCCCGGCCATCGCCCCCAGGGCCGGCAGCGTCACCGCCAGCCCGGGCACCGCGAGCAGGCCGGCGTCGCCGGGCCGGAAGAACGCTGCCGACGCGACCAGGATGGTCGGGATGACCGCGTCGCCCAGCCCGATGAAGAAGGCGTCGCGGGCGAACGCCTCCCCGGCCGGGTCGTCGGCGTCACCGCCGCCATCGGCGTCACCGCTGCCGTCGTCGTCGATGTCGTCGTCCGGTGCTCCAGCGCCGTCCGACTCGCCGGTACCCGGGGCGTCGGCGTCCGACTTCTCGTCGTTTTCGAGCGTCGCCGGGCCGTCGTCGTCCAGAAAGGAGTACGACAGCGTCAGCGGGACGACGAAGACGACGGGCAGTCGGAGGTCCATCGCGCCGGAGGCCAGCGTGAGCATGTGCTCGGTGCCGTAGACGGAGACGGCGTCGTAGACGGCCAGGACGACCAGCAGTAACAGTGCGGGCGCGAGCCCGAAGCTGATGCCGAAGAGGCCGGCGGCGCCGGCCCCCATGACGACGCCGGCGGCGTCGATGACGTACCACTCGGGGTACGCCAGCAGGCCGACGCCGAGCAGGGCGGCGGCGGCGACCGCCGGGAGGTTCAGCCCGGCGTAGGTGACGACGGCCGGCACCGTCACCGAGAAGACGTAGAACGCCAGGAAGACGGCCGCGAAGACGATGAGTCCCTGCAGCAGCCCCTCGACGCCGAGCCGGATGGCCCCGAGCATCACCGCCGTCGCGACGAGAATCGCGCCGACGTACAGCAGGCTGTTCGTCGGGTCGGAGGGGTCCTCGACGGTCCGGTAGCCGGCGTCGACGAACGGCTCGACGAGCACGAGCGCGCCCACCTGGACCGCGACGAACAGCCCGACGGTGGCCGCGGCGGCGACGTATGCCCGCTCCATACCCGTCAGTCCGGCGGCGCCCGCTTGGTCGTTGTGATTCAGTCGGCGTAGAGCCGGTCGCCGAGCAGACTCGCCGGCTCGACGCCGTCGGCCGTCGAGACGGCGACGTACGGCCGCTCCACGGGGCCGAACACGTCGACCACCCGGCCGACGTCGTCGAGCTCCCGGTCGACGACCCGCTCGCCCAGCTCCGGGTGGCCCGCGTCCGGACACCGGACGACCGCCAGCCCCTGTGCCGTCCGGACCACCTCGCCGAGGGGCCTCATCCGCGGATCGCCGAGAGGTAGGCGGCGACGGCCCCCAGCAGGTCCGACTTGGTGGCGTCTCCGGCGTCCTCGACCACGACGCGGCCCCGGGGCTCGTACTCCCGCGGGTAGGTCGCATCGCGCTCGATGACCGCGTCGTAGCCCACCTGCTGGACCGCCTGGGCGATCTCGTCGACGGTCGGCTCCGGGACCGCCAGCTCCTCGGCGACCCGGCGGCCCTCGCTCCGGGAGCAGGCGGCATCGAGATAGGCGGGCCAGATGACGTTCTCGACCATGTCCGGCCGTGGGCGGCCGTCGCGTAAAAAGCGGCCGGTTGTCGGTTACCGATGAACCAGCAGCGCGGCCGCCGACCTCGTCGAGGCCGCCGACGCGACGGGTCTGGCGGCGCCGGTCGACGGCGCCAACGCGACGCTGACCCGCCGGAGCCGGCGGCTGCTCGCACTCGAAAATACCGACCCGCCGCCGGCCGCGGCGATCGTCTCCGAGTCGGAGCTGCCGGCGGCGCCCTCGGCGGAGCCGTCGCGCCGGTCGTCGATGACCCCGCGGTAGGGGACGCGAGGGACCGCCGGGAGGATCAGTTCTGTCTCGTCGACCGCGCCTCGCGGATCTCGGCGCCGTCGCGGAGCTTGTCCTCGCAGTTGGGGCAGACGCGCACCGTCGACATCCCCTGTGGTGCGAACACGCGGACGTAACTCTCCGTCACGAACGCATCACAGTTGCGGCATCGTGGCATATGCTGTTCCCGCGAAACCGTCAAATAAATACCTTTTCACTTCCGGCCGAAAAATACGTCCCGCGATCGCCGATATATCGGAGGCGAGGGGGTACCGCGCGGGGTGGCCACCGCGGGCGGCGGCGCCGGATTCGCGGGAGCCGCCGCGGATAACTCGCCGTGTCGTCCCCAAACGATTACCACCCTCGGTGTCAAGCTACGTCAGAACACGGTCATGCGATACTTCGACCTCGTCCTGACGCCGGAGCGCGGAGGCATCCACCCGGTCGACGCGGAACTCGCGTCGATGCCCGGGGTGGACCGGGACGCGCTGCTCCACATCGACGCCTTCGGCGACGGGACGGGGGTGCTGCTGTACCGCCTCGAAGGCGACCGGGAGACGGTCGTGGAGGCCGTCGCCAACCACGACTACCTCGTCAGCTACGACATCCTGGACGTCGACGCCGAGAACACCTTCCATCTCTACCTGCACGTCCGGCCCGGCGAGCCGGCGGGGACGCTGATGGCGCTCTGCTACGAGTACGCGCTGATCATCGACACGCCGATCAAGTTCACCGACCGCGGCGGGGTCCTCGCGACGGTCGTCGGCACCCACGACATGCTCCGGAAGGCGCTGAAATCCATCCCCGACAGCATCAGCGTCTCGGTTCAGCAGGTCGGCGAGTACTCCCCGGGCACCCGCGACATGCTGTCGATGCTGACCGAGCGCCAGCGGGAGGTGTTCGAGACCGCCGTCAACATGGGCTACTACGACATCCCCCGGGAGGTCAATCAGGGCGACCTCGCCGAGACGCTCGGCTGTGCGCCGTCGACCGTCGACGAGCACCTCCGCAAGGCCGAATCGAAGATGCTGTCGGCACTGCTCCGAACCACCAACGTCGACGAGTCCTGACCGTACGGCCGCTCGAGAATCGTCCGGCCGTCGGCCGTCTCGACGGTGACCGCGTCGCCGGCGTTGTTCCAGACGGCACCGTTCCGCCGCCAGTACAGTTCGGCGTCCGTGTCGGTCCCGTCGCCCGTGTGGAGCCGCACCCGCCCGCCGGCCGCCAGGGTGAACCCCTCGGGAACGACGTACGTGTGGCCGGCCTCGTCGCGGACCCGCCACCCGGAGAGATCCAGCGGCTCGTCGCCGGTGTTCTCGAAGACGACGTACTCGTCGTCGAGGTTCTCGTGGTCGTTGCCCGTGGCGTCGGCGTGAATCTCGGCGACGACGAGAGCCGCGTCGGCCTCGGCCGCCCCGGACTGGCCGCCCCCGTACCCCCAGACCCCGATGTCCTCCGTCCGCGCCTCCGCCTCGGCCGCCTCGAAGGCCGACCGCCGCGAGAACCGCGCGTCGTACAGCCGGGCGTGACCCGTCTCGAGCAGCCGGCGGTTGAAGTTCTCCCCGTCGTGGTAGACGTAGGCGAGCAGCCGCCCGTAGTCGCCCCGAACGTCGGACGCCGGGTCGGTGACGACTCGGACCGTCTCGCCGGCGAGCTCCCCGCGGGCGAACGCGCTGGCCCGCTCGCCCCACTCGCCGAGCCACGCGCGGCCCGCCTCGGTGTCGGGGACGCCTTCGAACTCCGCCGGCTCCGCCCGGCCGCTCACCTCGGGCGTGTCGACGCCGAGCAGCCGGACCCGCTCGATCGAGCCGTCCGGATAGCGGACATCCATCGTGTCCCCGTCGACGACCTCGACGACCGTGGCCGTCCGTCCCTCCTCGAGCGACGTCGGCGTCGGCTCGCCGGCATCCGACGGGAGCGAGCCGCTCGCGCAACCGGCCAGCGCGAGCGTCAGGAGAAGCGCCACCCACGTCGTCCGCTCCATACCGCTTCGCAGGAACGGCTGATACAAGCCTCCGGCGGTCCCGGGCGGTCGAGCGTTGCCACGGGCGGCGGTACTGCGCTCGCGTGACACGACATCGATCGCGAGTACCCGCCTCTCGGCCGGTCGAATCGGAGCGCAGAAGATCCGAAAGCCGGTGGAAAGGATCTGAACCACGGTCGGAGCAAAGCTCCTCCCTGTTTCAAATCCCTCCACCGGCTTTCGCTGCTCACGTACGTTCACAGCAGAAAGCCGGTGGAGGGATTTGAACCCTCGGCCTAATCCTTACGAAGGATTCGCTCTGCCAGTCTGAGCTACACCGGCGCTACGTCTCGATGTGCGAGGATAGTCGCAATAAGGGTTGCGAATCGCGCTATCTCCGGGCGATTCGGGAGCCGTACAGCAGCACGGCGGCGGCGATCACGGCGATCACCAACACGACGAACCGCGCCGGGCCGCCGCCGCCGATCTCCTGGAGGCTGCCGACGACCGAGTCGTCGTCCGTGTCGGTCGACGACCCGCCGTCGGTCGGCGTCGGAGTCGCCGTCTCGTTGCCGGTCGACCCGATACCGCCGTCGCCGCCGGTTCCGTCGTCCGAGCCGTCACCGGTGTCACCGGCACCGCCTCCGCCGGCGCTATCGCTTCCGTCGCCACCGCTGCCGTCGCTACTGCCGTCGTCCCCACCACCGCCATCGCCACCGCTATCATCCCCACTTCCGTCCCCACCGCTTCCGTCACCGCTGCCATCGGCACCGCCTCCGCCAACGTTACCGCTGCCATCGCCACTACCATCATCCCCACCGCTGCCGTCGCTACTGCCGTCGTCCCCACTACTGCCATCGCTATTTCCGTCGCCACCACTGCCGTCGCTGTTTCCGTCGCCACCACTACCGTCGCTACTTTCGTCGCCGCCACTTCCGTCGCTGTCGCTGCCGTCGCCACCGTTTCCGTCGCCACTGCCATCGTTCCCATCACTGCCGTCGCCGCCGCTTCCGTCGTCGGTCGACTGTTCGTCGACCGACACGACCTTATCGGTCGACTGCGTGACGTCCTCGTCGCCGGGCGTCGTCGTTACGAGTAGCGACGCATCGTCGGCGCCGGGAGCGGTGTCGAACCTGATGGCACGGTCGTCGCTCCGGCGGAGTTGGAAGCTGTCGCCCGCTTCGGTGGTCTCCTGGACGTCGAGAACGACCGTCCGGCCGTCGACCGCCTCGACGGTCGGCGCCGCGGTGTCGCCGGAGGTCGTCACGACCTTGGGCGTCTGCGACTCGTCGAAGGTGACCCCCGTGTCTTCCAGCTCGACGGTGACAGTCGTACCGGCGGCCATCATCCCGCCGATGTCGTCGGTGAGGTCGACCCGGACGTCGCCGTCGCCGGCGGTCGCCGTCCGGTCGGCCGCGACGGTCGTCCCGCCGGGCTCGACGACCGGCGCGTGCGCCGACACCGGGTTGCCGCCCTCCTCGACGAACACCCGTTCGGTCGCGTTCACCGGCTTGTGGGTGCCGTCGAGCCGCGCGACGAACTCCGCCGGCTCGGCCGCCGTCGCGCCGCTGACGTTGAACCTGATGTTTTTGACCATCAGGTACTCCTCGCGGTCGATCTGACAGCTGAGGTCGACCAGCACCGAGTTTTCGGTGACGTTTACGTCCTCGGGGAGCGGATCGGAAACTACGTCGCCGATGATCGGGGGCTCGCAGTTGCCCTCCCTAGTGAAGGCCTGGACGTCACTGGAGGTGTCGAAGGAGACCTCTTCCCGGTACTCCTCGGGAATCTGGATGGCGAGAAGTTCGTCCTCTGCGTGGAACCCCTCGGTCTTCGCGTCGCTCGGCGCCTGGGCGAAGAACTTGGCGCCGTCGCCGGGCACCCCGTCGGCGCCGCGCGGGAGGTCGTTCCCGAAGCCGAGGAACTTGAGCCGCTCGGGCGTCACCGTCGTCGTCCCGGAGACGTCGCCGAACTGCCAGGTCGCCGCCTCGACGCTAGCGTTGTCGTCGCTGGTGAACCGGAGCCCCTCCAGGGCCAGCGAACTGTTCACCTCGGGGTCGACGCCGTCGACGTCGACCGTCACCGTCCGCGCGGTGACGTCGGCCACCTCGGCGTCGGCGCCGTCGGCGGTCGCCGTCGCCGAGGTGGCGTTAGTGTCGAAGGTGACGGTGCTGTCGTCGTCGAGCGTCAGCCGCGCGGTGCCGTTGTCCGGGAAGTCGCCGGCGGCCTCCTCGGTCAGCCGCAGGGTTGCCGGCCCCTCGCCAGCCTCCGCGATCGGTGCCTGCGCGGAGGCGCCGGCGGTGACGGCGACCGACGCCGGGGCGGCGGCCCCCTGTCCCGATGCCCCAGCGCCCGACGAACCCTCCTGGCTTCCGGCGGCCTGCGGAGTACCGAGCGCTCCATCGACGACCGAAAGTCCGACTCCGGTCGTCGCCCCGCTCGTGACGTCGTCGGCCGTCCCGGCGGCCTCGTCAGTCGTCTCCTCAGCGGCGTCGACTGTCTCGTCAGCCGTCTCCTCGGCAGTGTCTACCGTCTCGTCAGCCGTCTCCTCGGCGGTGTCGACCGTCTCGTCGGTCGTTTCCTCGGCGGTATCGGCTGTCTCGTCGGTCGTCTCGGCCGCCTCGTCTACGTCGGCGTCGCCGTCGTCGGCCGTCTCGCCTGCGTCGGCCGCGTCGGTCGTTCTCTCGTCGGAGCCGCCAGAGGAGTCCCTCGAAGAGTCGCCCGAGGAGTCGGTGTCGGCGGCGTCCGTGATTCCGTCGTCGGTACTGTCCTCCGTGTCGGTCGGGTCGGTCGTGTCGTCGGCGCCCACGTCCGTCGCGGCGGTGGCGTCGTCGGGAGAGCCGTCGGCGACCGTCTGACCGGCGACGGCGACGGCTCCACCGACCATCGACAGCATCATCGCTGCTGCCAGCAGGACCGCTCGAACCCGTTCGCTCGTTTTCGATCGTCGGCTCATTGATCCACCCGGGGTTCCCCCGATCGCAGGACGTACTCCCCGGTATCGTACAAAAACAGTTGTGACAAACGCTTCCAAACGACGGATACGATCGGGTGTCTTAAACAGTGTACGGAGTGAAAACAACCCACGAACCGCCGGTCACCGACGGAGCCGGACGTCGAGACAGACGTTCGATTCGTGGGGCGCGTACGACCGGACCCGGCGGCGGTTCTCGACGCGCACCTCGTACTCGGCGGCGGCGGCCCTGATCGCCCGCTCGCCCGCGGCGAAGGGGTCGTCGTCCGGCTGGATGTCGTAGTAGTGGAGCACGCAGTCGTCGCCGGCGAGTTCGACGGCGGTATCGAGGAACGCGTCGGCGCTGTGCGGGAGGTTCATCACCAGGCGGTCGGCCCGGTCGTCGTAGCCCTCCACGTCGCGGACGTCGGCGTGGACGGCGGTCACGCGGTCGGCGACGTCGTTGCGCTCGGCGTTCCGGCGGAGGTAGTCGACGGCCGTCTCGTTGAGATCGACGCCGACCGCCTCCGCGCCCCGTCTCGCGGCCGGGATGACGAACGGCCCGACACCGGCGAACATGTCGACGAGGAGTTCCCCGGCGTCGACCTGCTCGACGACCCGGTGTCGCTCGGTCGCCAGCCGCGGCGAGAAGTACACCGCGGCGACGTCGACCGCGAAGGCACAGCCGTACTCCCGGTGGATGGTCTCGGTTCCGTCGCCGGCGAGGACGTCCCACTGCCGGACCCGGAGTTCGCCCTCGACGGGCGAGGCCCGGTCGAGCACGGTCTCGACCGGCAGGTCCGAGCCGACCAGCGCGTCCGCCAGCGCACGCGCCCGCTCGTCGTCGTCCTCGTCGACGATGGCGACGTCGCCGAGCCGCTCGTACGACGGCTCGAAGTCGAGCAGGTCTGCAGGCAGCGTCTGCGTCTCCCGGCGCTCGGCGTCGTAGTCGACGACCTCGAGGTCGTCGTCCAGCGCCGCGGCGTCGGCGTCCGGCGACAGCGGGATGTAGAGGAAGCCGTCCTCGACGGCGATCTCGTAGCCCTCCGCGATCGCGTCCCGCTCGGCGAGCCGCCGACGGGTCGTCTCCCCCTCCTCGCGGGGCACGCGGACGCAGTTGACTGCCATTGCCGGAACTCCGGGCGCGGGCGCGGTAAGGCTGGCGCTCCGCGTCGGCGCTCCCCGGGGCTGGCGCTCCGCGTCGGCGCTCCTCGGGGCTGGCGCTCCGCGCCGACTGCCGCCGGGGCGACGCCCGCGCTCGCTCGAGGCTGCCGGCCGACGTGCCGACGCGACCTCGCGACCGACTCGGGGTGCGCCGCGACCGCCCGGCTACCGCGTCGCTTTTGCCCGCGGCGGGCCGACCGACGGTATGCTCACCCTCGTCGGCCTCGGCCTCTACGACGAGCGGTCGATCACCGTCCGGGGACGGGACGCCCTGCGGGCCGCCGACCGCGTCTTCGCGGAGTTCTACACCAGCACGCTCGCCGGGGCGACGGTCGCAGACCTCGAGGCCGAACACGGCGTCGAAATCGAGGTCCGGGACCGCGAGGGCGTCGAGCGGAACCCCGAGCCGATCCTCGCCGCCGCCGAGGCCGGCGACGCCGTCTTCCTCACCGCCGGCGACACGATGATCTCGACGACGCACGTCGACCTCCGGCTCCGAACGGCCCGACGTGGCATCGACACGCGGGTCGTCCACGGCACGACCGCCGAGGCCGCTGCCGCCTCGCTCTGCGGCCTCCAGAACTACCGCTTCGGGAAGGCGACGACGCTGCCGTTCCCCTGGGCCCACGGCGGCGAGGGCGTCCCGGACAGCGTCGTCGAGACGGTCGAACGGAACCGCGAGCGCGGCCTCCACACGCTCGTCTTCCTCGACATCAAGGTCGGCACCGGGCCGTCGGGCCCCGACCCCGACTTCGAGGAGTACATGACCGCCGACCGGGCGGCGGGGCTGCTCGCCGACGAGGTGGGCGGCGTCGCCGTCGCCGTCGCCCGCGCCGGCGGCCCGGACCCGGTCGTCGTCGCCGACGAGCTGTCGGCGCTCGCCGGGCGGTCCTTCGGCGCCCCGCTGCACCTGCTGGTGGTCCCGGGCGACCTCCACGTCGTCGAGCGCGACGCCCTCGCGGAGCTGGTCGACGGCCCCGCGGACGTCCTCCCGGACCCCGTTTAGTCGTCGGCCCGCGCCGGGTCGGCGCCCGGGCGGTCCTCCAGCAGCCCGAGTTCGGCGGCCGTGTCCCGCTCCTCGCCGGTCGCCATGTAGGTGACGTCGTCGACGATGACCAGCAGCTCCGGCAGCTCCCGGATGATGAACCACGCGATGGCGACCAGCGCGACGACGGACAGCACCTGGCTGATGATCCCCTCGGCGACGATGTGCGACACCATGTAGGGGTCGGACTCGCCGAACAGTTCCATCAGGTACGGCGCGTACGGCCCGTCGAACCACTGGTGGCCGAAGGCCAGCCCGATGAACGTCGTCCGGACGACGTTGAGAACGTAGATGACGCCGACCGCGACGGCCAGCGCGCGGAGCTTCCGGGCCAGCGGCGCCCGTACCGCCGCGATACAGCCGGCGAAGATGGCCATGCTCCCCAGTCCCGTACACGCCATCACGATGTTGTAGACGATGCCGTCGTGGGAGGGGTCGGCCGTCTCGAAGTGGAATGCGGCCATGTATCCCTCGTAGGCGGGCCGATCGGAGTCGATGGGCCGCAGCGTCGGGTCGTAGCCCAAGAGATCCATCAGCAGCGCCGTCTGCCGGGCGACGTGTTCGACGAGCAGCTGCCGGACGAACGGAATCGTCTCGGCCGGCATGTACACCAGCCCCATCACGGCGACGGCCCGCGAGAGGACGAACAGCGAGTCCCGACCCCCGGCGAGCAGGAAGCCGGCGTACAGACAGGCGGGGACGCCGGCCAGCGCCAGCGCCGCCTCGACGACGCTGTTCTGAACGAGGAAGAAAAACGGCGCCAGCAGCAGCCAGAAGACGGCGAACAGCGCCCACGCCGCCCCGACGACGTACCGCGCGGCGGCCGGGCGCCGCCGCTCGAGGAGGGCACCGCCGCCGAACAGCGCCACCAGCACCCACGCCAGCGGGTCGGTGACCGCGAGCACGTCCACCGGAAGCATCGGTTCCACCATGGGTCGGTCGTCTGAAGTCGTTGTCGGCCCGCCGTCTCACCACTGGACGTGGGTCGCCCGGTGGCGATCGTCGTACGCCGCCAGCCCTCGACCGGCCACCGACGCCACGCCGAGGTCGTCGTACACCGTCGAGTGGGTGTAGTCGACGAACGTCATCGGCACCACCAGGTCGCCGTCCTCCCGGATCGCCGACGCCACGCCGGTGTAGACGTGCTTGTGGCGGGCGTCCCGGACGTAGGCAGCCGCGACCGGCGCCCGCTGGACGTGCGGCGCGACCGCCTGTAGCGCCTCCATCGACCGGACGGTGAGCTCGTAGCAGAACAGCCCGGCGTCGTCGTCCGTCAGCAGCCCCTCGAGGTCCGTCCGTTCCTCGAACGGCGCCCGGAGGTCGACCGCGCCGAGCAGGACGTTGTCCTCGACCGACCCCGCGAGGTACCGCGGAATGTCGTAGGAGGCGTGCTCGCGGAACGCGTCGACGAGGCCGTCGACCGTCGCCGCCGGCCGCCGCGGGGAGACGCCGGCGAACCGCTCGACGACGTCTGGGTCGACCCGTCGGTCCGTCCGTCCCCGCATTGCGGTGACGGCCTCCGGGCGGGGATCGGCGCCGGCGACCCGCTCGAAGAACGCCGCCGGCCGACCGAACGTCAGTTCGTACTCTCCGGCAACGAGGTCGCTCGCGTCGGCGTACAGCGCCTCGAGACGGCCGCCGAGCCCCAGGTCGGCGTCGAGGTCGGCCGCCGTCGCCTCCGCGTCCGCCCGGAGGGCGAGGCGGCGACCGCCGTCGGCCGTCGAGACGACGACGTCGCCGTCGATGACCCGGAGCCGGCGGCCGGCGACCCGCTCGTCGTACCACATCCGGAGGCTGTCGGCGACGAGGCCCGCGAGGTCCTGCTCGAGGAGGTTCGTCCCGTAACCCAACTCCCCGTAGCCGAGCAGCGCGTTGTCGGCGGCTCGGGCGGCGGCGCCGCCGGCGAGCGTCCCGCCGGCGCCGGCGAGGAAGCGCCGCCGGGAGACGTCCGGGAACTCCGCGACCCGGGGGGTCTCCTCGGTCACCGTCGCTCGCCCCCGTCGGTCGCCGTCGACGGCGGCCGCAGCCGCACCTCGTCGCCGGTCACTAGGTACAGCAGGTCCTCGGCGATCCCGAGCAGTTGTGGCACCCACCGCGAGACCAGCCACGCGATGCCGACCAGGGCGACCAGCGCGAGACTCTGCGACAGCACGCGGTCGGCAAAGTAAAACGACACATGTGAGGGGTCCGACAGCCCGAACGCCGCCATCACCGGCCCTTCCAGCGCCGGGTGGTCGAACCAGGCGTAGCCGTTGGCCGCCGCGATGAAGGCGTTGCGGACGATATTGAGCACCCAGATGATCGACAGCGACACCGCGAGTGCCACCGCCTTCCGGCGCAGCGGCGCCCGGACGGCACCGATGAGCCCCCCGAAGATTGCCAGACTCCCGATGCCCGTACAGGCGAATATCACCCGCGAGGCCCGCTCCGTCTCCGGGAACCAGAACGTGTTCCGCAGGGTCGACCCCTCGGGGTCTTCGATCAGCTCCATCCCGTCGCCGAGGCCGGCCACCTCCAGCAGCCACGCCGTCTGCCGGGCCACCGTCTCGATGAGAAACCCCCGGATCGGCGCCGACATCTGGAACGGCAGGTAGATCAGCCCCATCAGCGCCACGGCGCGGGACAGCACGAGCAGCGACTCCCGGCCGGCGAGCAGCGTCCGGCCGACGTACAGACACAGCGGCACCGCCGCGGCCACGAGCACCGTCTCGACGATGCTACGGTGGACGACGGCGAACTGGTGGATCAACAACAGCCAGAAGACGGCGAACAGCGCCCAGGCGCCGGCCGTCACCCGGCGAGCGAGGTCGCGCCGCTCCTGGCGGTCGGCGAGCACCCCCAGTAGGAAGACGCCGACGACGATCCACGCCAGGACGTCCGTGACCGGAAGCACCGACAGCCCCGTCAGCGACTGCGCCGGGAGCATCCTTGTTCGAAACTACGCCACGACCATCATATGTCTTGTCGTCGCGGGCGCGACCGGGACAGAACACCCGCCGGCGTGTCGGTCGGAGCCGGCACACTGTCGGCGGGGTGTCCGCGTCGCTGTCGGTAGGTATCGGCGACGCTGTCGGTAGGTACCAGCGACGCTGTCGGCGTCGCGCGCGAAAGAATGGTACCGCGGAAACCGCGAAGGCCGGGCGGTCCGGCTGGTTAGAAGTCGGTCCGACGGGCAGCCAGCAGCGCCGCGCCGATGAGCGCGATCAGCGCCAGCACGGCACCGAAGCCGGGCTGGTCGGTGGGCGTCTCGGTCGGCGTCGGCGTCGACGGCTCCGGCGTCGCGGTCGGCGTCGGCGTCGACGGCTCCGGCGTCGGCGTCTCCTGCTCGAAGGTGACCGACGCGGAGTCCGTCACGATTGCGCCGCCAGCGGTGTACGGACCGTCTTCGCCGCCTTCCGTCTCGACGAAGTCGTACTCCTCGTTGTCGTTGGTGTCCTGGTGCGGCATCGCGATGGCGGTCTGCGTCTCGCCGTCGCTTCTCACGTACGGATCGTCGAGTTCGATCTCGAGGTTGCTGAAGTTGCCCTCCTCGAGGTACTCGGAGGACCCACGGACGCTGTCTAACGTCGCGCCGTCTTGCAGCGTGCCGTCGTGGATGGTGACGAAACCGCCCTGCGGCAAGGAGCCGGAGTCAACCGTGATGGTCGACACCTCGTCCTGGTCGACAGAGGCCGTGGTTTCGCTGATGGACACCTGAGCGTTCCGGCCCTCGACGACGCGGCCGTCCGTTTCGGCGCTGTCCTCGATACCCGCTCTGGTCGCGGTCACGACGAACGTCCGTCCGACCTCGTTGTCCGAGAAGTCGAACGTGCTGTCACCGAAGCTGCCGTCGTCCTGGACCTCGACGTCGGCCCGCTGGAAGACGGGTGCCAGCTCGGAGGTGTCGTTGCTGTTGTTGCGCCGCGTCCGGGTCGAGGAGTCCACCGCGATGGTGAGATTCGTACCGGGTGCGATGTTGGTCGTCCCAGCGATCTCCTGGTCCGCGGCCGGTTCGACACGGACCTCACTGCCGTCTCCGGTGTCGAACTCGGCCGTGCGGTCCTCGATGTCGAGGTTGACCGACGTGCTCTCTTCGGGAGCGTACTCGTCGATGCCGCCCTCGAAGGTCTCGTTGAAGCCCGACCCGACGTTGAACTCGAACCTGTAGAGGTCGCCGGTTTCGACCTGCTCGTCCGTGTTGGGCTCGTCGGCGGTCTCGCGGTTCAGGCTGATCTGCTGGACGTCGGTGACGAGGTAGACCGTCTCGTTGTCCTCGTCGATGACGAACTCGAAGCCTTCACCGGTCGGGTTGGTGAAGTTGTTCCGCTTCGGCTCGCGGTTCTGCCGGAAGTTCACCTGCTCGAACGTGAGGTTCAGGATCGGATCGTCCTCGCTGGACGCGCCGAGCGCGGTGCCGCCGGTCTGTGCCTCGCGCAGAATCTCCTCGCCGTCTGCGCTCTCCAGCGAGCCGGCGCCGGTGGACTCGGTACGGATCGCGTCGAACGCACCGTAGACACCGGAGATGTTGACTCGGTGGATCAGGAGGTCACGCTCGGGGCTGCCGCGGTCGTCGTCGCGGTCCGAGAGCGTGACGACGTCGGTCTCCGAGAGGTCCTCGTTCTCGGACAGCTCCGAGACCTCGTCGGCGTTGGACAGCGACGTGTCGGGGTGCCGGAGCTGGTCCAGCGACTCGTAGCTCGACTGGCGGATGTTGAGCACACCCGCGTCGACCTCGCGCTCGCGTTCCGTCTGCCGGGTCTCGATCGTCAGGTCGTACTGACCCTCGTCGAGAACGCCGGTCAGCTGATCCGTCCGGCGGTTGGACGTCACGAGCTCGCCCTCGGTCACCTCGTAGGCGTCCGAGGCGTTCTCGACGTTGCCGGCGAGGAAGGTGTTCATCCGGATCTCGATCTCGCCGTCGTCGCTCGGCTCGACGACGAGCGTCGTTTCGTAGTTGTTCCGCTCCTCGTCGCCGATCGTGACGGTGACGGTTTCGATGTCGGTCGTATCGATCGAAATCGTCGAGTCCGAGTTACCCTCGTCACTCTGGATGTCGCCACGCTTGACCGTGAACGCCCCGCTGTCGGAGGCGAACTCGGCGTCAGCGTCCGGCTGCTCCTCGATTTCGATCTCCGCGCTCGCGTTGCCGGTGGTATCCTGCACCTCGAAGTCGAACGAGAAGTTACCCGTCTCGTCGAAGTTGAACAGGATCGAACCGGTTTCGTTGACGCCGTCCACGCGGACCGCGTCGTCGCTCGGCGAGCGATCGGTGTTGATGTTGGTGGACGTGCTGTCCTGGATGATGCTCGTCAGCTCGCTCTGGCTGAGGTTATCCGAGTCGACGAACAGGTCGAAGTTGTCACGGTTGGAGTCGACCTCCAGCGTCACGTTTTCGCCCTCGAACTCCGTGTCCGTTTCGAACTCGGTGCTGAGCGTCTGCGGGACGATTTCGACGGCGTCGTCGTCCGCGTTGTCGTTACCGCCGGCGCCAGCATCGAATCCCTGCTGTTCGCCTTCCTCGTTGACCTCGACGATCGTCGGATCGTTGAACTCGGTACCGTTCTCGTCCGTACCCTGTGCCGTGATGACGACGCGCTCGTTGTCCGGCACGTTCTCGGTTTCGATCTGTGCACCCTCGCTGTCGTTCAGCGAGATCTGGGTGATCAGCGCGCCGATGTCTTCGTCACCGTTGCGATCGCCCGGCGTGTAGAGCCGGAGCTCGTAATCCTCGATCTGGCCGCCGTTGGTGTCGGCCTCGAAGTCCAGGATCTGGCCCTTGAACCGGGTCTGACCGCCGCCGAAGCTGTCGTCGGTGTTCCGATCGCGACGGTCTTCCTCGGCGTCGCCGGCGTCATTGATGTCGTAGCTGTCGGTGGTGGACTTGAAGTCGTTCGACGAGAACACACCGGGCTCGTAGGAACGCAGCTCGCCCTGGTAGGTGTCCTCGACGGCCGGGTTGTCCACGCTGTCGGCGATTCCGACTCGGAGCTCCGCGCCGTCGTCCGGCTCGACGTTGTTCTGGAACTCGATCTGGAAGGAGTCCTGCGTGCCGTCGCCGTCGTTGTCGACGGCCGCGGCGTCGTCGACGACGACGTCCCGCTCGGTACCGTTGTCGAGAGTGACGTTGACGTCACTCTCGTCCGGGTCATCGACGCTACCACCGGAGGTGCCGTCGGAAGCGTCGGTGAGCACGATCTCAACGCCACCGATCGAGTTGTTCTCGTCGTCCGAACCGTTCTGAACGTCGAACGAGAAGTTGTACGTTACGTCCTGTGCGTCTGTGCTACTATCCTGCGGGGTAATGTCACCATTGCTGATGCTGCCATTACCCTCGATTGCGGCGGCACTCCCTGCCAGCGCGACGGTTCCTGCGAAGACCCACAGGACCATCAGCGCCGCGAGGAACACCGCACGCAGCGGATTGTTGGTTTCGTCTGTCATGGTTGTTGACTGCTATCGGTCGGCGACCGTACCTCGTACGCGATGGGGCGTCGCGGTCGGCCCGTCATCGGTACGCCGTACTGTCACCATGGGTAGGGGTACGGTCCGAACAACTAACGCTCAGTATAAATGCTTTGTGGGGTCGGTAGACCCGTGCTAACCCGTCACGCTCCCGAAAACGACCGGTAGGCGGGTTTTGGTATCTCGTCACACGCCCGTCGGACGCCCGGCGAACACATATAAACGATCGGTGACCGGGGCCGCTCAGGCCGTCACGAGTTCGACCTCGTGGCCGTCCTGATCCGTCGTGAAGGCGTAGCGGTGGTCGCAGGAGGCGGGGTCGCGGTAGTCGGCCGCCTCCCGCTCCATCAGCGTCGCCCAGCCGTCTTCGAGGTCCTCGACCTCGACGGCCAGGTGGCCCCAGGCGTCGCCCAGCTCGTAGTCCCGGCCGTCGTAGTTGTACGTCAGCTCGACCGACATGGCCTCCTCGGCGGCGCCGTCGGGCTCGACGAAGTAGTTCGCGAACGTGTCGGCCTCCCACCGGCCGGCGGGTCGGTAGCCGAACTTCCGGGTCCAGAAGCCCAGCGCCTCGTCGGCGTCCTCGACGCGGACCATCGTGTGGTCCAGCGACCACCGCGCCCCGTGGTCCCGCTCGACGAGTTCGACCTCGTGGCCGTCGGGGTCCCGGACGAAGGCGTAGCCGGGGTTTTCCGCCGGCGGTCGGTAGTCCGCGACGCCGCCGTCCATCAGCTCCTCGTAGGCGGCCTCGACGTCCTCGACCCGGACCGCGATGTGGCCCCAGGCGTCGCCCATCGTGTACTCCCGGCCGTCGTGGTTGTACGTCAGCTCCAGCAGCGCGCCGTCGTCGTGGACGTCCGCCGGGCCGAGGAAGACGTTCGTGAACGTGTCAGCCTCCCACCGGCCCTTCTCCTCGTAGTCGAGGTGGGTGGTGTACCACTCCAGCGACTCCTCGAGGTCCTCGACGCGCATCATCGTGTGGTCCAGCGTCGCGTCCATGTCCGAACGGTAGAGCGCCAGATACGAAAAGGCTCGCAAGCGGGAACCGAGGCGAAGGTAGTTTTTATATGGCGGCTTGTCGACACGGAGATATGACCCTCCGGAGGCGGAAACTACTGACGACCGCTGCTGCGGCGCCGCTCGCTGCGACCGCCGGGTGTACCGACGGGTTCGGGTTCGGCGACGACGCGGATACCAGGGACGTGCCGGCGTACGCTCGATGGGTCCCGGCCAGCGGCCCCGGCGAGGACGGAGCCGGATACGTGTATGTGGACTGGGCCGCAATAAATACTCTCCAAGACCTCGGGGAGAGCCTCCCGGGCGACGACCCGCCGTTCGAGGGGACACCCGGTAGGGGCTCGACGGAGGGAACTGGGGGTGACGCACTCGTCATCGTCCCGGGGACGGCCGTCGTCGCCGCGGGGCTCGGCATCGGGGTCGGCCTCGGCGTCTACGGAATCGAGTCTCTCGTCGGCCTCGTTGACGAGTACGTGGACGATCCCGTCATGGACGACCCCGGCGATTCGCCCGCAGAGACACCCACCGACGACGGAGAGCCGGACCTCGGCAGCATGGAGACGACGCTCCTGACGCGGCGCGCTATCGTGCTTGAGGGGTCTTTCGACCTTGAGGCAGTCGAGGAGGCCGCGACCGACGCCGAGTTCGAACGGTCCGGCACGCATCAGGACGCCCGAATCTACGAGGGAACGGGCGGGATACTCGGGTCGGACGACCTCGCGTTCGCCGCCCGCGAGGACGCCCTCGTGTTCGGCATTGCGCCCTCCGACGGCTCGTCCCTCGGGGAGACGCCCACGGAGGAAGCCCCTCGCGAGGAGGACGTGCGGTCCCGCGTCGAGCGCCTTTTGAACGCGGAGTCGGGAGAGACCGAACGACTGTCCGGGCGCAGTGACGACGCCGGGTGGGCGCTGGGGAGGGCCGGCCACGGCCACGTCGTCGTCGGTGGATGGGGCGATGTCGACGCCGACTCCCCCGGCGGCGGGGCGTTCGAGGCCCCCGGGTTCGGCACCGGGGAGGCGACGCCGGAACCGCTCCCCGAGTCTGACGGTGAGGTGTACTCCCTGACGCTGGAGGAGTCGGAGCTATCGGGCGACATGGCGGCCGTGTACCCGGAAAGCGAGACCCCCGACCGCGAACCCGTCGAGTCCAGCGTCGGCAACACCGCCGACGGACGGGAAATCGAAATCGACGGCCAGCGGGTGGCCGTTACCGGCACCTGGAGCCGCGAAACCGAACAGAAAAGCTAAACGGCGAGACCCCGCTCTCGGACCAGCGGCCAGTAGAACCACCACGCCACGGCCCACGTCGTCAGCACCCCGACCGGCAGCACCATCGCGGGACTCGTTCCGTACGCCCGGTGGAGACCGTAGGCGACCTGTGCATGGGCGAGCCCGGCAAAGACGAGCAGGCCGCCGGTCAGCCGCGGGTCCTCGAACGACCGGAGACCACCGACTGCGCTCGCGAGCGCGCCCGCGTGAAGCACGGTACCCGCCGGCCACGCCTGCAGCCGCCGCGGGAGCCTGCCGGTGTGGACGAAGAGGTAGTCGTAGATGTTCACGAGCGTCGGCGGGTTCGTGTTCACCAGGCCGAACCCGAAGACGAGACTCGCCTCCCCGTCGAGGAGGATCACCGTCCACGGCAGGAGTCCGAGAGAGGCGACCGCGGCGAGCCGTCGCCCCGGGGATGACCCGTCGTCCATCCGGCGTCGGTACGGGTCGCCGACACTTGCGAACTCCGGTTCGCGGACGACGGGGCGACCGGAGGGCCATCGAGGGGTGCGAGCCCGGACGGCTCGCCGGTCGCTACTTCCGCGCGACGATACGGAGGACGTCCTCGTCGACGAGTCCGTGGTCGCGGCCGACCTGCTGTTCGTCGTGTTTCGCCGAGGGGCCGGTCACGCGGGCGAACCGGAACCGCTGGTCGAAGCTCCCGCCCAGCTTCTCAAGGGCGTCGTCGACGGTGGCGCCCTCGGTCAGGACGAGCGGCTCCTCGCGGTCGACGCCGCGGCCCGGCTTGTCCATGTACACCCGGATGAGCCCGAGGTCGTCCCAGATGGTCCCCGTCAGCGACTCGAGGCCGCGTTCCTCCTCGGCGCTGATGAACACGGCCTCCTCGGGGTCGATGTCGTGGTCCCGGAGGTTCGCCTCGACCGTCTCGAGGTACTCCGGCTCGATGAGGTCGACCTTGTTGACGGCGACCGCCGACGGGAGGTACTCCCGGTTGTCCTGGATGGCGTCGACCAGCTGGTCGATGGTGAGGTCCTCGCGGATGGTGACGTCGGCGTTGACGAAGTCGTACTGCCGGAGCACCTCGGTGATGGTCTCGTCGTCGAGGCTCACACGGTCGGAGGTGGTCAGGTTGATGCCGCCCTTGTGTCGCTTGCGGACGTTGACCTGGACGGGTTCGGTGTCCAGCCGGACCTTGTTCTCGTACAGCTCCTCGCGGAGCCGTTCGTACTGATCGATCTCGAACGCCGACAGCACGAACAACACGAGGTCGGCGGTCCGGACGACCGACAGCACGGCCTGGCCGCCGCCGCGGTCGTCGGCGGCGCCCTCGATGAGTCCCGGCACGTCCAGCAGCTGGATGTTCGCGCCGTTGTACTCCAGCATGCCGGGGTTGACGTCCAGCGTCGTGAATTCGTAGGAGCCGACCTCGCTGTCGGCGTTGGTGAGGGCGTTGAGGAGCGTCGACTTGCCGACCGACGGGAAGCCGACCAGCGCGACGGTGGCGTCGCCGTGCTTCTCGACGGCGTAGCCGCCACTGCCGCTGCCGGACGATTGGCGGCGCTCGAGTTCCTCTTTCTTCTCGGAGAGCTTCGCCTTCAGCCGGCCGATGTGCTGCTCGGTCGACTTGTTGTACGGGGTCTCGGCGATCTCCTGCTCGAGCTCTTCGATCTCCTCTTCGAGCCCCATCACCCGAGCACACTCGCCGACGCCGAAAAAGCCGTTCGGTTGGCGGGGCGCCGGGATTATCTCCTCCCGGCCGCAACGACGGGCATGGACGGCAAAAAGCGGCTCGCGTACAGCCTCCTCTGCGTCGGCGTGGCGTTCGTCGGCGTCTTCCACTTCGTCTTCTCGACGGTGTACAGCTACGGACTCCGGGAGGTGAGCGGGCTGTTGGTGGCGGCGGCGCTGTTCGGACTCCTGCTCGTCAACGCTTGACCGCCGGCGGCCGCGACGGCCGGCCCGAGCGCGCCCGTGACCCGAATCGACAACGCTTAAAACCGCGGCGACGCTTCCCCTTCGTATGGCTGGAACTATCGAGGTACTCGTTCCCGGCGGAGAGGCCGATCCGGGGCCGCCGCTCGGGCCCGAGCTCGGCCCGACCCCCGTCGACATCCAGGCGGTCGTCGGCGAGATCAACGACCAGACGGAGGCGTTCGACGGCACCGAGGTCCCCGTCACCGTCGACTACGACGACGACGGCTCCTTCGACATCGACGTCGGCGTTCCGCCGACGGCGGCGCTCGTCAAGGACGAACTCGGCTTCGAGACCGGCTCCGGCGAGCCCAACGAGGAGTTCGTCGCCGACATGTCCGCCGAACAGCTGAAGACCGTCGCCGAGCAGAAGCTCCCGGACCTGCTGGGCTACGACGTCCGCAACGCCGCAAAGGAGGTCGCCGGCACCTGCGCCTCCCTCGGGGTCACCGTCGAGGGCGAGGACGCCCGGACGTTCAACGAGCGGCTGGAGGATGGCGAGTTCGACGGGGTCTTTGACGAGGCCGAAGCGGTAGCGTAGGCCGAGTCAAAGGCTCGAAAAGACTCACTCCGTTCGTCTTTTCGGTGTTTTTGCTGAGGCGGAGCCAACGGCGTAGCCGAAGCGAAAGCTCGAACCCGAGCGGAGCGAGGGTTCGGTGTCTTCGACGAAGCCGAAGCAGCAGCGTAGGCGAAGTCGAAGGCTCGGGGCGCGAGCGGAGCGAGCGGCCCGGTGTCTTCGACGAGGCCGAAGCGGTAGCGTAGGCTTCCTCGAAGGTTCGAAAAGAGCGCTGTCTGAATTTTGTGAGACCGACCCGGGTTGTATCGGTTGTCCGTAGCGTCTCGATTGTTCGATCGGCAGGGGACCGGCCGCCGGCGTCGCTCGAGACCCTGAGCACCGTTGTGGTCGACGGAACGACGGCCGTGGACCCGTCCGACCCAAGACATTTGACGCAGCTCCGCTGAGCTACGGGCATGCGCCGCCGTTCACTCCTGGCGACCGCCGCTATGTCCCTTCCCCCATTGGTCGCTGGGTGCACCGGTCCCGGCGGTGAGAGCAACGCCGCGGAAATCGCCACAGCCCGGCTCAAAATGACGACAATCGCCGACGCGGACCTCCCACCGAAGGTCCTCCATACAGTCCGTCCCACGGAAGGCGACGACTCGAGAACCCGGCTGTTAAACCGGATCCTCGACGGCGGTGCGACAACCAAAGCAACCCGGCCGCCGTTCCCCGAGCAGCGTCATCTCGCGTATCAAGACGGCGTCTACGAACTGTCGTTCGAGGTGATCGAGGAAACGCTGGCCACCAGGTACGCCGTGACGGTGGATATCGTCACGGGGACCGTCCGCGAGGCCGACGCGATCCAGTTCGCTGACCTCCCGCAGGTCGACGGGGAGAAGTTTGCTGGCAAGGGCCTGGCCGATGGCGACCCGGTCGGGGTCGGAACGACGTTCCTCTATACGGACGCAGAGCGCGAGCACTCCGTCCTCGTCCCCGAGTCGGAGTACTCGTATATCACCTGGGCGGATGGGACCGAAGCCGAGTGGGCCGTCGATGACGCCGACGAAACGACGCTGAACACGTATCGCTATTCCGGCGAGCAGGTGACGACGGCCGCCGCCTACGGCCGTCGGATGCGCGAACGGTTCACGTTCGAACTCTCGGGACCGTCGGCGGCCGAGCGAGACATCCTCGAGACGGCGATCGCGAACGACTCGTACATCGTCGGGTCTGACGAGCCGCTGTCCGATGGGTTCCGTGCGCTCGCCGACCGGTTTCGCGGACACGAACAGGCCCACGGGCTCGATGAAGACGGTGAAGGCGACCTGAGCGGTCCGTATCTGGTTCGGTACGAAGGTGACGTGTACTGGACGTCGCTCGCCGTTCGAAGTGGCGTCCTCACGCCGACGGCGACGTGACGCGGCCTCTTCGGTGGGCTAATTCGCCGAACGGCTGATTCAGCGGAGAGTCGCTGAATGAAACCAATCCACACTGCTGACTCCATCCCCCATATTCGGTAGTCCATTACGTTACGCCGGACAGCCCTCTCCAAGCGAGAGGAAGACGAAACGGCCGCGTAATCAAATCGGATCCGAGGGCCCCACAAGCCCCATCCTCTTGTCGCTCCCGCTGGTAGCGTCGGGCATGGCGGAGGCCGACGTCCCCACCGACCGGCCGGTGCTGCTGTTCGACGGCGTCTGCAACCTCTGTAACGGGCTGGTCCGGTGGGTCATCGAGCGGGACGACGGGCAGTTCCGGTTCGCGCCGCTGCAGTCGGCGGCCGGTCGGCGGCTGCTCGAGCGACACGACCTGCCGGTCGACGACCTCGATACGGTCGTACTCGTGGTCGACGGGGAGTGTCACACGAAGTCGACGGCCGCGCTGCGGGTGCTGCGACGGCTCGGCCTGCCGTACTCGCTGGGCTACCCGCTGGTCGCGGTGCCGCGGCGGCTCCGGGACCGCGCTTACGACCTCGTGGCCGAGCACCGCTACGGCGCCTTCGGCCGCCGGGACGCCTGCATGCGGCCGGCGCCGGAGCGACAGGAGCGGTTCCTGGAGTGACGGCCGCACGGCGGCGGTTCGACGCGTTTAAGTGCGTCATCTTCCTCCGTACAGACGAGACAGGCAGCGCCTGTTTCACGCCGTAGAAGCCGATCAGGCACCGACTACGGAGGTGAACGATGCCAGATTCGATAGAGGACGCAGTATCTCGCGCGATCGACGAGGCCCCCGAGCGGAACTTCGAGGAGACGGTGGACCTCGCTGTCAACCTGCGCGACTTAGACTTAGACGACCCCAACAACCGGGTGGACGAGAGCATCGTCCTACCGTCGGGTACGGGCCAGGACACGCGTATCATCGTCTTCGCCGAGGGTGAAACCGCCATCCGTGCGGAGGAGGTGGCGGACGAGGTGCTCGGCGACGAGGACCTCGAGGACCTCGGCGACGACGACGACGCGGCGAAGGACCTCGCGGACGAGACGGACTTCTTCATCGCGGAGGCCAACCTGATGCAGGACATCGGCCGCTATCTCGGGACCGTGCTCGGTCCCCGCGGGAAGATGCCGACGCCGCTGCAGCCGGACGACGACGTCGTCGAGACGATCGAGCGGATGAAAAACACCGTCCAGGTGCGCTCCCGCGACCGACGGACGTTCCACACGCGCGTCGGCGCCGAGGACATGTCCGCCGACGAGATTTCGGACAACATCGACGTCATCCTGCGTCGGCTGTTCACGGACCTCGAGAAGGGACCGCAGAACATCGACGCGGTGTACGTGAAGACGACGATGGGGCCGGCCGTGGAGGTGCCCGCATGAGCGCCGAGGCCGACCGCCGGACCGAGACGATTCCGGAGTGGAAGCGCGAGGAGGTCGACGAGCTGACGGCCTTCATCGAGCGGTACGACTCCGTCGGAGTCGTCGACGTCACCGGCATCCCGAGCCGCCAGCTCCAGGACATGCGCCGGGGGCTGTACGGCACCGCCGCGCTGCGCATCTCGCGGAACACGCTCATCGAGCGGGCCCTCGAGGAGGCCGGCGGCGAACGGTCGTCGCTGACCGAGCACGTCTCCGGTCAGGTGGGGCTCATCGGGACCGACGACAACCCCTTCGGACTGTACCAGCAGCTCGAGGCCTCGAAGACGCCCGCGCCGATCAACGCGGGCGAGGTCGCCCCCAACGACATCGTCGTCCCCGAGGGCGACACGGGGGTCGACCCCGGGCCGTTCGTCGGCGACCTCCAGCAGGTGGGTGCCAACGCCCGCATCGAGGGCGGCTCCATCACGGTCGTCGAGGACTCTACCGTCCTCGAGACCGGCGAGGAGGTCTCCGCCGACCTCGCGAACGTGCTGAGCGAGCTGGGCATCGAGCCCAAGGAGGTCGGGCTCGACCTCCGGAGCGTCTTCTCCGACGGCGTGCTGTTCGCCCCGGAGGAGCTCGACATCGACGTCGACGACTACCGCGCGGACGTCGAGTCGGCGGCCGCCGGGGCACGGAACCTCGCGGTCAACGCCGACTACCCGACCGCCCGGACCGCGCCGACGCTGCTGTCGAAGGCGACCGGCGAGGCCAAATCCGTCGGCCTCTCGGCGGCCGTCGAGAGCCCCGACCTCGCCGACGACCTCGTCTCGAAGGCCGACGCCCAGGTGCGGGCGCTCGCGGCGGCCGTCGACGACGAGGAGGCGCTGCCCGATGAACTTCGGGACGTCGAGGCCCCGGCCGCCGGCGCGGCGCCGGCCGCCGACGAGGAGGCCGACGAGGGCGAATCGAGCGACGAAGAACCTGCGGAAACCGAGTCCGAGACGGAAGCCGACGACGCCGACGACGACGACGGCGGCGACGGCGGCGACGCGCTCGGCGACATGTTCGGGTGATTCACGATGGAATACGTTTACGCAGCACTCATCCTGCACGAGACCGACGAAGAGATCAACGAAGACAACCTGACGGGCATCCTCGAGACGGCCGGCGCCGACGTCGAGGAGTCCCGCGTCAAGGCCCTCGTGGCCGCGCTGGAGGACGTCGACGTCGAGGAGGCCATCGAGTCGGCCGCGGCGGTCCCCGCCGGCGGTAGCGGCGGCGGTGCCGCGGCGGGCGGCGCGGCCGAGGAGGCCGACGCCGACGCCGACGACGAGGGGGCCGACGACGAGGCCGAGGAAGCGGAGGCCGACGACGGCGACGACGACGACGGCGGCGACGGCGGCGAGGGCCTCGGCGAGCTGTTCGGCTGACGACGCCATACGCCACACCTTCCCGGTTCTTTCGACGCTCGCCGCGTAGCGACGGCGCCGACTTGCCGGTGGGCGCGGCCGTGCGTGCGTCGGCTCACTTCGCGAGCAGTAGGGGCGCTCGGACGCGCCGTCGTCACCGCCGACGGCGGGACGACCACGACGCCGGGTTCCTCGACGTGAACCGAGTCGTGTGGCGTGGCTCGCGGGCCCGCCGACCTCGGGCGGTAGTTCAAGTACGATGCCGGGGCCATCCCGCGGCGTGGTCGGAACCGGCAGCTTCCTCGTGCTCGCCTTCGTTACCGGGGGGATCGCCCTCGGGGCCGTCAGCGGCCTGACGCCGGGACTGCACGCCAACAACATGGCGCTGCTGCTGGCGGGTGCCGCGCCGTCGGCTCCTGGGCCGCCGCTGTACGTCGCGATGGCGATGCTCGCGGCGGGCGTCGTTCATACGTTCCTCGACATCGTCCCGTCGCTGGCGCTGGGCGTGCCGGACGCCGCGATGGCCGCGGCCGCGCTGCCGGGGCACCGACTCGTCCTCAAGGGCCGCGGTCGTGAGGCGCTACGGCTCTCGGCGCTGGGCAGCGGCGGCGCGGCCGTCCTCGCGGCGCCGCTTTCGGTGCCGGTGACGCGGCTGATGACCGCCGCCTGGCCGCTGCTGCGGGCGAACCTCCGGGTGGTGCTCGCCGCCGTCGCGGTCCTGCTCGTGCTCACCGAGCGGACGCCGACGGCGGCGGTCGGGGCGACCGTCTCGCTTCTCGCCAGCGGCCTGCTCGGGCTGGCGGTGCTCGACCTGACGCCGGCGGCGCCGCTGGCCGCCGGCGGGATGCTCGCGCCGCTGTTCGCCGGGCTGTTCGGCGCGCCGGTCCTCGTCGACGCCGTCGGCGGCGGCGGCGTCCCGCCGCAGGACGACCCGGTTCTGGCCGTCTCCCGCCGCGAGGTCGGTGGGCTGACGGGCGTCGGCACCGTCGCCGGCGCCGTCGTCGGCTACGTACCGGCGGTCTCCAGCGCCGTCGCCGCGACGGCGGCACTGCTGGCCGTCCCCGGCCGGTACGGCGCCCGCGGGTTCGTCGTCGCCACCTCCGGCGTCAACACCTCGAACACCATCTTCGCGCTCTTCGCCCTCGTCGCGCTCGGCACCCCCCGGACGGGCGTGCTCGTCGCCGTCGACTCGGTCGGGGCGCCGCCGTCGCTGCCGCACCTGCTCGCGGCCGTCGCCGCGGCCGCGGCCGCCGGATTCGGCCTCGTCGTCACCGTCGGCGACCGCTATCTGGCCGTGGTCGGCCGGCTGGACGCGACGAAACTATCGCTCGGCATCCTCGTCGGCCTGGCGGGGCTGTCGTATCTCTTCGCCGGCGGGGTCGGCGTCGTCGTCTACCTCGCGGCGGCGGTCGTCGGCCTCGTCCCCGCGCGGTTCCGGGCCCGCCGGGCGAACCTGATGGGCGTGCTGCTGTTGCCGCTGGCCCTGTAGCTACTCGGGGTGCTCGACGCCGGCGTTCAGCCGGTCGACGGTGTCGCTCTCGTCGACGTCGGAAGGGTGAACGCCGACGGTGACGACGGAGTCCGGATCGCCGTCGGAGCGCTCGCTGCGGCCCCGTGCGACGTGGAGGTTCACCTCCGTCGGCTGGCCTTCCGTCTCGGCGTCGGTCCGGTAGCGGGTCACCGTCGTCGTCTCTTCCAGCAGTTCGGCCTCCCGATAGCTGACCCCGTGAGCGACGCGGTCGAGGCCGTGCCGAGCGTCTTCGGCGAGGTGGGACGACGGGTCGACACGATTCGGTACCCGACGGTCGGCGTGCCGGCCGGCGGGTCGCCGGTCGTGACGCCCCGGTGTGTCTCCGACCCGGCCGCCGACCGGAACCGGGCGCGGCCGTCAGCCCGCCGTCGCGATCAGCTCGAGGTGGTCCGCGAGGAGCCGCGGCGTCAGGAACCGCTCGCGGACGGTCTCGCGGCCCCGCTCGCCGAAGCGACGGCGGCGCGACGGCGACTCCAGCAGCCCGACGACGTCGTCGGCGACGGCCTCGAGGTCGTCGGGCGCCTCGAGGAAGCCGCTCTCGCCGTCGTCGACCTGCAGCGGGATCCCGCCGACGGTCGTCCCGACGACCGGCGTCTCCTTCCACAGCGCCTCCGAGACCGTCAGGGCGAACCCCTCCCGCAGCGACTTCTGGAGGACGACGTCGGCGCACCGCTGGAGCGCGTTGATCCCGGCGTCGGGCAGGTCCGTCAGCAGGTGGACGTCGGGGTCGCCGTCGGCCGCCGCCGTCACCTCGCGGTAGACCGCCTCGCCCTCGGGGTCGTCGTCCGGCATCGCGCCCGCCAGGACGAGCTGTGCGCCGGGGACGCGGTCGGCGACGCGGCGGTGGACCTCGAGGACGCCCAGGGGATCCTTCCAGGGGTCGAACCGCGACACCTGCGCGACGAGCGGCCGGTCGGGGTCGAACGGCCGATCGGCGGCGTCCGGGGGGTCCGACAGCGCCGACGGCGGCCGGTTCTTCGCCGTCAGCGGGTCGATGGCCGGGGGGACGACCGTCGCCGGGACGTCTCCGAGCGGGTCGGCGTACTCCGGCAGCGTCACCACCACGCGGTCGACCGCCTCGAGGTACGACCGCACGAACTCCAGCGCCGACGGGGCGGCGTCGGTGAGGTCGATGTGACAGCGCCAGACAAGCGCCAGTTCGGGGAACCGCTCGGCCAGGGTCGGTGCCATCCCCAGCGTCTGTGGGTCGTGCAGCATCGCCACGTCGTAGCCGCCGGGCATCGCCTCGGCGGCCTCGACGGTCACCGACCGGTAGGTCTCGGTCATCCCGTCGGCGAAGGCGTCGCCGTCGCCCTGGAGGCCGTTGTGGATGGCCTTCGTCACGTCGAAAAACGACTCCGGGGCGTCCATCACCAGCCAGTCCGTCTCGACGCCGGCGTCGTCCAGCAGCGGGACGAGCGAGCCGAGCATCTCGGCGACGCCGCCGCCGCTCGCCGTCGAGTTGACGTGGGCGACCCGGCAGTCCAGCGCCGCCGCTGTCTCCCGGATGCGACGGCGCCGCTCGGCGTCGGTGTACTCCTCGTAGGCCGCGACGCCGCGGCCGTCCGTCCGTTCGACGTGCACCCGTGTTGCATGCACGGTACGGCACTGTCGCACATTATCGTTGTGACGGGCGCGGGCGAGCGGCCGACGGCGACGGCGGCCGTCGGCTCAGAGGCCGTACGTCGGGCCGTCGTCGGTGTCCTGGACGTCGACGCCGAGGGCCTCGAGGTCGTCCCGAAGGGCGTCGGCGCGGTCGTAGTTGCCGGCCGCCCGCTCCCGCTCGCGGACGTCGAGGACGAGCTCGACCAACTCGCCGGTCAGCGTCGCCTCGCCGCCGCCGGCGTCGCCGCCGAAAGCGAAGCCCAGGACGTCCTCGCCCAGTTCCTCGAACGTCTCGACGACGGCCCGCAGCCCGCGGTAGTCGTAGGCGTCGGCGTCGTCGAGGTGTGTATTGACCGCGCCGGCGAGGTCGAACAGCGCCGCCAGCGCCTCTCGGGTGTTGAAGTCGTCGTTCATCGCCGCGGCGAAGGCATCGCGGCTCTCGGCGGCTCGCTCGTCGAGCGCCGAGTCGGCCGTCGTGCGGGCGTCGGCGCCGGCCAGCGCGTCGGTCGCCCGGTCGTAGGCGGTCGCCAGCCGTCGCCACCGCTCGATGGCTTCCTCGACGGCGGCGTCGCTGTAGGTCTGTGTCGAATTATATGACGCCGACAGGAAGAACATCCGCAGCGGGTTCGTGCCGAACCGCTCGACGGCCTCGTGGACGGTGACGAAGTTGCCGAGACTCGAGGACATCTTCTCGGCGTCCATCTCGAGGAGGTCCGCGTGCAGCCAGTAGCGGGCGAACGGCTCGCCGGTGACGGCCTCGCTCTGTGCGATCTCGTTTTCGTGGTGCGGGAACACGAGGTCGCGGCCGCCCATGTGGATGTCGAGCGTCTCCCCGAGGTGGGTCATCGACATCGCCGAGCACTCGACGTGCCAGCCGGGGCGGCCCTCGCCCCACGGCGACTCCCAGGTCTCGCCGGTCGGCGCCGCGGCCTCGTAGTCGCGGTCGTCGTGGCGGTGCTCCTCGATTGCGGCAGCGTCGGCGCCGCCGGCCTTCCACAGCGCGAAGTCCGCCGGATGTCGCTTCTCGGCGCGCTCCGCCTCGGGCCCCTGGGCCTCCACGTCGTCGAGCCGCTGGTTCGACAGCCTCCCGTAGTCCGGAAACGCCGTGACGTCGAAGTAGACGGAGCCGTCGGACTCGTAGGCGTAGCCCTCCTCGACGAGCGTCTCCACGAGGTCGATTATCTCCGGGACGTGTTCGGTGACGCGAGGGTGGACCTCCGCGCGCCGGAGGTTCAGCGACCGCATGTCCGTCAGCAGGCGGTCGATGAACGTCGCGGCGACCTCGCGTTCGTCGTCGCCGAGCGTCCCGTCGCCGTCGCGCTCGCCGACCCGGGCGACGATCTTCTCGTTGACGTCCGTGACGTTCTCGACGTGGCGGACGTCGTAACCGAGGTGCTCGAGCCACCGGTGGATGGTGTCGACGTGGACCCAGGTCCGCGCGTGCCCGAGGTGCGGGTCGTCCGAGACGGTCAGCCCGCAGTAGTACAGCAGCACGTCGTCGGGGTCGGCCGGCTCGAACTCCTCGCGCTCGCCGGAGAGGGTGTTCAGCACGCGGAGCGTCATGCCCGAGGGTCGACTCCCGTCGGCTTTCAACCCGTCGCTTGTACGCGACCCGTTCTCATAGCGCCGCCTCGACGGCCCGGACGGCGTCGGCGCCGTCCCGGCGCCCCACCACGACCGCGAGCGTCCCGTCGGCGGCAGCGGCGGCCTCGACGCCGACGCCGGCGGTCCGGAGCCGCCCGAGGACGTCGGCCAGCGCCGCCGCCCCGACGCTGCCCTCCGCGAGGACGGCCGTGTGGTCGCCGCCGTCGGCCACGAAGGCCGTCCCGCCGACCGACAGCAGGCCGCCGTCGCCGGCGTCGGCGTCGGCGTCAGCGCCGGCGGGACCGACGCCGGACCGCATCGAGACGCTCGCCCGGCGGTCCGGCGGCGTGTGGTCGTGGTCGGCGGCGTAGCGGCGCAGCGCCGCCGCGACGGCCTCCTCCTCGCCCACGTCGAGGAAGCGGGCGGCGGCGGTGTAGTTGACGACGCCGGCGCGCAGTGCCGTTTCCAAGAACGGGTGGTCGCGGACGGCCTCCCGGGTCTCGGCGGCGACGGTCATGCGCGTCGGCTCGCGCCGCCGACACATCGAGCTGTCGATCCCGCGGCGACGGGGTTTTGTCCCCGCCGGCCGAGCCGTCGGCATGGACGGCATTGTCTTCTTCGGGACCGAACGGCTCGAGGCGGTCGTCGAGTTCTACCGGGACGTCGGCGCCGAGGTGTGGCTTGAACAGCCCGACTGCACCATCCTGCGGGTCGGCGACTTCCGGGTCGGCTTCTGCGCCCGGGAGACCGCCGAAACCGACGGGATCATCACCGTCGTCGTCGACTCCCGGGCGGCCGTCGACCGGCTCGCCGACGACCTCGGGGCGGCCGTCGAGGAGCCGCCGCGGTACAACGACCGCTACGAGATCTACCAGTGCTTCGCGACCGACCCGGAGGGCCGGACCGTCGAGGTCCAGACGTTCGAACACGACGGGTAGCCCCGAACCGAGACGCCGTCCGTGGCTACCAGCAATCCGGCCGGGTCCCGAAGCCCCTAAGAGCGGGCTGACCGTTGTTTCGGACATGCAATCGCTCGTCATCGTCGCCCACGGGTCCCACCTGTCCGCGAGGCGTTACGGACGGTCCAGGCCGAGGAGGTGTACGTCGTCCCGCTGTTCATCTCCGAGGGGTACTTCACGGAGCAGGTCATCCCCCGCGAGCTCCGGCTCGACGACTGGGACGAAGAGGCCTGGGACTCCGACGGGACGAGCGCGACGCACGCGACCCTGGAGGCGACCGACGTCGGCAAGACCGTCCACTACTGCGGGCCGGTCGGCACCCACGACGCGATGAGCGACGTCATCGTCCGGCGGGCGGAGACGGTGACCGGCGACCCCGAGGTCGGCGAGCGCTTGGATTCTCCGGACTCCCGGGCGAGTCGAGCGGAGTCCGACGGCGGGGTCGGCCTCGCCGTCGTCGGCCACGGCACCGAGCGCAACGAGAACTCCGCGAAAGCAATCGAGTACCACGCCGACCGCATCGCCGAGCGGGACCGCTTCGAGGAGGTGCGGGCGCTGTTCATGGACGAGGACCCGGAGGTCGACGACGTCACCGACTTCTTCGACAGCGACGACATCGTCGTCGTCCCGCTGTTCGTCGCCGACGGCTACCACACCCAGGAGGACATCCCCGAGGACATGGGCCTGACCGACGACTACCGGACGGGGTGGGAGACCCCGGCCGAGGTCGACGGCCACGACGTCTGGTACGCCGGCGCCGTCGGTACGGAGGCGCTGATGGCCGAGGTCATCCTGGAGCGGGCCGCGGAGGCCGGCGCCGACGTCGGCAACGCCGTCGAGACGGTCCGGCGTCGGACCCGCGTCGCCGGAGCCGACACCGGGACCGGCGCGGGCGCGGGCACGGGTGACTGACGTGAACGACCGACAGGTCGACGCCCTCGTCGCGGCGGCCGGCGGCGGCGTCGACTGCGACGGCCTCCGGGTCCGTCGGGGCGAGGACGGCTACCGGTTCGAGACGCCCGACGGCGCCGAGACGGGCCTCGACGAGCCGGCCCTGCGGTCGGTCGCCGCCGAGAACCCCTGGTTCGTCTCCAACTGGTACTACTGGCGGGAGATCGACCGCCCGGAGGTCGAGACGGCGTTTCTCCGCTGGCTGGAGGGCGCCGACGACCGCTCCGTCCCCGACCGCTACGAGGCGCTGGCGGACGGCGTCGAGGCCTCGTGGGGGGAGTTAGCCATCGAGGTCACCCTCGGCGGCGACGGCCGCCGGACCTACGCCGTCCGGCACGAAGCGGACGCCGACCGACCGGTCGGCGAGCTGGAGGTTTACGCCGACCCGCTTTCGGCCCGCGAGCTGGTCACGTACGACGACCGCGGGCGCTACCGGCCGCTGAAGACCGCGCCGACGCTGCAGACCGGCTGGGCGCTCGTCGACCTCGACGGCCGGTCGCTCGTCCGGGCGGTCGACGTCGTCTATCCGGCGACGGTGACCAACTGGCACCTCGAACGGCAGGGCGAACTCGACGTGAGCCACTGGCGGGAGACGATGGAGCGGCAGACCGGCATCTACGGCGTCATCCGGACGTGGGACCGCGGCGAGGGATACGAACACGTCAACTGGGTCGCCGAGGCCTGCTGCGACGACTCCCAGTGTCTGAAGCGCCGCGAGTGGGAGTACGACGACGACACCGACCTCGACGTCGACGGCGGCGACGGCGCCTTCCCTTGCCGGGAGCCGTGTTCGCTGGTCGTCGCCGCCGCCCGCCAGTGGACGAAGCTGGAGGGCGAGCAGCCACGGACCTACGAGTTCGAGCTGACGCCCAGCGAGAAGGAGCAGGTGGAGGCGATCATCGACACCGTCGCCGACGGCGAGGCCGGCGACATCCGCGAGGCCGACGTCTACGAGGGCGCGAACCGCTACCGGGCGCGGTTCCTCCGGGCCAAGCGGTTCGACGAGGACGGCCGGCTCGGCGGCGTTTCGACCGACGACTAAAGCAGGTAAGCGGTGGCGGCACACAGCGCCGCCGCGGCGACGGCGAAGCCGCCGAGCGCGAGGTCGACCTCGGTGCCGACGAGCGCGCCGGTCGCCAGCAGAACGGCCACGAGCCCGAGCGCGGCGACGGGGATCAGCCGCAGCGCCGACGTTCCGGCGCCGGCGGTCGACCGCGACCCGGAGCCGGAGCCAGAGCCGGAGCCGGACGCGGACGACCCGGAGGCCGCCAGTTCGGGGTCGATCTCGACGTGGTCGTCGTCGGTCGTCCGGTCGAAGACGACGTCGACGAACCGCCGAGTGTTGCCGTGGGCGACGACCACCTTCAGCTTCCCGCGGACGGTGTCGGCCGGCCACTCGTCGGGCTCCAGCGCCCGCACCCGCACCCGCCGGCTCCGGCCGCTCTCGACGTAGTGGTTCGACGCCTCCAGTCGGGCGACCTCCGAGAGGTCGTCGCCGAGATGGAGGTGGACGTGCGTCGCCTCCCCGTGGTTGATCAGCTTGACGACGAACGACCCGTCGGCCTCGAACCGGTCGTCGACCTCGAGGGTGTGGAGACCCTGCTGATTGACCGCGACGTCGAGGCTGTCCGTCACGGCCGGGCGGTGACGCGGTGAGAATAAAAAGCCTCGCCTCGCGGGGGCCCTCAGGCGGTCGCCTCGTCCCGCATGTCCGGCGGCAGTAGATTCGGAATGCCGTCCTCGATGGGGTACTCCTCGCCGCACTCCGTACAGACGAGACGGCCCTCCAGCACCTCTTCGTCGTTCTCGCGGATGACCTCCAGTTCGAGTTCGCTCTTGTCGAGCGGGCAGCACAGAACGTCCATCAGCGATTCTTTCATGCCATCGTCTCGGGGTGGCCGGGGCAAAAACATGGCGGGTCACGGCGCGGTACTGCTTAGTTAAGAGTGAATACGGTGTGAACGGAGTAGACAAGACCTTGGAAGCCCCTGCGTTCTCGACGGCTGCGGCTCGCTGTCGTTCGAGAGAGCGGAGCTCTCTCGTGATGTCGTCAGAACGCGTCGCGTTCTGACTGCAAGCGGGAAATCTTCGATTTCCCGCAATGACGAAAGACGGCTCGCAGAGCCGTCTTTCGAACCACGGTCCTCGGACTGCGTCCTGCGGTCTCCTCGCGCGGCTGCGCCGCGCGAGCGGCCGGATTTTCCCCCAGCATCGCTTAACTAAACACGACCCACGGCGCGGACGACGCCGTTTTTCCGGCGGGCCGTCAAGCGACCCCGTGACCGACGGCACTTACACGCTGCTGCTGTGGCGCGCCGACCCGGCGACGCTCGAGGTGGGCGCCCTCGGCGAACGGGAGTTCCCGGCAGGGTGGTACGCGTACACCGGCAGCGCGCTCGGAGCCGGCGGGTTCGCCCGGGTCGACCGGCACTACGAACTCGCGGCCGGCGACCGGGAGACCCGCTACTGGCACGTCGACTACCTGCTCGGGCACCCGGAGACGGAACTCCGCGGCGACGTGCGCTCGCCCGGCGCGGACCGCGAGTGCGCCGTCGCCCGCCGACTGCCGGACGGCCCGGTCGAGGGGTTCGGCGCCTCCGACTGTAGCTGTCGCTCGCATCTCGCACACGGAACGGAACGGTTGCGCGAGCGCGTCGCCTCGCTCCACCGCCGGAACGGCGGGTGAGCGGGGGGCGCTACTCGCGGATGATGCGGACGCCGCTGATCAGCGCGACCGCGAAGACGGCAAACAGGAGCAGGTAGACCCACAGAGCGCCGTCGAGCGACCCGAGGAACACGCCCGAGCTCTGGATCGAGTTACCGTTGGCTGCCGTCGCCGTCACCATCCGGGTGACGCCGCCCTCGATGCCGACTTCGTACTCGCCCGGTGCGTCGAAGGCGTGTTCGAGGGAGACCTCGCGCGTCTCGCCGGCCGGCACGGTGACCGTCTCGGAGTCGACGGTCTCGCCGTCGACCACCATCCGGACGACGACGGTCTCGTCGCCCTCGTCGGCGGCGTTCCCGAGCGTCGCATCGCCGGAGACGGTCTCGCCGGTGCCGACCTCGGCGGGGTCGATCGTCGAGTCGACGATCGTCACGCTCTCGACGTCGGCGACGCCCTGCTCGGTGTCGTCGCCGGGGGTGTCCGGGTCGAGGTAGTCGGGGACGCCGTCGTCGTCGGCGTCACCGGTTCCCTCCTCGGCGTCCGGGACCCCGTCACCGTCCGAGTCCTCGTCGAGGTAGTTCGGCGTGCCGTCGCCGTCGACGTCGCCGGTCCCTTCCTCCGAATCGAAGATGCCGTCGCCGTCCGAGTCCCCGTCGAGGTAGTTCGAAATGCCATCACCATCGGTGTCGTCGGCCCCCTCTTCCGAATCGGGGACCCCGTCACCGTCCGAATCCTCGTCGAGGTAGTCCGGCGTGCCATCGCCATCGGTGTCGTCGATCCATTCCTCCGAATCGGGGATCCCGTCGCCGTCCGAGTCGGTGTCGTCGAAGTTCGGGTCGCCGTCGCCGTCGACGTCGTCGTCGCCCTCCTCGGAGTCGGAGATGCCGTCACCGTCGGTGTCCGTCTCGCCGGAACCGTCCGAACCGTCGGTGTTCCCGCCGTCGGTGCCTCCGTCGTCATCGTTACCGTCGTCACCGCTGCTGCCGTCACCGTCACCGCTGTCGTCATTATCGTCGCCGCCGTCACCGCTGCTATCGTCTCCGCCTCCACCGTCATCCCCGTCGTCCGCGGAGGACGAACAGCCGGTATCGGTCGTTGCATCCCACTCGCCTGTCGCCCGCAGGTAGGCCCTGACGGCGGCCGATTCGTCGCCGACCTGTACGCAAGCGTCGACGTCGACGACGTCGTCCTCGGTGCCGTTCTCGCAACTGCTCCCGGCTGCGTCCGCGCAGACGTCGGCGTCGAACGTGTCGTTGTCGCTGTGGTTGTCCGCCGTCTCCGCGAGCCGGTCGGCGTCGTCGTCGGCCCCGGGCTCCTCGACGGAGTCATCGTCCCGGTCGACCGTCGGCGTCTCGTCGACGGTGTCCTCCTCGCCGTCGTCGGAGCTGGATGTCTCCGCCTCCGCGTCGTCGGCGCCTTCCTCGGCCCCGTCGGAGCTGGATGTCTCCGCCCCCGCGTCGTCGGCGTCTCCCTCGGCCTCGTCGGAGCCGGACGTCTCCGTTCCCGCATCGTCGGCGTCCCCCTGGACTTCGTCGTCGGTATCGACGGTGTCGGCGACCGTATCGGCCAGGCCGTCGTCGTCCGGGCTCTCGTTGAGAGACTGTGCACCGGTCACCGCGGGCGGCGCCGCGACGACCGACAGTAGCATTACTACTGAGAGTATCCCCACCTTCATCCCATTCATCCCGGTTCAACTCCAGTGTTACTTATAAAATAAGTTCTGCCGTACATTACACGTCTTTTATGCCGACCGGGAGGTGACGTAGATGCCGAGCAGGACGACCGCGGCGCCGGCGAGGGTCGTCGGGCCGGGGGCCTCCCCCAGCAGGACCAGTGCCAACAGCGTCGCGCCGACCGGCTCGCCGAGCAGCGAGACGCTGACGACCGACGACTCGACGTGCTCCAGCGCCCAGTTGACGACGGTGTGGCCGAACAGCCCCGGTCCGACCGCCAGCGCGAGGAAGATGAGCCACTCCCGGCGGCCGTAGCCGGTCAGGGGCAGCCCCTGTGCGACGGCGACGACGAGTAGCGTCGCCGCACACGCCGAGTAGACGACGAGGACGTAGGGGACGACCGCGACCCGCTGGCGGAGCGACCGGCCGACGAGGACGTAGACGGCGGCCATGACGGCGCCGAGCACCGCCAGGGCGTTGCCGTACAGCGGGCGGGGCCCCCGGACGGCGGCACCGGCCAGCAGGTCGCCGGCCGACATCGCGATTATCCCGACGACGGCGACGCCGATACCGGCCGCCCGCCGGCGGCCGACCCGCTCGTCGAGGACGACGGCCGCACCGACGGCGACGAACAGCGGCTGGGACTGCACGAGCGTGACGCTGGCGGCGACGCTCGTCCAGGCGAGGCTCTCGAAGTAAGCGGCGAAGTGGACGGCCAGGGCCGCGCCGGTCGCCGTCGCGACGAGCCAGTCGCGGCGACGGAAGGCGCCGAACTCCCCGCGGTAGCGAGTGAAAATCAGCGGCACCAACAGCAGCGTCGTCAGCGCCACCCGGTAGAGAGCGAGCACGACCGCCGGTGCCGAGCTCCAGCGGACGAGGACCGCGCTCGTCGAGACGGCGGCGATGGCGACCGCCAGCGCGGCCGCCGGCGGCGTCCGTTCTTCGAGACGCGCGAGCACGACCGATCCTGGCGGGCGGGACGACAAGTCGGTTCCGCAACGGGCTCGTCCGGCGCCGCGGCGTCGCCGGTCACGTAGCTCACGTTTCCCCGTCCCGGCGGGCGGCTCACTCCAGCAGCGCCTTCGTCTTCCGGTGTCGGTCCCGGAACATCGGCTCGAAGCCGACCCAGCCGAGCGGCGACGCCGCCCGTCCGACGGCGCCGCCGGGGAGCTCGTATTCGACGCGGTCGGCGACGACCGTCGCCTCGCCGTCCGCGAGAAATCGGTGGGTGTGCTCCCAGGTCGGGAACGGACCGCCCTCCATGACGTCGCGGAACATCGCCCGGTCGTCGGGTTCGGTGCGCTCGGTGATGACGGAGGTCCACTCCTGCCGCGGGCCGACGCCGAAGGGCCGCATCGCGAGATCGATCTCCGCGCCGGTCTCGAGCACCTCGGGGTCGGCCTCGCCGTCGGGGCCGGTCACCTCGCGGATCTCGAGGTTCATGAAACCGGGCGTGAGCGCGTCGAGGCCGTCGACGGTCGAGTGAAACGACCACACCTCATCGAGCGGCGCCAGAACCCGCGTCTCCCGTGCGTACGTAGCCATGTCGGTGGTAGTGGTCTCGCCAACAAAACAAGCACGGACGACGGACCGCCGGATTACTTCAGCCGTTCCTGCAGGAAGGAGGGGTGGGCGGCCTCGATGCCGTCGACGGAGAGGATCTCCTCGCGGATGACGTCGCCGACGGCGTCGCCGTCGGAGGCCCGGACCTCCGCCATCAGCATGTGGTCGCCGCTGGAGGCGTACAGCGCCTCGACGGCGACCTTCTCCTGAAGCTCGCCCGTCACCTCGATGTAGCGGTCGCTGGCGACGTCGACGCCGACGAGGGCGATGGAGGTCTCGGAGAGCTTCTTCGGGTCGACGTCGGCGGAGTAGCCGACGATGACCCCCTCCGACTCCAACTTGTCGATGTACTTCCGGACGGTCGGTTTCGACACGTCGGCCCGTTCGGCGATCTCGGCGTACGAGGCCTGGGCGTCCTCTTCCAGAACCGACAGTATCCGGTCTTCCGTCTCCGTGCTCATGTGTCTCGATTTTCCGTCCGCGAAAAAATATCTTCCGAATTTGAAAATACATCGCTCGGACCCTCGGAAGCAGCGGTCGACGGCCGCCAGCAGGGGGCAGACGCCACCGCCGAGCCCCAGGTCGGCCGCCGTTGAAGTGACGTCCAAATGAGCGATGGCCGGCGAGCCGGCTTCCGCCGGTCAGTCGACCGGCTCCCGGCGGACCGGACGGGCGAGACGCTGCGTGGCGGCGACGCCGTGGTCCGAGAGAGCGACGTTCTTTCGTCGTCTGCTCACGGGCGGCGGCGCCGCCCGTCCGCACGGTCCGCGGGACCGGAGGTCCCGCTCACTCACGAACGGCGCTTCGGGCCTTTCGAACGACCACGGAATAGGGCGCCGGCAATACCGGCAACCCGCGCGGCGACGCCGCGCGAGGACACCGCAGCGACGCGAGAAGCGTCGTTCGGAAGACTTCCGGTCGTCCGTGAGCACGAACCTCTCCGATTTTCGGACGACAGCGAGCGGTAGCGAGACGCGACCTGCGAGGCCGACCGGAGGGACCCGCGAGGCAGCGAGCGCCTCGGCGCGAACGGAAAGCGGGAGGTCGACCGAAGCGGAACGACGAACCGTATGGGTCGTGCGATTCGGGCCGTCGTCTCCGTGCTGGGCGGCCTCTTCGGCGGCTTCAGTCTCGGCTTCCTACTCAGTCCGGACCCGACCGGCAGGACGCCGATGCCCGTCGGCACGGTTCTCGCCGTCGGGGTCGCGGTCGCTCTCTACGTGGTACTCGGCGAGGAGGCGACGGCGTAGAAGGTCAGCTCACGAGCGACCGCAGCACCGTCGATTCGGCCTTCCGGAGGTGCTCGTCGATCGTCGAGGGGGCACACTCCAGCCGGTTGGCGATCTCCTCGTGGGTCGCCCGCCGCGGGATCTCGTAGTAGCCGGCCTCCACGGCGGTCCGGAACACCTCCAACTGCCTGTCGGTGAGCGACGACAGCATGTCCCGGCGGTCGGGCGCGTAGTTGCCGACCTGGTCGATGCCGACCGACAGCGACTCCGGTAGTTCGTCGATGGCCGATCGGAGCATCTCGTGGTCGCCGATGACGGTCATCCGGGCGGTGTCCCCGTGGACGAACTCGATCGGCGTCTCGATGATGAGCGCGTACGTCTCGGCCAGTTCCATCAGCTCCCGGGCGGGCGACCCCGGCGCGACGTGGAGGTAGAGGTGAAACTCCGCGTCGTCGTCCAGCTCCATCAGGTCGTACGACAGCAGGCTGTGGTGGTCCTCGAGGCGCTCCAGCAGGCGCTCGGCGTCGCCGTCGAGCCGGTACAACAGGACCGTCGAGCCGTCGCCCAACGCCTCGAAGTGCATGATTGCCTCCCGGTCGACGGCCGTACCGGCGGCTATCGCCCGGTCTATCGGGTGGAGCCCACCGCCGTTCGGCGTCAACCGCAGGTCGAAGTATCGCATTCTGAGCGCCCGAGCGGACAGGACAACAGACAGAGCAAACGCGTTTAGACCTTTCGACAGGATCGGGACGCCGAACGGCACCGGGTAGTCGGCGGAATCGAGCGCCGCGCGGCCTACAGCCAGTCGTCCGGCTTGGTGTCGTAGTCGATCTCCGTGGCGGCGATGTTTTCGATTTCCTCGTCGGGGAGGTCCTCGGTCTCGAAGCTCTCGCCGTCGAAGCGGATCAGCTTGCCCTGCTCGGTCGGCTCCGGCTCCTTGTCGCGGCGCCGCGCCACCTCGATGTCGTGTTCGTCCAGCTCCTTGACGACCGTTTTCAGCGCCACCGGCCGCCCCCACAGCTCGAACACCCGCTCGAGGGTCTGTTTGGCCTCCCGGACGTCCAGCTGGACGCCGTTGTACTGGTGGGCCAGGAGTAGCTCGTTGCGGTTCCGGAAGTTGCCGTCCTCGACCGCGACGGTCGGCTTCCCGAAGTTGGTGAACTGCAGCATCAGCTTCTTCTTCACGTCGGCGGCCTCCGAGGAGGTCACCCGGAAGTCCTGAGTCGTGTGGGTGTACTCGTAGGTGAAGTAGTCGTTCTCGTCGACGAACTCGGGGGTGAGGAACTCGTCGAGGAACGTCACGTCGTTGTGGCTCTCGCGGATCTCCCGCATCCGGTTCCAGCCGGCCGTCCGGTCGACGTCGGCGACGGCCGCCTCGGCGTCGTCGTACCGCCCGGTGTCGAAGAGGTACCGCGAGGTCTGTTCCAGTTCCTCCTGGCCGACCCGCTTGAGGAACCCCCGGTTCTGGGGCTTCGCCAGCGAGTAGTGCCGCTCGGCGAGCCCCTCGTACGTCAGCAGCTTCCAGGGGTACTGCTCGACGTCGATCTCGCCCGCACGGGCGGCCTCGAGGTTCTCGGCGTCGACCCGGGGGTCGTCGGCCTCCAACTCCTCGAGGAAGGCGACGGGGTCGGCCATCTCCGGCGCCGGCTCCAGGGCCGACAGCACCGCGTCCAGATCCACCGTGTCGGAGAAGTTCCGCCAGGTGACGCCCTCCACGCGGAGCAGGTGCTCGACGACCTCCCGGCGGTTCTGCCGGTTTTCGATATACTGCCACAGCTCGAACCCCAGCTTGTAGGGGTTCAGCCCCGGCGAGCCGAGCACCTGCGCCATGTGGTCGGCGTAGGAGATGAACTCGTCGGCGGCCGCGAACCGCTCGTCGGCCATCATCATCGACTCGTGGTAGGAGTTGTGGTTGACGAGCCCGGCGGCGGCGTACCTGTGGGTCTCCTCGACGGAGATGTCGTACACCGTTCCCGTCCCCTCCTCGATGGCGACGATCTCGTCGGTCCACGACTCGTCCTCGAACCACTCGAGCCCGTCGAGGTACTCCGCCAGCGCGTCCGCCTTCGACGGGTATCCGAACCCGATCTCGTCGGCGAAGACCGACGCCGACTCGCCGGTGAGATGGACGTGATAGCAGCCGTCGTGCTGTTCGCGGCGCCGCGAGAGGACCCCGAAGTTGGTCAGAAGCAACTGGACCAACTTGCCGAGCGCCTCGCTTTTCGTGCTCAGTATCGCGCCCTGCTCGCCGGCGTAGCCGTCGGCGTCGAACAGCCCCCGGATGAACTCGGCGACGACCGACTTCGGCGAGCGACGGATACAGGCCGGAACCGTCTTCTCGCCGGCGGCTTCGCCAACCGGAAGACCGACCTCCTCGGTCAGGAACTCCTTCAGATTCTCGGAGTACGCGTAAACGCGCCACCGAGACCCCTGCTCGGAGACGGTCGGCTGGACGCCGAACAGCTCGTCGACGAGGCCGGCGAACTCCTCGGCGTGTTCCTGCGTTCCGCTCGTGAACCCGACGTGTCTGGAGTTCGAAGACAGGTGGCCGTCGCCGACCAGCAGGCCGAGGAACCGACCCATCGGCTCGCGGACCTCCTCCGGGGTCAGTATCGGGTCGCGCCCGCTGATGCTCTGGTCTTCGCCCGCATAGGACTCCAGGGCCGTCGATATCTCGTCGGCTCGGCGCGCACGACCGGTCCGTCGGTACCGGAGTACCGTCGAGACGGAGACGCCGGCCGTCTCCGCGACGTCGTCGAGGGTTTTCCGGGTGGGATTCGACCACTCCAGCGGGACGTACTCGTCGGGCCAGGTTCCGTTCCCGCCCGACACCGCTATCTCGTCGCCGGTCGACAGCTCGTCGAGCCGTATCCAGCTCCCGTCGGGGCGCCTGATCCGGTGGTTGTTCGACCCGGTCAGCTCGAAGCCGCGCCGGGTCTCCACCGTCACCGTGTCGTGGCCCTCGATGACGTTCGAGTCGTACACGTCCCGGGTCGTCTCGCCGTCGGAAACCGGGCGGTGTCCGTCGACGACGTCCCGCATCGGAACGAGCCCCGCCGTCGAGAACACCGGCGTGTCCGGGTCCACGCAGGCCCACCCCTCGTTCATCACCTTCGTCGTCGGCCCGCCGTCGTCGTCGCTCATCTCGTCGACGAACTCCTCGTCGAACACCTCCCGGCGGACGTCCTCCGAGAGGTCCATCTCCTCGAGCTTCTCGGCGAACTCCTCCGGGGTGGCGGCGTCGTCCTGCCACTCCTGGGCCGTCGAGAACTCCCGGTGCTGGTCGACGTTGTCCTCCAGACACAGCACGTGGTCGATCCACTCCTCGACGGCCTCCCGGGAGATCTCCGGGTCGTCCATGTACTCGGCGACGGTCTCGGAGTGCCGCTCCAACATTGCGGCGGCGTCCGGCGACGCGCCGAACATCCGGAACCACTCGTTGTTCTTGAAGAAGTCCGCGTGGGCCTCGACGTGGGTGATGACCGCCTTTTGATCCGCCATGTCGTTCGATTCCTGCAGGAAGGCGTTGGAAGGGTCGTCGTTGTTGACGATCTCGAAGGCCTTCCCGCCGAGGAACTGCGTCTGTTTCTGCTGGCGGTCGTAGCCCATCCCCCACCGCCAGTGGGGGTAGCGGTGCTGGAAGCCGCCGTAGGCGATCAGTTCGTTCATCTCGTCGTAGTCGATCACCCAGTAGTTGACGTCGAAGGGCTCGAGCCCGAGCTTCTCGGCCAGCCGGTTGGCCTCCCGGGCCGGCTCCTCCAGCTCCTCGGCGATGCGCTGCTTTCTGATGCGGTCGTCGGTGCTCATGACTCGTCGTCCTCCGTGCTGAGGATGGTGTAAATCGCGTCGACGACGTCCTCCGGGCCGTTGACGTAGGCGACGGCGACGTTGCCCCGCTCGTCGAAGTGGTCGTCGACCTCCTTTGCGTGCGTGGCGTTGATGGCGTTGCCCGACGGCTGCGTCTCCACGTAGGCGTGGAGGTTCGCCGGGATCTCCGCCATCATCGGGATGACGTTCTTCTCGGTGTCGTTCGAGGAGTTCTCCGAGTCGCCCGCGGCGAACACGTAGCGGTTCCACTCGCTCCAGGGGTACCGCTCCTCCAGCACCGCCGCCGCCAGCTCGTAGGCGCTGGAGATGCGCGTGCCGCCGCCCGACCGGATGCCGAAGAACTCCTCGCGTTCGACCTCCCAGGCGTCGGCGTCGTGGGCGATGTAGACGAACTCGGCGTTGTCGTACTTGCCGGTGAGGTACCAGTCGAGCGGCGTGAACGTCCGCTCGACCAGCTCCCGTTTGGCCTGTCGCATCGACCCCGAGACGTCCCGGATGTTGACGACGACGACGTTCTTCTCCCGTTCCTCGATTATCTCGGGGTAGCGGTAGCGTTCGTCCTCCCGGCGGAAGGGGATCTGGTCGACGCCCTCCCGGCGGATGCGGGCCGCCGTCGACTCGCGGTCGACCTCGGCTTCCATCTCCTCGATGGAGTCCCAGCGGCCCCGCTCGTCGGCCGGCAGCGAGTCGTAGGCCTCCTCGATCCAGGCCCGCGAGACGGGGACGTTGTTCCGGCGGGTCCACTCGTACACCCTCGCCGGCCCCCAGCCGTCGACCCGCAGGCCCTCCCGGACGTACTCCTCGTCGAAGTCCATCGCCAGCTTCCGCTTGAGGCCCTTTTTGAACAGCTGCTCGAAGTCCAGCGTGCTCGCCGGCCCCGTCCGGGTCATGTCCGTGAAGTCGCCTTCCTTCTCCTCGACGACCTTCTTGCCTTTCGGCTCCAGGTCGAGGCCGAGCTCCTCGTCGAGCTCCTGGGCGAACTCCTCGGGATCCATCTCGTAGTACTCGTGCTCGCCGGGTTCCTCGCCTGGATCGCCGTCCTCGTCGCCGTCGCCGGGCTGGGGTTCGGGCTCGCCGACCGGGTCGCCGACGTCCGGCGTCCCGCCCTGGCCCTGGCCGACCCCGCCCTGGTCGCGGGGGTCGTAGACGAACTCCGGCAGGTCGACGATCTTGATGGGGATCTTCACCTCGTCCGGCCGGGACTGCCCCAGGTCGCCGTACTGGATGAACTCCGAGAGGTCCTCCCGCTTCGCCTCGCCGACCTCGCGGTACCGGTCGAGGTCGTCTCTCAGTCCCATCGGTAGCTCACCTGGCCCATGACGTGTCTGCTGGTCAGCTCCGCCGACGCCGGCGAGTAGCCGAACATCTCCTGGAGGTTCTCGATGGTCTTTTCCTTGATGCGCTCGGTTTCGGTGCCGGACGGCGGGTCGTCCCACTGGCTCGGCTCGAGGTCCTCGTAGGTCCGGCCGACGTCGTCCCAGTCGTGGCTCCCCAGAACGGTCTCGATGACCGGAATCTCCCGGGGATCGACGTCCGACACCCGGAAGTCGGCGTCGCGGTTCCGCCAGGCGTGGCGGTTCAGCGCCGTGATCACCTTCTCCTCGCGGAACTGTCGGGGGCCCTGCTCGGCGACGGCGCCGTCGTAGTCGCTCTCGTCGAACCGGCCGAGGTGCTCGATCTCGAACACCTTCATCTTCAGCGGGTCCGGCTCCTCGAGTTCGCCCCGCTCGTTGGTGATCTGCTCGCCCTCGACGGCGGCGTACACGTGCTCGATGTACTCCTCGACGGTCGCCTCGTCGACCCGCTTGTCCCGCATGATGGCGTCGACGACGTCGTCCTCCTGGCGGCCGAAGACGTGGTTCTTCACCGGCACCAGCCGGTTCTCGTACTCCGTCCGTTCGGTACCGGAAAACACCGGCGCCTCGTCGAGTCGCTCGGCCATCGCGTTCAGCAGGTCCCGCGGCATGATCACCTCCTCGACGTCGAGGTCGGCGTGGTGGCGGTCCGTCTCCTCGTGCAGCAGGTCCGCGATGACGTCGCGGGTGTAGGTCACGGGGATGCCGCCGTCGCCTTCGTCGGCGTCGCCGAAGTCGAACTCCTCCTCGTAGCGGCGCTCGTCGCCGTCCTGGAGGTAGCCGCGGTCGTACACCAGCGCCTTGTCGACGAGGTCCAGCCCCGGCGGCAGCGACTCGGCATCGAGCCGCGTCACCACCGCGTACAGCGCCGCCGCCTCGATGGCGTGCGGCGCCAGCTCCCGCTCCCGGACCGCGCCGTCGGCGCCCCGCACCGAGATGGACACCGGCTCGCGGATGCGCGTTTCGAGCTGCTCGTAGCTGCCGGCCTCCCAGATTTCCGTCTCGTTGGTCAGCTCCCGCCGGACGAGCTCGGCCTCCAGCGAGAGGTTCAACAGGTAGGTGAACTCGTGTTTGTCCAGCCGGCGCTTCAGCGCCTTCAGCGGGTCCGACCCCTCCATCTCGGCGTGTTTGTTCAGCTGTGCCTCCAGGTCCGGGTTCGAGATGATCACCATCTGGGTGTCGACGTCCATCCCGATGCCCTTGTCCAGCTTCACCGACCCCTCGTCGGGGACGTTCAGCAGCTTCTGTAACAGGTCGGCGTGCTGGGCGGCGTCCTCGACGACGGTGAGCAGGCCGTTGCCCTGCGAGAGCACGCCGTCGTAGCTGAACGCCTGGGGGTTCTTCCGGCCCCTCGAATCGAGCTGCTGTAACATGCCGGCCATCCAGGAGCCGACGAGCCGCTCCTTCGGGGAGCCGTCGTCCTCGCTGTGGAGGACGCCGATGCCCTGGCCGACGTCGACGACGAAGTTCTTCACCCGGAGGTGTCGCTCGTCGGTGATCGTCGAAAACAGGTCCTCGACGCCCTGCCGGCGGTACTGCTCCTCGAGGTGGTCGTAGGCCTCCCGGCTGAAGGGGTCCAGCTCGGTCTCGAGGTGGACCGGGATGTGGTCGTCGAGCCCCTCGTTGAGGTCCGCGAGCAGCGCCTCCCGGACCTCCGGCGGGAACACCGACAGCGGGTGCGCCTGCACCGGCGACTCGTACCAGTCGTTTTCGTCCGGCTCCGGGTCGTCGCCGTAGGTGAGCCCCGCGGAGCTGTCGACGCCGGAGATGTTCCACTCGACGGTGTAGCGGCGCCCGGCCTCGGTCTTGGAGTACTCCCGGAGGCCGTTGATGAGACACCGCTTCAGCTCCGATTTGCCCGTCGCCGTCGGCCCGTCGAGCCAGAGGATCTTCTCTTCCTTGCCGCGGCGGGCGGCGATCGACCGGAGGTCGTCGACGAAGCTGTTCAGTACCTCGGTGTTGCCGAGGATGGCGTGTTCGCCGTCGTTGTGCGGGTCGTCGAAGAAACGGTATCGCTCCTTCCGCTCGCCCTCCTCGACGACGGTCCGGGTGCCGGCGGCCTCGATGGCCGACAGCAGGTACTTCGAGGCGTGGGCCGCCGAGGCGGGGGTCTCGAAGATGCGCTCCAGGTACGCCGAGATCGACATCGGCGGCTCGTACGTCTCCTGCAGGGAGTCGTCGGCCCGCTCGATGTACGAGTCCTCGACGGTCATCTTTCCTCTAAGCCGGAAACCCCGCCGTTCACGGTGGGGAGGAAGCTGACGCAGTACTGTGCAACTGCCGGAACCGGCAGGGCTGGTCTCCCTGCCGGTGCGAAACTGTTAGATAGCATGGTATCGTATCCCATAATGCAGTTCACGGCCTCCAAAACGGACGCCGTGGACGGGCCGTCGTAACCCGGCCCCCAAGTCGGGAGCCGCCGACGGATGCCGCTCCCATCGGTGACAGGAGGGACGTTCCGAACCTGCCCGTCGAGGCAGGGTACACCCGGTACTGCACCGCCAGACGGCGGGTGAGAAATCCCCTGCTCACTCCCGAGGTGACGCGCCCGAGGCTCATCGACAATTAAAGAGGTGTGAGCCAGCCCCCCAACCACTCCGTGTTGGAGCAGGGGGAGTCGCCTCATCATGGGCCCGTGGCTGGTCGTGCAACCCGCGTCCGCCGTTCCAAGGTCGGTGTGGAAGCCCATCATGGGTGAAAGCCCCGCCCTTCAGGGCGGGCGTAGGTTACTCGTCTTCCATCTCGGCTTTGGCCACCTCGGCGCCGGCGAACTCGAGTACTTCCTTCGCCCCCTCGGTGCTGTAGCCCTGCTCTTCGAGGGCGTCGACCCAGGCGTTGCGCTCCTCGTCGTCGAGTTCGCCCGACGACACCAGCGCCGAGAAGTTGATGTTGTGCTTTTTGTCCTCCCAGAGCTTCCGCTCCAGGGCCCGCCGCAGCCGGTCGTTGTCCTGCGGCTCGAACGGCTCTCCCTCGCGGGCCCGCCGGGAGACCCAGTTGGCGACCTCCTGGCGGAAGTCGTCCTTGCGGTCCTCGGGGACGTCGAGTTTCTCCTCGACGTCCCGCAGGAACTTCTCGTCGGGCTCCTGCTCGCGGCCGGTGATCTCGTCCTCGACGGTGTCGTCGTCGATGTAGGCCATGACGTGGTCCATGTACTTCTCGCCCTGCCGCTGTATCTCGTCGAGGTCGTACGCCAGCGCGTGACGGACGTCCTCGATGGCCCGCTCTTTGTACTCCTCGCGGACGAGCTCGAGGTACCGGTAGTAGGTCTCGAAGTTCTCCTCGGGGATGGAGCCGTGGTTCTCGAGGTTCTCCTCGAGGTGGTTGAACGTCGTCAGCGGCGAGAGGAACTCCCGGCCGCGGTGCATCGAGTCCATGATGGCCTCGGCGATCTCGTCGCCGATGAACCGCGGGGAGATGCCGTCCATCCCCTCGCCGATGTCGGCGACGTCGTCGGCCTCGTCCCGCAGCTTCTTGACGTCGATATCCTCGGCCTCGTCGATCTCGCCGTTGTAAGCCTTGGCCTTCTGGGTGACGGAGATGGTGCCGCTGTCCGGCTCGGTGATGCGTGTCAGCACGCCGAACAGCCCGGCCATCTCCAGGGTGTGGGGCTCGACGTGGATGTTCGGCACGTCGGCGCTGTCCAGCATCTTCCGGTAGATACGTGACTCCTCGGCGTACTGGAGGACGTACGGGAAGTCGATGCGCTTGGTCCGGTCGTTGAACGCCTCCATCTTCTCGTCGCCCTTCTTGTCCCGGTACTCGGGGCAGGAAGTCGTAGAGGAACTCCCGCTGCAGCTTGAGGAGCTCCTCGCCGGAGAAGATGCCGCGGTTGGCGTTGCAGAACGCCCCCGAGTAGTCGAACGCGCGGGGGTCGGACTCGCCGTAGACGGCGATCTTCGAGTAGTTGACGTCGCCCGTCAGTTCGGTTTCGTCCTGGTTCTTCTTGTCCTTCGGCTCGAACGTCTCGATGGCCTGTCGTTTGTTCTCGTCGGCCAGCAGCCGGACCACCTCGATGTGGGTCTCCAGCACCGTCTGGAGGTCGTCGTCGTAGTGCTCCAACAGGGCGTCCATGTAGAACTCGCTCGCCGGATCGAGCGCCTGCTCGTTGCGGATGGTGTAGGGGGCGTCGAACGCGGCGTTGATGTCCTCGATGACCGCGTCGCGCTGCTCCTGGGGCAACAGCACGATGGGGTCCTGGTTCATCGGCGACCGGACGACGTCGTCGGCGGGGTCCTGGTCCGGCAGGACGTCGCACAGCCCCGTCCAGCGGAAGGTGTACATCCGGCCCTCCCGGCGGGTGGTGTAGTCCTCGAAGTACCGCCGGATCTGGCGGTCGAAGTCGGACTTCCCGGAGCCGACCGGCCCGAGCAGCAGCTTGATGCGCTTTTCGGGGCCGAGCCCGCGGGCACCGGATTTCACCTTGTTGATGAACTCGTGGATGGCCTCGTGGATGACCCGACCGTAGAACGTGTTCTCGCCGTCCCCGAGCGGGTCCTCCGAGGCGAGTTCGTACTCGACGACACCCGCGTCCTCGTCGTACTGGGTGCCGTAGTAGTCGAACATGTCCGCGACCCGCTGGTTGGCGTTGCGGGCGATCTTCGGGTCGTCGTACAGCTGTTCGAGATACCAGTCGAACGACCGCGTCTCGCGGAGGTCCGACGGGATCGAGTTCCTGTACTCCTTGCTGAGTTCCTCGAGGGATTCCATGTTGCTCATTCTATCACGGGGACGCTCACACGTCCCACCCGGCGGAGCCGGGCTGGCTGCGGGGCCAGGGTCTCGGTCAGGTGCCACGCCGACACGTACCACACCCGTCCGGCGGGCCGAATCGCGGGGAACGGCGACCACGTACGAGACAGGAGCGGAGCGCGGGGACAGTCCTACCGATACTATGAAATAGGTTTGTCCTCTGCCTTTATAAAACTTCGCGACAACAGTCATTCACTCGGAGCCGCCGATCGGTGCAAAAACGCAATCTTGCGACGGTTCTCCCTCGTGCACGACGGCCGATGTCAGAGGAACGTCGACCGCGATTTATGAACCGGGAGGCTGATACGCCCCGACGCCGAACGCCGGACATGGACGAGACGGCCCTCGGCGACGGCTGGCGGGTCTGGAACGCGGAAGACGACCGCATCGTCCTTGCCTACCGGCCCGACGTCTTCGACGGCGGCGAGTTCCCGGCGCCGTGTCTGCCGACGCTGTACGTCACCCGCGGCCGCCGGACCCGCCGGCCCGAGGGCACCCGCAACCTCCCGCCCGACGCCCCCTGGATGGTGACGCTGTACCTCGAGCCCGAGGTCAGCCGCGAGCCGGACGCCCACGACGGCTTCGCGGCGGCGCGTTCGGCCGCCGAGACGCTGACCCGGCGGTTCGCCGCCGGCGACGTCGACTACCGGTCGCTGTACCAGGTGCCGCGCGAGCGGTACCTCGAGACGTTGGACGAACTGACCGGCCGCCGGGCGTGACACAGGCGTGTCGACGTACCGGCGTGCCGGCGTGTCGACGCACCGGCGTGCCGACGTGCTTAACACGCCCCCGGTGGTAGCGGGGGTCCATGCCGACGGTCACGCTCATCGGCGAGCGGCTCGCGGAGGTGGGCACGGAGTTCGTCTACGGCGGCGAGTCGTCCGCCTGCGAGGGCTGTCCGTACCGCGAGCAGTGTCTCAACCTGACGGAGAACCGCCGTTACCGCGTGACCGGCGTCCGCGACTCCGGCACCCTGGAGTGTGCCGTCCACGACACCGGCGTCACCGCCGTCGAGGTCGAGCCCGCTCCCGTTCTGGTGAACGTCTCCTCGAACGTCGCCTACGCCGGCAGCAAGGCCGAACTCGCCGGGCCCTGCCCGCACACCGAGTGTCCGAGCCACGAGTTCTGCGAGCCCGCCGGCGCCGACTTCGACGAGGAGTACCAGATCACCGAGGTCGTCGGCGACCCGCCGCACGACCACTGCATGCTCGACCGGGAGCTGACGCTCGTGGAGTTCGCGACCGACGAGGAGTGAATCACCGGTTGCGGCCGTCGGTTCTCGTCGACCGCTCCTCGCCGACCCGCCCGGTGACGCCGTCGCCGTCGAGCCGGTCGACGAGGTCGCCCGCGTAGCCGAAGACGTTCTCGTAGCCGTACGCCGACAGCAGCACCGGGTAGAACGGCCGTTCGGCCCGCAGTAGCTCGCCGTCGGCGGCGGCGAACGCCTCTCCCTCCGCGATCCGCTCGAAGTTCTCGACGAACACCTCGTAGCCGTCGGCGGTCTCCTTCGGGATCCGCTGGTCGAGCCGGAACACCGACAGCGGGTGGTGCCGCGGCCGCTCGCCGTCGCCCGCGAGCACGCCCGTCGCCACCAGGAACTCCCGGACGAGTGACTTGGCGTTTTCCGCGGCGACGGCCGACCGCTGGAGGCCGCACTCCAGCTCGATCACGTCCGGGTAGGCGATGAGCCGGCCCTCGCTGTACTGGGCGGTCTCGACGACCGCCTCCACGGAGAGGTACGGACACACCGACCGGGCGTGGCCGTCCATCTCGTCGACGAGCGCGAACGGCGCCGCGTACGACCGCGTCGAGTGTAGCGACAGGATCTCGCAGCCGCGCAGCTCGGCGAGCAGTTCGTGGGCGAGCCGCCCCTCGTGGGTGTCGGCGTCGGGACTGCCCGGGAACGCGCGGTTGAGATCCTCGTCGACGTACCGGTCGCCCGCATCGATGGCCCGCTCGTTGGCGACGATGAGCTTCACCGGCCGCTCGACGGCCAAGTTGGCGTCGACGAGCGACTCCACGGCGACCGACCCGCACGGCTCGTCGCCGTGTATCGCCCCCACGACCGCCACCTCCGGCTCTCCCTCGCCCAGCGTCTCGACGCGCATCTATCTTCACTAATGTCTCCGGGGGTATGAAAGACGCGCTTCGGCCCCGGAGGGGTGCGCGCCCGCCGCCGCACGGCCGGCGGTGTCAGTCGTCGCGGCCCATCGCGTAGAACTCCTCGTTCGGCCGCATGTCGGCGACAATCGCCATCCGGTTGGAGAGGTTGAACAGCGAGACGACGCTCGCGATGTCCCAGATCTCCTCGTCGCCGAAGCCGGCCGCCCGCAGCGCATCGAGATCGTCGCCGTCGACCCGGCCGGGCGTCTCGGTCAGCGTCACCGCGAAGTCCAGCATCTCGCGGTGGGGGTCCGAGAGGTCGGCCGTCCGGTGGTTGGTCGCCAGCTGGTCGGCGAGCGTCGGCGCCTCCGCGAAGATCCGCAGCAGCGCCCCGTGGGCGACGACGCAGTACAGACAGTCGTTGACCCCGGAGACGGTGACGACGAGCATCTCGACCTCCTCGCGGGCCAGCGGTGTCTCCTCGGTGAGCGCGTCGTGGTAGGCGAAAAAGGCCCTGAAGTGACTCGGCTTGTAGGCGAAGGCTTCGAAAACGTTCGGGGTGAAGCCGGCGCGGTCGGTCTCCTCGTCGATGCGCTCGCGGACGTCCTCGGGCAGGTCGTCGCCGTCGGGGACGGGGAACCGCCCCATCGCCTCGTCGCTCATACCCGTCGGTCGGACGGCGGCCCCAAAACTCGTTCCCTGTTCTCTACTCTGCGCGGTAATCCTCGCCGTTCCAGAACCGGTTCAACAGCACTACCACCATGTAACCGACCAGCCCGAGGATGAAGAGCACGCCGGGGATGAGGAACGGCCCGAAGAGGTCCACGACCATATCGGCCGTTGCGGGGCCAGATATACAGCTTCTTCCCTTCCGCCGTCGACCGGCGGGTGTGTACAAGACGGGCCACTACGGCGCGGCGCTGCTGGTGTACGCGCCGGTCGGCTACCTGCTGTTGGCGGTCGACCCGGCGCTGGCCGTCGTCGGCGCCGCCAGAGCGGTCGCTCTCTCGCGGCTCCCGGACTGCGACCTGCGGGTCCCGTTTCTCGACCACCGCGGCGTCACCCACACGCTGGCGTTTCTCGCGGTCGTCGTCGCGGCGCTCGGCGGCGCGGGCTACGCCGTCGCCGGTGCGGTCGAGACGTCGCCGCTCCGGGGGGCCGGACTCGCGGCCGTCGCCGCCGCCGTCGGCGTCGGCTCGCACCTGCTCGCGGACGCGCTCACGCCGGCCGGCGTCCCGCTGCTGTGGCCGCTGTCGGGCCGTCGGATCTCGCTGGACGTCGCGACGGCGTCGAACCCGCTCGCCAACTACGGCCTGCTGGCGCTGGGGACGGCCGCCTGCCTGGCGGTCGGCTCGCTGGCGGCGCCGTAAGCGGTCACTCCGGCCGCTCGACGACCGCGATGTCGCCGGGCTCGACGACCGCCCGTTCGGACTCGTTTTTCCACCCACCGGTCCGTCCGTAGACCCTCGAGACGCCCCCGGTACCCCGCGAGCGCGCCAGCGGCCGCCGCCACTGCGGACGCGAACGGGCGCTGCCGACGGTCCACGCGGGCGGCTGTCGTCGACGCATACGGCTCGTGAGGTCGACCCGAGCGGTGAGACGGCCGTCTCGTCGTTTTCGTGGCACTGCCTTGTTCAGTTGAGCGAGAGCCGACCGGTCAGTCGGCGCCGGGCGGGACCTCGAGCGGTCGGGGGCGTTCGAAAACGCCACCGTTACCGCCGAAAGACGCTATTTCCTCATAATAGACGCTACCAGCGGTACCGGGCGAATGTTTAATAATTTTCCACGGTACGTCCGGCGCATGGAGTATCACAATGGCGAGCCGCTGCAGCACATGGGCGTCCTGCCGTCGATGGCCGCCCACCGGTACGGCGACAAGACCGCTCTCACGTTCATGGGCCAGGAGACGTCGTTCGCGGAGCTGGAAGCCCAGGCCAACGCCGTTGCGAACGTCCTCGTCGACAACGGCGTCGAGGCCGGCGACCGCGTCGGGCTGTACATCCCCAACACCGACCAGTTCCCGGAGGCGTACTTCGGCGCGCACAAGGCCGGCGCCATCCCGGTGCCGCTGAACCTCCGGATGGACCCCAACACGCTGGAGTTCGTTCTGGAGGACGGCGACGTCGACCACGTGGTCGGCTCGCCGCTGCTCGCGGGCGGGATGGACACCGAGGAGGGCCGCATCGTCGGCCCGACCGACCTCGCCGAGCGGGCCGGCGTCGCGAACGTCTACGTCTCCGGCGTGAGCGACGACGGCGTCGTCAACTACTCCCAGGCGGTCGCGGCGGCCGACGACGAGTTCGACGTCGTCGACCGCGCCCCCGACGACGTCGCCTGCCAGCCGTACACCTCCGGGACGACCGGCAAGCCGAAGGGCGTCCTACTGACCCACGAGAACCTGCTGTCGACCATCGAATCCTACGACAAGGGCGGGCTGCCGGTCGACCCCGACGACAGCATCGTCCTCGTGCTCCCGATGTTCCACATCTACGCGCTGAACGCCATCCAGGGGACGTACCTCCACGGCGGCGCGACGATGCATCTCATCCCGCGGCCCGACCCCGAGATGATACTACAGACCATCTCCCGACGCGACGTGACGAACTTCGCTGGGGTGCCTGCGCTTTACAACATGATGTGGCAGACCTACCGCCAGGAGCCCGACGCCTACGACATGGAGTCGCTGACGGACGTCATCTGTGCGGCGGCGCCGCTGGCCGATGACACCCGCCGGACCATCGAGGAGGCGTGGGGCGTCCCGATGACCGAAGGGTGGGGGATGACCGAAACCGGCCCCGCCGGCTGCGTCGAGCCGGCCCGCGGCGTGCGCAAGTCCGCCGGCTGTATCGGGCCGGCGCTGCGGGGCGTCGAGCTGAAGCTCGTCGACCCCGAGAGCCGCGAGACCCGTGTCGGACCCGACGACCTCGAGCCGCACCCGACCGACGACATCGACTTCGACGACGAGGAGCAGGTGACCGGCGAGATCGCCGTCCGCGGGCCGAACGTCTTCGAGGGGTACTACCGGCGGCCGGAGAAGACCGACGCTGTCTTCGACGACGACGGCTGGTTTTACACAGAGGACATCGCCCGCGTCGACGAGGACGGCTACTTCTGGATGGTCGACCGCGCCGACGACATGATCATCGCCGGCGGCGAGAACATCTACCCCGCCGAGGTCGAGGACGCCCTCTACGAACATCCGGCCGTCGCCGAGGCCGCCGTCGTCGGCGCCGCCCACGAGATCAAGGGCGAGGCGCCGGTCGCCTACGTCGTCCTCGAGGCCGGCGCCGACGCGTCCGAGGCGGACCTCCGGGAGTTCTCGCTGGACCACGTCGCCACCTACGCCCACCCGCGGCGGATCTTCTTCCTCGACGAGTTGCCGCGCAGCGCGACCCAGAAGGTCCAGCGGTTCAAGCTCGAGGAGGACGTCGAGACACGCCTCGACGGCTCGCTGGGCTCCAGCGAGGATCTGTAGCGGTCGGAGTTCGCTCTACCTTTTGCAGTAAGAGAGTCCCGCCCTTTAGGGCGGGCGTGAATCGCGTTGACTTAGGAGAACAACCAATGATGGCCCTCCGACTGGACATTCCACCAGAAGTTACTTGTCTGCTGAGCTATACAGTCTACGTATGGCGAATCGAACGGTCACGCGCACCCACGTCGCCTCTATCCGCAATCAGCGACAGGTGCGTGACGGCCTCGATTCGCTCGGGTTCGCCGTCCTCAGGAAATCTTCGATTTCTGATGGGCTGCACGAGAGCTTCGCTCTCGTGAACGCCTCGAAACTCTGGAACATCGCTCGGTGGACTGCCGAGCGTATCTGGAGTGAAACAGGCCACATTCCCGGCCACGCCGAGCTTTCCTCGTACCTCAAATCCAACAAACGCTACGCGGACCTCAACGCACAGTCCAGTTCGTTCGAAACGGCGGAGCCGTTTCGTGATGCCAAAAATCTTCGATTTTTGAGCACAGCGAGTCATCGCCAACATACCGCAAACGCGGCGACCAGCACCCACGCTCGACGGTCACGTTCAAAGAGGACGGGTTTAAGCACGACACCGAGAACGGGCGCGTCCGCCTCTCGAAAGGCCGCAACCTCAAAGACGGGTGGAGCGACTTCATTCTCTGCGAGTACGCTGCTGACCCCGACGTAAGCATTGAGAACGTCCAGCAGGTCCGGGCGGTGTATGACCGCGGCGAGTGGCGGTTGCACTTCGTCTGCCGCCACGAAATCGACCCGGAGCCACCGGGCGACGAGGTGGCAGGTGTTGACCTCGGCATCTCGAACTTCGCCGCCATGTCGTTCGGTGACGAGGGTATCCTGTACCCCGGTGGTGCACTCAAAGAGGACGAATACTGGTTCCAGAAAGAGCGCGCCAAGTGCGACGACTCGGCGTCCGCCGAGGCCGTCCGTCTCGACCGAAAGCGCACCGAGCGGGTCCGAGGAACACCGCATCAACGTGGAGCAGGTTGACGAGCGGGGTACGTCCAAGTCCTGCTCGGTCTGTAGTACCAAGGACGGAAGCCAGCGCGTCGAGCGCGGGTTGTACGTCTGCGAGTCGTGTGGAACGGTTGCTAACGCGGACATCAACGGCGCGGAGAACATCCGCGAGAAGGTACTCCCGAGTCTCGCCTGCGACGGAGGAGATAGGGATAACGGCTGGATGGCACAGCCAGCGGTCCGCCTGTTCGACAAATCGACGGGCCAAGTACGCCCACAAGAACAGGTCGTGGGCCGCAAACCATAATATCCCAACTGCGGTCGGGAAACCGCGCCGCGAACGGCGCGGAGGATGTCATCACTCGACGTAGGTGACGTACTCCTCGTTCTCGTAGCTGAGCAGCCACGTCCCGTAAAAGTCGTCGACGTCCAGCCCCTCGTGGTCCCGGACCCGGTCGACCACCGACCGAAAGGCGTCGTCGTCCTCGTAGTAGGCGCCGTCGATGGCCTCCTCGACCACCTCGCGTTCGGCCGCCGAGAGGCCGGTCAGCGCGAACAGGTACTCCTCGCGGACCTGGTCGGCGAAGGCTCCGACGTCGGGGGCGACCTCCGTCACCTCGTAGCGGTACTCGTTCTCCGGGACCGTCTGCGACTCGACCTCGACCCGGTAGCGGTCCCCTCCGTGGGTGACGATGTCGTACTCCTGTTCGGGGACGAGCGCCGACCGGTCGCCGACCGCCCCGGCGGTGCCGTAGTCGACGTTGTACCCTTCCTCGTCCGCCGGTTCCCGGCCGTCGGCGACGAACGACAGTCGCTCCCGGTCGTACTCCGGGAGGTCGTCGTAGGCGACCTCGCCGACCGCCGCCTTCGTGTCGTCCGGGTTGAACGCGACGTCGACATCGTACACCGTCGCCTCGCCGCTCTCGACTCGGGTCTCCGAGACCTCGTAGAACGCCCCGTCGACACGGACGGTGTCGGTCCGGTCGAACAGTTCCTCCCGGCCGCGTCGCGTGGCCGACCCGTCGTCGCGGGCCGACGCGAGGACCCGGCGCTCCTCGGAGCCGGGGTCGGCGGTCGTCGACGCTTTGTCGGCGATGTTCTCGTCGGACGCCGCTTCCAGGTCGAGCTCGACGTCCGGGTGACCGCATCCGGCGACAGCGACCGAGAGGAGGGCGGTTCCGCCCGCGAGGAACTGGCGGCGCTCCATACCGACCGGGAGGCGGAATCCGGGTAAGTGTTTTCCGGTGGTCGGTCGTCCGGTCACTCCGGGAGCGACATGTCGGCGGTCCAGCGGTCGACGTCGGCCTCCGCCTTCCGCCGGTCCATCTGCGCGAGGATGGCGGCGGCAAGCGAGGCCGTCTCGGCGGCCTTCGCCTCGCCCTCCGTGCGGAACTCGCCGGTGACGCGGTTGGCGTACACCGTACAGACGGCGCCCGCACGCAGGCCGTACAGCCCCGCCAGCGTCAGGATGGCGCTGGCCTCCATCTCGAAGTTGACGACGCCGGCCTCCTGCAGTTCCTCGATGCGCGCTTCGGCGCCGGCCGCCCGGAACCCCTCGAATCCAGGCCGGGACTGGCCGGCGTAGAACGAATCGGTCGAGCAGGTGACCCCGAGGTGGTAGTCGTATCCCAGTCGCTCGGCGGCCGTGACCAGTGCCGTCACCACCTCGTCGTCGGCGGCGGCGGGGTACTCCGGGCGGACGTACTCGTCGCTGGTGCCCTCCTGGCGGACCGCGGCGGTCGTGATGACGAGGTCGCCGACGGACGCCTCCTCGCGGATGGCGCCGCAGGAGCCGACCCGGATGAACGTCTCGGCGCCGACCCTGGCCAGCTCCTCGACGGCGATGGCCGCCGACGGCGAGCCGATACCCGTCGACGTGACCGTCACCGGCTCGCCGTCGTAGCTGCCGACCAGCGTCCGGTACTCGCGGTGGCTGGCCCGCTCGGTGTGGTCGTCCCAGCGGTCGGCGACGACGTCGACGCGGTCGGGGTCGCCGGGCAACAGCACCGGCCCCTCGACGTCGCCGTTGCCCAGCTCGACGTGGTACTGGACTTCGTCGCTCGGGTTCTCGCTGTCGTCCGTCACGTCAGGTCCTCCCGTCCGATGGCCCGCGGCAGCAGCTCGCCGAGCGTGTAGGTCGTCGGGCCGTCGGCGCCCTCGCAGATCACCCGCAGGTCGGCCTCGCAGAACTCCGACAGCGACTGCCGGCACATCCCGCAGGGGGTGACGCCGTCCCGGTCGGCGGAGCTGACGGCGACCCGGCGGAACGAGCGGTGACCGTCGGCGACGGCCGTCGACAGCGCCAGCTCCTCGGCGTGGACGCTGTTGGAGTAGTTGGCGTTCTCGACATTGCAGCCGGTGTAGACGGTCCCGTCGGCCGTCTCGAGGGCCGCCCCGACTCTGTACTCCGAGTAGGGGGCGTACGAGCGGTCGACGGCCGCCCGCGCCCGCTCGAGCAGGTCCGTGTCCTCCATGCCGACGCCTCGGCCGGCGCGTGCAAATAGCTACTCCCCGGTGTCATCTGCATCCACGGCATTCGCGGCGTCGGCGGCGTCGGCAACACCCGCGGCGTCCTCGACGGCCCGCTCGACGACGGCGACCACCTCCGAGACCAGCCGGTCGACGGCCTCGCTCTCGGCGTAGGCCCGGACGTACGGTTCGGTTCCGCTCGGCCGCACCAGCGTCCAGGCGCCGCCGTCGAGGGTCAGCCTGACGCCGTACTTGGTGTCGACGCCGGCGCCGGGGAACTCCGCGGGCAGCCGCTCCCGCAACAGCGCCATCACCCGCTCCTTGTGGTCGTCCGGGCACTCGACGCTGGCCTTCCGGTAGGGTCGCTCCGTGACCGGGTCCCGGAGGGCCGAGAGGCCGTCGCGGGCGACCAGCGCCGAGACGACGGCGGCGCCGGCGACGCCGTCGATCCACGGCCCGAAGGCGGTGTGGACGTGCTTCCACGGCTCGCCGGCGAACACGACGTCCGTCCCGTCGCCGCCGCCGGTCCGTGCGTCGGCGATTCCCTCGTGGAGCGCGCCGAGTCGGACCCGCTCGACGCGGCCGGAGGCGGCGTCGACCCGCTCGTCGACCCGGGCGGAGGCGTTCGGCGTCGTCACCACCACGGGGTCGTCGGCGTCGCTGGCCCGGGTGTAGAACTCGGCGAGAATCGCCAGAACGGTGTCCTCGTGGACCACCTCGCCGTCGGCGTCGACGACGACCGTCCGGTCGGCGTCGCCGTCGTGGCCGATTCCGAGGTCGACGTCGCCGTCGGCGACGAACGACCGCAGGGCTGCGAGGCTCTCCGGCGTCGGCTTCGACTCCCGGCCGGGGAAGTGGCCGTCGACGTTGGCTTCCAGGGCGCGGACGTCGGCGCCGAGGGCCCGGAGCACCTGCGGCGTCGCCAGCCCCGCGACGCCGTTGCCGCAGTCGACGGCGACGGTCAGCCCCTCGCAGCCGCCGACCCGCCGGCGGGCGTAGTCGACGACGGCGTCGCGGTAGTCGTCGAGCACCGCCGCCCGGGTGACCGTCCCCCATCGGTCCGGGTCGACGGCACCGACGCCGTCAACCCGGTCGGCGACCGCGCGCTCGGCGTCGCGGTCGTACTCGGTGCCGTCGACGAACAGTTTCAGCCCGTTATCCGACGGCGGGTTGTGGCTGGCGGTCACCATCACACCCCGACGGCCGCGGGCGGCGAAGGCCAGCGCCGGCGTCGGGACACGTCCCACCCTGACGACGTCGGCGCCGCCGCTGGTCAGCCCGGCCTCGACGGCGGCCGCGAGCGCCGGGCCCGTCCCGCGGCCGTCCCGACCGACGACGAACTCCGCGCCGTCGACGGCGGCCGCCCGCCCGACCGACAGCGCCAGCGACGGCGTCACCTCGGCGGCGGCGTCTCCCCGGATACCGGCCGTCCCGAACAGACTCATACCCACAGGTGGGTGTCGGACCCACTTCAAACGGCCCGGTGTCGCGGGGTGGTGGCCGGACGCGCCGAGACGTCCTCCACGAGTCACCGCCGGGTGTGATCGAACGGGCCCGAGCGCTCGATCCGGCGCAGCCGCGCGAGAAGACCGCGGGACCGGCTCCGAGGACCGCGGGTCGAAAGACGGCTCCGCGAGCCGTCGTCCGTCATCCCGGCAACCGCTGATCGCCGGAGACAGCGAGGCCGACCGACCGAAAGAAGGGAGGCCCCTGAGGCGGAGCAGCGTCCTCGCGAGTGAAGCGAGCGAGCGCTCGACAGAGCGTCGCGCTGCCGGTGACCGCGGGGAGCCGCGGAGCATCGTTCGGAAGACCGCCGGTCGTCCGTGGTCACGAACCTCTTCGATTTTCGGACGACAGCGAGGCCGAGCGAGCACAGCGAGAGCGGCTTCGTCAGGAAGCGAGCGGGAGGAGCGACGACGCGCGAGCACGGCGAATCGCACCCGGTCGAACGCGGGGGGAGCTTTCGAGGCGTCGTACCGTCCCGGCTCCGTTTTCCGTCCGTGTCCGGACACGACTGCCGTGGCACGGCGCGGTTTTATCCGGGTCGACGACGACGGAGGCGGTATGTCGGCCAAACGGTCGGGCCAGGGGTCGTTCATCCCCGTCGACGAGTTCGACGGCGGCGTCGGCTGGCTCGCCCACCCGGAGGAGACCATGCAACGGGCGGGACACGCCCTCGTCGACGACGGCCGGGTGTGGCTCGTCGACCCGGTCGACGCGAAGGGCCTCGACGGCCGGCTCGCCGACCTCGGGACGGTCGCCGGCGTAGTGGTCCTCTACGACTACCACCGCCGGGACGCCGCCGCGATCGCGACCCGCCACGACGCGCCGGTGCTGTTGCCGGCAGGGATGACTACCCTGGCCGACGACGACGTCGCCGCGCCGGTCCGGCGGCTGGAGGGCCGGCTCGACGACACCGGCTACTACCTCCGGCCGGTGACGCAGAAGCGGTTCTGGCAGGAGTGGGCGCTGTTCGACGGCGAGACGCTCGTCGTCGCCGAGTCGCTCGGTACCGCCGACTACTTTCTCGCGCCGGGCGAGCGGCTCGGCGTGTCGCTGGCCCGCCGGGCGGTGCCGCCGGGCGGGCTCGCCGACCTGGAGCCGGAGCGGGTACTCTGCGGCCACGGCGCGGGCGTCGAGACCGATGCCGCCGGCGAGTTGCAGCGGGCGCTGGCGGCGGCCCGCCGGACGGCGCCGCGGATGTACCTCCGGCACGCGCCGACGCTGCTGCGGAACATGGCTGCGGCCCTGCGATGAGCCGTCGCGTCGACGACCCGCCGCGCCGGCGGTGCGGCGGCCGTACTGCCGAGCACAAGCTACAAAGCCCGCGGCCGGCAACGCTATTGTATGACGGACGACGCCGACCACCGTCGCCTCATCGTCGCCGGCTCCGGCATCGCCGGGCTGACCGCGGCCATCTACGCGGCCCGCTCGAACGACGACCCGCTCGTGCTCGAGGGCTCGGAGCCCGGCGGCCAGCTGACGCTGACGGCCGACGTCGCCAACTACCCCGGCTTCCCGGACGGCGTCGGCGGCACCGAACTGGTCCAGAACATGAAAGAACAGGCCAGAGGGTTCGGCGCCGAGGTCGAACACGGCGTCGTCGCCGACGTCGAGGCCGGCCCGCCGCACCGCGTCGAGCTGCGGGACGGCACCGTCTACACGACGGACGCGCTCATCGCCGCCTCCGGCGCCTCCGCCCGGACGCTCGGCGTCCCCGGCGAGGACGAGCTGATGGGCTACGGCGTCTCCACCTGTGCCACCTGCGACGGCGCCTTCTTCCGCGGCGAGGACATGCTCGTCGTCGGCGGCGGCGACGCCGCCTGCGAGGAGGCAAGCTTCCTCACCAAGTTCGCCGACACCGTCTATCTCGCCCACCGCCGGGAGAACTTCCGCGCCGAGGACTACTGGGTCGACCGGGTCCGCGAACTCGAAGGCGACGGCGAGATCGAGATCATGACTAACACCGAGCTGCTGGAGATCCACGGTACCGCCGACGACGGCGTCGAGGCCGTCACCCTCGCGCGAAACGACGACGGCTACCCCAAGGAGAACCTCGACGACGACGCCACCGAGACCTTCGAACAGGATCTCGGCGCCGTCTTCATGGCCATCGGCCACACGCCGAACACCGACTACCTCGAGGACACGCCGGTCGAGATGGACGACGCCGGCTACATCCGGACCGAGGGCGGCGACGGCGCCGGCCAGACGGAAACCGACGTGCCGGGGGTCTTCGGCGCTGGCGACGTCGTCGACCACCACTACCAGCAGGCCATCACCGCCGGCGGCATGGGCTGCAAGGCGGCGATGGACGCCGACGAGTACCTCGAGGAGCTGGAGCGCGGCGGAACGGCCGCCGGTAGCGACGCCGACACCGCCGCCGCGGACGACTGACGGCGCCGACGACGAGGCGAGCGGGACCGGGCCGTACGCGCGATCGGAACTGGCTTCCGTCGCGCGGCGGAACGATCGGTATGGTAGACGACACCGTCACGTTCCGGGTCGAAGGCGAGACAGCCGACGACGAGGTCACCATTCCGGCCGAGATGCTGGATATGCTCCGCGAGGGCGACGAGTCCGACGCCGAGATCGTCGGCGACCTGGCGCTGTTTTCCTGTGCCCAGCGCATCCACGCGACCGTCCACCACGCCGAGGGCGGCGACACCGAGCGGTACCGGGACGTCGAGGCGGCGACGATGGAGCTGTTCGAGGAGCGGTTCGGGGCCAGCTACGCCGAGCTGACCGGCCACCAGCACTGACCTCCCTACCGGCCGACGACCTCCCACTCCAGGACGACGCCGTCGTCGAGCCGCCGGACGTCGTCGAGCGTTAGCTCCGGGAACGCCTCGAGGAAGCCGTCGCCGTCGGTCAGCGTCGGCGCCTCCCGGCCGCCGACGACCAGCCCGCCGACGTAGATCGACAGCTCGTCGACCAGCCCGGCCTCGAACAGCGAGAAGATGAGTTCGCCGCCGCCTTCGACCATCAGGCGATCGACGCCCTCCTCGGCCAGCGCCCCGAGGGCGGCCGGCAGGTCGACGCGGTCGTCGCCGGCGGCGAGGAGCGTCGCGCCGGCCGCCGCGAGCGCCTCCCGGCGGTCGTCGGGGGCGGCCTCGCTCGTCAGGACGTACGTGTCGGGGACGCCGTCCAGTATCGCGGCGTCCGCCGGCGTCCGACAGCGGGAGTCGACGACGACGCGGGTCGGCGGCGCCGCCTCGGGGCCACGGTGGTCGGCGCGGTGGGCCTCGTCGTGGCGGACCAAGGAGGGGTCGTCGGCGAGGACGGTCCCGACGCCGACGGCGACGGCGTCGGCCTCGGCCCGCAGTCGGTCGACGCGGGCGAAGTCCTCGTCGCCGCTGATGGCGATCTGCTCGCGGCGGCGCGAGGAGAGCTTCCCGTCGGCGCTCGTGGCGGCGTTGACGACGACGTACACGCCGGCCGTCGGGCCGCCGGCGTCAAAAGCCCCCCGACAATCAGTTGCGGAGCGCGGCCAGCGGTCGCAGCGGCAGCGGCACGTAGTCGGCGTCCGGCTCGTAGCGGGCGAACAGCAGGCTGTCGGACATCGCCGAGACGCTGGAGGCCGACATCGCGGCGCCGGCCAATGCGGGGTTCAGCAGGCCGAGCGAGGCGACCGGGATCAGCGCCGCGTTGTAGCCGAACGCCCAGAACAGGTTCTGCCACACCTCCGCGATGGTGGCCTCCGACAGCCGGACGGCCCGGACGACGTCGCCGGGGTCCGACCGCATCAGCGTCACGTCGGCGGACTCGATGGCGACGTCGGTGCCGGAGCCGACGGCGACGCCGACGGCGGCGGTCGTCAGCGCCGGCGCGTCGTTGACGCCGTCGCCGACCATCATCGCCCGGGTGCCGTCGGCCTGGATCGCGTCGACGGCGTCGGCCTTCTCGCCCGGCAGAACGCCGGCCCAGACGTCGTCGTCGTGAATGTTGACCGCTTCCGCGACCGCGCGGGCCGTCCGCTCGTCGTCGCCGGTGAGCATGTGGACCTCAAGGCCGCGGCCCCGGAAGTCGGCGACGGTGTCGGCGGCGGTCTCCCGGACCGTGTCGGCGGCCGCGACGACGCCGAGCTCCCGGAGCCGGTCGACGCGGTCGCTGACCGCCGGCGCCGAGAGGTCGACGGCCTCGACCAGCTCGCTGTACGGCCGCCGGGCGTCCGCCAGCAGCAGCCTGATCAGCCGCCGGTCGGTGTCGTCGAGGTTCGCACATCGGCCGTCCCTCGGCGGCCGACGACGAGCCGCTTCCGCCGTGCCGCGACCCGGCGATACAAGCTCCTCGCGAGCCGAGTGACGGACATGCGCGAGTCTCCGTGGGCGCGACGCAAGGACGGCCCGCGATCCGGCGACGCGACCCTCGGGCGGCGTGATCTCCTGCGGGCCGGCGCCGGCGCCGCCGGCGTCGCGACGGTCGGCGACCCTGCGGCCGCACAGTCGTACGACGGCTGGCTGTCGGGTGTGAGCAACTACGAGGGGACGGTCGACTACACCGGCCGCGAGGAGGTGGCCGTCTCGGTCGGCGCCGGCGAGAACGGCCTGTTGTTCGACCCGCCGGCGGTCCTCGTCGACCCCGGGACGACCGTCGTCTGGGAGTGGATGGGCGCGGACGGGGATCACGGCGTCGCCCACGAGCCGGGCGACGGCGAGCCGGCCTTCGAATCCGAGGTCGTCGAGGACGCCGACCACACGTTCAGTCACGAGTTCCAGGACCGGGCGACGTTCCGGTACTACTGTCCGTCGCACCGCGGCGCCGACATGAAGGGGGTCGTCGCCGTCGGCTCTACGGACGACGCCCTCGTCCAGCCCGAGGGCGGTGACAACGGCGGCGACGACGGGGGCGGGTCGCTCACGACCGTCGACCTCGTCGTCGCGGGGACGGCGGTGGCGCTCGGGGTCGTGCTCGTACTGATGGCCGCCTCGGCGGTCTCGAGTCCGGGCCCGGGCCCCGACCGCGACCGTCCGGAGTGACCGTCAGCGGGGGTCGCCCTCGTCGACGACGGTCGCCAGCGTCTCCGCGGCCGTCTCCGCGGCCGCCTCGTTCTCGACGAGTCGGACGGGACAGCCGACCGCGAGGGCGTGGTTCATCGCCGCCGCCCGGGTGAGGTCCTGGTGGAGGTCGATCGAGCGGACGCCCTGCTCGCGGTACTCCCGGTGGTCGACGTCGCCGCGGCGGTCGGCGATCGTCTCCGGGTCGGCCTCGACGAGCACCAGTCGCGTCGGGTCGACGTCGGCGAGCACCTCCGACCGGAGCCCCGGCAGGAAGCCGTGGGCGGTGGCGACCGCCAGGTGCGTGTTGACGAGCACCGCGTTCGTCCGGGCGACGTCGGCGACGAACTCGCCGGCCCGCCGCTGGAGCCGCTCGACGTCCCGTCGCGACAGCGTCCCGAGGTCGGCCCGGTCGGTGACCAGCCCCTCGGCGATGGCCTCCTCGAGCATCACGTCCCCGACGTTCAGGAGCGTGTACCCCTCGCCGAGCCGCTTCCTGGCGAGCCGACACACCTCCGAGGCGCCGACGCCGGGGACCCCGGTGACGACCGTCGTATCCATCAGAGCGACACCTCGTCGTCGTAGCCGGGGTTATCGCCGCGGTCGTCGTAGCCGATCCGGCCGACGTAGTCCTCGCTGACGTACATCATCAGCGTGTCCACGAGCTCGTCCGTCGAGTCGAACTCCGTCGACTCACAGCGGTCGAACACGTCGGCGATGGTGTCGTCGACGCCGCCCGGCCCCTGGAGCCTGACGTCGCCGCAGTCCTCGATGACCTCCTCGCAGGTCACCGGGAAGGTCAGCTCCCGGCTGAACAGGTCCCGCGTCTCGGAGAGGCGGATTTCCGGCATGCCCGAACCTGCGTTCCACGTCACAATAAATCATCATACATCGACTACCGTTCCGGCGGAGCCGCCGCGGCCGTCGCGGGCGGGGTCACTCCACGCGGAACACCAGCGTCAGCGCCAGCGCCAGCGACACCGCCCCGAGCCCGGCCAAAAGTGGGAAGACGGCGGCCGGCGAGGCGTAGGTGAGCACGGCCCCGGCGAGCGACGCGCCGAGGGCGCCGACGCCGAAGATGGCGAGGTAGGTGTAGCCGAACGACAGCCCGCGGCGGTCCGGCGGCGAGTAGGCGGCGATCGTGGCCTGGCTGAGCGGCTGGAGGCCGAACAGCGTGAACCCGAGGGCGGCGCCGACGAGGAGGAGCGACCAGGCGGCGCCGGTCGCGGGGACGAACAGCAGCGCCACGACGACGAGCACGGCCACCGCCGCCGCCAGGCCCCGTTCCGGTTCGACCGCGTCGGTGAGCCGGCCGCCGACGTACTGGCCGGCGATACCGACCACCAGCAGGCCGGTGAACAGGTACCGCGAGAGGTCCAACTCCGCCGCGGCCGGGCCGCCAGCGAGCGGTCCGAGCGACGCCGCCTCGACCAGCGGCGCCAGGAACTCCCCGAGCAGTTCCGGCAGGAACGTCAGGGCCGCCCGGTAGTAGAGACCGTTGAACAGGACGATACCGAACACGACCAGGAAGCCGGCGGTGAACAGCCCCCGGGAGGCGGCGAGGAAGTCCCGGGGCGACGCCACCTCCATCGTCGGCGCGTCGCCGCCGTCGGCGACGGCGTCGACGGCGGCGGTCTCGTCGAAGTCGACGCGGGAGCCGGCGACGGCCGCCACGAGCCCCGGGACGGCGAGTACGGCGACGGCCGTCCGCCAGTCGAACGGCACCAGTAGCAGCGCCGTGAGGAAGGGCCCGCCGGCGATGCCGGCATTGCCGGCCATACCGTGGTAGGCGAAGGCGGCGCCGCGGCGCTCGACGCCGTTGCTGATCAGCGCCAGCCCGGCGGGGTGGTAGGCGCTGGCCGCCAGCCCCCAGGCCCCGAGGGCGACGACCACCCCGACGACGCCGCCGGCGACGCTCAACAGGGCGAACGACAGCCCCATGCCGAACAGACAGCCGGCGATGAGCCGCCGGGAGCCGAACCGGTCGGCCAGCAGGCCGCCGGGGATGGCGCCGGCGCCGAACAGCGCGTAACCGACCGAGACGGCCGCCCCCAGCGTCGCCGCCGTGGCCGAGAACTCCGCCAGCCAGACCGTCACCAAGATTGGCACCGCCAGCTCGTAGGTGTGGACCATCGCGTGGCCGACCATCGCGTAGCCGGTGATGCGGCGGTCGTTGGGGTTCACCGGCCGACCCCCCGGCCGTCCGTCGCTCCCGTGGTCCGCGGCGGCGATGCCGTCGTCGTGTCGTCCATCGGGTAGACGGACGTACGCCTCACTCAACCAGCTTTCCGTTGTGACTCCACGGTGGCGACGGTAGGTGACTTCGGATTCCGATTTCGAGATACTAGCGGAGAGGTCGCCGAATCCGAACCGAGGGTAACCGCCGGTCGTCTCGAGACATGCAGGGCTTCCGGGTCGACGTCACGGCCCGCCGTCGGGTCGTCGAGAGCGACCGATACGGTCAGTCGAGCCCCTCGGCGTACTCGTAGTCCGCCGGTCTCGCCTCGGGCCGTCTCCCGTCCAGTTCGATCCGCCAGCCGTCCAGTACGCTCGGGTCGTCGAGGGCGTTCGCGAGCGTGGTCCTCACGTCGAGGACGTCCACCCCGTAGTAGTCGCCCGGGACGCCCTCGAGGTACTGCAGCGCCGTCCCGAAGAGGTTCCGCATTCCGTCGTCGTTCTCGAAGTCGAAGTGCTTGTACGCGCCCGCCGCGACCTGCACCATTCCGTGAGCGAAGGCACTTTCGGCCGTTCCGTGACCGTAGTTGTACCACTCGGCCTCGAAACAATCGTGTGATTCGTGGTACTCGCCGGCGTTGTACAGCCGGACGCCGTGGATCACCGCCCGCCGGAGGGTGCCGTGCTCCCAGCCGTTCGACCGGGCCCGGTCGGCCCGCCAGCCGGCCGGGTCCCCGCCCGTCGGCGGCCCGACGCCGGCGTCTCGCGTATGATCGTTCATGTGTCGGCACCCTGTCGCGGCGCCGTTACGGCGCGACCCCTCTAAGTCCCGTCGGCCGCGCCGAGGTCACAGGTCCTTGGCGATGTCTCGGAGACCCCGGTTACGCTCGCGCTTGCTCCGAACCGCGCCCGGCGAGACGACCGCCGACAGTCGCGTCGAGCGGACGTGGTCGCGAAGCGTCTCGACGGCGTGGTCGTCCACCTCGAGGCCGTCGAGGTACTCGCCGACCTGTCGGAGTTCCTCGTCGGTCGCCTCCCGGCCGCCGTCGGCGCCGGTGATGGACCACGACGTCCGCCGGGCGTCGGCCTTCTCGTCGCGGAGGTACGCCCCGCCGGTCAGCACGAGCGTCCGCGTCGTCACCCACGGCACCACGTCGCGGTTGCCGTACTCCAGGTCGTCGACCAGCAGCGCGGTCGCCCGCTCGGAGAGGGCGAACTGCTTGCGACCGGCCTGTCCGACGGAGACATCGAGGTGCAACTCGCCGTTGACGTCGACGAGGTGGGGCGGCGTGGCCATGTTCGTCGTAGGTAGTGGAGCCACTTTGGTGTCGGGTCTCGGATAACCGTACCCTCCGTCATTTACTTATGACTCCCGGAGACGAGTATGGATACTCTATATGAGCCAGGCCACGCTCCCCGAGCGCCCGTACGTAAATTCCAACCTGTTCTCCGGTCACTATCTCGACGAACGGGTCCGCGAACGGGGAGAGTGGGAATGTGACGACGACGCGGAGGACGCGATGGAGGAACTTCGGTCGCTCTACGAGCTGGAGGGCTCGCTGGTGGACGGATACAGCGAGGACGCACTCATCGACAACTGGGTAGACGAAGTGCTCGATGTGCTTGGGTTCGGAACCCAGGATGAGGTGACCCTTCCCGATGGCGGCGGGTTCGTGGACGAACTGCTCTTCGAGACCACGACCGCCCGCCGCGATGCTGCGGAGGTGTACCTCGACACGGAAGACACAACCGACCTATTCGAGCGCGGTGTCGGCATCGTTGAGGCCAAGCAGTGGGATGCCGCGTTCGACATTCAGTTCAGCGAACAGCGGCCCTACCGCAACGCCTCACATCAGACCAAACACTATCTGGAAAAAACCCCGGCGGATATTCAGTGGGGCGTACTCACGAACGGACGCAAATGGCGGCTCTACGGCACCAACGACTACGAGACTCAGACCTACTACGAGGTCGACCTCCCCGAACTGCTCGAACGCGGGGACCTGGAGGCGTTCAAGTACTTCTACGTCTTCTTTCGGCCCGAAGCGTTCCGCGAGTCGGCGGGGACGACATTTCTGGACGGGGTCTGGTCCGAGAGCGAAACCGTCTCACAGGAACTCGGAGGGAACCTCCAGGACAACGTCTTTACTGCCCTCCGCGTGCTCGGGCGTGGGTTCGTCGAGACCGACGACGGCCTCGACGTCGACCCCGACGACGAGGAGGCGCTGGACGAACTGAAAGAGCAGTCGCTCGTGTTCCTCTACCGGCTGATGTTCGTCCTGTACGCGGAAGCGCGGGGACTCATCCACCCCGAGGACCAGCGAGCACGGGACGACTACGAGGAGAACTTCAGCCTCGATGCGCTCCGGCTCGACATCCACGAAGAGATCGGTGAGGTCGACGACGGCTTCGAGGACGAGTTCAGCACCTACTCGACCGGGATGTGGAGTCGGCTCGAAGACCTGTTCCGGCTCATCGACGAGGGCGAGGAAAACCTGGGTGTCCCGCCGTACAACGGCGGGCTGTTCGACCGAGAGGAGCACGACTTCCTGACCGAACACGAGGTAAGCAACCGGTATCTCGCGGAGGTCATCTACCGGCTGTCGACCACGCAGAATGACGAGGGCCGGTACGTGCTCGCGGACTACGCCGACCTCGATACGCGGCACCTCGGGAGTGTCTACGAAGGTTTGCTCGAACACCAGTTCCGTATCGCGCCCGAACAGTACGCGGCGGTCGCGGAAGACGGCGGCCAAGTCTGGAAGCCCGCCACCGAGGTCAGCGTGGCCGACGCCGTCGAGACCGTCCCCGAAGGTGGGCTGTACGTCGTCAACGACGAGGGCGAGCGCAAGGCCACCGGCGCGTACTACACGCCGGACTACGTAGTGACGTACATCGTCGAGGAGACGGTCGAGCCGTTAGTCGAGGAGATACGCGAGGACCTTGTCGACAAGGGATTCGAGCCGGGCACGCAGGAGTACATCGGGCCGTTCTTCCGGCGCGTGACCGACCTACGGATTCTCGACCCCGCGATGGGGAGCGGGCACTTCCTGACGAAGGCGACCGGCTACCTCTCCGAGCAGGTGATGGCAGAGGTCCGCGAGGCCGAAGAGGAGTTCGGCGTGGCGTTCGACGAACAGCACGTCCGGCGGCAGATCGCCAAGGAGTGCATCTACGGCGTGGATCTGAACGGGATGGCCGTCGAGTTGGCGAAACTCTCGATGTGGTTAGAGACGCTGGCTGCCGACCGTCCGCTGGCGTTTCTCGACCACCACTTCAAGCAGGGTAATTCGCTGGTGGGGTCGGACATTGAGGCCATCGAGGAACTGGAGTCCGATACGAACGGGGAAGACGAACAGGCGTCGCTGGCGGAGTTCGGCGCGGCACGCGAGGGGACCATCGAGCGCCTGATGGACATCTACAGTGAGTTCCTCGCCATCGAGAACGAGACCGTCGAGGACGTGCGCGATATGAAACGGAAGTACGCTGAAATCGAGCAGGACGAACTCCGGCGACGGCTCGTTTCGATGGCCCACGTCCACACCGCCGAGGGATTCGGGCTTGATATTCCGGGGGGCGCTTACGAGCGAATGGCGAAGGCATTAGAGAATGACAAGGAGTGGGGGGTTGTTACGGGAAAAGATTGGTTTGAGGCAGCACAGTCATTGGCTGACGAACAGGATTTTTTCTATTGGAAATTAGCGTTCCCGGAGGCGTTCTATCAGGAAGAGGGTCCGAATAGGTCCAAGTCTGGATTTGATGTTGTTATTGGGAACCCCCCATATGTCAAAATACAAAATATCCCGGAGGGTATCAAACCGTATTTCGAGTCAGAGTTTCAGTCCGCACAAGAACGATACGACCTATATGGCCTCTTTACTGAACGAGCGTATGAACTTACGAACGACCAAGTGGGATTTATTATACCAAATAAGTTCTTTGAATCAAGCGCGGGCGAAGGACTTCGATCATATCTCTCCCGGACAGGAGACGTTGCTTCAATTGTCGATTTCAATAAGAATCAAGTATTTGAGGGGGTTTCCATTTACACCTGTTTGCTCTTTCTTGATTGTAATAAAACCGAGGAGGGCGTTCGCTATACTTCAGTTCGAGAATCTCCAAAACAAATCCAGTTTAGTATCGAATCAATTACAGCATCAATCCCGTTCCAAGGTGAACGGTGGTCATTAGTAGACCCAAGCGAGAGACAGATCCTCGATAAAATTGAGAATGTTGGTATTGAATTTGAATCTGTCGCAGAGCACATCTTCGTTGGTATCCAAACAAGTGCGAACGACGTTTTCGTACTTGAGGACTGTGAGTGGAATAATGGTATCGTAGAAGGATACTCGCGCGAGCTTGGTGAACGAGTTAGTATTAAAGCCGAGTTAATTAAGCCATACGTTGAAGGACAGGATCTCGGGAGGTATTCGCCGATTGACTCCACCCTTGGTTTGATTTATCCATATGACGAGGATGCTGATGTCTTACCTGAGAATGTTCTCAGAGAGAAATTTGAGTCTACTTACGAGTATCTTGAGAGGAATAGATCCACTTTGGAAAATAGAGGTGGGGAAGGAGACGAATTCGATACATGGTATGCTCATTGGCGTCAGAGACATCCAGATACGTTTGAACGCGAGAAAATAATTGTTGCTCAGATTGTGAATCAGGGTCAAGCAACATATGACAATACGGGAGCCACATACTATTCTAATATGTTGTATAGTCCTGGAATCAACAAAAAATATGAATCCGATACTATGCTAATTCTTGGGATACTAAACTCGTCACTCATTTGGTATTATATCTCGAACACGAGTTCAGTACTCCGTGGCGGATACTATCGATATACCTCAGATTATTTATCATCAATTAGCTTTCCCCTCCAATCAGATACGAATAGCCTGAACAAAAAAGTAGATGAAATATTAGAATACAAAGAAGAACGGTCTACGATTTCAACAGCTCTGCTCGAATATTTGGGACACTACTCTGAGGGACAATCATTAGCGAATTCTGGCTTCTATCAACCGGAAGCATCAGCCGACTCCCTCCTCCATTCAACCTCGGAGGACTACGAGAAACTCCGCGTCGGGACCGTGACGTGCGAACGCGAGGACGAGAACACGGTCGTCATCCACGTTACAGCCCGGTACAAGCCCGAAGACGAGGACAGCGAGACGCGACCGAAGGGAGCGTCTCGAAACGGTGGAACGGGCGAAGCCCGTGGAACCGCCTACGAGACCGACCAGTGGGGCTACACCGAGACCGAGCCGATGCCAGCGATGCGCCTGACCGACCTCACCGAGACCGAGGCCGACCTCGTGGAGGCGTTCGTCCCGGTCGCCGTCGAGGAAGCCGGTGGCTTCGCCGGATTCCGCGAGACGGCCACGAAGACGAACTCGCTGGTCGACCGCCTGGAGGCGATAACGCTTCCCGACCCCGACGATGTGGCCGACGACCTCCGGCGGTACCGCGAGGCCGTCGAGCGAGCCGACGAACTCGACGAGAAGATTCAGCGCACCGACGACCTGATCGACGAAATCGTCTACGACCTCTACGGACTAACCGACGAGGAAATCGAGATCGTCGAGGACGCTGTCGGGGATTAGCATCCGCGCCGAGCGGAGCGAGGCGCGGTTCACCGGCGGTGAGGCCGAAGGCCGAGCCGCCGGCCTTTTTTCATCGACGTTTTTTAACGAGCGGTTCGCGAGCAAAGCGAGCGAACCCGACGCAAAAAAAGGTCGGGCGTGGTGTTTTTGACCTTCGACATCAAAACGACGGTCATGGCCGTCGAACCCACCCAACGGAAGGCAGAGTTTGCAAGGCGGCTCGCATCGGCCGGCTATGAAGATTTTCTCGTCCTCGAGCGTGGGACGGCCGAGACCATCCTCACCGACCGGCGGCTCGAACTCGTCGACGCGATTCGTAAGACCGAACCGGCATCAATCACCGACCTCGCCGACGACATCGAGCGGGACGTAGCAGCGGTCCACCGTGATCTCAACACGCTGTTCGAGGTCGGGGTCATCGCGTACGAGGCTGACGGCGGGCGCAAGCGACCGCGGCTCAAACACGAACACGTCTTCGTGGAGCCGATCGTCTGATGGCGGAGGCGACGTTCGAATACGAACTCGGCGAGCACGCAGGCCGAACGTTTCTTTTGACTGCACGTGCAGTACCGGGGTTCGACGACCCGGCGGAGTTCGCGGTCGTCGTCCACTACAACAACCCCGAGGCGGACCAAGTAGAGCAGGTCGCACGGATCGATACCGCTCACGGAGGGGTCCATTTCGACCGGCTCTACAGGCGCGACGAACCGAAAGACGATCTCGAGATCAACTTTTGGGAGGCGGTTGAACGTCTCGAAGCCAATTGGCGGACGTACGCTCGCGGGTACGAGCGGATGAGCGATGAGTGAACGGCCGTCAAAAGCATCCGCGCCGAGCGGAGCAAGGGGCGGTTCCCCGGCGGCAGACGTAGCCCAGTAATTCTTGACTCGGAGGTGTGTATCTCGATACACGATGAAAACGGTCAAAGTAGACGAGTGGTTCCACGAGTACCTGAAAACTGAAAAAAGAGCGGACGAGACGATGGGTGAGGCGTTGGTCCGACTGACGGGCGCACCGGGACCGGACCCCGAACTCGTGGCTGGTATCATCTCCGAGGAGAAGGGCGAAGCCATGCTGAGACGAATCGAGGAGCAGGACAAATCGAGCGTCGGCGAGGTACGCCGGGAGATAGCGGATGATTCTTGACACGAGTTACCTTATCAAGCTCTTTGACGGACATCCCGGCGCTCACGAGAAAGCCCGGGAACTCCACGATGAAAGAGAACTTCAGCGCGTTCCTGCGCCGGTGTTCACGGAAATCGAGTACGGTGCAGAGTACGAACTCGAGGAAGACGAGCGGCGTCGGATTCGGAACGTGAGTCGGATGTATTCTGTTACACGACTGGATGAGAAGATGGCGAGGCGGGCAGGTCAACTCTGTGCACAGGCAGACAAAGAACAGGGTGGTAGCTCGGGCGCGGATGCGATCGACGCGATGGTAGCAGCGGTAGCAGAGACCGCTGGAGAGACGGTGATAACGGAGAACGTCACGGATTTTCGGCAACTCGGTGTTGGCGTCGAGTCTTTCTGAACGGTTTCACGACTAGTCGACTGTACCGCGCCCACGTCGCTACGCGTCGGAAGAATCTTTGCGAGGGAAGACGCCCCGGAGAGGCGGTCTTCCGCACTGCCGAGCAGTGCGAGGGAGGGGATTTGAACCACGGAAAGACGGTCGGGCTCACTACGTTCGCCCGCTGCGACTTTCCTGGCCCAAACCCCTTCGTGCATCTTGCCGCGCCCCGGTGTGGCGGCGCGGCGGCGATGCGAGGGAAGGGATTCGAACCCTTGGACCACCGGGAGACGCTTCCTGCTCGCTTCGCTCGCAGGACTGCGACTCCCGTGGTCTCGTTCGCTCCCGCTGGTCGCTCACGAGACCTCTACAGGAGCGGATTTCGAGTCCGACGTGGACGCATCGCTGTCTGCTTCAATTACACACGGAATCTATGCGAGGGAAGAGCGCCCCAGAGAGGCGGTCTTCCGCACTGCCGAGCAGTGCGAGGGAAGGGATTTGAACCCTTGGACCTCTACAGGAGCGGATCTTGAGTCCGCCGCCGTTTCCAGGCTTGGCTACCCTCGCACGCGTCTCGGATTCTTCGCCGTCCGTGACCTCACAGTCGCTCACGACACCTGTCGCGGTCCCGAACGGAAGGCACTTGAAGTTCAGCCTTCGCTATCTTAAACTCCTCGGGTTCCCGGAGTCGGGGCACCGAACGGGAGACGGATAGTCGTTCTGCGCGACGAACCGGTGTGGCTTTCCGGACCGGCCCCGCACGGCGGGTATGAGCGACAGAGCCGACTGTGCGCTGCGGGCGGCCGAGGCGGGCGCCGAGGTCGCGGCGGCGGCCTTCCGCGGCGACCTCGACGTCGAGCGGAAGGCCGGCAAGACGGACCTGGTCACGGACGCCGACCGCGACGCACAGCGGCAGATCGCCGCGACCGTCCGGGAGGCGTACCCCGACGATCCCGTGGTCGGCGAGGAGAACGAGGAGGCCTCGGCCGTCCCCGATGAGGGGCCGGCGTGGATAATCGACCCCATCGACGGGACGAACAACTTCGTCCGCGGCGTGCCGGTCTGGACGACGAGCGTGGCGGCGACCGTCGACGGCGAGACCGTCGCCGGCGCGTCGGTCTGTCCGGCGCTGGGCGACACCTTCCGGCTCGACGGCGGGACGGCGACGGTGAACGGCGAGGTCGCGTCGGTCAGCGACCGGACCGACCCCGAGACGTTCGCCGTCGTCCCGACGATGTGGTGGGGGTTCGACCGCCGCGAGGAGTACGCCGGCATCTGCCGGGGCGTCGTCGAGCGGTTCGGCGATCTGCGGCGCTACGGCTCCGCGCAGTACGCCTTGGCGCTGTGTGCGACCGGCGCCGTCGACGGCGTGGTGACGAACGTTCGGGCGGCGCCGTGGGACAGCGTCGTCGGTGCCGGGCTGGTCGAGGCCGCCGGCGGGACGGTCACCGACATCCACGGCGACCCCTGGCGGCACGACAGCACGGGACTGGTGGCCTCCAACGGCGAGGCCCACGGGGCCGTTCTCGAGGCGGCGCGGGCGGCCGAGCGGTAAGCGGCCGTGCCGACGTCGTGCCCGCGACCGGAAGGGTGAAACCGGCGGTGGCCGGAGGGGGGAATATGGAACTGACCGACGACGTCGACCCCGCCCGTGCGTGGTCGACGGCGTTCGTCGCCGGCGTCGTCGCGACCGCCGCCGCGGCCGTCGCCTTCCCCCGTCGGGTCGCCGACGGCTTCCTGTGGCGGTACTTCTGGGGGCCGGTCGACGCCGACGCCCACGGTGCGACCTGTGCCGTCCGGTCCAGCGGCGCTACGGAGCGACTCTACAGCCGATCGGCCTGTGCGGCGGCCGACGGCGTCGTCGCCCAGCCCGGATACACGACCGTCTCGACGGCCAGCTACGCCGTCGTACTGGTGTTCATGCTCGTCGGCGTGCTGCTGTTGCTCCGGAAACTCGAAATCGAGATGTCGCCGGGATTCTACGCCGCGCTGTTCCCGTTCATGCTGTTGGGCGGCGCCCTGCGCGTCGTCGAGGACGTCAACGCGGAGTTCCTCCGGGAGGGACTCGGCACGTTCATCTCCTTTCCGGCGGTCGCGCTCATCATCAGTCCGTTCATCTACTTCGTGATGTTCGGATTCACGCTGGCGGCGCTCGTGACGACGGTCGCGCTCGACCGCCGCGGCGCGCTCGACGAGTTCGAACCGGCGCTCGCGGCCGCGGGCGTCGCCGGCCTCGCGGCCACCTTCAGCGTACTCGGCTACGCCTCCGTCACCCGCGACATCGTCGGCTTCAACCCCCTGTTCTTGGCCATCGTCGCCGTCGGCGCCACCCTCGTCGCCGCGCTGTTTTGGGCCGGCACCGAGCGGTTCGCCCCGGTCGTCAACGAGGGGACCGGCATGATGGGGATTCTCGTCGTGTGGGGTCACTCGGTCGACGGCATCGCCAACGTGCTGAGTCTCGACTGGGGGCCACAGTTGGTCGGTCGATCCTACGGCTCGAAACACGTCGTCAACCGCGCGACGGTCCGCGTCACCGAGGCGGCGTACGTGCGCTTCGAGGAATGGGGGCTCGTCGAAAGTTCGCAGTACCTCGTCGACACCTTCGGCACCGCCTGGCCGTTCCTCCTCATCAAGATCGGCGCGGCGAGCGCCGTCGTCTGGGTGTTCGACCGCCAGATCTTCGAGGAGAGCCCCCGGTACGCGTACCTGCTGCTCATCGCCATCCTCGCGGTTGGGCTCGGCCCCGGCACACGCGACACCCTCCGGGCGACGCTGGGTATCTGACCGAAAGTTACCCTCGACCCCAGCGTGAGTACGCCGCTAAGTCGGCCCCAGCCAACGGCTTCCAGCAGTAGGTAGATTCGACCCGGCCGGCCCCCTACGGAACGCACGACCGACGGGGACGACCTCCGCCGGCAGGTGATCGACGCCTTCGCGCGCGCCGACTACCCGATCAACGACCCGATGGACCTCTCCACGCGCCGCCGAACGGCCCGGGACCGACGTTCGAGTCGGGCGAGTTCTCGATGACCGCCACGGAGCTAGACGCGGAGCTCGACGGCGGGAAGTTCCCCTGTGACTCCGCCGAGGCGTTCGTCGACGACGTGATGGGCCAGTTCGAAGGCCGGGACCCGGGGGTGATCCACCGATTCTCGACGGAGCAGAACCGGACGGCGACGGGTTCGAGCGGTAGTGCGTCGACCGCTCGGCGTCTCACATGTCGGGAAAGGCCTTCGCGGCGTCGGCGAAGCCGTTGACGGTGCGGATCCAGCGGGCGGCGACGGTCTTCTTCAGCGCCTTCGCGGCCGGGCCGCCGAAGGTGTCGACCGGCAGCCCCTTGACGTTGTGGGCGACGGCCTTCTCGCCGACCGAGATGAGCGTCCCTTTGTCGTCGTAGGTCCACTCCGTCAGCGGCTGGCCGCGGATCGCACGGGCGATGTTCTCGCCGGCGACCTCGGCGGCCTGCCAGGCGGCCTGTGCGGTCGGCGGCGCCGGCCGGTCGCCGGACTGGTCGATGAACGCGGCGTCGCCGATGGCGAAGACGCGCCCGTCGGAGGTCCGGAAGTCGCGGCCGGACTCGATGCGATCGTCGCGATCGTGGCAGTCGAGCGCCGCCGTCGCGGCGGCCTCTCGGCCGGTGATGCCGCCGGTCCACAGCAGGACGTCGTGGTCGAGTTCCGTTTCGTCGCCGATGTACACCGTCTCGTCGTCGACCTCGCCGATGAACTCTCCGGTGTGGATCCGGACGTCCCTCTCCTCGAGGAGCGTCCGGAGCTTCCGCTGGACGGTCGCGTCGTTGTTCGGGAACACCTCGTCGAGCCCCTCGACGAGGTGGATCTCCAGCGGTGCGCGGTGCTCGTCGCGGTACTCGGCGATCTCGCCGGCCGACTGGATACCCGACAGCCCGGCGCCGCCGACGACGATCTGCGCCGGGTCCTCGCGGGAGGCCTCCCGGGCCGCCTCGGCGACGGCGTCGTGGATCTCGAGGACGTCCTCGAGGCTCTTCAGCGTCAGCGAGTGCTCCTCGAGGCCGTCGATGCCGAAGAAGGCGGTCCGCGAGCCGATGCCGACCAGCAGGTAGTCGTAGGTGATCGTCGAGCCGTCCGCGAGGGTGACGCTGCGGTCGTCGCAGTCGACGGCCTCGACGCGCCCCTGGACGAACCGCGTCGAGGGCGATTTGATCTCCGCGACGTCGAAGGTGATCTTCTCCCGGATCGACGGGTCCCGGATGCAGCGGTGTGACTCGTGGAGAACGAGATGGTGGTCGACGTCCGACACCCAGGTGATGTCCGCCTCGCCGTCGAGCTCCGATTCGAGCTGTTTGATCGCACCGGTGCCGGCGTACCCCGACCCGAGTACGACTACGTCGTCCGTCATGTCGAAACCTGAGGGACCCACCGACACAAAGCTGTTGGAACCGACTCGGCGGCCCGGACGGCGGGCGACCCGCGGCCGCCGTTCAGTGGGCGGGCTCCTCGTCGCCGGCCGGCGCGGCCATCTCGTCGATCGTCAGGATGAGGCTGTTGCCGGTGTCGTCTTTCCCCTCGAGGGTTCCCTCGATGAGCAGCCTCGACAGCGGCGTCGGGCCGACGCTGATGTCGTCGCCCTCGTCGAAGTCGGCGATCGACCCCTGGAGCTTGATCTCGGCGCGGCACAGCTCCGGGTGGTGGACGCTCGTCAGGTCGATCTCCTGGACGTTGGCGCTTTCGACGGCCTCCCCGTCGTGCCGCAGCGGGACGTCGGCGGGCTGGTCCATCTCCTGGATCTGCAGGGCGTCGTAGGCGTTGGCCGTCGGCTTGTAGCCGCCTTTCGGCCCCGGGACGCCCTCGACCAACTGCAGCGCCTTCAGGCTCTGCATCTGGTTCCGGATCGTCCCCGGATTCCGGTCGACCTGCTCGGCGATGTCCTCGCCTTTCACCGCGCTTTCGGACTCCCGGAAGAGGTTGATCAGCTCCTGGAGGATCGTCTTCTGGCTCGGGGTGAGCTCGATCGATGACATGAACTATCATTGTGTAGTTTCGGATTTAAACCCGGCGGTGCGGCCGATGGCAGGGCAAACGGCAGGGTTTAATCTCGGGCCGGCCGAGTAATGGTATGAACCTACGCGTCATCGGCGCGCCGATGGACCTCGGCTCGGATCGGCGTGGCGTCGACATGGGGCCGTCGGCCATCAGGTACGCCGGCCTCGCGGAGGCGGTCAGGGACGTCGGGATCTCCTACGACGACGCCGGCGACCTGCCGGTGCCGCAGCCGGAGGGGCGCGACCCCGACGCCGAGCGGCCCGAGACCGGCAGCGCGAACTACCTCAAGGAGACACGGTGGGTCTGCCGTCGCGTCGAGAGCGCCGTCGCCGACGCCCTCGACGACGGCGAGACGCCGCTGGTGCTCGGCGGCGACCACTCCATCGCCGTCGGCAGCGTCGCCGGCGCCAGCCGCGACCGGCAGGTGGGGGTGCTGTGGCTCGACGCCCACGGCGACTTCAACACCCCCGAGACGACCCCCAGCGGCAACGTCCACGGGATGCCGGCCGCGGCCTTTCTCGGCCGCGGTGCCTTCGGCGAGATGACCTGGACGCGGGCCAACGTCGACGCCGAGAACGTCGCCATGGTCGGGCTCCGCGACCTCGACGACGCCGAGGCCGACGCCGTCCGGGACAGCGCCGTCGACGCCCACACGATGAGCGACGTCGACAGACGCGGCATCGTCCCGGTCGTCGAGGAGGCCCTCGCGTCGGCGCTGGACGGCGTCGACGCGCTCCACGTCAGCCTCGACATGGACTTCCTCGATCCCGACGAGGCGCCCGGCGTCGGCACGCCCGTCACCGGCGGCGTCACGTACAGGGAGGCCCACGCCGTGATGGAGCTGATCGCCGAGACGGAGGCGTTGACGTCGATCGAGGTCGTCGAGGTCAACCCCATCCTCGACTCCCACAACCGGACCGCCGACCTGGCCGTCGAACTCGTCTCCAGCGCACTCGGCGGCCGCATCCTGTAGCCCCCGGCGGTTCCGCGTCGACGCTCGCGGCCCCGCCGCTCACCGCTGCCGGCCGAGCCCGCCCCGGGCCGCGGTGGTATTATACGGCTCGAACCGGATTTGTTGCACGCCGTATGAGCCCGGAGGTAGCGCGCATCACTGAGTTCGTGCAGGAACAGGTCGGCGACGGGCTGCGGACCGTCGCCGTCGTCACGCCCGGGGGGTGGGAGCTACACTACCTCCGGTCGGACCTCAAACGGGAGTACGACGAGGACGCGTACGGAGAGGTCGTCGAGAGCTTCCGTCTGGAGGAGTCGTCGCTCGCGCCGGCGACCGGCGACCGACCGGTCGGCGACCGCCTCGCCGTCGTCCACTACCACGAGAACGCCTTCGTTCTGCAGTTCCCGGTCGAGGAGCGACGGTCCGTTCTGGTCAGCGTGACCAGCGACGCCGGCCGCGAACTGCTGGAGTTCATCGAGGAGTGCCGCTCCCGGGTCGACGACTGAGGCGTTATTCCCCGTCGCCGTCGCCGGTGTCGGTGTCGCTCGCCACGACGTCGACGCCGGCGACGTGGTCGGCGTCGTCGAGCCGCATCACGACGACGCCCTTCGTGTTGCGGCCGACCGTCGAGACCTCGTCGACGTGGCTCCGCATGATCTGGCCGGACTCGCTCATGATGACGACGCCGTCGCCGGGCGCGACGGTTTCGACGGAGCAGACCCCGCCGTTGCGGTCGCCGGTCTCGATGTCGATGAGCCCCTTTCCGTAGCGGGACTGCCGTCGGTACTCCGGTAGCGGCGTCCGCTTGCCGTAGCCGTTGCGGGTGACCGTCAGCAGGTGGCGGTCGTCGTCGGCCGCGACCGCGACGAGCCCCGCCACCTCGTCGCCGTCCCGGAGGTCGATGCCGTTGACGCCGCGGGCCGACCGGCTCATCGCGCTGGCGTCGTCCTCGGCGAAGCGGATGATCATCCCGCCGCGGGTGCCGACAATCAGGTCGCCGTCGCCGGCGGTGACCTCGACGTCGACCAGGGCGTCGCCGTTCTCGAGGTTGACCGCACGGATGCCGCCGGAGTGGACGTTCTCGAACTCCGAGACCGCGGTCCGCTTGACGTAGCCGTCCTTCGTCGCCATCGCCAGGTAGCCGGAGTCGATATCGTCGGTGTTGACGATGGCGGTGATCTCCTCGCCGTCGTCGAGGTCGACCACGTTGACGGCGGAGGTGCCGCGGGCCGTCCGGCCCATCTCCGGCAGTTCGAACACCTTCAGCCGGTGGACGTCGCCCCGGTCGGTGAAACAGAGCAGGTAGTCGTGCGTCGAGGCGGTGAACACCGCCGAGACGCGGTCGCCGTCCTTCGGTCGGCAGCCGATGATGCCCTTGCCGCCGCGGTGCTGGGAGTCGAACTCCGACAGCGGCATCCGCTTGACGTAGTCGTCCTCGGTGACGACGACGGCGACTTCCTCCTCGGCGATGAGGTCCTCGCGGGTGACCGAGCCGGCGTCCTCGATGACGTCGGTCCGGCGCTCGTCGTCGTAGTCGGCCGTGACCGCCCGCAGCTCCGACTTGACGACCTCTCGCAGCTCCGCGTCGTCCTTGAGGATGGCCTCCAGCCGGTCGATCTCCGCCTGGACGTCCTCGTATTCGGCCTCGATCTCGCCGGCCTCCATCGACGTCAGCGAGCCGAGCTGCATCCGGACGATGTGTTCGGCCTGCGCCTCCGAGAGGTCGTACTCCGCCCGCAGGCCCGCCATCGCGGCGTCGCGGTCCTCGCTGTCCTGGACGATGTCGACGGCGTCGTCGGCGTTGTCCAGCGCGACGAGCCGCCCCTCGAGGATGTGGGCGCGGTCTTCGGCCTCCGCGAGCTCGTACTCCGAGCGGCGGCGGACGACCTCCCGGCGGTGGTCGACGAACTGCTCGAGCAGCTCCTTGAGGTTCAGCACGCGCGGCTGGCCGTCGACCAGCGCCAGCGAGATGACCGAGAAGGTGTTCTCGAGGTGGTGTTCCAGCAGCTGGTTCCGGACCACGTCGACGCTGGCGCCGCGCTTGCACTCGACGACGACCCGGACGCCGTCGCGGTCGGACTCGTCGCGGATGTCCCGGATACCCTCGATCTTGTCGTCCTTGACGTCCTCGGCGATGCGCTCGATGCGACGAGCCTTGTTCTCCTGGTACGGCAGCTCGGTGACGACGAGGCGGTTTTCCTCGTGGTCGACCTCCATCTCCGCGCGGACGCGGAGCCGCCCCCGGCCTTCGGTGTAGGCGTCCCACAGCCCCTCCCGGTTGACGATGTTGGCGCCGGTCGGGAAGTCCGGGCCCTTGACGTAGCCCTCGGACTCGGGGGTGTCGACCAGGTCGGCGGCCGTGCAGTCGGGGTTGTCGACGACGTGGATCGCCGCGTCGACGACCTCGCCGAGGTTGTGCGGCGGAATCTTCGTTGACATGCCGACGGCGATGCCGGAGGCGCCGTTGACCAGCAGGTTCGGCACCTTCGACGGCAGCACCTCGGGTTCGGTCAGCCGGTCGTCGTAGTTGCTGGAGAAGTCGACGGTGTCCTCGTCGATGTCCGCCAGCAGCTCCTCGGCGATCGGCGCCATCCGCGCCTCGGTGTACCGCATGGCCGCCGGCGGGTCGCCGTCGACCGACCCGAAGTTGCCCTGGCCGTCGACCAGCGGGTACCGCAGCGAGAAGTCCTGGGCCATCCGCGCCAGGGCGTCGTAGATGGCCGAGTCGCCGTGGGGGTGGTAGTCGCCCATCGTCTCGCCGACCACCGACGAGGACTTCCGGTGGCCGGCCCGCGACGTGACGCCCATCTCGTCCATCGCGTAGAGGATGCGCCGCTGGACCGGCTTGAGGCCGTCCCGGGCGTCCGGCAACGCGCGCCCGACGATGACGCTCATCGCGTAGTCGATGTAGGACTGCTCCATCTCGTCTTCGATGCGGACGGCCGTCACCTCGTCCGCCGACGCGTCGGGGTCCGGTGCCTCCGAGCTCATATGTCCACCCAGTCGGCGTCGTCGGCGTGTTTCTTGATGAACTGCTTGCGCGGCTCGACGGCGTCACCCATCAGCACCGAGAACATCCGGTCGGCGGCGGCGGCGTCCTCGATGGTGACCCGCTTGAGGATGCGGTTGTCGGGGTTCATCGTCGTGTCCCACAGCTGTTCGGGGTTCATCTCGCCGAGCCCCTTGAACCGCTGTGTCGCCGTCGGGTCCCCGTCGCAGACCTCCTCGACGATGCGGTCGCACTCGGCCTGCGTCATCGCGTCGTACGTCTCGCCGCCGTCCCGAATCCGGTACAGCGGTGGCTGGGCGGCGTACACGTAGCCGCGCTCGATGAGCGGCGTCATGTGGCGGTAGAGGAACGTCAACAGTAGGGTCCGTATGTGGGCGCCGTCGACGTCGGCGTCGCTCATCAGAATCACCTTCTCGTACCGCGCATCTTCGATGTCGAACTCGTCGCCGATGCCGGTGCCGACCGCGGTGATGAGGTTCCGGATCTCGTCGTTCTCGAGGATGCGGTCCAGCCGGTGTTTCTCGACGTTCAGTATCTTCCCGCGGATGGGGAGGATGGCCTGGTACTCCGGGTTGCGGCCCTGTTTGGCGCTTCCCCCGGCGCTGTCACCTTCCACGACGAACAGCTCCGCTTTCTCGGGGTCGTGGGTCTGACAGTCCGCGAGCTTGCCCGGCAGCGACGTCGACTCCAGCGCCGACTTCCGTCGTGTCAGCTCCTCGGCTTTCTGTGCGGCCTTGCGGGCCTTCGCCGCCTGAACGGCCTTCGAGACGACGACCTTGGCGGTACCGGGATTCTCCTCGAGGTACGTTGCCAGCCCCTCGTGGACGGCGCCCTCGACGATGCCGCGGACGTCGCTGTTGCCCAGCTTCGTCTTGGTCTGGCCCTCGAACTGCGGGTCGGGGTGTTTGACCGAGATGACGGCGGTGAGCCCCTCGCGGATGTCCTCGCCCTTCAGCGTGCCGTCGAGGTCCGACAGCATGCCGTTGGAGGTAGCGTAGTCGTTGATCACGCGGGTCAGGGCGGTCTTGAAGCCGGTGAGATGGGTGCCGCCCTCGCGGGTGTTGATGTTGTTGGCGAAGGCGTGGATCGACCCCTGGACCCCCTCGGTCGCCTGGATGGCGACCTCGACGTGGATGTCGTCGGCCTCGTCGTCGAGGTAGACGACCTCGTCGTGGAGCACGTCGCGGGTCTCGTTGAGGTACTCGACGAACTCCCGGATACCGCCCTGGTATTCGAAGGCCGACTCGGCCGGCTCGTCGGTGCGTTCGTCCCGCAGCGAGATCTCGACGCCCGGGTTGAGAAAGGCCAGCTCCCGGAGCCGCGATTCCAGCGTCGAGTAGGTGAACTCGTCGGTTTCGAAGATCTCGTCGTCGGGCCAAAAGCGGATCTCCGTGCCCGTCTCCTCGCCGGGCTCCAGCTCCCGGACCTGAACGAGTTCGCCGTCGGGGCGACCGTGGTCGAAGCGCTGCCGCCAGACGGCGCCGTTGCGCTTCACCTCCACCTCCAGCCACTTCGAGAGGGCGTTGACGACCGACACGCCGACCCCGTGTAGTCCACCCGACACCTGGTAGGACTTGTTGTCGAACTTCCCGCCGGCGTGGAGGTGCGTCATGATCACCTCGACGGCCGGCTGGTCCTCGCCGGCGTGCGTGTCGACGGGGATGCCGCGGCCGTCGTCGCCCACGGTGACGGAGCCGTTCTCGCCGACGACGACCTCGATGGCGTCGCAGTGACCGGCGAGCGCCTCGTCGATGGAGTTGTCGACGACCTCGTAGACGAGATGATGGAGGCCGCGAGCGTCGGTCGATCCGATGTACATCGCCGGACGCTTCCGGACGGCCTCAAGGCCCTCCAGAACCTCGACGTCTCCGGCATCGTAGTCACTGTCCTGAGACATGCGGTGTATCTGTCCACCCCTAACCACCCGGCGGTTAAATAATTCTCGCACGCGGGCGCGCGGCCGCTCCGTCCCCGACTATTCCGTCCCCGACTATCCCGTCCCCGAATATTCCGTCCCCGACTATTCCGTCTTCGACTACTCCGTCCCCTCGAGCAGTCCGGCCGACAGGGCCACCGTACCGACTTCCCGCCCGGCGTGGTGTCAGTTCCCACGGCTCCCGTGGAGGCAGTTCCAGTTTCAGTTCCACTTCCACCCGCCGCCCGACGAGGTTTTACGTTCCGGGAAGGTTATTTCGAGATGAATGACTTCGTTTCAGTCGCAACTCGGCGAGGGCGGCGGGAGCGGCGCCACCGCCGAGGAACTCGCCGAGGGCCAGCGCTCCATCTCCATCGCCGAGTTCTTCGAGAAGAACAAGCAGATGCTCGGCTTCGACAGCGACGCGAAGGCGCTCGTCACCGCCGTCAAGGAAGCCGTGGACAATTCCTTGGACGCCACCGAGGAAGCCAACATCCTCCCGGACATCTACGTCGAAATCGAGGACCGCGGCGACTACTACCGGCTGGTGGTCGAGGACAACGGTCCGGGCATCACGAAAGAACAGGTGCCGAAGGTCTTCGGCAAACTGCTGTACGGCTCCCGTTTTCATGCCCGTGAACAGAAACGTGGCCAGCAGGGAATCGGTATTTCGGCGTCCGTGCTGTACGCTCAGCTGACTTCCGGGAAACCAGCGAAGATCACCTCCAAGACCGAGACCGGCGACGGCGCGCGCTACTTCGAGCTGACCATCGACACCGACACCAACGAGCCGGAGATCGACGTCGACGAGCCGGCGACCTGGGAGCGGCCCCACGGCACCCGCATCGAGCTGGAGATGGAGGCCAACATGCGGGCCCGCCGGCAGCTCCGCGACTACGTCAAGTACACCGCGGTCGTCAACCCCCACGCCCGCATCGAGTTCCACGAGCCGGCCGACTCCTTCAAGTTCGAGCGGGCCACCGACGAACTGCCGCCGGAGACCGAGGAGATACGGCCCCACCCTCACGGCGTCGAGCTGGGGACGCTGCTGAAGATGCTGGATGCGACCGACTCCTACTCGACGTCGGGCTTTCTCCAGGAGGAGTTCACGCGGGTCGGCGCCAAGACGGCCGACGGCGTCTGCGACCGGTTCCGCGACCGGCAGTTCGGCCGGGAGCTGACGTGGCGGCCGCCGCGTTCGACGGACGGCGGTGCGCTGGAGGCGCACCGAAACGGAGGCGGCGAGGCCGCCGTCACGCCGGCCGTCCGGGAGGCCGTCGCCAACAAAAGCGCCGAGGCGACGACCGGCTTCGCCGACCGCGTCGCCGACGCGCTCGCCGACCGCGACGAACTCGCCCACGCGACGGTCGTCGAGGTCGTCGACGAGGTCGCCGACGGGATCGCCGACGACCACGGCGAGACGTTCGGCGAGACGGTCCGAAAGAAGGCCGTCGCGGCCGCCTGGGGCGAGGTGACCGACGGGCGGGCCGCCGACTGCTACGAGCTGGTCGACGGGGCGACGACGACCCGAAAGGACGACGCGGCCGTCGAGGGGCTCGCGACCCGGCTGGCCGAGCGGTTCGCCGACCGGGACGACGACCGCGGCCGGCTGACCCGCGAGGAGCTGCGGGCGTCGGTCGATCGGGCGGCCGACGCGACCGAGGAGTACGACGACGCCACCTTCGGCGACACCGCCCGGGAGAACGTCACCGACGCCTTCTGGGAGCGGGCCCGGACCGTCCCGGACGAGCTGCCGTCGGTGAGTGCGGTCGCCGACGACCGCGACGCCGCCGCCCGGCTGCTGGAGGCGATGCGGGCGACGGACATCCTCTCGCCGCCGACGGGCTGTCTGGCGCCGATCTCCGAGGAGCTGGTCGAGGCCGGGCTCCGCAAGGAGTACGACGCGGACTTCTACGCCGCCGCCACCCGGGACGCGGAGGTCCACGGCGGCGACCCGTTCGTGGTCGAGGCCGGCATCGCCTACGGCGGCGACGTCGACGGCGACGGCGACGTCGACGTGCTGCGGTTCGCCAACCGGGTGCCGCTGGTCTACCAGCGCGGCGCCTGCGCCACCGTCGACGTGGTCAAGGACATCAACTGGCGCAACTACGGCCTCGACCAGCCCGGCGGCTCCGGCATCCCGACCGACCCCGCCGTGTTGATGATCCACGTCGCCTCGACGAACGTCCCGTTCACCAGCGAATCGAAGGACGCCGTCGCCAACGTCCCCGAGATAGAACGAGAGATCGAGCTGGCGCTGCGGGAGGCTGCCCGGGAGCTAAAGTCCTACCTCAACAAGCGGCGGTCCCTGGAGAAGCGCCGCCGCAAGCAGAACGTCATCGCCGACATCCTGCCGGAGATGGCCGAGAAGCTGTCGGAGGTAACCGACCGCGAGTCGCTGGACGTCGACGACTCGCTGGCCCGCATCATGAACAACGTCCTCGTCGAGCGGACGGTCGACGGCTCGACGATCGAGCTCAGCGTCCACAACTACGACGACACCGGCGTCGCCGGCGAGGTGACCGAGATCGTCACCGCCGACCCCGGCGACCACGACGAGGCGACGGTCGTCGAGATGGACGGCGAGTGGTTCCTGAAGTGGTCGCCGGAGGTGGCGGCCGGCGAGACGGCGACGCTGCGCTACGAGATCGACGGCGACGCGGAGTTCGACGTCTCCGTCGAGGGTATCGAGGCCGAACGACTGACGATCGACGCCTGATATGAGCACCGACACAGACACCGACGCCGACCTGAACGAGGAGGAGGCCCGCGAGCAGCTGCTCGACCTCGCGGCACAGTTCTACGACCAGTTCGCCGACGGGAGCGTCCCGCGGATGGAGATCCCCACCCGGACGAAGTCCAACATCGTCTTCGACGAGGACGAAGATGTCTGGGTGTACGGCGACCGCCACTCGACGCGGTCGGCCAACAGCGTCAACGGCGCCCGGAAGCTGCTGAAGGCGACCTACACCATCGAGTTCCTGGCCGACCAGCTCGCGGAGGACCGCTCGTCGACGCTCCGGGAGCTGTACTACCTCTCGGAGTCGTGGGAGGAAGAACGCGCGCAGTTCAACGACCAAGACGAGTCCAACCAGCTCATCGAGGACCTCGAGATCGTCGCGGACGTCACCCGCGAGGACTTCCACATGCGACCCGAGGAGTCCGGCGCGACGGTGATGGGCCCGCTGTACCTCCGCGAGCAGACCCGCCGCGGCGAGCGGGAGATCCACTGCCAGAAGGACGTCGGCGAGGGCGGCTACCAGATTCCCAACGACCCCGACACCATCGAGTTCCTCGACGTCGACGCCGACTTCGTGCTGTGCGTGGAGACCGGCGGCATGCGCGACCGGCTGGTCGAGAACGGCTTCGACGAGGAGTACGACGTCGTCGTCGTCCACCTGAAGGGCCAGCCGGCGCGGGCAACCCGCCGGCTGACCAAGCGGCTGCGCGACGAACTCGACCTGCCGGTCGTCGTCTTCACCGACGGCGACCCCTGGTCGTACCGCATCTACGGCTCCGTCGCCTACGGCTCCATCAAGTCCGCACACCTCTCGGAGTACCTCGCCACGCCGGAGGCGCAGTTCGTCGGCATCCGGCCGCAGGACATCGTCGACTACGACCTGCCGACGGACCCGCTCGCCGACTCCGACATCAACGCCCTCGAGTCCGAGCTCGACGACCCCCGGTTCCAGGACGACTTCTGGACCGAACAGATCGAACTCCAGCTCGACATCGAGAAGAAGGCCGAACAGCAGGCGCTTGCCTCCCGCGGGCTCGACTTCGTCACCGACACCTACCTCCCCGAACGGCTCGAGGAGATGGACGTGCTGTAGCGGCGGTACAGCGGCCACGTTCAGTTACACGAGAGCCGGCCGGCCGGCGTCGGGCGGGACCTCGAACGAGGCCGACCGCTCGCGGAGCGAGGCCGAGCGAGCGAAGCGAAGGAGGCCTCGAGGCGGAGCGGCGTCCTCGCGAGCGAAGCGAGCGAGGGCTCGGCAGAGCGACGCTCTGCCGGCGAGCAAAGCGAGCCGTGAGCCGCAGCCCGCGAGCGGGAGGGGGCGTTCGGACACGTCATCGTCACCGCCGAAAGACGCTATTCCCTCCTCACTGAATACTACCGGTACGGCCGGCCCCAGGCTTTTTTCTCCGCCGGCCGTCCCGGGGATGTGAAGTGGCGCTGTGCGGACTGCGGCCGGGTCCACGACGACCCGCCGGAGCGGTGCGCCTGCGGCTCCGCGGACGTCGAACCGGCTGCCGGCGACGACGGCCGGTTCTCGCCCCTCGCGGTCCGGCAGCGTCTGCTCTCGCCGGCCGACGCCGACCGGAGTCTGATCAGCGAGGAGCCGTACGTGAGGCTCCTGTTCCGGGCGGTCGTCGCCCTGGCGGTCGTCGCCTTACTGGTGGCCGCCGTCGCCCTCTTCGTCTAAGACGGCCTCGACGCCCCGCGACCGGCAGTCCGCGCGGAACGCCCCGGCGTCGGCCTCGATGGCGTCGAAGGTGTCGTAGTGAACCGGCACCACGAGCCAGGGGTCCAGCGCCTCGGCCAGATCGGCGGCGGCGTGGCGGTCCATCGTGAACGCCCCGCCGATCGGCGGGCAGAACACGTCGACATCCAGCCGGTCGTGGCCGTCGAGGGCGTCGGTGTCGCCGGGCCAGTAGACCGCGGTGTCGTCGAGCGTGACGTGGAAGCCGCAGCCGAGCCCTTCGGGGTGGTACGGCTCGCCGTTCGACCGGACGTGGGGACCCTCGGGGTCGTTGTAGGCGGGCGTCGTTCGCACGACGACGTCGTCGACGAGGACGTCGGCCTCGGCGCCGACGCGGCGGACCTCGAAGGGGAGGTCGGCCGGTCGCTCGACGTCGCGGTCGATACGGTGGGTGTCGACCCCCTCGAAGACGACGAGCGTGGCGTCGTCGGCCGCGACGGCCCGGAGACCGTCAGTGTCGTAGTGGTGGTCGTGGGTGACGCAGACGACGTCAGCGTCGCCCGGGTCGCGCCCGTCGAGGACGCCGTACCGGCCGGGGTCGAGGTAGACGACCGTCCCGTCGGCCGCCAGCCGGACCGTCGCGTAGCCGAGCCACGCCAGTTCGAGCCCGTCGTGTCGGATCATGCCCCGCGGTACGGGCCGGACCGGCACAAGCGCCACGGTTCCGTCCGAGGTCCCACCCGGCGTCGGCCGACCGGCCGGCTCTCGCGCAGCTCGATACGCTCCCCGAGCGTCGGGTCCGTCGGGTCGCGCCGCCCCAGGCGTCGCCCTCGTGTGGTCTCGACCGCGTCGATGTAATCCCGAGAAGTTACGACTCCGGGACAGGGCCTAAGTACGTAGCCGGTATGCGTTGTATCATCGATGATGCAACGCCGGACGTTCATGGCGACGGTCGCGGCCGGGGTGGCGGCGCCGGCGGCCGGGTGTGCCCGCGGCGGCACCGACGGGGACCCCGGCGTCGCCGGCGAAACCCTGACGCTGGCCACGACGACGAGCACCGTCGACACGGGATTGCTCGACGCGATTCACCCCGACTTCGAGGACCTGTACGGCGTGACCGTCGACGCGGTCCCGCAGGGGACGGGCGCGGCCCTCGAGACGGCCCGGAACGGCGACGCCGACGTCGTGATGGTCCACGCCCGGGGCCTCGAGGACGAGTTCCTGCGGAACGGCTACGGGGTCAACCGCCGCGATCTCATGTCCAACGACTTCGTCGTCGTCGGGCCGGGCGACGACCCCGCCGGGGTCCGGGACGCGCCGTCGGCGACGGCGGCGCTCGCGGCGATCGCCGACGCGCGGGCGCCGTTCGTCTCTCGCGGCGACGACTCGGGGACGCACGCGAAGGAGCTGACCCTCTGGGCGGCCGCCGACGCCGACCCGGGCGGCGACTGGTACCGCGAGACCGGCACCGGGATGGGCGAGGCGCTGAACATCGCGACCCAGCAGGACGCCTACACGCTCTCGGACCGCGGGACGTTCGTCTCCCAGCGCCCTCGACTCGACCTCGTCGTCCTGCTGGAGGGGCCCATCGGGGGCGGGCCGGCGGCGCTGGCGAACCCCTACGGCGTCATGGCAGTCAACCCCGGCGTCCACGGGAACGTCAACTACGACCTCGCGATGGCCTACATCGGCTGGATAACCGCCCCCGACGCGCAGGCGGCCATCGCGGGCTACGAGGTGAACGGCGAGCAGCTGTTCTTCCCGGAGGCCGTCTCCGAGGACCCCGACCTCCGGCAGTACGTCCCGGAGGGCCGGCGGGACGAGGAGGGATGACCGTGCCGCTCGACCCGGCCGTCGCGCCGCTCGTCGTCGGCTTCGAGCTGCCGTTCAGGGATGGCTACCTTCCGAGCATCATTTTCGTTTCGCTGTACGTCAGCGTCACCGCCGTCGCGCTGAGCACGCTTGTCAGCGTCCCGGTCGCCGTCGCGGTGGGGCTGACGGAGTTCCGCGGCCGGCGGCTCCTGACCTCGGTCGTCAACACCGGCATGGGATTTCCGAGCGTGGTGGTCGGGCTCGCGGTCCTGTTCGTCGTCTCCAACCAGGGTCCCCTCGGCCCGCTGGAGCTCGTGTTCACGCGGGAGGCGATGATACTGTCGCAGTTCGTCCTCGCGACGCCGCCCATCACGGCCATCACCCTCGCGGCCGTCGCCGGGGTCGACGACGGCGTTCGCGACGCCGCCCACGCCCTCGGCGGCACGCGGGTCGACGTCGCCCTCGCGGTGCTCAGGGAGGCCAGATACGGCATCGCGACGGCGGTGCTGGCCGGCTTCGGGCGGGCCATCAGCGAGGTCGGCTCCGTGCTCATCGTCGGCGGCAACATCGCCGGCGCCGACGGCGTCTCGAAGACCCGAACCCTGACGACGGCGGTCCAGCTGGAGGCCCGGCAGGGCCGCTACGAGACGGCGATGCTGCTCGGCGGCGTCCTGCTGGCGCTGGTGCTGGCGGTCAACGTGGTCGTCGTCCGGCTCGGCGGCGGGGTGGGCCGCTGATGCTCCGGGCGACCGACGTCGCGCAGTCGTACGGCGACGGCCCCATCGTCCGGGATCTTTCCGTCCAGGTCGCCCCCGGCGAGGTCGTCGCCGTCATCGGGCCGTCGGGCGTCGGTAAGACGACGCTGCTGCGGACGCTCGCCCTCGCCCGCGAGCCGGCCGACGGGCGGGTGACCCTCGACGGCACCGACCCCTGGGCCGTCGGCGCCGACGAGCGGCTGGCGCTGCGCCGCCGCGTCGGGATGGTGTTCCAGGAGCCGGGGCTCTTCGACGCCTCCGTCGCCCGCAACGTCGAGTACGGCCTGCGCGTCCGGCGGTCCTGGTCGGAGCGGCTCGGCGACGGGCTCCGCTCGCTCGTCGGCTCGAACGGGACGGCCGGGGCCGTCCGCGAGGCGCTGGAAGCCGTCGGGCTGGCCGGGGCGGCCGACCGCCACGTCGGGTCGCTGTCGGGCGGAGAGGCCCAGCGGACGTCGTTCGCCCGGGCGCTGGCCTACGACCCGGACGTGCTACTGTTGGACGAGCCGACGTCGGACCTCGACCCCCGGAACACGGCCGTCGTCGAGGAGGCCGTCGCCGCGGCCCGGGCCCGCGGCATCGGGGTCGTCGTCGCCACCCACGACATGCACCAGGCCGAACGGGTCGCCGACCGCGCGGCGGTGCTGCTCGACGGCCGGCTGATAGAGACCGGGCCGACCGACCGGGTGTTCGACGACCCCGACGACCCCCGGGCGCGAAGGTTCATCAGCGGGGAGTTGGTGTACTGACGCATGGACGGCGCCGACGACCGGACGGACGGCCGGGCGCGGGCGGTCGTCGCCCGCGACGACGTCGAGTTCGACGTCCGGGACGCCCGGCTGCTGCGTGCGGTCGACCGGACCGGGTCGGTCGCGGGCGCCTCCTCGGCCCTCGGGCGGTCGCGGGCCCGGGACCTGGCCCGCATCGAGACGCTGGAGGCGGCCTTCGGCGCGCTGGTCGAGCGGCGGCGCGGCGGCAGCGGCGGCGGCGGCAGCCGGCTGACCCCGGCGGCGGTCGACCTCCTAGAGCGGTTCGAGCGGCTGTCGGTCGCCGTCGCGGCGACCGCGCGGGTCCCGGAGACGGTCCTTCGAGGCCCCGTCGCGTCCGTCGACGGGGAGCTGGCGGTCGTCTCGACGCCCGTCGGCGAGGTGTGCGGGCTCCACCAGGGGGTCGACGCCGGCGACGAGGTCCAGGTGCGGGTCGGCGCCGACGCGGTGACCGTTTTACTGTCGGGTGCGGACCCGGCGGCCGGCGATTCCAGTGCCCGGAACCGGCTCCGCGGGACGACCGTCGACGTCGACCGCGGCGGGACCGTCGCGACCGTCGGCGTCGACGTCGACGGGACCGTCTTTCGGGCGCTGCTCACCGACGACAGCACCGTACGGCTCGGACTACAGAAGGGACGGGAGGCGGCGATTTCCTGGAAGGCGACGGCGACGCGTGTCGCCGGCGACCGACCGTAGCCCGCTATAGCAGCTCCTCGAAGTCCTCGTGGCCGGCGATGTCGACGCCCTCTTCGGTGACCTCCGCGAGGTAGACGCCGTTGCCGGAGCCGGTGTCTCGCTCGACGGCGGCGTTGATGGCGGAGGCGGCGACGCGCTTTGCCTCCTCGTTGGTCATGTCCTCTTCGTACTCCCGCTCGAGGGTGCCGTAGGCGACGGTCAGACCAGACCCGGTGACGGTGTAGTCGTCGGCCATCACGCCGCCGGCGGGGTCGATTGAGTAGACGTGGTGGCCGTCGTCGTCGACGCCGCCGAGGATGGGGTTGATGGCGAAGAACGGCCCGCCGCGGGCGAAGTTGCCCGCCAGCGTCGCCAGCGCCTCGATCGAGATGTCCTCGCCGCGGCGCGCCTCGTAGAGGTTGCTCTCGGCTTCCAGCGAGCGGATGAACGACTGGGCGCCGCCGACGGAGCCGACGAGCGTCAGCGCCGCCGTCGGGTGGATCTGCTCGACCTTCTGGACGTTCTTGTTGGAGACGAACCGTCCGCCCAGCGACGCCCGCATGTCCGTCGCGACGACGACCCCCTCGGCGGTCGTGATGCCGACCGTCGTCGTTCCGGTCTTGTTGACGTTCTCGAGGTCGTCCGCCGAGAGGTCGTTCGACGGCATCTCCCCGAGTTCGGGCTCGTACGGCGACGCGGTGTGGTCCTGGCCGGTGCGCGGCAACGAGAGATCTGGCTGTCGCATTACCCACGAGTAGCGGACGGCCGCGGATAAAACCTTCCTGTCAGGCAGTCCTCGCCCGGTCGTAGGCGTCGCCGACCCGACCGAGAAGCCGGCTCCGCCGGCACCGGACGGTAACTTTCATCCCACCGTGAGACCACCTTCCGGTGTGATGTCGAGACAGACAGCGATGATTCGCGCTCGCCGCGGGACGGACCGTGAGGTGGTCGCGCCGTGAGCAACTACCTCGTCGCGATGGAGGCCGCCTGGCTCGTCCGGGACGTCGAGGAGATCGACGACGCCATCGGCGTCGCCGTCAGCGAGGCGGGCAAGCGGCTCAACGACGCCGAGATGGACTACGTCGAGGTCGACGTCGGCGCGACGCCGTGTCCGGCCTGCGGCGAGGCCTTCGACTCGGCGTTCATCGCCGCCGACACCGCGCTGGTGGGGCTCCTCCTCGAGATGGAGGTGTTCAACGCCGACAGCACCGAACACGCCGCCCGCATCGCCAAAAGCGAGGTCGGCGGCGCCCTCCGGGACGTCCCGCTGACGGTCATCGAGACCGTCGAGCGCGAGGACGACTAGGACATGTGGGCCGCGACGTCGGCCTCGGTGATGATGCCGACCAGCCGGCCGTCCTCGACGACCATCACGGCGTCCTGGTGGTTGAGATGGGCGTTCAGCTCGTCGAGGGTGGCGTCGGGCTCGACGGCCGTGATCGTCTCCCGCATCGCGTCGGCCACCGGCAGGTCGCCGGCGCTCTCCGAGTCGAGCTGGCGGACGTCGGAGTTGGAGACGACCCCCTGTGGCCGCCCGTCTCGGACGACCGGCAGCTGCGAGTAACCCTCCGTGACCATCACGTCGATCGCCTGCCGGACGCTGTCGTCCGGCGCGACCGTGACGACGCCCTCGTGCATGATGTCGGCCGCGTGCATGACGGCGTTTTCCGCCTGATCGAGGGCGTTGACGATGCGCCGCAGCGTCGACAGCCGCGGGTCGACGTCGCCGCCTTCGATGCGGGCGATCAGCGGCTGGGAGACGTCCGCCCGCTCGGCCAGCTCGCTTTGGGTCAGCTCCAGGTCCGTCCGTCGTTCGTGGAGGTCCGCGGGCGTCGGCAGGTCCATACCTGCCAATAACCCGGAGTTATACAAAAGCGTTCCCCCGGTTCACAGCTCCAGGTCCCGCACCGCGACGGCGTCGCCGGCCTCGACCCGGCCGACGACGCGGGCGTCGTCCAGCGCCCCGACGACGGCCCCGGCGTCGGCTTCCGGCAGCGCCGCGACGAACCCTGTCCCCATGTTGAACGTTCGGTGCATCTCCTCGTCGTCGACGTCGCCTTCCTCTTGGACGAACGCGAACACCGGTTGCGGCGCGAAGGGGTCGTCGACGACGTAGCGGAACGCGCCCATCCGCGAGAGGTTCGTCCAGCCGCCGCCGGTGACGTGGGCGGCGGCGTGGGTCTCGGCGGCGTGCAGCGGCCCCAGAACATCCCGGTAGATCCGCGTCGGCTCCAGCAGGACCTCCCCGACCGTCCGGTCGTCGTCGTAGGGGAACGGGTCGGTGTAGTCGAAGTTCCGGGTGACCGCCTCGCGGGCCAGCGTCAGCCCGTTGGAGTGGATCCCCGACGACGGCAGCCCGACGAGGACGTCCCCCTCGCGGGCGGTCCCGTCGAACAGCTCCGTCTCGGTCGCCAGGCCGACGCAGGCGCCCGCCAGATCCAGCCCCCTGACGACCTCCGGCATCACGGCCGTCTCGCCGCCGACCAGCTCCACGCCCGCGCGGTCGGCACCCGTCGACAGCCCCTCGCCGACCGCCTCGGCGGTGGCGTCGTCGGGCGTCTCGACGGCGAGGTAGTCGACGAAGGCCACCGGCGTCACGCCGGCCGCGACGAGGTCGTTGACGTTCATCGCGAGGCAGTCGATGCCGACCGTCGAGTAGTCGTCGAGCGCCTCGGCGACGAGCAGCTTCGTGCCGACGCCGTCGGTCGCCAGCGCGAGGTACCGGTCGCCGACCTCGACGAGACCGGCGTAGTCGCCCTCGAACTCGCCGACGGCGCCGACCAGCGCCGCCGTCGCCGCCTCGCTGGCCGCGATGTCGACGCCCGTCTCCGCGTACGTGAGCCCCTCGGTCCCGTCGGCGTAGTCGGAGTCATCGGTCTCGTCGGGGCCGCCGGTCTCGTCGGGCCCGCCGGAGTCGTCGGCCTCGTCAGGGGCGCCAGTCTGGCCGGTCTCGTCGGCCTCGTCGAGGCCGCCGAGGTCGTCAGTGTCGTCGACCTCGTCGGAGTCGTCCATGTCCCAGTCGGCGGCCGACCGGAGCAAAAGCGCGTCGGTCGACGGGTCGGTCAGAACCGCGGGAAGCCGACGAACAGGAACGCCGCGGCCGCCATCGCGGCCGTTCCGACGAACGTCACGGCGAAGACCGGGGTGCTCCAGGCCCAGACCTTCCGGCCGTCCAGCGGGCCGAACGGGATCATGTTGAACGCCGCGAGCACGGCGTTGATGGTGACGCCGAGCCCGCCGAGGTCGCCGAGCGACCCGCCGAGGAGGTACAGCGGGAGGAACGCCACCACGAGGACGACGTTCGTCAGCGGGCCGGCGACCGCGATGAGGCCGTTCTGTCGTTCGGTGATCCGGCCGCGGTGGTACACCGCCCCGGGGGCGGCGAAGAGAAAGCCCGCCAGCGCCGCCCCGACGCAGAGCGCCAACATTCCGTAGTCCGCCTGGAAGCCGGCGACCTGTCCGAACCGGACGGCCACCACCTTGTGGGCGAGTTCGTGCAGCAGGAAGCCGACGCCGACGGTCAGCATGCTGATCAGCAGTACCCGGGCGAACGCCGCCGACGCCAGCGCGCCGGCGACGTCCGGGAACACCGGTTCCTCGAGGATGAGGATGCCGAAGGCGACGCCGAGGGCGACCCAGGCGACCGCCAGATCCCGGAGTTCGGCGGCCGAAAAGCGGACCTCGCCGACCCGGATCGCGCTCACGTCACCACCTCCAGGATGAACTCGACGCCCTTCTCGGCGCCGGCGAGCATCAGCCGGGCGACGCCGCCGGCGCCCTCGATACCCGTGCCGGCGAAGAGGTACGGCAGCAGGACCGTCGCGAAGAGGACGCTGCCGACGAAGCTGCCGACGTTCGTCAGCGCGACGACCATGATGAGCCGGAACAGCGGGACGTCGGTCAGCTCCCGCCACAGCTGCCCGAGCGGGGTTTCCTCGTCGGAGACGATCTCGTTCAGCGTCGAGATGTCGCCGACGTTGACGTCGAGATAGCGCAGCTCGACGTAGCCGGCGAACCAGCCGGGTGCCAGTAGCGGGTTGACGCTCGTCAGCCAGGCGACGCCGCCGCCGACGCCCGCCGACTGCCAGTGGGCGCCGGCCAGCTTCGCCAGCGCGAAGGCGATGACGCCGTTGACCAGGAACCAGGCGGCGAGCAGCTCGAACAGCAGCCGCCCGGAGGTGCCCTCCACGCCGGTGTAGGTGGCGATGGCGAGCAACAGGAAAAACGCCAGGAAGCCGAAGGTGAACAGGTAGCCGAACAGCTTGTACACTGAAACGCGCCGGCCGGAGGCCCGCCCGGTCAGCTCCGCCATCGCCGGCAGCCGCTCGGGGAACTCCAGGTACTCCTCGATGCCGGCCCGGTGGCCGGCGCCGACCACGGCGACGACGCGGTTGTCCTGCTCGCGGAGCGCCAGCAGCTGGTGGGCGATGTAGGCGTCCCGCTCGTCGATGAGCGCCTCGGCGCCGCCCGGCGAGAAGCGGCGGAACTCCTCCATCATCGCGCCGACGACGTCGGTGTCGGTCATCCGCTCGACGTCGAACTCCTCGATGTCCTCGTCGGGGGCGAGCCGGACGAGGGCGGCGACGACGACCAGCCCCAGCACCAGCCCGACGCCGAGGCCGACGACCAGCGTGTCCAGAATCGTCACGACGACGCCCGGGCCGAGCCCCGCCGGGACGACGAACGGGCCGGCGAGGGCGCTCGCGACGATCGTCCCCATCAGCCCGACCGCGACGCCGATCCCGAGGCCGACCTCCCGGGGGTCGCCGAGACCGACCGCCAGGCTGCCGACGAGCTGGAGCTTCTCGACGGCCGACAGCCGCGTCCAGAACCGCTGAATCGTCACCTGGATGTCCCGGTCGACGAGGGCGACGTCGGTGCCCTGCGCCTCGGCGACGTCGACGGCCGCCTTCATGTCGGCTCCGGGGTCGATGTCGAACCGGTCGCCGAGCCGCGCCTGGACGTACGACAGCATCCAGTAGGCGAGAAACTGAAACACCGTGTTGCCCTTCAGCAGGTCGCCGGCGTCGAGGTCGTCCGGTTCCTCGCCCTTCAGCTGGCGGTAGCGGCCCTCGTCGAGTTCGACGGCGACGACGTCCGGCCGCTCGGCGTCGATGACCGACTCGACCTCCTCGACGCTCGCCTCGGAGACGTGAGCCGTCCCGACGACCCGGACGGACCCCCCCGCGGCGTTGTCGCTCACTGTCGGCACCTGTCGGGCGACGGGTTTAGGTTTGACGGGACGCGGTCGCCGCGGTTAGTTCGGCCGCTCGGTGCCCGGCGGCCACGAGGACTCTCCCGACGGCTCGCGGTACTCCGCCCGGTCGGTCAGCCCCTCGACGACCTCGACGACGTCCGAGCCCGTCACCGGCTTCGTGAGGTAGGTGTCGAACTCCAGGTCGACGATGTCGAACCCCGGGTCGACCGCGGTCACCAGCACCGCCGTCGGGTCGGCCGGCCGGTCGGCGAGCGCCCGGAGCACCTCGTCGCCGCTCATCTCCGGCATCCGGCGGTCCAAGAGTAGCACGTCGACGCTTTCGTCCAGCGCCTCGAGGGCGGCCTCGCCGCTCGTCGCCACCTCGACGTCGTGGTCTTCCTGTAGCCACATCTCGTAGGACTCGGCGATGTCGGGTTCGTCGTCGACGACGAGGACGTCGGCCATATCTGGTACCTTCGATACTGTGTGACGAGGCTTAGTCTTTCCGTCAAAGCGGGATCCATATCAGCAGCGACGCCGTCGCCAGCGCGACGACGAACTTCACGCCGGCGAGCACCCGCGCCTCCCGGAGGTAGCCGGAGATGAGCCCGGCCGACACCGCCTGCAGCGTCACCGCGTGGAAGAACAGCATCGACAGCCGGTTGACGTTGACGTTGCCGACGGAGTTGGTGGGGGCGCCGCTTCCGCCCGAGCCGGAGCCGGAGCCGCCCTCGGCGTCGGCGGCCGTCTCCGCCAGCTGGCCGACGACGTCGAGGAACTGCACCTTCAGCAGCGCCATCACTCCCAGAAGCGTCAGGAACGTCATGATGATGATGGCCAGCTGCATCTGCGTCCGGGTTTTCCGCTCCTGTTCGATCTCGTCGTGGTTCTCGGAGGCCCGCGCCGCCGTCCGCAGGACGTCGCTGATCTGGCTGGAGGCCTCCTGGGCCTCCGCGATGAGGTTCACCGTCCGGGCCATCCGCGGGACCCGGTAGCGGTTGTTGAACGCGATGAGCGCGCTTTTGAGGTCGGCCCCGTAGTTGACGGTGACGTGGATGCGCTCGAACTCGCGGGCGAGCTTGCCGGTCGAGGTTTCGGCGACGTTCCGGAAGCTCTCCAGCAGGTTCATTCCGGTGTCGTTGGCGCTGGAGAGCTTCCGCAGCGCCTCCGACAGCTCGTCGAGCAGCCCCCGCCGCCGCCGCTGGTGGAGGCCGTCGAACACCGCCAGCGGGCCCAACACGACGTACATCGGCAGGTACCCGTAGACGAACGTCCCCCAGACGGGGGCGTCGACGACTCCGTCCCAGGTGGTGGGCGCCAGCCCCGAAACGACGAGCCAGGCGACGAGTGCGGCCGCGACCGGGACGGTCACCACGACCGAGGACAGCGGCCGCTCGATGAACAGTTCCTGGGGGCTGGTCAGGAGGCGTTTCACCCGGTGGAGCGTCTCCTGCCGGTAGATGTCGTCGAACAGCTGGTCGCCGTTCCGGTCGGCGAAGGACCGCGTGACGGTCCGGTCGAGCACGGAGTCGCCGCTGGTCAGCCCCTCGACGGCCTCGCCGTCGCCGGAGAGGTGACCGCCGCCGTGGTCGTCCTGCTTGAAGATAGACACGAGCACGAGGAAGACGGCGCCGATGCCCGGGATCAGGGCGTACACGGTCAGATACAGCAGCAGGTCGCTGGCGTCGCCCAGCATCGCCATCGTCACCAGCAGGATGATGAGCAGCAGCGGCAGCATGGAGATGGTGAGATACATCTCCCCGAACAGCTCCAGCGTCTCCAGGTTCTTCTCCTGCATGTTCTTGGCGTCCCGCATCATGATCTCGGCCTTGCCGTCGAGGAACTGCGTCATGTCGCCGCCGGAGTTGATGATCGACAGCATGTCCGTCAGAAAGCCCGACAGCTGACTGGACGGCGTCTCCAGGGCCCGGTTCCGTACCGCCGTCCGGTAGTCGGTGTCGAAGTACCGCGTCTCCTGGAGGATGGTCTGGAACTCCCTGGAGACCTCGCCGTAGACGTCGTCGCTGTCGGCGACGGCCTCCATGATTTCCAGCTGGTTCATCCCGCCGACCGACAGTGCGTACATGTAGGCGGTGGCGTCGGGCAACAGGACGTTGACCTCCCGGGCCCGCTCGTCGGCCTCGAGATACAGCAGCGCGATGGGCGTCCCGAAGCCGGCGGCGAAGCCGATCCCCCCGAGGACGAGTCCCGACCCGACGACGAGCACCGGGATCTTCAGCGCGTTGACGATCCCGAGCCACGGCTCCGACAGCGCGAGCCCGAAGATGACCGGCGGCTCGGTGAAAGCGAGGCTGGCGACCGCCCAGGCGGTCACCCAGCCGGTGACCGCCAGCGCGACGGCCGCCAGCAGCCCGATCGCGACGGCCCGCGAGAGGAACAGCTCGACGGTCCGGTCGCGGAGCGCCTCGTCGAGCTTCCGGTCGACGCGCTCGACGAAGTCGTCGTCCTCGTCGAACAGCCGGCGGTAGACCGGGTACAGCAGCCCGGCCATCGTCCCGAGGACGCCCTCGCTGGCCGCCGCGCCGGCGAGACCGCCCGGTTGGGTTCCTGAGGCCATCCGTGATCACTCCTCGTCGTACCGCGTCGTGCGGACGCCGTCGTCGCTCTCGTCGTCGTCGGACGCGAAGGCGACGTCGTCGGCGACGGGGTCGGGTCTGGCCGGCGGCTCCTCGCCGTCCGCGTCGACGGCGGCCCCGACGGCGTCGCCCAGCGACCGGTCGACGTCGATCTCCGTCGGCAGCGACCCGCCGACGTCGCCGCCGCTTTCGGTGTTCCAGTCCAGATCCGCCGGCAGCGCCGCCTCGACGCCCGGCGTCGACTCCTCGCGGTAGCTCTCCAGCATCGTCTCGGCCTCCGCGAGGATCTCCGCGGCCTGCTCGCGGGTTTCCTCGTCCGGCTTCGGCCGCGGGACCAGCGCCTCCGTCTCGTCGTCGATGTCCATGAACACCGTCTCCATCTCCCGGAGGTCGTCCAGACTCGACTCCAGGCGGTCCTGAGCCACCAGCGCGATGATGGTGTCGGGGTCGTTGATGAACGCCTGCAGCGTCGCCGACACCTTCTCGTAGGCCGAGATCCGGTGCTCGATGAGATACGCCAGGATGACCGTCCGCTTGCGGAGTTCGTCCTCCAGGCGGCGCCGCGACCAGCCGCGGTCGAACATGATCTCGCTGAGGATCTGCGGCCCCCGCTGGCGCTCGAAGCCGTCGTCGCCGGGTGCCCACTGGAAGACGTCCTGGACGTTGATCTCGTCGTTCTCGGCGTCGTAGCTGTTGATCTCGGTTATCTTCTGGTTCCGGCGAACCTTCTCGCCGCGAACCCGCGTCTGCGCCTGTACCGACACGAGATCCAGCGCCGTGAACAGCGTCTTCGAGACGTTGATCGGATCGGTGGTGAACCGCTTGACCACCTCGCCGACGGAGTCGGCGTGGAACGTCGTCAGCGTCGTGTGGCCGGTCGACATCACTTGGAACAGCGTCCGACCCTCCTCGCCGCGGACCTCGCCCATGACGATGTACTCCGGCCGCTGCCGGAGGGCGGCCTCCAGCAGGTCGAACTCGTCGACGTCGCCGGCCTCGTCGTCAGCGAACGAGGGCCGAGTGACACTGGCGATCCAGTTGCGCTGGGGGAGTTCGACCTCGCGGGTGTCCTCGATGGAGACGATCTTGGCCTTCGAGGGGATGAAAAGCGACACGGCGTTCAGCGAGGTGGTCTTGCCGGACGCCGTCCCGCCGGCGAAGATGAGACTCTTGTGGTTCTCGATGCAGAGCCAGAGGAACGCCATCTCCTCGAGGGAGAAGGTGTGCCAGTTGATGAGATCGACGGGCGTGAAGGGGACGTCCTTGAACTGTCGGATGGTGTAGTTCGTCCCGTGGTCGGAGACCTCGGTGCCGAGGGTCAACTGCGCGCGGGAGCCGTCGGGCAGCGTCGCGTCGACCTGTGGCTGGCGCTTGGAGATGCCCTTGCCGGACCGCTGGGCGAGCTTCACCACGAAGTCGTCGAGGCTGTCGTCCTCGTAGGCGACGTTGCTGATGGTCTGTTCGTACGCGGTGTGGTAGACGAACACCGGGGAGTTGTAGCCGTCACAGGAGATGTCCTCGACGTTGATGTCGTGTTTGACGCCGTCGATGCGTTCGTAGCCGACGAAGTCCCGCTTGAGGTAGTACAGCAGCTTCTCGATCTGGTACTCGGTGAGGGCGTCGTAACCGTCGGCCTCGACGGCCGGTCGTGGCCGCACGGCGATGCCGTCGGGGTCGCCGACCGCCTCCTCGGGCGGGTAGATGCCCCGCGTTTCCCGGACCGACCGGTCGTCGCCGTCTTCCTCGTCCTCGCCGAACAGGTCGGCGACGGAGCCGGCCAGCCGCGAGAACCGGCTGCCGCCCTCCATGCCGAGCTTCTGTGCCAGCCCGTCGTCGATGAGGTTGTACCGGTCGAGCAGGCGCTTGGTTTCGGCCTCGATGACCTCGGCGCGCTCGGCCGTCGTCTCGTTTCTGTGTTCCGCCTCCTGGGAGTACTTGATGGCGTCGGCGAGCTTCTCGGTGAGAAACTCCAGCAGCTCCGACTCGACGTCGGTGAGGTGTGGCTCGATTACGTAGTACTTCAGCTCGTTTTCCTTTTTCGACCGGAAGATGATGACGAAGGCGTACGGCCGGTTCACCCAGTAGCGCTCGACCTCGTCGAAGTGACGCTTCTTGTGGGCCGGCACGGCCCGCTCGAGGTCGTCCCGTCCGACGAGCGTCTCGTTGCCGGCCACGTCCGTGAAAAAGCCGTCTTCGTCGAGTTCCGGCGCCACGTTGACCGACCGTCGAGCCAGCGTCCGGGTCAGCCGCGCCGCCGACTCGACCGCCTCCGTGAGCTCCACACCCCCGCTGTCGTCCGAATCACCCCGCCCGCGACCCCACTTGGTTTCGCTCACAATCCGAGGTACACGTGTTAGACCCTCAAAAACGTTCAGGACGCCACAGGCGCCGACCCCGGAACCGCCGCTACGCGAGGTCCCGGGAGGTGTCGACGGTCACGTCGTCGGTCAGCTCCAGTTTGATCGGCTCGGTGAGGGCGCTGCCGCCGCGGAACTTCGAGACCAGAAGCGCCGTTTCGATCTCGCTGCTCGTGACGTCGCGACGGAGCTCGAACACGATGTCCGCCATGCCGAGCGTCACCGTCCGCCCCCCGGTCGGGTCGGTCCCGTGACAGTGCAGCAGCCCGAGGCTTCCGGTCCGCTGGACGTACGTGTGGAGCTTGTTGAGAAACGACTGGTAGTCGGCGTGGTCGCGCCGCTCGAGGGTGTCGGCGGTGTCGACGATGATGTTGGTCTCGGTGTTGGCCCGCCCGACGACGTCGCCGATCTCGTCGAAGGGAGTGTCCGGCTCGGCGTAGGCGACCATCGGGTTGCCGACGTCGATCGCCTGGCGGTTGAAGGCTCGCTTGACGCTGGTTTCGTTGCGCAGCGTCGAGAGATACAGCGTCTGCCGCTGTGCGGTGACCCGGTACAGCAGGAGCTCGCTCTGTGTCTGCGGCGGGGCGACGACGGCGACGAGCGACCCCGCCGGGATGCCGCCGTCGAGGTAGTCGTCGACGACGTCGACTCCGGTTTCCATCCGCCCACGCTCCATTCCGTGTCTACTACCGGGGCCGGCAAGTTAAACCCGCGGTATCGTCCACCGGCGGTGTTCAGATAAGCGGCGGTGGACTATGAAGGCCACCACCGGGTGGGACTGGAAGGGGCCGACCGGTCGGCGGCTCCGACGACGCTAGAACCGCAGGACCTCTTATTTGAACACTACCGGCCGACGGTGACTGACTTTTTATTCTTAATATTATTTTTTCCTGCCGCTTAGGGTAGTGTTCAGATAAGAGAGTCCGGGTCGAGAAAGCCCTCGGCACTCTCGACTCCCGGGACTCGCTGCGCTCCTCGGTCGCGTTGCTCCCTGTGGTGCTTGCGTCGTCCGGGGTCGCCGAGAGTACCTCGCCCTTTCAGTCCGCCAGGATTCGGTTGGTTCGCCGGCAGAAACGGACCGGTTCGCCGGTGGTTATCTGAACACCGCCCATCCACCCCTTTCCCCCGCCCGCGGACCGAAGCGGCCTTCGGCCGGCGACCCCTCGTCCCGTTCGTGGCAACCCTGGCCGAATCACGCACGGAGATGACCGAGATGCTGCTGCCGAACGAGACCAACACCCTCGGGCGGGCGCTCGGCGGCGTCGTGCTCCACTGGATGGACATCTGCGCGGCCATCTTAATTCAAGCAGGGAATCCCACCCTTTAGGACGGGAAGGAATGCGACACGGTACTAACTAACCGCTACTCGGTGGCCGAGCCGGAATCCAACTCCCGTTGCGCGTGAAGTAACATCCCTTTCCACGTCAGCCCGTGGCGCTTCTTCGTCTCTTTCAGCGACTCGTACTGTTCTTCGTCTATCTCGAAGTTGATGTGTGGCATATCTTATTATTTCTCTCCGTCACACTTAATTTTGTATACGTTCTATCTACGGGTGTGTCCGAGACGGTGACAAAGACGCTACAGGCCATGCTCGCTACGCCTACCGCAGGCAAAGAGCAACGCCTACAGCGGCTCTTGGACACGTACCGAACCGCACTCCACGACGCCTTCGACAACGGGGCAGATACAATGTCTGCCGTCAACGACGTTGTGACGCCCTATGACCTGCCGTACCAAGCCAAAGACGCGCTCAAGTCCTACGTCCCGAAACTCCGTTCGACGTATAACGCTGAGGAGTTAGACGGCGACCACCCGATTCGACTCGTCAACCGGGCCGCGACGTTCGACTACTCCGAGGAGCGCGAACATGGCTTCGTGTGGCAGGTCCCGCAACCCGGACGCGGGACGAACTTCTGGATTCCCCTTCTGATTAACCCCGAACAAGAATCCCTGTGGTTCGACCTGCTTTCCGAAGACGCGAAGGCGGGCGAATTGCGGCTACAGCGACACCGCACATCGTGGGAATTGCACGTCACTGTCGAGTACCCGGTCGAAGAACCGACCGACCCGGACAACCCGACGTACATCGGCTTCGACGTAGGCGAGAGCGCGTTGATTACGGGCTGTGCCCTCAAACGCGACGTACCACGGAAGCCGCTGCTCGTTAGCGGCAGTCAGGCGCGACACCTCCGCAAAGAGATGTTCACCACGCTCCGGCGGCTACAGTTAAGAGACGCCGCCGAGTGGCGCGTGGACGAACGATTCGGCCACTATCAAAACGCTCTGACCGATATTGTCGAGAAGGCGTCCCGTGAGTCCGTTGAATACGCCCAACAGTTCAAGAACCCGGTCATCGTTCTCGAAGACCTATCGTACATCCGTGAGCAATTGGACTACGGGAAGTTCATGAACCGGCGGCTTCACGCGTGGGCATTTGCCCGGATACAGGGCCGAATCGAGGACAAAGCGACCGAGGCAGGGATTCGCGTCGAGTACGTTAATGCGGCGTACACTTCCCAAACCTGCCACGCTTGCGGTCGGCTCGGTCGGCGGAGTCAGCAAGCGGAGTTTGTGTGTTCGCACGAAGACTGCCACATATCAGAGTTCCAAGCAGATATTAACGCGGCGGCGAACATCGCCGGTCGCGCTAACCCGTGGGGAGAGAGCGTCCGTTGGGAACCCGAACGCGATGACTCGCTACAGGATGGGAGCGCCCGTGACAGCGCCACAGTCCACCGTGAGACGAGCGAGAAATCCTCGCAGATGACGCTCGCGGCGTACTCGGATTGAAACCTGCCAACCCGGATTCCCCTCGTAGGGGAAGCCCCGCCGTTTAGGACGGGGAGGATGTCACCGCGAGCATGCGGTTCGCGGGCACCCAGTGCGTCACCGCCTCGATGGACAACGTCGACTTCGTCAGCCCGATCGACCTCGGGGAGGTGGCGGTGATCGAGGCGTACGTCTTCGCGACGGGCCGGACGAGCCTCGACGTGAAGGTCGACGTCCACGCCGAGGACCCCCAGGGCGGCGACCGGCGGCCGGCGACGTCGTCGTTCTTCACGTTCGTCGCCCTCGACGAGTCCGGTCGGCCGACGGCGGTGCCGGACGTCGACTGCCCGACCGACGCCGAGGCCGCCCGCCGGGAGGCCGCCCTCGAGGAGCGCCGCGAACAGCTCCGGCAGGTGGCCGACCGCCTCGACTGACTACTCGAACTCCGGCAGGTCGTCCGGCGCCTCGTACTCCGTCTCCCAGTCGATGTAGTCGGCCTTCAGCGTCCGGCTCACCGTGTCGCCCAGCTCCGCCAGCGCCGCGTTGATGCCCGAGACGGCCTCCCACGACTCCAGCCCGGGGTGGACGTCCCGCTCCTTCCAGTCCTCCGGCAGGCCCGGGGCGTGGTAGCCGACGCGGTCGGCGAAGGCGTCCCAGAAGAAGTCGTAGCGGTCGAACAGCTCCAGGTCGAGCATGATTTCGAAGGTCCGCTCGTCGACGCCGGCGTCGGCGGCCCACCGCTCGAACGCCTGCTCCCAGGCGCCCTCTGCCAGCAGCGTCTCGATCTCCTCGCGTCTGTAGTCGGTGTCGCCGACCACCTCCGCGTCCTCGTACTGGTTGGGGTCGGTCTCCTCCAGCCGGGGCGGGTCGGGCGGGTCCACGTCGAGGGCCATACGATCGTTTGGTCGAGCCGACGAATAACCGTGTCGTCGTCGCGCTCAGAACCGCTCGTAGGTCGCCCTGAGCCGGTTGCTCGAGACGACCCGCGGCTCGACGGCGTCGTCGAAGGCGTCCCGGCCGGCGCCCGCCTCGAGGTCGAGTTCGGCGTCCAGCGCCAGCACGCTGAACCGGTAGTCGCCGTCGCCGGGCGTCTCGTGACACGGCGAGCGGTAGCCGACGAACCCCTCGTCGTTGGTCCCCTGGACGGCGCCGGCCGGCTCCTCGAGCCGCTCCGTTCGCGGGCGGTCGGTCGGAACCGAAAGCGGGTTCTCGGGCGGCAGGTTCCACGCCGTCCATATCGTCCCGGGGTCGTACCCCCGGAGCCACTCGCCGAGCAGTGCGAGCGAGGCGGTGCCGTCGGGGACGCCCTCGACGACCAGCGGCGGCGACGCCCCCTCGCCGTCGCAGGTGAACCGCCGCGGCAGCGTCTCCTCGAAGGCCGGCGACGACAGCGTCAGCTCGTCCGTCGGCGGCGGCTCGCCGCCGATGGTACAGCCGGCGCTCCCGGCCGCGACCGCCGCGGGAACCGAGGCCAGCAGCGCGCGCCGACGCATGCCGACGGCTCCGACCCGCGGGCTAATGACGCGTGCGGTTCGGCGCCGTGTCGTTGATTACGGTGGCTCTCGTCGGACCGGACATGGGCGCCGAGATCGTGCCTCCCGACCGCCGCCGGTGTCAGCGCTGCGGCCGCACCGACGTCTGGGACGAGTCGGCCGGCAAGTGGGTCATCGCCGCCGAGAACGGCGAGCGACGGGTCGGCAACAAGCACTGCATCCACGAGTGGGACATCAACGGCCAGTACAACCCCGTCGGCCGGCCCGACGAGGACTAATCCGGGACCGACCGCCGACGCGACGGCGCCGCCGCCGACCGACGACATTTCGGCCGCGCTCGTCGAGAGGGGACCGGCCGCCTGCTTGACTGCTTCGACCGCTTCGACCGCTTCGACCGCCTCAACTGCCGGTCGACATGCCTGGGGCGAGGTCGTCGCCGGGTCGGAGGTCACCCTGCCCGCGGAGACAACCGCTGATGGCTACGGGCCGCTCCGCAATTGCGCCGTCGGACTTCACCCCCACGAGGCGCCGTGCACCGAGCGGGTCGACGAGAGCGACCTCCTCGGCGCCTTCGGCGAGCGGGTGGCGACGAGCGTCGACTAAAGCCCGAGCGTCGGCAGCAGCGACTGCTGGAAGACGTCGACCAGGTCCAGCAGGACGACCAGCGACGTCCCGACGAGGATACCGACGGCCGGCGGGTCGAGGTGGGTGTCGGCGTGGGCGTACAGCAGCCGCTGTGCGAGCTCGGCGGCCAGGGCGGTCACGGCGCCGAAGACGGCCCCTACGAGGAGGGCGACCGCCGGGCTCGTGGCGGCCGCGAACGCCGCCGGCGTCGCCGCCCCGCCCGCCAGCCCGACGACCGCGAGCGAGGAGACCAGCGCCGCGTGGTGGGTGACGGGAACCCGCTCGACGCCGGCGCAGCGAAACAGTAACGTCGCGGCCGCCAGCCCGAAGGCGAGAAACGGGCTGCCGGTCCGGAAGGTGAGGAAGGCACCGACGACGCCGACGACCGCCCCGAGCAGCGCCGCCCGCGCCGGATCGGACTGGCCGGGAAGCCACGGCTCGACGGCGAACCGGCGCCGGTTATCGCCGCCGTCGGCCCGGGGCGGTCGCCGGATTCGCCGCTCGTACGGCGTCATGTCCAGCGGCGTCTCCCCGCGGACCGTCCCGACCAGCGGGAAGCCGAGCACCAGCCGGTGCAACAGCCCGGAGACGACGATACCGAAGGAGATGGGGTCGAACGGCAGCCCGAGCCGGACCGACGCCGCCACGAGGCCGACGCCGACGACGCCGAAGGCGCCGCCGACGGCCATCACGTCGGCCCGCGGGCCGAGCGCCGCGGTGACGTGTTTGGCCTCGTGGTACTCGAAGTCGGAATCGAGATACCCCTGGCGGGCGGCGAAGGCGGTGGCGGCCGCGCCGCCGGCGAAGGCGACGTGTGGGCCGAACAGCGGCCCGAGACCGGTGAGGGCGGTCAGCCCGCTCGACCCCAGCGCCGCCGGGTCCCCGCTCGGTCCTGGGAGGCCGTCGGCGGCGACGTCGACGGCCTCGCCGACGATGACGAGCACGCCCGCCAGCGAGAACGCCTCGAGGGCGCCGACGGCGGCGCCGAAGGCCCCGCCGGCGAAGGCGACGACGACGAGTTCGAGCGGGTCAACCACCGCGACCACCCGCGGACGTCGACGGCATGGTGGCCGGTGACCCGTCGAGGTAGATAGCGTTGACGGTCGGCGGCACGGCCGGCGGGCGCCGCGGACGTTCGCGACGGCGCTCGACGTCGACGAGCCCGAGGGACCGGTCGAGACGGGACCGGGACTGGGACCGGACCCGGGACTCGGACCGGAGCCGGCGTCCGGCGCCGACGCGATGCCGGAGGTGACGGAGACGAAGCCAGAAACGGAGGCGGACGCGGAGCCCGACCGAGCGGCCGTCCGCACCGGGAGGTTCTTGCTTCGTCGCCGCCACCGTCCCTCGCATGCATCCGCGCGCCGAGGAGTTCGCACGACGGGCGGCCGACGACCACGGCTTCGACGTCGACGTCCACGAGTTCCCCGAGGGGACGAAGACGGCGGCCGACGCGGCGGCGGCCGTCGACTGTAGCGTCGCACAGATCGCCAGCGGCATCGTGCTGTCAGCCGACGGCGACCTGGTCGTCAGCATCACCAGCGGCGCCAACCGGGTCGACGAGTCGACGCTGGCCGACCTCGTCGGCGCCGGATCGGCGGCGATGGCCGACGCCGACGACATCAAGACGACGCTCGGATGGGCCATCGGCGGCGTCCCGCCGTTCTGTCACGAAACCGACGTCCCGGTGTTCATGGACGAGACGCTCACCGACCACGAGGAGGTGTGGGCCGCCGCCGGCACGCCCGAGGCGGTGTTCCCCATCGCCCCCGACCGGCTGCGGGAGCTGTCGGGGGCGACCGTCGCCGACGTCGCGGAGTGACCGCGACGGTTCTGCCGGCGGCGGTCCGCCGGCCGGCACGAGCGACGCCGCCGGAACTACGGCTCGCGTGGTCCTCGGCTACGACCCCGCCCGTATCGAGGATGTCTCCCGGTTCTGGCTCGAAGACGAACTGTCGAGGGACCGCTTCGCGGCGTACCTTCGGCCGGCGTACGACCTGGTCCCCGAGGGCGAGGGGCTCGAGGAGTTCGTCTCGAAGGCCGTGGCGCCTCCGTCGGCGCGACGCTGCGGGTCGAGCGGCCGGAGGGCGGGCGGGTCGGTCGTCGGCGCGGAGACGGCCGTCGAGGTTCGCCGGCGGAAGTGAGCGGCGGTCGGCGGCCGGCGGCCGGACGTCGACGGCCGGCGGCTGGACCCCGTCGCGACTCGGCGCCGTCCCGGACGTACGACCGCCAGCAGTCCGCTGACGGCACTCGCCTGGCACAGAGTTATATCGGTCGATGTCGTACGGCGCGATGGAGCCTTCGGGCTCCGTAGTGTCACAGGGGGAGTTCCTCCCCCATCCGTTTGTGCGGAAGTTCGTCGACGAGCGCCTCGTGTGCGCGACGGTCGCCGAGGGGCGTCTCCGGCAACGTCCCGACGGGACAGCCGCACATCCGCTCAAGTTCGTCGGGGTTGGTCCGCTCGGCGACGGAGGCGCCGCCGTACCGGTTCAGCGCGACCCCGAGGACGTCGACGTCGCGCCCTCGCAGCGCCTCGACGGTCAGGGCCGTGTGGTTCAGCGTGCCGAGCCCCGACCGGGCGACGACCAGCGCCGGCAGCGACAGGTCGGCGACGAGGTCGACGATCTCTCGGCGGGGCTCGTTCGACAGCGGCACCCGAAGCCCGCCGGCGCCCTCGAGGACGCCGACCTCGGCGGCGTCGAGCGCCGCGCGGCTCTCCTCGAGCAGCGGCTCGTAGGCGAGCGGGTCGTCGGCCCGGCGGGCCGCCACCGCCGGCGCCAGCGGCTCGCCGAACGTCCGGAGCCGGCTCGCGGCCGCCTCCGTCGAGCAGACGTCCCGGACGTAGCCGGCGTCGTCATCCTCGGGGAATCCGGTCTGAGCGGGCTTGACCGCGCGAGCATCGACGCCGTCGCGCCGGAGGCGGGCGACGAGCGCGGCCGTGACGACGGTCTTGCCGACACCGGTGTCCGTGCCGACGACGGCGACGGTCTCATTCACTACAGGTCCTCCTCGGCGGCGGCCTCGAACGCCGCCAGACAGCGGTCGAGGTCGGCGTCGGTGTGGGTCGCCTGCGGCGCCAGCCGAATCCGGCTCGTCCCCTCGGGGACGGTCGGCGGCCGGATGGCCGGCGCGACGACGCCCGCCTCGCGGAGCCGCTCCTCGAGGGCGAGCGCCTCGGCGCGGTCGCCGACGACGACCGGCAGGACGTGCGTGTCGCCCCAGACGTCGTAGCCGAGCGCCTCGAGACCGTCTCGGAGTCGGTCGACGTTCTCCCACAGCGGCTCGCGCCGGTCGGGCGCGAGCTCCAGCGCCCGCTCGGCGGCGGCGGCCGCCGGCGGCGCCAGCCCTGTCGAGAAGACGAACGACCGGGCGGCGTTCAGCAGGTGCTCGATCAGCGGCTCGGCGCCGGCGACGAAGCCGCCCTGTGCGCCCAGCGCCTTCGACAGCGTGCCGAGCTGGACGTCGACGCGGCTTGCGAGGCCGCGCTCGCCGACGACGCCGCCGTCGTAGACGCCGGTGGCGTGGGCTTCGTCGACCAGCAGCCACGCGCCGAACCGTTCGGCGACGTCGCAGATCGCCGACAGCGGCGCGACGTCGCCGTCCATCGAGAACACCGAGTCCGTGACGACGAGCCACGACTCCTCGGCGACGCCGGCGGCCCGCCGCTCCATCGCCGCCGCGAGGTCGTCGACGTCGCAGTGGTCGTACACCTCGACGTCGGCGTCGGACAGCCGCGCGCCGTCGACGATGCTGGCGTGATTCAGCTCGTCGGAGAAGATGACGTCCGGCGACAGCGCCGTGATGGTGCCGACGTTGGCCGCGTAACCGGAGGAGAAGGCCAGCGCCCGCTCGGTGCCCTTCTCGGCGGCGAGCCGCCGCTCCAGCGACCGGTGGACGGGCGTGTCGCCGACGACGAGCCGGGAGGCGCCGGCGCCGGTACCGACCTCGCGGGCCGCGCGGGCGGCGGCGTCGGCCACCCGCTCGTCGCCGGCCAGCCCGAGGTAGTTGTTGGCCGCGAGGACGACCCGTTCGTCGCCGAAGGCCGGCGGGTCGCCGCCGGGGTCGTCGGCCGTCCGGGCGCGGGCGGCGACGGCGTCGACGGGGTCGAGGCTGCGCCGCAGGCCCGCCTGCTCCCGCTCGGCGAGCCGCGTTTCGAGGTCGAAGCCGCGGTCGCCGCCGCGTTGCAGCGACATCGGATCAGAACCCGGGCATCAGGTCGGCGGGGCCGAAGACGCCGTACTCGCCGGCGCGGTTCCGTTGGACGCCGGTCTTCAGGTAGCCCAGCGCCGGCCCGTTGACGTTGGCCGCCATGCTGATGTCGTCGTCGAGCTGGAACGTGTTCGTCCCGCGTTCGCCGTCGAAGGTCCGGCCGGTCACCGCGACGGTCGTCGTCGTCGGCTTCTCGTCGGAGCGGACGTCTAGGATTCCGCCGACGGTGACGTCGTCGGCGTCGCAGATGCCGGCCCGTTCCAGCAGGACGTCGTCGGCGTGCTCCATGTCGGTGAACTCGATGCGGCCGTCGTGTTCCTCGACGATGGCCTCGATCTCCTCGTCGGTGAGGTCCCGGGCCCTTTCGATGTCGTAGCCGTCGAGGTGGGCGATGTCCTCGCGGACGGTGCCGCGGTTGTCCTCGTAGCCGGACTTCAGGCCGACGCCCCACCAGATGTCGACGGACTCGACCTCGACGAACGACTGGGCGGCCAGCGCCGCCGCGCCGGTCAGAAAGCCCGGCGTGGCGCCGGCGCCGCAGACGAACGTGATTCCGGACTCCTCGAAGGTCGCCGCCCGGTCGTCGAGGATGTCGATGACGCGGGAGCGCTTGAGCACGTCCACGAGGACGCCCTCGTAGTCGGCCTCGGCGAACCGCTCGCCGACCCGCGGAATGAAGTCGTGTTCGAGGTTCGGCAGCGCGACGAGGACGGCGTCGATAGCGTCGGACTCGGCAATTATGTCGTCGATGGGCGTCTCGGTGGGGTCGGCCTGCGCCGAGGCGGCCACGCCCTGCATCTCGCCGCTCTGTTTGACCGCCGTCGCTCCGCCGTCGGGTCGCGGGTCGGCATCCTCCCCGCTCGCGTCTGAGGCCGCTCCGGCCTCGCTCGCGATGTTGCCCTCCGTCGCCGCCAGCAGTTCGTCCACGTCGAGGCCGTCGTGGTCGACGGCCACGCCGTTACGGTCGCAAGCGGCGACCGGCGTCAGGTCGTCCTTTGACGTGGAGTACTCGAGCGCTCGTCGTCCGATACCGCCGGTTCCGAGAACTGCGAAGTCGATGTTATTCATTGTCGTGTGTCTGTCAGTCGTCGAGTTCGGTGCTCGCGTTGCTCGTCGCGGTGCCGACGGCGGTGTCGGGCGCGGGGTCCTGGTGTCCGTCCCGTACCTCCTCGGGGTCGAAGTCGTTGACCTCGCGGTTCGGCTCCAGGCCGGCCCGTCGCATGATCTCGATGTCGTCGCCGGGGTCCTGGCCCTCGGTGGTGAGGTAGTCGCCGGTGAGGATGCCGTCGGCGCCGGCCTCGAAGGGGAGGTGCTGTTCGTCGGGCGCGAGGTTGACCTCGCGGCCGCCGGTCAGCCGGACCCGCGTCTCGGGGTGCAGGAAGCGGTAGACCGCGATGGTCTTCAACAGCGCCGGCTTCGAGATGTCGGCGTGGTCGCGGTCGCCCAGCGGCGTGCCCGCGACCGGGTTGAGGACGTTCACCGGCAGCGAGGAGACGCCGATCTCCTGGAGTTCGATTGCGGCGTCGACGCGGTCGGCCGGCGACTCGCCCATCCCGAGGATGACGCCGGCACAGAGGTCCATCCCGACGGCCTTCGCCCGCCGCAGCGTCTTCAGCCGGTCCTCGAAGGAGTGGGTGCCGACGACCTCCGGGAAGTACCGCCGGGAGGTCTCGATGTTGTGGTTGTAGTGGTTCAGCCCCTCCGCGGCGAGGATTTCCGCCTCCGTCTCGGTCAACAGCCCGAGGGAGGCGTCGACCTCGACGTCGGTCTCGTCGCGCACCAGCCGAATGGCCCGGACGATGTCGTCCCACTCGTCGGGGCGGTGCTCCCTGGAGACGCCCTTCTCGGCGACGACGATGCCGAACCGCTGGGCACCGTCGCGCTCGGCGCGTCTTGCGGCCTCCAGGACCTTCTCGGGGCCGAGGAAGCCGTAGGTGTCGATGCCGGTATCGAAGTGCGCCGACTGCGCGCAGAAGCCGCAGTCCTCCGCGCAGTCGCCCGCCTTCGCGTTGACGATGCTACAGGCGTCGACGGCCCCGTCGGAGAACTCCCGCCGGACCAGGTCGGCGCCGGCCGACAGCGGCTCGACCGGCTGCGCCAGCAGCGCGAGCCCGTCGGTCCTGTCGAGCCGCTCGCCGTCGAGAACCCGCCGGACCGCGTCGTCGACCGTTCGGTTGCCCGTCTCGTAAACCACTCTAGCTCGGGCAGTTTACAGGAGTATAAAACTACCGGGCGGCTTCGCAATGACTACTGCGAGCTGCTACCGCCCGGTGCCGGGCGACCCGGTCACTCAGCGTCGGTGCGGCTCCGCTTTCGTCGTGCCGAAACTCGCCGCTCGGTATCAGGCGTGGGCCTCGACCGCCTCGACGAGCGTCTCCTCGTCCTGGACGCCGACCATCCGGTCTTCGGGCTCGCCGTCGACGAACAGATACAGCGTGGGGACGCCCTGGACCTGGTATCGGGCGGCGAGTTCTTGGTGAGCGTCGATGTCCACCTTGGCGACGGCCGCGGGTGTCGACGCGGCGACCGACTCGACGGTCGGCTCGAGCATCTTGCAGGGGCCACACCAGTCGGCGTAGAAGTCCGCGAGCACGACGTCGTGGTCGGACAGCAGCTCCTCGAGGTGGTCGCCGCCCTCGACGTGGACGGGCTCGTCGGGCGTCCCCGCCTGGCTGCGGAGCTGCTCTTTCTTCTGCTCGCGGATGTCCTCGATGTCTTCTGCGTCGCTCATGCCGAACGGTAGGTCGAGACCCGATTAATTCCTTCGGGGAACTGTGCGGGCCGCACAGAGGGCGAGCCGACGGGCCGCGGGCCGGCCGGCGGGTCGGCAGCCACCGCCAACAGTTAAGGGGACCCGACTCGACCGGCCGCTATGGAGCCAGAGCCCGCCCCTCAGGAGATCACGTCGCTCGTCGGCCGGGAAGTCTACTCGAACAACGGCGTGTTCGTCGGCGAGGTCGAGGACCTCCGGCTGGACATGACCGACGAGCGCGTCACCGGCCTGGCGCTCGGGCAGATCAACCGCGACCTCTTCGACGATCGCCTCGAGGGCGCAAACGGCGTACTGCTGCCGTACCGCTGGGTCCGGGCCGTCGGCGACGTCGTCCTCGTCAACGACGCCGTCGAGCAGCTGAAAACGGCCGACGATTAGCCGCCGTTGGAGCCGTCGCCGCTGCCGCTGTCGAGGCCCATCGCCTCGAACAGTTTCGCCCTGACGGCCTCCTCGGTCAACTCCAGCAGCGTCTCCCTGTTGTTGCCGGCGACCTCCAGCCCGGTGAAGATACCCAGCGGGATCTCCGCGGAGGCGTCCGTCGAGTGGCCCACCACCCCGCCGACGTCCTCGAAGGCGTCCTGGAGGACGCTGCCGATGTTCATCCGGATGTCCTTCGAGCGGGCCGCCAGGTAGATGGTGTCGTCGGCGATGGCGAACACCGCCGAGGTGGTGATACCTTCGAGGTTGAGGAGGTGCTGGGCGGCCTGCGAGAGGGCGTCGCGGTCGCGGATGAACCCGGCGTTCGACACCAGGTGCGACCCCCTCACCTCGCGGTTCCGGATGGCCTCCGCCAACACGTCCAGCGTCTCGGGGCTCATCGACGGCGACTCGACCTGCTCGAGGGTGTCGTGGTCGGCGAACGGGTAGAGGTACGCCGCCGCCGTCAGGTCCGCCGGCGTGGTGTCCCGCTTGAAATCCAGCGTCTCCGCCCGGATGCCGTACAGCAGCGCCGTCGCCACCGCCTCCGGCAGGCTGAGGTCGAACTCCTGGACGTACTTGGTGAGGATGGTCGACGTCGAGGAGACGTTCGGTCGGACGTCGGTGAACGTCGCGCTGTAGTCGACCTCCGGCTCGAAGTGGTCGATGAAGACGTCGACGTCGACGTCGACGACGGGGTCGGAGGCCTTCGCGCAGTCGACCAGCGCGAGGGTGTCGTAGTCGTCGAGGTCGACGTCGCCGAGCGACGACAGCTCGATGCCGAGTAGGTTGACGAACGCGCGGTTTTCCTGGTGGCCGATCTCGCCCTCGTAGAGGATGTCGGCCTCGACCTCGTTGGCCTCGGCGATGGCCTGCAGCGCGACGGCGGAGGCGATGGAGTCCGGCCCCGGCGAGCGGTGGGCGAGAACGGCCAGCCGCTCGCCGTCGCCGATGACCGCCGCGAGCCGCTCGGCCCGGTGTTCGAGTTCGCCCTGCTCCAGCGCCCGCAGCGCCGAGTCGGCGATCACCGCCGAGGGGTTGATAACGACGTCGGCGCCGACCTCCCGCAGCTCGTCGGCCGTGACCGGGTCCGACGCCCGGGCGACGATGAACTTCTCGTCGCTCGCCGCGCGGATGCTCTCGACGGCCACGCGGTTGGCCTCGACGTCCGACGAGAGAATGAGCACGACGTCGCGGTCGGCGACGGCCTCGACGACCGCTCTGTTGCGGATGTCGGCGGTCCGGGCGTCGAGGTCCTGGTCCCGCAGCGCCTCGACCCGCCCCTCGTCGCGGTCCAGGATGAGTACGTTCTTGTCGACCGTCACCAACTCCTCGGCGACGGCATGACCGACGCTGCCGCAGCCGAGGATGGCGTACGACGACATCGACGTCATGGAAACGGCCCCGTTCATGATAGCCGTCCCGACGGCCGGGACGCACTTAATTGGCGCGTACTCTTTACGGCCGTGGGAGGCCGTCTCGTCGCCGTACGGGAACGCAACCTATTTACTGCGACCGCGGTTACACGGAGTCGCTGGGCCGATAGCTCAGTCAGGGAGAGCGACGGCCTCTTAAGCCGTCGGTCGGGGGTTCAAATCCCCCTCGGCCCGTGCAACGAGACGACGAGCGCAGCGAGCCGTCGAGTGAACCGGCAGAGCGGGATTTGAAGCAGACCACGAGCGACCGGAGGAAGCGAGTGGGCGTGGTTCAAATCCCCCTCGGCCCGTGCAACGAGACGGTGAGTGAAAGATTCGGAGTTGTTTTCTCCACGGTAAACCTACTGCGGAAAACACGAGGAGGTGTAGTACGATCCAGTGTGGGTTAGACCCAAACAGTCATACAAGATTCTGAAAATACGCATTTAATAGATGAATTCAAGAAATTTGTGGACAAGAATCCCAATCAGGGTTCAAAACGTGAGTATAGCAGTTGCAGCCATAATCGGGGCTCACATACTCTACTCCACCGTCGTCGGGATACATTACAGCCGATGGCCAGCGTATCAGTTGGCCAGGGATACTACCAGATTTTTCGGTTGTAATAGTCTCGCTTGTGCCCCGATAGATGTTTTCCTAACACTGCTGTATCTGAGCTTTGCTGCCGTTGCATTAGCTTATATCATACAAAATGTCCGCAGGTAGGTCGACTTCTAATACGCCCGGTTTCAGCTCTCCGGGCTGTAGTTCGGCGCCTCGTCGGTGATGACGACGTCGTGGGCGTGGCTTTCGGTCTGGCCGGCCGAGGAGACGCGGACGAACTCCGACCGTTCTTTGAATTCGGGGAGGGTCGCGGCGCCGACGTACCCCATCCCGGACTGCATGCCGCCGACGAGCTGGTGGAGTTCGGAGGCGAGCGACCCCTTGTACGGTTTGGCGGCTTCGACGCCCTCGGGGACGAACTCCTCGCCGTCTTCCTCTTCCTTGAGGTAGCGTTCGCCGCCGCCGTCGTTCATAGCGCCGACGGACCCCATGCCGCGGTACTGCTTGTACCGTTTGCCGTTCATCGTGACGACCCGGCCGGGCGCCTCGTCGGTGCCGGCGAAGTACGACCCCAGCATGACGGCGTCGGCGCCGGCGGCGATGGCCTTGATGGCGTCGCCGGAGTACCGAACCCCGCCGTCGGCGATGACGGGCACGTCGTGTTCGACGGCGACGTCGGCCACCTCGGCGACGGCGGTGATCTGCGGCATGCCCGACCCGGAGACCACGCGGGTGGTGCAGATCGAGCCCGGGCCGATGCCGACCTTGATCCCGTCGGCGAAGTCGACGACGGCCTCGGCGGCCTCGCGGGTGCCGACGTTGCCGACGACGACGTCGGCCTCGACCTCGGCTTCGATGTCGCGGGCGGAGTCGATGACGTCGAGGTTGTGTGCGTGGGCGCAGTCGATGAACAGCACGTCGGCGCCGGCGTCGTCGGCGGCCCGCGCCCGGTCGGCTTCGAAGGGGCCGACGGCGGCACCGACGACCAACGACCCGTCGTCGTCGCGGGCGGCGTCGTCGTACTCCCGGCGGGCGAGGACGCCGGCCATCGTGATCAGTCCCGTCAGCCGGTCGTCGTCGTCGACAATGGGCACCCGCTCGATTTTGTGCTCGTACATCAGCTCCAGCGCCTCCCGGGTGGTGACGTCCTCGCCGGCGGTGACGACCTCGTCCGTCATCGCCTCCCGGACCTCGTCGCGGTCGCCGACCTCGAGGTACGGCCGGATGTCGGTGCCGGAGATGATGCCGAGAACGGTGTTCTCGTCGCCGACGACGGGTGCCCCGGAGACGCCCTTCCGCTCCATCATCGCGTCGACCTCCCGGACCGTCTGCCCGGGGTCGGCCGTCACGACGTCGCGGATGATGAGCTCGTCGGCCCGCTTTATCTCCTCGATCTGTGCGGTCATCTCCTCGACGTTCATGTTGCGGTGGAGGACGCCGAGCCCGCCCTGTCGGGCCATCTCGATCGCCAGTTCGGCCTCGGTGACGGTGTCCATCGCCGCCGACAGTACCGGGATGCTGAGGGTGACGTTCCGCGAGACACGGGTCGTCATGTCCGCCTCGTCGGGTTCGACGCGGCTCTCCTTCGGCCGGAGCAGTACGTCGTCGAACGTCAGCGCCTCGGGGACACGCAGCTTCTCCGAGAACGGATCGTCGCTCGCCATGTAAACGGTCGGACGGCCCGGCTCAAAAGCGTTGTGAGACCGGCCGTCGGGGGCACACGCCCGGTGGCACCGACACCGGAGATAAACGTTCGTTCGTATCGACGTGGATTTCCCGGACTGTTCTCGGCGCTTCCGCGACGCTCCCGCGGCGCTCCCGTGTGGTCGTTTGGCGCGTGAGGGACCGTTCCACGCAACACTTATGTTCTCGCTTGCCGCTTGTTCGTGTATGGACTCCGCCAGTCCCATTGCGAAGCGCACTGCCGGTCGACAGGACTTCGTATCCGGTGCCATCTTTACACTCGCCAATGGGATGATCAAAGCGGAGAACGTCGCAACCCGATGGCTTTCCCTTCGACGCTCCAGAGGGTATCGCGACACCCACCGCCGCACCCACGGTGAGGGTCCCGCACCCTGACGTATGAGCGCATCGCGTCATCCGATAGCCCTGCGTCTGGAGCGACAGGTAGGCGAGGGGACCCGGCTGCTGGCGACGGTCATGGCGCTGCCGCTGGTCGACGGCATCTTCGCGGCGCTGGTGCTCGCCGGCGCCGTCTCGACCGTTCTCGGAATGATCGAGGTCGGGCTGCTCATCTTCGGCGGCAGCGCCACCCTCGCGGTCGTGCTCGCGGAGATGGAGGGCACCCGCGCCGAGCAGGTGAAGAAGGTCCTGCTGGTCGGAGCGCTCGTGATCCCGGTCGCCGCGCTGCAGGCGGCGCTGGCGCCGACCATCGAGTCGGTGCTGGCGATGGCCATCTTCGAGCGGTTCGCGGCGCTGGTCATCTTGGCCATCGCCGCCAAGACCGCCAGCGCCTCGATCGGGGAGTACCTGCCCAACCCGGGCGCCATCATCGGGCTCGGGATGGTCGCGAGCTTCCGCCCCGGCGGCTTCGAGTTCGGCCTCGTCGCCGAGCCGATGTTCGTCGCCTACGGCACCGGCGCGGCGGCGGTCGGCGTCGGCTTCGCCCTCGGGGTCGCTCTCTTGGCTCCCTGGCTCCGCGGCAACGTCGACATCGACCGGTTCCGGTTCGGCAGCGCCGTCGCCTTGGGTATCCTCCCGCTGACCATCCTGGGGGTCATCCCGACGGAGGCGCCGCTGGCACTCGCGGTGCTCGGCGTCACGGCCCTGCTGGCGTTCAGCCCCGAGGGCGCCGACTCGCCGGCGTCGGGGACGGGCGACGACGCCCCGCCCGCGGCCGCCGACGGCGGCGCCCTCGACGACGCCGACCCGGACGAGGCGCCCGACGCCGAGTCGAGAGCCTTCGAGGCCGCCGACCGCGCCGTCGGGTCCGTCGAGGACGGCGACGGCTCGCCCGGCGCCTCCGACGGCGACCGGGCCCCGTGGCTGTAGGGCGGTCTGCAAAGGCTTAGGAGGCTCGACCCCCCCGATACGGTATGGCCGACAACCGCGTCGTCGAGGGACGTATGGTCACTCCCGAGAAGCTCGCCGAACTCATCGAGGGCGAGGGCGTGATGGACGCCGAGGCGATCGAGGACGCCGACCGCGACTGTCCCGACTGCGGCGGCGACGTTCTCTCGGTCGGTTACATGCCGTCGGTGACGGAGTTCGTCACCGGCTACAAGTGCCAGGACTGCGAGTGGCGCGAAACCGACCGCTAGTCCGGCAGCAGCTGTCCCCAGACGACCTTCTCGACCAGCTCGACGGTCAGCGGCTCCGTCACCCTGATCTGACAGGACAGCCGCGGGTAGCCCCATCGCTCGGCGGCCGCGTCGTGCCACTGCTCCGGGGCCGGTGGATCCGCCAGCCGGACGCCACAGGTGCCGCAGAGCCCCCGGCCGCCGCAGTTGGCCCGCCGCGACACCGTTCCGTAGACGTCGAAGCCCGCCTCGAGCAGGGCGTCCCGCAGCACCCGTCCCTCGGCGACCGACAGCGTCGTCTTCTCGTCGCCGTCGACGACCGTCACCGGAACCGACTCGTCCATGCACCCGCTTCGGCCGCCGGACACAAATGCAATCGGGCGAACCGAAACCCCTTTGACGAGAGCGGATGTAGCCGGAGGCGAGGGGACGTGGCCAAGCCAGGCATGGCGGCTGACTCCAGAGGCCACGCGCCCGGTGACGAGACTCCAGACTGATATACCGAGCGGGCGACTGATCATCGTCCCCACTGAGAACCCGCGAGCGCTGCGAGCGGGGTTCGAAGCGGTCGAGGATTTGAACCTTGGAAGACGCAGCACCGAACGGAGTGAGGTGACCGTCTTCCTCCGGTTCACAATCCCTCCGTCCCCATCCTGTCGCTCCGAGCACCCACGCGAGGAGCGACCAATGTCGTCGGCAAATCTGAACTTCGGAGAAGCAGCGTTCGAGAATCGCAGTGCGATTCTCAAGCTGATCGGAAATCACCGATTTCCGATGCCGCCGAGCGGAGTGAGGCGACTCGACGCTTTCGAGTCGGACTGCGCGAGTTGTGGTGTCTGATGCCGCTCGACTCGCCGGCACGTACAGAAAGCACTTGTACGACAGTATTAAATTGAGCCTATGAAAAATAGAAAACAGGTCGGGAGACGGTCGGTTCTGACTGCGACCGCCGGCGTCGTGGCCGCCGTCACGGGGTGTGTCAATTCCGCGAACAGGTCCAATTCCGGCGGGGACGCGACGGCGGAGGACTGTTCGGCGCCGGACGCCGACGCGGAGTTGGCATCGCTGCTGCCGCCTGCCACCGAGGGTCGGACCCGTATAGAGACCTCCAAATCCGACGCGTCGCTCTCGGATGTCGGAGACGCCGTCGCCGGCGTGCGCGCCACGTACGACGACGGCGACGACGACGTATTCGACGACCCCCTCGTCGTGATCTATCGCTTCCGCGCGGAGCAGGTCGAAGACGACTCGGAGGCCGCCTCGAACGAGATAGAACCGCACAAGGGGCACCAGCCGAAGACGGCGACCATGGAACTAAAAAAGCGTCTCAACTCCATCGCGGTGGACGACGGTCGGGCCGGGACGGGAGCACTGCTGGGACGGGTCGGGTTCATCGCGGCCGCCCCCGATCGCTCGGAGGCGAAGGAACTTCTCGCCCGGAGTCCGGCGCTTTCGGCGGAGTGTCGGGCGGCGAACGAGGTGTTACCTTCCGTCGACGAGGCGTACGCCGATGAGGACGAAACTGACAGTCCGGAAACCGTCACCGAAGAGCAGTAGTGTCACGACGTGTGGTACCGCGACTCCCCACGCGGCCTCTCGTCAGGACCCGGTATAGGTCCACCTTCTGCCGTCGGGGGCCCATCCGACGCGGCTCCGTCCCCTCGCGTGCCTGTCCCGGGACCCGAATCGACGCCGTCGATTGTCTGACTCCGTACAGTAGGACCCGGCCCGGAGAACCGCCGGGCCCGCCGGCGGAGACGGGCCGGTCAGGTCGCCACCCAGATGGTCTCCAACTCGCAGATGGGACAGTCCCGCAGCGTCTCCAGCGGCCGGTCGTCGACGTCCGCTTCCGTCTCGCTCACCGTCGCCGTCGCCGTCGAACCGCAGATGACGCACTCGAACTCGACGTTCACGTGCGAGGGATACGTCGACCGGCCGGCATATATCTGACTGTACCGGCCCGCCGACCCCGGTCGTCGTTCCCCGAAACCGCCGGACGACGGGGCAGATTCGGCCGCTACCGCTGAACCCTTCAGCCCGGCTCTCGTAGCACGAACGTCTCCGATCAGGAGCGGTTGCGACGGTGATGTCACGACGCCGGACGGACGAAACGAGGCTCCGACACCCACCCGGTGAGCGGCCGCGCCGTCCGACCGGCGGGTCGATCGACGTCGGTCGCCGGCCGGTCGTCGCGGCACTATCGGGCACCCGTAAGGCCGACCGGAGGGCCGGACGGTGGTGACCGACACCGGCCGCGAGCACGGACAGCCGGCGCCGGACCGCGGGCGACTGTGGTGTGCCGAATGCCGGGCGTGGGTGCCGGAGTTCACCTGGGACTACCACGCCCCGCACGGCGACGACGCTCCGGACGGCTGAGAGTCGCGTCCGGGGGTCCAGGGCGCCGGCCGCCGTCAGCCGTTGGCGTCCACTCGACTGCGTGATACGAGTCGCACTTCTCGCGCCGTGTGGGGTGGTCCGCCGCCACCTGGGCGTGCTCGAGGATACCCCGTACGACTCGTCGCAGCCGTCCGGACGCCGAGTGCGGCTGTCGTCAGTCTTGATGGACCCGGCGAGCGGGAGCCATAGGGCCGTCGATGCGACCGGTCCGCGCGGTCGCTCCGTCGTCCGCGTGTCGGCGGGCGGTCTCGGCGACGGACGTATTCTCGTCCGCGCCGGCGACGTCCGACGGCCGTCGGCGGTCGGAGGGGATGGCGACGACGGCGCTCGCGACGGCACCGGACGACGTGGGTCTCAGAGCACCCGGAGCCGGTAGCCTTCGGCGGCCGACTCGTCGGTGACCCGCCCGGCCTCGGTCGCGGCCGACAGCAGCTCCGAAACGAACTCCTTCGGGACCTGGACGCCGATGAAGTCGCTGTCGTCGCGGGCGGTCGTCAACTGTGCCATCGTCCGTTCGGTGCCGTCGTCGTTGTAGATGCTGCCGACCTCCTCGCCGTCCCGGAAGAACCGGAGTGTCACGTCGGTCGGCTCGACGTCCTCGAAGGTCACCTCGAACACGCGCTCGTCGTCCTCGATGCGGGCGAGCATGCAGCCGTCGTGTTCGTCGATGGTCGTCTGCACGGCCCCTCCTTCGCCCCGACCGAAGTTAGCGCTTGTCCCCTGTGCGGAAGGGTTGGGGTTTTCTCCGTCGAGTCCTTCGAACGTGTGTGAGCACTCCCGAGGAGATCGCCGGCGTCTCGGACGTCGACTGCACCGGAAAACGGGCGCTCGTCACCGGCTCGACGAGCGGCATCGGACGGGCGGCGGCGCTGGCGCTGGGCCGACTCGGCGCCGACGTCGTCGTCCACGGCCGCGACGAGGAGGCGGGGGCGGCGGTCGTCGACGAACTGACCCGGACGGGCGCCGACGCCGAATTCCTGCGGGCGGACTTCGCCGACCCCGACGCGGTCCGGGAACTGGCGGCGGCCGTCCGGACGTCGACCGACGGGCTCGACCTGCTGTTCAACAACGCCGGGGGCGTCTTCCGCGAGACGCGGCTCACCGACGCGGGCGTCGAGTACACCTTCCAGGTGAACCACCTCTCGCCGTACCTGCTGACGGCGGAGCTACTCGACCACCTCCGGCCGGGCGCCCGGGTGGTGACGACCGCCTCGTCGGCCCACCGCGGCGCCTCGCTGGATTTCGGGTCGGTCGAGGCGCCGGACCCCGCGACCGGGTTCCGCGCCTACGGCCACTCGAAGCTCGCGAACGTGCTGTTCGCCGCGGAGCTGGCGGAACGACTCGAGACCGCCGATCGCGACGTCGTCTCGAACAGCGTCCACCCCGGGGCGATTCCGGGCAGCGGCTTCAGCCGCTTTCTCCCCGGGCCGCTGCCGTGGCTGGTCCGGCGGCTCGACGCCCTCCCCGGGGTGACAACGGTCGCCGACGGCGCCGCGGAACTGCTGTTCGTCGGCGTCTCGCCGCGGACCGCCGACGTCTCCGGGCGGTACTTCGCCGACCGGCGCCCGAAGCAGCCGTCGACGGCCGCCAGGGACCCCGAGGCCGCCCGGCGGCTCTGGGCCGAGAGCGCCGAGATGCTCGACGTCGAGGTGCCGCTTTCGGCGGTCGACGACCGCGCCGCCGACGAGCCGTCGACGGCCGCCGACACGTAGGATGACCCACGACCGCATCCACGCCCGGGAGCCGGCCCACCACCGCGACCGGTGGTCGGTCGGGACCGTCGAGGCCGTCACCGAGCGGGACGGCCACTGCGTCGTCACCGTCGCCCCCGAGAACGGCGATCCGGTCGAACTCGTCGTCACGATGGCGGTCCGCGACCTCTTCGTCGGCCGACTCGACCTCGGCCCGGACGACTCCCCGGTCGGCGAGCGGGTCTGGTTCCGGAAGCACGGCGGCCGCGACGGCTGATACCGCCGGAGCGATTTCGTGACCACCTGAACCGGTGGTGGTCCACGTATCCGGGCGAGTGCGACGAGATCTCGGACCGCGATTCGACCGGCTGCGTCCGGCAGTATCGCGACCGCGCCGGTCACCCCCGGGTCGAGAGGGTGACCGCTAGGAGGACGCCGACGACGAGGAGGGTTGCGTACAGCACGCCGACCTCGAACGGCGTCACCGCCGGCCGCGGATCGACGGCGCCGGCGCCGTCGAGGAGCCCAGCCAGGACGGTCGCCGGACGGTCGCCGCCGAACGCACGTCTCGCGGCGGCTACCGCAGCGCACTTGCCGACCCGTCTCCACGGTGAGCACATGCAGGTCACCTTCCTCGGCACCGGCGCGGCGATGCCGACCGGCGAGCGGAACCAGACCGGGCTGCTGCTGGAAGATGCCGGCGGCGACGCCGACCCGCTGTTGATCGACTGCGGCAGCGGCGCGATGCACGGCCTCGCGGCGACGGACGTCGGTTACGAGGGGATCGACACCGTCCTCCTGACCCACCACCACCTCGACCACGTTTCCGACCTGCTGCCGTTGCTGAAGGCGCGGTGGCTGGCGGGCGAGACCGACCTCGAGATCGTCGGCCCCGACGGCACCGAGGCGCTCGTCGAGGGCCTGCTGTCGGTCCACGACTACATGGCCGGCCGGTTCGACCTTTCGATCCGGGAGGTGTCGCCGGGGTCGTTCTCGGCGGCCGGCTACGACGTCGCGGCCGTCGAGACGGTCCACTCGATGCACTGTCTGGCCTACCGCCTCGAGGCCGACGACGCGACGTTCACCTTCTCCGCCGACACCGAGGCGACGGAGGCCGTCGCGGACCTCGCCGACGGCTCGGCGCTTCTGGCCCACGACTGTTCGTTTCCCGACGATATCGACGTCGACAACCACCCGACGCCGACGCAGCTCGGCGAGACGCTGGCCGGCCACGATTTCGGCCGCGTCTACCTGACGCATCTCTACCCCCACACCGACGGCGAACACAAGTCGATGGTCGAGGCCGTCGGCGGTCGGATCGACGCCGACGTCCGGGTGGCCCGCGACGGGCTGACCGTCGACGTCTCGCGGCGGCCCTCGTGACGGTACCTGTCGTGAGCTGTTCCGTGTCGACCGCACGGGGTCGTGCGGCCGAACCGGTACACGGTCACGGCAGTCACTGTGAGGCGTTCGCATCCCCTGCGGAGAACACCGACCCGGCGAGCACTGGCCGTTCGGGTGAACACGGAAACGCCGGACGCGCTGGACGCGTCGACCCAGGGACCAAATATCGGGGCCGGCGGTACGGCCGACACCCGGACGGCCACGGCAAGCGTCGTCGACGCTGCCGCGGGACCGACGGCCGCCGTCGACGGAGCGAGGCCGCTCTGCAGCTCCGGTTACATGAACTTTTGGATATAATCGAAAAGTATAAGTGAGTATTCAGCCGTATCTGGCCATGGGGATGATGATAAATCGCCGAACAGCGATAAAAGCGGTGGGTACAGCCTTTGCATCAGCGACTCTCGCGGGCCGAGCAGCGGCCGAAGCGGAGTGGAGAACCGAAGAGACGCCGACCGACGGAACGCTCTACGATGTCGCCTACGCGGGCGGAGACGCGGCCAACGACGGGAGTGTCTACGCCGTCGGTCAGGAGGGCGTCATCATCGAGCGAACCGAAGAAGGGTGGGAGAAGGTCCTCGACGGCGGCGCCACGGGCGACGGCCGTGACCTTCTCAGCGCGGACGTCACCGACGACGGCGAGCGGCTGTGGTTCGCCGGCTCTTCGGGCGCGATCGGCGAGTACGACGTGGCGACGGGCAGCGTCGACGACCATGGCGAACCCGAGGACAACACGAACAACTTCATCGACCTCGCCGTCACCGGCGAGAGCGGCGAGGCAAACGTCTACGCCGCCGACGGCTCCGGCGGTATCTCCTACAGCTTCGACAACGGCCAGAGCGGCAAGTGGAATTCCGTCGGCGTCGGCCAGGGGAACGGCTTCCCCGGCATCGACTTCTACGACGTCCGGTCGGGGCACGTGGTGAACACGAACGCCAGCGTCTTCGAAACCGACGACGGAACGACCTACAACCGAATCGGCGTCCCGAACGCGAACAACAGCCTCTACGGTATCGACAGCGACGGGTCGGACGACGTCTGGGCCGTCGGCGGCGGCGGCACCGTCCAGCGGTACAACGGTGCCTGGAGGCGGACCAATCTGGGCAACCTCACCCTGCGCGACATCGAGATCGAGGACGAGTCGGGCTACACCATCGGCGAGAGCGGTCGGGTGTTCGAGTACGCCGGCGGCTCGTGGAACGAAAACACCACCGATACCGGGCAGAACCTCAAGGGAATCGTGCTCGGGTCGCCCAACGTCGCCGTCGGCGCCTCCGGGATCGCCATCGTCAATGAGATTCCTGCCGATACGCCCGGCGACATGTCCAGTCTCGGGCTCTGAGACCCGGACATCCTCCCGGTGCAGTTCACCGGGGTCGCAGCCACGAATCGTCTCGTACTACCGGGCGTAATTCTTCCGACGTTTCCCCGCGATATTCGGTCGGCAATCAGTCAAGACCCGTGTTGGATGAAACTGTTTACGCTATTGCAGCCGGCAGCATCGGCGGTGTGGCTTCCGGGGTCCGGGCGACACTAGATCCGACCGCGAACGGTCGGCCCGCGCGCCGAGGATACGGCCGTCTCCGGCGTCGCTCACCGTGCGGCGAGACGGCCGGCCCGGTGGCCTACGGATGGGAACGCTCGGGTGTACCCGGCCACCACGGAAACGCGAATGCTACCTGAGGGTCATGTGGCCGTCGGCTACCTCCCCGTTCGCCGTCCGGTGTCGGACCGATGACCCCCGGCGGGCCTCGCCGTCGCCGCGCTCGCCGTCGGCACGCGGGTTCCGGATCCGACGGACGAACCCCTGGTCGCCCGGGTGAGCCTGCTCCCGTCCGGACGGGATCTCGGAGGCTCGCTGCCGTTCGCGGCCGCCTGCGGCGTCGGCCTGTGGTATTTCGACCGTCGTTCCGGCCGGCCGGCCGTCGCGTCGGCGTTCCCGTCCGGGTAACTCACCCACGTCATCGCGGACGCGCTTCCGACGGCCCTCGCCGGCCGGTGGTCCGACCCCGACTTCCCGTCTTGACCCGTGACGCCGGCTTTCCGGTACCCCGGCGACCATCGGAACCCGTCGAGTACCTGCCGACGGAGTCGACGACGCCGCATCACGAACTCCGACTGTTCGCGCCGGCGGCGGCGCTCCGGGTCGCCGACGGCCGTTCCGGCCCACCGAGGGCCCGGCCGTGGCTCGCGGCCCGGTGTCGCCGCGAACGGCCGATGATCGTCGCGGTCACTCACCGGTTCGACCGCACGAGGGCGTTCGGTACCGGAGCGACGGACGGCAGTCGGTATCAGTTCAGCCGGTAGCGCAACAGCGCGGCGACGCCGCCGAGGTTCGCCAGCTGCTGGCCGGGATCGAACTCGTGTGAGAAGACGGTCACGTCGCCGCCCTGCTGTTCGACGCTCTCGACGACGTCGTTGACGTCGACGTCCCAGTCGCCCTCGCCGGCCCGTTCGGCGCGGAG
>PXRL01000013.1 GCA_003020965.1 Halobacteriales archaeon QS_4_69_225
CGCTCCGCCACGACGGCGACTACGACGGGGACTTCTCCGACGACGACGTCTCCGGGGACACCCTCGCCGGCGTCGCCATCCAGGGCAACCCCCACCCGACGGGCGCCGACTACGACGAGAAGGCCCAGCGGTCGACCAACATCGGCTACGTGCCGCAGCTGCTGGAGACGGGCAACGTCGAGATACGGCCCAACGCCTTCGTCACGCAGGTCCACACCGACACGGTCCGGGGAGATCTGCAGGCGACCGGCGTCACGTTCCGGGACACCTGGAGCGGGTCGACGACCCGCATCGACGCCGAAGCGGTCGTCCTCGCGGCCGGAGCCATCGAGACCCCGCGGCTGTGGCTCAACTCCGAGTTGCCCGAAAACGAGTGGGTCGGCCGCGGCATGACCATCCACTACGGCGACGCGGTGACGGCGGTGTTCCCCGAGTCGGTGCTGGAAGAGCGCATCGGTCAGCCGACGCTGGACCCCTACAAGGGCCAGCAGATCGCCGGCCGGTTCGACTTCCCCGGTCTCGGCTGTCTGCAGACCTACGGCGGCCCGCCAGGCATCGCGGCGCTCGCGAACTACGCCGGCAGCGTCGCCGGCTTCGCCGACACCAACGACGCGAGCGACGAGCCGTGGGACAGCCGCGGGAAGGTCGTCGGCACCGAACTGAAGCGGCTGATGGCGGCCTACGACCGGTCCGTGACGCTGCAGGTACTGACCGACGACCGGCCGCACCGATCCAACGGTGTCGAGTTGGGCGACGTCACCGACGAGCACGGCCGGGTCCCGGACGTGACCTACGAGGCCAGCCGGGAGGATCTCCGCCGGCGCGACGAGATGGCCAGAATCGCCGCCGAGATATTCGACGCCGCCGGCGCCGAGCGAATCCACCGGCTGGATTCCGGGCCCGGCGCCATCCACATCCACTCGACGATGCGGATGGGCTACGTCGCCGACGAGGCGTGCGAGGCCTACGACGTCGACCGGCTGTTCGTCGCCGACAACTCGGTGCTGCCGAACAGCCTCGGCGGCCCCAATCCGACGAACACCTCACAGGCGCTTGCGACCCGAACCGGCGAGCGCATCGTCGAGCGGTACTTCCCCGACAGGGCGGCACGACGACGGCGGTCGTAAGCCGTTACCGTGCGCGGCCGTCGGCGTCGCCGGCCCCAGCCTATCAACATCGGTCAGTCGCTGGCACTGCGGACCGCCGAACGCATCGCCAACCGCTCTTCGACTGCCTGGTCGGTCCGATCGGCAGTTCGTAGCGGCAGTGTTCGGTTAGGTTGCGAGAATCGACGAGTCAAACACATCGAAAGCCCTCGCCCTTTCAGTCCACCAGGGACAGCCGGTGGACCAGCTGGCACCCTGGTGGACTGAAAGGGCGAGGCCGGCTTCGGGAACCCGGACGATGCAAGCACGTGAGCGAAGCGAGCGCGCGCAGCGAGTCCCGGGACCGAAGCCGGCCGAGGGCTTTCGATAGTCTTGGTTGTACGTCCGAGTACGATTCCCGAGGGGTATCGACTCTTACTGCTATCCGTCATTCACGTGCCACCGTTCGGAGCGGCCTCAACTTTCAAGCCCGTACCGCCACCAGCCCCCACATGGACAGCGAGCCCGAGGCCGGCATCTACGCCCGCGAGTCGGCGTACCTGGACCGGCACGTCCAGGTCGGCGTCGCCGGCGGGCGCGTCCTCTCGGTGGAGTTCCCGACGACGCCCGAGGCCGACGCCGCCCCCGATCTGCCGCTTCTGGACCGCATCGAGACGTACCTCGAGGGCGCCTCGACGGACCTCTCGGACGTCGACGTCGCGATGACGATGCCGACCGACCGGCGGCGCGTCCTCGAGACCGTCCGCGACGTGCCGTACGGCGACCAGCGGTCGGTATCGGAGCTCGCGACGGTCACCCCGGGGGTCAGTGACGACGAGGAGGGCCACCAACTCGTCCGGACGGCGCTGGCGGAGAACCCCGCGCCGCTCGTGGTCCCGGACCACCGGGTCCGGGACGGCCCCAGCGCCGCGCCGCCGCCGGTCGAACAGCGCCTCCGGTCGCTGGAGGGGCTCTGAGCGGGAGACAGCGCTCCCCGGCCGGTCGGTCGTAGACCGTCGAAGGGGCGCAGCGTCGGGGAGTGTGGTCATCGCCGGTAGCGTGAGGTAGTCGCCCGACGGAGGCTCCCCGGCTCCCCACGGCCCTGGCCCGTCGGAGTTGCGGCTCACTCCGCTCCGCTCGCCTCGAGCAACCGCTCGTAGGCCGCCCACGACGAGTCTCCGTTCGGTTCCTCGATGTCGGCACCGTCGACGATGACGCCGGACCCCGTCTCGACGCGACCGACCACCCCGACGGGCGTGCCCCGCGCCTCCAGTGCCCCGACGACGGCGTCGGTGTCGACGGGGTCGACGGCGATCAGGAGCGTCCCGGAGGTCGTCGCCCGCCAGGGGTCCATCTCCAGCGCCTCGCAGGCGGTCTCGACGCCCGGCCGCGACGGGACGGCGTCGGCGTCGACCGCCAGCCGGACGCCCGCGGCCTCGCTCATTTCGTGGAGCGCGCCGAGCAGGCCGCCCTCAGTGGCGTCGTGCATGGCCGTGACCTCGCCGGCCGCCGCGGCCGCGACGGCGTCTCGGACGCAGTCGGCCTCCGCCAACCGGGCCTGCGCGGTCGACAGCGCCTCGCCTTCGAGCGGCACTTCGTCGGGAAACAGCGTCGACAGCAGACCGACGGCCTCGACGGCGGGGCCCTTCGTCACGAGCAGGTCGTCGCCGGGGCGGGCGCCGTCCGGCCGCACGATGTCGTCATGAGCACCGACGGCCATCGCCGTCGCCGCGCCGACCCACGGGTACGACGCGCCGGGGTAGCGGGCGGTGTGGCCCGTCACGATCGAGACGCCGAGGTCGCGGCACTCGGCGTCGACGGCGTCCCACAGGCGGCCGAACTCCTCGTCGGTCATCTCGGGCGGCAGCGAGAAGGAGACGGTGAGATGAGAGGGCGAAATCCCGGAGACGGCGACGTCCGCCAGCACGATGCCGACCGCGAATCGGCCCGCCCGCTCGAAGCCCAGGTCGGGCAGCACGGAGACGGGGTCGGTCGCGGCCACCAGTGCCCGGTCGCCAATGTCGAGGACCCCGAAGTCGACGCCGTGTTTCGGGCCGACGGCGACGTCGTCGCGGTCGGCGCCGAGGTTCGGCGCGATGCGCTCCTCGAAGAACCGCCGCGATATCTTCCCGCTGTCGGGCATACCCGGAGATGGGCCGGCGGGGGCTTGGGCGTGTCGGCGCGACGGGATCATACCGACTGCTGTAGGCCGTTCCCGAATCGACCCTTCGACCGCGGGCGGTCGTCCGGTGAACGGTCACAGCGATCAGTATCAGGCGACCCGGCTCTCCACCGTCAGTTCCGTCTCGTCGAAGCTGATTTCGATGCCTCGACCGTCGTCGGCGTCGCCCTGCCAGTCGAGTTCGCCCTCGACGGTACCGCTACCGCGTCCGCCGGCCTCGGCGATCGCCGTCACACGGCCGGCCTCGTCGAGCAGTGGGTTGTTCTCCCAGGCGATGGGTTCATCCGGCGGTACCAGAAGCGAGAACTCCAGCGTCGTCTCCTCGCCCGACGCCGGGACGAACCGGACCGTCAGGGTCCGCGGCTCGTCGCCGACGTTGTCGAGGCGGAGGTCCTCGAGCCGGGAGCCCACGGACGGGGTCGAGGTCGGGTCCGCACCGTCGGTCGCGTCGGGAGGGTCGGTCTCGGTTCGGTCCGTCGGCGTGGAGTCCGACTCGAGGCCGGCACAGCCGGCCAACAGACCGGCGGTCGCCGCGAGCAGGGTTCGTCTGTCCGGTGTCATGGTCGTGTTTCGTCGAAGGCGGCCGTGTGCAGCACCCGGTGGACGCCACGGCCGACGTCCGCTACGTGTCGTCCCTTCGTCCACCCGCCTCTCGGAGCACTGTCGGTCACGGGCTTCCAAAGCGACGATTCGTAGTGACCACTACAAATCATTTCGGTATCGACCGTACGACGGCGTGCGGTCACCGGCACACGGTCGCAGCGATCACTGTCACCGTTCGTCCGGGACAGTCCACGCGGAGGCCCTCCTCTGGGACCGGCGGGCCGCGTACCCGCGACTGACGGCGCGAGCGACTAAACCGTTCCCGCCGAACCTCCTGTGGTTCGCGGCTCGACCGCGGCTCGAGCAGGCGAACAGGGCATATTGATTTATATATTGCTGTTCTACCCTGTCACATGGCACGGAACGAAGAGGGGGGACCTTCCGGCGACGTTTCCGGCATCGGCCGGGGTGTCGTCGCCGGCGGGGAGGCGCCGACCGTAGCCGGCGACATCGAGGACATCACCATCCTCTTCGTCGACGACGAGCGCCAGTTACTGTCGGTGCTGGCGTCGAACCTCGAGGAGAACATCGAGTCGCTCGACGTCGTGACCGCGAGCAACGCGACCGAAGCCGTCGAACGGCTCGAGAGCATCGCGATCGACTGCGTCGTCAGCGACTACAAGATGCCGGGCAGCGACGGGCTCGAGCTACTGGAGCGGTGCCGCGAGCGGGACCCCGACGTCCCGTTCATCCTCTTCACCTCGAAGGGGTCCGAGGACATCGCCAGCCGGGCGATCGACGCCGACGTCACCGACTACCTCCAGAAGGACCTCGGCGCCGAGCAGTTGACGCTGCTGTCGAACCGGATCAAGAACGCCGTCGCCGAGCGGCGGGCCCAGGCGGCCGCCGAGGACGCCGTCCGGCACCTCCGGCGCATCCACGACCGCGTCGCCGACGGCTACCTCGGCCTCGACGAGGAGTTCCACATCACCTACCTCGACGAGGAGGCCGCGGTGCTGCTGGAAAACAGCCGCGAGCGGCTGCTCGGCGAGCGGCTCTGGGACGTCCTCCCGGATGCCGTCGACTCCCCGCTGCAGGACGAGTTCAGACGCGCCCTGGCGGCCGACACCAGCGTCGAGCTGGAGACCTACTACGAGCCGTACCGGACGTGGTTCGACGTACGGGCGTTCCCGGCCGACGACGGGCTGTCGGTGTACTTCCGGGACGTCACCGAGCGGAAGCGACTCGAAAGCGCCGTCGAGGAGCGGGAGGCCGACCTCGCGGCGGTCGCCGACGCCGTCGCGGAGATGCGCGACCACGCCGGGTCGCTGCTGTCGGTCGCCGAACGGGTCGACGGCGAGGACGCCGAGGACGTCGAACGGCTCGCCGCGGGGCTGGAGACGCTCGTCGACGGCTTCGATTCCGTCGAGTCGATGGCCCGGAAGTAGCTCAGCCCGGCTCCCAGCCGAGCCCCTCCGCGAGGCCGAACTCGACGGCGTTGACGACGTAGTGGGCGACGACGACGACCAGCAGGCTCCCCGTGAGGACGAACGCCGCCGCGAGGACGAACCCGAGCAGGCCGGTGACGACGACGCCGAGTCGGCCCTGTGCGCCGTGGCCGGCGGCGAAGGCGACCGACGAGAGGACGGCCAGCGGCCACGGGGAGACGCCGAATCCGGCGGCGAAGCCGCCGACGAGCGCCGCCCGGAACAGCAGCTCCTCGAAGGCCGCGATGACCGGCAGTACGATTCCGAGGAGGACGGCCCAGCCGCCGGCGGAGTCCGGCGCCAGCAGCGCCCGCAGTTCGCGGCTCGGGTCGACCTCGAGCGCCCCGGCGAGACCGGCCGCCGCCGCGTTCGCCAGCGCGATTCCGACGCCGAGCGCGAGGCCGGCGGCGACGGCGGGCGGACCGGTGCTCAGCGGGGCCGGCGTGACGCCCAGCGCGGCCGCCGGGACGTCGGCCAGCCAGACGCCGCCGAGCAGCAACACCCCGAAGAGGCCGTGCGAGACCGTCACGTTCGCCAGCAGGGTCGGCGTCGTCGGAGCGGGCCCGGGCTCGGCGAGCGTCGCCGCGGCCGGCGAGACCGGCCGTCTCTTCGGGGCCGTCGCCTCCAGATGGCCGGCGCCGTCGTCGAGGCGGTCGAACCGGCGACGCGCCCGCGGGACGTGCGGGTCGACCGCCGACTGCGAGAGCCGTGCGAGAACGAGTAGCAACGCCAGAACGGTGAGCGTGACGCCGGCGAAGGCGGCCCACCGGGTCACGGTCGCGTCTTACTGCGGGCTCGGGCTGCCGGTGCCACCGACCTCGCGCTGTTCCAGCGCGGAGCCGGTGATGTTCTTCAGCCGGTCGATGAGCGAGTCCTTCTCGGGCTCGCCGGCCAGCGCCACGTCGAGCACCTCGGAGATGTGCGACACTGGGACGATCTCGATGTCCTCCTTGTACTCGTCTTCGATCATCACGTCCTGTTCGTTGGCCTTCGGGATGATGACCGTGTCGAGGCCGGACTTGGCGGCGGCTTCGATCTTGTGGGTGACGCCGCCGACGGGCAGGACGTCGCCGCGGACCGACAGCGAGCCGGTCATGGCAAGGTCCTGCCGGACGGGGACGCCCTCCAGCGCCGAGATGACCGCGGCGGCGACGGTGATCGACGCCGAGTCGCCGTCGACGCCGCCCTCGCCGGCCTGGACGAACTGGATGTGGACGTCCTTCTGGGAGATGTCCTCGTCGGAGAACTTCTTGATGATGGCGGAGACGTTCTGGACGGCCTCCTGGGC
>PXRL01000014.1 GCA_003020965.1 Halobacteriales archaeon QS_4_69_225
CTCGCGGTTCAGGTTCCGCGGCCGGCGGCAGTTGCTGGGGCTCGTGCTGCTGTTCCAGATGATCTCGTCGGTGATAATCATCGTGCCGCTGTACTCGGTTATGACCAGCCTCGACCTCATCGACACGCGGATCGGGCTGATACTGTTGTACGTCGGCATTCAGACGCCCTTCTCGATCTGGCTGTTGAAGGGGTACTTCGACACGATCCCCGAGGAGCTGGACTATGCCGCCCGTATCGACGGCTGCAACCGGCTCCAGACGCTCCGACACGTGCTCCTCCGGCCGGTCGCTCCCGGGATCGCCGTCGTCGCCATCTTCAATACGGTGTTTCTCTGGTCCGAGTTCGTCCTGGCGTACACCGTCCTCGGGAGCGAAAAGAGCCTCTACACGATATCGATCGGCGTCTACCAGTTCCAGGACCAGTTCGGCAACGACTGGCGGGCGATCGCCGCCGCCAGCGTCGTCGGGATGCTCCCGCTGGTGGCCGTCTTCGTCGCGCTCCAGCAGTACTTCGTCAAGGGACTCATCGAGGGGTCGCTCAAGGGACAATGACCACGAGAAATCCGGACGACAGCGACGACGGTACCGCTCACCTCGAACTACGGAACCTCCGGAAGGAGTACTCCGAGCGGGTGACGGCCGTCGACGGGGTGTCGCTGTCGCTGTCGCGCGGCGAACTGCTCGTTCTGGTTGGGCCCTCCGGCTGTGGGAAGTCGACCACCCTCCGGTGTATCGCGGGCCTCGAGGACGCGAGCGCCGGCGACATCCGCATCGGGGACGAATCGGTCCGCGGCCGCCCGCCGGAGGCGCGCGACGTCGCGATGGTGTTCCAGAACTACGCGCTGTACCCGCACAAGACCGCCCGGGAGAACATCGGGTTCGGGCTCCGGATGACCACCGACCTCTCGGGGCAGGCGATCCGCGACCACGTCGAGGACGTCGCCGGGACGCTCGGCATCACCGACCTGCTCGGCAAGAAGCCGGCCTCGCTGTCGGGCGGTCAGCAGCAGCGGGTTGCCCTGGGACGGGCCATCGTCCGCGACCCCGACGTGTTCCTGCTGGACGAACCGCTCTCGAACCTCGATGCGACGCTACGGAGCCGGATGCGGACCGAAATCCAGCGGCTCCAGCGCGAACTGGAGGTGACGACCGTCTACGTGACCCACGACCAGACCGAGGCGATGACCATCGGCGACCGTATCGCCGTCCTCCGGGGCGGTCGCCTCCAACAGGTCGCGACGCCGATGACCTGCTACCACGAGCCCGCAAACCGGTTCGTCGCGTCGTTCATCGGCGAGCCGTCGATGAACCTGCTCGATTGCACCTTCGACCCCGGGTCGTCGACCTTCGGCGGCCCCATCGAGTATCCGGCCACCGACCGGCTGGCGACCGCCGCGGCCGACGCCGGGGGCAGACGGGTGACGCTCGGGTTCAGGCCGGAGGCCCCGACGGTGGCGGCCGACGCCGACGCCGACGACGGGACGCCAGGCTTTTCGGGTCGCGTCGACGTCGTCGAACCGGTCGGCGAGCGGTCGTTCGTGTACGTCACCCTGTCGGCGGGTCCCCAGGTGACCGTCGCGACGCCCGGCGAGACGCCGGTCGGCGAGGGCGCCCGGGTCCGCGTCGGGCTCCCGCAGGACGGCGTTCACCTCTTCGACGGCGAGAGCGGCGAGGCGCTTCACCACCCGGACCGCGACGACTCGAACGACCTGGCGGCGGTCCGAGCCCTCGGCACCCCGGACGAGTAAGGACCACGCCAGGTCATCCCGTGTCTTCATTCGGCCCGTGCGGCCGGTATGTCCCGTCTGCGCCGCGACACTTGCGAGTCCGGGCGACCGGTCGACGACGAGGCCGGCCGCGGGCGGGAGGCGCCCGCCGACGGCGAGCGCGCCACCGCCGACCCGGCGGTGTCGGAGGCCCTGGAGCAGCTCAGACCGGTCGCAGGTGCTCGCAGTCGCCGGCCGACACGCGCCGGCGACCGTCGTCGGTCGCGACGACCAGCCGGCCGGGGAACTCGACGTCGACGGCCTCGCCGACCACCTCGCCGCCGGGCGTCTCGACGCGGACCCGGCGGCCGAGCGTCGCCGCCCGCTCCCGCCAGGCCGGCAGAACCGACTCGGGGTCGGCCCGCAGCTCGTCGAACCGCTCCAGAAGCGTCCGCGTCAGCGCCGCCCGGTCGACGTCGCCGACCCGCTCCCGCAGCGTCGTCGCGGTCTCCGGCACCGCCCCGGCGTCGACGTTGGCGTTCAGCCCGACGCCGACGACGACCCACGACACCCGGTCGGCCTCCCCTTCCATCTCGGTGAGGACCCCCGCGACCTTCCGCTCGTCGTCGCCGACCAGCACGTCGTTGGGCCACTTGATACGGGCGTCGACGCCGACCTCGCGAACGGCCGCCGTCGTCGCGACGGCCGCCGCCAGCGTGTACACCGGCACCCGTGCCGGCGGCAGCTCCGGCCGGCAGACCACGCTGAGCCAGACGCCGCCGGACGGCGAGGCCCACTCCCGGTCGAGCCGGCCCCGGCCGCCCGTCTGCTCGTCGGCGAGGACGACGACGTCGTCGGCGCCCTGGCCGGCCAGCTCGCGGGCTCGGTCGTTCGTGCTGGGGAGGCTGTCGTGGTAGTCGACGTCGAACGGCGCCTCGAGGCCGAACTCGACGGCCGCGCCGCCGAACTCCGGGACGTCGGTCAGGGCGTAGCCGTCGTCGCGGCTTTCGACGCCGAAGCCCGCCTCCCGGAGCGCCTCGACGTGCTTCCAGACGGCCGCCCGCGAGATCCCGAGCCGGTCGGCCAGCGCCGGCCCGCCGACCGGGCCGTCGGCCAGCGCCTCCAGCACCCGCCTGCGCGTCTCCTGCATACCCGCCGCTTCGACACCGAGAGGTAAATAGCCACCCCGCTCGCGGCCGCCCGGACTCCTGGTACCGCCGGGTAGGCGAGCGGAAAATCGAATACCTGGGGCGTTCCGCCGTCACCGATTCTCCGGCCAGTCCGCAGCATCATGACCGCCGAAGGGTCTTCGAATGTTTCCCTCGGCGATGCGTACATCGTTATTTATTCCGGCGGTCGTAACGTGAACCAGCTGCTCTGTGGATGTACGTATGGTACGAGTGATTCGTACTGAATCGCTCTGCAACGGATCGCAACACCTCGAAAGCCCTCGGCCGGCTCCGGTCGCGCGGCTCGCTGCGCGCGCTCGCTTTGCTCGCGTGCTTGCGTCGCCGTGCTTCCCGGAGCCGGCCTCGCCCTTTCAGTCCACCAGGAAATCGACTTTCCGGCCGGCGGTCCCTGGCGGACTGAAAGGGCGAGCGGCGCTCGGCGGCGCCCCGGCGTTCGCGGCTCCGAGCGCCGCGAGGGCTTTCGAGGTCTGTACGTCGAGTCAAACGTTTACTCGTGCGTTCGTTCCATGCACACCCTGTACTGACCGACTCGACGACGGGAATAGCATCCGCTGAGGAGGGCTTCGAAGAAGTCCATCGGGGCGGTTCCCGGCGACGAACGGTAGCGAGACGTAAGCGGAGCGGGCGTCTCGGAACGGTCGAACGGCGTCCTCACGAGTGAAGCGAGCGAGGGCTCGGCAGAACTCTGCTCTGCCGGCGAACGGAGTGAGCCGTGAGACGAGCGAGTCACCGCAGCGGGCGCCGATCGACGCGCGCCGGAGGGGCGCGACTGGAAGTGCTCGCGCGCGTTTTCTTCCTTTTCGCCGCAGGCGGGCAGCGCCCGCCGCCGGATGTCGTGACGGCGGAGCCGCCATGCGTGACCGGGGGTGACCGACGCCCAGCAGGAGACACTGATGCTCGGCCACGAACGTGGTTACTTCGAATCCCCCCAAGAGGTCACGCTGGAAGAGTTCGGCGAGAAACTCGGCATCACACGGCGGGCCGTCGGGTCACATCTCCGGAACGGCGACAGGCACGTCATCGGGACCACCCGCTTCTCGCTCACGGTCCGCTCCCGACCATCCACACAAGAACGAGTTGTGGATGAAAAACGCAGCGTGATTGCGGTCAAGCGTCTACGGTAAATACAGTGAGTGTCGCTCGGCACCCTTCTCCGACTCGGTGCTCCGTCTGTGTCGAAACCAGCATCGCCGTATCGTACTCGAATCCCCCATGGCAGAGCAGCGGTCGGTGACACTGAGCGGCCTCACGCGGGGCGTCCTCGGGTACGTTCATCGTGCCCTACCCACAGAGACGCCCGCGTCAGTTCATCTCCGGTCGGCCGACCCCGACCACGTGAGGTGACCGAATCGACACCCAGCAGCCCAATTATTAGGATACATACATATGGAAACAGATGCGAACGTGGAGGAAGCGATCGAGGTCCTCCAGCAACTCGGCTTGAAGGAGTACGAGGCTCGATGTTTCGTCGGATTGACCCGGATCGACACTGGCACCGCCAAAAAGCTCAGCAACCTGACGGAGGTCCCCCGGACTCGGATATACGATGCAATACGGGTCCTTCAGGCGCAGGGGCTGGTCGAAATCAAGCATTCGAGCCCCCAGCAGTTTCGCGCGGTTTCGCTGGAGGAGGCAACCGAGACGCTCCGCGACCAGCACGAGGATCGCATCGAGCGACTGCACGAAGTCCTCGCGACGGTCGACGTCGTAAACGAAGACGACGAGTCGTCCGTTCAAAAGGTGTGGTCGATAACGGAGCAGAACGCGATCGAAAACCGGACGGAGCAACTCATCGAGGCGGCGACGGACGAGATCGGGCTCGTCATCGGCGACGAGTCGCTGTTGACGGAGAACCTCGTCGAGACCCTCAACGGGGTCGACGACGACGTCGAGCTACTCGTCGCGACGTCGACGGCGTCACTGCAGGAAGAGGTGCAGGCGGCCGTGCCGGCCGCCACGACGTTCGTGTCGGGCTTGGAATGGTTGCACGGCGCGAATGCCACCGAAGACGACACGGCGATCGGTCGGCTTCTGTTGGTCGACCGCGGATCGATTCTGGTGAGTTCGATCGCGCCCGAATCGAAAGCCGAACGGGCGATCTTCGGCGAGGGATTCGACAACGGGCTCGTGGTGATCGCTCGCCGCCTCATACTACAAGGACTCATCCCCAGTCGTGATTCGGCGTTCTGAGCACCGGCGAGACGGCCGGGGTAGCCGGTTCGTGGCGTATCCGTCGTTCACGTCGTGAGTTCTCGTCTCGGGAGAAGTGGGTTTCCGAGCAGTTCGACCGCGAGATACTCCTCGCCGTGACGTGTTCGACCGGAAGTCACTGTCGGCTCTGCCGAGGCGATTCTCCGGACGAGGGCGTCGCAGGCGCCCGAGTCCGGTAGCGCACGCGGACCACGAGGGACCGAAGGTCCCTCGAACCGTGCGAACGGGCGGCAAGGCCGCCCGTGAGCAGGTGGAGCGAGCCGCCGGCTCGCCGAACGGAGCACGCGCGCTTTTTTACCGTGTGAGGCGCGACGGAGCCGCGCCGACCGTGCAAAAAATGGGTTACAGCCGCTCGACGATGGTGGCGACGCCCTGGCCGAAGCCGATGCACATCGCGCTGAGGCCGTAGCGGCCGTCGCACTCCTCGAGCTGGTAGGGGAGCTTGCCCACGAGGGCGGAGCCGGTCGCCCCGAGCGGGTGGCCGTGGGCGATGGCGCCGCCCCAGACGTTGGTCCGGTTCCAGTCGGCGCCGGTCTCCTCGAGCCAGGCGGCGACGACCGACGCGAACGCCTCGTTGACCTCGAAGCGGTCGATGTCGTCGACCGTCAGGTCGTTCTCCTCGAGAATCTCCTTCGTGGCCGGAATCGGCCCCGTCAGCATCGTCACCGGGTCGACGCCGACGACGTGGGTGTCGACGACGCGGGCCATCGGCTCCCAGCCGTGTTCCTCGGCGGCGGCCTCGCTGGCGACCAGTAACCCGCCGGCACCGTCGACGATACCCGAGGAGTTGCCGGCGTGGTGGAAGCCGTTCTCCGGGCTCCGGAACGACGGCGGCAGCCCCGACAGCGTCTCGACGGTCGTCCCCGGCCGGGGGTGTTCGTCCTCCTCGACGGTGACGCTCTCGTCGTCCAGTTGCGTCTCGACGGGCACCACCTGGTCGTCGTACTTCCCTGCGGCGGCGGCCTCGCCCCACCGCTGCTGGGACTCGGCGGCGAGCTCGTCGAGGAACTCCCGGGAGAAGCCGTACTCCTCGGCGATGCGCTCGGCGCCCTCGCCCTGGGTCGTCAGCTCCTCGAAATGCTCGAAGTAGGTGTCGGTGACGCTCTGGCCGTCCGAGCCCATCGGAACGCGGGTCATGTGCTCGACGCCGCCAGCGATGACGACGTCGTGGTAGCCGGCGGCGACCTGTCCGGCCGCGAAGTTGACCGCCTGCTGGCCGGAGCCGCACATCCGGTTCAACTGGACGCCCGGGACCCCGTCGCCCCAGCCGGCGATCATCGGCGCGAGCCGGGCGATATTGAGTCCCTGTTCGTCCACGGGTGTGACACAGCCGTAGACGACGTCCTCCACGTCGTCGGGGTCGAAGCCGTTGCGCTCGCGGAGCGCCGCCAGCGGTTCGGCCGCGAGGTCCTGCGGGTGCGTGTCGCCGAACGAGCCGTCGCGCTCGCCGAACGGCGTCCGGACGGCGTCGACGATGACCGGCGTATTCATGTGACACTGTCACAGAGGGAGAGCCGACCCTTCTGCGTTGTGGTTCGGATAGTCGGGGCGTCCATCTGCGACGGAGCCCGACGACCGGCGTCACCGGGTTCGAGTTCGAGCCCGGCGCCGAACTCGTCCGCGAGAAGATCGCCGCCTGCGACCCCGGCGCCGTTTGAGGTGCGGGTCGTCGCCTACTCCGACTCCGAGTACCGGACCCGCGAGGCTGTTGTCGACCGGGTCGGGTAACCCGCGGGGTCGAGACCACCGGAACGGCGCAAACGATTCGATATTCGTCAATACGAAGACGACGGCCCGACACGCAGCCGTATGTCCACTGGAACAGCAGTATGGCATCCCTGGAGGATAAGACGTCTCGAAGGATAGAAGAGAACAACGGAGACTCTCTGCCATCGAAAACTATTAGTAGCATATCGAGTATTACCGATTCGTATGGCGAACTCGCTGCTCGGGAAGATCACGGACGCGCTGTTCGGAACTGGGTCAGAAACTGACGACGACGCTTGCTGTAGCGTCGAGATCGAAGAAGTCGACGACGGGGAGTGACCGGAGGTGGCCGACTCCGTTCCAGAGTCGACACGACGGACGCTCGACCGTCTCTACGATGACCCGGACGACCGACTCGCGTCGTTGTTCGACCTGACGGCCGACGACACGGAACTCGAAGCGCCACGAGCGGTGTTCAAGGCACTCTCGAACGAGCACCGGATTCGCATCCTCGAAGCGCTCAGAGACGGGGAGTTGTGTGCCTGTGAGATCCAGGTCGTCCTCGACGCTCCGCAGTCGACCGTCGCGAGTCATCTCGGCGAACTCAAAGACGCCGGACTCGTCAACACGCGTCGACGGGGCAAGTGGACGTACTACCGCATCGGTGATACGGCCGTCCTCCAGTTGCTCGACATCGCCGACGCGCTCGCGGAGGGAACATGAACATGATTCCGCCCGGTGTCGAGACCGCACTGCTGGATTCGTGGGCGTACTTCGTCCATCTGGCGACGATCCTCGTGCCGCTGTTCGTCGGGGCGTCGTTCCTCGTCGGGCTCGTCGAGGAGTACCTGCCGCCCGAGAAGGTCGAGGCGATGCTCCGGGAGCGAAACCGTGGAAGCGGGAACGTCGCGGCGGCAGGCCTGGGTGCCGTGACGCCGTTTTGCTCGTGTTCGACCGTACCCGTGCTCGCGGGATTGCTCGGTGCCGGCGCACCGCTGGGTCTGTCGTTTTCGTTCCTGTTGGCGTCTCCCATCGTCAACTGGATCGCCGCATTCCTGCTGTTGGGGCTGTTCGGCGTCGAGGTGACGGCCATCTATCTCGTCTCCGCACTGGTCGCCGCGGTCGTCGGTGGAATCGTCATCGACACGTTCGACCTCGATCACCTGGTCAAGGACGTGCGAATCACGACGGGCGACCGCACGGTCGTAACTGACGGCGGAACGACGGCGGGGTCGCCGACACGGAACACGCGGGCGACGAAGACCCACAGGGAACGGGGCGCAACCGCGGCGAAGGGTGCGTGGTCGTTCTTCGTGAGTACACTCCCGTATCTGTTGCTCGGGATGGCACTGGGTGCGCTGATTCACGGGGCGGTACCCGCGTCGTGGCTCCAGGGGGTCGCCGGGAACCCGCTGGCGGTCCCGCTGGCCGCACTCGCAGGGGCACCGCTGTACGTCAGTATGTCGGGAATGCTCGGGATCGCTGCCCCGCTCGTCGACCAGGGCGTCCCGATCGGGACGGTCGTCGCGTTCGTGGTCGGCGGGGCGGGCGTCAGTATTCCGAACCTGATTCTGCTCTTCCTCTTCGTATAGATATTGGTTCGCGGCATGGTTGTCCCGGCAAAAGAACGGACACGTGTCCTCGTCGTCGCCGGAATTGCGCTGTTTTTCTCGGTGCTGGTCTGGTTCAACTACTCGGCGGTGCTCCCGCTGGTCGTCGAGGAGTGGGGTCCGTCAGGAACACAGGCCGGCATCGTCTTCGGAGCGTTTCAGGCGGGGTACCTCGTGGCGATCCTCCCGGCCGGCTGGCTCGCTGATCGATGGTCACCACGATGGATCATCGCCGTCGGCGCGACCGGAACCGGACTCCCGAGCCTCGGCTTTACTGTAGTCGCCGACAGATTTCTTATCTGAACCCCGACCGAGCGGTCTGAACCAATAAACTACAATACCTCGGGACGACGACCTCCGTCCATGGGCCTCTCGCTGGAACACGACTGTCCCGCATATGACGAACCGCGGGAGTTCTACCGGGCAGCCAGCACGGAGATGCGTCTGGGAACGAAGGAGAAGTGGCACTGCCCGGAGTGCGACTACGGCTTCGTCGTCATCGACGATATCGACACCTCGGCGGCCTCCACGTAGGGCCGACGGCCGTCCCGGGCTGCCGTCCCGCCGCTTTCGTCGCGCGGCTACTTCTCGTCGAGGGCCTGCCAGGACAGTTCGGGGTCCCGCGCGGCGGCCACCTGGTCGATGCGGCCGGCGGCGGCCCGCTCCGGTGCGGTCTCCAGCGTCTCCCCGTTGTCGCCGCGGACGGCGTTGAACGCCGCGGCGAGCTGGTCGAGACTGCGCTTGGTTTCGGCCTCGGTCGGCTCGGTCATCAGCGCCTCCTCGACGATCTCCGGCCACTTCGTCGTCGGCGGGTGGACGCCGTAGTCGAGCATCCGCTTCGCGGCGTCGGCGGCGTCCTGCTCGCCGGCGCTCGCGACGAACTCGTGGTGGAAGGGGCCGAACGGCACCTCGTACTCCAGCTGCTCGGCCAGGTAGTTGGCGTTCAACACGGCCTTCGCGGAGGCGTCGGCCAGCCCCTCGTCGCCGAGGCGGGCGATGTAGGCGAACGTCTTCACTAGCACGAGCCAGTTGCCGGCGTAGCCGTGGAGCTTGCCGATGGAGTTGTCCGGGGTGTACCGCTCGTACGTTCCGTCGCTCCCCTCTCGCGGGCTCTGCCCGCTCGAGCGGTCCGTGTCGCTCCGCGACACGCGCCGGACGTGGGGGTCGGGGAGGAACTCCGCGAGTTCGGCGGTGACGCCGACCGGACCCGCACCGGGGCCGCCGCCGCCGTGCGGCGTCGCGAACGTCTTGTGGACGTTGTAGTGCATGATGTCGAACCCCATGTCGCCGGGCCGGGCCCGCCCGAGAAGGGCGTTGAGGTTCGCGCCGTCGTAGTACAGCAGGCCGCCGACGTCGTGGACCATCTCGGCGATCTCGACGATGTCCCGCTCGAACAGTCCCAGCGTGTTGGGGTTGGTGAGCATCAGCGCGGCGGTCTCCTCGGAAAGGGCCGCCTCCAGGGCCTCCAGGTCGACGCGGCCGTCCTCGCCGCCGGGCAGCGTCACCACGTCGTAGCCGGCCATCGCCGCCGACGCGAAGTTGGTCCCGTGGGCCGACTCGGGGACGATCACCTCGCTGCGGTCGTCGTCGTCGGCGCGGTGGTACTCGCGGGCGACGAGGATGCCCGTCAGCTCGCCGGCGGCGCCGGCCGGCGGCTGTAGAGTCACCGCGTCCATCCCGCCGATGCGCCCGAGGTAGTTCTGGAGTTCGTACTGTAGCCGGAGGGTCCCCTGGACGGTGTCGGCCGACCGGTCGGGGTGGACCAGCCCCTCCGGGTGGACGGCGACGTCCTCGGTGAACTTGGGGTTGTACTTCATCGTACACGACCCCAGCGGGAACGGCCCGGAGTCGACCCCGTAGTTCATCTCCGACAGCCGGGTGTAGTGCCGCGCGAGCTCCGGCTCCGACAGCGACGGCAGCTCCAGCTCGTCGCGGGTGAGCTCGTCGGGCAGCGACGTCTCCACCTCGACGGCCTCGGTGTTTTTCTCCGACAGCAGCGGCTCGTACCGCTCGTCGTCGTCGGTCCAGCGCGCCTGGTCGTAGGCGAACGTCTCGGGGTCGGTGTCGTCGGTCATCGTGCAATCTCCCGGAGGGCGGCGACGAAGCCGTCGAGGGCGTCCTCGTTGGTCTCGGTCGTACAGAGCTGTATCTCGTGGTCGCCGACGACGTGGACGGCGTAGCCGGCGGCCTCGAGGTCGTCGGCGACGGCCGGCGCCGGCCGGTCGGTCCGGGCGACGAACTCCCGGAAGTGGTGGCGGTCGTGGACCGGCGCCCGGACGCCGTCGACGTCGTCGACGCGGGCGGCCAGCTCGCGGGCCCGCTCGACGCAGTCGCCGGCCAGCTCGACCAGCCCGTCCGGCCCGAGCCAGGCGGCGTGCATCGCCGTCCGCAGCGCCACCCACGCCTGGTTCGTGCAGATGTTCGAGGTGGCTCGCTCGCGGCGGATGTGCTGTTCGCGGGTCTGCAGCGTCAGGGTGTAGGCCCGGCGGCCGGTGTCGTCCTCGGCGGCGCCGACGAGCCGGCCGGGCACCTGCCGGAGGTACCCCTCCCGGCAGGCGAACAGCCCGATACCCATCCCGTAGGCGGTCGGGACGCCGAGGGTCGCCGCGTCGCCGACGACGACGTCGGCGCCCAGACTCGCCGGCTCCTCGAGCACCGACAGCGCCACCGGGTCCGACCCGAGGACGAACATCGCGTCGTGGTCGTCGGCCAGCGTCCCGATCTCGTCGGCCCGCTCCTCGATCGCGCCGCGGACGGTCGGCGTCTCGGCGTACACCAGCACCGTCTCCTCGTCGGCCAGCGACGCCAGCGCCTCGACGTCGGCGGTACCGTCGTCCATCGGGTACGTCTCGACGGCGAGGTCGTGGCCGCTCACGTAGTTGTCGAGCACGCGCCGGCGGCCCTCCTGGAGCCGCTCGGGGACGAGCACCCGGGAGCCGGACGTCGACCGCACCCGCGTCGCGAGTGTGGCCGCCTCCCCCAGCGCCGTCGCCGCGTCGTACATCGAGCAGTTGGCGACGCCGAGGCCGGTCAGCTCGACCAGCATCGATTGGTACTCGAACAGCGCCTGCAGGAAGCCCTGTGCCACCTCCGGCTGGTACTGCGTGTAGCTCGTGAGGAACTCCGAGCGGTCCGAGAGGTGGTCGACCATCGACGGGACGTAGTGGTCGTAGTGGCCCCGCCCGAGCAGCTCCACGAGGTCGTCGTTGGCCGACAGCGTCCGGTCGACCAGCGACCGGACCGCCCGCTCGCCGCGGGCCTCGATGCCGAACTCGCCGTCGAAGCGGACGTCGTCGGGGATGTCGAAGAGCGCCTCCTCGTCGTCGGCCCCGACGGCCGACAGCATCGCCTCCCGGTCGGCGTCGGCGTGCGGCGCGTAGGGGCTACCGTTTGCTGTCATGGGAACCTGAGCGTACCACGCCTTGCGGTGGACACCTAAAGAGCCCCCCGGTCCCGGCACATCCGTCTGTACATCCCGGCGGCGAGACGGGCCGGTGTATGCACGGACGTGACTCCCGTCAGATACTCCCGTCGTCGCCGTCGGGGTTCGAACGTGAGCGCCGACGAACTCGAGGCCGCACTCGACGCGCTGCGAACCGCCCGGGCGACCGTCGACGACGAGGCCGCCGACCGCCTGGAGACGCCCGTCGACCGGGTCGAAACCGCCCTCGAGGCCGGCCGCACGCTCGACCACGGGGCGCTGGCCCGCATCACTCGTACCCTCGACGAACTCGTCGAGGACGCCGACGGCGAGGCCGCCGCGGCGCTGTCGGACGCCACGGCCGCCGTCTCGGCCTACCGCGAGGGCGTCCCGGGCGCTTAGTCGGCGAGCAGCTCGTCGGCCAGCGTCGGGACGAAGGTTCCGATGTCGGTGACCATCCCGGCGGCCTGGGCCGATCCGCGGTCGACCAGTTGCGTGACCGTCGCGGGGTCGATGTCGACGCAGACGACCCGGGTCGTCGACGGCAGGCAGTTGCCCACCGCCACCGAGTGCAGCAGCGTCGACAGCATCAGCACCACGTCCGCCTTCCGGGCCTGCTCGCGGATGGCTTCTTGAGCCTCGACGGCGTCGGTGATGGTGTCCGGCAGCGGGCCGTCGTCCCGGATCGAGCCCGCGATGACGTAGGGGACGTCGTTCGTCACGCACTGGTACATCACCCCCGACCCGACCATGCCGTCCGCGACGGCGGCCTCGATGCCGCCGGCCCGGATGATCTCGCTGATGGCGTAGATGTGGTGTTTGTGGCCGTGGCGGGCGTGGTCCAGCGTGTCGGTGTCGACGCCCAGCGACGTCCCGTAGAGGTCCCGCTCGACGTCGTGGACGGCGAAGCCGTTGCCGACCGAGAGGCCGTCGACGTAGCCGGCCTCGACGAGCCGGGCGAGGTCCTCGCGGGCGCCGGAGTGGATCACCGCCGGCCCGGCGACGACGAGTACGTTACCGCCCTCGGCCCGCGTCTCCGCGATCGCGCCGGCGATCTCCGCGATGGTCGACTCGGAGGGCCGCTCGGCGGAGACGCCGCCCTGCATGAAACCGAAGGCGTCGTCCCGGCCGCGGGGCCGCTCCGGCGGCTGGACGCGGATGCCGGCCCGGCCGGTCACCACCAGGTCGCCGGCCTCGACGGCGTTCAGCGTCTTGGTGTACGCCCGGACGTCGTCGCCGCCCGGCTCGACGACGACCGCACAGTCCATCTCGACGTTCTCGACGTCGACCCACGTGCCGTCGTTGCGGATCTGCGTGGGGTGGTTGGTCGTCGAGTAGAAGCCGTGCGGGACGACCCGGTCGTCGGGCGCCGGCTCCAGGGTGGCGTCGTCGGGGTCGGCGGGGTTGGCCCCCTGTTGGTGGAGGTCGTGGACGATGCGCTGGAGGTCGTCGTCCGTGTCGGCGGTGACGACCAGCCGGGCGTAGGACTCCTCGTCTTTCCGGCGGCCGATGTCGAACTCCTCGACGTCGAAGGAGCCGCCGTGGTCCATGACGATGCCGAAAACCGACTGCATCATCCCGGAATCGACGATGTGACCCTCCAGCTCGACGACGCGCGAGACCGTCATACCGACGACGACGGGGGCGGCCGACAAGTCGGTTGCGGGCGAGAACGGTCGGTGTCAGGACCGGCGTGGCGACGGCGCCCGTCGCCTCCCGACCGTGACGTGGAGTCGTACGGCCGGCGGAGATGCCTCCGGAGTCGGGCCGCCGGCCCGAACGACCGCCTCAGGCCTCGGTGTCGGCGCCGGCGACCGTGTTGGTGTCGGTGCCGCCGAAGTTCTCCTCCGTCGAGCCCTGCTTGCGGTCGGGGTCGTCCTCGAAGGTTTCGGGGTCGACGGCCACGGCCGTCGCGGGGCCGAACGTGTACGTGCCGGTGTCGCCGGCGCCCTCGTCCGGCGCCTCCGCGAAGTAGGCGAAGGTCTCACCGCTGGCCGGCGCCGTCCCCTCGAACGTCACCACGCCGCTGTCCTCGTCGAAGCTCTCGACGTCGCCGAAGTTCTCGTCGACGGTCCAGCCGTCCGGCACCTGGTCGGTCACCCGCACCGCGTCGGCCAGATTCCCGTTGAAGCCGTCGAGTGTGACCTCGACGCGGTTCGTCTGGCCGGCCGTGAACACCGACGCGTCGTCGTCGCGGGAGCCGGACGCGTTCAGGTCGATCTCCTCTGCCGGCGTGACCTCCGCCGGCGGCTCGACGAGCGCGTCGAGTCCGGTCTCGAGTTCGTCGATCGTCGTGTCGCCGGCGGCGAGCGCCTCGGCAGTATCGACGGCCACCTCGGCGTCGACGAACCCGGCGCCGGTGTTGATCGTCGTGTAGTTCGGGTTGTGGTCGGCGGCGGCGTGCTCGATGACGCGCATGACGTCGGCGGTCGACAGTTCCTCCCCGCCGCTCTCGGCGCGGTAGGCCTGCTGGACCAACATCGCGACGCCGGCCGCCGCGGGACAGGACATCGAGGTGCCGCTGAGCCGCCCGTAGAACGGCTCGGCGTCGCCGGCCTCGCCGAGCGGCCCGAGGACGTCCGCCTTGTCCTGGGTGCTCAGCACCGCGTTGCCGTGGGCGCTGACGCCCGGCCGGTACATCGTGACCGGGCGAGCGTCGTTCAGGTCGCCGTCCGGCTTCGCGTAGGAGGTGTACTCGATGGTGTAGTCGGCGGTGACGGTATCCTCCGGCTCCAGTTCGACGACGTAGTCGGTACTGGCCTCGACGTCGACGGTGAGGGTCCCGTGCTGTTTGAGGACCTCCTCGCGCATCTGGGCGACCTCGACCCACTCGCCGTTTCGGTCCTCGTACACGCGCATCCGGACCCACTGGCCCTCGGGGTCCAGCGACAGCGTGAGGTCCACCAGGTCGGCGTTGCCGGCCGCGGTGAAGTTCTCGTAGCTCGAACCGGTGTCCGTCTCGAAGGCGGGCGCCGCGAGCACCGGGTCGGTGTTCGCGCCGGGCCCGACGGAGCCGGTGAACGTGTCGGTCCTGATGGTCTGCGTCGTCCCCTCCTGGATGGCGAAGAACTCCCGGAGGTTCTCGAGCAACGCGTCGCGGTCGTAGAACACGTCGTCGACGTCGCTCCGGCCACGCGAGGAGAAGCCGACGATCGAGCGGTTGTTGTTGTTGTTCTTCTCGTCGATGGTCTTCTCCGCGGCGCCGACGCCGAGGACGTGCGGGGCCTTCGCGAACCGGTTGCCGCCGCCCTCGCCGATATCGCCGTCGTTTCCGTAGGAGAACACCGGCAGCGCGCCCTCCTGGAACACCTTCCAGGTGGCGACGTTGACGGGATCGTTGGGGTTGTACCGCGCCCCCCGCGCGACCCCGTAGGAGTTGGTGACCACGTCGGGGTCGAACTCCGGCTCCGTCCGGATGCGCCCGAGGAGGTGGTTCCAGGCGGCGACGACGTACGGGAGGTAGATGTACTGGACGACCGCGTAGCTCGTGATGGTCGCCTCCGGGGCCACCCCCTCGTAGCTGCCCTGGGTGCCGCCCTCGCCGTCGCCGGCGGCGATACCGGCACAGTGCTGGCCGTGGCCGATGGTGTCGGTGTCGCCGGGATTGGTGTCGACCCAGAACGGGTCGCGAGGGCCGGTCGGCTCGTCGACGTACCGGTAGTTCGCCTCCACCCGGTCCGCGCCGATGCCCGGGTGGCTGGCGTTCAGCCCCGAGTCGATGATGACGACGTGGGCGTCCTCGCCCTTGTAGCCCGCCTCGTGGACGGTATCGACCGCCATCGACTCCCGGGAGATGTCGTCGTTGTGCCACTCGAGTTCCTCGGCGGCCTTGACCCGGCGGACCGAGTCCCAGCCCGCGACCGTCTCGAGCTGGTCGGCCGTCAGGTTCGTCCACGCGACGTCGAGGTGCTCGAAGACGTGGTACGTCTCCGGGAGGTCGAGCGTCTCCAGCCGGCGGGCGTTCTCGGAGTCGTCGAACACCACGAGCGCCTCCTGGACCCCGCCGTCGAGGTCGAACTGCTCGTCGAGCGTGCGCGTCGAGATTCCGGTCGCCGCGCCGGCGGTGCCGACGAGCGCCGACCCGGCGCCCGCGACGCCGACCATCTTCACGAACTGTCGCCTCCGGTAGTCCTGGCTCATCGTGACCGTTCTTTTGCCCATCGGTACTTCAATATTCTAACAAAACCGTCCAAAGGCCGCGTTCGATCTACCGTCCCGGCCCCGTTCGAACGGTCGCCGGCACGATTACGACCATCCCTATCGGCCTGCCGGCGAGGTGTGGGAGTTCACCGACCACTCGCAGTCGGTCGCCTCCCGGAGCCGCTCGTAGAGCCGGCGGAGCCCGGGCGGCTCCGTCGCCGGCAGGACGTGGAACTCGACGCGGCCGTCCCGGACGGCGACCCGGAAGGTGTCGCCGGTGTCGTCGTCGTGGACGAGATACAGCGGCATCGGCAGATCGAACCAGTCGCCGTAGCGGTAGCCGTCGACCGACAGCACCGACTCCAGTAGGTCGGCCAGCGCCGCGTCGTCGACGTCGGCCGCCGGGACGAGCCGGAAGACGGACTCGCCCTCGTACTCGACGCCGCCGCGGCGCGGGTAGCGGCGGGTCGGCCGCTGGCGGATGGCGAAGGTCGGCGTCTCCTCGTCGGCCACACCGTCCGTACGGCCGCGTACCGCTTAAATACCGGGGCGTCGGGGGTCGACCGGACGGCCAGCCACCTGACCGCCTCGGGGTCGGTCACCCGGTGGACCGGCAGCGGCAGCGTCACCGGCGCCAGCAGGGCGAACTCCGGACCGTTCGGCGGGGGAAACCAGCAGCGACCGCCGAGTTCGCATCGTGTCGCCGGCTTCGGGCGGGGCGCATATCGGTCCGTCGACGGTGCGCAGGCCGGCGACGCGACCGCCACGAGTCTGACGCACATTTATACGACCGCCCGGCCGAGAAACGACCATGACAACCTTCGAGCGCCCCGCGCCGGACCTGGGGACGGAAGACGACGTCGTCGGAAAGCGCGCGCTCGCGTTCGTCGTCGACGCCGTCGGCGTCGGTGTCCTCGCGAGCGTCGTGACGAACTTCGCGTTTCTGGTCTCGGTGCCGCTGGGCGTCCTCGCCAGCGGTCTCTCGACGGTCGCCTTCTTCGCCTACCTCGTCTACTTCGAGGCCGAGTACGGTCAGACAATCGGAAAGATGCTCGCCGACGTCGTCGTCGTCACCGAGGACGGCGACGCCATCGGCTACCGCGAGTCGGCGGTTCGGACCCTCCTCCGGCTCGTCGACATCCTTCCGTTCCTCTATCTCGTCGGGATCGTCGCCATCTACCTCACCGGCCGCCGACAGCGGGTCGGCGACCTGGTGGCCGACACCGTCGTCGTGCGGGCCAAGGACAAGCCGGACCCGCTGTGAGCCGGCGCCGGCCGTGTCGCGGCGTCGACGCCGACGCCGAGGTCGTCAACTATAACGAGCCGGAGAGCCTACAGACGGGTATGTGCGGCCGATACAGCCTCTTCGCCGACCTGAAGGTCCTCGAGACGCGGTTCGACGCCGAGTTCGACTTCGAGTTCCGGCCCCGGTACAACGCGGCCCCGGGCCAGGAGCTGCCCGTCATCACCGGCGCGGAGCCGGACGCCGTCCAGCGGCTGGAGTGGGGACTGGTCCCCCGGTGGGCCGACGACGGCGCCGACGGCCACATCAACGCCCGCGCGGAGACGGTCGACGAGAAGCCGGCCTTCCGGCGGGCCTACGCGGGCGACGGCGATCCGGCGGCCTGCGGGCGGTGTCTCGTGCTCGCCGACGGCTTCTACGAGTGGACCGAGACCGCCGACGGCAAGCGGCCCTACCGGGTCGCCCTAGAGGACGACCGGCCGTTCGCGATGGCCGGGCTGTGGGAGCGATGGACGCCCGACACCGTCCAAGCCGGCCTCGGCGCCTTCGGGGACGGCGACGGCGGCGGCGACCCCGATCCCGTCGACACGTTCGCGGTACTGACGACGGAGCCGAACGAGGTGGTCGAGCCCCTGCACCACCGGATGGCGGTGGTTCTGGAGCCCGGCGAGGAGGACGGCTGGCTCGACGGCGGGTCGGTGTCGCTCGAGCCGGCACCGGCCGAGGAGTTCCGCGCCTATCCGGTGTCGACGGCGGTCAACGACCCCGCGAACGACCGGCCGGAGCTCGTCCGCGAGATCGAGGCAGAGGCCTGACCGAACACCTAAGCCGCCGGCCGTCGACGGACGACCGATGCGTCTCGCCGACCGGCTGCCGTGGGGTGACGACCCCGACCTGGCGCCGTTTCTCGACCGGGCGGCCGCCTGGGCGGCCGACCTGCGCTACCGCGACCTGCCGGCGTCGGTCCGCCGGGCGGCCGTCGCACAGCTGACCAGCACCGTCGGCGCCGCCGTCTGGAGCCTCTCGCACCCGCTGGGGTCGGGCATCGTGGCGGCGACCGGCGACAACGGCGAGACGGCGACGCTCGTCGGCGGCGAGCGGCTGTCGCCGGCGGCGGCGGCGCGTGGCAACGCGGCGCTGTCGATGGCGCTGGACTTCGACGACACGGTGCTCGGCGGCCACACCGGTCACAGCAGCGTCTTCGTGCCGCTGGCGTACGCCGAGGCGACCGGCGCCGACGGCCGGCGCGTCCTCGTCGCCCAGGTCGCCGCCAACGAGGTGGCCGCGCGGCTGGCCTCGGCGGCCGCGATCGGCCCGTTCCGAGGCCAGCAGACCGCCTACGTCCACGCCGTCGGTGCCGCCGTCGCCCGCGCGGTCGTCGAGGGCGACGATGCCGGCACGCTCGCCCACGCCCTGGGAGCGGCGCTGCTGCAGCCGCCGTGGCCGCTGGAGCCGCCGTTTCTCGGCAGCGACGCGAAGGCCCACAGCGCCGCCGACGCCGTCGGGACCGGCCTGTCGGCCGTCGACGCCGCCCGCGCCGGCCTCACCGGAGCGCCGCGGGTCGTCGAGGCCGACGGCGGCTTTCTGGCGGCGTTCGCCGACCGCCCCCCGCCGGAGTTCCTCGGCGGCCTCGGCGAGCGGTGGCACACCCGCGCGCTGACGGTCAAGCCGGTGCCCGGCTGCGCCTACGTGACGGCACCGGTGGAGGCGGCCCTGGCGGCCCGCGGCCGGCTCGACCGCGGCCGGACGGCCGTCGAACGCGTCGACGTCTACGGCTCGCTGTTCACGACCGAGGTCGACGACCGGGCGGCGCCGTACCTCGACGGCCCGTCGAGCCCCGTCGCGGCGCTGTCGTTCACCGTCCCGTACAACGTGGCCGTCGCGCTGGTCGACGGAGAGCACACGCCGCGACAGGTGGGCGAGCGGGCCGACGACGCGGCCGTCTGGGGGCTGGCCGACCGCGTCGTCGTCCACCACGACCCCGCCTTCACCGTGGCGGCGCTGGAGTCGACGGCCCCGGTCGGGGCGATGCTGCGGCGGCTCGGCCCGGCGGTGCTCGCCCACGCCGCGAAGACGGTCGGCCCGCTGGCGACGCTGCGACATCTGCCGACGCTGGCGCGGTTCCTCCGGCGGCGACCGCTGCCGACGGACCTCGGGGCGGCGGACGAGCGGATGGGCGCCCGCGTCGCGGTGACGACGACCGACGGCCGGACCGTCTCGGCGACGGTCGACCACCCCTCGGGGTTCGCCGGGAAGCCGCCCGAGGAGGTCCGGGCGGTCGCCCGCGAGAAGTGCCGGACCGGGCTGGCGGCGGCCGGCCTCGGCGACGCGCGGGCCCGCCGCCGGACGGACGACCTGCTGTCGCTTCCGGACGCCGAGACCGTCTCCGTGGCCGGGCTGACCGGCCTGGAGGCGGCCGCATGAAGCCGGAGCGGGTCGGTGCCGTCGTCAACCCGCGGGCCGGCGACGGCGACGCCGCGACCATCGCCGCGGCGACGGGCGGCTCCACGCCCCGACCGTCGAGTCGGCCGGCCTCGGCGGGTCGGCGGCGCTCCTCCGGGTGGCCCGGGCGGGGCGGCTCCCCGACCACCCCGCGGTCGGCTACCGGGCCGGCGAGACGGTGACCGTCGAGTCCGACGGTGGGTTGCCGATCGAGGTCACGGGACGCGAGCCCGGACGGCGCCGACGACCGTCCGGCCCTCGGTCGTCCCCGCGGCGGTCCGGGCGGCGTACCCGGGGGAGTAGCCGCCAGCCGGTCGCCGGGGCCGCAGGGAGCAAAAAGAAATTTAACGTTTAGCATGTTAATAACAGTCATAATGTCGCTTGAGCCGGGGTTGCCGATCGTCGACGAGACGACGTCGGAGATATCGGTCGTCTACGTCGACGACTATCGGGAGCTGTGCGAGCTGACGGCCGAGGGACTAGAACAGGCCAACGGCCGGCTGACCGTCGAGACGACGACGGAGCCGTCGGTCGTCGCCGACCGGCTGGAGGAGTTCGACTGCATCGTCGCCGACTACGACATGCCGGAGACGGACGGAATCGAGTTGCTCCGGCGCGTCAGAACGGTCTCCGAGGAGATACCGTTCATCCTTTACACGGGGAAAGGCGACGAGGACGTCGCCAGCGAGGCCATCTCGCTGGGCGTCACCGACTACCTCGCGAAGCGCGGCGGCCCCGAGCGATTCGTCCGGCTGGCCCACCGCATCGAGAACATCGTCGACGCCCGGCGGGCCTCCGCGGAGGCGGCCGCCACGCGGACGAAGGCCCGGACGGCCGTCGAGCGCGAGCAGCGTCGGCTCCGGGCCCTGCTGGAGCACTCCCCGACGGTGACGTGCGTTCTCGACGAGTCGGGTCGGTTCCGGTATCTCAGCCCGGCCATCGAGGACGTCACCGGCTTCACGCCGCAGGAGCTACAGGGCGAACCCATCTTCGATTACGTCCACGACGAGGACCGAGAGCGCGCCGAGCGGGCGTTCTCGCGGCTACTGGACGCGGCGGGGGAGACCTACGCCGTCGAGTTCCGGTTCGGCACGCGGGACGGCGGCTGGCGACACACCGAACTCCGCGGGACGAACCACCTCGACGACCCCGCCGTCGAGGGGATCGTCATCAACGCACGCGACGTCACCGAGCAGAAGCGCATCGACAGGCGGCTCCGCCGCGAGCGCGAACTGATCGAGCGGCTGTTCGAGGTGACGCCCACGCCGCTGCTGCTGATGGACGGTGACGGCCGCATCCGACGGCTGAACGACCGGGCGACGGAGGTGTTCGACACCGAGCGGTCCACGTTGCAGGGCCACGCGCCCGAGGAGTCGTCGGTGTCGTTCCGGGGCGAAAACGGCGAGACCATCGTCGACGGCGAGGACCTCTGGGAGGTCGTCTCCCACGCCAAGCGGGCCGTCCACGGCGCGGAGTGCGAGGTGTCGCTGCCGAGCGGCGACTACCGCCTGGAGGTCAGCGCCGCGCCGCTACCGGAGACCGACGAGCGGTTCGTCGTCGTCGCCGTCGAGACGGTCCAGCCCGCCGAGGCCGGCGCCGATGGCAACACGTAAGCCGGCGGCGGCCCCCGCCCCGTCATGAAGCTCGCGCGCGTCGAGACCGACGCCGGCGTTCTCGAAGGCGAGTACGACGCCGACGGCACCGTCCGCACCGACGAGGGTAGCTTCGCCCCCGAGGAGTACGACCTGCTGCCGCCCTGCGAGCCGTCGGCGTTGTACTGCGTCGGCCGGAACTTCGGCGAGACGATCGACCAGATGGACTACGAGGTCCCCGAGGAACCGGACTTCTTCATCAAGCCGCCGACGTCGCTGCACCCGCCGGAGACGCCGGTTCCGTACCCGACGTTCTCCGAGGAGCTGACCTACGCCGGCGAGCTGGCGGCCGTCATCGGCGAGGAGTGCAGCCACGTCGCCGAGTCGACCGTCGACGACGTCGTCCGCGGCTACACGGTGCTCAACGACCTGGACTGTCTGGACCAGCAGGGCCGGACGGCCCGGAAGGCCTTCGACGCCTCGGGGCCGCTGGGACCGGTCGTCGCGACCGACGTCGACCCCGTCGGCCTGGAGATGGAGACCCACATCAACGGCGAGCGCCGCCAGCACGACACCACCGACAACATGCTCGTCGGACCCCGCGAGGTCGTCTCGTTTCTCTCCGAGCGGGTCACCCTCCGGCCGGGCGACGTCGTCTCCTTCGGCAGCCCCGCCAACCCGGGGCTGCTGGAGCGGGGCGACGAGATCGAGATCCGCTACGAGGAGGTCGGAACGCTGCGGAACACCGTCAGATGAGGCCCGGGCGCCCCGCGACGGCCGGACACACGGGCCTCGACGACCGGCAGTCGGCCGACCCGGCGAGAACGACCCACAGCGGTCACCTCGACCCGTCGCCGATGTCGACGACGAGCAGCGGTCGGTCGGCGTCCGTGACGACCCGTTCGGTGGTGCCGCCGAGGGTGAGCCGTCGCTCCCGGCCGGTCCGGCCGTGGGTGCCGAGCACGAGCAGGTCGGCGCCCGCCCGGTCGGCGTCGGCGCATATCTCCCGGTGGGGCACGGCCTCAGCGATGGCCGTCGTCGTCGTCTCGACGCCGGCCTCGCGGGCCCGGTCGGCCAGCCGCTCGACCGCCTCCGTCGCCTCGTCGGTCAGGTCGGCCCGGACCGATTCCTTCTCGTCGGGGTCGGCCGTCAGCACGACCCGGCGGTCGACGACCGACACGACGTATAGGGCCGCGCCGTACGCCTCGGCGGCGCCGACGGCGTGGTCCAGCGCCGCCGTCGCTACCGTCCGTCGGCGGCAGCATCGTCCCACATGCCGCCGACTCGCGGCCGTATCCACCGAACCGTCGTGCCGGTCCGGCGGGTCGCCTCCGGGCCGGAAGCCATATGTCACTGGGGTACGAGTCGTCCGGTCGTGGAAGAAGACCGGAGCATCGAGGACATCCTCAACACCATCGGCGACGAGCACGCGCGCACGGTGCTGGCGGCCATCAGCCGGGAGCCCCGGTCGGCGAAGGAGCTCAGCGAGCAGTGTGATCTCTCGCTGCCGACCATCTACCGTCGGCTGGAGATCCTCCAGAAGCACGACCTGGTGACCGAGGAGACCGCCGTCGCCGACGACGGCAACCACTACAACGTCTACAACTGCAACTTCGACAGTACGGTCATCCAGCTCGAGGACGAGGAGTACCGGGTTCGGATCTACCGCAAGGGGAACATCCCGGATCGGTTCACGCAGTTGTGGGACGATCTCAGTCCCGAATGACCCTCGCCGTCACCTGGTTTTAAGACCCAGCGTGGGGTTGCCGGCACATGGTCGGTGTCCTGCAGGGGGTGCTCATCCTGCTGCGGCTGACGCTCTTCGGGCTCTCGCTGGGGCTCACGCTCATCAGCTTCCAGGCGTACTCGAAGCGGCAGAGCGAACGGCTGCAGTTCGCCTTCATCGGCTTCGCCTTCATCAGCATGGGCGTCGCCGTGGCAAACCTGACGACGCAGGTGTCCGTCGGCGGCGGCCTCAGCCGGGAGCTTCTGCTCCTCCAGATGGCAGAGACGGTGCCGTTCATCGTCGGCTTCGTGATGATATACCTCTCGCTGTACCGCTAGCGCCACGCCTCGATGACGACGGCGCCGGAGCCGCAGAACAGACAGGAGTCGTCGTGCCGGAGCGCGGCGAGCTGGCGGCCGCAGTCCAGACAGTGCAGTAGCTCGCGCTCTCCCGCCCGGAGTTCCTCGCGGATGGCGTCGCTCTGCGGAGGGATGGCGTGGTCCGGCCGGCGGAGGTCTCTGTCCTCGGGCACACCCGATCTACCGGCCGACGGGATAAGTACCTCACCCTCGCATCGAGTCGCCGCCGACGGCTCGCCGCTCGCGCCGGTCGCGGTCCGTCCGGCAGCCCCGCCCGGGGTCGCCGTCGTCGTGACGCCCCACTCGTCGGGCGCAGACGAGGCGTTCGGGGCCGTCGCCGGGCGCCGGCGATCGCTCCGGGGCCGAATCGGGCGGTCGTGTCGGCGGCGCCGGTCGTCGTCGGCGCGGCGTCGCCGTGGGACCTGACCGCCACCGTCGGCCGGTGACGTCGGTTACAGTACGGTGCCGACGGCCGCGTAGACGAGTCCGACCGCGAAGGCCACCAGCAGCACGCCCGTCATGGTGACGACCACGGGCGAGAGCTGCTCCTCGCTCTCGACGATGTATCCGTCCATGACCGGGCCGAGGACGGCGGCGGGAAAAAGCGTTGTGTCGCGCGGCCGGGGTTTGGTTACTATATGGCCGGCCGATCGGCCGATGTCGGGCGGGACCTCGAACGGGACCGACCGCTCGCAGCCGGACGGAAACGTTCATTATCTCCGACCTCACTGTACACGCGTAGATGCCGGAAGAAACGCGAGACGGCGACTTGATGGCGACCCTCGTCGTGGTCTGTGGGCTGCCGGGCGTCGGCAAGTCGACCGTTTCGCGGGTCGTCGCCGACCGGCTGGAGGCCGCGGTTCTGCGGACCGACGTCGTCCGGAAGGAGCTGTTCGACGACCCGGAGTACGCCGCCGCGGAGACGGCGACCGTCTACGACGCGCTGCTGGCCCGGGCCCGGGAGCGACTCGCCGACGGCCGGGCGGTCGTCCTCGACGGAACGTTCAAAGACCGGAAGCGACGCACCGAGGCCAGCGACCTCGCGGCCGCGGTCGGCGCGCGGCTCCGGCTCGTCCGCGTCCGGTGTCCGGAGGTGGTCGTCGAGGAGCGCATCGCCGACCGCGAGGGGGTTAGCGACGCCGACCTCGCGGTGTACCGCCGGCTCCGCGACCGGTTCGAGCCGGTCGAGATGGACCACCTCGTCGTGGACAACTCCGGCACCGAGGCGGCGACGGAGCGGCGCGTCGCCGAGGTCTTCTGAACCGCCCCCGGCGCCGACACCCAGGCGGCCGTATCCGGGCCCGGCCGGTCGGCGGAACCGTCAGGCCCGCCGGGACGACGGGCAACCGTGTGCCGGTACGTGACCGCCGTCTGTCTGCTCGCCGTCGCCGGATGCGGCGCCCCGGCCGGCGCGCCGGCCGACGACCCCGCGGCGGCGGAGACCGTCACCCCGGCGCCGGTGCCGTCGACATCGCCGTCGGCATCCGTCGACCGGTCCATCGGCGTCGACGGCCCCGGCATCGACAACGGCGTCGTCGGCGGGGCGGCGCTGGGTGCGGCACACGCGAGCGCGCTTTCCGGGACCTACACCCGAGTCGTGACGCTCCGCGTCGAGGCCGACGACCGGGCGCTGCCGACGTACCGCGAGAGCCGAGCGGTGACCGACGACGCGACGACCCGGCGGCGGAGCTACCGGGGCCCGGCGACGGCCCGGTTCGTGTCGGGAAGCGCGACGGCCACGACGGCGCGGACGGTCCGGTCGGTAGACGGCAACGGCACGCGACGACGGACGTTCGTCGACGGCGACCCCGCACCCGGGACGCGGGTCACCGCCCCGGTGGCGGCCGACGACCGAACGGTCGTCGTCTCCCTTCTCGACGGCGCGGTCGTCGCCTCCCGGACGGAGTCGCCGGACTATCGGCTGTCTGCCGGCACCGTCCCCGGAGAAGCGGTGCCGGACCCGCTGGCGGCGCCCGAGAGCGTGACCGTCAGGGCGGCGGTCCGGCGGACCGGACGGGTCGACCGGGGCGTCGTCCGGTACGACGCGCGGCTGGACGGCCGGCGGGTATCCGTCGCACAGCGGGTCTTCTGGATCCGGGGCGGTGACTCGCTCCCGTCCACGGGGAGTGACCGTCCACGGATCGCCCGGCGTCGCGCGTACCCGCCACGGAGACCGCGGCGTCGCCCGGCCGTCACCCGTCGGTCCGTCCACGTCGGCCGGGTAACGATCCACGGCATCGGTATCCACACGTGGACGAGGTCGACGACGGACCGTTCGTCGGGACGCTAAACGACGCCGGCACGGCGCGGCCGCTCCGCGGGAAGGACGTCTCGGCGGTCGTCTCGCTGACGCACGGGCCGCCGGCAGTCCCCGACGCGGCCGGCGTCGAAGTCGTGTGCGTCCCGATGACGAACGGACGACGGAACGAGGCGACGTCGTTCCGAGAGGCCGTCGACGCGACGCGGCGCCGACTGGCAGCCGGCGAGCGGGTGCTCGTCCACTGCCCCGCCGGCACTTCTCGGAGTCCGGCGATTGCGACCGTCGTCGCGCTCCGCCGCGGTGTCGACCTGCAGGCGGCGTTCGAGCAGGTGCCGGACCGCCGACCGGAGACGGATTCGCACGAGTCACCGGTCCGGCGGGCGGCGACCGTCTACACGGAGGCGACCTGATACTGCGTACGACAAAACCCCCGGCGTGCCGGTCAGGCGGTCGAGACCCGCCAGGTGGTCGCGGAGGTGTACGACCACTTCTCGATCGTCAGCCCGGGGACCGACCCCTGCAGCTGGACGAGGAGGGCGCCGATCTCCTTCGGCGAGAGGTCGACGTCGTCGGCGATGAACTTCCCTTTGACGTAGAGGTCGCCGTCGGTTCGGTCGACCTCGGCCCGCAGATAGCGGGCCAGGCGTTCGGCCTTGGGCGACGTGTACGCGGGTTCCGTGCTCATGGGTTCACCTGGGGGAGTGACCGTGACCGATGACGGCACACAGGAGGTTCAGGCCGACGGCGCCGCCGATGACGTCCGGCTGCGGGTCGGTCGCGCCGGCGAAGAGGGCAGCCAGAAGCGCGAGCGGCAGCAGGGCCGCGGTCCAGAAGGCGGCTGCCCGGACGCCGACGACGACGACGCGTGCGACGCTGCTGAGCGGGCGGGACGGGTCGAACGTGGGAGGGGTCTCGCTGGCGGTCGACATGTGGGTGCTCGTACTACACCCGTGGGGCCCCCACCCGCATATAAACGACAGAGCCTTGCGGTCAGTTCGGCTCCCTTCGCGCCTTTCAGGCCGTCGCCTGGGTCCCGGGGGCGACGTCAACGACGACCTCTGAGACGTTTAGACGTTTTGCGCGGCACGCTGTTTCTTTGTCGTCGCTCGAAGCCGGGGGTCGCTTCCGGCCGTCGGCGTTCGGGGTGACAGCCCGGAACCCCGGCGATCGGGACGGGTCCCAGCGCCGGGGCGCACCCTCCGTCCCGCCACCCGGACACCACCAAGTTATATTATGCAGTGGTATCTCGCTCCGGGCATGGACGAGATCACGCTCGGGCTCGAGTGGTTCCTCAACCCCGACCACGTCCCGTTCGTCGTCGCGGACGAGCGCGGCTACTACGAGGCCGAGGGCCTCGACGTCGAGTTGTGGGAGCCGCCGGAACACCACGACACCCTCGAGATGCTGGCCGCCGGCGACCTCGACTACGCCATCACCGAGCCGATCCACCTGGTGCCGGAGCGCTCGGCGGGCGTCCCGGTGACGGGGATCGCCCGGTTCCTGCACACCCGGGGCGGCATCCAGTACCCGGCCGATCGCGGCTGGGAGTCGCCGGCCGACCTCGAGTCGGGCGTCCGGCTCAACTACCCGGGCGCGCCCGGGCCGGGCGGGCGGCGGATGGTCGCGCACATGGCACGGGAGGCGGGCGGCGACCTGACGGCCGACGAGATCGAGCCCGTCGACCGGGGGTTCTACCACACCGACGCGCTCGTCGAGGGCGACGCCGACGTCGCCTTTCTCGCGTTCTACAACTTCGAAATCGTCGAGAGCCGCCACCGGGGGTTCGACGCCGACCTCTGGGAGCTGGCCGACTACGGCGTCCCCGACTTCAACCAGCTCGTCCTCGCGGCGGCCGACGGGACCGTCGAGGACCGACCGGACGAGGTACGACGGTTCCTCGACGCCACGCGGCGGGGTGTCGCCGACGCCGTCGAGGACGGCGAGGCCGCCGTCGAGCTGTTCTTCGAGCGACACCCCGAACTCCGGGACGACGACCCGGAGCTGATGGACGAGATCGCGGCGGCGACGCGGGAGTTCTTCACGCCCGACCTCTCGCAGGACCTCGAGATGTACCGCGATCTCGTCGCGTTCTGCGAGGAGCTGGAACTCTCCGACGGCCCCGTCGACGTCGACGAGATGGCCGACGAGCGCTTCGTCGGGTAGCGACACCCCCGGACGCAGGGCCGCAGATTAAGTCCGTCCCGGACCGAGCGAGGTCGTGGTTCGAGGGCAGATACCGACGACGGGCGCCGCCGGGGGTGGAGCGTGAGCCGGCTGGGCCGGTCGCTGGTGCTCCGGTTCGACGGAAGCGTCCGCTACGGCGCGGACAACGCCGACCCGCGGGCGGCGGCCGTCGGCTACGTCGTCGAGGAGGCCGCGCCGGTGCTTGAGGGCTGCCGGGAGCTGTCGGCGTTCGTCTCGAGCACGCACGTCGAGTTCCGGGCGCTCGTCGCCGGCGCCCGGGCGGTCGCGGAACTGGCCGAACGCGACCGGGTCAGCGACGTCCACGTCCGCGGGGATTCGGCGGCCGTCATCGAGACGGTCGACCCCTCGCGGCCGACCGGCGTCGGCGGCGACGTCTGCCGCCGCCGCGCCGAGCGCGTCCGGGAGCTGCTCGAGCCGGTCCCGACGGTCACGTACCGCCGCGTGCGCCGCGGGAAGAACGACCGGGCGCACGAACTCGCGGTCCGGGCGTACGACCGTCCCGGCAGGGGCTGAGCGTCGCTATCGCTACTCCGGAGTGACCGCCGTCGACTCGCCGTCGCGGACGGCGACGACCTCGCCGTCGAACTCCGTCTCGGCCTGCGAGGCGAGCCGTCGCTCGTCGTCCTCGTGTCTCGGGGAGATGTGCGTGAGCCAGAGCCGCTCGCTGCCCGACGCGGCGGCGACCGCTCCCGCCTCTACGGCGGTCGAGTGCCCGGTCGAACGGGCCCGCTCGGACTGCTCCTCGGCGAACATCGCGCTGTATATCAACAGCGAGGCGTCCGAGGCGGCCTCGACGACCTCGGGAACCGGCCGGGTGTCGCCCGTGTAGACGATCTTCCGCCCGGCGACCGGCTCCGAGAGGACGTCCGCGGGCTCGACGACGTCCCCGTCGTCGGTCTCGACGGTTTGGCCGTCCTGTAGCCGGCCGTACTTCGGACCGGGGTCGACGCCCAGCGCCCGCGCCTCCTCGACGAGGAACTTCCGGCTGTCCGTCTCCTGTACGACGAAGCCGTGGGAGTACTCGGTGTACGGCGTCTCGAACGGGCGGATCGCGTACTCGTCCGTCTCGATTGCCGGGCCGTCGGCGGCGTAACCGTGGACCTCGACCGGGTAGCTGGGCCGGCCGTAGGCGCCCTCGATGGTGTCGACCGCCCGGCCCGTCCGCCCGCCGGGGGCGTAAACGTCGAGCGGCCGCTCTCGGTCGTTCATCTCCAGGGCCTGCACGAGCCCGGGCAGGCCGAGCGTGTGGTCGGCGTGGAAGTGACTGACGAAGACGGCGTCGACGTCCGGCGAGGCGTCGTACCGCATCAGCCGCTGCCCGGAGCCCTCGCCGCAGTCGAACAGGAGTTCGTCGCCCAAGAGGTTCAGGTAGACGCAGCTGGTCCCGTACTGCGCGGTCGGGACCCCGCCGCTCGTTCCGACAGCAGTGACGCGCACGTATCGACCTGGGAGCGACGGCGACTAAAACGTGCGCACTACGGGACCGTCCGGGCCGGGCGACGGCGCCGGGCCCGCCGGGCCATCGCGGTCGCCCGGCGCGTCCCCGATGCGGCGCGGCTACTCCGGCGGGTGAACGACGGCACCGAGGTCGTGGAGCGTCCGCTTCGTCGCGTACACCCGCTCGCCCCGGTGGTCGACGACGCGGGTGTCCCGCAGCGTCGCCGTGCTCGCGTCCGTCGCCCGGAGGGTAGCCCCGGAGAGGTCGGCGCCGGTGAGGTCGGCCTTCCGCAGCGTGGCGTCGGTCAGGTCGGCGTCGCCGAGGTCGGTCTCGGCGAGGTTCGCTCCCGTCAGGTCGGCGCCGGCGAGGGAGACGCCACGGAGATCGGCGCCGACGAGGGAGGCGTTCCCGAGGTCGGCCCCGGCGACGTAGGCGTCCCGGAGGTCGACCGCCCCGAGGTCGGCACCCCCGAGGGCGGCCGCCCTGAGGTTCGCCTCGACGAGGTCGGCGTTCTCGAGACGTGCATTCCGGAGGTCGCTCTCGTAGGCGACGGCGTCGGTAAGGTCGGCGCCGGCGAGGGTCGCCTCCGGCAGGGCGGCGTCCGGCGCGTGCGCCCCCGCGAGGTCGGCGTGGGCGAGACGCGAGCCCGTGAGGTCGGCGCCCGTCAAGATTGCGTCCCGGAGGACCACGTCCCGGAGGTCGGCGTTGTTGGCGCTCGCCTTCAGGAGGTCGGCCTCGGCGAGGTCCGCGCCCCGGAGGTCGGCCCGCGTCAGCGTGCAGAACCGCAGTACCGTCTCCGTCAGCGTGGCGTCGGTGAGGGTGGCGTCGGCGAGGTCCGCGTTCGTCAACTCGAGCCCGCCCAGGTGGGCCTCACTCCGGATCAGACTCTCGTCGACCGGGTGTTCGTCCGCCAGATCGACCATACGACGGGTCGGCGAGCCAGCCGAATCAAGCTTCGGACGTCGCGGTCCGTCGCGGCGGTGAGCCGAGTCGGGGCGAGGGCGAGATTCCGGTCGGTGACCGGAAGACGACCGCCGCTCACCCTTCGAACGCCGCCAGCACGTCGTCGAGGATCATCGTGCCGGTCGCCCGGTCCAGCGGGTCGTTGTTGTTGCCACAGTGCTCGCTCATGACGCACATCGGACAGCCGCGGCGGCGCCGACAGTCGCAGGAGTCGACGTGTTCGCGGGTCCGGCGGGCGAGCGACTCGAAGTGCTCGTAGATGGCCTTCGAGAAGCCGATGCCGCCGTCGATACCGTCGTGGACGAACCACGTCGGGCCGGGAATCGTCTCGTGGCCGTGGGACGGCGTCGACAGCCCGCCGACGTCGGCGTTGTCGATCATCAGCTCCAGCGGCGCCAGCCCGATGATCCCGTGTTCGGCCGCGTGCAGCCCGCCGCCGTAGGTGTACATCGCCTTCGCGTCCGGCACCGCGCCGTCGCGTTCGGCGCGGGCGGTCGGCTCCAGGAGCGGCGGCTCCAGGGCCTCGATCGTCCGCTCGGCGTGGCCTTCGGGCAGTGCCACCCACAGCAGTTCGGTCTCGAGGTCGAGCGGCGGCGCCTCGGTCGGAACCGGCCCCTCGACGACCCCGCCGCCGAAGACGTTCCGGACGAGGTACTCGTCGTACCGGATCCGGACGGTTCCCTCCCCGAAGTAGAGGTCGTAGTCGCCGGCCAGCGGCGTGTGCTCGCGGACCGACAGGTCCTGGACGCGCTTCGTCGACATCGTCTGGGTGTACTCGTCGGTCGCGGCCGTCTCGACGGTGATGACGGGGCGGCGGCCCTCGTCGATCTCGACGACCCGGTACTGCTGGCCGGCGTGGAGGAACAGCGCCCCGACGTGGTAGTCCCGGTAGGCCCGCTCCCGGGCGACGGGGTCGTGGTCGATGTCGCCGTCCCGGCAGACGACGCGGAACTCGGTCGTCCCCGTGCCGTAGATGGACAGCCGGCTCTGGGGTCGCCGGTCGCCGTCGTAGGTCACGCCGCCGGCGTCGAGGTCGCCGGCCGGCTCGAGAACGCCGGCGTCCTGCCACATCGAGACCACCTCCCGGAACCGGGTCTCGTCGCCGAGATACGCCGCGTCGCCGGCCGACAGCGGCCGCTCGGCGGCCGCCGCCAGCACGTGGTCGGCGTAGACGCGGTCGTTGTCGACGGAGACGACGGCGTCCTCGACGGTGTCGTCGTCGAAGAGGTAGCCGGGGTTGCGGAAGATGTAGCCGTCCATCGCGTCGGTGCCGCCGACCAGCACGGAGACGGCGTCGCTGACGCCGCGGCCGGCGCGGCCGACCTGCTGCCAGAAGGACTGCTTGGTCCCCGGGTAGCCGGCGGTGACCGTCGCGTCCACCGAGCCGATGTCGATGCCGAGTTCGAGGGCGTTCGTCGTCGGCACGGCGTCGAGGTCGGCGCTCTTGAGCTTGTTCTCGACCGCACGTCGCTGCTTCTTGCCGAGGCCGGCGTGGTACGGCTCGGTCTCGACGTAGGGGTCCAGCGGGTGATCGGCGGCCGCCCGGACGATCTGTTTGGCGGCGATCTCCGTTCCCTGGCGGGCCGAGCAGAACTGCAGCGTCTGGGTGTCGTGGGCCGCCAGGTGGGCCGTCACCGTCGCCGCCTCGGTGCCGGTCGAGGCGCGGGCGGCCTCGAAGTCCGCGAGCGGGTCGTCGGCCGCCTCGTCGAGGTCGTCGTCCTCCAGCGGCGGCTCCCAGAGGACGATGTCGCGGGCGCCACGCGGCGAGCCGTCCCGGTCGACGACCTCGAACTCCGCGCCGGTGAGGTTGCTGGCGTGCGTCGCCGGGTTGCCGATGGTCGCCGTCGTCAGCACGAACTGCGGGTCGGCGTCGTAGTACGACAGCAGCCGGCGCAGCCGCCGGAGGATGAACGCCACGTGGGTCCCTGTGACGCCGCTGAACTCGTGGGCCTCGTCGACGACGACCAACTCGAGGTTCGAGTAGAAGCGGTGCCAGCCGCGGTCTCTGTCGTGCCGCGGGAGGTAGACGTTCAGCCCGGCCGGGTTCGTCAGGACGACGTTCGCCTCCCGGCGGATGCGCCGTTTCCGGTCCTGGTCGGTGTCGCCGTCGTAGACGCCGATCGTCGCGTCGACGTCCCAGTCCCCGCGGAGCTTGTCGTTCAGCGTCCGCTCCTGGTCGCGGGCCAGCGCCTTCATCGGGAACAGACACAGCGCGGTACTCTCGGGGTTCGCCAGGTGGTTCCGCGCCATCTGCAGCGCGTAGATCCACGTCTTCCCCGACGACGTCGACGTCGTGACGACGACGTCGTCGCCGTCGGCCAGCCGCCGGAGCCCCGCCGCCTGGTGGGAGAACAGCTCCCGCTCGAGGCGGTCGGCCAGCGCCGGCCGCAGCACCTCCCCGGCCGGCACCGTCGACGCCTCCCGCGCCGGGACGCCCTCGGCGTGACTGACCTGGTCCCGGTAGTCGGGGTAGCTGTCCGCAAGCGCCTCCCGGCTCAGCACCTCGTCGGCGACGGCGCCGCCGCTGTCGTCGCCGCCGTCGGTCAGCAGCCGGCCGCCGGCCGGCGGGTCGTCGGTCGTCGTCTCGGCACCGTCGCCCCCGGTCGACGCCGGGTCGGAACTGTCGTGTGGTCGCATCGTCACGAGAAATCCGAGAGTGCACCCTGCGTGCCGGCGGCCCCGTCGCCCGTCGGGTCCGGCTGGTAGCCGTCGGACAGTCCGCGGGCGGCGTCATCGAGCGCCTCGTAGATGACCGCGAGCGCCCGGACGTCGTCCTCGCAGTACGCCTCCAGCCGCCGCCAGTCCGGCCCGTCGACGGTCGCTGGGTCGGCCGCCGCCTCGAAGGCCCGGCGGTAGTCGTTGTAGACGGCCGCCACGGTCGCGCCGTCGAGACCCGTCGTCGCCGGCGTCCAGCCGAGCCCCTCGGCGACGGCCTCCAGCTTATCCGTCCGCCCCGGTAGCGCCGCGTTCCCGCCGTTCTGCCGGCGGGCCCACCACAGCAGGTCGAAGGTGTAGAGGCCCTCCCACAGGTCGGCGTACTCGGGGTGGTGCTGGCGAATCTGCGTCTCGAGGACCGGGAAGTCGAAGCGGTAGCCGTTCCAGGCGACGAGCGGCCGGCCGCCGGCGTTGGCGTCTAGCCACGCGAGAAACGCCTCGAGGTGGTCGGTCGTCCCCGGCGCGCCCTCGGTGAACGGCATGTACCGACCCTCGGAGCCGCCGGTCAACACGCCGACCAGCCAGACGACGGACGGCTCGAGCCCGTCGGTTTCGATGTCGACGAAGATCGGCTCCCGGTTCGGCAGCGAGTCGTCGCCCGTCGGCACGACTCGGCTCTCGGCCTGGGCGGTCGCCGCCGCCCGTATCCCCGACGCGACGGTCGAGCCGATGCCGTCGAGGGTCGCCAGCTCCCGGGTCGGGGCGCCGGCGACGGCCTCGACGGTCCGGTAGCCGGCCCGTCGGAGCGTCTCCGCGCGCGTCTCGCCGACGCCGTCGAGCCCGGTCAGCCCGAAGTCGTCCGGCGACAGCGCGGTCGTGTCGGCGGCGCCGTTCGGGTAGATTTCGACGACGGCGGCGTCGGGCTGGTCGCCGGCGCCGACGCCGAGCGTCGCCTCGGTCCGCCCGACGCCGACCAGCGACAGCGTCCGCCCGTCGGCCGTCGCGGTCGTCCGGAAGCCCGCCCGGAGCCGCGTCGAGCAGTGGACGGTCCCGTCGGGCAGCTCCGGCGGCAGGGCCTCGGCGTACGCCGGCAGGCCGTCGACCGCCGTCGTCCGGCGGTAGGGGTCGACGTCCAGCGTCAGCCGGTCGGTGAGACAGACGACCTGCTCGGGGTCGGCCGGCCGGTCGACGGGACGGCCGGTCGTCGAGGGGACGCTCATCACGTGCCGCGAGCCGTCGCCGACGGTCGTCGCGTGCGGCGGCCGGCCGGCCCCGGGTATCAGCACGTCGACGTCGACGTCCCGGGCGAGACCGGCCCGGACGACCGGCGTCTGCGGGCCCACGCCGACGACCGCGTCGGGCGCCGTCGCCGATAGGAGACGGCGCATCGACGGGCCCGGGGCGTCGGCGACCGCACGGCCGGTCAGCGAGAGCAGCCGCACCGGGTCGGCGTCGGGCGGCGGCAGGACGGAACGGGAACCTTCGGCCACATCCGTACCAGCCGAGTGCGGCGCATAAACACTTCGACGGCTCTGTCGGTAGTGTTCAGATAAGAGACCGAGAGAACAGAACGGGGGAGAAAGCCCTCGGCACTTTCGACTTCTGCTCGCGGGCCTCCGGCCCGCTCGCACGGCTCGAGGCGACGGAGTCGCCTCGCTGCCCGCGACTCGCTGTGCGCTTCGGCCGCGGGGCGGCCTGCAGTGCTTGCGTCGTCGGGGGTCGTCGAGAGCGCCTCGCCCTTTCAGTCCGCCAGGATTCGATTGGTTCCCCGGCAGAAACAGACTGGCTCGCCGGTGCTTATTCGAACACCGCCGCTCTGCCGGCCCCGGGCGAGCCGCCGTTCCGTCGGCCGCGCGGGTCGCACCGCCGGGACGGTCGCCGGCAGGACGCCACGCTCGACGCGTAGCTTCCGGCACTACTTCGGAGCGGTACGGTCGGCTCACGGCAACCGACCGGCCGGGCGGGGTGCTCCCGGGAGTCCGAACGTCCTGTCGGTCGTACCGGACTCGGGTCGGGCCGCCGACCGCTCGCCCTTCGACGGCCCGCTGGCGACGCCGACCCCCGAGCGACCGGCCGGCGAGGCGACCGACGAGACCCGCGAGTGGCTGGCGGCACCGGGTACCTCGGGGGTTCAGCGGCGGACGTTCAGCCCTCGTCGAACGCCGCCGGTAGACTCGCCGGCGACGTCGACGTCGATGCCGCCGTCGCGGGCCGTATCGGTCGCGACGACGGCGCCCGTCGCCGCGCCGAGTCCGGCGAGAACGCCCGCCGGATCGGTGTATCGGTGTCCAGTGGCCGCACTCGCTCCCGGCGTCGTCGGGTTCCATCGGTTCCACGCTTGCCGGCGCGCTCAAACGGATCCATGATCGACGTACGTGGCCGACCGGAGCGCCCGTCACACGGACGTATCCATACGTACATCTGCATGACACAGTCGGCGGTCCCGCCGACTACACGCGCCCGGCGACTGTCGTGACGGACGCGACGGGGGTCGCTGTGCCCCGAACGCCGGCGTCGTTCCGTATTCGTGTCACTTAATTGCCGCGCGCGCGTGTGAGACAGTGATGAGGTCCGAGGGCGGTACGTTCGACGAGAGGCAGGTACAGGCCGGCGACCACGACGGGGCGACCGGCAGTCTCGGGCGCGGCGGCGCGGGCCGGGTGGGTCGCCGCGAGTTCCTGGCGGCCGGCGGGACGGCGGCGACCCTGGCGGTCGCCGGCTGTATCGGCGGCGGCGACGGCGGCTCGCTGACGGTCTCGACGTGGAGCGGTGCCAACGAGGAGGTGTTCCGGGAGACGATCAAGCCGATGTACGAGGAGCGGACGGGCAACGACCTCGAGGTCGTCGGCAGCTGGACGAACATCCTCGGGCAGCTCCGTCAATCGCCGTCGGACGACCCGCCGTTCGACCTGACCGTCGGCAGCAGCCGCGATCACTACCTCGGCGCGCAGGACGAGCTGTGGGAGCCGATCCGGTACGAGAACGTTCCGAACGCCGAGACGATCAAGCCCGCCGTCCAGAGCAACCTCGACAGCGACCTGGGGGTGCCGGTCGCCTACGGCGTCATGGGCTACGCCTACGACGCCGACGCGGTCGACTTCGAGCTGGAGTCGTGGCGCGACCTCATCGCCGAGGACGTCGACCTGGACTTCGCGCTGCCGGGGGCGTACTTCTTCAACGCGGTGATCATGAGCGCCATCGCCGCCGACGAGGCACCGATGGCCGAGGAGATGTACGACGAGGACCAGCGCGACGCCATCTTCGACACCCTATCGGAGATGCCGGTGGCGAAGTTCTACGAGGGCGCCGAGGACATGTGGACGTCGATGAGCGGCGGGATCGCCGACGCGGGGCAGTACTTCTACGCCTACAGCCGCCGACGGGACGAAAACGACTCCGAGCTGAACGTCGGCTTCCACGTCCCCGACCGGACGCTCGGCTACGTCGACCACTATCAGGTCGCCCGCGGCAGCAGCAACCGTCAGCAGGCCGAGGAGTTCATCGACTTCCTGCTGGACGAGGAGGTCCAGACGGCCTACGCCGAGGCGTTCAACCTCGGGATGGCGAACGAGAACGCCGACCACCCCGAAGCGACGCGGGAGGAGGTCCCGATCGAGAACGACGAACTGGACGAGGGCATCGTGTTCAAGCAGTACAGCCGGGTCGCCGAGGTCGCTCCCGACCTCGACGAGCGGTTCAAAGAGTTCCAGAACCAGTTCTGACCGTCGTCGACGACCCACTACAGCCACATGAGTTCAATCGGAATCGCGGGCGCCGGGCGAGACGCGACGGACCGGTCGACGACCGCCGGGACAGGCCGGACGCCGACGGCTGCGGCCCCGGCTTCGACCCCGGACGGCACCGCGGGTGGTGCGTCGTGACGGGCGTGGTCGAACTCGACGGAATCCGGGTCACGTACGGCGACGTGACGGCCGTCGAGGAGCTGTCGCTGTCGGTCCGGGACGGGGAGCTGTTCTGTTTGCTCGGGCCGTCCGGCTGCGGCAAGACGACGACCCTGCGGGCGGTCGCCGGCTTCGAGTCGCCGGCCGCCGGCCGGGTCGTCCTCGGCGGCCGGGACGTGACCGGTCTCGCCCCGTACGACCGCGGCTGTGCGACGGTGTTTCAGGACTGGGCGCTGTTTCCGAACAAGACCGTCGCCGAAAACGTCGCCTTCGGGTTGAAGATGGCCGGCGTCCCGGCCGAGCGGCGGCGGGAGCGGGCCCGCGAGCAGCTGGCGACCGTCGAAATGACCGACCACGCCGACGACCCCCCGGGGGAGCTGTCCGGCGGCCAGAAACAACGCGTCGCCCTGGCGCGGTCGCTGGCCGTCGACCCCGAGGTTCTGCTGCTGGACGAGCCGCTGTCGAACCTCGACAAGCGGCTCCGGGAGACGATGCAGCTGGAGATAAAGGAGATCCAAGAGCGGCTGGAGACGCCGATGCTGTACGTCACACACGACCAGGAGGAAGCGTTCACCCTCGCCGACCGCATCGGGATCATGAACGACGGCGAGTTGGTCCAGGTCGGCGCCCCGAGAACGGTGTACGACGACCCCGTCGATCGGTTCGTCGAGGCGTTTCTCGGCAGCACCAACTTCCTGTCGGGACGGGTGGTCGCCGGCACCGGCGCCGACACCGGCGTCGGCCCCGACGCCGTCGCCGTCGAGTTCCCGGTCGCGGGGCTCCGGACTCCGGTTCCGGCCGGCGACGACCTCGCCGTCGGCGACGACGTGACGGCGTCGGTCCGGCCGGAGGTCGTCGACCTCGCGCCGGCGGTCGACGGGGCGGCCGCGAGCACCGACGGCGGTGCGGCGTCGGAGCCGGACGCCACCGGCCACGCCGACGGCCGCGCGATTCTCGCCGGGACCGTCTCGGAGGTCGTCTACCGCGGGTCGAACGTCCGGCACCACGTGGCCGTCGGCGACGGCGCGGAGCTGTTCGTCGAGCGGCCGGTGACCGACGCGCCCGGCCTGGCGGCGGGCGACGCGGCGCGGCTGTCGTGGGACGTCACCGACGCCTACCACTTCGGGCCCGACGGCGCCCGGGTCCGGCCGTGAGCGACGCCGACGCGGTCGGGGAGGGCCGACCCTCGAGGCCCGCGCTGCCGTCACTGCCGGCGGTCACGCGGACGCGGCTCCTGTTGGCGCCGCTGGTGCTGTTCGACCTGCTGGCGTTCGTCGTCCCGATGGGCTATCTGCTGCGTGTGAGCCTCTCGGAGCGGTCGACGAGGCAGGCGCTGGTCCGGGGGACGTGGTCGGTCGACGGCTACCGGTTCCTGCTGGAGTCGTCGCTGCTGCGGCGGGTGTTCGTCTTCACCGTGCTGTTCGCCGTCGTCGCGACGCTGCTGGCGGTCGGGCTCGGGACGGCCTACGCCTACGCCGCCTGGCAAGCCTCGGGAGCCGTCCGGACGGTGCTTCTGGCCGGCATCGTGATGTCGATGTTCACGACGCTGGTGGTGAAACTGTTCGCCGCGCTCGTCGTCTTCTCCCCGAACGGCGTCGTCAACGACGCGCTGGTTGCGTCGGGGCTGGTCGGGACGCCGCTACGGCTGATCAACAACGAGATCGGACTGGTGATCGGACAGCTGTACGTCGTGCTGCCGTACACGGTACTGTCGGTGTATTCGGTGCTGACGAGCCTCGACGAACACCTCGTCGAGGCCGCGAACGACCTCGGGGCGACGCCGGCCCGGGCGGCCCGCGAGGTGGTCCTACCGCACGCCGTCCCGGGGATGGCCGTCGGCGGCGTCATCGCCTTCGCCTGGAGTGCCGGCGCCTTCGCCGCGCCGGCGCTGCTCGGTTCGAAGTCGGAGCTGACCGTCGCCGTAGAGGTCCAGAACCGTCTCACGAGCTTCGAGTACCCGGTCGCGGCCGCCCTCTCGGTCGTACTGACGACGGTCGTCCTCGCCGTGCTCGCGGCCGGGCTGTACGGGCTGCGCCGCCGCGGCGGAGGGCACGATGTCTGAGTCGGGCCCGCGGACCGACGGCGGGACCGAGACCGGGACTGGGACCGGAGCGGCGCCAGCGCCGACCGGCCGCCGACTGGGCGGCGCCGCCGTCGGCCGGTGGCTGTTCCGCGCCGGCGTCGGCGTCGTCTTCGCGTTCCTGCTGGCGCCTATCGCCGTGGTCGTGGCGACGTCGTTCGCCGAGACGGGGTCGCTGACGTTCCCGCCGAAGGGGCTGTCGCTGCGGTGGTACGGGGAGTTCCTCGGCAGTTCCCGGTGGCGGCGGGCGGCGCTGAACAGCCTCGTCGCGGCCGGCGGAACGACGGTGCTGGCGACGGTCGCCGGGACGACGGCGGCCCTCGGCGTGAGCGACCTCGGCGGCAGTCGCGAGGCGGCCGTTCTCGGGCTGGCGGTGCTACCGCTGCTCGTTCCCGGCGTCGTCCTCGGCAGTTCGCTTCTGGTCTTTCTCGGGGAGTTCGACCTCCAGCAGACGTACATGGCCGTCGTCGCGGCGCACTCGCTGTGGGCGACGCCGCTGGCGTTCTCGGTGGTCCGGGCGGCGCTATCGCGGTTCGACCCCCGGCTCCGGGAGGCGGCGCTCGATCTCGGGGCCAGCCCGTTTCGGGCGTTCTTCGAGGTCGTCGCGCCGAACATCCGATCGGGGCTGTTCGCGGCGGCGCTGATCGCCTTCGTCGTCAGCCTCCAGGAGTTCATCATGACGCTGTTCGTCTCCGGGCCGGACACCCGCACGGTGCCGGTGCTGGCGTGGAACTCCCTGCGCGGCAGCCTCGACCCGCTCGTGAGCGTCGTTTCGACGTTGCTGGTGGCCGCCGTCGTCGTCGCAGTGGCCGTCGGCGCCGCGGTCGCCGGCCTCGAGCGGCTCGCGACGGACACCTGAGTGCCGCCGCCCGTTCGTGTCTCCCTACGAGCCGAAGCGGGTGCTCGCCTGGCGCCTCCGGCCGCGCCGGGGCTCCCGTTCCGGGAGCCGATAGGTCGTCGGCCAACGTTTCGTGCAAGCCGTCGAGCGGCATCGCCGAGCCCCAGTAGCCCGCCTCAGAAGTCGTGTCGCCAGCTCGTCCGCGCGAGTGATATAGGATGCGTTCAGGCCCGTCAACATCCTCCTCGACGGCCTCACGCTCTGCTCGCTCGGCAGCCCCCGGCCAGAATCTACGCCTGCCGTGACAATAATCAGACCACCGCAGAGACGCCGTTTGCCGTCGAAACGGAGGCCTCCGCACTCACGACTCGAGACGTGTCAATGTCTCAGTACGTCTCGACGTCGACTCCGAGCGCCGTGAAGTCCTCGACGTTGTCGGTGAGGACGGGTTCGTCGTAAATGTCGGAGACTGCCGCGACCATCGGATCGACCTTGTCGATGCTGCTTTCGCCGTCGGCTCGCTGGTCCGCCCGTGCGAGGAGCTGTCCGGCGCGGTGAGCGATCGTCTCGTCCTGTTCGACGACCGGGTACATCCGAAGCGCGTTCTCGACGTTCCTCCGTTCGTCCTCGTCGCCGAACTCGGCACCGTACGAGAGTTCCACGACGACCGGTGACGGAACCCGCTGAACGGTGTTCGTTTCGGAGAGCTTGATGCCTCTCTCGAAGGCACCCTCGCGACCGTCGAAGAAATCGATCAGAAACGACGTATCGAGGATCACTCGAACCGCTCCCAGAGCTCGTGTTTCGCTTCGGCATCGGTCTCGTGCGCGCCTTCGAGACGATCCCGCATGGCCGTCGCCGTTTCCGACGAGAGTATCCCGGCGACATCCTCGGGACGAGGTCCCCCGATGAGCCGGCGGAGCGTCTCCTCCATCGTCTCGTCCTCGTGCTTGTGAGCCGTCACGAACTCGTGGAACTCCTCGGAGATACGGACCGACTTGCTCATGTACTGTATACTCGGGTATACGTACCTATCAATTTTCGGCTGCTGTCCGGAGTGTCATTCTCTCTGTCAGACAACCATCTTCGGTCCGGCGCGGCGAGCGGGGGCTGGGCTGACCGGGGCCTATGTCTACCGTGGCAACGATCGGATACGCTCGGAGACGTTACTTACCGTCAAAATGGAGGCCTCGGCACTCACGACTCGCAATCTATCCATAGTGAATGTGTTTAGCGCGGCTATAGAGCCCTCTCGTTTCGTTACTGCTTCTCCAGGATTCGGGTGCTGCCTCCTCCATCTCGTTGCCTGCCGCGCTGTCGAATGATCAGCAGTAGTGAATACTGCGGTCGTTTACGGAACGTGCTTCGAGGTGTGCGTCGACCGTTTTCACGACATCCCCAATGTCACGCCCGGCCTGTTGAATGTAGACGATTCCGGCGTGCTCGAAGCCGGATCCTTCGACGAGTGAGAGGAAGTCGTCGTCGAACGTTACCAGAATCCAGTCGTTCTCGACTGCGTACGAGAGGTGTTCCCGGTCGGAATCGCCCAATCGCTCCTCGTCACGAGCTGTGAGGACGGCCCAGCCGCGACGGCGGAGTCCGTCCGCGACCGGGATCCAGATACTCTCGTCACAGTATAGCGGTCTCATGCCGTGGCAGGCCCGGCGGATCGGAAGTCGTCGATGTTGTCGTAGTAGTACGCGAGCGCACGATGGACCTCACCGAGCGAGAGGTCCGGATACAGCTGTGTGATCTCGTCGGGTTCGTACCCGCTGTGCTCGTACGCGACAGCGACGTCTTCCACCCGAATCCCGGTCCCCTCGATGGTCGGGGCACCGTCACTGTGCTCGGGGTCCCGAACGATACTCATAGATGCCTCTTCGCGCTCTATCGGTAATAAAATCGTGGTCGGTTAGGATCTGACCGGGGGCTCTGTCTACCGTGGCCACGAATAGATGGCCCTTAGAGACGCCGTCTACCGTCAAAAACGGCGGCCTCGGCACTCATAGGGCTCGTCACCGCCGGGTGCCTACGCCGGCTCGGCCCGGTGGGTCGTCATCGGCCGCCCGTCGCTACGGCGGCGGCGGGCAAGTGCATTGTCACTCCTCGTCGCCGGACTCGACAAATCCGAGTTCCTCGCCGACGCCGAGGACGTCCAGCTGCCGGAGGAACTCGTCGTCTGTGGGATCCAGCGGCAGGTCGGTGTTTTCGAGATCCAGCAGCATCCGGTCGTCGCCGGTGTCGACCAGCAGGTCGCCGTCGGTGACCTCGCCGACGATGTCGTCGCTGGACTCGACGGCGTCCTGGAGCAGTTCGCCCAGCGACCGGCCGGTCTCCTGGGCCTCCTGCAGCAGGTCGGCGACGACGTCCGGCGCCGAGGAGGGCTCCTCGACGGCCTGCTGGAGCAGTTCGCCGAGCGTCTGGCCGGTGTCCTGGAGTTCGGACTGCAGCTCCTCGAAGAGTTCTTCTGCGTCGGTCATCGTGGCGACCCAACGGACTACGGCCGCATATGTATGATGATTCTGCCTGCGGGCACACCCCGGATACCTCGGATACCCGCCTGGCGTGGCAGTTCTCCCGCCGGCGACCGCTCGGAGGGCGAGAATCCACGTTCCACCGCGAGGGGGTGTGGTATCTCGAAAGCGTGCTGTCAAGGCTTGGCGAACGGGCGACGCCCGGAGTCGTACGGGGTCAGGGTCGCGGATGCTGGCGCGGAGTAGCCGTCGGAAGGCGAACTGGATTCCGGGCGTGGGTCGTCACTGCGAGTCCTCGTCGGCCTCGGCCGGGGTCGAGCGGTGGGACGGGTCCTCCGTGTCGTCCATTAGTCGCTCCATCCGGCGCTCGAACTCGGCGTTGCTCATCTCGCCCTCGACGTACCGTTCTTTGAGTTCGCGTTTCCGGTCCTCAACGGTAGGTGCGACTCGTTCGGAGGCGTCGAACTGGCGGAGAGCTGGGCATTTCCGCTCGAGTCGTTCGACGACGGAGACGAGCCTATCGTCGCGGGGGAGCGCTCCGTTTCTGAGCACCGAAACGACTGTCACGACCAGAAACGCGACGGCGACGAGCGCGAGTACGAGCACGATTACGACCCCACTCGGCGGCCGCGGCGAGTGCGGTCAGAGCGATTGCAGTCTCGCCGCGTGGGACACCTCCGGAGAGCGCCGACAGCCCTTTCAGGAGGCCGACCAAGGCGGCTCCGACCAGCAGGAGCCTGGAGACGACGAATCCGCCGAATTACAGCCAGTGTCGGGAGGCCATGTTGCGGAGTTCTGGCCGGCGGGAAATAAAGACGCATGAATGGGCCTCGTCGGGGGTCGTTCCTCGCAGTCGCCGCGGCGGCGCGGCCGAGCCGGGTCGTCAGTTACTGTTAACTGCTCCGGGGGCACAATTATTACCATGTGCCGGGAGTGCGGCTACGAAAGCCGCTCAGCAATCGTGTACGATCCCGAACGCTGATTCTCGACCGGAGTGAGTACAAGACGACAAACCACAGAGAGAACGTAAACTACCCCGCCCTACTCGCTCCCTTCCGCCTTGCGGCGGTCGGTCACTCCTTGAGGGCGGGGCTTTTCCCGCAACGCAATTGTGCCCCGCGACCCCGTGTGGTTCGAGAGAGCGAAGCTCTCTCGTCATCACGAAAGGCGCTTCGCGCCTTTCGAACGACATGGGCGCGGCCCAGCTTTCTCTTGCCGTTCCACGGGGGAGGCGGCGGGTCGGAGCAGTGCTGCGACCCGCGCTTACCGGACCTGTGCCGTGGATTGTCCCGCCGGTTTAATTGCCGGTGTTCTCGCGCTCTATCCCCAAGCGTGGAGCGGGAGTCGAACCCGTTCGCGGTCGTCGGTCCCGAGTACAGGGTGCGACGGCAGTACCGTCGCACCACAGATGCCGGTTTACTCGCGGCATCTACCGACCCCGACGTGTGCGGGGACGGCAGTAAATCGAGAGACGGCCCACGAGGGAAAAACAGGTTGCCACACGGTGAAAGTGAACGGAGACGAGCGCTCCTCCCCTCCCTGCCGCTCGCTTCGCTCGCGGCTGAGGGAGGGGGCTCCGCGCCCTGCACCGCTACCGCTGAACTGTTCGCGAAGCCAACTCGGAACCGTACTAAAAAATTCGTGCTTCCCTCCGCCGAGGAGTTCCAGCAGCGGGTTGAGGAGCGTGCTGAGACGGTCGACCTCTCCATAGAGGAGGTTACCCAACTGGTACAGGATGCACGGAGCGACGACAGATGAATCCGAGTGTCGCACCCCCGGAACCCGACTGTTATTAATCTCTACCCACTATCACTGCAGAGAGGACCTGAAGAACAATGGCTGGAACAGGCTTCACATCGGGCTCTGATGGCGCGATGCCGCAGATCGTAAAAACAGAGGACGTCCTTGGTGGCGATCCCCGTATCGAGGACCACCGCATCGGCGTCTATCAGGTCTATCAGCAATACGTGGAGGGCGACGAAACGCCCGAAGCAATCGCGACCAGCTACGACATCTCCATTGCCAAGGTTCACGCCGCCCTCGCCTACGCCTTCAGCAATTCCGACGAGATGCGTGAGATTGAGGCCCGAAATCAGGCAGTCGCCGAAGAAACGGCGGCCAACCGTATCGTCCCCAACGATCGTGCCTGACCCCATCGATGGACCTGCTTGCTGACGAAAACGTCGAGACAGAGTGGGTCCAGGCGCTCCGCGACGATGGCCACGACGTCAGTCGTGTCGTCGACGTTGAAGAGCTCGGTGCGAGTGCGACTGACCCGAACGTCCTCGCGGGGGCAACCCAGCGAAATCGAGTCCTCCTGACGGCGGACCAGTCCGATTTCAGCGACCCATCGACCGACGATCATCCCGGCGTCATCATCGTCGCTGACGTCACTCGGACGGGCGGCCAGGTTCGGCGTGCAGTCCGGCAGATTGAACAGTCAGTATTTGATCTTTCCGGCCACATCGCGTACGTCAGCGACTGGCTCTGATCCACCTCAGGGAACACGTCAAAGTGCCGTGCGGTACTGAAGTCCGTCTGCGGATCAACAAGCCGGTGAATAACGGCGTCAGTCCGGACCACGCACCGCTGTCTGACCTGTGGGTTCGAGGCGCTGGCAGGGAACGATGAGTGGTCGACCGTCGAACACCCGCCGCCGGGTGAACTAGTGCAGTGCCCCGAGTGCGGGAGCACCGACACCCGAGCGGTGTAGCCGGCGACGGAGCAGTTTTTGAATGCCACGCGCCTACCTGTTAGTATGGTCGACGAGGAGACGACCGAGCGCGTCGTCGAGGTGCTCGAGGCGGCCGACGAACCGCTGACGGCGGGTCGTATCCAGCGTCGGATGGCGACCGAGAGCAGGGACGTGACCACCGGCGTCATCCGGGAGGTCTGCGGCGAACTCCTCGAGGCGGACCGCGTCGAGGAGACCGACGACCAATCAAATCCTACCACAGTTACAGCCGGCAGTGTCACTCCGCCCGGTCGCGCGCGGCGGCGACGACCAGCGGCAGCGTGATGGTCGCGTCGGCGTAGACGGAGACGCTGCGGGCGTCCCGCTCGAGTTTGCCCCACGAGCGGGCCTCGTCCAGCGTCGCCCCCGAGAGTCCGCCGGTTTGCGGCGGGTCCATCGTCAGCTGGACCGCGTAGTCGTAGGCTCCAGGCGTCACCAGCATCGTCTGCAGGACGTAGTTCTTCGGGACGCCGCCGCCGACGACGATGGCGGCCGTCGAGTCCGCCTCGTATGCGAGGTCGTTCAGCGGCGACATATCGGCCAACGCGTCCAGGGAGAAGCCCGACACTTGCGAGCGGAGCCACGCCTGCAGCCCGAGCACGGAGTCCTGGACGGCCGGCACGTGGACCGGGACGTCGTGTTCGAAGGCCGCGGCGGCGATGCCGGCGTCCTCGCCGACTCCCTCGCGGTCGTTGACCGCGGCGTTGGCGCGGCCGAGTTCGCGGGTGAAGGCGGCGATGGAGACGACCTCCTCGCCGAGCTCGTCGAACACCTCCGCCCGGAGGTGCTCCTCGAAGGCCGCGAAGTGCTCCTGCGGCAGGTAGACGTTGTAGATGCGGTCGACGCCTTCCTCGCGCAGCCGCTCGTCGAATGCCCGGTCGTCGAGGTCGGGGTGGTCCTCGCGGCCGTGGTGGTGTTTGCCGCCGATCGCCTCGATGGTGTCGTGGGTCAGCGTCGCGCCCGTCGTCACCAGCGCGTCGACGTGGCCGTCCCGGATCAGGTCGGCAACGACGGCCCGCATCCCGGCCGGCACCATCGCGCCCGCCAGCCCGAGGAAGGTCGTCGCCTCGCCGTCGAGTATCTCGCCGGTCACCGCGACGGCCTCGTGGAGGTCGGCGGCGCCGATACCGGCCTTGCCGTACTCGGCGGCCAATTCGGCGACGGTCATCCCCGCCGAGACGCTCGCGTGCTCGACCGGGTCGTGTCCGAACTCCTCGCGGTCCGGCGCCTCGTCGGCGTCATCGCTGTCGCTCATTGCCGGCACGTGGAGCGGCGCGCGCTTCAACGACGCGGTTCCGGCGGTGCCGGGGTGTCCGGCGCCGCGGAGCCCGTCACGCCGGCGGCGACCGTACCCGGACGCCGTCGTCGAGGGGGTCGACGCTCCCGCCGGCGTACCAGACGTGCCAGTAGACGTTCCAGACGCCGAGTCCCTGTGCGTGCCGCACCTGGTCGAGTTCGATGTCGCCGGTGAGCACCTCCCGCTCGGCGGCCGGGAGGGCGCAGTCGTCGGCGGTGATCGTCAGGGTCGCGTCGTCGGCCCGTACCTCGACGTGGAGCGTCGGTCGGTCGGCACCGGCGTGCGACAGCACCAGCTCCAGCAGGTCGGCCAGCGCCTCGTGCAGCGACGCCAGCCCGGCCACCGGGACCGATTCCGACTCCGGTCGCCGGACGCGGAGCTCCGCTTCCGGATGGCTCCGCTCGACGGCTCGGACCGCGCGGTCGAGGTAGACGAGGAGGTCGACGGACCGCGGGTCGGGCTCCTCGCCGATCAGCTCGTGGACGTCCCGGGCCGTCTCGGCGGTCTCGTTGAGTTCGTCGGCCGCCTCGACGATGGTCTCGCCGGCCGACCGGAGCCGGTCGTCGTCGTCGCGGTCGGCGACCAGCGTCGCGTGCCCGCGGATGGTGTTCAGCTTGTTGCGGATGTTGTGCCGGAGAAAGCGGTTCGTCACCCGGAGCTGCCGTTCCCGCTGTGCGAGGCGGGTGATGTCCCGGCCCTCCGGGATGAGCAGGTCCACCTCGCCGCGGTCGTCGGTCACCGGTCGGACCGAGAAGTCGATGACAGCGTCGCGATCGGCGCCCTTGACGGTGATCCGGTCCCGGAAGAACTCCCCGCCGCGTGCGGTTGCGACGGCCTCCCGGGCGACCTCGCGGGTCGTCTCTTCGGGCTCGAACCAGTAGGCGTCCCACAGCTTCTGGCCGACCAGTTCCGCGGCGGGGCGGCCGGCGAACTCCGCGGCCGTCTCGTTGACCTCCAGTAGCGTTCCGTCGGGCGACATCAGCCCCGTGAACTGGTAGGTGTTGTCGAAGACAGCCTCGAAGCGCCGCCGGCGGGCCCGCCGGTCGGCGATGTTCCGCCCGATGCCGGTCACGCCCCGGAGCTCGCCGTCGGCGTCCCGCAGCGGGCCGCCGGTGAACTCGAAGGGGACCCGCTCGCCGCCCGTCGTCTCGAAGGCCGACTCCACGGTTACCGAGCGGCCGTCCTCGAGGATGGCCTGGAAGCTGTCGGCGATCCGCTCGACCTCGTCGTCCGGTACGAAGTCGGTGACGTACATCTCCTCGAGTTCGCCGGCGTCGTACCCGGTCTCGGCCTCGAGCTGGTCGTTCCACCGGAGGAGGTACCCCGCGGTGTCGAAGGTGTACAGCACGTCCGGCAGCGCGTCGAAGATGCTCTCGACGGTCCGCCGTTCCGCCTCGAGGCGGCGCTGGCGGGCCCGCTGTTCCGTGATGTCGCGGGTGGCGCCGGCGAACCGCTCGATCGAGCCGTCCCGACCGGTGATCGGCTCGGCCTGCACGAGAACGTGCCGCTGGAACCCCTCGTCGGGGTTGACCCGGAGCTCGATCGACTGCGGCTCCCCGTCGGCGAGCCGCGCCATCGCCGCGGTGGTGCGCTCTCGATCCTCCGGGTGGATCGCCTCGAGAAACGCCCGCGGCTCCGCGCGGAGCCGCCGTTCGGGCTGGCCGAACAGCTCGGAGTACGCGGAGTTGACGAACAGTAGCTCCTTCCAGTCGGCGGAGATGAGCCAGAGGACGTCCTCGGTCGCCTCCGTCAGCTCCCGGACCCGCGCCTCGGGGTCCGTCGGTTCCGACGCCGCCGCAACCCGCTCGGCGACCGCGTCGACCCGCTCGTCGTTCGCGTCGATCCGCTCGCCGTCGCGGTCGACCGGCACGTAGTCGGTAACACCGGCCGCGACGGCCCGGCTGGCCAGTCGCTCGCTGCCGTCCGACGCCAGCAGGACGAACGGGAACTCCCCGTCGAGGTCCCTGACGCGCCGCAGGAGCGTGAGCCCGTCGCCGTCGGGCAGCGCCTGCGCCGAGACCACGCAGTCGACGTGCGTCGACACGAGCCGGTCGAGGCCCGTCTGCATCCCGCCCACCGCGTCGACGGTCGGCCCCTCGGCGCCGAGGGCCGCCGGCTCCGGGGCGGCCGCATCGTCGGGGTCGCGGACGTAGAGAATCCGGTCGCCGCCGTCCATGTGCGCATATCTCGTATCGGACGAATAGTTTCTTTGGCGAGGTCGGGAGCGTGAACCCTGCAACGGCGGCGGTCAGTCCTCGGCCGATCGGACGGCGGCGTCGGCACCGCCCTGGGCCCGCCAGAGGGCGGCGTACTCGCCGTCGCGGGCGAGCAGCTCCTCGTGGCTACCGGACTCGACCAGTTCGCCGTCTTCCATGACGACGATGCGGTCGGCCGTCCGGATGGTCGACAGCCGGTGAGCGATGACGAAGGCGGTCCGGTCCTCGATGAGCCGGTCGAGGCTCTCCTGGATCAGCTCCTCGGTCTCGGTGTCGACGTCGCTCGTCGCCTCGTCGAAGACGATGATCGACGGGTCGTTCAGTAGCGCCCGGGCGATGGCCAGCCGCTGGCGCTGGCCGCCGGAGAGCTTCACTCCCCGCTCGCCGATGAGCGTGTCGTACCCCTCCGGCAGCTCGCTGATGAACTCGTGGGCCTCGGCGGCCCTCGCGGCCTCGACGATCCGCCCGCGGGCGTCGTCGCTGTCGTCGGCCTCGTCGTCCCACTCGGCGGTCAGCACCTCGCGGTCGCCGTAGGCGATGTTCTCGGCGACGGTGCCGGAGAAGAGGTACGGGTTCTGCTCGACGACGGCGATCTCGTCTCGCAGCGCCCCGAGCCCGTACGCCCGGACGTCGGTGCCGTCGACCCGGACGCTGCCGGAATCGACGTCGTGGAACCGCGGCAGCAGCTTCAACAGCGTCGACTTCCCCGCGCCGGTCGGTCCGGCGAGCCCGACCGTCGCGCCCGCGGGCACGTCCAGCGACACCCCCTCGAGGACGGGCTCGCGGTCGCCGTAGCCGAACGTCACGTCGTCGAAGGTCACGTCGCCGGCCACCGTCTCGGGGGTGTGAGGGTTCTCGGGGTCGGTGACGGTCGGCTCCCGGCCGAGCAGGCCGAACACCCGCTCGGCGCTGGAGACGGCGAGCTGGTACTTGTTGGCCGACCGACCGACCCGGCGCATCGGCGAGTAAAGTCGCCGGAGATAGAGGAAAAACAGCGCGAAGGCGCCGGCCGACAGCGCCTCCGGCGCGCCGACGATGCTGTCGGTGCCGCCGACGTACAGCACCAAAACGAAGACGACGCCGGTGGTCAGCCGCAGCGACGCGAAGAAGGCCCGCCGGACCCGCAGCGCCGCCACCTTCTCGTCGTGGTAGCGCTGGCTCTGGTCGGCCACCCGCTCGCGCTCGAAGTCGTAGCGGTCGAACGTCTTGATGACGGCCGTCCCGCCGAGGTTGTTCTCCAGGCGGGTGTTCAGCCGCGCGACCGTCTCTCGGATGGACTTGTACCGCGGCTCGATCCACCGGAGGAACAGCGCGCTGGCCAGCCCGATGACCGGCACCGGCGCCAGCGCGATCAGCGCCAGCTTCGGCGAGTACGTCCACAGCACGACCGCGATGCCGCCGACCGTCGCCACCACCCGGATCAGCTGACGGAACTCCGTGTTGAGGAACTGCTCCAGCCGGTTGATGTCGCTGTTGAGAACGGACATCATCGCGCCGGTCTGATGCGACACGAAGAAGTCCATCGAGAGGTGCTGGATGTGGTCGTAGGCCTCGTTGCGGAGGTCCCGCTGGACCTTCTGGGCGGTCGACTGCAGCAGGTACCGCGAGGCGAACCGCGTCGCCGACCGGACGAGATACGCCAGCACCGCGAGGACGACCAGCTGCTCCAGCAGCGCGACCCGGGCCGCCCGGCCGGTTATCTCGCCGGCGGGGACCAGCCCGACGTTCGCCAACAGCCCCGGCTCGCCGGACTGAAGGATGATCCGGTCGATGGCCGTCGCGACGATGATCGGCGGCACGAGCCGGGCGAACCGCGTGCAGAAGGAGGTGACGACCCCGGCCAGCAGTCGGGGCCAGTACGGCAGCGCGTAGGCGAGCAGGCTCCGGATCGGGTGGCCGTCGAGGGACGCCCGGACGTCCTCGAAGCCACCCCGGTCGTCCGACATACGTCCGGTTGTGCGCCCGCGCTCAAAGGCCCGCCGCTCGCGGCCGAACCGTCGCCGACCCGGCTACAGTTCTACCTTCGTCGTCGGGTCGTCCAGTTCCCACAGCAGTTCCGGCAGGAAGGCCTCAAGATGGTCGACCACCCGCCGCTCGCTGACGTCCAGCCCGTCGCAGTGCTCGTGGGCCTCCTCGCGGACCGACACGTGGATGTCGCCGGACTCAACGGTCACCGACAGCGGGAACACCGAACACCGGGCCGGCTTCCAGTCGTGGGCGTCGTGCAGCGCACAGAGGCCGTCCTCCCGGAGAAAGAAACACGCCTGGCCGTCGGCGGCGGCGTGTGGGTGGTCGTCGGCCTTCTCCTCGCGGCGGACGAACTCCCGGCCCCGGAACTGCGTGACCGCCTCCGACAGCGACTCCCGCTCGGCCAGCGCGAGGAAGTCCTTCTCGTACAGCAGCACGCCGTGCCGACAGCACCACGTGCAGTCGTCGACGCACTCGAATGTCAGCGAGGGGTCGAAATCGACGACGGCCTCCTTGCCGGGGTACACCTCGACGCGCACACCGGCCGTCCGGCGCCCACGGCCAAAGGGGTGTCGCGTCGGAGCCCTCGCGTCGCGGCCGGTCGGTCGCGTCGGTCGCGTCGCGGCCGGTCGGTCGCACTGATCGCGCCGTATCGGCTCCGATCAGCTCCGGAGGGCGGCCAGCACGGTCCCCGCCTGCCTTCGACCGTGGGCCGCGAGCGCCCGCGGAAACCGCCGCCGGGCGTTGGCGAGTGCCTCTTCGAGCGCCGCGGCGGCGTCCTCGTCGACGCCGGGACCGTGGCCGCACCGGACCCGCGCCGGGGGGAGACCGCCGAGACCGTCCCGCGGTGGCGTCAGCCGGCGCAGCAACATCACGCCGAGTCGCTCCTCGCCGACGCACTGGTAGTCGGCGCCGCCGACCGACTCCGGGACGAACAGCGTCGCGCCGTCGTAGAGGGCGTACTCCTGCCAGACGGAGCCGGTCCGGGCCACCGCAAGTAGCTCGTAGCCGCCGAGGGCGTCGCCGACGCCGACCCGTTCGACCGGCGCGTCCAGGCCCTCGGCGACGCCAGTCATCGGCTTCGGCAGCGTTACCGGCACGTCGTGCCGCCGGGCGAAGGCGTCCGCGTCGCGGGCGTGGTGGTTCGACAGGACGACGACGCCGGCCACCTCGCCGAGCGATTCGACGAGCGCCTCGACGCCGTCGGCGTCGAGCGGGTCGACGAGCAACACTCCGTCCGGCGTCGCCAGCGCGTGACTCGCCCGCTCCATTGTCTCCTCGGGGTGGGCGATCCAGCCGACCCCGTCGGCCGCGCGGTCGACGACCGCCGGGTCCGGGGCGGGGCCGGTCGCCTTCGCCGGCATGGGCGTGTCGACCGGCGCCGACCGCAAGAGAGTGACGCTCAGCTGTACCCTCGCCAGCGGTTGCCGCACTCCTTGTAAGAGGAAAAAGAGATTGATTCGGAGGCCGTCGGGGGCTACTCGTGTTGTCTATCTCTGTCTTCGTGACAGGGAAGTTCCGACGGCAGGCGGCTTCTACCTCATGTTTCCCAGAACCACCCCGTCGTAGAGAGGATTTCAGGGACGTCCTGAAACTAAAACTCGTCTCCGAAGGACCCGAGGGCATCAACTGGCTAATGGACGAAATCATCGAATACACAGGAGACAACCTGTACCAATAGGCAGTCCGAGGAGTTACGAGCCGTACCCCATCTCAATGTCGCGCAGAATCGCTCCCGTCCACAAAACAATAACAATACTACCAAACCATACCAACGAGGCAAGCAGAAGAATCTCGTTCCCAAATCCAAGGCTCAGAAGTCTCGATATATTCGAGCCCAACAATGCGCTACCTCCACCGACAACGCCGCCGAACGCACCACTCCAGTAATTCAGTTCATTACGTACGAAGAATGTCGGATAATCAAACGTCCGCCCAAAGCCTTCGAGCGTCAAGAGCAACGCGCAGAACAATGCCACAGCAACAGCACCATACACTGCTGTTGCCTCACCAAACACCACGAGCGCAACTTGCCCTAGACAGCCTACGATGCCAAGCAACACTAAGGTCAGCTGTCGTTTCATACACCGTACTTTAGCACAGCAGCGTAAAAATCTAGCTACACGAACGTTGACACAACCACACATCAAAACGATTTCTACAATTCTGAGACGAACTCCAGCACGTCGATTCTCGACAAGGTTCGAAGTATCCTTTCTGGAGAAGATGTACAGGCACAGATGCGGGAGAGGGCTGAGGATATTGAAATATCGTTCGACAGAATCGTAGGTGAAATAGACGACGTGACATATCCACACATATCCGAACGAATTGTTCAACTGAAATCTGAGTGTCGACAGGGAAACTACAAGAAGAGTATTAGATTGGCGGACTCTATTGTCGGAGAATGTGAGTACAAGATGGACGTCGGGGAACTGTACGAGGGAGCCGACCCATTCGGGGATTAACTCAATAGCTGAATGAGTTCTGTCTTATAGGAATTCTATAAGACGAGGTGCATTGGGAAGAGGTTCGTTTTGGCGATTAAATTAGTGGACGAGTGAGTGCTATCTTACGAGATTCCTGTAAGATGAAGAAATAGACGCATTTAGACCAATAGCCGAGTGCGGAGGAAGCAGTGGCGTCCCAGAGTTTTAGGACGAGCGACGAGAGCCGTAGTCTCAGTAACTATCATTTTCTTTATCTTAGTCATACGCTCTCCATACGGCCCCACAATCCTTGCACTTGAAGAACCGCGTCGGCGGCTCGTCGGCCGCGCCGGTCTGTTTGATGGTGTACCACGCCTCGCCGTGGCCGCAGTCGTCGCAGGTGACGTCGTCGGCGGTCGGCTTGCCCTCGAAGTCGGCGTCCGGCGACGACTCGATGACGTCGTCGTCGGACTGCGTCTCGGTCGTGACGAGTTCGTCCCCCCGGTCGGCGTCCTTCGACCGCCTCGCGCCGCAGGACGAACAGACCATCTCCCCGTCACGGGAGTGCATCATCGACCCGCAGTCGTCGCAGAACATATTGGCCGAAGAACTCGTGCGGCGAAAAGCGTGTCGCGCGGCGGCTCACTCCAGGTCGAGAACGTCGGTCGCCTCCTGGCGCTCGGCGACGACGGGGCAGTTGCGGACCCGGAAGTGCTCGCTGTCGACCACCTCGACGATCTCGGTGTCGGGGTTGAGACACCGCGTGTCCGGCGGGTCCGAGAGGAACCGACACCCCTGGCAGTAGCGGCCCTTCGGGACGACGGCGTCCTCGCCGTCGCGCTCGATCTCCGGGGCGGCGTCGGTCCCCTCCTCGGCCAGCCGCTCGAAGAGGTCTCCGCCCTCGGCGGTCGGCCCGCCGCCGGCCGACAGCTTCGCCCAGACGTCCTCGTCGGCCGGCTCGACGTCGGCGAAGGGGTCGTCGGCGTCGCCGGTTGGCTCGACGTCAGCGGAGGGCTCTCCGGCCTCGTCGGGCTCCTCACTCATCGTCGTCCCCGTCTCCGCCGGACGACGTCTCCGGCCCGACGAGCGTCGCCCGGGTGAATATCAGTCCGGCCGTGGTGATGTCCCGCAGCTCGGCGTCGCAGTGCGGGCAGGCCGGGTCGGTCAGCAGCGGCACGGAAACCGACTCCCCGCAGCTGTCGCAGCTGGCGTCGGTGACGTCCTGGCGGTTCGCCGTCCGGCGGAGCCGGTCCAGCCGGCGGGTCCGGTCGTCGCCGCGGTCGACCGTCCGGTCCCGCAGTTCGAGGACGACCCGCGCCAGCGTGTCGAGTCTCGCGTCGACGTCGTTCAGCTCGGCCTCCTGCGTCGAGACGTCGTCGGACAGCTCCGTGGCGTCCGCGGCGACGCCGTCGAGCCGGTCGGCGAGCCGATCGAACTCCTCGTGGGTGTGGTCGGCGTCGGCCCGGCTCTGGAGCGCGTCCCGGAGCTGGAGCACGCGGTTGCGGACGGAGTTGAGGTCCTCCTCGATCTTCGACTCGAGGGTGTCGACGCGGTCGTCGACGGCCTCGGCGTCGACGTCGCGGTCGGCGAGCTGTGTTTCGACCTCCGCCCGGACCTCCTCGCGGAGCGTCTCGAGATCCGGAGCGGAGCCGCCCCCGGCGGCGTCGGCGTCCCCGTCGAGGTCGGCCGCCGCGCGGTAGGCGCTCACCACCTGCACGAGCAGCTCCTCGCGGTCGACGTCGAGCGAGGCGGCGTGCTCGTCGACCCACTCCTCGAGCGGCGGTGGCAGCGAGACGGACAACTCCGGCTCGTCGGCCGACTCGGTCGCCATCGAGCCGGTTTAGACGCGGTGTACGGTTAAAGATTCGCCCTCCCTCGGCCGCTACCGGATCTTCCGGACGTCGCTGATGTCGAAGCCGGCGTCGCCGATCTCCGTCTCGAAGCGGACGATGTTCTCGTCCTCGATGCGGGAGAGAACGCCGCGGAACTGCTGGACGACCATCGTCCGGGCCCGGGCGGAGCCGCCGCTTTCCCACTCGAACAGCAGCGTCCCGTCGGCGGCGTCGACCAGCTGGCCGTGCTGTTGGTCGTCCAGCGTCTCCCGGTTGACGTGCACGAGGACGAGCCCGCCCCACTCGTGGGCGGCCCGCGAGAGCCCCTTCAACAGCACCGGGACGTCGCTGAACGGGATGTCGGCGCTTTGGGCGCCGACCAGGTCGGCGATGGAGTCGATGACGACGACGCTGTCGGCGCCGTGTTCGGTCAGCCGGTCGCCGAGCGCCTCCGGGACGCCCTTGCGGTCCTGGGACTGGCCGAGCTGGGAGACGCTCCGCGTCCGGTCGGCGTACCACTCCCGCGGCACCGGGCTGAGCCGGAAGAACTCCGGCGAGAGGTCGTGGAACTCGACGTTGTCGATGCTCTCCTCGACGATCTCGTCGTCCATCGCCAGCGTCATCTCGCGTTCGAGCTGCTGCTCCGTGGCGGTGAAGGAGATGTAGTGGACCTCCTCGGGCGTCGTCGCCCGGTCGTCGAGCCCGCCGTAGTAGAGGTCGAACAGCTCCGGGCCGCCCTCGGCGAGGCCGTTCATCGCCGCGGCGGTGTACATGAACTCGCGGGCGCCGGCCCCGGCGTGACCCGACAGGAGTACGACGCTGCCCGGCGGCGCGCCGCCGCCGATGGTCGTGTCCAGCCGTCGAATCCCGAACGGGATGCGGTCCATACGCCGTATTCGCCCGGCGGAACTTAAATCGTGGACTCAGATCGCGGAGTCCTCGACGCGGGCGCCCTCGTTCCGCGGCGCGACGACCCGGACGGTCCCCTCGGCGTCGGCCGCCGAGAGAGCGTCGACGGCGGCGTCCCGCGCCCGGTCGGCCATCGAGGCGTCGGTGACGCCGTAGACGGTCGGCCCCCACGACGACTGGCCGACGCCGCGGACGGCCGGCCGGTCGGCGAGCGCGTCGATGATTCGGCCGGCCGGCGGCCGGTAGACGCCGCCCTGCTGGTCGGCGTACCAGGCGCCGTTGAGCCGGCCGAAGGCCGCGACCGCGTCGCCGAACGCCTCCAGTCGCCCCTCGGCGGCCGCCGGCAGCAGTCGCCGGACCAGCACGGTCGCCAGCTCGTCGGCGACCGACGGGTCGGCGGCCTCGACGACCGCCCGCATGCTCTCGTCCTCGTCGTCGCCGCTCCGGCCCGGGGTCGCCTCGGGAATCGCCAGCACGAACCGCCACTCGTCGGGCAGCTCGTGGCGGACGACGGCCGCCGGCACCGTCCAGTCGCCCTCGGCCGGCGGCGCCGTCGTGAACCGCTCGGTCGGGTGGCCGGCGTCGACGACGAAGCCGCCGGCCTCGAAGGTCGCGACGCCGACGCCGCTGCGGCCGCCGCGGCCCAGCGCCGGCGCCCGCTCGCGGACGACCGGCTCGCGGCCGTGGACGCGGGCGACCGCCGCCAGCGTCGCCAGCGCCAACTGCGTCCCGCTGCCGAGGCCGACGTGCCGCGGCAGCGTCGCCTCGACCGTCAGGTCGATTCCGGCGACGTCCAGCAGGTCACAGGCGGCGGCGGCGTACTCCGCGGCCACCGGGTCCGCACAGCGCACCTCGGGGGCCGTCTCGGCGGTCAGCCGCACGCGCGGCTCCTCGAGGGCCAACCCCACGCCGCCGTAGAGCCGCTCGTGCGCCAGCGAGAGGTTCCCGAAGCCGACGTGCAGCCGCGCGCCGGTCTCGACGCGAACGGTCATCACCGGCCGTACGGCCGTCGCCAGGTTGTGGGTTTCGCCACCGGCGACGCGCGGGTAGAGGTCACGCGGCCGTCCGCAGTTCCGGGTCCATCGTCGGCTCCTCGGACATCCTGAGCTCTCCGACGGCCTGCGAGAACGCGGGCAAAAACCGGGTGATACACGGGCGTTAAGTCACTCGGCGGCAACCGTTCGGCATGAGTCGTCAAGAGCCGCCCGACCGCGGGTCGAGCACCGACGGGCAACTCCGCAGCAGCGAGGTGACGGAGGGCCCGGAGCGGGCGCCTCACCGCGCGATGTTCCGGGCGATGGGGTTCGACGACGAGGACCTCACCTCGCCGATGGTCGGCGTCGCCAACCCCGCCGCCGACATCACGCCGTGTAACGTCCATCTCGACGACGTCGCCGGTGCCGCCGTCGACGGCGTCGACTCGGGCGGCGGCATGCCGGTCGAGTTCGGCACCATCACCATCTCCGACGCCATCTCGATGGGCACCGAGGGGATGAAGGCCTCGCTCGTCTCCCGGGAGGTCATCGCCGACTCCGTCGAGCTGGTGTCGTTCGGCGAGCGGATGGACGCGCTGGTGACCGTCGCCGGCTGCGACAAGAACCTCCCCGGAATGATGATGGCCGCCGTCCGGACCGACCTGCCGTCGGTGTTCTGCTACGGCGGCTCGATCATGCCCGGCGAACACGAGGGCCGGGACGTCACCATCGTCCAGGTGTTCGAGGGCGTCGGTGCCCACGCGGAAGGCGAGATGAGCCGCGAGGAGCTGGACGACCTCGAGCGGAACGCCTGTCCGGGCGCCGGCTCCTGCGGCGGGATGTTCACCGCCAACACCATGGCCGCCGTCTCGGAGGCGCTGGGGCTGGCGCCGCTGGGGTCGGCGTCGGCGCCGGCCGAACACGACGAGCGCTACGAGGTCGCCGAGCGCGCCGGCGAGCTCGTCGTCGACTGCATCGAGGCCGACCGCCGGCCCTCCGATATCCTGACGCGGGGGGCCTTCGAGAACGCCATCGCCGTCCAGACGGCGGTCGGCGGGTCGACCAACGGCGTTCTCCACCTGCTGGCGCTGGCCGCCGAGGCCGGCGTCGACCTCGAGATCGAGGACTTCGACGCGATCTCCCGCCGGACGCCGAAGCTCGCGGACCTCCAGCCCGGCGGCAGCCACGTGATGAACGACCTCCACGAGATCGGCGGCGTGCCGGTCGTCGTCAGGCGGCTGCTGGAGGCCGACCTGGTCGACGGCGACCAGCGCACCGTCACCGGCCGGACCGTCGCCGAGGAACTCGCCCACCTCGAGTCGGCCGGTCGCCTTCCCGCAGACGACGACATCGACGCCGACTTCCTCTACACCGTCGCGGAGCCGAAGTACCCCGAGGGCGCCATCAAGATCCTGCAGGGCAACCTCGCGCCCGACGGCGCGGTGCTGAAGGCGACCGGCCAGGACGAGTTCCACCACGAGGGCCCCGCCCGGGTGTTCGAAGACGAGGAGGCGGCGATGGCCTACGTCCAGGAGGGTCGCATCGACTCCGGCGACGTCATCGTCATCCGCAACGAGGGCCCCCGCGGCGGCCCCGGGATGCGGGAGATGCTGGGCGTCACCGCGGCGGTCGTCGGCGCCGGCCACGAGGACGACGTCGCGCTGTTGACCGACGGCCGCTTCTCCGGCGGCACCCGCGGGCCGATGGTCGGCCACGTCGCCCCCGAGGCGTTCGTCGGCGGCCCCATCGCCGCCCTCAAGGACGGCGACGTCGTCACCGTCGACATCCCCGACCGGCGGCTTGAGGTCGACCTCACCGACGCCGAACTGGAGGCCCGTCTCGCGGAGTGGTCACAGCCGGAGCCCGCCTACGACGGCGGCGTCCTGGCGAAGTACGGCCTCGCGTTCGGGTCGGCCGCCGCCGGCGCCGTCACCAACCCCGGCGTTCGCGGCGGTGACTGATACTGATTATTGGTAGTTCCCGCCGTCACCATCACACCCCTTTCCTTCGTCCTGAGGATACCGCTCGAACGAACTCGCGAGTGATCGCCCGGTACGTCCTCCAGACACCTTCTCGGAGGTCATAAGTCCTCGTTCTCGGACTGGTAATCGGGGCGAACCTCCTTGAGGAGATCTTCAACGATCTCCCAGAGAATCAGGGAAGGAGTCTCGTGTTCGAACGTGATTCCCCAGCGGTCCCCTTCATCGTCGAGTGAGTACTGGAAATGTGTCCGTCCGAGGTCGGAATGGTCCTCATCCTGGTGCCAGCCGGCGTGAAAGCCCACGTTCGGGTCGGTGTAGTTGATACGGAACCAATCGTTTGGGTCCTGTCGGTACCATTTGATGCTCAGTTCCGATGCGTCAGGACCGGTCGGCGGGTCGAGACGAGTCGGGTCGAAAAACTGCTCGCAGCTGCTTGGCCTCGACGTCGTCAGGAACGTACTCAACGGCTGTGACCTGTGGTACCCGATCGAGGACGTCCCGCTTCAGCTGGGCGTACAGATTCGCGTTCGGGTCACCACCGGGATGCGGGACCGACATCCATCAGCATCTGGCCTCTGCGGATTCTGCCGTCGGGGCGAGGAAGTCCCACTCGCGGATAGCGAAGCCGACGATCTTGATGCGCCGTCGGAGATGTTCCCACTCCCGAGCGATCTCACGCCGACGGTCTTCTTCGTCGCTGTCAATCGCTTCGTCGGCGAGTGTCCCGCGAAGCTGGTTCGGTGACCCGACGTCGAATTCGTCCTCCCAGTCGCGGATTTGTGCCTTCATCTCCGCGAGCCGGTCCGTAAGCTCCTCGACAGTGTGGCCGCTGTCCCGCAGGCGCATCGCCTCCTGCATCGCCTGCCGCCGATAATCAGGGTAGTACGTGGTGTGGGTGCCGCTCTCGTCACGGTGAATGATCCCATCGTCGACGAGTCGTCCGAGGACACGCTCGGTGGGCTCGTGTGACCAGTCCGCTTCGGAGGCGATCCAGTTTGCCGTCCGCGGCTCCGACAGCTGCCGTGTGACCATTCGGACGCGGTCTTCGCCCGTGGTCTGACGATCCACCAGGCTCCCTGAGTCCGCTTCGTCCTCGGTCATACGCGACGATTCGCACTCTGTCTTGATATAGATTAAGGTGATTCGTTCTATATCGAAACGAGATTTCTAGTCATTCCGCCGATGCACAGTAATCGGATCAAAAGCAGTACGGAAACCCGATCCTTCCGATACTCGGCGGTAACGATTCGCAATAATCGCTATGAAACGCTCGCCAGACCATCTTAATTCCGTGGAACCCGACGAGCGGACCCCCGAGGCGGTCGCCCCGGCGGGCGCCGCCGGCCGCGCCCTCCTCGCGACCGCGGTCCCTGCGGCGTCGACCTAGCCGTCGAGCCGGCCGACGACGCCGGTTACGACCACTGATTCGTCTCCGAGCGGGTCGACCCCTGACGGTTCGTCGGTCCGGCCCCCTCGCCAGGGGCGATTCCGGCTACGGGTTGTCCTGCTCGACGAGCGTCTCCTCGGCGTCGCCGTGTCGGACCCCCAGTGCGTGACCCGTGTGGCGGGCGTGGGTCTCGGCCCACCGCCGGGCCGGCCGCTCGGCGAGGAACCGCTCGCCGCTCGGACACTGCCGGCAGTCGACCGTCCAGGCGGTGACGTCGTCCGGGAAGTGACCTGTGTGCCGTCTGTGGTCGAGGGCGAACTTCTCGACGGCACGGTTGCCGACCTCGAGTTCGTCGAGCTCGTAGGCGAGGTCCCACTCGCGGTCGCACCGCGAGCAGGTGACGGTGGGGACGTCGTCGACGTCCTCGGGTGGGTCGCTGTCGAACTGGTCGGACACTGTCGAAGATGCGAACCGACGGTACTTATGCGTGCGGAGACGCGCCGGACAACGGCTCGACGGCACGCCGGGGGCAGCTACGTGCTCTCGAAGGACGTGGAGTTGGTGTCTCCGTTACCCTGCTCGGCATAGGTGTCGGAGGACTCGACACGGTACTCGATGTCGTAGACGATGTCGGACTCGGCCGAGGAGGCGTCGACGTACGCTCCCCTGAGCCGAATGATTTCACCTTCCGCGTCGCCGGACCCGACCTTGTAGATGATCTTCCCGTTGTCTATGTCCGGGGAGACTTCAGTACCGTCGCCCTGAGTGATGGTCCAGTTACCCCCATCGCCGTCGTACTCGATGGCGTTTCCGGTGTCGGAGATGTCGACGGAGATCTCGTCGCCCTCCGTGAGGTCTTCGCCGAGCGTGAACCTGAACGTCTGTGTTTGTTCGCCGTCGCCCGCCGCGACGTCCTCGACGTACGGCTCGAGGATGATTTCCGGCTGTTCGACGACGACGGTCTCGGTGTCGGTCGACTCGTCGTTCCAGGTCGCCTTCAGCGTCTTCTCACCGGTGTTTTCGGGATTCAGGTTCTCCTGGGTGTCGTACTCCAGCGCCGACGTTCTCGACGGTGACGTTCGTCTCGACGGTGTCGCCGTAGTCGACCGACGACGTGGCGTTGTCGATCGTGACGTCGAGGCGGACGTTCCCGCTCTGGAAGACCTCGACCGTGGCGAACGCCTGGTCGTTTTCGCCTTCGACGAGTATCTGGTATTCGCCGCTGTCGATCTGGTCCCAGTTCGGCTCCCAGGTCAGGGTGAACGACTCCTGGCCGCCGACGCTGTCCAGGGTTTCGCGGTCGGCTCGGTCGCCGACGCTGTCTATCTGCTGTCCGCTGTCGTCCTGAACGACGAGGTCGACGTTCTCCACGTCGTCCGTCGTGCCGGTCGCCGTGACGTCGAACTCGATTTCGCTCGTGTTCCCCTTCTTGACCGTCTTGGACTGATCCTCGCCGTCGATCTCGAGGTTGAGTTCGCCCGACTCCACCTTCATGTCCACGCGGCCCACGACGTTTGTAGTCTGCAGGGTCGCGTCCTCCATTCCCAGGATAGTCTCGACGATCGTTCCGACATCGTCTTGGCCATTGTAGCCACTTTGTTTGTAGTTATCCTCGTCCAAGATGTCAGGGCCGTCTTCGACTCCTGTATCGAGGACCCGCTTTGCGGCATCTGACGTCAGGGGCGCCTGCTTTTTACCGAATTTCGAAGAGCTGAACGTAACTTCGCCGACGTACTTGTCGTTGCCGGTGTCGTAGCCCGCCTCTATTTTGATTTTCACCCGCTCGTCGCTGGTGCCGTCCTGAATCACGTACTCCATGAGGATTCCGTCGCCCGGCTGGAGTTTGTTGCCGCTCTGGATCGGAACGGCCTCACCGTTACCGTACTTGATGCCGGCGATGCTGGCAATGTCTTTCCACTTGCCGTTGGGGACGACTATTTTGTCCGTGTCGGATTCGGGCGTGTGCTCGGTAGTGCCGGCTTGGCCGACGCCGCCGTTTATTATGTCCGGCGGCGACGCCAGGTCGACCGGCGTGAACGTCTCGTCGCCGTCCGTCGTGATGGCACACCGGATCGTCCACGGGACGTCGCCGGGTGTCTGCCCGAGGCTGATCTCGACACCGTCCGGCGTGCTGGAGACGCCGTTGACGTATCCGGCGTCGATCTCCGATTCGAGAAGCTTCTCCCACTTGTTCGCCGGGATGTTCGTCGCGATGGTGACGCTCGGCCTGGCCGTGGGCTCGAGCCGCTTGACCGTCTTGTAGCCGCCGCTCGACAGCGACAGCGACGTCCGCTGGCTGCTCCGGACGGCGTCGCTCTGGACCGGCAGGAGGTTGATGTTCGACCCCTGGATGATCGCCTGGTCGCCCTGCACGAGCACATCGCCGCTTTCCGTCTCCTTGTACAGGACGGTGTTCTCGTAGACGAGCTGCGGTGTCTCGGTCTCGGAGAGCCGGACGTACGAGGGATCGTACCGGATGGCGTCCGTCCGCGGCCGGTTGGCGCCGCAGACGTTCTGCGTCGTGACGTCCGTGTTAGACGCCCTGTCGGGGGTGTTGCTCAGCTCTATATCGCCGAGCGGCTCCGTGCGGAGCGTCCCCTGTGGATTGGGTGGATTCACCCCGATTACCCGGGTGTTGTACGTCACGCCGAGCTGCAGCACCGGCGACTGCTGCTGTCCGGTCGTCACCGCCTGGAGGTGCGCCTGCCGGAGTTCCTGCATATCCCCCTCGATCTCGCTGTAGTGGTTGAACTCCACCTCGGCGTTTTGATCCGGTACGACCGTCGTCTGCCACAGCGACAGCCCGATGGCCGTGATACCGAACAGAAGCGCGACGCCGAGCACCGGTGCGACCGCCCTGTTGTCCGACTCGAGTGCCCCATTGACTATCTCCTTCATCTGGATTCCCCCCGAACGCTCCCCCGAGCGTTCCGGACCTGGCTCTCCCTGACGGTTGTCTCTCGGTTATATATATCTGACGCCAGCGTCAGCCGGCGTCCTAAGTACCGTGTCGTGGGACACGGAAGGTCGTCCGACTCCGTCTATCGACCTACCCGCCGACGGCACCCGAGGGACTGCCGGTCGGCCGCTGACGGTACTCGGGCTCCGGCGGCTCCCACTCCTCGTCGGGCGCCTCCCAGTCGAAGGCCGGCACCAGGATGTCGAACTCCGGGGCGACCGTCACCGTCTCCCCGGCGGCCCCGGCCGTCCCGTCTTCGGGGTCGTAGGGCCGGGGCGACGCCACCCGCAGGCCGGGCGACTCCGCCACTCCGAGCGCGGTCGGCGGGAGGTAGCTCACGTCGGCGGCGGCGGCGAGGTACAGCCGCTCGCGGTCGTAATCGAGGACGACGACGGCTCCCTCGTCGTCGGCCTGCCGGACGGCACGCCACAGCTCCGTCTGCGACCACGGGCCGACCCCGATCAGGTCTTCGCGGTCCGTCACGTGCAGGTTGTGACGCGACGCGGGCGACAGCACGTCCGTGGCATCGTGTGACGTCATGCGAGGTCGGTACGGCCGGCACCCACATAATCGCTGTGGCGGCCGCCGTCGAGACCGCCGTCCGTCGGCCGCCGCGGCTCAGAACTCCTCGGGGTCGCCGGCCAGTACCCGGTAGCTGTCCAGCGTCCCGGCCATCGACGGCGCCTCGTCGTCGTCCTTCCGCTGGGTGCCGTAGTCCTTCCACTCCCCGCCGGTGTAACTGTACATCTCGTAGCCCGTCTCGGTCTCGACGACGAGGTCGCGAACCGCGTCGTCGTCGGCCTCCGGCACCGCCGCGACGGCGTCGTCGTCCATGACCCACACCGCGACGGTCTCCGGGTCGTCGGCGTACTCGCGGGCCGTCTCCTCCGACAGCGGTCGGTCCGGCATCTCCGGCGCCGGCTCTGGCTGCTCCATGCGACCGATACCGGCGGGAGAGACATCCGATTTTCGCCGGGGGATCATCCCCAGCTTTCGCCGGGGGATCACCCGGAGACGCCCCGCCGTCGGGCGCGGCGTCGGCCGGCGTCTCCGGAAGCGAGCGTCCGGCGCACACGGCAGGTATCGTCGAGTCTCACGCCGCCACCGACGGCCTGGCGACGCTGACTCCTCGCGCATCTCCCGGCGGTCAGCCGCCGTCTGCGGTCTCGTTGCCCCGCGCTCGATCTTCCTCGGGGTCGACGATCTCGGTGTTCTGGCCGCGCTCGACCGGGATGCGTTCGACGACGTTGCCGTCCTCGTCGGTGACGAGCACGTAGTAGAGCACGTCGCTGTCGTCGCCGTCCGTCTCGTTGACGGGCTCGAGTTCTTCGTTCGCCACCGAGCCGTTGATGAACGCTCTCGTCTCGGCGTCGTCGCGGATCTCGACCGTCCGGCCCGAGCCGGCGTTGACGAAGACGTTGCGGGTGACGTCGGTGAAGTCCGTCGGCGAGACCTTGATCTGCCACCACAGCTCGCCGTCGATGGTGACGGGGACCGGCTCGGTGACGACGAAGTTCCGTCCCCAGTTGGTCCGGGAGTCGGCCGACCGGGCGATGCCCATCGCCCGCTCCGGCCCGGTTAGGGTATCGGACTCCGTTCCGAAGTAGGTGTACTCGCCGGTCTCGGCGTCGACGAACCACACCTCGTCGAGCCCGCGCGTGTCGGCCCCGTACGGCTCCATCGCGGTCACGTACGACATCCGCCCGCCGGCGAGGTCGATGACGAACGGCTGGTCGTTGTCGGCGCCCGCGGGAAGGCGAGCGACCTCGATTTCGCCCTCGTGGGCTCCGACGACCGGGAGCTGGTTGACGATGCCGTTCCGGTAGCCCAGCGACCGCATCTCCGCGCGGGCGACCGTCAGCGGGTAGAGCCGCTGGCCGTCGAGAATCTCGCTGTTACGTGCCTCCTCGGGGCTGAGGTGATCGATGCGACCGTCCGGGTGGACCAGCGCGCCGCCGTCCCACGTCGGGGTCGTGTGCGGAAACGGCGTCAGGTGCCACTCGTGGCCCGTTTTCGGGTAGTACATGTACGGACGGCCCTCGTGGCTGAACTCCACGGCCTCGTCGTCGTACTTCGCGAGGTAGTCGGTCTTCTTCAGGTTCCAGTCCGCCGACCGGTGGAGAACCATCCCCTCGCCGTAGGTGAACTCCTCCTCGTGGGTCGTCACCGTCCGGTTGTCCATCCGCGTCATGTCCGTCACGAGGACGCCGCGTTGATTCTCGACGACGCGGTTCCGGAAGCCGTCGGGCTGGATTGCGTACGACCACGCCAGCGAGCCGTTCTCCGTGCGGGCGATGTCACTCGCTCCGAGCCGCTGCTGGCGGTACGACACCGACCCCCGGGTCGTGACGTCCGCCACCCGCCGGGGGACGACCCGCGGGTTCTCCGGGTTGGCCTGCGGGAACTCCTCGACCTCGGTGGCTCCGTCCATCGTCTGCTGGGCGAGGGTCCGCTGTTCGAGCAGCCCCGCCGGCAGCGTCACCAGAATCGACGCCCCGACCAGAAGCACCAGTACCGTCACGAACAGCCGCACCTTCCGGCCCCGCGACCCCTCCAGGCTGAACAGAAATCCTAGCAGGCCGTCGGACTCGGCGAGGGTGTTCTCCGGGCCGGTCGACCTCGCCTCGACGGCCGACGGCGGGAGAAACCACAGCACGACCGCCGCGACGATGGCCCCGCCGCCGAACACCGCCATGCCGGGCGAGTAGAGGATGCCGTAGACGAGCCCGTGCCACAGCGGCCGAGTGAGGTAGCCGGCCGCCACGACCACCCCGAGGCCGAGCGTCCGCAGGGCGACGTGCAGCGCGAGCGAGCCGCCGGCGTCGTCGAGAACGTCCATCGGCCCACCGTCCCCGTCGGACCCGCTTCTGTCTGCCATTTCTCGCCTTACTCCGCACGCGGTAATAAGTCGCCCGCCCGGTCCAACGACGCCCGTCCGCGGGCGGGCGAGACGCGGATTCGTCGAGGCCGGTGACCCCGGAGTCGGACCCCGCACGTCACGAACGAATCCGACGAGAGCAGGGTCGTGCCATGCCATGCGGACGGGTACCGGACCGGAGCTGTCGGCAGCGTCTGCGCTGCCCGTGCCGTTCGTCCACGTGGTGCTGGCGCCCCGGACAGGGGCGGCGCTGAACGGGCCGTTCCCGGCGACGTCCAATGAGGCGACCGGCGCGGCCGCCGTCGTGACCGTCGTCCTCGCTCTCGCGTCGATGGTACACCTATCGAGGCATTTCCGCAACGGGAGACGTCACGTGCCCGGACTGGTCGTGCCGACGCTGACCGCGCTGCCGGCCGGAAGACGTGGGACCGCCGGCGCGTCCCCGACGCGCCGAGGCCGCGCTCGCTCCTATCGGTCGCTCGCGCGACCACCGGAAGACTCGCTGACGCTCGTCTTCCGGGCTCCCATTTTGCTTCGCAAACGTGGGACCGCCGGCGCGTCGGGGACGCGCCGAGGCCGCGCTCGCTCCTATCGGTCGCTCGCGCGACCGCCGGAAGACTCGAACTCTATCTCGCTCGACTCTCGGTGTCGCTTCCTTTCCCGCGACGCGAGGGATTCGCGCCGCCTCGCTGCTGCTCGGCGACGCTCATGCATAGCGTCGCGGAAAGTACAGTGGGACCGCCGAGACTCGAACTCGGGTCCAACGCACCCCATGCGCAGAGGATACCACTACCCCACGGTCCCGTGCGTTCACAAAAACGTCGGATGCGGTTTTAACCTCTTCGTTTCCCCGCCGACTCAGACGAGCACGCGCTCGAGTTCGACGACCAGCCCCGTCTCGGCGCCGGGGTCGCCGGCGAGGTGGCCGAGACACACCGCCGCGCCGTCGGGGGTGTAACAGGCGACCAGCGCGCCCGTCTCGGCGCCGCCGAGGTCGGCGTCGACGACGCCCGGGGCGTACAGCTGGGCGCCGTTTGCGACCTCGCGGGCGGCCGAGCGGGCAATCGTCAGGCTCGGCAGGTCGGCGAGCGCCCGTTCGGCGGGCTGGACGACCCGCCGGAGGAGGTCGGCGTCGCCGTCCTCCCAGAAGGCGACGCCGTCGGCGAGGTCGTGCATCGTGACGAGCGCCGCGTCGTCGAAGTCGCCGGTCCGCCGGCGCCGGAGGTCGCCCATGTGGGCGCCGGTCCCCAGCGCCAGCCCGAGGTCGTGACAGAGCTTCCGGACGTAGGTGCCGCTCTCGCAGTCGATTTCGAGCAACACCTGCCGGTCGTCGACCTCCAAGGCCTCCAGCCGGAAGACTGTCCGCCGGCGGAGCCGACGGACGACGGCGGACTTCCGCGGCGGCTTCTGGTGGAGCGGGCCCTCGAACTCCGACAGCGTCGATTCCAGGTCCGTCGGCGGCGGCGCGTGCAGCTCCAGAACGGCGACGTACCCCTTGCGGCTGTCGTCGAACACCCGGGCGGCGCGGGTCGCATCGCCGGTGAGAACGGGCAGACAGCCGGTGACCTTCGGGTCGAGGGTGCCGGCGTGAGCGGCCCGGTCGACGCCGGCGACGTCGCGGACCCAGCCGGCGACCTGGTGGGCCGACGGCCCGGGCGGCTTGTCGAGGTTGACGACGCCGAACGCCAGTAGGTCGGCCGGGTCGCGCTCCGAAGGGGGCCCGCGTTCGCGCACGGTCAGAAGTCGTAGTCGACGCCCTCGACCGGGACGCGGCCCTCGTCGCCGGCGGGGTCGTATCCTTCGACGGTGGTCCGGATGACCGCGAGCACCGCCTCCGGCGACAGCCGGGCGGTGTTCAACACTAGGTCGTAGATGGTCAGCTCCTCGATGTCGATGCCGTAGTACTCCCGGTAGCGGCGGGCCTCGCTCTCGCTGCGCTGTTCGGTCTCCGAGCGGGCCACCTCGACGGACTTGTCTTCGCGGTCGGCGATGCGCTCGGCCCGGACCGACAGCGGCGCGTCGAGCCACACCCGGAAGTCGGCGTGTTCGCCGGCCATCCACCCGGCCAGCCGGGACTCCAGCACCACCCCGTCCCGCGTGGCGGCGATCTCCCGGAGCCGCCGGTCGAGGTCGCGGTCGATTTCGTCGTCTTCCTCGGCGCGGCGGTTCAGCTCCAGCGGCGTCAGCCCCCGCTCGTCGGCCAGCTCCCGGAAGATGTCGCCGCCGCTGACGTGGTCGTACCCCAGCGTCTCCGCGAGGGCGGCCGCGGCCGTGCTCTTGCCGCTGCCGGCGGGCCCGGAGATGGTCACCAACATATCGCTACTCCGCCGGTGCGGCTAAAAGAGGTTACCCTTCGGCCGGGTCAGCCATCAGCCGGGCGTCGTCTGGATGTTCAGCGACTTCCGGATGACCTGGGTGAACGCCATCGAACAGAGGAAGTACCAGACGATCCAGATCTGTATGGGGCCGATAATATCGTCGGTCCACGCTGCCTCCCCCTTGAACGGGATGATGATGGTGCTGATCTGGTCCGCGTGGACGCCCGTGCCGCTGCGGAAGCCGATGGCGTAGTACATCCACAGGAACACGGGAATGGTCAGCACCATGATCCACACCATCGGGCGGAACTGCTCTTTGAACATCCCGAGGTTGTCCGTCATCGCCTCCATCTGTTCCTCTTGGATGCGCTCCAAGGCCTCGTCGTCGCCGCGCTCCTTGGCGTCCTTGCGGCGCTCCTGTATCTCGCTCATCCGCTCCTGGTAGGCGCCCATCACCTCCATATCCATGAGGTTGGCCTGCAGCAGCGTCGAGTACAGGCCGGTGAACAGCGCCAGCACCATCACGACGGCGAAGAACGGCAGCAGGTCGAGCAGCGGCTCGAAGGCGATGTCGAGCGCCTGGCCGAGCGGCTGTCGGACCTCGCTGAAGGTGTAGCCGGCGAACAGCGACACCGACACGACCGCGGCCATCTTGTCCCACTTCGTCCACGAGGAATCCTTGTCGGGCGCGTCGGGGAACTCGAGGTCGTCGTCGGCCAGCGCCGACTGCACGCCGTCGGGGTCGTCGACGTCGAACCCCTCGCCGTCGGAGTCGACGAGGACGCCCGTCTCGATGAGCCGTCCCCACTGTCCGCTCGTCAGCTCGTCGGAGACGTCGCCCCACGAGACGGTCCCCTCGTCGGCCCGCTCGAGGACGTACTCCAGGGCCGACTCCATCTCGGCGTCCTCCGAGACGAGCTCCTGTACCTTCGAGGCTGTGCGTGCCATTACACGCCGGTAGTGGCCGCGGGTAAATCAGGTTTTACCTTCCGGTCGGCGGCCGGCGAGACCGACTCAGGTCGCCGCCTCGATCTCCTCGTGCAGCGCCTCCCAGACCTCATCGGGCGTCCCGTGGCCGTCGATCCGGACCAACTCGCCCTCGTCGTCGTAGTAGTCGACGACGGGCTGGGTGTTCTCGTCGAAGACGTCCAGCCGCTCGCGGACCGTCTCATCGTCGTCGTCGTCCCGCTGTATCAGCTCGCCGCCGCAGCCGTCGCAGACACCGCTTTCCTCGGGCGGGTTGAACTCGACGTGGTAGTTGCTGCCGCAGCCGTCACAGATTCGCCGGCCGGTCAGCCGCGCCATCAGCTCCTCGCGGTCGACCTCCAGCAGCGCGACCAGGTCCAGGTCGGTGATGTCGTCGAGGTACTCCGCCTGCGAGAGGTTCCGCGGGTAGCCGTCCAGCGCGAACCCGTCGGTGTCCTCGAGGGCCGCTCGCACGATCTCGTCGACCACGGGGTCCGGGACGAGTTCGCCCGCCTCCATGTACTCCCGTGGGGTCCCGTGGTCGGTCTCCATGTCCTTGTTCGCCCGGAGGGCGTCGCCCGTCGTGACGTGGTCGACGCCGTACTCATCGACGACGTTGCTGGACTGCGTTCCCTTGCCGGCCCCCGGCGGGCCGAGCAACAGGACCTTCGGCTGGCTCATACCGGCGGTTCCCGCGCCCGCCTGAAATGGGTTTCCGTCCGCGACCCGACGCCGCCTTCTTTGCCCGGGCGACGGAACGTCGATTATGGGCGAAACCCCGGCGTCGCGCCGCCGGACGCTCGTATCGGCCGTCGTGGAGGCCAGAAGTGCCGACGAAGCCGTCACCTTCCTCGCCGGCGACGACGCCGTCGTCTACGAGGACCGGACGCTCCGGCTCGAGGTCGGCGGCGACGAGCGACGGCGGCTCGAGGCGCTGCTCGAGGAGTACCACGTCTTCAAGATCGAGGAGCCGGCGACCCGGAAGGCCGAGGAGGGGGTGGTCCACCTCTCGGCGGTGACCGACCCGAAACACGCCGCCGATTTCGTCGAATCGGTGTTCCGGAAGGTCTACGGCGCCGACGAGGGGTACGAACTGCGGGTCGAACGCCGGAGCTGATACTGCCGATCGTACGTCGAAGTCGACCCGGGCGTTCCGACGGTAGCCGTCCGACGCAAGCCGACTCACGGCACCGAGGTTTGAAACAGTTGCAGCCGGCAGTGACACCACGGGAGCGATAGCTTTTCGAGATGACGCGGAGAAACACGGGGTAGATGTACATCGTCATCGTCGGGATCGGGGACATCGGGACGCCCCTCACCGAAATCGCAACGCAGGGCGGCGACGAGGTGGTCGTCGTCGAGCGCGACGAGAGCCGCGCCAAGGAGGCGGCGACCCAGTTCGATTGTCTGGTACTGAACGCCGACGCGACGGTCAGAGAGACGCTGGTGGACGCCGGCGTCGATCGCGCCGACGCCGTCATCTCGACGACCGACGAGGACGCGACGAACGTGATGATCTGTCTGCTCGCACAGGAGTTCGACGTCGCGCAGGTGGTCTCGGTCGTCCACGCTCCGGAGCACATGAGCGTCTTCCGGCAGATCGGCGTCCACACGATGCAGAACCCCCAGCGGCTCATCGCCGAGTACCTCTACCGGTCCGTCGAGCGACCGTCGGTCGTCGACTTCATGCACATCGGCGAGAAGGCGGAGGTGTTCGAGGTGGTGGTCGACGCCGGCGCCCCGATAGCCGACCGGACCATCGCCGAGGTGGCCGAAAGGGAACTGCTCGACGACGACAACCTGGTCGTCGCCGTCGAGCGCGAGGGCACCGAGGGCCCGGTCACCCCGCGGGGCGAAACCACCATCCACGCCGGCGACGTCCTGACCGTCTACTCGGCGACGGGCGTCACCGAACCGGTGCTGGACGTGTTCACGGAGTAACATGGACCGGACCCGGAGCGCCGACCTGGCGACCATCGCCCGGGACGTCGGCTCGCTGCTGCTGATCGAGGCGCTCGTCATGACGGTGAGTCTCGGCGTCGCCGTCGCCTTCCGGGAGTGGTACGCCGCGCTCGCCTTTCTCGTCTCCGGCGGCGTCACCGCGGGCGTCGGCGGCGCCGCCAGAATCCGGTTCCTCGACGCGCCCGACCCACTGACGAAACACGGGATGGTCATCGCCGCCGGTGGCTGGTTCGTCACCGCCCTTTTCGGCTCGCTGCCGTTTCTTCTGACGGCGCACTTCACGCCGCCGTCGGTCGCGGCGGCCACCGCGTCGGCGGCGGGCTTCGAGTCCTCCAGCCTCCGGTACTTCCGGCACCCCCTGCACGCGATGTTCGAGTCGATGAGCGGCTGGACCGGCAGCGGCCTCACCATGGCCGTCCACGAGCCGACCCTCCCGCGGACCATCCAGTGGTGGCGGTCGGTCATCCAGTGGGTCGGCGGCGTCGGCGTCATCGTCCTCACCGTCGCGGTTCTGGCCCGCCCCGGCAGCGGCAGTTACACCCTCTACGAGAGCGAGGCCCGCGAGCGGCGCATCCACCCCAGCATCGTCTCGACGGTCCGGACCGTCTGGCGCATCTTCCTCCTGTACAGCGTCCTCGCGGTCGCCGCGATGTTCGTCGCGATACGGCTCAGCGCCTACGGAAGCGACCTCTCGCTGTTCGAGGCGTCCTGGCAGGCGCTCAACCACGCGATGACCGGGCTGGCGACCGGCGGGTTCAGCGTCACCGACAACTCCATCGGGACGTACAACTCCCCGATCGTCGAGGGCGTCCTGCTGCCGGTGATGACGCTGGGCGCCATCGCCTTTCCCGTCCACTTCGCCGTTCTCTCGAACCGCGAGTTGGACGAGTTGGGCAGCGACCTCCAGACCCGCTGGCTGTTCGTCCTGCTCGCGGGCGGGGTCGTCTTCCTCTCCGTACAGAACCTACTGTTCGTCGCCGGGACCGGATCGCTCGGTCGGACCGTCGATCTCCCGTTCCTCGGCTCGTATCTGTCGACCGCACATGTCGACGCGGTCCGGGACGCCACCTTCCAGTTCGTCAGCGCGCTCACCTGCACGGGGTTTCAGTCCTCGCCCATCGGCGACTGGAGCGAGGGCGGCAAACTCGTCATCTCGGGGGCGATGGTCGTCGGCGGCGCCGCCGGGTCGACCGTCGGCGGCATCAAGATAATTCGCGCCTACGTCATCGCCAAGGGCATCCGCTGGCAGTTCTCCCGGGTGTTCCTCCCCGATACGGCCGTCCCGACCGCACGGGTCGACGGCCGGACGCTCTCGGGAACGGAGATGAGCCGCGAGTTCGGCGAGGCCGCCATCGTCGGCGTACTGTGGCTGTCGTTGCTCGCGGCCTCAAGTCTCGTCCTCGTCAACGTCGCCGGCCCGGAGTTCACGTACGCCGACGCGCTCTTCGAGGTGGCCAGCGCGCAGGGCAACGTCGGCCTCTCGACCGGCATCGCCGGGCCGTCGATGCACCCGCTGGCCGAGGCGATGTTCATCCTGAACATGTGGATCGGCCGCTTGGAGATCGTTCCCGTGCTCGTGTTCGGGCGGGCGCTGCTGTTCGGCCTCCGACCGTAGTTGCGGGTCGTCCCGGCGAGCGGCGTCGGGACGGGGGCCGATCTCCGGCCGGCCGATCCCCACCGGGAACACCGTCGGGAGCTTCGAGAAGTCGAGAACCCTGGAGGTGACTTCCGAACGGGCCGAGCGAGCCGACCCCGAAACCGACGTCGTCGAGCGTCGCGATGGCGGCGCTGACGACGAGCATGTCGGCCATCCCGACGTCAGCCTCGAGCACCGACTGCGAGATGCCGTCGCCGGCCGGCGTCGTCACGTGGAACTCGTGCGTCGACTCCTCGGTGTGAGCCTCGTCGGCGTCGATGACGACATCGTTGCTAACGATGACGCCGTGCGGAGCGTCAGGACTGTCGACGATGGCGGTGCCGACCCCGCCAGCCCCGATGATGACGACTCGCACACCAGCAGGTGTCGGGCCCGTGGTAGGTGGGTCGCTATCGGTCGGGAAGCCGGCTCACCGGTAGCCGAGCGCCGCCAGCCGCTCCTCGTCGGCCTCGGCGCCGTAGACGCGGCCGACCGGCAGCGGTTCCGGCGGCTCCAGCGACGGGTCGCGGTCCCGGCGGCCCTCGCCCGTCGTCACCGCCCACGGCACCTCGAGCAGCGCCGGCACCGGCGCGTGCATCGGGTGGCCGTACAGCCCCCACTCCCCGAAGAGGTTGCCGTGGTCGGCGGTGACCGCCACCCGGCCGTCGACGTTCTCGATCAGCGTCTCCACCTCCGGGAGGACGTACCGCAGGGTGGCATCGTAGGCCGCCCACACCCGGTCGGTCGACAGCTCGCCGCGACGGAGCATCGTCCACGGGTTCGCCGGGTTGCCGTGGGCACCGGTCCGGGCCATCCCCTCGTCGCCCGCGACGGGGTCGGCGACGAAGGGGTGGTGCGGCTGCATGTAGTGGACCACCAGCCGGTCCGGCGAGCGGCGCCGGACCGTCGCGACGGCGCGGTCGGTGATGGCTCCCGGCGGCACCGTCCCCAACTCGTCGTTCCAGGCGTACTTCCAGACCTCGTCGAGGACGGCGAAGGCGTCGGCGTCGAGATACCTGTCGGTCCAGGTGTTGCCGGTCACCATCGCCGTCCGCGCCGTCTCCGGGTGGCCGGGGAAGGTGTTCTCGAGCCACTCCGAGGAGGAGCTACCGACCGACCGCATCCGGCCGACCTCCCCGAGCGGGTCGCCGTCGGCGACGACCGACGACAGCAGATCCGCCCGGCAGGCGTCCAGCACGACGAGGACGTCCCACTCGCGGTCGAGGACGTTGGTCCCGTAGTCGAGCCGCCGGCCGACCGCCTGTAGCGCCCGGAGGTAGGCGGTCCCGAGACGGCCCATCCCTGGTTCCGTCACGTCTTCCGCTGCGGCCCGGGCGATGAAAACGGCGTCGACCGCCGGCGGGGACCGGCGGCGGCTTCGCACACCGGCGTCATCGATATGTTTCCCGCGCGCATGTCCTGTCGTGTGACGACGGTCGAACGAGGGACGTTCTCGCTCCGGACGGAATCGCTCGGCATGCTCCATTGGGTCGGCATCCTCGCGGCGACGGTGACTGCCGTGATTCACCTGCGGCTCGGCATCCGGCTCGTCCCGTCGCAGCTGGGAATCAGCTTCCTTCTGGCGGGGCTCGGCTTCCTCGGCGCGATCGGCCTCGTCCTGATCGGCTGGCGCCGCCGGCTCGTCTACGCCGCCGGCATCCCGTTCGCGCTCGCCCAGGTCGGCATCTGGTACGTTCTCAACTTCGCGAACACGCCGGCACGGTTCCCGGCGGACGTCGGGACGATCGGCGCCGTCGACAAGGTCGCACAGCTCCTGCTCGTGGCCGTGCTGATCGCGCTCCTCCGGTAGTCGGGGTCCCGCGCCGCCGCACGCGATCTCTCCGGCCGCCTCCGGCGGCGCCCTGCCGGCCATCTCCGAGTCGACCCGCGCCGTCGCCGACCGGACGGTTCGACTGTGCCGCGGCGGACTCCGCTCGCTGGCCCGGTGAGACGCCGGGACCGGTGTCCGCCCGCCTTCCGGCCCGGTCGGACGTGAGACTAAATACGCGCGTCTCCGAGATGCGTGCATGGAGCAGTCCAGCGCGACGGGGTACTTCCGGGATCTCTACGAACTCGGGGCCGATCCGTCGCTGTCGCTGGAAGAGAAGATAGCGAGGGCGATAACCGTCGGCCGGGACCGTCTCGACGTCTCCGACGGTCTGCTGTCGCACGTCGACGACGGCGACTACGAGATCGTCGACTCGACGGTCTCGAGCGGCGACTACGACTCCTCCCGGCTCGGGCTCTTCATCGTCGAGCGGGTCGTCTCCGGCCACGGCTGGCAGGGCGAGGTCACCGTCGACGACGACACGCGCTTCGTGTTCTCCGACGTCGGCACCGTCGCCGACCCGCTCCGGTCGTAGCGGGGCCGTCGGACTCGGCTCTTTCCGCGCCGCCTCGGATCGTGGGACACTCACGCGGTACGACGGCGTCGCGGCCTCGAGCCGGCCGCGGATGAACGAGGGTTGCCGATTCCTGACGGGACGGAGCGATATATTCGGATACGCTAACCAAACATCTCCCGCATCACAGGAATAGCGGGAACACATCGGGAACCAGCAAACAGTATCTATACGGGAGGGATGGACTCTCAAAACAGGTCCTCGGAGAGATCACCGAAGACCTCCTCCAATCGTCGAACTGCGTCGGGCGCGATTCGCTGCGCAGCAGTCGGTTCGATGATTCGAGACGCGAACACGGCAGCAGCGAGTTCCTCGTCGCTTCCCTTCCGATAATCCACGAAGGGACCATCCGTCTCGACCATCGGGCCGTGGAGTCGCTCGGAAAGTGCCACCGCCTGTTCCGTTTCGTCGGTGGTTCGAAAGAGTCGGGGCTGGTCATCAACGCCGCTGTCGGGGCTCCACGCGTCGTAGAACGCGTGACCCACTTCGTGGGCGAGTACCACGCCCGACCGGAAACCCGGGAAGTCGTCCCGATCCGTCCCGATTTCGATCAGCCCTACTCCACGCCAGTACTTCCCTCGAACGGTGTCACTCCGGAACGCGACGTCACGGTCGATTCTATCGACGACATCTTCGTCGACGGCCAGTTCGGCCACCTGGTTCGCCCGGCTCCGTTGTTCGTCGAGCGGAATCGTGTCAACGAACGGGAAATCGAGGCCCATCATGTCCGCCCGCCACGTCGACACGGTCCTCGTCACCGGTTCGTTCGACTCCTCGTCGCGTTCTCGTTCCCGTTCGTCGCGTTCGTCGTGAAGCTGCTGAGCCTCCTCTACGGATTCTCCTCCTCCCCGAAGCGTGAACGGAGTGTCCTCGTCTCCGAGACGGACGAACCCGTCTTCCAGTTCCTGGATTCGATCATCGATACGGTCTGCGAGCGTCGGCGACGGAAAGCGGCTCATCGAACGGATTCCGTGTATTACGAGGGAGGGGTGATATCGTTCGAACTACTCGCATCTTCCTCGACCCCGGCCTCGTCGAAGAACTCCGGATCGGCGTCAGCGAGGTCCTCGGGGTCGACACGGACGAACCGGACGAGATTCTTCGCCGCGGCCAGCTTCTCCTTTGCTCGCCGTAGGTGCGTATCGACGGTACTCGGGGAGATATCGAGGATGGCCGCCGTTTCGTCTCGGCCGAAGCCCGCCCTCTCGCGGAGCGCGTAGACGTGGGCTTGTTTGTGGCTCAGCGGTGTGAGATCGCCGAAGTGCCATGCCTGCAGGAGTGCGTTCCCGACGCTCGACAGTTCAGTCCTCACGTCGGCCCTGCTGAATTCTCGAACACAGGCCGACATCAGCCGACTCTCGCACTCGACACCGTACCCCGGCACGAATTCCCGGTCTTCGTACCGACCGAGCAGAATGCTGTCCCGACCATGAATATAATAAGCTGTCAGACCACCGAACTCGCTGTCACCGCTAACCTGTCCGATCAGAATTGCCTCCTGATCCGGGAGCCGTCGAGGGAAACCATCGAAATCGGTTCTTTCGGAGACGGTGGGCTGATAGGGCATCGTCTTGCTACATATTCGTGGCAAGAAACTAAGATCTGTCGCTGTCCGATCCACTTGGACTCACTAATGTCCACACACTTTCGAGCGCGGTGGAGTGTACGATGGGAATTAACGCTCGCCAGGCGTGCGCACGGCGGAGCTTACGGAGATTTGATAGCCTCCAGATTGAAAGTCCACGCGAGTAGCAGCCGTACGTCGTTTATACGAGAATAGACTCGTGCCGGTGGCTACCGAGCGTAAAAACGCCGGAGATGTGGCGTGTCTCCGATTAACCAAACATCTCCCGCATCATCGGGTGCATCTCCATCAGCTGCTCCTCGGCGATCTCCTCGTAGAGCTTGTAGGTGATGGAGACGGTCAGCAGCAGGCCGGTGCCGGTGACCTGGCCGATGGTGCCGAGCATGTTCGCCGCCACGGCCAGCAGGCCGACCAGCGCGCCGCCGATGACGGTCACCTGCGGGATGTACCGTTCCAGGACCTTCTCGGTGACGCCCGGCGACTGCCGGAAGCCGGGGATCTGCATCCCGGAGTTTTGGATCTGCTTTGCGGTCGCCCGCGGGCCCATGCCCGTCGTCTCGACCCAGAAGATGGCGAAGATGCCGCCGCCGACGACCATGAACGTCAGGTCGACGCCGACCCGGAGCATGATCTGCCACGGCGCCGCCGCAGTTTCGCCGAGCCACCACATCCAGTCCTCCGGCGAGTAGATCGGCGCCAGGTAGTAGAACAGCCCGCCGGTCGGGCTGGCGAAGCCGCCGCTGCCCCCGGTGGTGTACTGCCCAAGCCACGGCAGCCGCTGGCCGAACAGCACGATCGCCGTCTCTTCCTGCGGCGCCCGCGAGTAGAGAATGCGGCCGACGAACTGGATGTTGGCCTGCAGCGCCCGCACGAGGATCATCGGTAGGACGCTGGCGTAGATGAGCTTCACCGGGAACCGGCCGCGGGCGCCTTTCACGCGGGCGTGGCTCAGCGGGATCTCGACGCGGACCGACTCCGCGTAGACGACCACCACGAAGATGAGCACCGTCGTAATGAGCCCCAGCAGCCGGCCGGGCCCGAGGAACAGATCGGACAGCCCCGACAGCGTCAGCGGCGAGGCCAGCTCCGTTCCGCCGGTGATGATGTCGTACCACTGCGGGAAGAAGCCGACGTACCCCTCCTGGCCGATGCCGCTCCAGGTGAAGAACCCGCCGATGAGTCGCTGGCTCACCCCGGCGATGATGAACAGCCCGATGCCGGAGCCGACCCCCCACTTGGAGATGATCTCGTCCATGTAGAGGATCATCATCCCGCCGACGAAGATCTGCAGGAACATCAGCCACTGCAGCGCGGTCGTGCTGATGCCAAGGGAAGCGGCGACCTGCTGGCTGGGCGCGAGGAAGCCGGCGAACACCATCGGAGCCGCCGTCAGCGCCGTCATCACGATGACGAGCGTCTTCTGGAGACCCTGGTACAGCGCCTGGTCGCGGGGGTTCTCCTCGGTGTTCAGCCCGAGGAGGTCCGCGCCGCCGAGCAGCTGCAACACGATGGACGCCGTGACGATCGGCCCGATGCCGACCTGCAGCAGCGACCCTCGAGCGCCGCCCAGAATGGAGCGGAACTGCCCGAAGATGTTCTGTGCCCCGCCCTGCGGGAGCCCGTAGATGGGCACGTTCGTCAGGAAGAAATACAGCACCAGCACGCCGGCCGTCCAGCCCAGCTTGCGCTTGAACGGGACGTGACCCGTCGGGCGCTGGACGGCGGGCAGACGCGTCAGTACCGGTTCGGCGGCCTCCTTCCAGCTCATTTACGCTTCCTCGTTGGCCTCGTCCGTTGTATCTCTGTCGGCTTCGGCCTCGGCCTCGGCGGCCAGTTCCTCCCCTCGTTCCGAGAGCACGGCCGCGCCGCCGGCGGCTTCGAGCGTCTCGGCGGCGTCAGTCGAGAAGTCGTCGGCGACGACCTCCAGCTCGCTGTGGACGCGGCCGCCGTCGAGCACCTTCACGACGTCGACCTCGAAGCCGTCCTCGACGACGTCACGGGCATCGACCCGGTAGCCGTCGTCGGTCTCCTCGGCGACGCCCTCCGCGGCCAGCACGACCGCGTCCTCGTCGAGCGTCCGGAGGTTGATCGTTTCGACGTCCCGCTGGACCTTCTGTGGGCGGTCGAAGCCGGACTTGCCGAGCGGTTCGTAGTTGTGGAACTCGTGTTTGTCGCGGCCGGCACGCCCGCGCCCGCCCCGGTGGCCGGCGCCGCGGCGGTTCTTGTGGGAGCCGCCGCCGTGCGTGCGGGAGCCGCGCTGTCGTCGTTTCTTGTCCGTCATCAGCGCATCACCTCCAGTAGTGCGTCGATCTCCTCGGTCGAATGGGGCCCGAGCTGGCCGCCGTCGACCGTCGGGTTCTTCAGCCCGTCGTGGCCGCCCCGCGGCGGATGGAGCCGCAGCGTCGGCGACAGCCCCTGTTCCTGTAGCGTCGTCTCCTCGGCGAGCAACGCCGCCGCGAGCGCCGACACGCCGCCGTGGTCGGTGTGCTCGGCGACCCACTCGTCGTCGATGTCGCCGGCGCCCTCGGCGGGCTCGGCGCGGCGCTCCAGTAGCAGCGCGACGATGTCCTCGGACGGCTCGCCGTGGGCGACGTAGTCGTTGACCTTCGTGACCATGCCGCGGTAGGCGTCGGTGTCCGGGACGAGGGTGGCGTGGTTGACGCGGCCGAGGTTCAGCATCCCGAGGGTGTCCTCGATGCCGCCTTCCTGGTTTACCTCGCCGCGGACCTGGACGACGGCGATCATTCGACTACCTCGCGCTTCTCGAGGGTGCGCTCGGGCACCCGGGACTCGGCGGTCGCCGTCAGGGCGTTGAACGTCGCCTTGGCGAAGTTGACCGTCGTCCGGGTGGTGCCCGACGAGCGCGTCCAGATGTCCTCGATGCCGGCCAGCTCCAGCACGTGTCGGACGGTCTCGCCGCCGGCCAGCCCCAGTCCGCGCGGGGCGGGCTGGAGTTCGACCTCGACGGAGCCGGCCTTGCCGGTCGTCCGCAGCGAGACGGTGTGTGGCCGGCCGCAGCCGCACTCCCAGGAGCCACAGCCCCGGGAGACGTCGACGATGTTCAGTTTCGCGATGTCGATGGCCTTCTGGATCGCGCCGCCGACCTGGTCGTCGCGGCCCTGCGCGTAGCCGACGTAGCCGTCGCGGTTGCCGACGACGATGACACACCGGAACTTCACCCGACGGCCGGAGTCGGTCATCCGCTGGACCATGTTGATGTCCAGCACCTCGTCTTCCAGCCCCGGCAGGAGCTGGTCGACGATCTCCGGTTCCTTCAGCGGCAGCCCCGTCCGCAGGGCGTCCCGCATCGACGTTATCTCGCCCTCTGCCACGCGCCGTCCGAGCCGCGTTCGCGGCTCCCATCCGTTGCTCATAGTTCGTCCTCCAGGCGCTCTCGCACCTCGTCGAAGTGGGCCGGCAGTTCCGTCGCGTCGAAGTCGCCGCCGTAGAGGCCCTCGTCGAGGTCCTCGGCGTACGCCGCGATGTGGGAGCCGCGGGTCCGCTCCGGGTCGGCGAACACTGACTCGTTGTGCGGAATCTCCAGCCCTGCGTCGATCGCACCTTCCTGTACCGCGAACACCTTGTTGCCGGGCGTCGCCGTGTTGAGCCCGATGTCGAGCACCGCCTCCTCGAGGCCGGCGTCGACGGCCCGCAGGCCGGCCAGCAGTCCGGTCAGGTAGGCCGCGGGCAGGTTGCCCGTCGGCGCCTCCCAGCCGAACGCCTCGAGGTCGCCCGAGGTCGCGCTCACGACGGTCTCGTCGCCCTGCGGACCCGTGACGATCAGCTGCGCCCTGGTGTGGCTGTTGCTCTTGCGAGCGACCAGACGGGGTTTGCCGGATTTCAGCAGGCGCAACCTCTGGTGGTAGTCCGTTCGGGCCTCGCGGCGACGCCGCATCGGCACCTTGTATCGTGGTCCTGTCGCCATCATTGATCACCGTAGTTGTCGTCGATGTACCGCCGCAGATCCGCGACGCTGTCGAACTCGCCGCCGCTGGCCTGGTCGTACAGCTCCCGGTACTGCGAGCGGGTGATGTCGCCGCCGTCGCGCAGCTCGCGCAGCTCCTCGCGCTGGGCGCGGATGCGGCTCTGCCAGTCGCCTTTCTCGTCCTGTCGCCCGCCGGCCGTCCCCTTCCGGGAGCCGTGTCCCTTCCGGTGGCCGTAGGCGCGCTTCTCGTCGCGCTCGCGGGCCCGACCGCGGGAGTTGCCCTCGGTCGTCTTCGCCTCGATGACCCCCTCGTCGATCAGCTCCCGCACGTCGTCGCGGGTGATCGCGTCGGCGATCTCGCCCTGTTCGTCGGGGTCGAGCCGGACGCGGTTCTCGCCGACGCCGAGGATGTCCGCCGCCAGTCGCTTCTGTGCCTTCAGGTCGGTCATTCTTCGACCTCCACCTCCACTTCGACGTACGTCGGGTTGAGCACGCGAATCTCCTCCTCCTCGGCGACCTCCTCGATGCGCTCGCGCTTGCGAGCGCCGACGGTCGAGCCGATCCGGACGGCCTCCCGGTCGCCGTCGACGCCGTCGAGGTCGTCGACGTTCTCGACGCGGACCTCCTCGAAGCCGCTGGGGTGCTTGCCGCGGGCCGCCGTCGGCGTCCGGAAGCCGGCCTCGACGGTCGGGCCCTTGCCCTTGACGCCGCGGCGCTGCTTCGACAGCTGACCGCGCGGGCTGCGCCACGACTCCGGCGTCCGCTTTTTCACGTGGTAGTCCTGTCGGTTGAACTGCGGCTTGCCCTCGCTTTGCCGCCGGTCGAGCAGGCGCTCTTCCTCGTCGGTCAGCTCGGGCGTCTTCTCGACGAGCCCGCGGGGCCGCAGCTCGGTCTCGACGTCCTCGTCGACCTCGGGCTCCGGCTCCTCCTCTTCGACCTCGGCGTCGGTCTCCTCGGAGACCTCCAGGTCGCCGACGTCGGCCTTGATCCGGGCCGCCAGGGCGTTGCCGATGCCCTCGACGTCCGCCAGCGCCGACTGGTCGGCGCCGCGAACGTCGTCCACGGAGTCGAAGCCGGCCTCGCGCAGCGACTCCGCCTTCGCCTCGCCGACGCCGGCGATCTCCGCCAGCTCGGTGGGGACGTCGTCGGCCTCGTCGTCCCCGTCGTCTTCGTCGTCCGTGTCGGCGTCCGTCTCCGCGCCGGCGTCCGTCTCCGCGCCGGTCGTCTCGTCAGTTTCCTTCTCGTCGATCTCGGAGTCGGTCTCCTCGGAGACCTCGAGGTCGCCGACCTCGGCCTGGATGCGAGCCGCCAGGGCGTCGCTGATGCCGTCGGCCGCCGCGAGGTCGTCCTGATCGGCCGTCTCGACGTCCGCGACGGACTCGAAGCCGGCCTCCCGGAGCGACTCGGCCTTCGCCTCGCCGATGCCGCTGATGTCGGTCAGTTCTTCGTGTTCGTCTTCGTCCGTCATCAGACCTCACCTCGCTCGGGCGTCCCCGTGATGTAGACGCCGTCCTGGAAGACGCGCGTGTCCTTGTCGGGGACGCGGGTCAGTTGTTCGATGTCGGCCGCCGTCTGGCCGACGTCCTCGATGCTCGGGCCGCGGACCGTCAGCGCCTCGCCGTCGACCGAGACCTCCGTGTCGCCGCGGACCGGCGTCCGCCGGGGAGCCGTCTCCCCGAGGAAGTTCTCGATGACGATCTCGTCGCCCTCCACGGACACCTGCATCGGGAAGTGGGAGTAAAACACCTCCATCTCGTACTCCCAGCCCTCGGTCACGCCGTGGATCATGTTGGTGACGTGGCTGCGGAAGGTGCCGACCGTCGCGCGGGTTTCGGCGTCGTCGGATTCGGTCTCGACGACGACGGCCTCGACGGTTTCACCGTCTTCTCGTTCCGGCTCCGCCGGAACGCTCTCTGTGTCGACCGCGATGTCGGGGTACCAGAGCCGTCGCGTGACGCTCCCGTTCGGCCCCTCGACGGTCAACTCGAGGTGATCTATTGTCGCCGTGACCTCGTCCGGTATGTCGATTTCTTCGCGCATTGTCAGTAGACGTATGCGATCACCTGGCCACCGACGCCCGCATCGCGAGCGTCGTAGTGGCTCATGATGCCGTGGCTGGTCGTGACGACGAGCGTCCCGTAGTCGCGGGCGGGGAGGAACCGCTTTTCCCACTTCTCGAACTCGTCGGCGCCCGCCGAGTAGCGGGGCTTGACCGTGCCACACTCGTTTATCGCTCCTTTCAGTTCGACCTCGAACCGGCCGGCTTTGCCGTCCTCGACGAACTGGAATCCGTCGATGTACCCGCGGTCGTAGAGGACCTCGAGCACCGAGCCGATCTCGTTCGAGGCGGGCTGTATCGTCTGGTCGAGATGGCCGACGCTCTCGGCGTTGTCGAGTCCCGACAGCGCGCTGGCCAGTGGATCGTTGTCCGCCATCGTTAGCTGTACTTCCTGAATCCCATGCCGCGGGCGACCTCGCGGAAACACTGCCGGCAGAGCCAGATGTCGTACTTGCCGACGAGTCCCTGCTCGCGCCCGCAGCGCTGACACGCTTCCAGCCCGCCGGTCCGCTTGGCGGCCCGTTCGCCCGTTTCCTGTTCCGTCATCGTTCGCCCTCCATGTCGACGTCGACGTCGAAGTTCGATTCGAGGAACGCGACCGCGTCCTCGGCGTCCAGCCGGTGCCGGGCGGGGATCGACCGGGACATCTTGTCCCGCTTGCTCACCCGGTAGCCCGGTCGGACCAGATTCACCGTCACGTCCAGCCCGTAGATGCCGATCTCGGGGTCGTACTCCTGGCTCGGGAAGTCGGTGTGCTCCTCGATACCGAAGCTGAAGTTGCCGGTCTCGTCGAACTGCGACCGCGAGACCTCGGCGAGCGGCAGCGACGTCTCGAGGAACGACTCGGCGTCGTCGCCGCGAAGGGTGACCTTCGCGCCGATGGGGTCGCCCTGCCGGACCTCGAAGTCCTGGATGGTGCGCTCGGCGACCGTCCGGACCGGCTGCTGGCCCGTCACCTCGCCGAGGATCTCCTCGGCCTGCGCCAGCGGCTCGCCGCCGCGACCGATACCCATGTGGACGACGACCTTCTCGATGTCCGGCTCCCGCATCTCGTGGAACTCGCCGGCGTCGGACTCCGACTCGGAGCTCATGCGTCGTCACCTCCCTCGTCGGCGTCGCCGTCGACGAAGTTCTCGTCGATGACGACGACGTACTCCTCGACGGTCTCGAAGTCGTCGTCGCCCTCGAAGTCCTCGATGCGAACGTTGTTGTCCGACGAGCCGGGCGTCACCTGGATCTCCTCGATGCGGCCGATCCGGCCGGCGTGGGCGCCCCGGACCGCCGTCACCAGCGCACCCTCCTCGTAGGTGAACTGCGCGACGACTTCCTCGTCGCTATTGGAGACGACGATGGAGTCGTTGCTGCTGTAGCTCGTGTCGTCCTCGACGAGCAGCGTCCGGCCGTCGTGCAGCGTCAGCTGGGTGTCGCCGCCGGGGATCTGTCGCTTGTCGACGATCTTCCCGAGCTTCGAGCCCGCGGCGTCGGCGTCGACCGCCGTCAGCGAGAGCCGCCCGCCCTCGTCCGGGAAGACGCGGTAGTACTCCTCCCGCTCCCGGAACGCCAGGATGTCGAACATCCCGATGGGGCGGCGCTCGTCGGCGGCCGGCGTGCCGTTGACCAGCACGCTGTCCCGGTCGAGGGCGTACCGTGCTTCCTTTTTCGAGTCGGCGTAGCCGAGCACGTCCCGCAGGACGATCAGTAGCGGCACGCCGTCCTCGCCGTGCGGGCCCGCGCCCGCCTTCATCGTGTACGTCTCCTCCTTCCGTTCGACCGGCCACGAGTTCGGAACCGAGAGTCGCTTCTGGTGGTTGCTCATTCGTCGTCCTCCTGGAGCCGCGTCTCGCGGCGGTCGTCCTCGAGGTCCAGCTCCGTCACCTGCACGTTGCTGGCGTCGAGCGCCCGCGGCACCTCCTCGCCGTCGGCCGTCTCGATCGTGACGTCCTCGACTTCGATCTCCGTCGCCCGGAGGTCGACGTCGACGACCTCGGCGGTCTCGCCGGCGAAGTCGCCGCGCTGGATCTCGACGGTGTCGCCGACGTTGACCCGGACCGACCGCCGGCCGTACTCCTCGCGGAGCTCCGAGGCCAGCGGCGCCCGGACCTGCTTCTGCTTTTCGTGCAGCGGGGCGCGCTCCTGTCGGTTGCGCTGTTCGTGTGGTTGTCGTGTCATACTATCATCGTCGCCGCGCTCGCGATGGTGCCGAACCGCTCGGCGACCTCGCGGGCGATGGGGCCTTTGAGCTCGGTGCCGCGGGGGTCCTCGTTCTCGTCGATGATGACGGCCGCGTTGTCCTCGAACTTCAGCCGCGTGCCGTCCGGTCGACGGATGGGCTTCCGCTGGCGGATGACGACCGCCTCCAGCACCTGCCGGCGCATCTCGGGGGTCCCCTTGGTGACCGAGACGGTCACCTTGTCGCCGAGTCCCGCCTTCGGGTGGCGGTTCTTCGTCCCGGAGTACCCCGCGACGGAGACCACCTTCAGCTCCCGGGCACCCGTGTTGTCGGCACAGGTGACCAGCGACCCCTTCTCGAGGCCCTGCGTGACGTCGGCGTTGAGCGCCTCCATCAGGCGTCACCTCCGTTCTCGTCGACCGAGGCCACGCTCACGACCACGTGGTGTTTCGTCTTCGACAGCGGTCGTGTCTCCGCTATCTTCACGTCGTCGCCGACCGAGAGCGGCTCCAGTACCTCCGGCGTGTGCGCCGGAATCCGCGACCGCCGCTTCATCTGGCGGTCGTACTTGGGTACCTTCACGTCGTACTCTCGCTCGACGACGACCGTACGGTCCATGTCGGTCGAGACGACCTCCCCCTCGATGACCTGTCCGCGGACGGACAGCTCACCGTAGAAGGGACACGTCTCGTAGTCGTAGTCCTCCGGGTTGTCGGGCTCCGGAGGCCGTGGTACGTCGAGTCCTATTGCCATAGTGAATCTCCTTTCGTTTCGGTGCGTCGGGCCGGTCGGGCGAGCAGTCGGTCGCCGTCGACGACGACGCGCGTGGCGCCACGCGTCTCGCCGTCGAGACGGAACCGGAACGTCGCCGCCGCCTTCGGCACCCGTTTGACCCCGTCGTCCGTCGCCACCAGCAGCGTGTTCGTCGTCTCGTCGACGACACGCCCGGCTACCCCGACCAGGTCGGGGTTGGGCGATTCGGCGACCTCGACGTCGAGGCCGGCCAGCTCGTGGCGGACGAGCGACTCGGGGGTCATTCGTCGAGATCGCCCTCCTCGCGTCTGATCGTCTTCACGCGGGCGATGGTGCGTTTCAGCTCGCCGATCCGCCCCGGGTTCTCCGGGGCGCCGCCGGCCGCCAGCACCGCCTTCTCGTTGAGCAGCTCGGTCTCCAGCTGCTCCAGCTCCGCTTCCCGCTCGGCGGGCGTCATGTCGCGGATCTCCTGGACGCGCAGGATGGCCATCTCACTCGGCCTCCCCGTCGGTCTCGGCTTCCATCTCCTCGACGAGCTCCGCGGCTTCCGCCTCGACATCCTCGTCGAGGTCCTCCGCCTCCGCCGGCTCGTCGGTCGTGTCGGTCGTGTCGGCCGCGCCGTCCGCATCGGCCGCGTCGGTCTCGTCGCCGTTGGCGTCGACGAGTTCTTCCTCGAGCTCCTCGTCGATGATCTCCTCGTCGGGCGGCTCGGCGTTGGTGTCGACGATCTCCTCGGGGTCGGCGCCGACCGACTCGGTGTCGGCCTCCTCGGGCTTCTCGAGCAGCTCCTCGACGTCGCCGTCCGGCTCCTCGACGAACTCGGCGACCTCGACGTCCTCGTACACCTCGAAGTCGTCGGGCAGTTCCGCGTTCGGCGGGATGATCTTCACGCGGACGCCGATGGTGCCGAGCTTCATCACGGCGGTGCCGACGCCGCTGTCGACGATCTCCTCGGCGGGCTCGCCGTTGTGCTTGACGTAGCCGCGGTTGAACTTCTCGACGCGCGAGCGGGCACCCGTGACCTTCCCGCTGAGGACGATCTCGGCGCCCAGGGCACCGGCGTCCATGATGCGGTCGATGGTCGTGTGACCGGCCTTCCGGAAGTACCAGCCGCGCTCGAGGGCGTTGGCCAGCCGGTCGGCGACGATCTGGGCGTTGAGGTCCGGCTCGTCGACCTCCTGGACGTCGATCTGGGGGTCGTCGAGGTCGAACCGCTCTTCCAGTTCCGTCGTGATCTTCCGGATGTTCTTGCCGCCCTTGCCGATGACCATCCCGGGTTTTTCGGCCTTGAGCACGATCTGGGTGCCCATCGGCGTCTTGGCGACCTCCATGCCGCCGTAGCCGGCCCGCGACAGTTCGGCGGCGAAGAACTCGTCGATCTGGGTCCGCTGGAGGCCGTCG
>PXRL01000015.1 GCA_003020965.1 Halobacteriales archaeon QS_4_69_225
CGGTCGGAGCCGATACCTGTAGTTGTAGTTCATCTACGAGCGTTCTTCGATGAGTTCGTCAAGTTTCTCTTGGACGAACGACGAGAGGTTGAGGTGGTTTTCCTCAACCCACTCGGCTTGGTCATCGCGGATAGAGATGTTCTTACGCGTTGCCACGCCACACAATACACAAACTACACAAATAAGAATTTCGATTTCGTGGGCCTGTGGGCCGAGCGTCGGACGTATTCGATACTTGTGCGGCGTTGACGAGACGCGAAGCGTCTCGTTCGCATCTCGCAGGAACGGAGTTCCTGCGGACTCATCGGAAATCTCCGACTTCCGAGACACCAGAAATCTTCGATTTCTGAGGACGCTGTATCCCCTCCCTACTCGCTCCCTTCGGTCGCTCCTTGAGGAAGGGGCATTAGCGCCTCAATTCAGTGAATACCGCCTCCGCGCCGACCCGTGTCACCCGGACGCATCGGGACCGGTCCGTACCGGTCGTCGTTCGGCGGCAGCCGGCAGCCCCGTCGTGCCCGGTATCAAAACTCCCATGCACCCTCGTCGTCAGGTTCCACCCACTCGAGGTGGTTCGGTGACAGAGAAACGAGAGTACACGGGCGAGTACCCCGACAAGACACTGTACCTTCCGGGGCCGACGGAGGTCCGCGAGGGCGTCATCGAGGCGATGTGCGAGCCGATGTTCGGCCACCGGATGGACCGGATGACCGACCTCTACACGACCATCGTCGAGGATACGAAGACGTTCCTCGACACCGACCAGGAGGTCATCGTCCTGACGGCCTCGGGAACGGAGTTCTGGGAGGCGACGACGCTGAACCTCGTCGACGACCGGATGCTCGTGCCCACCGCCGGTGCGTTCAGCGAGCGACAGGCCGACGTCGCCGAGCGACTCGGCAAGGAGGTCGACCGCATCGACTACGAGTGGGGCCAGGCGGTCAAGCCCGAGGACGTCCACGACGCCCTCGAGAACGAAGAGTACGACGCCGTCGCGACGGTGATGAACGAGACCTCGACGGGCGTCCGCAACCCGATCGAGGCGATCGGCGACCTGCTGGGCGACTACCCGGACACCTACTTCGTCGTCGACGCCATCTCCTGTCTCGGCGGCGACCGCATCGACATCGAGGGCCACAACGTCGACGCCATCTTCACCTCGACGCAGAAGGCCTTCGCCATGCCGCCCGGACTCGCCGTCTGTACCGTCAGCGACGCCGCCTACGAGCGGGAACTGGAGACGGACTCGGCGTCGTGGTACGGCGGCTTCCGGCGCTGTCTGGACTACTACGACCGGAAGGGCCAGACCCACTCGACGCCCGCCATCCCGCTAATGTTGGCATACCGCGAGCAGATGAAGCACATGCTCGAGGAGGGCCACGAGGCCCGCGACCGGCGCCACCGCGAGATGGCCGAGTACGCCCGCGGGTGGGCCCGCGAGCACTTCGACACCTTCCCCGAGGAAGGGTACGAATCGCGGACAGTCACCTGCGTCGAGAACACCCGCGACATCGACGTCGCCGCGACCGTCGAGGCCGTCTCCGAGGAGTACGACATGGTCTTTTCCAGCGGCTACGGCCGGCTGAGCGAGGCGTCGTTCCGCATCGGGCACATGGGCGAACACACCGTCGAGAGCATCCGCGCGCTCACCGACGCGATCGAGGACGTCGCCGGGCTGTAGCCTCGACGGGCGACCGGATTCGCCCGGTTTTTTGCCCGGGGGCGCCGATCCACCGCCGATGGAGGAGCCGGAGGACAACCCGTACGTTCGAGACCCGCCGTCGGAGTTCGACCCGGTCGAGACGCTCGACGAGGGAGTCGCCCGACGGCAGGTCGAGCGGCTGCGGGAGGCGATACGGTACCACGACCACCGCTACTACCAGGAGGCGGACCCGGTGATCCCCGACCGGACGTACGACGCGCTGTTCGACCGCCTGGAGACCCTCGAGGAGTCGTTCGATCTCCGCTCGGAGACCAGCCCGACCCGGCGCGTCGGCGGGGCGCCGGTGGACGAACTGGAGACAATCGAGCACGTCGCGCCGATGCTGTCGATCGACTCCGCCGACGAGGCGAGCGGGATCAGAGAGTTCGACGAGCGGGTCCGCGAGCGGCTGACGGCGGCCGGCGACGACGGTCCGGTCGACTACCTCTGCGAGCCGAAGTTCGACGGGCTGTCGGTCGAGCTCGTCTACGAGGACGGCGAGTTGGTCCGGGCGGCCACGCGCGGCGACGGCGAGTACGGCGACGACGTGACGGAGAACGTCCGGACCATCCGGTCGGTGCCGCTGGAGCTCCGCGGCGACCACCCCGACTTCCTGGCGGTCCGCGGGGAGGTGTTCATGCCGCGGGCGGCGTTCCAGGCGTACAACCGCGAGCGCATCGAGCGCGGCGACGACCCCTTCGCCAACCCCCGGAACGCGGCGGCCGGGACGCTCCGGCAGCTCGACCCCTCCATCACCGCCGAGCGGCCGCTGGACTGCTTCGTCTTCGGCGTCCTGGACGACGGCGGCTACGGCTTCGAGACGCACCTCGAACGACGCGAGACCGTCGCCGAGTGGGGGTTCGACGTCGACGAGCACGCACGACGCGTCGACGATGTCGACGGCGCGGTCGCGTTCCGCGAGGAGATGCTGACACGGCGGGACGATCTCGGCTACGAGATCGACGGCACCGTCGCCAAGGTCGACCGCCTGGACGCCTGCGAGACGCTCGGCGCCACGTCGCGGGCGCCGCGGTGGGCCGTCGCCTACAAGTTCCCGGCCCGCACCGAGGAAACGACCGTCCGGGACGTCGTGGTGCAGGTCGGCCGGACGGGCCGGCTCACGCCGGTCGCGCTTTTGGACCCCGTCGAGGTGGCCGGCGTCGAGGTGTCGCGGGCGACGCTGCACAACCCCGAGCAGATCGAAGAACTGGGGGTGGACGTCGGCGACCGGGTCCGGCTGAAGCGCGCCGGCGACGTCATCCCCTACATCGAGGCGGTCGTCGAGGCCGACGGCGACGGTCACTTCGCGTTCCCCGATCGGTGTCCGGTCTGCGAGAGCTCCGTCGAGCGCGACGGGCCGATGGCGTTCTGCACCGGCGGTGTCGCCTGCCCGGCCCAGCTGCGGCGGGCGATCCAGCACTACGCCTCCCGGACCGGCCTCGACATCGAGGGGCTCGGCGAGAAGGCCGTCGATCGGCTGCTCGAAGAGGGGCTCGTCGAGTCGCTGCCGGACCTCTACGAGCTGGACGCCGAGGAGGTGGCGGCGCTGGAGGGGTGGGGCGAGACCAGCGCCGAGAACCTGCTGACGGAGCTGGAAGCGTCCACGGAGCCGCCGCTTTCGGACTTCCTGTCGGCGCTCGGCGTGCCGGAGGTGGGGCCGACGGTGGCGGCCGACCTCGCGCGGCAATTCGGGACGCTCGAGGCGGTTATGACGGCCGACGTCGAGGAGCTGCGGGCCGTCGACGGGATCGGCGAGACGGTCGCCGAGGAGGTCCGGGAGTTCTTCGACAGCGAGCGGAACCGCACGGTCGTCGAACGGCTCCGGGAGCACGGCGTCGAGCCGCAGACCGTCGAGACGGCGGGCGACGCTCTGGACGGGCTGACCTTCGTCTTCACCGGCTCGCTGTCGGACCGCACCCGCGAGGAGGCCCGGGAACTGGTCGAGGCCAGCGGCGGGTCGGCGACGAGCAGCGTCTCGAGCAACACCGACTACCTCGTCGTCGGCGACGACCCCGGCCGGAGCAAACGCGAGGACGCCGAGGCCAACGACGTCCCGACGCTTGAGGAGCCGGAGTTCGAGGCGCTGCTGGAGGACCACGGCGTCGAGGTGTAGCGAACAGGCGGAACGGCCGTCCGGTGCTTCATTTCTGGATCAATTCTTTCCCCTTCCTGACCCCGAATGAGTCGTCACATCCGCGGTCTATTGGCTGTCGGGAGGCGGTTAAAGAACATGCGTTCGTTCGGCCGTTGTATTGTGCAAGGATTTTATTGGTATCGAGACAGACGAAAATTAAGTCTCGTTCCCTACCGAAGCATGCTCCGATGTGATGTGCTTGATCAATTACCTCAAATTAAATTGCTCCGAGCTGTGTATTTGTAAATACGTGTCATTTCTCGTTCATGATATAGTATACCTTCTATTCACGAAGGCAGACAGGACGATGCGGGCACGAAACACTAATATGGCGATATAGGTATTTGAAAGTAAAATTTAAATATGATTAACGTAATCAATCGCACATGGGAAATAAACAAGCTGGGTCTGAGAAAGATAGCAATTCCAATAGTACGAACAGGAGGAGAGTCTTAGAAACTATTGCTGCAGGAGGTATGGCCGGTGTAGCGTTCGGGGGCAGTGTTGGGTCGGTCGCGGCTACCTCAAACTGGCCGGGCGTCGTCCTTGCAGAGTACCGGGGGTTGGAAAACAGTCTCTCAAACGACGAAATCGTTGAACTCCAGAGCCAAGTTTTGAACGAATACCAGTCTCGAACCGGTGATGAAGGATTAAAAATCGTTGGCTCCCCAAACGTCTGGTCGGACCAAATGGAAACTGATGTGTCCGTGGTTTCTTACGCACTCAAAATGTATCCGGATGGGACGTCTGAGTACCACGCAGGGTTAGTCGAGGCTGGGCAGTCTGACGACATGGTTTTGGAGGCTCACAATGAGACTCGGTCATTCGTTCAGAGCATAACGGACCAGAAAGAGGCTAGGACAGGGGCGATCACGACAACCAGTCAGAATAGTGATGATGCCAGTTACGAATACGTCGCCGGCGGCAGTGACAGCAATCCAGGTTGTCCAGAGGGGACGATATCTATTAGCTCGGACGTCTACGAGTGGGTGCAAGAGGATAGTGATCGGACAATATTTTCAACCCAGGCAGACTTTCAAGCTATTCCTGGTACCAACCGGGACGAATGCGACTGGAATCAGTGGTATAATGGGAAAACCAAGGAGTGCGCACATCAGTGGGACAAGTCCGACCTAACCGGTGGTGAGCAAATGGACCACAAGCCGGCAGGTGGGAATGACGGGAGCACAAGCACAAGTTTCACTCTCTCAACGCAGGGTGCTAGTATCAGTTGGTCATACGATCAACCGAATGTTGAACGGGATGATAACAGTGACCTGTCGGAGGCTGAATGGTTCTACGATTACAACTCTGTGGAGGCGGAAAGCCAGACTTGCGTCTGGGAGTCAGGGAGCGAAGCCGAATTCGATAAGAATCAAAATCCTGACAGCGGTGACAAACTGTACAATGGATACTTTAAGCATAAGTTCTTCGACAAATATAATTACGGTAGGAAAACAAAGGATATCGCGTATCAATACCGCTATGAGCAAGGATAGCGTCATTTATTCATGACGTATTAATTCCTGATCGCAAAATCGATTAGTCTTTTTATACCCTATACTTCCTCTCGCTGATTAATCATGGTATAATAAAAGTTTATATTAGCGGTGAAAGGTTGCTCTGATTCGTTCGGTATCCGCGTAGTCGAAACAATACAATTCCAGTATATTCCGCAGTGTTGATTATTCATAATATAAATTATGTTGGTGATCACGAACATTAGGATATAGTGAATTTTGGGTATCTCTGTTAAATACTCATACTGTGCTGATGTTCTCTGTAATGGCGTAATTTTGTATGATTCTTCTCGATTTCGCAGAATATAAGTAGATAGTACTATGAGTGATTATAAGATGAATGACAAACGCGCAGCGGATGCAGCAGCATATACCCTCTCACGTCGGACTCTCCTGGCGACCGCGACCATTTCGTTCACCGCCGGGTGTCAGGCGGTCGGACAGTTCTCTGACGAACAAGATCGGTCCGTCGAAGTCGACTGCGATACGACCGGGGGATGGCATCAGTACCAGGCAGACCCAGCCAATACTGGGGCGCGTCGGCGGCAGGCACCATCGTTTGACTCCGAACCGACGAGCATCAATGTGGTCTCCGAACGTAGCGGTGGGATAGCGGTCGACGCCGAACGGCGCGTGTTTGTCAGCGACAAGCAGGACATCTGGGCCACGGAAGCCAGTGACGAGGGCGAAATCTGGCGTCGAGGATTCGGTTCGCTGGTCTCTTCGACGCCGATCCTGACGTGCAACGCCGTCGTCGTCCAGACCTCGGCGAATACGTATGCCTTAGACAAGACGGACGGAACTACACTCTGGAAGGCCAGTCCGGGCAACCAGTTCGCTGAACCGCTCGCCGATGGCCACCGTCTGTTTATTGCGTCGGGCGCCCCGGCAGCACTCGACATCAGGGACGGGTCATCGATTTGGGCCCAGGAACTCGACGGCATCGAACCGTGGGGATGCTGTCTCGGCGACGAGACCCTCGTCATCGCCGGAGAGACTGACGACGGAGGTGCGCTGGTCGGCGTTGACGCCGCGACCGGAGAGCATCAGTGGCGCACCGACATTCAGCGACCCGTGAAAGCGTCGCCGACGTACGATAACGGGACGGCGTACGTTCCCGACGAAGGGAACCAACTCATTGCGCTGGCCGTCGAGACCGGAACGGTCGAGTGGCAAACCGAACCGTACGGGGAACTCTCCGGTAATCGGCGAGCGACGACGCCGACAGTCACGACGGATACGATCGTCGTCCCAAGCGGGAACGGGGGACGGACGGTAGGCGTCGATCGCGTCAGTGGCGAGACGCTCTGGGAACTCGACTCCGGGCCGACACTGGCTCCGCCGCTCGCCGCCGAGAATGAGGTAATCGTCGGCACGATGAACGAAGGTATCTTTCGAATCGGGACCGACGGAGCCGTCGACGACCGCCTGACCGACACCAGGGTGGGATCCCAGATGGCACTCACGGACGCTGGTCTGTTCTACAAAACTGCTGGTCTCGAGGCCGAACTCGTCCACCTCAAGCGGTAGATTCGGTCCCACTCACCATCGCTATTCTTCTCGCCAGCGGCTTGCACTACCCTGCCCGCTTCGGAGCGCTCGATGCTGCCGTGTTGGTCGATGCCGAGGAGCTGCAGGCCGTCGACGGGATCGGCGAGACGATCGCCGAGGAAATGGGAGTTCTTCGACAGCGAGCGGAACCGGGCGGTCGTCACCGATCTCCGTGACCACGGCGTCGAACCGCAGGCCGCCGAGTCGACCGGTGACACGCTTGCGAGGCTTGATTTCAGTCTTCGTTGTGGTCCTGGAGAACTGGACCTGCAGGGAAGCAACGGAGCTGGCCGAAGCCGATGGTGGGTCGGCGACGCCCCCGACCGGAGCAAACGCGAGGACGCCGAGGCCGACAACGTTCCGACGCGGGGGGGGTCGAGGAGTTGCTCGCGGACCGAGGGATCGACGTATAGCGGACGGGCGGAGGCTCGGATTCAGCGCCCGTGCTCTGCACTACCGTCTCGACGGGACGCCGACGATTGCTCGGGTCACACCGAGTCTGGCCGCGCCTTCATATATAAACTGTCGATCGACCACCCGGGTTAAAGACTCGCGAGCGCGGAGCACCGACGATGGGTGTCTTCGATACGCTCCGGCAGGCCCTCGGGCTGAGCGCGGAGGCCAGCGCGACCCGCGAGGCCGACCCGGAGGACCTGTTCGGGATGTCGACGGCGTACCTGACGATGGAGGCGGAACTGGAGTTCGCGCCGACCGACGACGCGGCGCTGTGTTTCGCCGACGTCGACAGCACCGCATTCGGGCGGGCGCGCGAGCAGGTCGAGGCCATCCTCGACCGCGGCGAGGTCGAAACCGGCACGACCGCCGACTTCGTCGAGGACGCCCACGGCTACCACTGGGTCGTCCTACACAACTCCGAGTTCGAGGATCTGGTCACGAGCGTTCACTTCGCGGCCGACACGCTCGTCGAGGAGGGGTTCGGGTCGCGGCTGCTGGCGGCGCTGTTCGCCTTCGAGCGGGACGGCCGGACCGCCTACTGGGTGTACTCGTTCCGCCGGGGGTCGTACTACCCGTTCGTGCCGTCGGGACGCCGAGAGCGGGACACGCGGACGGAGTTCAAACTCGACAGCGTCCTCGACGGCGAGTTGACCGTCGAGGACGACACCGAGTACTGGTACCCGCTGTGGCCGAAGGGCGACGCCCACCCGTGGGGCTGATGCTCTGCCGGTAAACGTTCGGCCGGTACGCGACGACGAGTCGGTTCCGTGCCGCTGTTTCACTTTCACTCAGGTGTTAACGAGACTTTATGTACCGGGCGGTCGTACGCTTGGATATGGCAGCAACGGCAGACCTCGAGAACCTGTCGGGCGTCGGCCCGGCGACCGCCGAGAAGCTTCGAGACAACGGCTACGACACGTTCCAGAGCATCGCCGTCGCCAGCCCGGGCGAGCTCTCCAACACCGCCGACGTCGGCGAGTCCAGCGCCCACGACATCATCCAGGCCGCCCGCGAGGCGGCCGACGTGGGCGGCTTCGAGACCGGTACCGACGTGCTCGAGCGCCGCGAACAGATCGGCAAGCTGGAGACGCTCGTTCCCGAGATCGACGAGATGCTCGGTGGCGGCGTCGAGACCCAGTCCATCACGGAGGTGTACGGCGAGTTCGGCGCCGGCAAGTCCCAGGTGACCCACCAGTTGGCGGTGAACGTCCAGCTACCGGCCGACCAGGGTGGCCTCCACGGCCGCTGTGTCTTCGTCGACAGCGAGGACACCTTCCGTCCCGAGCGGGTCGACGAGATGGTCAACGGCCTCCCGGACGACGTCATCGAGGCGACGATGGACGAGCGGGACATCGACGGCGACCCCGGCGACGACGAGGCCATGGACGAACTCGTCCAGACGTTCCTCGACAAGATTCACGTCGCGAAGGCGTTCAACTCCGACCACCAGATCCTGCTGGCCGAGAAGGCCCAGGAGATCGCCACCGAGTACGAAAACGACGACTACCCCGTCCGGCTGCTCTGTGTCGACTCGCTGACCGCTCACTTCCGGGCGGAGTACGTCGGTCGGGGCGAACTGGCCAACCGCCAGCAGAAGCTCAACAAGCACCTCCACGACATCGACCGGGTCGGCAACCTCTACAACTCGGCGGTCATCGTCACCAACCAGGTCCAGTCGAACCCCGACGCCTTCTTCGGCGATCCCACCAAGCCCATCGGCGGCAACATCCTCGGGCACAAGTCCACCTTCCGGATGTACCTCCGGAAGTCCAAACAGGACAAGCGCATCGTCAAGCTCGTCGACGCCCCGAACCTCCCCGACGCCGAGGGCGTCATGCGTGTGCAGAGCGAGGGCCTGAAGCCCGAGTAACGCCCACTTTTTACTCGTCGGGTTTCCTCGCTCGCTTCGCTCGCTGCGGGAACCTCTCCTCGCAAAAACTTGGGGAAAAACTACCCGGCGGCTCACTCCGTTCGCCGCCGGTGAAACCGCGACTCGCTGCGCTCGTCGCGGTATGCTAGCGGGTGTTGACATCGTACGGCCGGAGCTGGTGGTTGGTAACTCCGGCTAGCATCGGCGCGAGCGTAGCGAGCGCCGTTCGCCGGCGGCGACCGGAGGGAGCCGCCGGTAGCGCGCGACGACTAACGCCGAGCGAAGCGAGGCGGCTGGAGGAGCGGGTTGCGGGCTCCGCCCGCAACCGAATGGACGTGGTCGTTCGAAAGGCGCTTCGCGCCTTTCGTGATGCCGAAAGACGCCGTGGGCGTCTTTCGGGCCACGGCGGAGCCGCCACGCAGCGCGCATATTTTCCCCAAGTTTTTGCCGCGAAGGCGTGTCGCGCGCCGGAAGGCGCGCGACCGCCGGAGCGTGCAAAAAGTGGGTTTATAGAACGTGCTTGGTGTCGTAAGAGCCGAGCACTCGGACCCAGCCGTCGACGGCGATGTCGCGCAGTTCGTCGACGGCCGCCTGTGCCCGCCCCTCGTAGAGCCCGGCCGCGAAGTCGAGGTGGAAGACGTAGTCGCCGAGCCGCTCGCCGCTGGGACGGGACTCGACCCGCGAGAGGTTGATGTCTCGCTCGGCGAACGGCTCCAGCATCTCCAAGAGCAGCCCGGGGTAGTTGGTGTTCGGATAGACGACGACCGACGTCTTGCCGCCGGCGTCGGACCGCTCCGTCTCCGGGCTGAGGACGACGAACCGGGTTGCGTTGGAGGTGCTGTCCTGGATGTCCTGGGCGAGCATCTGGAGGTCGGCGCCGGCCGTCGCCGGATGGCCGATCGCGGCCACCGACCCGTCCTCGCGGGCGCGCTCGACGCCGCGGGCCGTCGAGGCGACGGCCTCCGTCCGCGCGCTGGGGTACTCTCGGCCGAGGTAGTCGCGGCACTGCGCCAGCGCCTGCGGGTGGCTGAGAACGACCTCGAACTCGCCGGTCCGGGCCAGCAGCGCGTGCTGGATGGGCGTGACGATCTCCCGGACGACGGCGACGTTCCGGTCCGCCAGCGCGTCCAGCGACTCCGTCACCGAGCCCTCGATGCTGTTTTCGATGGGGACGACGCCGCGCTCGTACTCGCCGCTTGCGACCCCCTCGACGATACCGGTCACCGACTCCACGAAGTCCACGTCGTCGGCGACCGCGTTCGTCGCACGGTGTGAGTAGGTCCCCTCGGGACCGAGCGTGAGGGCTCTCATACCCCGTCGTAGACGGGGCACCGGCAAAAGCACGCGGGTCCGGCGGCTCTCGGGTGAGCGGTGCCGGAACGCCCCGTCGTGGGCGGCGGGCGACGGACGACGACGCGGCGTTTATTTCCCCGCCGGTCGACGGACCCCCCATGCAGAGGGACGTCCGCCGGAGCCTCGCGGTCGGCGTCGTCGCCGTCGTCGTCGCCGTCGGCTACGGCGTCGCGACGGACGTGATCCGCCCGCCGTCCACCCCCGTCCTGCCGGCGACGCTGCTGCTGTACGCGGCGCTCGTGACGGTCCCGTTCGGCCTCGGGACCGGCGCGGCCCTGCTCGCGCTCCGCTATCGGGTCGTCGCGCCGGGGGTCGCCCTCGCCGGCTTCGCCGCTCTGCCCGCCCTTTTCGGGTGGTACGCCGGGGTGACCGTCGTCGGCGTCCTCGTCGCCGGGCCGTTCGTGGTCGTCGTCGCGCTGGCGGAGACGCTCGTCCGGGCGCGAGTCGGACGGCTCCGGACCTCGCCGTCGCCCCGCGGGTTCCGGGCGCTGTCCGTCGGCGTGATGGCCGCCGTCGTCTACGCCGGGATCTTCGCCGTCCGGGCCGTCCTTCCGCTGTGGCGCATCGACACCGGCGTCCCGGCGACGACGGTGCCGCCGACGGTCGATCTCGCGGTCACGCTCTGGTACGTCCTCGGCGCCTCGCTCGTGCTCGTCGGCCTCCCGGTGGCGCTGAACCGCCGATTCGGCCTGCTGGCGCCCGGCGCCGGCCTCCTGGCGTACCTGCTCGTCGATTTCGCCTTCGTCCAACCCGCCGTCGCCGAGGGAGCGGAACTCGTCGTGGCGCTGCTGCTCGGCGTCTGGCCGACGCTTTCGGTGCTGCTGGCCGTCGTCGGCGTCGTCGAGCTCCGGCTCCGGGGTGACGACGACCCCGACTCCGGCGACGACGACGGCGGCGACGGCGACGACGAGGGGCTGACCGTCGAGGGCGGGCTTCTCGGCGACCGAGTGTGACGCGGCAGATACGGCTCGCCGACGGCTCGCCGGCCAGGGTGCCCGGGAGACTCCGCGTGCGCTACGAGACGACGATCGGCGGGATCGTCGACTGTCTCGGGACGGTCGACGCCGACGAGGCCGTCGCGGTCGACGCCGACGGCCCGGAGGCGGCGCGGTGAGCGGCGGGCGGCGGCTCACCCGCCGAGGTACAGCTCCGACACCTCCGGGTCGTCGAGCAGGCCGTCGGCGTCGCCCTCGTAGGCGACGGTGCCCTGGTCGAGAACGTAGCCGCGGTCGGATATTTCGAGGCCCTTCGTCGCGTTCTGCTCGACCATCAGGATGGCCGTGTCCATCGCGTTGACCGCCTCGACGTCGGCGAACACCTCGTCGGCGGTGTTCGGCGCCAGCCCCGCCGAGGGCTCGTCGATCAGCAGGACGTCCGGCTCCGTGACGAGCGCGCGGGCGAACGCCAGCACCTGCCGCTGGCCGCCCGAGAGCTCCCGGGCCTTCGCGCCCCGCTTCTCCCGGAGGATCCCGAACCGGTCGTACAGCTCCTCGACGACCGTTTCGAGGCGGTCGTCCTCGCGGGCGACGCCGCCCATCCGGAGGTTCTCGTCGAGGGAAAGCGAGCCGAACACGTTGTCGGTCTGGGGGACGTAGCCGATGCCCTTCCGGACGACCTCCTCCGGTGCGGTCCCGGAGATGTCCTCGCCGTGGTAGCGGACCGACCCGGTCCACGGCGTCAGCAGCCCGAAGGCCGTCTTCAGGGCGGTCGACTTGCCGGCGCCGTTCGGGCCGATGAGACAGACGATCTCGCCGGCCTCGAGCTGCAGCGAGAGGTCCTCCAGCACCTGCACCTCGCCGTAGCCGCCGTCGACGTCGACCAACTCGAGGGCGGGTTCGTCGCTCACGCCCCACCCCCGAGGTACGCCTCGATGACGCGGTCGTCGCCCCGGATCGCCTCCGGCGACCCCTGCGTGAGGACGCTGCCCTGGTCGAGGACGACCACCGGGTCCGCGAGCTCCATCACGAACTCCATGTCGTGTTCGATGAGCAGGCAGGTGGTGCCGGCCTCGTTGAGCCGGCGGATCTGGGCGGCCAGCTCCGCGCGGAGCGTCGGGTTGACGCCGGCGGCGGGTTCGTCGAGCAGGAGTATCTCCGGCTCGGCGAGCATCGCGCGGGCCAGTTCGACCAGCTTCGTCTGCCCGCCGGAGATGTCCGTCGCCGGCTGCGTCGCCAGGTGGTCGATCTCGAACTCCGCCAGCAGCCGCTCGGCGTCGGCGAGGTTCCGCTTTTCGGCCGTGGCGACGTCGCCCGGCGCGGTGAACAGCGTCAGAAACGACTCGCCGGGCTGGTCCTGCGGGCCGACGAGCATCGCCTCCCGGACCGTCATGCCCTCCAGCTTCCGGGGCGTCTGGAACGTCCGGACGAGGCCGTGGTCGGCCACCTCGTACGGTTCGAGGCCGGTGACGTCGACGCCGTCGACCTCGACGCGGCCGGCGTCGGGCTCGTAGAAGCCGGACACGAGGTTGAACACCGTCGACTTGCCGGCGCCGTTCGGCCCGATGAGGGCGGTGATGGTGCCGCGCTCGACGTCGAAGCTCGCGTCGTCGGCGGCGACGAGGCCGCCGAACTCCTTGCGGAGGTTCTCGACGCGGAGGACGACCCGGTCGTCGCCGGCGTCGACCGCGTCGGTGTCGCGGGCGGCAGCGTCAGTCATCGCCGTCCCCCCGGGCCTCACGGACGCCGGTATCGGGCTGTTCCGGCGCCTCGTCGACGGCGCTCGACCAGATGAGTTCCCGCTGCGGCGGCAGGATCCCCTCCGGACGGAGCCGCATCAGCGCGACGATGAGCAGACCGACCAGCACCAGACGAACGGCGGCGGCGTCCATGGCCTCGAGGGTTCTCGCCAGGGAGACGACGAACTCCTGGAGTCGCCCGACGAAGCCGTCGCTTCCGAGGGCCCCGCTCACCGACTCGAGGATACCGACCAGCCACCCCAGGGCGAACCGCGGGCCCTCCCGGACCGCGACGATGACGATCCCGCCGAACAGCGCCCCGCGGTTGGAGCCGCTGCCGCCGAGGATAACCGCCACCCACACGTAGAACGTCGTGAGCGGGTCGAGCGTTCCCGGCCCGACGAACTGCTGGAGGTGGGCGTAGAAGACCCCCGCAAGCGCCATCACGAGGCTCCCGAGGACGAACGCCTGCAGCTTGAACCGGAACGTGTTCTTGCCGAGCGCACGGGCGAGATCCTCGTCGGAGCGGATCGTCCGGAGCACCCGTCCCCACGGCGAGCGGTGGACCCGCGAGAGCAGGAGGTAGCTCCCGGCGGCGAAGACCGCGACGAGCAGGACGTTCAGCAGCATCCGATAGAACGGCGCTCCGAGTTCGACGGTCGCACCGAGCGGGACGTCGATCCGGAGCCCGGGCATCGCCTCCGGAAACGTCGACAGCACCGGCCAGTCGTCGAAGAAGCCGGGGACCCCCCGGACGCCGAGGCTCCCGTTCGTCAAGTGCCGCTCGTTCAGGATGATCCGGCGGACGACCTCGGCCAGTCCCAGCGAGGCGATGGCGAGGTAGTCGGCCCGGAGCCGCAGCGTCGGGAGTCCGATGAAAAGCGCCAGCACCGTCGCCAGCCCGAGCGCGACGGCCAGTCCGTACACCGGGCTGAAGCCGTCGCTGACCGGCGAGTTGCTCGCGGTCACCAGCGCCGCGCCGTACGCCCCGATACCGAAGAAGGCGGCGACGCTGAAGTTGATCAGCCCGCCGAACCCCCACTGGGAGTTCAGCCCGAGCGACAGCAGCGCGTACATCCCGGCGAGTCCGACGAGGAACAGGAAGTACGTCGGCGCGAGCCGCCCGGAGAACAGCCCGAGGAGCAGCACCACGACGGCGACGACGACGACGACCGTCACGCCCCGCTCCGCGGTCGTCATGTCGTCCACGACGCCGGCGACGTCGACCATCTCAGGTTCCCTCCCCGGCGATGCCGGTCGGCCGGACGAGCAGCACCGCGACCATGATGACGAAGGCGACCGCCTCCGCGTACTCGATGCCGACGGGGATACCGAGCGTGTCGGGGACCAGCGGGAGCAGCCCCCCGAGGCCCGACAGCAGCGGCATCGATTCGTGTACCACTCCGATGAGGAGGCCGCCGAGCATCGCCCCGTAGACGGAGCCGATGCCCCCGAGGATGACCGCCGCGAAGACGAGCAGGAGCAGGTTGAACCCCATTCGGGGACTCAGCCGGTTGAACAGCCCGAGAAAGGTACCGCCGACGCCGGCGAGTCCGCCGCCGACTGTCCAGGTGACGAGCCGAATCCGGTCGGTGCGGATGCCACTGATGCGAGCCAGTTCGGGGTTGTCAGCCATCGCGCGCATCTTCCGGCCGAGATCCGTATACTGCAGCAGGGCGTGGAGGCTCCCGACGAGGACGACGGACGTGATCACGATGGCGACGTCGTGGTAGGTCACCCGGACGCCGTAGGGGACGAGCGCCTCGATCGGACGGATCGACTGGACGTCGTACCGGGTCGACTCGGCGGTGAAGACGATCCGGACGAGCCCGCGGTAGATGAACGCGACGCCGATCGACGTGATCAGGAGGCCGATCGCGCCGATGTCGAGCGGCTCGTAGACGAGTTTCTCCGTCACGACGGCCACGAGAGCCGCGACGACGAAGCCGGCCGCCAGCGCGAGGAAGAAGGCCGCCGGGAGGCCGAGCAGCGACGGCCCTCCGACGCCGCTCAGGCCGCCGAACGTCACCAGGGCGGCGTAGGCGCCGACGGTCATCGTGTCGCCGTGGGCGAAGTTGGCGAAGTCGGCGATACCGTAGACGAGCGACAGGCCGATGCTCCCAAGCACGATGATGCTGCTGAACACCAGTCCATCGGCGAGCAGCCCGAGAACGGCCATCGACGGTCAGCCCTCGACGAACCCGGCCTCGACGTACTCGTCGTCCTGGACCTCGAGTATCTGGAGGAATCCGACGGGGTCGCCGTTCTCGTCGAGGTCGATCGGGCCGCTGACGCCCTGGTAGTCGACGTCGCCGGGTCCGCCGCCGTCGGCGAGAATCTCGCTTGCGGCCTCGAAACTGGTTACCTCCTCGCCCTCGGGACGGGTGACGTCGCGAACGACCTCCTCGAGGGCGGCACCGCTGAGCTCGTCGGCCGCCTGGATCGACAGTGCCGCCGTGACGACGGCGTCGTACGTGAAGGCGGCCCACGTCGTCGGCGACTGGCCGTACTCGTCCTCGAACCGCGAGGCGAACGCCTGGTAGTTCCCCTGGTCGACGGGGGCCGACGGGAGCGCCACCTTCATCTCTTCTATGCTTCCGTCGGGCGTGTCGTCGAGAACGTCGGGCCCCTGGGTGGAGTCGGTCCCGTAGAACTGCGCCTCGTAGCCGCTGGAGAACGTCTCGTTTACCATCGAGATGAACACGTCCTGGTAGGTGTTGAACAGCCAGGCGTCGGCGCCGGAGTCGTTCATCTCCGCGACGACGCTCGAGTAGGACTGCTGGTCGCGGTCGTGGGGGCTGTTGTAGACGACCTCGCCGTCGTAGGCCTCGACGAAGGCGTCCGTGAGCGTCCGCCCGAAGTCGTCGTTGACGAACGTGGCGGCCACCTCGTCGTAACCGTCCTCGACGACGATGTCGGCCAGCGCCACCGACTGAGCCCGCCCGCTCGGCGATATCCGTAGCAGCCCCGGCAACTCGGTCAGTCCCAGCCCGGTCGAGTTCTGGCTCAACTGGACGACGTCGGCACCCTGGACGACGCTCTCGTAGATGGACAGCGAAACGCCGGAGCCGACCGCGCCGATGAGGAACGGTACCTCGTTCTGGTTCACCAGCTTCTGTGCGGCCGAGACGCCACCCTCCGGATCGCTCGCGGAGTCCTCGACCGCGATCTCGAGCTCGCGGCCGTCGATGCCGACGTCGTTGATCGCCGCGAGCGCGAGTTCCCTGCCGCGCTGGTTCCGCTCGCCGAACGCCGACAGCGGCCCCGTGTTCGGGTCGACCATCCCGATGGTGTAGGAGTCGTCCCCGTCGTCGCCGTCGCCGCTGGTGCCGGTGTCGGTTCCGGTATCGGTCCCGGCGTCGCCGTCGTCGTCCGTCGTGCTGACGCAGCCGGCGGCCAGCGCGAGGCCGGCGGCGCCCGACGCGAGCAGCCCCCGGCGGTCCGTGATCGGTGTGGTGTCGTCGTTCATCTGTGGGTCTGGTGGTTCCATACCCTCACCGCGTTGAAAAGCGTGCCGTCCGTCGTGGCGGGGGCCACGACGGGTCTGGCGGGGCGGACCGAGCGGCGGGGCGATGGCTCGCTCCCTCGGCGGACCGATCGTCGGCGAGGTGCTGCCGCGGGTAGCCGCCGTCGGGTATCGCCCGGGTGTGCGGAACTGGCACACGGCCGTCCGAACACCGATTATCCGGGGCCGCCAACACACGGCCATGCAGTTCCGTCGGCGGGCGGCGCTGTCCGGTCGCGCCGCCGTTTCGCTCGCGGTGCTGGCCGTCTTCGGCGTCCTCCTGACCGGCGTCTTCGTCGCCGCGGCGGCCGTCCTGGCCGCCGTCGCCGCTCCGGTCGTCCTCCCGACCGCCGCGGCGGTGACGCTGCTCCCGCGGGCGAGCGCCGTCCTGTCGGTGTCGGCGGCCGTCGTCTGCGTGCTGTCGTGGCTCGGGCTCGTCCTGATCGTCCGGTACACCGACGCGATAACCCGGGCGCTCGGGATCGAGTACCTCTGGTGGCCGCAGTCACCGGCGAGCGCGGCGACGACGGCGGTGTCGCTCGCGCTTCTCTACGAGGGGGTCGTCGAACTCGCCGTCGTCGCCGTCGACGGCATCACCGCGGCACCGGTCGCCGCGGCGCTCGTCGGCGGGGGCGTCGCGGCGACGGTCGGAATCGCGGCGTACGTGTGGGCCGTCCGCGCGGAGGTCGAGTCGCTCCGGGCGGCCTCGACGGAGCCGGGCGACCCCGCCCCGGCGTGGCTCCGACGGCGGGTGGTGCGGCTCTGTGCGGTCGCCGACGTCCCGCCGCCGGAGGTGGTTTTCCTTCCGTCGGCGACGCCGGTGGCCTTCACCGTCGGCACCGCGGCCACCCGGAGCGTCGTCGTGTCGCAAGGCGTCGTCGACGCGCTCGACGACGACGAACTGGACGCGGTTCTGGCACACGAGGTGAGCCACCTGGCCAACCGGGACGTCGCGCTCATGTCCGCCGCGCTCGCGCCGGTGTTCGTCGGACGGGAGGTGTTCGAGACGGAGGCCGACGGCGTCGTCGGGCGGCTCGCACGGTCGGCGGGCCTCGCTCTCCTCGCGCTCGGGGAGTTCGGCGCCGGGACGTTCTCGCGGGGCCGGGAGTTCGCGGCCGACCGCGGGGCGGCATACGTTACCGGCGAGCCGGCAGCGCTGGCGAGCGCGCTGGAGACGCTGTCGGCCGACCGCGCCCGGCCGGCGGCGGACCTCCGGAACGGCGACCCCGCGCAGGCGCTGAACGTCGTCCCGCGGGCGACCGACCGGGGCGGCTCCTTCGATTCCCACCCCGAAACGGCGACCCGGATCGCCCGGCTCCGCGAGCTCGAGCGGGCCCAGGAGACCTCGTGAGCGCGCCGCGGGGACCGCGAGACGGCGCCGGCAGCGCGGCCGCCCGGGCGGGACGCCGGTCTTATTCGGGGGTCGACCGTAACGGGCGTGTGCGACTGCTCGCGACGACGAACGGCGGCCTCGAGTCGGTGGCGAGCGCCGAACTCGCCGAGCTGGTCGGCGCCGACCCGGAGCGGCACCACCGCGGCGTCGTCGCCTTCGAGGGCTCCCGGGACGACGTCTACGACCTCCACGTCCGCTCGCGAACCTGCCACCGGCTGCTGGAGGTGCTGGTCGAGGGCCGCGTCGAGGAACTCGAGGACGTCTACCGGCTGACCCGGCGGGTCGATCTCGCGGCGCAGCTCCCGGACGCACCGTTCGGCGTCGTCGGGACGCGCCACGGAAGCCACGAGTTCACCAGCATGGACGTCGCCGAGCGGGTCGGCCAGGCGGTCATCGACGGCTACCGGGAGGCGACGGGCCGGCGGCTGCCGGTCGACCTCGACGACCCGACCGTCCGGCTGGAGGCGTACTGCTACGACGACCGGTTCACGCTGGCGGTCGACCTGACCGGCGACTCGCTGCACCGACGGCCCTACCGGGAGTGCGAACACGACGCGCCGCTACGGGCGACGCTGGCGTACTCGCTGCTGTGGCTGGCCGACTACGGGCCGGACGACCGGCTCGTCGACCCGATGGCGGGGTCGGCGACGGTGCCAATCGAGGCCGCGCTGGCGGCGACCGACCGGCCGCCGCGGCCCGACCTCGAGCCCGCCCTCGCGGCGCTGCCGCGGTACGACGCCGCGCGGTTCCGGCGCCGGCGGGCCGCCTTCGAGCCGCGGTCGCCGTCGCTCGACGTCGAAGCCCGGGAGCGGCGGGCGAAGTGGCTCCGCTGTGCCCGGAGCAACGTCGCGGCCGCCGGCCTCGAGGACGCCGTCGACGTGGTCGAGGCCGACGCCCGGGAGGCGACGCTCGTCGCCGACCGCGTCGTGACCAACCTCCCGTTCGGGGTGCGGACCGACGAGGACCTGCGCGAGCTGTACGGCGCCTTCGCCGACCGCGTCCGGGACGGGTCGGTCGGCCGGCTGGTCGCACTCACGACCCGGCCGGACCTGCTGCCGCTGGCGGTCGAAAAGCGGCACGATGTCCCGTACGGCCGGCTCGACGTCTCCGTCGTCGTCGCGGAGCCGTGAGCCACGGCCGCGACCGCCGGCAGAACTCGCCGCCCTTCGATATCTTTATGAATAATCGTGTAGGAAAGGTGCGTACACGACACGCCGTCCGTGTCCGCGGCTCGCCGGCCGCCGGTGTACGCCGCTGGCCCCTCGACGGCGAGACGGTTCCACCACCCCCGACCCACCCGACACATGAGCACCGAACCGACCCCGACGCAGGAGCCCCGGACGACAGCCGCGACCGAACCCGCCGCACGTGGCCGCCCCGACCCGTGGGCGGCAGATGGCGAGGACCGGGTCCCGGCCACGGCGCTGGCGCCCCGGCAGTTCGAGCCGTCCTCGACGGCCCGGATGCGGAACCTGATGGACGACGACAACGCCCACTGCGGGTGAGCGGCCGAACCTATTAGCGGCTCGCGGCCCTCCCGAACGTATGAACCGACCCGGCTGGCTCGGTGCCCCGAACCCCCGGGTTCTCGACGGCTCGCTGCTCGTCGGCGTGGGGTTCGTGCTCGCGACCGGAATCGTGAGTCTCTACTCCGGGCGGCCGAGCCGGGCGTGGGTGTTCGTCACCCACGGCGTCGGGGGGCTGGTACTGGCCGGGCTCATCGGGTTGAAGCTCCGGCGCGTCCGCCCGCGGTTGCGCGGCGTCCGTCACAGCGCCGTCGTCGTCCTGTCGGTAATCCTGACCGCCGTCACGGCCGCCGCCCTCGGCTCCGGCGTCGCGTGGGTGTTCGGCGCCGACCTCGACCTCGGGCCCTGGGGCCTCCTCAACCTCCACATCGGGCTGGGGCTGGCCGTCGCGCTGCTGCTGGGCGGCCACCTCGTCTCGCGGTTCCGGCTTCCCTCCCGGAAGGACTTCGAGGGCCGCCGGACGGCCCTCCGGTACGGCGCGGCCGTCGTCGCCGGCGCGGCGGTCTACCGGCTCCAGGGGACGGTCAACGGCGCCCTCGAGACCGCCGGCGCCGACCGCCGCTTCACCGGCTCGAAGCCAACCGGCAGCGACGACGGCAACGCCTTCCCGGTGACGAGCTGGGTGGCCGACGACCCCGATCCCGTCGACGTCGACGCCTGGACGCTGTCGGTCGACGGCGCCGTCGCCGAGCCGCTCGAACTCGACTACGCCGCGCTGGCCGACGACGACGAGCGCCGGGCCGTTCTCGACTGCACGAGCGGCTGGTACTCCGAACACGACTGGCGCGGCGTCACAATCGGGTCGCTGCTGGAGGCCGCCGACGTCGACGACGACGCCGCCTGGGTGTCGTTCCGGTCGGTCACCGGCTACCGGTGGAGCCTCCCGCTGGCGGAGGCCCGCGAGGCGCTTCTCGCTTCCCGCGTCGACGGCGAGCGGCTGAGCCACGGCCACGGCTTCCCGCTGCGGCTGGTCGCGCCCGGCCGCCGCGGCTTCCAGTGGGTCAAGTGGGTCGAGGCGGTCCGGGTGACCCGCCGCCGGGACCACGCCGAACGGCTGGCGATATTCCTCAGCGGCCTGTAGCGGTCGTCACCGGTCGGAGTCGACGGGCGTACCCTTCTCCGTCGGCGGCGCCACGTGGTCGACGTACTCCTCGACGGACGGCTCGGCCACCCGGACGCGGACGCGGATGTCTCCCAGCTCGCTCTCGTCGCCGACCGCGAAGTTGACGACGCCGCGGAAGGCCGCCTGTTTCTTCAGCCGGAACTCGAAGACGTCGCCGTCCCGACCGGCGAAGAACTGCCCGCGGGCCGTGTCGAGGATGGCCTGTTCGTGGAGCCGCTCGGAGAACCGTTCCATGCCGTGGCAGGTGCCGACCAGCTCCCCCGGCCGGGACTCGATGTCGGCCTCCGGGAAGAGGTCGTGGACCGCGTCGGCCACCCGGTCGGTCACCTCGGTGTCGTTGACCGGCGCCGTCACCCGGACGTCGACGCTGTAGATCACTCCAGCACCTCCCGGACCCGCCGGCGGAACGCCTCGAGCGTCCCGGTGTTGTCGACGGTGACGTCGGCGCGGTCCATCGCCTCTCCGAGGCCGAATCCGAGCTCGCGTTCGTCCCGCTCGGCGAGGGCTTCCCCGCCATCGACGTCGTCGCGGCCGCGGGCCTCGAGCCGGCATCTGCGAACCTCGAACGGCGCCTCGATGCTGACCAGCAGGAAGTCGTCGCCGAACCGTTCCTCGAAAACCTCGACTTCGACGTCCGAGCGGATGCCGTCGACGAGGACGGTATCGGCCGTCTCCAGGGCCGTCTCGACGTGCGGCAGCGACGCCTCGGCGATCGCCGTCGGGCCGTTCTCCTCGCGGAGCGCCCGCGCCACCTCGCCGTGGTGTTCGGCGGGGTCGAGCCCCCGGTCGCGGCACGCCGCCCGGATGACGTCGCCCATCGTGACGACCGGGACGTCGGACTCCTCGGCGACGGTCGCGAACTCGCCCTTCCCGCTGCCGGCCAGCCCGACGGTTCCGATGACTCGCATTCGTCGGCGATAGTCCGAGCGGCCGCTTAACCGCTTTGTTCGCCGGCCGCGAGCACCGACGGCTGGCCGCCCGACGCCGTCGTCGAGTAGGCGTACAGGAGGCCGACCACGAGGCCGAAGGCGGCGGCCTGCACCGCGCCGTCGACCGAGGCGTACTCCGCGAGCGGCTTGCCGACCTGTGGCCCCCACCAGACGAGAAATCCGTAGACGACGCCCATCGGGGCGCCGGTCCGGGGGTCCGCGGCCAGTCGCTCGATCCGGGCGACCGAGGCGGCGCCGGCGTACAGCAGCCCCCAGAGCACGGCGTACGGAATCAGCCCGAACAGCGGAAAGAGGTCCTGTCCGCCGACCACGACGCTGAACGCGATCATCGGAATCACCCCCGCGACGCCGATTCCGACCCCGGTGTGCCACGTCTCAACGACGCCGCGACCCACGCCCTCGGTTCTCCTGCTCGTCGCCATGACGACGATGGTCCGGGCCGAGTATTAAATCGCCGCGCGCTATCGACGGCCGATCTTGCCGCATCTGTCCGTCTCTCCGGAAACGGAGTCGCCCGACGACCTGCTTCGCAACGTCCGTACAGTTCTGTCCAGCAGCACTGCACGAGGGCACGCAGTTCAGTCCGGACAGAGCGTCGGAGTTCTATCCGCGTCGCCTTCGCGGTGCGGGAAGACATCCGATGGCCGTGGGTTCGAATTCCGAAAGACTCGCTCCGCTCGTCTTTCGGCGTTCGCGAACCTGCGGTTCGCTCACTCCCATCGTGCCCGGTCGTCGACCACCGGGAAGCCGCCGATTCGGGCGACAACTCTTCTCCGCAACGTCTTTTTAGGCTCGGGCCGGAACGAGGTCTCAAGGGCACGTAGCTCAGTCCGGATAGAGCGTCGGACTTCTATCCGCGTCGCGTTTGCGTCGCGGGAAGACATCCGATGGCCGTGGGTTCGAATCCCATCGTGCCCGTGAAGCCGCCGAGCGACAGTGAGCAGCAGCGGCACCGGGATTCGAGGCCCGGAAGTCACAGCCCGCACAGCGAGCGAAGCGAGCGAGCAGGACCGTCTTCCTCCGGTTCGAATTCCGAAAGATTCGCTCCGCTCGTCTTTCGGCGTTCGCGAACTCGCGGTTCGCTCACTCCCATCGTGCCCGCTGTTCTGCGAGGAGCGGACGCGGCGAGCAAACGGCGAACGGAGATGGCTTCGGACCCCCGAGACGAGCGTTGCGGGTCCCGCCATCGAGGTCGAGTCGATACCCGACCGTCCCGGAGAGGGCAGCCGGATTGCGACCGAGGTCGTTCCCGGATCGCGTGGATTGAACAACCCCGGGCGCCACGGAGTCTCATGGACACCCGGCACATTCGGGCGGGTATCGGCCTCGTCCTGCTCTACTTTGCAGTTCTGGTCGGCGGGTTGTATGTCGGACTGCTAGAGCCGCGGGCAGCCGTCGTCGTGTCGACAGGATCGTCGATCATTCTGATCATGATAGGAGGCGTCTTGGGCAGACTTCTGTTGCACGGCGAGCTGTAACGTGACGACCGATGGGTGCCGCGCCGGACCCGCGGCGGCCGCACGACCGGCGCGGTGTCACTATCTGATTCTCTGTTTGGAATGTATCCAACCTGTGGGACAAAATATGATCGTCCATCGCTTTTGTCGGCATCGTTTAATCCACACGAACAGCAAGTAGCCTATTAGGTCGTATATACGGAAGTTTTATTACCTATCCACCTCTCGGACGTCTCGTAATGCCCGGAAACGATCGACCGTACGCAGAGGTCGTCGGTGCGTCGGCACTCGTTGCCGTCGGTCGCCGGCGGCCGACGCGCCCGGAGGAGGTGAGACGCCGCGCCCGGTGACGTCGCTCTGGTGCGGCCTGTCATCGAGTCCGGCGACGCCGGGGCCCGTCGCCGACTCGGTTCCGTGACCGGTGTGCTCCAGCGCGGCCCCACGTCGCGCCGTCGCTCGCCGCGGCGGTGATGTCTCGTCGTCGGCGAGGCGGAGACGCCGGCGGCGGGGTCCGTTTCTCGACTCGACCGCGACGCCAGCGGTCTCGGACTGTCGGGGTGTGGGATGTACCCGGTTGCCGCTACTCGTCGAAGTTCTTCTCGAACCGGAAGGTTCCGTCACGCTGGACGACTTGCACGAACCTTTTCCGACGGCCTCGCTCCGCTCGGCCGTCGAAAACGTTCATGAAAACCTATTCCTCGAACCCCTCTTCGAACCGGAAGGTTCCGTCACGCTGGACGATTCCCCCGTCGACCTCGATGTAGGAGTCTTCGGACATGTCGACGATCATGTCGACGTGGACCGCCGACTGGTTGGCCTCGCGGTTCTCGCCGACGGTGTCGTCGTAGGCGCGGCCGACGGCCATGTGGACGGTGTCGCCCATCTTCTCGTCGAACAGCATGTTGTAGCTGAACCGATCGATGTCGCGGTTCATCCCGATGCCGAGTTCGCCGAGGCGGCTGGCGCCGGCGTCGGTGTTCAGCACCTCCGTCAGGAGGTCTTCGTTCTGGTCGGCGGCGTGGTCGACGACCTCGCCGTCTTCGAAGACGAGGTGGGCGCCGGTGATTTCGCGGCCCTGGTGGTACAGCGGCTTGTCGAACAGCACCTCGCCCTCGACGCTGTCGACGACGGGCGCGGTGAACACCTCGCCGCCGGGGAGGTTGTTCTCGCCGTAGTCGTTGATGGTGTGCATCCCGTCGACGGACATCCGCACGTCGGTGGTGTCGCCGGAGACGATCCGCACCTCGTTCGCGGGATCGAGGAGTTCGACCATCTGCTGTTGGTGCTCCCGGACCGCCCCCCAGTCCTTGTTGATGGCGTCCCAGACGAAGTTCCGGTAGCCGTCGGTGCTCATGCCCGCGAGCTGTGCGCCGGCCCGGGAGGGAAACTGCGTGAGACACCACCGCTTCGACAGCGCGACCTCCTGGACGGGACGGCGGGCGGCCGTTGCCGTCGCCTGCGTTTCGGGGTCGACGTCGCCCTGCTCGGTGGCGTTCGTCTCCGCCCGCACGCGCAGGAGGACGTCGCTTTCCTCGTACAGCGCCTGCAGGTGCGTCGGCGTCTCGATGTCGTCGTCGTCGGCGGCCTTCAGGTACGCTCGCGAAGCGCGGCTGTCCTTCGCGAGGTAGACCGGCGTCGCCCCCCGGTCGCCGACGGCCTCGTGGAGCGCGACGGCGAGGTCCTCGGCGACGCTCGGCGCGCTGATGACGACGTTGTCGCCCGGCTGGACGTCGGTGGAGTGCTCGACGACGGTCTCGGCGTGCTCGCGGATGCGCGGGTCCATGGCCGTCACTGAGGGGGGCGATCATATACTCATTCGGATGTACGGTCGGCGGCCGGGTCGGCGACCGAAGAAGGCAGGTAGGTATAAGTCGCCGCTCCACGTACCGCCGGGCGATGTGGAACGGTCGGGATCGGGCCGAGGTGACCTGTATCGCCTGTGGCGAGGAGGTCCCGCGGTCGTCCGCCCGCGAGTACGACAAACACGGCGACCGCTGGACCCGGGAAGACAAGAAGTTCGAACACCTCTGTAAGTCCTGTCACCGGGAGCTCTGCCACCAGCCCCGCGGCGACCTGGAGGACGTCCTCGCGGAGATCGACACGGCCGGCACCCGCGAGCGGTTCCTCGAACGGTACGTCGAGATCGTCGAAGCCGAACGCGACCGCCCGGACTCCCAGGAGTAACGCCGCACCACTGCTGGAGCCGGCGACGGCGGCTCCGACGGGACGGAGGCTTCCCGGCTCCGCGGCTCCGCCTCCCAACGCCTAACTACCTCTCCACACAACGCTACGACATGAGCGACAGCGACGACCAAGCGTACGCCGGCACCGCGGAGGGCCAGGGCCCCGTCCGCGTCGACGAGGAACTCGCCCGGCACCTCGAAAACAAGCGCGAGGAGCTGTTCGAGGAGTTCGAGATCCGCGACGAGTTCCCGCCGGCGGTGCTCTCGGAGGCCGAAGCGCGGGCATCCGACCCCGAAGGCGACATCGAGGACGAACTCGAAGAGCGCCGGGACCTCCGGGACCTCACGACCTGGACGACCGACCCGGCCGACGCCCAGGACTTCGACGACGCCATCTCCGTCGAGAAGACCGACGACGGCTACCGGCTGTGGGTCCACATCGCCGACGTCACCCACTACGTGACGCCGGAGACGGCGATGTGGGAGGAGGCCCTCGAGCGCGGCAACACCGTCTACCTGCCGGGCTACACCATCCACATGCTGCCGCCGATCCTCGCGGAGACGGTCTGCTCGCTCGTGCCGAACGAGGATCGCCTGGCCCACACCGTCGAGATGCACATCGACGACGAGACGCTCTCCCACGAGTCCATCGACATCTACAAGTCGGTCATCCACTCCGACGCCCGCCAGACGTACAACGACTGCGAGGACAGACTGGAGGATCCCGACGCGCCGCTGCACGAGGAGAACCACCTCGCGTACGAACTCGCCGAGAAGCTCCACGAACAGCGCAAGGAGGACGGCTCGCTCGTGCTCAACCCCAAGCGGGACCGCGCCCACACCATCATCGAGGAGTGCATGCTGAAGGCCAACAAGGCCGTCACCCACACCCTCCAGTGGGACATGGGCGTCGAGGCGATGTTCCGGGTCCATCCGCAGCCGACGCCGCAGGAGTGGAACGAGGCGCTGCAGGAGATCCAGGACCTCGACGGGGTGTCGGTGCCGGCCGACTCCTGGGACGACCCCCGGAAGGCCGTCAACGCCACGCTGGAGGACGCCCCCGGCCGCCAGCTCGACAAGATCCAGTGGGCCGTCATGAAGGTGATGCCGCGGGCGAAGTACATGTCCGACCCCTTCGGCGGCCACCACGCGCTGAACTTCGAGATCTACGGCCACTTCACCTCGCCCATTCGCCGCCTGTCGGACCTCGTCAACCACTGGATCGTCTACACCGACGAGGTGCCGGAGGGCATCGCCGACCTCTGCGATCACGCCAGCGAGAAGCAACAGGACGGCGAGACCTGCGAGCGCATCTACAAGGACTTCCTCGAGGAGGTCGGCCTCGACGCCCACGCCATCAACGACCGCGGCCTCGAGGTCGTCGAGGACCCCGACGAGGCCGACCACACGGTCTGACACGGATCGCCGTCGCGGTCGGGCCGGGCCGGGCAAGCGCGACGCGGCCGTCCGAGAGCCGGCACCGCCGGCCGCGCGCAGCAAGTATATGAATTTTCGCCCCGTAGGCGGCGTACTGTGCGCCGTACGCTCGTTGCTCTCGTAACGCTCGCTATCTGTCTGTCGGTGCTGTCGCCGCTCGCCGTCGGTCAGGAGGTCCCCGACGCCCGGTTGACCGTCGACGACGTGACCGTCGCGCCGGACCGCCCGACGACGGGCGAGCCGACGACCGTCACCGCCGACGTCGCCCTCTCGGCGGGAGCGGACTCGGCGGTCGAACTCGACCGGGTGTCGCTGCACGACGCCGACGGGAACCGACTCGCCGTGGCGGGCGCCCCGGGGTCGCTGTCGCCCGGCGACACCACGACGGTCGACCTCGTCGCCGAGTTCGGGACGGCCGGCCGCAAGAACCTCACCCTGGAGGCGACCGGAACCGACCAGAACGGCGAGTCGGTCGAGGTCCGGCGGCCGGTGACGGTCGTCGTCGAGGACTCCCCGCCGGGGATCAGCATCGACGCGAACCTCGTCGAGGGCGTCGAGTCGCCGGTGACGGTGACGGTCGCCAACCCCTCGGTCGACGCGGTCCGGAACGTCGAGATCGTCACGCTCTACGGCGACAGCATCGACGACCGGGCGTTCGTGCCGGCCATCGCCGCCGGCGGGACCGCGGTGACGAACCTCACGGTGACGCCGACCGGAAACGGCGCCGACGTCGGCGTCCGGGTCGGCTACACGACGACGACGGGCGACCGGCAGTACACCGTCCGCCGGGCCGACCTCGATGTCGAACCGCTCCGGGACGACGTCGCCGTCGAGGTCCGGCCCGTCCGGGAGGACGACGCCGTCGACGCGGCCGACGCCGGTGGAATCGGCAGCCTCGTCGGCGGTGGCGGCGGCGCCGGCCTCCAGCAACAGAACGACGACGAGGAGCAGACGGCTCCCGAGCGGGTCGAAGTCGCGGTCACCAACTTCGGCAACGCCCGGGTGGACGGGACCGTCGTCGGGCCGGCCGGCGACGGCCCGTTGCCCCGCCGGTTCGTCGGCAGCGTCGCCCCCGGCGAAACCGAGACGGCGACCGTCGACCTCGCGAGGGTGCCCCGGGGCGACCTCGAGGTAGCCGTCAGCTACCGCATCGACGACGAGGAACGGCAGAGCACGACGACGTACGACTACCGGCCGGCGACGGCCGCCGTCGCGCTCACCGGCATCGACGTCAGCAGGAACGGCGAGCGGGTCAACGTCTCCGGCAACGCCGGCAACACGGGTCAGGCGCCGATCACCGGCGTCGTCGTCGCCGTCGCCGACGGCGAGGGCGTCCGGCCGACGTACCCCCGGCGGGACTACTTCGTCGGGACCGTCGACGGCAGCGAGTTCGCCCCCTTCGAGCTGACGGCGCGGGCCACCGACAACGCTTCCTCGGTGCCGGTCGAGGTCACCTACCGGGTCGACGGCCGGCAGTACACCGAACGGACCGAGTTCCCGCTACCGGAGCCGGACGACGGCGGCGGCGGGATCGCCGGGTTGGCGCCGCTTGCGGTCGGCGCCGGCGTCGCCCTCACGCTCGGGGCCGGCGCGGTCGTCCTCCTGCCGCTGTACTACCTGCGACGATGACGCGCTCCCGGTCGGCCGGCGCCGAGGCCGAGGCAGCCGGGGTCGAGCCGCCGCTGCTGCTCAGCGGCGTCGACCGGACCTACGAGCGGGGCGGCGAGACCGTCCACGCGCTGCAGGACGTCAACCTCGCCGTCGACGCCGGCGAGTTCGTCGCCGTCGTCGGCCCCTCGGGGTCGGGGAAGTCGACCATGCTCAACACGCTGGGGCTGCTGGACACGCCGACGGCCGGCGACGTCCTGCTCGACGGCCGGGAGGTCTCCGACGCTGACGACGCCCGCCGGACCCGGCTCCGCAAGGAGTACATCGGCTTCGTGTTCCAGGACTTCTATCTCATCCCGACGCTGACGGCAACGGAGAACGTGCTGCTGCCGACGGTGTACGACGCCGACGCGAAGGCCAGACCCCGTGCAGAGGACCTGCTGGGGCGGGTCGGGTTGGGCGACCGCCTGACCCACCGACCGACGGAGCTGTCCGGCGGCCAGAAACAGCGGGTCGCCATCGCCCGGTCGCTGATCAACGAGCCGGAGGTGCTGCTGGCCGACGAGCCGACCGGCAACCTCGACACCGACACCGGCCGGCAGGTGCTCGGGGAGTTCGAGCGGGTCTGCGACGGCGACGTCGCCGTCGTCGCCGTCACTCACGACGAGCTGGTCACCGAGTACGCCGACCGAACCGTCGAGCTGGTCGACGGTCACCTGGAGGTGCGATGACCCGGCTGACTGAGCTGCCGGCGGTCCTGATGGCGGTGCGGAACCTCCGCCGGAACCGGCTGCGGTCGGTGCTGGCGGCGCTCGGCATCGTCATCGGGGTGTTGGCCATCGCGACGCTGGGCATCTTCGGCAACGTCCTCCAGCTGGCGGCGCTGAACCAGCTGGGCGGCATCGGCGACCAGGTGATCGTCTCGCCGAACCAGGACGCCGGGGCCGACTCGCTGACCGCCCGCGACGTCGCCGAGATAGAGCGGATCGCCGAGGGCCGCGGCACCGCGGTCCCGCTGTACAGCGAGGGCGCCGCCGTCTCGGGGACCGGCGGCGAAAGCGGCTTCGCGAACATCTACGGCACGAACACGCCGGCGGCGCTGTTCACCGCCGAGTCCGGCGAGGTCCCCGAGCGGCACCGCCAGGGCGCCCTCGTCGGGACCGACCTGGCCAGCGAGGTCGACGTCCGCGTCGGCAGTCTCGTCGAGATCGGCGGCAACACCTACCGCGTCATCGCGATTCTCGCCGCCGGCGAGGACATCTCGCCGGTCCAGCCGGGGACCGCGGTCGTCCTGCCGGAGTCGGAGTTCGCCGCCGGCGGCTACGACCAGGTGGTCGTGCAGGCCGACTCCGGCGAGGACGCCCGCGACGTCGCCGACGAGATCCGCGACCGACTCAACTCCCGCGAGGACCGCGTCTCCGTACTGGAGCTGTCGAGCATCCTCGACCAGATCAACGAGTTCCTGGGCCTGCTGAACCAGTTCCTGCTCGGATTGGGGGCGGTGTCGCTGATCGTCGCCGGCGTCGCCATCTTCAACGTCATGCTGATGAGCACCACCGAGCGGAAGGGCGAGATCGGGCTGCTGCGCGCCGTCGGCGTCGAGAAGGGCGACATCCTCCGGACGCTGGTCGTCGAGGCGACGCTGCTCGGCGTCATCGGCGGCGTCGTCGGCGTCGTTCTCAGCATCGGCGCGGCGCTACTGTTGTGGTACGTCTCGCCCATCGGGCTAAACATCATCCTCGACCCCTCCAACGCGGTCTATCTGGTCGTCGCCTTCGCCTTCGGCGTCGTCATCAGCCTCGCCAGCGGCATCTACCCGGCCTGGAAGGCCGCCAACCTCGAGCCCGTCGAGGCGCTGCGGGACTGACGGCGGTGGCGGGCGATTCGTCGCGGCCGCCTCACTCGTCGCTTCACTCCTCGTTCGTGAGTCCGCGACAGAATACGCCCGAGGCGGGACTGAGCGGCGCCGACGGCGCCGCGAGGGTCGAAAGACGCCGGAGGCGTCTTTCGGAATTTGAACCACGGTCGTTCCCGTTCGCTCGCTCCGCTCGCTCACCTCCCACTCCCTGGTTCAAATCCGCGCCGAGGTTGCTTCGCTCCTCACGTCCGTTCACCGGAGCGGCGACGCCGCTCCGAGCCTTCGCTCGCGCTGTTCGCGAAGACGTCGCAGAAGCGCCCGAGGCGGGACCGAGCGGAGCCGAAGGCTCCGCGAGGGCCGAAAGACGCCTCTGGCGTCTTTCGGAATTTGAACCCGGACGAGACTCGCTTCGCTCGTCTCGTGTGATTCAAATCCCTTAGTAACGATTCGTCGTGGACGCCTCACTCGTCGCTCCGCTCCTCGTTCGTGAGTCCGCGACAGAAGACGCCCGAGGCGGGACTAAGCGGAGCCGGAGGCTCCGCGAAGGTCGAAAGACGCCTCCGGCGTCTTTCGGGATTTGAACCGAAGGAAGACGGTCACTTCGCTGCGCTCAGCGCTGCGTCTTCCAAGGTTCAAATCCGCCGACGCGCTTTGCGACTCACGTGAATACCGAGCAGCACTCGCGTCTGCTCGCGCTGCTCGCCGTGTTGTTCACCGGAGCGGCGACGCCGCTCCGAGCCTTCGCTCACGCTGTTCGCGAAGACGTCGCAGAAGCGCCCGAGGCGGGATTTGAACCCGCGTCACGACCGTGACAGGGTCATATGATGGGCCACTACACCACCCGGGCGCATCTCACCGTAGCCGGGGTCGACGCTTAAGCCTTTCCAATGGAGGGCGGCGCGGTCGCGGCTGGCACACGGCGGGAGAACGCGGATGCAGAAGGTTTTTTGACGGCAGACACCGAAGACGTAGTAGCGAGCAGTCGCGTGCCGCAGGAGTGGCGGCACGGATAGCCACGGCCGTCCGGTTTGATAACTGTTAAGTTTCTGCCCGTTATACGGTACTGTAGTATCTCGTGACCGCTTCTACACCCGGCCAGCCCGACACATGGTAGACGTAAGCCAACACAACCTGGTTCCGGAGCACTCGGTTCTCGACGAGGACGACGTCGGGGATGTGCTCGCGGAGTACGACATCGACCGCACAGACCTACCGAAAATCGACCGGAAGGACGCGGCGCTCCGCGACCTCGAGACGGACGTCGAGGTCGGCGACGTCGTCGAGATCACCCGGGACTCCCGGACGGCCGACGAGGCGACGGTGTACCGCCTGGTGGTAGAATGAACCGGGAGGACCGACGCGCCGTCTCCCGGGAGTACTTCTCCCGGGACCGACTCGCCGAACACCACTTCCGGTCGTTCAACAGCTTCCTCGCCCGGGGGATGCAGCAGGTCGTCGACGAGAAGGAATCGATCGACACGGACATCGGCGACAAGGAAGGCCAAGAGCCCGTCCGGGTCGATCTCGGCAACGTCCGCATCGTGACGCCGCGCGTGCGGGAGGCCGACGGCTCCGAGGAACTCCTCTATCCGCAGGAGGCCCGCCTGCGGAACATCACCTACTCGGCGCCGGTGTTCATGGAGATGACCATCGTCCGGGGCGGCGACGAGGAGGCCGAACACATCGTCGACCAGTCGGAGACGAAGGTCGGTCGGATGCCCATCATGGTCGGCTCCGACAAGTGCAACATCGCCGACTTCACCCGCGAGGAACTGATCGAAATCGGCGAGGACCCCGCCGATCCCGGCGGCTACTTCATCGTCAACGGTTCCGAGCGCGTGCTGATGACCAGCGAGGACCTCGCGCCGAACAAGATCCTCGCCGAGTACGACACCAAGTACGGCGACGAGATTCAGATCGCCAAGACGTTCTCCCAGCGCCGCGGCTACCGGGCGCTGGTGCTGTGCGAGCGGAACCGCAGCGGCATCCTCGAGGTGTCGTTCCCCTCCGTTTCCGGCTCGATCAACTTCGTGACGCTGGTGCGGGCGCTCGGCCTCGAATCCGACGAGGAGATCGTCCACCGCGTGAGCGACGACCCCGAAATCGTGAAGTTCATGCTGGAGAACCTGGAGGCCGCGGAGGTCCAGTCGACGGCGGAGGCAATCGAGGCGCTCGGCCAGCGGGTCGCCTCCGGGCAGGGGAAGAACTACCAGCTGAAGCGGGCCAACTACGTCATCGACCGCTATCTGCTGCCGCACCTCCACGAGGAGGGCGTCGAGGACGAGGAGGTCCGGATGAACAAGGCGGTGTACCTCTGCCGGATGGCCGAGGCGTGCTTCGAACTCGCCTTGGAGCGCCGCGAGGCCGACGACAAGGACCACTACGCCAACAAGCGTCTCAAGGTCAGCGGCGACCTGATGAAGGACCTGTTCCGGACGGCGCTGAACAAGCTGGCCCGCGACGTGAAGTACCAGCTCGAGCGGGCCAACATGCGGAACCGGCAGCTGTCGGTCAACACGGTCGTCCGGTCGGACGTGCTGACCGAGCGGCTCGAACACCCCATCGCGACGGGCAACTGGGTGGGCGGCCGCTCCGGCGTGAGCCAGCTCGTCGACCGGACCGACTACATGGGCGTGCTGTCGCACCTGCGGCGGCTCCGGTCGCCGCTTTCGCGGTCGCAGCCGCACTTCGAGGCGCGGGACCTCCACGCGACCCAGTGGGGTCGCATCTGTCCCTCCGAGACGCCCGAGGGACCCAACTGCGGGCTGGTGAAGAACTTCGCACAGGCGATGGAACTGTCCCAGAATCGAGACGGTCGAGACGCACACGGCGGACGACTGACATGAGCCAAGGACGAGACTCAAAAGTGTACGTGAACGGGAGCCTCATCGGCACCCACCCGGACCCGAACAGGCTCGCAAACGACATCCGAGAGGCTCGCCGACGCGGCGAGATCGACGAGATGGTCAACGTCTCGGTCCGCGACCGGACCGACGAGGTGATCGTCAACGCCGACGCCGGCCGGGCGCGCCGCCCCCTCATCGTCGTCGAGGACGGCGAGCCGCTGGTCGGCGACGAGGAGATCGAGGCCGTCGAGAACGGCGAGTTGAGCTTCGAGAGCCTCGTCGAGCGCGGCTACGTCGAGTTCATCGACGCCGAAGAAGAGGAAGACATCTTCGTCGCCGTCGACGAGGACGAACTCACCGCCGACCACACCCACCTCGAGGTCGACCCCCAGCTGATGTTCGGCATCGGCGCGGGCATGATCCCCTACCCCGAGCACAACGCCTCGCCCCGCATCACGATGGGATCGGGGATGATCAAGCAGTCGCTGGGGCTGCCGAGCGCGAACTACCGCATTCGACCCGACACCCGCCAGCACCTCCTGCACTACCCCCAGCTGTCGATCGTCAAGACCCAGACAACCGAGCAGATCGGCTACGACGACCGCCCGGCCGCCCAGAACTTCGTCGTCGCCGTCATGTCCTACGAGGGGTTCAACATCGAGGACGCCCTCGTCATGAACAAGGCCAGCGTCGAGCGCGCGCTGGCGCGGTCGCACTTCTTCCGGACCTACGAGGGCGAGGAACGCCGCTACCCCGGCGGCCAGGAGGACCGCTTCGAGATCCCCGACGACGAGGTCCGGGGCGCCCGCGGCGAGGAGGCCTACACCCACCTCGACGAGGACGGCCTCGTCAACCCCGAGACGAAGGTCGGCGAGAACGACGTCCTGCTCGGGAAGACGTCGCCGCCGCGGTTCCTCGAGGAGCCCGACGAGATGGGCGGGCTGTCGCCGCAGAAGCGCCGCGAGACCTCGGTGACGATGCGCTCGGGCGAGTCCGGCGTCGTCGACACCGTCACGCTGATGGAAGGCGAGGACGGCTCGAAGCTGTCGAAGGTGAAGGTCCGCGACGAGCGGGTCCCGGAGCTGGGCGACAAGTTCGCCTCCCGGCACGGCCAGAAGGGCGTCGTCGGCCACCTCGCCCCCCAGGAGGACATGCCGTTCACCCAGGACGGCGTCGTGCCGGATCTCATCCTGAACCCCCACGCGCTGCCGTCGCGGATGACCGTCGGCCACATCCTCGAGATGCTGGGCGGGAAGGTCGGCTCCCTGGAGGGCCGCCGGGTCGACGGGACGCCGTTCCAGGGCGAAACCGAAGACGAACTCCGGGAGTCGCTCGTCGACCGCGGCTTCAAGTCCGACGGCAAGGAGGTGATGTACTCCGGGATCACCGGCGAGAAGATCGAGGCCGAGATCTTCGTCGGCGTCATCTTCTACCAGAAGCTGTACCACATGGTGTCGAACAAGCTGCACGCCCGCTCCCGCGGGCCGGTGCAGGTGCTCACGCGGCAGCCGACGGAGGGCCGGGCCCGCGAGGGCGGGCTCCGGATCGGCGAGATGGAGCGCGACGTCTTCATCGGCCACGGCGCCGCGATGACGCTGAAAGAGCGGCTGCTCGACGAGTCCGACCGGGAGTTCATCAACGTCTGCGGGCAGTGCGGGATGAGCGCCGTCGAGAACGTCGAGCAGCGCCGCGTCTACTGTCCGAACTGCGACGAGGAGACCGACGTCCACGAGGTGGAGATGAGCTACGCGTTCAAGCTCCTACTGGACGAGATGAAGGCGCTGGGTATCGCGCCGCGAATCGAACTGGAGGACGCAGTCTAATGCAAGGACAAGCCCCCAAGGAGATCGGGTCGCTCAGCTTCGGGCTGATGGACCCCGAGGAGTACCGCAACATGTCGGCCACGAAGGTCATCACGGCCGACACGTACGACGACGACGGCTTCCCCATCGACATGGGGCTGATGGACCCACGGCTGGGCGTCATCGACCCCGGTCTGGAGTGCAAGACCTGCGGGAAGCACTCCGGGTCGTGTAACGGCCACTTCGGCCACATCGAGCTCGCGCAGGCGGTCATCCACGTCGGCCACGCGAAGCTCATTCGGCGGCTCCTCCGCGGGACCTGCCGGGAGTGCTCGCGGCTCTGTCTCACCGAGAACGAAAAAGACGAGTTCCGGAGCCGACTCGACCGGACCCGCCAGCTCGGCGAGGACCTCAACGACGTGACGAAGGCCGCCATCCGCCTCGCGCGGAAGAAGGACCGCTGTCCGCACTGCGGCGAGAAGCAGTACGACATCAACCACGAGAAGCCGACGACGTACTACGAGGTCCAGCAGGTGCTGTCCTCGGAGTACCCCGAACGCATCGCCGCCGCCATGGAGGGTCGCGACCCCGACGCCGAGGGCGACGAGGCCGAGACCGACCGCGAGCCGATCTCGCCGAACGCCCTCGCCCAGGAGACCGGCATCGACCTCGAGCGGGTCAACCAGATCCTCTCCGGGGAGTTCCGTCCCAAGCGGGACGACCGCGAGGCGATCGAACAGGCGCTGGAGATCGACCTCACCGAGGAGGACATGAACAAGCTGATGGCCTCGGACGTCCGCGACTGGTTCGAGGACATCCCGGACGAGGACGTCAAGGTGCTGGGCATCGACCCCGAGAAGTCCCGGCCGGAGTGGATGATCCTGACGGTGCTGCCGGTGCCGCCGGTGACGGCGCGACCCTCCATCACCCTCGACAACGGCCAGCGCAGCGAGGACGACCTCACCCACAAGCTGGTCGACATCATCCGCATCAACCAACGGTTCATGGAGAACCGCGAGGCCGGCGCCCCCCAGCTCATCATCGAGGACCTCTGGGAGCTGCTGCAGTACCACGTCACGACGTTCATGGACAACGAGATTTCGGGAACGCCGCCGGCCAGACACCGCTCCGGGCGGCCGCTGAAGACGCTGTCCCAGCGACTGAAGGGCAAGGAGGGCCGGTTCCGCGGCTCGCTGTCCGGCAAGCGGGTCAACTTCTCGGCCCGGACGGTCATCTCGCCGGACCCCACCCTCTCGCTGAACGAGGTGGGCGTCCCCGACCGCGTGGCGTCGGAGATGACCCAGACGATGAACGTCAACGACCGGAACCTCGCCGACGCCCGCCGCTACGTCCTGGGAGGTCGCCCGCCACCTCATCGACGGCGACATCGTCATCTTCAACCGGCAGCCGTCGCTGCACCGGATGTCCATCATGGCCCACGAGGTCGTGGTGATGCCGTACAAGACGTTCCGGCTGAACACGACCGTATGCGTCGCCGGCGATACGCGGGTCGACTGCGGCGGCTACGAACGGCGGATTGAGGACATCGAAGCCGACTGGGACGAGGAAATCGTCACGACGTACGATCCCGACGACGACGAACTCCGCGAGACCGGTCTCCAAGACTTCTGGTCGCTCATGCCTGGCGACTACGGGGCGACCGTCCACGAGGTCGAAACGGAGTTCGGATCGGTCGTGGCGACGTCCGACCACCCGTTCGAGACGCCAGACGGCCCGGTACCGGTCGAGGAGCTGGAGGAAGGGGACACGTTGCTTCGGCGGCCAATCGACCTGCCCGAGTTCGAGCCGGATGCTGGCGAACAGGTCGCCATTACCGAGGAGGACGTAATCGCCGCTGCGCCCGAAGAGACCTACGAAGGACACCTGTTGCGGACGCTCGACGACCTCGTGCCGTTCGACGTTCACTCCCGAGAGGGCGTCGCTGCGGCCCGGCTCGTCGGTCACCTGTTCGGTGACGGAACGCTGGAACTCGACGGACATGTTGCACGCCTGTTCTTCCGGGCCTCCGAAGCCGACCTGGAGAGCATCCGCGAGGACCTCAAGCTACTCGGGTTCGAGCCCGAATCTCCAGTCCTGAAGGAGAACGACGCCGAAATCGTCGCGGCCGATGGCGGAACGAGGACTGTATCGGGAAGCTGCTGGTCGATGAAGATCGGCAGCAAACCGCTGGCATCGCTCATGGCTGCGCTCGGTGTTCCCGCAGGTGATAAAGTGCAGTCCGGACACACCGTTCCCGAGTGGGTTATGGAGGGGCCGAAGGCAGTCAAGCGAGCGTTCCTGAGCAGCTACTTCGGCGCGGAACTCAGTACGCCGAGCTACCGCGGGCACAAGCTGTTCCGACAGCCGGTGTTCAAGCTCTTCCGGACTGAAAGCGTAATTAAGGCTGGCAAGCAGTTCGTCGAAGAGGTGGATACCTTGCTCAAGGAATTCGGTAGCGGTGTCTCAAACGTCCGGACTCGACCGGGGAATCAGCGAAAAGATGGCTCGATTTCGCAGAAGATTACCGCCGAGTTGGAAGCGGGTCAGGAGGCGATGAAAGCACTATTCGGACGTGTCGGCTATACGTACAACTCTGACGCCGACGCCGAGGCACGGTTCGCATATGCCTACCTCACTGAGAAATTCTCAAACGGATACGAGAACGAACAACATCCTGAGTACGAGGAGTGGAAAGAAAGCCGAGCCGCGAACGAGGAAGAAGGACTGATATATGATACTATCAATAGGTTAACTAAAACCAAGAATAACCGAGTATATGACCTGACGACGGAGGACAAAGCACACAAATTCGTCGCGAACGAATTAGTGTCAAATAATTGTCCTCCATATAATGCGGACTTTGACGGCGACGAGATGAACATGCACGCCCTTCAGAACGAGGAGGCGCGCGCGGAGGCCCGGGTGCTGATGCGCGTCCAGGAGCAGATGCTGTCGCCGCGGTTCGGCGAGAACATCGTCGGCGCCATCCAGGACCACGTCACCGGGACCTACCTGCTGACCAACCAGAATCCCGACTTCAACGAGACGCAGGCGCTGGACCTGCTGCGGGCGACGGGCGTCGACGAGCTGCCGGCGCCGGACCGTTCCGAGGACGGCGTCGACTACTGGACCGGTCGGACGGTCTTCTCGGAGCTGCTGCCGGAGGGGCTCAACCTGGAGTTCACCTCCTCGGCCGGCGACACGGTCGTCATCGAGGAGGGCCGGCTGGCGTCGGGGACCGTCGACGAGGACGCCGTCGGCGCCTTCGGCGGCGAGGTCGTCGACACCATCTGCAAGGTGTACGGCAACACCCGTGCCCGACAGTTCGTCAACGAGGTGGCGACGCTGGCGATGCGGGCCATCATGCACTTCGGCTTCTCGATCGGCATCGACGACGAGTCCATCGAGCGGGACGCCGAAGACCAGATCGACGAGGCCATCGAGAGCGCCTACGACCGGGTCGAGAGCCTCATCGAGGCCTACCACGCCGGCGAGTTGGAGAGTCTGCCCGGCCGGACGGTCGACGAGACCCTGGAGATGAAGATCATGCAGACGCTCGGCAAGGCCCGGGACTCGGCGGGCGACATCGCCGACGACAACTTCGCCGACGACAACCCGGCCGTGGTGATGGCCGAGTCCGGCGCCCGCGGGTCGATGCTGAACCTGACCCAGATGGCCGGCTGCGTCGGCCAGCAGGCCGTCCGCGGCGAGCGCATCAACCGCGGCTACGAGGGCCGGACGCTGTCGCACTTCCGGCGGAACGACCTCTCGGCGGACGCCCACGGCTTCGTGGAGAACTCCTACCGGAACGGCCTGACGCCGAAGGAGTTTTTCTTCCACGCGATGGGCGGCCGCGAGGGCCTGGTCGACACCGCCGTCCGGACGTCGAAGTCCGGCTACCTCCAGCGGCGGCTCATCAACGCGCTGTCGGAGCTGGAAGCGCAGTACGACGGCACCGTCCGGGACACCTCCGACACGGTCGTCCAGTTCGAGTTCGGCGAGGACGGCACCTCGCCGGTGCGGGTCTCCTCCACCGAGGAGTACGACATCGACGTCGAGTCCATCGCCGACCGCATCGTCGAAGAGGAGTTCGACAGCGAGACCGAACGCAGGCAGTTCCTCGGCAGCGAGGAACCAACGACGAACCTCTCGGAGCACGGCGACTCCTGGCGGTCGGCCAACGACGCCGAGTTCGAGCCGAGCGACGCCGGAGCGGAGCCAGGCCCGGAGCCGGAGGTGGAGTCGGATGACTGAGCCCGACCTCGCCGACGACGTCGCCGCGCCGATCGACGCCTCGGGGCTGCCCGAGCGGCTGCAGCGGGAGATTCGGGAGACCGTCGCCGCCCGCAGCGACGTCGACGTCGACCACGTCGAGCAGATCGTCGAGGCCGTTGAATCGCAGTACCGCGAGACCCGCGTGGACCCGCTGGACCCCGTCGGCACCGTCTCCGCGCAGTCCATCGGCGAGCCCGGTACGCAGATGTCGCTCGACGACTCGGAACGCGTGCTGGTTCGTCGGAACGGCCAGACCGACACGGTCCGTATCGGCACGTTCGTCGATTCGCTGATGGAAGACCGGGAAACGCGCGAGTTCGACGACCACGAGGTCGCGCTTGCGCCCGACGGACTGGAAGTCCCCAGTCTCTCCGCGGACGAAACCGTCGAGTGGAAGCCACTCGAGGAAATTAGCCGGCACGAGACACCCGACGAACTGCTCCGGTTCGAACTGGAATCCGGGCGGACGATCCGGGCGACGAAGGCCCACTCGTTCGTGACGCGGGAAGACGGGGATATCGTTCCGGTCGAAGCTGACTCCCTCGAAGCCGGAGACAGGCTTCCCACTTTCGGCGAGTACGACCCGGCAGCTCGACGTATCGATCTGGCGGAACTGGAGCGAGCGGTCGCGACCGATGGCGGCGTTCGAACCGAATCCGCCGTCACTGCCGGTCGAGAAGTAATCGACGTCAATGTCGTCTGGGACCGCATCGAATCGATCGAGACGGTCGAGAGCGACCACGAGCACGTCTACGACTTCTCGGTCGAGGGGCTGGAGACGTTCACCACCGCCGAGGGGGTCGTGACGCACAACACGATGAACACCTTCCACTACGCGGGCGTCGCCGAGATCGACGTCACGCAGGGGCTGCCGCGGCTCATCGAGCTGGTGGACGCCCGGAAGACGCCCGACACGCCGATGATGACGGTCCACCTCGACGGCGACTACGCCACCGATCGCGAGCGGGCCCACGAGGTGGTGTGGCAGATCGAGGCGACGCGCATCCTCGCGCTGGGCGACGTCTCGACGAACGTCGCGGACATGCTCGTCCGCATCGACCTCAACGAGGAGACGCTGCAGGAGCGGTGGCCGACCGTCGACGGCCTCGACGACATCGCCAGCGAGATCGCCGGCACCATCGAGTCGGCGCTCGGCGTCGACACCGTCCGGCCGGAGGAGACCGTCGTCGAGTTCGGCCCCGACCAGCCGTCCTACCGGCGACTGCTCCAGCTCGTCGAGGAGCTGCGGGAGGTCGTCTTCAAGGGAATCGACGAGATCAGCCGGGTCGTCATCCGGAAGGAGGAACTCGAAGAGGGCGAGGAGTTCGTCCTCTACACCGAGGGGTCGTCGTTCGGCGACGTGCTGGACATCGAGGGCGTCGACGCCTCCCGGACGACCTGCAACAACATCCACGAGATTCACGAGGATCTCGGCATCGAGGCCGCCCGCGAGGCCATCATCAACGAGACGATGAACACCCTCGAGGAGCAGGGGCTGGACGACGTCAACGTCAGACACCTGATGCTCGTGGCCGACATCATGACGAACAACGGCGAGATCGAGTCCATCGGCCGCCACGGTATCTCCGGCAACAAGGACTCGGTGCTGGCGCGGGCGGCCTTCGAGGTGACGGTCAACCACCTGCTGGACGCCGCCATCCACGGCGAGGTCGACGCCCTCGACGGGGTGACGGAGAACGTCATCGTCGGCAAGCCCATCAAGCTCGGAACCGGCGACGTCGACCTCCGGATGAGCGCCAAACGCGCCGACGGCGGGTCGGCGGACGACTGAGGGCAACGGATGGCCGTCACGCTCACCGACGCCGCCAGACGGCACATCGCGGTCTTCGACGAGGAGACCGACGTCACCCCGACGGACTGCGTCGTCGACGACGCCTTCGACCGCGTGGTCTTCGTCGCCCCGCCGGGGACGATGGGCCAGGCCATCGGCCCGGGCGGCAAGCACGTCAAGCGGCTCGAGTCGAAGCTGGGGCGGGACGTCGAGGTCGTCGAGGGCGCCGACACCGCCGAGGCGTTCGTCGCCAACGCCCTGGCGCCCGCCGCGGTGTACAACGTGACGGTAAGCGGCGACGACACCACCGTCGCCTACGCCGAGGTCGACGACGACGACCGCGGCGTCGCGATCGGCGCCGACGGCCGCAACATCGAACTCGCCCGCCGGCTCGCCCGGCGGCACTTCGACGTCGACGAAATCGAACTGCCCTGACTCTCCGGCGTCTCTCGACCCCGCTCGGAACGGGTCGCCGAGGGCGGCTCGAGACGGTCGATGGAACCGTCCGGCTACCATCCGTGACAGGCATCGGAGGTCTCGGTACGCCGCCGAATCGGGGGTCGACCGAGCCGAATATTTGTGAGCCGTGTAACGCTTCGGATTGTCGCCCCGCCGGCTCCCGTCGGCGTGGAACGGCGCCACGGCCGGCAGAGGCTCCCGTGATCCGCCCGGCCGGGGTCACCCCACCGTGTCGGCACCGATTTCGAGCGCGTAGACGACCGCCGGGTAGCGTTCTCCGGCGAGTTCGACGGTCCGACTGCCGGTCCGTTCGAACCCCCGTATCTCGTAGAAGCGGCGCGCGCGGTCGTTGTCCGCGAGGACCTCGAGACGGAGCCGTCCGACCGAATCGGGGAGGGCGTCGAGGCCGGCGGAGAGCAATGCGGTGCCGACGCCACTCTCCCAGCGGTCGGGGTCGACGTAGATGGCCTTCAGCCCCGCCTCGTCGTCGCCGACGAACGGCTTCGTTCCCTCGCTCCACCGGACGTCGGCGAAGCCGACGACGCGGGCCCCCGCGGCGACGAGGACGGCGTCGCTCTTCCGGAGCCCCTCGAGCCACCTCTCGACGTCGGCCTCCGTCGGCTCGACGGCGACCGCGTCCTCGATGGCGGCCGCCGAGAGCAGGCCGTCGTAGGCCGCGCGCCAGGCCCGGCCGTGTGCGCGAACGATGCCGGGGACGTCCGTTCGGCCCGCAAAGCGTCGGACCTCCATGGGGCAGGGGTCCGGCGACCGGAGACAAAAGATTTCCCGTCCGGCAGGTCACCCGGGAAATGCGTTTCTCGACTCTCAGGTGGCAGAACGCACGTCGGTGCGCCGGCGAAAAGGGACGTTTAAGTGGCTTCGACGGGAATCAATCTTTACTATGACGAACGGCAAGTACGCCGCGCGCAAACTGAAGAAGGACCGCCAGAAGCACCGGTGGTCCGACTCGGACTACGCGCGCCGTGCCCGCGGACTCGGCGAGAAGTCCGACCCCCTCGAGGGCGCCCCGCAGGGTCGGGGCATCGTCCTCGAGAAGGTCGGCATCGAGGCAAAGCAGCCCAATTCGGCCATCCGGAAGTGCGTCCGGGTGCAGCTCATCAAGAACGGCAAGCAGGTCACCGCCTTCTGCCCCGGCGACGGTGCCATCTCCTTCATCGACGAACACGACGAGGTCACCATCGCCGGCATCGGCGGCGCGAAGGGCCGTGCGATGGGCGACCTCTCCGGCGTGAACTACAAAGTCGAGAAGGTCAACGGCGTCTCGCTCATCGAGCTCGTCCGCGGGAACGCGGAGAAGCCAGTCAGATGAGTTCGGAAGCCCCCGACCCGGACGCGCCCGCGTCGACGGACGACGAGCGCGTCTCGGCGCAGCTGTTCGGCGAGTACGAGGTCGACGGCATCGAGTACGGCGACCCCTCGACCCAGCGGTACATCACGGTGACACCCATCGCCCACACGATGGGGCGGCACTCCGACAAGCAGTTCAAGAAATCGGAGCTGTCGGTCGTCGAGCGGCTGATCAACCGGCTGATGCAGACCGACGAGAACACCGGCAAGAAGGGACAGGCCACCCGCATCGTCCGGGAGGCGTTCGACATCGTCTCCGAGCGGACCGACGAGAACCCGGTGCAGGTGCTCGTGACGGCCGTCGAGAACGCCGGCCCGCGCGAGGAGACGGTCCGGCTGAAGTACGGCGGCATCTCCGTGCCGAAGGCCGTCGACGTCGCCCCCCAGCGGCGGGTCGACCAGGCGCTGAAGTTCATCGCCCAGGGGACGTACAACGCCTCGTTCAAGTCGGCGACGCCGGTCGAGGAGGCGCTGGCCACCCAGCTCGTCGGCGCCGCCGACTACGACCTGCAGGCCTACCCCGTCAGCCAGAAGGAAGAACAGGAACGCGTCGCGGCGGCCGCTCGCTGACGCCGGCGTTCGCTGCGTTTCGTCTCGTCTCGACGTCCGACAGCGGCGGCTCCGCGGAGCCGGCCGCTCGTCCCTCAGCCCGTCACGGCGTCGACGACGACGCGCCGCTTCCGGATGGCCTCGTAGGCGGTCCAGGTGAGCACGACGACGACCGCCAGCAGGACGGCCGCGAAGTCCCCGCCGGACATCCAGACGGGGTAGATCCACGGGGCGACGTGTGACCACCGCTGTGCGGCCGCCTCGACGTCGTCCTGCAGCGGCGTCCCGGCCGCCAGCGCCGACGTCCGCTCGGCGACGGTCGTGCTCTCGCCGGTGCCGGGCTCGAGGCCGGCGCTACCGGTGACGTCGCGGGAGCCGGAGACGTTCGCGTCCCGCATCGTCGGACCGTCGCTTTCCGGCGCGCCGCGCTCGGCGTCGTAGGGGCCCCAGCCGACGTAGTACTCCCAGACGATCTCACCGTCGGGCGTCACCTCGACGACGCGGTGGTTCAGCGAGTCCGTCACCAGCGTGTTGCCGTTCGGCAGCCGGTCGGCGTCCCGCGGCCAGTTGAACTCCTCGGGGCCGCCGAGCTCCCAGACGAGCACCCACTCGCAGTCCTCGGGCGGCGTCCCCGCGCCGAGCCGGGGGTCGGCGTCGCCGCAGTCCCGCTCGTACTCGACGACCCGGTCGTTCTCGCTGTCGGCGACCAGCATCGTCGGCGTGCCGTCCTCGCGCTCGAGGTAGTCGGGGTTGTGCTGCTCGTACAGCGTCGCGTGGTCGTCGTCCTCGCCGAGCCGCATCACGATCTCCTTCGTGGTGCGATTGACGACGACGACCTGGTCGAAGTTCCGCGGCGACAGCAGCAGGTACTCTTCGCCGATCGGGTCGACGTCGTTGACGTGGGTCCAGTCGTCGTTGTAGCCGCCGTCGGTGTCGGCGGAGTAGTGGTTCCGGAAGTACCACTCCCAGGTTATCTCCCCCTGCGTGCGGTTGTAGACGACGACCCGGTCGTCGCTGACGCCCGACTCCTCGTCGTGGTTGCGCATGTTGGCGACCGCGATCTCCTCGTCGTTCAGGGAGGCGACGTCGTGGGTGTCGACCATCCCGGGGAACCGCTCGCCCCAGACCCGCTCGTCGGTCTCGGGGTCGTACTCGTGGACGAACGTCTCGCCCGGGAAGGTGTTGACGACGAGCAGGTTGCCGTTCGGCAGCGGGTCGACGTCGTAGAACCACCACGACTGGTCGGCGGTCTCGACGGGCCAGTCGGCCGTACTGCCGTTGAGTGTCCAGGCGGTCCGCCCGCGGCGGTCGACGCCGACCAGCCCCGAGGGCTTCTTCTGGCTGCCTTCGCCCTCGAAGTGAAAGCCCTGGACGCTGACGACGGTCTCGTCGTCGGCGACCGACTCGAGGGTGCCGCGCTGGTTCGTCGTCTCCTCGTAGGTCGCGTACGAGGCCGCCGCCGGCGCCAGCAGCGCCAGAACCGCGACGGCGACCGCCACCCGGGCCACCAGGAGACCCGAGACGTCGCCGACGAGGGCAGCGAGGGAGTCTCGCGGGGACATCAACCGACCGCTCGGGCGGGACCGGTAAGTACCTTTCAGTCCGGGAACCCGTCGGCAGGACGGTCCGTCGCCGGCGGATCGCCGCCGTCCGGTGACCGTTCGGCGGTCCCCCGGAACCGTCGCTCGGTCGCGCTCGCGCCGAACGGTTCCGTCTCCGTCTCGCCGACGGCGTGTCGGACGATCACGCCCGTCACGCCCGCTCCGTCAGTCCGCCGCCCGGCCGCCGCTCAGGGCGTACTCGCGGGTGACGTCGACCAGCGCCTTGCGGTACTCGGAGGCGCCGGGGTCGGCGCCGAGCGAGCGGAACCGCCGCCTGAACGTCGACAGCGACACCTCGGGGGCGTCGGCGGCCGCGGCGTCGGCGAGGTCGTACAGCCGGTGGTCGTCGTCGATGGCGTCGTGCCGCTCCAGCAGCGCGAGTGCGAAGGCGGCGTTGACGGCGGTGATCTCGGGATCGGCGGCCTCCGTCAGGCGCCGCCAACCGCCGGGCGCCGTCGGCGGCGAGTCGGCGACCGCGCTGGCCAGCGACGACTCCAGAAAGGAGACGAGCTTCCCCGTCGGGCCGATGTCGAGGGTGATGTCGTCGGCGTAGATGTCCTTCATGTGGTTGGCGATCTGATAGCAGTGGGCTAGCTTCCGCCGCTCGACGCTGCGGCCGGCCAGCGCGAGGAACAGCGCCTCCTCGGTCGACTGCACGTGAGAGGGGTGTTCCTCCTCGTAGCGGGCCATGTGGGCGAACTCGTGCAGCGCCAGCTCCCGCGCCATCGCCGAGCTGGCCGCCCGCCGGGAGACGAGCAGCTCGTGGCGGTCGTCGTAGTGACCCGCCACCGTCCGGTCGTCGGGGTCCTCGCGGAACTTCACGACGACCGGCAGTTCGAGGTCGTGCTCGGTCGCGAGCAGGTCACGAGCGGACAGAAACGGCTCCGCGGGACCGCGGCCCGTCACGCGAACGTCCATGTCATCTACCCACAAGAGAGCGCCGCGTTTCACTCTTACGGGGCCGGAAATCGGCGGCCGCCCGTCAGCCGCGGCGCTTGACGACGAGCGCCTCGGGCAGGTCCGGCCCCCGGCGGTAGGGGTCGACCTCGAAGGCCGCGAGCGTGATGACGACCCGGCCGCCGCCGGCAAGCGGTCCCCGCAGCACGACCCCGCGGCCGGCCACCGCCAGGTACGGGACGTCGGCGACCGGCGCGGCGGCGAGGTCGCCGCCGGCATGGGCGACGGCGTCGGCCAGCGCCGCGGCCAGCGGCTCGAGGGCGTCGGCTGCCTCGAGAGCGGCCCGGTAGTCGGCGGCGACGGGGTCGGCCGTCGCGTCGCCGTCCCAGCTGGCGGCGACGGCGTCGGCCGCCGCAAGCGCTCGCTCGAGGGCCGGCCGGTGGGCGTCGAGCAGCCGTCCGCGGACCGTCGTCGGGTCGACCATTCGGGCGGCTACGCCTCGGGCGGGCGCGGCTCGTCGGCCGGCCGGCGGGTCGACAGCACCAGCGTCGAGAAGTCCGTCTCGGTGATGTCGCCGCGGTCGAGGGCGTGGAACCACCCCGCCTCGACCCGCCACTCGCCGAGGAACTCGCCGGCGCCGCCGGTGTCGAACGCCCAGAAGTGACACTCCAGCGGCTTCCAGCCGTCGTCGTAGGCGTCGATCAGCTCCGTACAGACGTTACCGATGTCGCCGCTGGCGAGGCCGCCGGCGGCCGTCTCGTACTCGAGGTGGAGCCGCTGGCCGTCGTCGGTCGACTCGCGGGCGGTGCGCTCGACGTAGACCCCGAGGCTCATCAGCCGCCGTTCGAGCCGGTCGACCACCTCGGCGGTCGCGTCCATGCCCGCCGTTCGGCCCGGGTCGAAAGAAACCCTTCGGCTACACCGACGCCGGCGGCCCGGCCTGGAACCCGACGACGGCCTCGCGGGACTCCTCGGGCACGCGGGTCGGCTCGCCCGACTCGTCGACGGCGACGTGGACCAACCCGCCCTCCGCAACTACCTCGTCCGCCTCGTCGCGGCACTCGTAGTCGAACTCGATGCTGGACTCGCGGACGGCGTCGATGCGGACGGCGTTGAACAGCCGGTCGCGGAACTCCGCCGGCGCGCGGTAATCGAGGTCGACGTGGACGATTGAGCGACGCGGACGTCCCGGTCGGCGTCCCGTAACTTCTCGTAGGGGTAGCCGATGGCCTCCAGATAGGCGGTGACCGTCTCGTCCTGAGGGTGACGTAGTTGCCGTGGAAGACGACGGCCCCGGCATCGGGCCTCGTCGAACCGGACCGCGTTCTCGTGGACCGTCTGCATACCCGGCGGGGGGCCGGCGGCGCCAAGGTCGTCGTGCCGCGGCGGCTCACTCCCGGAGCGCGCCGGTGACGCCGGCCATGGTGGCGGGCTCGAACTCCAGGTCATCGGGCGGGTACGCCTCCAGGGCCGCGAGGTAGAACAGCACCTGCTCCCAGACGTGCGGCTGACCCTGAATGGATTTCACCTCGCGGTCGTCGCCCTCGCCGAAGATCCGCCAGAACTCGCCCATGACGTGAGTGTCGTCGGTCGCGTGGCGGGTGCCGACCCAGCGAATCGCGTCGCGGACGGCCGAGAGACTGCGGGGTTCGTCCTCGCCGCGGCGGGCCTTCGCCAGCGGGATGAGCGCCTTCGAGTCGTAGCCGCCGTCGTCCGTCTCGCCGGCTTCGGGTTCGGCGAGCAGTTTTGGGATGGTCTCGCCGTCCCGCGTCAGGTGCGCTTGGATGCGCGGGTGGTCGAACGGGTTGTCCACCTGCGGGCGGTCGCACAGCGCGCCCGTCTCGGGGTCGGTGTAGGGGGTGAAACCGAGCGGCCAGGTGGTCTCGCCGTAGGGGAAGCCGTTGCGCCTGGTGCCGTAACAGCCCGCTTCCTCGTCGTACAGCACCTCGTCGATCGCCCGCCCGAGTTCGTGGCGCCGCGTCTCGTAGCGGGCGGCGTCGTCGTCGTTGCCGAGAACGCGGGCGGCGCGCGCTGCGGACGTCAGTCCCTGCCAGGCGGGGATGGCGCCGTTGACGGTCTGGCGGTCCGGCTCCGAGGGGCGGTCGTCCTCGAAGTTCCGACACTGGAGGCCGTTGCGGGGGTCCCGGCAGTCGACGAGGTAGTCCGCGGCCCGGCGGATCGCCGGCCAGACGGCCCGGAGGTACGCCTCGTCGCCCGTCACCTCGTAGTGGTCGACCATCGTCCAGACGGTGAAGCCGGTCGTGTCGATCTGGTAGGGGATGGGCCCGCCGGCGACGCCGTCGGCGTAGTAGTTCATGTTCCAGTTGGCCTGCAGCGTGTTGGGCGACGTCCGCTGGGAGGGCCGGGTCGGCCCGAGAACGTCGCCCTCGGCGACGGAGTCGACCGTCTGCTGCTGGAGGCTGGCGTACCACCGGTTGCGCTTCTCGACCCAGTCGTCGCGGCCGATGAGGTCCAGTATGTAGTTGAAGAAGGCGCCGTCGCGGGGCCAGTCCTCGCCGTAGGGCGGCTGCGTGGTGATCGAAGCGACGATCGCGCCGGACTCGCGGTCGTAGGTGGTGACGAGGGTGACCAGCGCCCGCCGGGCCGTCGCCACGATGGCGTCCGTGTCGGCCGCGGACTCCCGTTCGGCGATTGTCTCGCGGTTCGGCAGCGGCGCGTCGGCGAGCAGGTCGGCGATCCAGGCCTCCTTGTCGTCGCGGAGCCGCCCGAACCGCGCGTCCCGGACCCGTCCGAGGACGGTGGCGACTTCCGTCTCGTCGGCACCAGCCGCGAGCACGACCGTCTCCTCGGCCGTGCCGCCGGCGCCGGGGCCGAAGTCGAGTGCCGTCGAGACGGCGCTCGTCGCCTGGCCGACGTAGCTATCGTTGCCGGACAGCGTCCCGTCGGCGGCGTCGTCGTAGGCGTCGACCGCCGGGCCCTCGCGGCCGGTCGGCTCGGCGGCGGGGTCGTGGGCGTCGCCGCCGACCTGGAAGCCGGCGGTCTCGCCGTCGAAGCCGACCGCGAGGGCGACGGACCGCTGCTCGCCGGTCGACTGGTCGACGCCGCTGCGGTCGTGGACGACGGCGTCCAGCCGGTCGACGTAGCGGGCGCGGTGGTCGTTGTCCTCCTCGAGACACCAGTCCTGGACGGGATACTGCGGGAACTTGCCGACGACGAGGCCGGGGTTCTGGAAGGCGACGAGCCGGGCGGCCTCGACCGGCGAGTCGCCGCGGCGTGTCACCCGGACCCGCCGGACGAGGGCGTCCGTCTCGCGGGCCACGACGGCCTCGAAGCGGACGACGAGTCCCAGGTCGTCGTCGGCGTATCGGGTCACTATTTCGTCGGAGTACTCGGCGTCCGACCCATCGAGGTCGTTACGGTAGCGCTGTTCGACGTCGTCGAAGTCCCGGAGCCAGGTGGTCTCGAAGCCGTCGCCGGTGTCGGCGGCGACGCCGAGAAACGCCCCCATGTTCGGCGCGACGACTATCTCGTCGTCCGCGTCGCGGCCCTCGGCGAAGTACTTCAACTGCTCGTAGAACGAGGGGCGGGGCCACCGGAGAACCGTCACCGTCCCCTCGTCGTTGAGCGCGGCCGCCATGCGCCCGTTGGCCGACTGGGCGTTGACGTCCGTCGGGCCGTAGATCGGCCGGTCACGGGGCTTGAAGCAGCCGCGCTTGGCGCGCAGGCGCTGCGGCGTCGAGCCGTGGAAATCCGACTCGACGGGGTAGAGCCGGCTTCGATGCGAGCGGCCGGCGGCGGCAGAAGGGTCGGTCGCCCGTTCGCCGCGCGCGGCGACCCCGGACGGTAGCGCGCCGAGGCCGGCGGCGGCGGCCCCGACCGCGCCGAGCAGCGCCCGCCGCGGGATGTCGGTCGCCTGTCCATCGGCGTGGTCGTCGCCGTCAGTCATTAAATTCCGGCACGTCCGGCGGTCGGATGAGCCTACCGCGCGAGATGCCTGGCAGTTTATAGGCGGAACAGGCGCAATACCATGCCGTTCACTCGCTGTCAGCCACCCACCGCTGAAGCGGTGGGCTTGTCGGTGGACTCCCATTCTCTGCTGGCGAACCCGCCAGCCGGGGTGAGTGTCCCCGAGATCAGGGCCAGCTGACTGGTGGCCTTCCCGGGCGAACGCGTCGGCCCCGGTCTCACGGGTGAGGTCAACGGCGGAGCGCCGGAGTGGTCCGATTACCCTCACAGTAACCGAGATACCGACCCGTTCGGTGACTACGACGCGCTGATACCGACGATGGATGCGTTGAACTACGCGGCGAGTCCGAACGACGGAGTCCAGTGTGGACGGCAACGCCCCGACGGAGGAGTTCAACGAGGCGTTCGAGGGGACCGGCAACTACAGCACGCAGTGTCACCCCCGATCACACCGTTCCCCTTCCCCCGAGCCAAAAGCCAAAGTATCGTCAACGTCCAATGTCAACGTACGATGGGCACTGCAGATGAGCAGATCCGAGTGAGCAAGAGTGTAAAGCAAGAAATCGAACGTCGGCGACGAGATGGTGAGAGTTACAACGATGTCCTCAAGCGGATGTTCTCACCCGCCGGTGACCGTGACTTCCTTGCCGGGTTCGGTCGATGGTCCGACGAGCGGGCCGACCGCGCTCGCGAGGTCCGCGAAAGATACAAAAAGAAGTCGAAGGAGCGGATGCACCGCCGGATCGAGGACACATGAAGGTTCTCGACGCGACGTTCCTGATCGACTACCTCGACGGCGTTGAGTCGACCCGTGAATACCTCCAGGAGCACGACAGTGAGGCGTACGTCCTCCCGGTCCCGGCGTACGCCGAGGCCCTCCTTGGAGAGGGAAATGGCCCCGGAGGCGATATTGAGGGCGCTTGCGAGGACCTTTCGTGGGGCGAGGTGCACGCTGTCGATGAGCGAACCGCGATTACCGCTGCGGAAATCGCGGACGAAATGGGGTCGCAGGGACCATTCCTCTCCGGGATGGACGCGCTGATCGCTGCGGTCGGCCGCGAACTCGACGCGCCGGTGGTCTCCGGGGACGGGGATCTCACTCACGAGGAGACGAAACAGGTCGTCGACATCGAGGAATATTGACCGTCCCCGAGCGACCGGGCCCGCGACGGCGGTCGTCGGAACTCAACGACAGGGCTTCCGTCTTGAACCGCTCAGTCAGCTACCTACCCCTGAAGGGGTGGACTTCCGCGCTGTTACCGCTGTGAGACAAGCAACCACGTCTGTCATCTCTCCGTGTCGTCCCGCCACGATTCCCATACCTCACGGTACTTGCCGAGTTCTCGGTACTCTTTCTTCCGCTTGAAGGCGTCGATGGCGTAGAGCACCTCGTTGTCCTTATCCCAATCGATGAGCACGCGAAAGTCACCGACACGAAGCTTGTAGCCGGGATGGCCCTTCAGCCGGTCCAGAAAGTGGTCCGGGAAGTCGCCGATGTCCTCCAGCTTGTTGATAATGCGCTCCGCGTCCCGCGTTTCGAGCTGCTCCAACGTTTCGACTAACGTCTCTGTCAAAATGACTTCGTGAGCCACCGTTCAGCCCTCAGTCCTGGTCGATGCCGAGGCGTTCGCGGGCCGCGTCCGTGGACATCGTCCGGCCCGCTGCCACGTCCGCGTACCCCTCAGAGACACCCTCCTGCGCCCCTGGCGTCAGAATTGGCTCTGTGGTGTCGCGCAGGACCTCACGGATGAACTCCGAGCGGTTGGTGTATTCCAGCTCCTCGGCCAGTTCGTCGACCTCTTCGAGAAGCCGTTTCGGGACTTTCACGTTCAATTTCACCATGTCCCCGTTGTCGTCCGCGTCCGTGCTCATACTGCGTGGTACGCGGGTGGTACATTTTAGTCTTTACCCGATTTCTTTATATGTCGCCGCGGTCGGCAATCCTTGCCGTAACTCCCGGTTATAGAAACGCAGAGGTATATGCACGATGTACATGAGTAACGAGAACGAAGACGAGCTGGGGCTGGCGACGCGCTGTCTCCACGTCGGCCAGGGGCCGGACCCCGACACCGGCGCCGCCGCCCCGCCCGTCCACCAGACCTCCTCCTACGAGTTTCCCGACGCCGAGACCGCCGCCGACCGGTACGCCCTCGAGGACGACGGGAAGGTCTACTCCCGCATCTCCAACCCGACCGTCGACGCGCTGGAGGAGCGGCTCGCCGCCGTCGAGGGCGGGACGGCGGCGCTGGCGACCGCCTCCGGGATGGCCGCGCTGGACGCCGCGACGCTCGTGCTGGCGGAGACGGGCGACAACGTCGTCTCCGCGTCGTCCATCTACGGCGGCACCCACACCTACCTCACCCACACGGCGAGTCGGCGGGGCATCGAGGCGCGGTTCGTCGACACGCTGGACCCCGAGGCCTACGCCGCGGCCATCGACGACAACACCGCATACGTCCACTGCGAGACGATCGGCAACCCGTCGCTGGTGACGCCGCCGCTGGAGGCGATCGCCGGGGTCGCCCACGACCACGGCGTGCCACTGTTCGTCGACAACACCTTCGCGACGCCGGCGCTCTGTCGGCCGCTGGAGCACGGCGCCGACCTCGTCTGGGAGTCGACCACCAAGTGGATTCACGGCTCCGGGACGACCGTCGGCGGGGTGCTCGTCGCCGACGGCTCCTTCCCGTTCGAGGAGTACCCCGAGCGGTACCCGGAGGTCGGCGGGACGAACCCGGCGTTCGGAATCAACTTCAGCAAGCGGTTCGGCGACCGCGCGCTGATCGAGGCGGCCCGCCAGCGCGGCGTCCGCAGCCTCGGCGACGGGCAGTCGCCGTTCGACGCCTGGGCGACGATGCAGGGGTTGGAGACGCTGCCGCTGCGGATGGAGCGGCACTCGGAGAACGCCGCCGTTGTCGCGGAGTTCCTCGCCGACCACCCCGCGGTGTCGTGGGTCGCCTACCCCGGCCTGGAGTCCCACGAGACCCACGACCTGGCCGCGGAGTACCTCGGCACCGCCGGCGACGCGACCGGCGGCTCGACGGACGGGACGTCCGTCGGCGGGTACGGCGGGATGATCGCCTTCGGGCCCGAGGAGGGGTACGACGCCGCGGTGCGGCTCTGCGAGGACACCGAGGTGGCGAAGTTCCTCGCCAACGTCGGCGACGCCCGGACGCTCGTCATCCACCCGGCCTCGACGACCCACGCCCAGCTGACCGAAGAGGAACAGCGGGCCAGCGGCGTCACGCCCGACCTCGTGCGGCTGTCGGTCGGCATCGAGGACGTCGACGACATCGTCGCCGACCTCGACGCCGCGCTATGACCGCCGACAGCGTTTCGCTCGGGGCGTTCACCTTCGAGTGCGGCGAGTCGATTCCCGACCTCGAAATCGCCTACGAGACGTACGGCGAGTTCACCGGCGACGACGCCGTTTTGGTGTGTCACGCCCTGACCGGCAGCGCCCACGTCGCCGGCGGCCGGCGCCGGGCCGACACCGCCGGCCAGGCCCACGCCTGGTGGGACGACATCGTCGGCCCCGGCAAGGCCATCGACACCACCGACTACTACGTCGTCTGTGCGAACGCCCCGGGCTCCTGTTACGGCTCCTCGGGGCCGCCGTCGACGAACCCGGAGACGGGCGAGCCGTGGGGCACGGCGTTCCCGGCGGTGACGGTCGGCGACTGGACCCGCGCCCAGCGGCTGTTGCTGGACGAGCTGGGCGTGCCGAACCTCCACGCCGTCGTCGGCGGCTCCGTCGGCGGGATGAACGTCCTCGAGTGGGCCAAGCGCCACCCCGACCACGTCGACCGGCTGCTCGTGATCGCCGCCGCCGCCCGCCTGGACCCGCAGTGTCTCGCCCTGGACGCGATCGCCCGTCGGGCCATCACCACCGACCCCGACTGGCAGGGCGGCGACTACTACGACGACCCCGACACCGACGGCCGCGCGAGCGACGAGGGCCCCGTCGAAGGGCTGGCGCTGGCCCGGCAGATCGGCCACGTGATGTATCTCTCGAAGTCGTCGATGGCGGACAAGTTCGGCCGCCGGTCGGCGGGGATGGACGCCGGCCGCGACGCCTTCCGGATGGACCCCGCCGCCGGCTTCTTTCCGTACCGCGAGGTGGAGTCGTATCTCGACTACCAGGGCGAGACGTTCGCCCGCCGGTTCGACGCCAACTCCTATCTCTACCTGACGCGGGCGATGGACGGCTACGACCTGTCGGCGGGCTACGACTCCGACGCCGAGGCGGTGGCGGCCTTCGACGGCGAGGCACTCGTGGTGTCGTTCACCGGCGACTGGCACTTCACCGTCGAGCAGGGCGAATCGCTGGCGGCGGCGTTCCGGGCGACCGACACCGCGGCAGCCCACCACGTCATCGACTCCGATCACGGCCACGACGCCTTTCTCGTCGAGCCCGACCGGCTCGGGCCGCCGCTGTCGGACTTCCTCGCCGACGGCGTCGCCGGCCGCGCCGTCTCCGACACCGACGCCGACGGCGAGGCCGACGATGCCTTCGCTCCCGTCCACGCCGGGCTCTTTTCCACCTGATCGCTCCGGCTACCCGTCGTAAGCGGCGAAAATCGCCAGCCCGACCAGCGCGACGACGACGTACGCCGGCCGCGCGAGGGCCGTCTCGGCGACGGTCGCGGCCGCGGTCGTCGCCGCCGCGGTGGTGGCACCGCTGGAAGCCGCCTGCTCGCCGCCCGCGGCGCCGGCATCGACGAGCAGTCCCGCGACCGCGCCGGCGGCGACGACGATACCCGCCGCGCGAAGGGGGTTGTCGTCGGTCCACGCCGCGATGCGTCCCAGCAGCGCACGTCCCATGGCCGGAAGTCGCGGTGCCGTCGGATAAATCCGCGTCAGACGCGGCGACCCGGCGACCGGGCGGCCGCGCTACAGGATCGCCCGGCGCTCGAACAGCGCCCGGAGGTCGGCCATCGAGTCAACGACGACGTCGCATAGCGGCTCGACGGCCGGCTTCGGCTCGTAGCCGACCGCCAGGTCGGCGACCTCGAGCATCGGCAGGTCGTTGGCGCCGTCGCCGACCGCGACGGTCTCGTCGGCGCCGAGGTCGGCGGCCAGCTTCTCGAGGGCGTCGTCCTTCGTCCCCTCGACGAGCGGGCCCTCGACGCCGCCGGTCAGCGCGCCGTCCCGGCTCGGCAGCCGGTTGGCGACGACGGCGTCGACACTGATGCCGGCGGCCGACAGCGCCCGCTTGACGCCGCGCTCGAAGCCGCCGGTCAGGACCGCGACGCGGTGGTCGGCCGCCCGCAGTGCCGCGACGACGTCGGCCGCGCCGGGGCGCAGCTCGACGCGGTCGAGGGCGGCCGCGACGTCGGCCTCCGGGAGGCCCGCGAGCAGTTCCGCGCGGGCCCGGAGGCTCTCGGCGTAGGAGAGCTCGTCGTTCATCGCTCGTTCGGTGATGTCGGCGATCTCGTCGGCGACGCCGGCCTGCTCGCCCAGCAGGACGGTCATCTCGGAGTCCGACAGCGTCCCGTCGAAGTCGAAGGCGACGAGCATACCAGCTCTCGGTGAGCCGGGGTGACAAAACATCCGGTTTTCGCCGCCACGGATGGCACTCGTGGATAGCCGGCCACTCACGTCTCGTGCTGTCGAGCCCGAGCCCGCGAGGAATGTCGACGCTTCCGGGGTCGAGTAGCTTCGGGTAGGGACGTCTGACGGCGTCAACTCGGGTCTCGTCGGCCGCAGGCAACGACCCGAGGGCGGCAAATACGGGTCGACGCCGCGTCTACCGCCGTCCCGTTCGCTTTTTCGGCGCTATCGGTAGAATAGCCGTGTTAGCAGGGGCGCCCGTCGAGCAAGGACTCGACCACGTCCGCAAGCGAGTAGAGCCGGAGGTCGGATCGCTCGGCAGCCATGTCTCGAACGCCATCCGTGAACCCACTCCGTGAGAACAGCGCGTACTCACAGGACCGGGCGTCGTCACCGTCCGGCGTCCAGCGGAGTTCCTCGACGTGGGCTTCCAACGACGAGAGCGCGCTGCGGTCGGTCGGAGACGCCTGGTACTTGCACTCGCCCGAAATAAGCACGTTCTCGTCGGTCAGGCCGACGACGTCGACCTCGTGGTCCTGGTACCACCACTGCCCGACATCGATGACCGGGTACTCGTCGTACAACGTCCACAGCGCACGACAGCACAGGTCTTCGAAGGCCGGCGCGACGAAGTCGGGCATCTGGGGTTCGATCAGCCGCCCGTACGCCCCCGAACCGAACTCGTCGTACCGATCCGGGCTCCCGTACAGGAACCGGAACCAGAACCGGAAGAACGGGTCTCGGATGCGGTACCGGCTCCGTTTCGACCGCTCGGGTCGCTCGGTCACCGGGACGCGACGCTCGATTAATCGGAGTCGAGACAGACGGTCGAGGTACGTCGAGAGCTGGTTGTAGTCGATTCCCGTCGCGCCGGCGATCTCGTTCCGTCCGGTCGCACCGCCGGCGATAGCCTCAAGTATCGAGAAGTACCGGGTCGGCTTCTGAAGCTCCATTCGGAGGACGTACCCGGGTTCGTCGTGGAGCGAACCGTGTCGCGTGAGAACCGTTCGCCGAATGTTCTCTTCGAGCGACGCCGTAGGGTCGAGTTCTTCGAGATAATAGGGGACGCCGCCGACCACGCTCCAAGCGCGTACGGCGTCGTCGGGCGTCGTTTCGTCCGGGAGAAACTCGACGGCGGCATCGAACGGGAGCTGTCGAATGTCGAGATTCAGCGATGACCGACCGTACAGCGGGCTGTCACCGAGCAGCGTCGCCTCCTCCATCATGCTGATCGACGAACCGACGAGGACGAACGTCGCCGCAGACGCATCGAACTCGTGGTCGAAGAGCGCCTGCAGCACCGACGGGAGGCTCCCGTCCTGTTCGATCAGATACGGGAACTCGTCGAGAACGACGATTCCGTCCTGGTCGGCAAGATACCCGAAGAGCGGCTCCCAGTCCTGCCGGACCCGCTCGATACCCGGAAAGGCATCCGCGGCCGTCTCGACGAACTGTTCGATCTGCAGTGTTCTGGTTTTCTGTCGCGCCTGGTAGAAGACCGCCCGTTCGTAGTCGTCGAGTGCCCGTTCGACGAGCCGCGTTTTCCCGAGGCGGCGGCGGCCGTACACGACGGCGAGTTCCGCCTCGTCGGAGTCGAACAGCTCTCGCAAGCGGCCGAGCTCCTCCGTTCGGTTCACGAACTCGGGCATAGACACACGGAGAGGCGGTAGGACAAAAATACTTTGAATAATTGTATTTGAGAATATCATATCCTGACCGTCGTCGCTCGCTCGTTCCGACGGGGTCGAACGCGTCACGCCCGAGTTAGCACACTCACACGGTCGCAACCGGCCAGTGTCGACGTATTCGTCACACGGGGCTGCGTTCGGCCGGGTAGACGGAGCTACCGGCCGGCAGGGTCGGCGCCGGCCCACCGGGTCCACAACACCAGCAGACTCGGCAGGACGACGACGCTGCCGAGGAGGGCGTAGACGATCGTGAGGGCGGTGATGACGCCGAACTGCTGCAGCGGGGCCAGCAGCGCCAGCCCGAGGATCGCGACGCCGCCGGCGGTGGTGGCGGTCGATCCCAGCAGCGCGCCGCCGGTGCCGAATATCGTCCGCTCGAGGGCCGTCTCGGCGCCGACCCCGCGGTTCAGCTCGTAGACGTACCGCTCGGAGACGTGAATCGAGTAGTCGATGCCGAGCCCGATCGTGAAGCTCGTGATGAGGCCGGTCATCACGTTGAACGGAACCCCGAGCGCCGCCATCGAGCCGGTGATCCAGGCGACCGCCAGCACGACCGGCGTCAGCGTCACGACCCCGAGGCTGGCGTACCCCTCGGCGCGGCGGTAGACGGCGACCAGTACCGCGAGCACGACGGCCAGCGTGACGAGCAGCGCCTCGAGCACCGTCGCGAAGAGGTCCTCGGCGACCGCCTGGTTCATCACTGGCTGGCCGGTGGCAGTCGCCTCGAGACCGTCGCCGTCGACCGGCTCGGCGGCCGCCCGGGCGGTGGCGGTCGCCGCCGGCTCGCCGGTCGTCCCCGCGACCGGGATGACGAGCCGGAGCGCGACGTAGTCGCCGTCCTCGCGGTGGATCCAGCCGGCGGCTCCCTCGGGGGCGGCCTCGAAGAAGGCGTCGTACAGCGCCTCGAGGTTCCGGTCGGGGACGCCGTCGCCGTCGCCGTCGGCGGCCGCGTACGCCGCCGCGAACTCGTCGTCGTCCTCGGCGAGGTCGGCCATCACCCGGACGGGGCTCCGCGTGGCGTTGGTGTCGTCGGGCAGCACCAGCGGGACGCCGGTCCGGTTGGCCCGGTCGGAGGCCGCCTGGACCCGCTCAAGGGTGTCGTCGTCGGTGATGTCGCCCCTGACGAGCACCTGCGTCGTCGTCCCGTCGTAGACGTATGTCGCGTTGTCGGCGTAGGCGATGTTTCGCTGGACGGCGTAGTCGCCGGGCGCCAGCGGCCCGAGGTCGTCCATCCAGGCCGGCGTCTCCTCGACGAGGAGGTCCTGCTGTTCGAAGGTGGTGTCGACGGTCGCGGCGCCGGCGCCGGCCACGAGCGTCACCACGAGGGCGGCGGCGACGACGCCGCCCGGCGAGAGCCGCGCGCCGGCGACGGGCAGCGCCAGCAGCGCCGACAGCCGGCCGCCGCCGGTGCCGAACGCCCGCCGGCGGCGGTCGACGCCGGCGGCCTCCAGCCGCTCGTCGAGTTCGACCTTCAGCGCCGGAATCAACAGCGCGAAGACGACGAAGGCGCCGACGATGCCGACGGCGCTGACCAGGCCGAACTGCCGGATCGGGGCGATGCCGCTGACGAGGTTCGAGGCGAAGCCGGTCGCCGTCGTCGCCGTGACCAGCGCGAGGGCGCCGCCCAGCCCGCCGAGGGCCGTCGCCATCCCGCCGCGGACCGACCGCGGCCGGCCGTCGTCGTCGCCGTCGACCGCGACCGACGAGGCGTCGTCCGGCGGCCGCTCCTCGCGGTGCCGCATGAACACGTGGATGGCGTAGTCGATGGACAGCCCCATCAGCAGCACCGGGACGGCGACGAACAGCTGGTTGAAGACGATGCCGGCCCACCCCATGAAGCCGAGCGTCCACAGGAGAACGAGCCCGACCCCCAGCAGACCGAGCGCGACGTCGAGGAGGTCCCGGTGGGCGAACAGCAGGACGGCCACCACGAACAGGACGGCCGGCGGGCCGACGATCGCGAGGCTGTCGAACGACGACCGCCGGAGCTCGTCGTCGACGACGCCGTCGCCGATGACGGAGGCGTTGCCCTCGGTCTCCTCGTCGACGATCTCGGCCATCCGGGTCTGGGCGCGGGCCAGCTCCGCCGGCGGGGTATCCTCCCGGTGGGAGACGACGATGGCCGTCGACTCCGCCCGGCGGTCCGACGGCAGGTACGACGTCGGCACCATGCTGAAGGCGCCGCCCTCGGGCCAGGTGTGGTCGACGTCGCCCAGCACGAGCGTCACCGCGTAACCGGTGTACAGCTCCCGTTCGCGGTCGGTGAGGTTCGCGATCGCCGCCCGCTGCCGCGCCAGCGAGGGCCGCGGCTCGACGGTGATCTCGTCGGGATCGACGCCCTGCTCGCGGCGAATCTTGACGATGGCGACGACGTTGGCGACCCCCAGCGGCTGCTGGTCGTCGACGAGCGTCGGGCCGACGACGGGGTCGGAGCGGAGCCGCCCTTGGGCCCGGAGCTGTCGGCGGTAGGCGGCCGTGCTGAGGGCGTTGCCGTCGCTCCGCACCACGACGAACGCCCCCGTCGAGTTCGGCGCCTGCCCGCCGAGGTTCTCCTCGACGTAGCCGTCGGCGGCGTGTTCGGGGGTGCCGCCGCGGAACTGCTCGAGGGTCGTATCCAGCACGACGCCCGGTACCCCGAACCCGGCGAGGACGACGACCGCCAGCACCCCGACGATGACGGTCCGGCGGTGGTCCTCGACGACGACGGCGGCGAATCTGTCCAGCTTCATCGGCGGCGGGCGGTTCCCCGTGCTGCGGCCGCACGCCACATATAGCCATCGCCGGCCGGCGAGCGTGCGGGCGGGCGGCGGCGGATCGACGCGGCGCGGGCGGTCCGCGTCGGGCCGACGACCCCGGAGCGTGGAGCGATGCAGAAAGCGTTAATGGCGGCCGACGGGAGGATGCGTCATGAAGGTAGTCGTCACGGACCCCATCTCGACGGCGGGGATCGAGGTGTTGCGCGACGCCGGCCACGAGGTCGTCACGGAGTACGAGACGACGGGGGAGACGCTGCTCGAGGCGGTCGCCGACGCCGACGCGCTGATCGTCCGGTCGGGCACCGAGGTGACGGAGGCGACCTTCGAGGCGGCCGACGACCTGGTCATCGTCGGCCGGGCCGGCATCGGGGTCGACAACATCGACATCGACGCCGCGACCGAGGCGGGCGTCATCGTCGCCAACGCCCCGGCGGGCAACGTTCGGGCGGCCGCCGAGCACACCGTCGCGATGACGTTCGCGACCGCCCGCTCGATCCCGCAGGCCCACGTCCGGCTGACGGCCGGCGAGTGGGCGAAAGGCGAGTTCCTCGGGTCCGAACTCGACGGCAAGGTTCTCGGCGTCGTCGGGCTGGGCCGGGTCGGCCAGGAGGTCGCCAAGAAGCTCGACTCCCTGGGGATGGCGCCGGTCGCCTACGACCCCTATATCTCCGAGGAGCGGGCCGACCAGCTCGGCGCCGAGCTGGCCGACCTCGACGCCGTCTTGGAGCGGGCCGACGTCCTGACGATCCACACGCCGCTGACGCCGGAGACGGAGAACATGATCGGCGCCGCGGAGCTGGAGGCGATGGCCGGCGGCTACGTCGTCAACTGCGCCCGCGGCGGCATCGTCGACGAGCCGGCGCTGGCGGCGGCCGTCCGCGACGGCACCCTCGAGGGGGCGGCGCTGGACGTCTTCGGCGAGGAGCCGCTGCCGGCCGACAGCCCGCTGCTCGACGTCGACGACGTCGTCGTCACGCCGCATCTCGGCGCTTCGACGGAGGCCGCCCAGGAGAACGTCGCCGTCTCGGCCGCCGAGCAGGTCGTCGCCGCCCTCGACGGCGCCCCGGTGGCGAACGCGCTGAACGCCCCCTCCGTCGACGAGTCGGCGTTCCCCCGCGTCGAGCCGTACATCAACCTGGCGGAGACGGCCGGCAAGATCGCCGTCCAGCTGCTGGACAGCCGCCTCGAGTCGGTCGAGGTGACCTACGAGGGCGACGTCGCCGAGGAGGACGTCGAACTCGTCACCGCGTCGGCGCTGAAGGGCGTCTTCCGGCCGCTGGAGTGGCAGGTCAACGCCGTCAACTCCCCCCGCATCGCCGAGGAGCGCGGCATCGGCGTCTCCGAGACCAAGCGCCGGCAGGCCGAGGACTTCCAGTCGCTGGTCACCGTCACCGTCGGCGACGGCGACCGGGAAGTCGGCGTCTGCGGGACGCTGTTCGCCGACGACGACGCCCGCATCGTCCGCGTCGACGGCTACCGCGTCGACGCCATCCCCGGCGGCAAGATGATGGTCACGCGCAACACCGACGAACCCGGCGTCATCGGCCACATCGGCTCCGTGATGGGCCGCCACGACGTCAACATCGCCGGCATGTTCAACGCCCGAGAGACCATCGGCGGCGAGGCACTGACCGTCTACAACGTCGACCAGGAGGTGCCCGACGCCGCCCGCGAGGAACTCGAAGCCGACGACCGCATCGTCGAGTCGAGGTATATCAGCCTCAACGGTTGAGTCGGTCAGCGACGGGACGGGGTCGTCGTTCGACCGCGGGACGCTCGACCGGCACGGCCGGGCGACACGGTGGAGCACGCCGTGATAGGTCCGACGCAGTCTGAAGACCCAGACTCCGGTGGCTCGATACTCGTGCGAGACGGCGCCGGCAGTCGGCCAAAGCGGACGCAACGTCCGGGGGCCCGCGGTGCTCGCGTCTGAGGGGCGCGGACCCGAACGGACCAAAGACTTTTTACTTCTCATAATCGGGTTGATTCATGAATCAAACGCTGCGAGAGCTGGGGTTCGACACGCTTCTCGTCGTAACGAGTGGCATTGCACTCGCGGCGTACATGCTGGGCGTGCTGTTGAATCCGATGTCCGCGGCGGCCGTCGGCTTCGTGCTCGTCGTAGCGGGCGTGGCGACGCTCGCGCCTCGGCGGGCGCGCGTCACGGCAGGAGCGCTCGGGGTCGTCGCCTTCGGGTTGGCGGGGGTCGTCGTGCCACGGGCAGTCGGCTCTCTCGGCATCGGTGACGAACTCGCGATTACGCTCGCCGGAAGCGGCCTGGTGTTGCTGCTCGCCTTCGCACTCCTGCGGCTGACGGTGTTCCGTGACAGGAGCGGGAGACCGGCCTGACGCGTCGAGCGGACAGACGTCTGCACGATAGCGGGCAACTCCTCTCTCCGATCGGACGCGCCGTGTGCGCGCTCGGCGTTCGGCGCACCCTCGGGACCGCCCGGAGAACGGTCGACCCCTCCGGCGGTCGGTCTGCGCCCCCGACACGGCGGCGTGGCCTCGTCCCCACTCCGGACAGCGTGCTGGCGTCGGCTCCCGCGCGAACGCCGCCCGGGCCCGAAGCCGGTTGCGCCGGCGGCTCCGCCCGATTCGTGATGCCTCCCTCGCTGCCTCGGGTCGCCGGTCGCGATCGGCGACGACATTTTCGACGCATTCGCTGCGGGCTACGGCTCCGCCTCCGTTCGTCGTCCGCTCGCGGGCGGCGGCGCCCGCGGTGGGCGGTCCTGACGGCCCCGACAGCACCGACGGCCCCGACGACACCGACGTCGTACTCGGGTGTGCCGTCCGTCCGAGGACGGTCGGGCGCTCGTCCCGCCGTCGGGCGGCGGTTCGACCGGAGGCGACAGCGAGGGGGAACGCCTATCGGAGTCGAAGCCGACGGCCCCGCCATGGCGGACGAGACGACCGGCCGGGCGCCCCGTCCCGGGCCGGAGGCGCTGTACGGCGACAACCCCACGCCGCCGCCGCTGGAGAACGGCTTCGGCTGGGACGCCGACCCGCTGATGGTCGCCGGCTGCGACGCCTACGTCGACGGCGAATACCTCTATCAGGACTACGTCTACGACGACCACGGCGCCGACACCCGCTCGGTGTTTGACCAGCAGCCCGAGGGCCACATACTGGGCGGCTTTTACTCCCGGCCCACCGGCGACTACCGCTACCCGACCGACCCCGAACGGTACGGCTACAATGCCGCCGACCTGCTGGAGTTCCGCGCCCGTCCTACCGACGACGGCGTCGTCTACCGGATCACGCTGAACACCATGCTCAAGCCCGACGCCGCCGCCGTCGCCGTCGGCGTCGACACCGCCGCCGACCCGGACGACGACGGCGAGGGCCGGCAGACGGACTGGGGTTACGGCCTGGGCGAGTTGGGTGCCCCCGTCGACCACCGCCTCGTCACCTGGGGAACCGGCGCCGAACTCGACGGCCAGCCCCTCGACGACGACCGTTTCGACGTCGACGTCCGCCGCAACCAGATCGAGGTCGAGGTGCCGCTGGAGCCCGGCGCCGACACTTGGCGACACTACCTCCTCGTCGGCCTCTGGGACGACGAGGCCGGGGCGTTCCGGGAGGTGGCGGTCGACGCCGACGACAACAGCCCGGGCGGACGGAAGGCCGGCCGGCCGGCGCCGCCGGTGTTCAACGTCGGCTTCCGGTCGCGAGACGACGAGCCGATGGAGCGCAACGTCGACCTCGGGACGCTGGTGCCGCGGCTGGCGACGGTGCTGGCGAATGCCCCGCGAGAGCTGCTGGGCGAGCTGGAGGACCCCTTCGAGACGCTGGGGCGGTTCGGCCGGACGGCGAACCTGCTCGAACAGCTGGACGACCCGCTGGAGCTGCTGAACCCGCTCGGGAGCCCGTTCGATCCCTTCGAGGCGACCGGAATCTCGGAGCTGCTGGACGAGCTGGACCGCTTCTGGCTCCTCGGCGAGGTCGAGGGCGTCCCGCGGGTGCTCGGCGTCGGCAACTGGCGCGAGCACGGCCAGGCGACGGCGCTGGCCGAGCGGGACGTCTCGCGGTTCGGCGCCGACGTCGACTTCGGCCGGCTCCGCGACGGCGTCGTCGAGCGGAACGTCCCGGCGTCGGGGTTCCGGACCCACCTCTACCCCTCCCGCCACGAGTTCGGGTCCGGCGTCGACCCCCACGCCAATGTCCTCCAGGGGCGCATCCAGCCGTACGGCGTCTACGTCCCCGAGGGCCTCGCGGTCGACAGCGACCACGAGGCGGGCGTGCCGATGACGACGGCGCTGCACTCGCTGGGCAACTGCTTCAGCCAGTACCGGGTCTGGATGCCGGGCTACGTCGAGTCGCTGGCGACGGCGACCGGCGGCGTCGTGTTCATGCCGCAGACCCGCGGACCGGGCATCTGGTACAAGCGGAGGGCCGAGCTGGACGTCTTCGAAGCCTGGCGCGACCTCGAAACCAGAATCGACGTCGACCGCTCGAAGGCGACGGTGACGGGCTACTCGATGGGCGGCTTCGGGGCGATCATCATGGCGACGAAGCACCCGGACTGCTTCGGGCGGTGTTACGCGGTCGTGGGGCCGCCGGCGGAGGACCCCCTGGAGGGCCCGACGAGCAACCTCCTGGCGACGCCGTCGGTCGTGATGCAGGACCTCCTCGGCGGCGACGATGGCGGCCGGCTGCTGTCCATCTTCACCGAGGAGCCGGAAAACGCCCTCCGGTTGACCGACAACCTCCGGCACGTGCCGACGCTGCTGTGGCACGGCGGGACGGACCCGCTGGTGCCGCTGCTCGGGCCGACCAACTACGCCGCGGAGCTCCGCTCGCACGGCTACCGCCACCAGATCGACGTCTTCCCGGCCGCCGACCACTTCTTCATCGCGCTGCAGGACCGCTGGGAGCGCGGCCCGGAGTACCTCGCGGCGGCCGACCGCCCGGACGCGCCGGCGCGGGTGACCTTCCGGTACGTCCCCGACTTCGACTACCCCGAACTGGGCGTCCGCCACGACGGCGCCTACTGGGTGACCGACGTCCGGACGGCCGACGGCGCCGACGAGGGGCTCGTCGACGCCACCTCGCTGGCCGACGGCTACGCCGAGCCGGCCGCCGAGAGCTACAGCCGCACTGGGACGGCACCGCTGGCGTACACCGCCCGCGGCGTCGAGTGGGAGGCCCCCGAGGAGCCGACGCGAAGCCCGGCCAACGCCCTGGCAATCGAGCTGGAGGGCGTCGCCGCCGCGACCGTCTGGGTCGAGGCGGCTGGCCTCGACCCCGCGGAGCCGCTCACCGTCGAGGTCGCGGCCGACGCCGCGGCGACGCTGACGCTCCGGACCGACGACGGCGACCGCCGCCTCGAGGTCGACCCGGGGGAGACGACGGTCGTGGTCGACCCCGACTGAACGGCGGTGTTCAAATAAGCACCGGCGAGCCGGTCCGTTTCTGCCGGCTACAAAGCCGAATCCTGGCGGACTGAAAGGGCGAGGCGCTCTCGGCGACCCCGGACGACGCAAGCACCACAGGGAGCGAAGCGACCGAGGAGCACAGCGAGTCCTGGGAGTCGAGAGCGCCGAGGGCTTTCTGGACCCCGAATCCTTATTTGAATACTACCGACCGGGCCGACCCGAGAGTTTTAATTCTCCGGGTGAACAGTACGGGTAGTTCAAAATGGTCGCGGACGTCGCTGCGGACCGACGATACGGGCGGCGCCCCGTCGGGAGGGCGCGCTGAGGACATGTCGAGGGAGTACACCTCGAGGGGACGCGATGAAGGACCGTCGCCGCCTCGGCCGGGGCCGGAGGCGCTGTACGGCGACAACCCCACGCCGCCGCCGCTGGAAAACGGCCCCGGCTGGGCGGCCGACCCGCTGATGGTCGCCGGCTGCGACGCCTACGTCGACGGCGAGTACCTCTACCAGGACTACGTCTACGACGACCGCGGCGCTGACACCCGGTCGTGGGTGTCGGCCGGACCCGCCGGCGGCAGCTCCCTCGGGGGTGTCCTCTCGCAGCCGACGGGCGACTACCACTATCCCAACGACCCGAAACGGTACGGCTACAACGCCGCGGACCTGCTGGAGTTCCGCGCCCGCCCTTCCGACGACGGCGTCGTCTACCGGATCACGCTGAACACCATGCTCGAACCCGACGCCGCCGCCGTCGCCGTCGGCGTCGACACCGAGGCCGCGCCCGACGTCGCCGGCGGCGAGAACCGACGGACGGACTGGGGCTACGGCCTGGGCGAGGTGGGTGCCCCCGTCGACCACCGTATCGTCACCTGGGGTACCGGCGCCGAACTCGACGGGGAGGCACTAGGCGACGAGTGTGTCGATGTCGACGTCCGTCGCAACCAGATCGAGGTCGAGGTGCCGCTGGAGCCCGGCGCCGACACCTGGCGGCACTACCTCCTCGTCGGCCTCTGGGACGACGAGGAGCACCGCTTCGAGCCGATCGCCGTCGATCCCGACGAGACGACGCCCGGCGGCGCAAAGGAGGGGCGGCCGGCGCCGCCGGTGTTCAACGTCGGCTTCCGGTTCGACGAGCCGTACAACCGGAACCTGGGGCCGCTGGACGTCGGCCGCGGGCTGTTCGACCTGCTGGACGTCACCGGCGTCGGCCACGCGCTGCTGGAGCGGCTGCTGGACCGGTCGACGCGGGTGCTCGGCGAGGGCAACTGGCGCGAGCACGGTCAGGCGATGGCGCTGGCCGAGCGGGACGTCTCGCGGTTCGGCGCCGACGTCGACTTCGGCCGGCTCCGCGACGGCGTCGTCGAGCGGAACACGCCCGACAGCGGCATCGTCTCGCTGCTGTACCCCTCGCGGTACTACCTCGGCGAGGGCGTCGACACCGACCACGACGTCCTCGAAGGGCGCATCCAGCCGTACAGCGCCTACATCCCCGAGGGGCTGGAGGAACCGGCGCCGCTGGTGGTGCTGCTGCACTCGCTGGGTTGTTCGTACACGCAGTACGCCGTCTACACGCCGAACCTCGTCACAGGGCTCAGCGAGCCGAACGACGCCGTCGTGATGATGCCGCAGGCGCGGGGGCCGGGGCAGTGGTACCAGCGCGAGGCCGAACTGGACGTCTTCGAGGCCTGGCGCGACCTCGAGCGCCGGATCGAGATCGACCGCTCGCGGGTGACGCTTGGCGGCTACTCGATGGGCGGCTTCGGCACCTGCGTGCTGGCGGCGCAGTATCCGGACCTCTTCGGCCGGGGCTTTTCCGTCGTCGGGCCGCCGACCGAGGACCCGGTCGAGGGGCTCACCGGCGGGCTCGTCGAGGCGCCGCCGTCGCTGACGACCACACTGTTCGGCGGCGAGGGCGGCGGCCGACTGCTGAACGTCTTCACCGAGGGCCCCTCCAGCGCCCTCGGGGTCACCGAGAACCTCCGGCACGTGCCGATGCTCATCTGGAACGGGCTGGGCGACCCGCTGGTGCCGGTGGTCTCGCCGGACAACTACGCCCGCCGGCTCAGACAGCACGGCTACCGCCACCAGTTCGACGTCTTCCCCGCCGAGACGCACCTCTCCTTCGGCGCCCGGGACCGCTGGACCGGCATCCCGGAGTTCGTCGGCCGCGGGAAGGTCATCCGCAATCCGCGGCGGGTGACCTACCGGCACGTCCCCGCCCTCGACCACCCGGAGGTCGGGCTCGTCCACGACGGCGCCTACTGGATCTCCGACGTCGTCACCCGCGAGGACCGCAACTCCGGGCTCGTCGACGCCGTCTCCTACGCCGAGGGGTACGCCGCCCCGGAGGTCGGCACCTTCACCGAGTACGGCCGGGAGCCGCGGCGGCATCTCAGCCGGGGCGTCCAGTGGGAGACCCCGCCGGTCGGCGCCCGGGAGCCCCCGGAGAACCGCCTGGCGATCCGCCTGGAAGGCGTCGACGCCGTCACCTTGTGGGTCGAGGCGGCCGGTCTCGACGTCGACGACGAGATGACCGTCGAGGTCGAAAGCGACGCGCCGGCGACCGTGACGCTCGCGACGCCGTTCGGTTCCCACGACGTCGAGGTACCGGCGGGCGAGTCGACGAGGAAGCTCCTCGTCGACGACCGCGGCGCCGGGTGGGCCGCCGCCTGAGTCTCGCCCGTACTGCGGTAGCGTTAAGAACCGTGTGGCTCCAGGCTAGAAACGTCCGATGGAGTCCGTATTCCTGGCGGTCGCCCTGCCGTTCGTCGCCGCAGGGGTCATCCCGCCGCTGTACCGGCTGCTGGGCGACCGCGTCGGGTACGTCGGCGTCGTCGTCGCCGCCGTCTCCTTCGGCTTGGTCGCCTCGCGGCTCGGCACGACCGGAAGCGGCGCAGTCACGTGGATTCCGTCCTTCGACGTCGCGCTCCGCCTGCGGGTCGACGCGTGGGCCCTCCTCTTTGCCATGCTCGCCAGCGGCATCGGCGTCCTCATCTTCGCCTACGCCGCCCGCTACATGCGCGGCAAGCCAAACCTCTCGCGGTTCTACGCGACGCTGTCGGCGTTCATGGGCTCGATTCTCGGCGTCGCCTTCGCGTCCGACCTCGTCGCGCTGTTCCTGTTCTGGGAG
>PXRL01000016.1:0-12895 GCA_003020965.1 Halobacteriales archaeon QS_4_69_225
GGGGTGACGACCGTCGACTCGCCGGTGTGAATCCCCATCGGGTCGATGTTCTCCATGTTGCAGATGATGATACAGGAGTCGTCGGCGTCCCGCATCACCTCGTACTCGAGTTCGACCCAGCCGGCGATGGACTCGGTGATCTGGACCTCGTGGTTCCGCGACAGCTGGAACCCCTTGCGGACGATCTCGCGGAGTTCGTCCGTGTCGTCGACGACGCCGGAGCCCGACCCGCCGAGGGTGTAGGCGGTGCGGGCGATGACCGGCAGGCCGCCGACGGCCTCGACGGCCGCTTCCAGTTCGTCCATCGACTCGATTGTCTCCGAGCGACAGACCGGCTCGTCGATCTTCCGCATCCGCCGGCGGAACTGCTCGCGGTCCTCGGTGGCGTAGATGGTGTCCAGCGGCGTCCCCATGATCTCGACGTCGTGTTCCTCGAGGACGCCCCGTTCGGCGAGTTCGGCGGTGACGTTCAGCCCGGTCTGGCCGCCCAGCCCCGCGATGACGCCGTCCGGCTCCTCCGCCCGGACGACCTCGGCGATGGCCTCCGGCGTGATCGGCTCGACGTACACCTCGTCGGCCGTCTCCGGGTCGGTCATGATCGTCGCGGGGTTCGAGTTGACGAGCACGACCCGGGCGCCTTCCTCCTGGAGCGCCCGACACGCCTGGGCGCCGGAGTAGTCGAACTCCGCGGCCTGTCCGATCCGGATCGGCCCGCTGCCGATGAGCAGGATGGTACGGTCCTCGTCGTTCATTGTCCCCACCGAGTCCGCACATCGTAATAAGCCCGGCGAAACGGTGCGGATTTCGTAACGCGAGTACGAATTTCGAACCGTCCGCCGATCGGCGGCCCCGCGGCCCGGCGGCGGCTCCGCGGCCCACCGGCGGCTCCGCGGCCCGGCGGCGATTCGGTCGACGGTCCGACGGCTCATACCGGCGGCTGTCCGTGCGGCGGGCGTCGGGACGCGAGAACTCAGCTTCCCTCGCCGAGCCGGTAGCGGTACGGCTGGCCGTCGATGACCTCCACCCGTCCCGCCTCCGCCTCCCGGCCGAGGACGGTCGCGACGCGGTGGGCGCTGTCGAACTCCTCGTCGTGCTCCTCGAGTAGATCCAGAATCTCCCGGGCGGTCAGCGGCTCGTCGGGGTCGGCCTCCGAGAGCACGGACCGTATCCGTTCGAACTCCCCCCGGCGTATGCGCATGTTCTTACGCATGGCCCGGCGGCCCATAACACCCCGTCAGACAGCCGTCCGACGGCCGGCCGACGGAAATCCGGCGACGGGAGCCGCTTCGGGAGCGAGCGGGCGTCCGACACGGCGCCGCCGCGCCGTGTTACGTGATCACACGGCGGTGTCGTGTTCGGAGTCGAACTCCCGTTCCTCGCGGTATCGGTCGACGAACGCCTCGACGTCGAACGCCATCATCTGCTCTTCGAACCGCGAGGCGGTCGTCTCGTCGCCGTGACTGACGGCGTGTTCCATCAGCTCGACCAGCAGTTCGACGACGATTTCGTGGAGCCGCCGGGAGTCGAAGTCGGTCACCCACAGCAGCGCGTAGCCGACGTGGCCGTCGTCGGAGACGTCCGCGACGGCGACCTTCTCGGGGAACTCCTCGAGGACGATCCCCATGACGTGCGGCGTCCCGAACTCCGGGAACTCGTCGTCGGTCTCGACGGTCTCCCGCAGCACGTCGACGATGGACTCGGGAACGAACCGCGAGACGGGGTGGACGTCGACGACGACGGCGTGGCGATCGCCGCAGCCGCAGTCGAACTCCCGCAACCCCATGTCGAGGTCGCGTGCGTGCATCGTCTCGCCGCAGGGGAGCTCCAGCGCTCCGGAGCCGCCGCCCGGGACGCGCGGTTCGGGCATGCCGGACGGTAGGGAGCCGACCCGATTAAACACGGCGTTCCGCGCCGGGGCCGGCGGCCTGGGCGGCCCGGGTGGCCGCCGGCGACGTCCCGGGAGGCTACTCCGGGATGTCGTCCGGGCCGAGGGCGGCGTCGTAGGGGTCGGACGCCATCTCCGTCCCGGAGTCGTCGGCGTCGGTTAGTTGGAGGTACCCCCGCGTGACGGCGGCGGCACCGAACGCCGCGACGACGCCGCCGACGACCGCCGACGCGACCGCGGCGGCGGCCGGCGACACCGTTTCGATTGCGATCCCGACCACGAGGTTCAGCTGCGAGACGGCGACGACGACGAGCGCGAGCGTGAACACGCCGACCCGGTTACCCTTCGCGAGCCGCCAGGAGGCCGCCAGCGCGCCGAGGACGTTCTCGTCGTCGAGCGCGACCTCCTGTCGCAGGAAGTAGAAGCCGACGGCGGCGAAGAGACCGGGAACGACGAAGAGAACCGAGCCGACGACGATCAGCACCCAGACGACGACGCCGCCGACGAAGCCGTTCAGCGTCGCCATTCCGAGCCCGTCGACGACCTCCCGGCCGACGGTCGCCGGGTCGTCGGCCGCGAAGGCACGGACGGCGACGATCGAGATTACCTCGGAGACCAGTGCCACCGCGACCAGCCCGCCGGCGGCGACCGACGGCGGCGCCTCCAGCGCCAGCGGCGAGGCCCGCGCCGCCTCCAACTGCGCCTCCAAGGCCGCGGTCTGCTGGTCGTACGCCGCCTGCGTCAGCCCGAGCTGCTCCGGCGACGCCGCCCGTGCCGCCTCCAGCAGCGCCTCAAGGGCGCCGACCTGGAGGGTCTGAGAGAGCACGGCCGACAGTAGCCCCACGGCCGCGAAGGCGACGACCAGCGCCGCCCCCGGCCGGGTCGAGAGCCGCGAAAGCCCCTCGCCGAGCGCCTCGCCGATGTCCAGCGACATACCGGGTGCACCGCCGCCCCTCACTTAATGGCAGCCAAACGCGTGCGGCCCGCGCCGGCGCCTACGGCCAGTCGTCGCGGTCGTCGTCGGCGGCACCGTCGTCCTCGTCGTCGGCCTCGCCGAGCGTCCAGTCGGCGGCGTCGGCGGCCCGCTCGACCGGGAGGTACTCCCAGCCGACGCCGTCGGCGAGGTCGGCGTCGCCGTCGTCGACGCCGACGAAGACGTGTCGCTCGGTGTCGAACTGCGCCTTGACGTTCTCGAGGCTCTCCTCGCGGCCACGGGGCCCGGAGAAGAAGTCCTGCCGGATGCGGTTCTTCCGCGTGAAGTTGGTCACGACGTACGTCGGCTTCTCGGAGACGACCCCGACGTACTCGCTCCAGGTCCGGGCGTCCGAGAACACCTCCTCCGGCCGGGCCAGCCGCTTGAGCGCCTCCAGCTCGAACGCGAGCGTCATGTCCGTAGAACCGCCGCCGTCCATACCCGAACCCGTGTTCGACCGGAGAAAACCCTTTGGATACCGCGTCGAACGGGTCGGTCGGCCCGCTCGTCGATGGTCCCCGTCCGTCCCTCGAGCGTCTCGACGGGTTCGACCGACTTCTCCGCCGTCTCGACGACGGGTTCCACCTCCTCGCGGGTCGCCCGGCCGGCCTCGACGCCCCTCTCGGCGCGGTCGGCCGCCGATGGCGCCTGATCGGAGCTGGTGGCGACCTCCTCCATCGTCGCGCTGCGGTCCTGCAGCCCCTCGTCGACCAACTGCAGGGAGTCGTTCTGCCCGGCGACCTCGTCGTCGGCGTCGGTGACCCTATCAACGTCAACGATGTCAGCGGCCTCGTCGACGATGTCGGCGGCCGTCGAGTGGCTCCGGACCTCCTCGATCGGCCCCGCCATCTCCTGGGTCGAGTCCGCTACGAGGTCGATGGCGTCGATCACTCCGAGACGTCGTCGGGTGCATCCCCACCGTCTCCGCTCGCGCTCAGAAGTACGACGACTCTCGATAGCGTGGCGTCGTGACGCCTACTCTCACCTCGGGCTGCGTGTAGTATAGTATCCGGATGTGCTCGCCGGCGGTAACGAGCGGAGAAACTATGCCGCGTTTCGGATCCCCGGTCGTCGTCCGTCGCCCGACGACGCCCGGGGCGGGGGGTGGACTCTTTATCACCCGCCTTCGAGTTCCCGGTATGGAGGACTGGAAGCGCCGGACGCTTCTTTACATCGGGACGGTCTTCGGAGCGATAGCGGTGTTTTCGGTGCCGTACCACTACGGGATGGTACTGCTGGAGGGCGACGAGGGCCGGCGGTTCGTCCGGTCGGTGCAGGCCGTCGTCGAGACGTTCACCGCCACCGGCTACGGGTCGGACTCGCCGTGGGAGACGACGGCGATGAACCTACTCGTCATCGTCATGAACGTCACCGGCGTCGCGCTGGTGTTCCTGGCACTGCCGGTGTTCGCCTTTCCGCTGCTACAGGACGCCCTCTCGACGACGGTGCCGACCCGGCTCGAGGAGGCGACCGACCACGTCGTCATCTGCACCTACACCGCGCGGGCGGAGTCGCTCATCGACGTGTTGACCGTCCGCGACGTCGACTACGTCCTCGTCGAATTCGACCGCGAGCGGGCCCGGGAGCTGTACGAGTCCGGTTACCGGGTCATCGCCGCTGACCCGAAGTCGGCCGACGGCCTCGAGGCCGCCCGCGTCGCCGACGCCCGGGCGCTGGTCACCGACGTCTCCGACGAGGTCGACACCAGCATCGTGCTGGCGGCGCGGGAGATCGGCGACGACGTCACCGTGATCAGCGTCGTCGAGGAGCCCGACAGCGAGCGGTACCACCGGCTGGCCGGCGCCGATATCGTCGTCTCCCCGCGGCCGCTGCTGGGCCGGAGTCTCGCCTCGAAGGCCACGGGCGCGGTGACCGCCGAACTCGACGACGCCGTCGAGATCGGCGACGACTTCGAGATGGCCGAGCTGGCCGTCCGGCGAGGGAGTCGCCTCGCCGGCGCCACCCTCGCCGACAGCGGCATCCGCGAGCGGACCGGCGCCAACGTGGTCGGGGCGTGGTTCGACGGCGAGTTCCGGAGCCCGGTCGACCCCGACGAGAGGCTCACCGACGGGACGGTGCTGCTCGTCGCCGGCGAGACCGACCAGCTGGCGGCGCTGCGCTCGCTGGTCCGGTCGCCGGTCCGGCGCGTCGAGCGCGGCGAGGTGGTCGTCGTCGGTTACGGCGAGGTCGGCCGGACGATCGCGGCGGCCCTCGAGAGCGCCGGTATCGAGCACACGATCGTCGACGTCGAAGCCGGCGACGGGGTCGACGTCGTCGGCGACGCCACGGAGCCGGAAACGCTGCGGGCGGCCGGCATCGGGGGCGCCCGGTCGGCGATCCTGGCGCTGCCGGACGACACCGTCGCCGAGTTCGCGACGCTCGTCGCCGACGACCTCGCGCCGGACACGGAGCTGATCGCCCGCGTCGAAAGCACCGACAGCGTCACGAAGATGTACCGCGCCGGCGCCGACTACGTGCTGGCGCTGTCGCGGATCACCGGCCGGATGGTCGCCTCGGGGCTGCTCGACGACGAGGTGCTGACGCCGGAGCTGCAGATCGAACTCGTCAGGACGACCGCTCCCGGCCTCGTCGGGACGAGCCTCGCCGACGCCGACGTCCGGGCGCGGACGGGGTGTACGGTCGTCGCCGCCGAGCGGGACGGCCGGCTGTTGACCGACGTCGGCGCCGACTTCGTCGTCGCCGAGAACGACACGCTCATCGTCGCCGGCTCGGACGAGGGTATCGGGCGGTTCAACGAACTCGTCGGCTGAATTACTCGGCGGTCGCCGGCTCCTCCTGGAACGCCTCGACGTCGATGGAGTCCTCCAGGAGCAGCTCCTCGCGGCCGGCGACGTCGACCTGCCGACGGGCGAGCTTCTTCAGCGCGGACTGCGCCGAGAGGTCGCCGATGAGGACGCCCCCGATGACGCGGTCGTCTCTGATAGTGACCCGCCGCCAGGTGGTGTCGTCGTACTTCCGCTCGACGGTGCGGTCGCCGATCGTCGGGTGGCCGAACGAGAGAAACGGGAAGTCGAAGTGTGTGATGGAGTACGAGGAGACCCACTCGAAGACCGCCGGCTCCGCGTCGGCGTCGCCGTCGGCGGCCATGTTCTGGCCGGCGATCGACCCCTGCTCCTTGGCCGACCCCCAGGCGCCGTTCTGTGCGCGCTCGCCGAGGATGACGTCGTGGAACCGCGTGATGTCGCCGGCTGCGTACACGTCCTCGACGTTCGTCTGCATGTGCTCGTCGACGAGGATGCCGTCGTCCGTCTCGATGTCGGTGTCCCGGATGAACTCGGTATTGAAGTTCAGGCCGATGGCGACGCCGGCGAAGTCGGCCTCGAAGCGCTCGCCGTCGGGGTCGACGGCGGCGGTGACGTGGCCGTCGTCGTCGGTCTCGAAGTGGTCGACGCCGGACTCGAACACCGGCGTCACTCCCTTCTCCCGGAGCGCGTCGTGGATGATCTCGGCGCCCTCCTCCGAGAGGGCGTACCGCCACCAGGCGTTGCCGCGCATCAGGTAGTGGGCGTCGACGTCCTGGGCCCCGCAGATGGCCGCCAGGTCGATGCCCAGCAAGCCGGCGCCGACGACGACGCCCGTCTCGGCCTTGCTCGCGCTTTCCTTGATGGCGCGGGCGTTCTCGAAGGTCCAGAAGTGGTGGATTCCCTCGGCGTCGCCGTTTTCGACCGGCAGCTGCGTCGGCGTGCCGCCCGTCGCGATCAGCAGCCTGTCGTAGCCGTGGACGTCGCCCTCGTGGGTCCGCACCTCGTGAGCGTCGGTGTCGACGTCGGTGACGACGGTGTCGAGTTCGAGGTCGATGTCCCGCTCGGCGTACCAGTCCGGGTCGTGGATCGACACCGGAGCGGCCGGGAGCTTCCCCTTAGCGAACTCCTTTATCAGAATGCGGTTGTAGAGGGCTTCTCCCTCCTCGGTGATGACGGTTACGTCGGCGTCGGGGTCGGCTTCCCGGAGCGTCTCCGCCGCCGAGGACCCGGCGATGCCGTCACCGATTATGACGTACGACGCGCACATGGTATCCGGTTGAATGCCCGTATTAATGTGAATTGCTATATCCGGATTCATCACGCGACCGCCGGCCGCGACGGCGAGGCGACCGTGGCGGCGTCTGCGCCCGTCATCGTTCGGCACCGGGAGGTTGAAAGGCCGGACGGCCGTACGTGTGGTCATGAAAATCCGTCAGAACGTCCGGCACTGGGCGGCGAAGAAGGCGCTGACGACGCCCGTCGTCGGCGACATCGCGAACGACAAGCTGGTCGACCTGCACACGGGCATCTTCCTCGACAAGGCCGACGAGGACCGCCGCGAGGAACGCCGCGACCACCTCGACGACTTCTTCGACGCGACGATGGATACCTACGTCGCGGCGCTGGAGGCCGGCTACACCGAGGCCGAGGCCCGCGAGGTGACGCACGTCCAGGCCAACTTCGACTTCTTCGTCCACGGCTGGACGGAGATGATGGAGATTCCCGGCGACGAACTCGAAGGCCACTACCGTCGCTACGAGGAGTTCTTCGTCGAACACGGCATCACCATCGACGACCCGCTCGGGGAGTTCCGGCCGGCCGACGGGATCGCCGAGGCGCCGGCGACGCCGGCGAAGCTCGAGCGACCGGAGTACGAAAACGCCATCGAGGGGTTCGCCGACGACATCTACGTCGAGACCGACGACGGCATCGTCACCGGCGGGACCGACGAGCCGGAGGACGTCGACCCGACCGACGCGCCGGGCGTCGACGACGAACTCGAGGCCGACTGAACGGCCGAGAGGTCGGTCGCGTCCTCGCCGGCCGTGTCACCGACCTCCTTGCCGGATGTCTCGCCGGCGACCCGACGCAGCCCGAGCCGCCGTCGCAGCCGCAGCCGGGAGTCCGCCGCACCGACGACGCCGCCAAGGGCCGCCACAGCTGGGACCGGGTGGACGACCGCGACGAGCGGTCCGAGGAAGCCGGCGACCAGCGCGGCCGCGACGGCGGCGGAGCGGAGCGGGGCCGCGACCGGACCGACCGCCCGTCGGGGTCGTCTCGTTCGTCGCATACACGTACGGATACGTCCCCGACGAGGACAAATATAATCTGAAGTACATTTCTGCCGGCGCAGTCACTGAAACGTACGTTACCGACGGACGGCGTCGGCGGCCGCGTAACCGGCCTCGACGGCGCCGTTGAGGCTCCGCTCGGGGTACTGTGCCCGGGTAGCCATCCCGGCGTAGCCGACGCCGGGGGCGACGGCCTCCCCGAGATCGTACGGGACGACCATCTCGAGGTAGCCCCGCTCGTACACCGGTGCCGTCTTCGGGTTGCGGCCGACGAGCGTTCGGGTGACCGCCTCCCGCGAGAAATTGGGAAACAGCGACTCGACCCCGTCGAGCCACAGCTCCCGGACGGCGTCGTCGTCGAGCTGCCACAGCTCCTCGCTTTCGTCCTGGACGTAGCTGGCGACGTACAGCAGGTGTTCGCCGCCGTACCGCTCCGGCGGGACGAAGTTGGTGTGTTCGACGAGCGCCCCGAACGGCGCCTCGTCGGCGACGTTCAGCCAGTAGGTGTCGGTCAGCCGTTCGTCCATCGAGACGACCGCACACACCGACCCCTGGAAGTCGATCGCACACTCGTAGCCGGTCAGCGCCTCGAGTACGTCCGGCATCGTCGCCACGACGACGCCGTCGACGTCGTGGGTCTCGGTGCCGGCGTCGGTCCGGACCGTCAGCGACTCCACGCCCGTCCGGCCGTCCTCGAAGCCCACCTCGGTCGCGCGGGCGCCGGTGACGACGTTCTCCCGGCCGACCGCTTCGGCGAGCGCGTCGAGCAGAACGGCGAAGCCGCCCTCGAAGTAGCCCAGGATCTCCCCCCGGAGCACGTCCCGTTCGCCGCGGAACCTGATGCGGCCGAGCAGCCACGCCGCCGAGACGTCCTCCTTCCGTGAGCCGAACTTCGCGTCCAGCAGCGGCTCGAAGAAGTACTCGTAGACGCCGCGGGTCGTGTGCTCCAGCAGGAACTCCTTGATGGGGACGTCCTCGAACGCCTCCAGGTCCTCGTAGGTGTCGCGACGGGGAACGCCGCCGCGGACGTCGACGCCGAGGGTGAGCATCGCCAGCCGGAACTTGTCGTAGGCCGACAGATGCGGATACGCGGCGATCTCCCAGGGCGTATCGAGCGGGTGGGCGACGCCGTCGACGTAGTAGGCGTTCTCGCCGACCCGCCACTCGACGCGGTCGCCGAGGCCGAGTTCCTCGGCGAGTTCGACGATGGTTTCCTCGGTCTTCGAGAGGTGGTGGTAGAACTTCTCGATGCGGTCGCCGCGGGTCTCGTAGCTGGCGGCGAGCCCGCCCACACGGTCGCCCGCCTCGAAGACCGTCACCTCGTGGCCGGCGTTCTGCAGGCGGTAGGCGGCGGCCAGCCCCGCGAGCCCGCCCCCCACGATGCCGATCATGTGGGGCGGTCAGTCGCCGACGGAAAGGGCCTTTCGGGTTCGCGGTCGGTCGGTCAGGAGGCCGGTTCGTTGTCGGCCGTCGGAACGACGCCGAACGACCCGGACCCGGCATACAGCGTCCAGAACGCCCACAGCGTCACGACGGCGGCGAGGGCCGCGAGCGTACCGAACCAAAACGAGTCGGCCAGGAACCCGAGGACGGCGGCGAAAACCCCGAGCAGCGCGAGCGGGAGCGCGAGCCAGCGGGCGGCGTCCGGACGGCGCGCCGTCGTCACGGCCAGCAGCCCGGCAAGTACGAGCGCATAGAGGCCGAGCGCGAAGAATATCGGCGGCGACCAGACGGCGCTGGTTGTGAAGACGGTCGCCCCGAGAATCGTCGCCAGGGTACCGACCAGCAGCCCGGCGTGGGACCGCGACAGCGGCCCGAGGACGGTTGCGAGGATTCCGAGGCTAAAACCGAGGACGCCGATCCCGGCCAACAGCCACCACGCGCCCAAGAGCGTTATCCTGGGGGCATCACCGATCGCCGAGGCGGCGGCGGGGGCCGTTGCCAGGCCGGCGGGGGCCATTGCCAGGCCACCGGCGGCCGACCCGGTCTCCAGCAGCCGACGACCCCACGGCGGGAGGTCGGCCAGCGCGACGAGACTGGCCAGGAGTGCGGCTTCAGTAATGGCGAAGATACCCGTTATCAAGAACGCTAGCGCGAGGAATGCCCCGAACGCGACCCCTATGTGATCGTACTGCACGCTCGCAGCAGAGAACTCTTCGTAAACGGCGCGATGCGCCGCGTACCCGACGACTGAGAGCAGCGCCGTTCCACCGGCGATGAGATACGAACGCGTGTCGGGGTCCATACCGACCCGAAACGGGTGACTCTATATAGCTTTTCTTCCATTTTACCTGGCTTGATTTTGTACATTTCCGTCCAAATCGGGGGCGCAAATCCGGTCGCCCGCATCGAAGACCGTCACCTCGTGGCCGGCGTTCTGCAGACGGTAGGCGGCGGCCAGTCCCGCGAGTCCGCCCCCGACGGTACCGGTCGTGTAGGGCGGTCAGCCCCCCACGGAAATGGCTCTTCAGGTCGGTGGCCGGTCAGGAGTAGGCCTCCGTCTCCTGCCGCGGGGACTCGGTCGTCGACTCGCTCCGTGGATACAGCGCCCAGAACGCCCACAGCGTCACGACGGCGGCGAGGGCCGCGAGCGTGCCGAACCAGAACGAGTCGGTCAGGAACCCGAGGACGGCGACGGCGGTCCCGAGCAGCGCGGGCGGGAGCGCGAGCCGGTGGGCAGCGTCCGGGCGGAGTGCCGTCGCCGCAGCGAGCAGTCCGGTGAGCGCGAGGGCGTACAGGCCGACTGCGGCGTACAGCGGTCCCGTTCCGAGGACGGCACCGAGCAACCCCTCGTTGGTGGGGAGTTCTCCGAGGAGGGCGCCGACGAGAACCGCGAGAAGAGCGCCGCCGAGCAGTCCCCTCTCCGTCCGCGACAGCGGCCCGACGGCGACCACGAGGACACCGACCCCCGCGGACAGGAGGCCGAGACCCGCCAAGACCGCCGGCAGGCCGTTCCCTACCAGGCCGCGACCGGCCAGCGGAACCGCCTCGCGCCCGAACTCGAGAACCGCCCAGTACAGCGGGACCGCCAGGCCGCCGGCGAGGGCGCCGGCCTCAAGCAGGGCCCGCGGCGGCCGCTGGAGGTCCCTCGACCTGACTATGCCGGCCAGCAGTCCGGCCTCCAGCAGCGCAGCCGTCGCGACGGACAGCACCTCCAGCAGCACTATGGCGGCGAAGAACGTCGGCAGCCCGTCGCCGCGGGGCTCCGAGGGGAACCCTGCCAGCACCGTCCCGGCGGCGACACCCCCGGCGACGACGCAGAAAGCGGCGACGCCCGCGATGCCGTACGAGCGAGTATCGGGGTCCATATCCGGTGGTGGCGGCGTTCGGCGTAATAAGTTTTCTCCGGAGCGCACGAGAAATTTCTCCCCGGACCGACGACGTACCACCGTCAGGCCGGAGGGGACGTGGTCGCTACCTTTTTGCCCGCCGTCACGGAAGCCAGGGGTATGCTCATCGTCAGGGCCCCCGCGACGAGCGCGAACCTCGGCAGCGGGTTCGACGTCTTCGGGGCGGCCCTGGGGCGGCCGGCGGACGTAGTCCGTCTCGAGCGGGCCGAGCGCACCTCCATCCGGGTGACCGGCGCCGGCAGCCAGTACATCCCCGAGGACCCCGACGAGAACACCGTCGGCGCCGTCGCGGAGGCGCTGGACGCTCCCGCCCACATCGAGATCGACAAGGGGGTGCGGCCGGCCTCCGGACTGGGGTCGTCGGCGGCGTCGGCGGCCGCGGCGGCCGTCGGGCTCAACGAACTGTACGGTCGCGGCTACTCCCGCGAGGAGCTCGTCTCCATCGCCGCCGAGGGAGAGGCGGTCGTCTCGGGAACGGCCCACGCGGACAACGTCGCTCCCTCGATTCTGGGCGGGTTCACCGTCGCGAGAGCCGACGGCGTCGCGCAGGTCGACGCCTCCATCCCGCTCGTGGCCTGCCTGCCGGAGATCGTCGTCTCGACCCGCGACGCTCGGGCGGTCGTCCCCGACGGGATGCGGATGGAGCAGCTCGTCGACGTGGTCGGCAGCGCCGCGACGCTGGCGATCGGGATGGCCCGCGACGATCCGGCGCTGGTCGGGACGGGGATGGCCGACGGCGTCGTCACCCCGGCCCGTGCGGAACTCATCGCCGGCTACGACGCGGTCCGGGAGGCGGCACTCGAAAGCGGCGCGACGGGCGTCACCATCTCCGGGGCCGGCCCGGCCGTCATCGCCGCCTGTCGCGAGCCGGATCGCCGCGAGATCGCCGGCGCGATGGTCGACGCCTTCGAAGCCGAGGACGTCGACGCCCGCGCCTACCAGACCCGAATCGGCGAGGGAACGACGATACACTGAAACGGTGAGCAGGGCCGGCCACCGGTAAATACTGAGCAGGTCGGGGCGTCGAGTCCAAGTATCCGCGAGCGCGCCGCCGGCGCGCGAGCGGTTCCCTGGACGCGAGACCGGAGGTCGAGCGTCCGGTTGCGGTTTTTTCCCCACGTTTTTGCGAGTCGAGCGGGACCGAAGGTCCCGCTGACCGTGCGAGCGGGCCGAAGGCCCGCGAGCAGAGAGTGGCTCTCCGCAGCGAGCGAAGCGAGCGAGGAAGCCCGAGCGAGTAAAAAGTGGGTGCCTAGAAGCCCTTGCCCTGGAGTTCGCGGGCGATGATCATCTTCTGGATTTCGGTGGTGCCCTCGTAAATCTGGGTGATCTTGGCGTCGCGGTAGAGCCGTTCGGCGTCGAAGTCGTCGACGAAGCCGGAGCCGCCGTGGATCTGGACGCATTCGTTTGCGGCGTCGACCGCCACGCGGGAGGCGAACTCCTTGGCCATCGACGCGAGCTTCGTCAACTGGCCGTCGGCGTGGTCGACGGACCACGCGGACTTGTAGGTGAGCTGCCGTGCGGCCTCGCAGTCGGTGTGCATGTCGGCGAGTTTGTGCTGGATGGCCTGGAAGTCGCCGATGGGCTGGCCGAACTGCTCGCGCTGTTCGGCGTACTCCAGGGCGCGCTCGGCG
>PXRL01000016.1:12975-46031 GCA_003020965.1 Halobacteriales archaeon QS_4_69_225
AGCCGTTGTAGCGGCCCTCGGCGTCGGGGTCGGTCTCACAGAGGACGACGAAGTAGTCCCCGACGGAGCCGTTGGTGATCCACATCTTGTGGCCGTCGATCACCCATTCGTCGCCGTCCTGGGTCGCCCGCGTCGATACCGAGGAGACGTCCGAGCCGGTGTCCGGCTCCGAGATGGCCGCGCCCATGATTGCGTCGCCGGAAGCGAGCGGCTCGAGGTACTTCTGTTTCTGTTCTTCGGTGCCGTACTCCATGATCGCCTCGCTCCCGAAGGCGGTCGAGGCCAGACACAGTCCGATGCCGGGATCGGCGGCGAACAGCTCCTCGACGATGAGACACGTATCGAGGACGTCGTAGCCGGCGCCGCCGTAGTCGAAGGGTACCTGCGGCGCGAGTAGTCCCATCTCGGCGGCCTCGTCGACGACCTCCCAGGGGTACTTCTCCTCGCGGTCGTACTCCGTGGCGACCGGCAGGATTTCGTTCTCCGCGAACCGCTGCACCTCGCTCCGCAGTTGTCGTTGCTCCTCCGATAGCCCGAACTCCATGGCCCGAACGTTATACTCGAACTACAAAAGGCCAAGCTTTCCTAACTTCGTTTGCGGGATCTGTGTTAGAGATTTACGACGGTAATTTCACACTGCCGGTCGATTCAAAATCGCGGTCATTCCAGGTCGACGTAGCTCCCTTCCCACTCCCGCCGTGCCTCCACCTCGCGGCGACCGCGCCGGGTGAGCGTGTAGAAGTTCGTCCGGCGGTCCCGCTGGCCCTTCTCGACGAGACCCTTCTCGACGAGGGTGTCGAGGTTGGGGTAGAGCCGTCCGTGGTGGATCTCCTTCTCGTAGTAGCTCTCGAGTTCCTCCTTTATCGCCAGTCCGTGTGGGTCCTCGCGGCCGGCGATGACGTAGAGTAGGTCTCGCTGGAATCCTGTCAGGTCGTGCATCGATAAGTTCTGTCTGCCTGTTACTATCGTGTTCGCTTAAACATACCGGATGTGCAGCCGGGACGAGCGCCGCGATGTGGGCCGAAACACCCGCTGGGCGCCGTCTGACCGGATGGTGGCCGGTGTAAGCTACCGGACGTTCGGCGAACGTATCGCACTTCGGAAAGGTTCTCCGTGGCCGAAGGCGGGGACGGGGGCGGGACCCGACCCGACGATCGGTACGACGGACGAATCTCTGTTCGGTGTCGTTCAGCGAGAGAGGAAAGCGACCCGACCGCCGAAAAGTCGGTCGGGCGCTTGCCGCCCTGAATCGGTCCCCGCTGACGCTTCGGCCCTCCAAGCGAAGCGTCATTGCAGACGACTCGCCGTCGGATATTAAGTCTGTCGGCCCCGATGCACAGGTCCGCTCTCAGATGTACTCCTCTTCGAGCACCCACCCGAGTGCTCGCTTGTAGTAGGTGAACATCTCCCTGACGCCCTCGTGGTTCATTTCCTCGTCGTCGAGTTCGTTCTTCAGGAACTCGTACTGCTCGCGAATTTCCTCTTCGTCGCGCATGTGTTTCCCTCGATCGCCCCTCAGAAGAAAGTTGCCGCCCCGCTACGACCGGAAGCCACAACGGGTCGCTCCACGCAGACCCTGTATGGACATCCACGTCATCGCGACGGGCGGAACCATCGCGTCGACGGCCGACGGCGACGAGACGGGGGCCACGCCCGCCCTTTCCGGAGCGGACCTCCTGGAGGCAGTACCGGGCCTCGACGAGTACGCCGACGTCACCGTCGAGACGGTCGCCGACCGGCCGGGGTTCGACATGTCGCCGTCGGTCTGTGGTCGGGTCGCCCGCCGGATCGCCGACCACGACGCCGACGGCTTCGTCGTCACCCACGGGACCGACACGCTGGCGGAAACGGCCCGGTATCTCGACATTACCTGCGAGGCGCCGGTCGCCGTCACCGGCGCCCAGCGCCGCCCGGACGAACTCGGAAACGACGGCCCGACCAACCTCCGGACGGCCGTCCGGGCCGCCGCCGACGAGCGGCTCCCGGACCGGACGTGCGTCGCTTTCGACGAGGAGCTGCACGCCGCCGCGACCGTCCGGAAGAGCCACACCGCGGCGCTCGACACCTTCCGGTCGCCGGAGTCGGGGCCGCTGGCGCGGGTCACCAGGCGGCGCGTCCACTGGTACCGGGAGCCGGCACCGCGTGACGACCGACTGCCGGTTCCGGACGACCACCCGACCGTCCCGCTGGTGACCTCGGCGTCGGGCGTCGGCCGGGCGGAATTCGACGCCGCCGTCGACCGAGGCGACGCGGTCGTCGTCGCCGGGACCGGACTCGGGAACGCGACCGCGGCGCTCGGGCGGGCCGTCGCCGAGGCCGACCTGCCCGTGGTCGTCGCCTCGCGGTGTCACGCCGGGCCGACGGAGCCGGTGTACGGGACCCCCGGCGGCGGTGCGACCCTCGCCGAGTACGACCACGTCCGGTTCTCCCAGGCGACGCCGTGGGCGACGCGGATCGAACTCATCCTGGCCGTCGCCGCCGACCGGATCGACGAGCGGTTCGACGGCTTCGACGCCAGGGAGGTTTAGTCCCTCGACCGCACAGTAGCGATCATGGAAATCCGCGGTCACCGCGAGTGCAAGGAGTGCGGGACCGAGTGGTCATACTACGACACGGGCGAGGTGGCCTGTCCGGACTGCGGCAGCCTCTACAGCGTCGGCGTCGACGACGAGCGGGCGCTGCACACGGCCACCGCGGCGACCCTTGATCTCACGCCGGTCCGGGACGAGATCGACGAGTCGTCGCTGCGGCGGCTCGCGTCGATGGCCGCCGAGCGGTGCCGGGAGTTCACCCGCGGTTACGGCTTCATCGACGCCGGCGAGCTCCGCCCGCTCGACGACACCTACCTCGCGGCGATGGAGCTGCGGCACGTCGCCGGCGAACTCGACCGCCGGCTGGAGGTCGGCGACGAGGAGGAGCTGTACTTCACCGGGCTATTGCGGGCCGACCTCGGGGAGCGACCGGCGCCGGCGGCGGTCCCCGAGAGCCTGCGCGCGATGCGGGGGCTGGCGTACGCCGAGGCGGTGCGGGAGTATCGCTCGGACCTCCGGACGTACCTCGAAGAACGTCCCGATCCGACCACCGGGCGGCTGCTCGGACGGTTGGACGAGCACGTCAAGCGGGTCAGGGCGCTCGACGGCGACGTCCCGCCGGCGGACGCGGAGTCGCTCGTCGCCGCGATCCGGGACGTCGGCCGATACCTGGCCGACGACGACGAGTCGGCGCTCGTCGAGGCCGAGACCCGACTCGACGGGCTCGCCTGAGTCGGCCGCCCAGGTACTTTTGCGTCGGCCGCCCGCAGGGCGTGTATGGACGACTGCCGGCAAGATGTCACGGCCGTCGCACAGCGGACGGCGCCCCGTGGTGACGTCGCGTGAGACTCTGCGACATCACGCTCCGGGCGGCGCCGCAGCTGTCAGACGATGGGCTCACCGTCGAGCAGCGGGTCGAGGCCGGGCGGGCGCTGGACCGACTCGGCGTCCCGCTGGTCGGGACGGGCCGTCCGGCCGCCGGGGCCGCCGAGCGCGAGACGACCGAGCGGCTCGCGGCCGACCTCTCGGCGGACGTCGTGCCGCGCTGTCGCGCCACCGTCGACGACGTCGCGGCGGCGCTGGCGGCCGACGCCGACGCGGTCGAGGTGGTCGTGCCGGTCTCCGACGCCCGGCTGGAGCACCGGCTCGGTTGCTCGCGCGACGAGGCCTTCGACCGCGCGAGCGAGGCCGTCCTCCGGGCCCGGGAGGGCGGGGTCGACGTCCACCTGGCGCTCGTGGACGCCTTTCGGGCGGAAGTGCCGGCCATCGCGGGCGCCTTCGGCCGGTTCGACTGCCCGATCGTCCTGGCGGATACCGTCGGCGCACGGACGCCGCCGTTCGTCGCCGGGTTCCTCCGGACGCTGGCCGACGCCAGCGCCGACCTCACGCGCGCCGGCGTCCGCTTCCGCGACGACCTGGGCTGTGCGACGGCGAACGCGCTCGTCGCCGCCGAGACCGGTATCGACCGCGTCGACGCGTCGGTCGGCGGGCTCGGCGGCCGCGCCGGCCACGCTGTCACCGAGGAGGTCGTCGCCGCCACGGAGACCCGCGGCGCCGACGCAGGCGTGACCGTCGCCGAGATTGTCCCGGCCTGTAGTGACGTCCTTCGGGCGGTCGGAGCGTCCGTCGGCGAGCGGAAGGCCGTCGTCGGAAAGGCGGCGACGACGCTGGCGGTCGAGGACGGGGCGAGTCTCGACGACCCTGCCGCCTTCGAGCCGTTCGACCCCGGGGCGTTCGGCGGTCGTCGGCGGTTCGTCTTCGACTCCCGGACGGAGCCGGAGGCAGCCCGGGAACTGCTCCGGCGGATCGACCGGGAGCCGACGGCGAGCGCCGTCGAGCGCCTGCTGGAGCGGCTGACGGAGGCGGGGCCGGTCGAACGCGAGACGGCTTTGGAGCTGGCGGAGGAGGTGTAGGCGAGCAGGCGACACCGGCCAGCCCCCGGAGCGGCGTGTCGCGCTCGTCGCGGAGCGCTCCGGGGCGCGTCAGTCGAGCACGGCGAGGCTGGCCGCCTTCTCCTATATGAACTCCCGGGCGAGTCGGACCACCAGGTCGCGGTCGAACGTTGCCTCGGGGATCGTCTCGCGCCAGGCGACCTCGTCGATGCCCTCGTCGGGTCGGCCCGGGTCGGCCGCGAGGTCGGTCGACGACGGCTCGGCGAGGAAGGTCGCGAAGTGGAACGTGTAGGTCGCGTCGCCGCCGGCCCGCCGGAACGTCTGCTCGGCGACGGCGCCGAGCCCGACGATCTCGACGTCGACGCCGGTCTCCTCGCGGACCTCGCGCACCGCGCCGGCCGCGGGCGACTCGCTTGGTTCCAGCCGGCCGCCGGGAAGGAGCCAGGTGTCGCCCTCCCGGACCAGCAGAACCCGGCCGTCGTCGGCGACGAGTGCGCCGATGCCCCAGCCGCCATCGTCGCCGCGCTCGCGGCCGCGGTCGAACCGCTCGGGGTCGAGGTCGATGCGCTCGGACTTTCGGTAAACGTCGTCGTAGCGGGCCGCGAGTTCGTCCGGCGTCGGGTGGCTCACGGCAGCTCGACGTCGACGCCCGTCTGCAGCCCGGCGGCCTTGACCGCGTTGTACAGCAGCATCGCGCGGGTCATCGGCCCGACGCCGCCGGGGACGGGCGTGATATGGTCGGCCTTCTGCCGGGCGGCCTCGTAGTCGACGTCGCCGACGAGTTCGTACCCCTTCTCGGTGTCGACGTCCACCCGGTTGATGCCGACGTCGACGACCGTCGCCCCCTCGCCGACCATCTCGCCGTCGATGAACTCCGGGCGACCGGCCGCGGCCACGAGGACGTCGGCCTGACGCGTCCGCTCGGCGAGATCGCCCGTCCGGGAGTGACAGACCGTCACGGTCGCGTTGCCGTCCTCGCGCTTCTGCAGCAGCAGGTTCGCCAGCGGCTTGCCGACGATGTCGGACCGGCCGACGATGACCGCGTCGGCGCCCTCGGTCTCGACATCGTAGGCCTCCAGCAGCTTCTGGACGCCGTGGGGCGTACATGGCCGGTAGCGGTCGTTGCCGGCCACGAGCCGGCCGACGTTCGCCGGGTGGAAGCCGTCGACGTCCTTCACCGGGTCGATGGCCCGCAGCACCCGCCGGTCGTCGACGTGGTCCGGGACGGGCATCTGCACCAGGATGCCGTGGACGTCGTCGTCGTCGTTGAGCTCCTCGACGGTCTCGTACAGCTCCGCCGCCGGCGCCTCGGGGTCGATCTCGACGTGGATGCCGTCGATGCCGACCTCCTCGCAGTCCTGCTGCTTCATCGAGACGTACGTCTCGCTGGCGGGGTCGTCGCTCATCAGCACCGTCGCCAGCCCGGGGGTGACGCCGGCCGCCCGCAGCGTCTCGATGCTCTCGGACAGCGACTCCCGGACGTCGGCGGCGACCGCCTTCCCGTCGATGACCTCGGTCATTACGAGAAAGGCCCGCCGCCGCACATATCAATTGTTCGGGTTCGTGTCGAACGAGGCGTGTCCTCGAGTGTATGTGTACACGTTCGTGTATTCCAGCGGTGCCCGCCTCACAGGAAGGCGTTGCCGCGTCGTCGGAACCGCCGCCGTTCGGCCGGCGTCGGCAGGGTGTGGTAGTCGTCGGGCGTCGTCTCGTTCGGGCGGGTCTCGAAATCGGTCGGGTACCGTTCGAGCAGGTCACAGGCCAGGTCCGCGCCGACGTCCGAGAGCCGCCGGTAGACGTCGTGGACCGTGTCGTCAGCCGATAGCCGGAACGACCGCCGTTCGATGATGGGGCCGGCGTCCCACTCCCGGGTCATCACGTGTGCGGTGACCCCGGTCCGGTCGTCGCCGTGGTACAGCGGCCAGAAGCCGACGGCACGGCCGCGGTACTTCGGCAGCAGCGACCCGTGGAGGTTCACGGCGTCGTCGGGGATCGAGAGCAGTTCCGCTCCGAGGCGCTGGCCGGCGACGACGCTGAGATAGAGGTCGGGGTCCAGCGCCCGGACCCGGTCGACGAACGCCGGGTCGTCGACGTCGTCGGCCCGCCAGACCGGTAGGTCGTGGGCGGCGGCGAGCCGTCGCACCGAGTGGAACCGACCGGTGTACCGCCGTCCGAGGCCGCCGACGGCGTCCAGGGCGTCCAGCGCCCGGCCGCGGAGGAACAGCGCGCCCATCCGGAGGAAGTCGACGGGGCCGAACATCCGGTACTGCCGACGGACCTGCTCGGTCCGGGGGCGGGCAGGCGGGGCGACGACGACCGCCTCGAAGCAGTCGGCGTGCCGTTCCAGTATCGGCGCGAGGTACCGGGGCAGGTAGAGGGGTTCATCGCCGGTGAACAGCAGGGCTCGCACGGGGTGGCAATCGTACACAAGATACTCAAAACGCGGGGGTTCATACGGGGTATGCGAGCCCTCCGTCTCACGGCCGGACTCCTCGCGATCGCGGTCATCGCGGGCTGGAACGCCGCCGTCGCCCGGACGCTCGGCCGGCGGCGCGGTCCGAAGCAACCTGCCGACGGCGCCGACTCTACCGATCCCGACGTCGTCGAACACGAGCGGAACTGGTACGACTACGTCCGCGGGTTCGACGTCCACCACGGCGACGTCAACGCCGACGGCGACAGCCCGGAACACGGCTCCTTCCGGGACGGACTGGACCGGTGGCTCGATGCCGGCTGTCTCCGCGGCTACACCCTCGACGACCACATCTACGTCTGCCCGAACGCCCCCCGCGTCCTCCGGGTCCATCAGGCGGGACACGCGCCGCCGTTCGGCGAAGAGTTCGAAACGCTCCGCGCCGACCGCCGGGCCGACGGCGGCCTCGACGACGAACCCCTTCGGACCCTCGACGTGATGCTCCCCGGCGCGTTTCCGGACACCCTCCTGCGGCTCAGGGACCCGCGGGGACTCGGCGAGACCTACGACAGGTGGCTCCGCGAGGGTCGCATCCGGCGCCGGTAGCTCCCCCGGTTAGGGCAGTCCGAGGCGTCGAACGCCGACCAGGATTCGCCCTGCCGGCGGAGCCGGGTCGCCCCGGAGTCGAGGGCGACGACGGCGGCCCGGCCGCCGTAGCCGTGTGTCTGGTCGTGGCCGCGGACGACGACGCAGTCGGCACCCTCCGGCGGCGAGACGGCCTCCGAGCGCGTGAACTCCCGGGTGCCGTGCGGGTGGGCGAGGTCGCGACGACCGACCCGCCGGCCGTCGAGGGTTTCGACCTGCCACCAGTCGGCGTAGCCGTCCTCGCCGTCGTCGTCGTGGATGAGTGTCACCGAGAAGCGGTACTCGTCGCCGCTGGCTTCGACGTCAACGCCGGTGACGTTCGCCTCCCGCAGGTCGAGGTCGTCGACGGCCGCGGTCGGCGTCGGCGTTCCGCGGTCGGTCGCGGCCGCGTCGTCGGCCTCCGCGTCGGTCGGGGTCGTCGCGTCCGTGCCGACGTCGTCGGGTCCAGCATCCGTGTCGGCCTCGTCAGCCTCGGCACCCGTGTCGGCGTCGTCGGTACAGCCGGCGGCCGGGACGGCCAGCAGGCCGACGCTCGCCAGGAGCCGTCGTCGTCTCACAATCGCCCTCCGAGCACTGTCGCGGCCGTCGGGACCGGGCTCCAGATGGTGTCGAACGGCGGCGCGCACGCCAAGTCGCAGTCGGCGAGTTCGCCGACGGTCGCGCCCTCGGTGGCGGCGACGACGAAGTTCATATCCGATGCTCGCGGCGAGGTCTGTTAAAGTTCGGCCGGCCGTGCAACGACGGAGAGACCCGCCCGCTCGTAGCGATCATCGGTTACTAGTGGTACGGCTTCATTCGTTCGGTCTCGACAGTGAATCGCCCGATCGGTATAGATGAGTGGGGGAGCACCGGAAACTCGGAACATATCTGACTCCTGTCAGAAGTGGCGTGCAAGATGTAGAGTCTCTATTCAGTAACGTGGGCCCCAAGACCATATGACCCAGAATAGGCCGAGACTTCTTTTCCAGATTGCAATTCTCGCACATTACAGACCCGCCACGTATGCTTCTACTGCTTCTATCGTGGGACCGATCATCTTCGGGAGGCCCCAATCCGTGTCTGTATCTGGAATCCATTCCTCGGCGGTGAGATAGTCACCGATATGCTGGACCGTCGCCGCGTCGACCCCCCGGTATTGGCAAACGGCCCAGATTGCTGCTGACTCCATATCTAGCGAGACGACCCCGTTCTGCTGATAATGTTCTATCTCAGGCAGTGTTTCTCGGTACATCGCGCTCGTCGTCCACGTCGTCCCTTGAACTGTGTCGAAGCCTGCGGTGGATAGACTCTTCTCAAGCGAGTCCACAAGCGGTTGTGTCGCCGTCACTGGTTCATTTCCCGGGATATAATGATATGAGACGCCTTCGTCGCGGATCGTGTCTGTCGGGAGAATCGCCGCGTCGGGTGCGATCTCAGTCTGGAGCGCGGCACAGCCCCCTAACATGACGATGACCTCTGCGCCGGCTGCGATGACGTTCTCGGTAATTGTCGCTGTAACTGGCGCACCGACTCCTGATTCGTGAACGGGCACGTACCCAACAGTCCCGGTCACGGGGTATACTCGCTGGGACCGAACGAGTTCAATCGGTTCGTCGGCTTGGCGGCTGACTGCTTCCGTGAGTTCCGCCTGATACCCCAGGATAACGACTCGTGGGACCTCCGGCAGGCCGTCTCCTTGTACGTTAACGGCCTCTTCGGGCGAAAAAAGCCCCTCTGCGTCAAACTTCTCTCCGTAATTTGGGATCATATATCGACACCCGCTCGTGACATCTAAAATCCTGCTATTGACGGGTCAATTCATCGGTATACTGCATTACCGTCCGCTCCAGCGAGCATAAAAACGGATGGTACTAACTTTGCCCCGTGCTCTGCAGCGCCGTGACAGCCTGCGAACTGCTGTCTGTATAGGCGTGCGAACTCTATCTACACCGTGGCTCTTTCCGTGCGAGACTCGCCCCCCGCATTCGACACGGCACGAATAATACAACAGAAGGCGGCAGGACTTCGAACGGTCGATTCGCGTCTCGGTGCACCGAATCGGGTTCATCGCTGTACCGAATAGGGAAGTCGTGTTAGCAGCTACTATCATTGCGAGGCGTCGTCGCCGAGCGTCGGGAGGGTCGACCGTCGACCCCGGCGCAGCCTCGTTCCCGCTGCCGTCGCGAGGATCATCGCACCGTTAGCCGTCCGGCAGCGGCCGCGTGTACCACCACGCCCACGCGACGAGGACGGCCTGCAGCGGGAGTCGCCCCCACCGGACGGCCGGCGAGGGGTCGGCCGACACCGGTCCCTGGACGGCGACGCCGCTCACCGCCATGTAGACGTTGGCGGGGAAGATCGCCGCCAGCAGCAGCATCGTCGCGACGGCGGCCGCCCGGCGGGTCGGCGGGTAGAGCAGCCCGACGCCGACGGCGATCTCGGCGACGCCGGACAGGTAGACCAGCAGCAGCGGCGCCGGCAGCACCGGCGGCACGATCTGGGCGTACGCCGACGGGTAGACGAAGTGCATGACGCCGGCGACGACGTAGCCGAGGCTCATGAGGTACAGCAGCGGGCGCTTCAGCCGGGCAAGGAAACGCCGAGGATGGTCGGTCACGGAAGGGAATGGGCGACCCACTCATCTCATCGCTTCGGTTCCCGGCGAGCGGTGACCGGGAGGCGTACCTTTAGGTTGGGTCGGTCTTTCTTGTGGCGGGAATGGCAACTGCCAACACGGTCCACGGGTTCAATACGGCGAACTGGACGCTCGACAACAGCTTTCTCGTGCAGCTGACCGGCCCGGGCGAGGGGTACGAGGTGGTTTGTCCGTTCTATCTCGTCGACCACCCGGAGGGCCTGGTGGTCGTCGACACCGGCCTGAGCCACGACATGCTGGACGCGCCCGCGGAGTACGGTCAGCACGGCGCCGGATTCATGGAGGCGTTCCTGCCGGCCATCGACTACGGCCCCGAGATGCATCCCCGGGCGAGCCTGGAGGACGCCGGCTACGCCCCCAAGGAGGTCGATTACGTCGTGATGACTCACCTCCATTCGGACCACGCCGGCCACATGGACACCTTCCCGGAGGCGGAGTTCCTGGTCCAAAAACGGGAACTACGGTACGCCAACTGGCCCGTTCCGGTCCAGGAGGTCTTTTACCTGGAGGGTGACTTCGACGTGCTTCGCTCCGAGGAGTACGACGTCACGCCGCTGGAGGGCGAATACGACGTCTTCGGGGACGGCACCGTCCGGACCGTGCCGACGCCCGGCCACACCCCCGGCCACCAGTCGGTCGTCGTCGAACTCCCGTCGGGACCGGTGGTGCTCGCCGCCGACGTCGCCCACCAGCAGGACGGCTACGAACGGGAGCACCTCGCGTCGTTCAACTGGGACCTCCAGGAGTCGGTCCGGTCGCTCCGGAAGGTGAAGGCGATAGCTCGGCGGACGGGTGCCGAGGTGTACGTCACCCATGATAATGAGCACATCGACGCCTTCGAGGGCGGTCTGGAGTGACCGGGACCAAGACCGAGACCGTGCCTACTCGACGTCGGTGATCGCGGCGTCGCCGTCGTACAGCGGGTAGTCGGCGCAGAGCGCCTCGACCTCGGCGGCGGCCTCGCGCGCGATTTCGTCGTCGTCGGGGCTGTCGACGACGCGGGCGATGACGTCGGCGACCCGCCGGCAGGCGTCCTCGTCGAAGCCGCGGGTCGTCAGCGCGGGCGTTCCGGCGCGGATCCCCGAGGGGTTGAACGGCGACCGGGTCTCGCCGGGGACGGTGTTCTTGTTGAGGACGATACCGACCTCCTCGAGGGCCTCCTCGGCGACGCCGCCGGGGGTGTCGGGGTGGGACTCACGGAGGTCGACCAGCACGAGGTGGTTGTCGGTGCCGCCGGAGACGAGCGAGAAGCCGTGCTCCTGGAGGCGGTCGCCGAGCGCCGTCGCGTTGTCGATGACCCGGCGGGCGTAGGCCTCGAACTCCGGCTCCAGGGCCTCCGCGAATCCGACGGCCTTGCCGGCGACGTTGTGCATCAGCGGGCCGCCCTGGGCGCCGGGGAACACCGACGCGTCGACGTCGTCGACGTACTCCTCGTCGCACATGATGATGCCGCCGCGGCCGGCGCGGATGGTCTTGTGCGTCGACCCCGTCACGAAGTCGGCGACGCCGACCGGCGATTGGTGGACGCCGGCGGCCACGAGGCCGGTGATGTGGGCGATGTCGGCGAGGTGGTAGGCGTCGACGGCGTCGGCGGCCGCCTGGATGCGGTCGAACTCCACCTCCCGGGGGTAAGCGGAGTAGCCCGAGACGATGATGTCGGGGTCGAACGCCTCGGCCTGCTCGCGGAGCCCCTCGTAGTCGAGATAACCCGTCTCGGGGTCGACCTCGTACTGTTCGACCTCGTAGGTCTGGCCGGTGAAGTTCGCCGGGTGGCCGTGGCTCAGGTGGCCGCCGTGTTCGAGTTCCAGCGACAGGATGCGGTCGCCGGGTTCCAACATCGCCAGGTAGACGCCCATGTTGGCCTGGGTGCCGGAGTGCGGCTGGACGTTGACGTGGTCGGCGCCCCACAGCTGCCGGGCGCGTTCGATCGCCAGTTCCTCGATCTCGTCGGCGTGCTCGCAGCCGGCGTAGTACCGCTCGCCGGGGTAGCCCTCGGCGTACTTGTTGGTCAGCTCCGAGCGTTGGGCCTCGAGCACGGCCTCGGAGACGTGGTTCTCGGAGGCGATCATCGCGAGGGTGTTTTCCTGTCGGTCGCGCTCGCCCTCGAGGGCGTCGGCCGCCGCGGGGTCGATCTCGCGGACGCTGTCGTAGCTCATACATCGTTCAGGGGCGGGCACGATAAGAATCTACCCGTTGCCGCGAGAGCATCCGGCGTCGCGACCCGAACCCGACCGGGCCTGGTCGGAGGAACAGTACTATACAGTCGGCCCCGTACTGACGGGTAGATGGTCGAATGGTCGGGGGCCGACGACCGCCTTTGCGGATTCGGGGAGCGGGACGCCATCGTCATCGACACGGAGGGCTGGCGGCCGGGCGGCGACCCGCCCGCGCTCGGCGTCCGCGTCGACGCGGCCGCGATCGGCACGACGGAGGCGCTCGGCCTCCCAGCGCAGGACGTCGTCGTGATCGGCGACGATGATCGACCGCTGTCCGAGGGGACGCTCGCCGCGGGCGTTCACCGGCTGATCGTCGACGGACCGCTCGAGACGCGGGTCGCCTTCGAGGGGCCGGCGTCCGTCGACGCCGGGTCCGAGGGGCCGCGGCTCCGCTTTCCCGAGCCGCGGCCGGTGGCCGTCGGGTTCAGCGAGACGCCGACGCCGAGGGAGACGGTGACGGTACCGCCGACGCCGGCCGGGCTGGCGGCGGCGGTGACCGCCGCCGCCCGCACCCACCGGACGGCGGGGCCCGGACGCTCCCATCCCGGACGTCGACCCCGGACCCCGCAGGTGGTCCTCGAGGAGGGGGCGACGGCCGCCCCCGAGCCGGACGACGACCGACCGACGATGACCGTCCCGGCCGACCCGACCGCCGTGCTCGTCGCCGCGCCGCTTGCGTACTACCTGGGCGCGGACCTGCTGACGACGGCCGGGGCGCCGACCCTCGGCGGCGACGCCCTCGATCACGAGTTCGAGCCGCTGCCGGCGTTCGCCGAGGCGGTCGGCGGGCTGGTCGGCGACCTCTGCGGGCTCGACACCGCACTCCGGTCGGTCGACGGCGAGAGCGGGCCGCTGCCGGTCGACGTCGACGACGCCGACCGACTCCGGTCGGCGACGCCGCTCGAACGGCTCCGGGCCGTCGTCGACGACGGCGGCTACGGCGGGACGTGGCCGCTCGCCACCTACGTGAACGACGACGTCGAGAACGGCCGGTATCTCCCGTACCTGCTGGACCGGCTGAGCACCGTCTACCCCGCAGAGGCCTCCGAGCTGGACCCGCAGGCGCTGCTGAAGCGGAGCCTCGACGAGTTCTTCCGCGGGGAGACGGCCAGCGTCGAGGCGGTCGATCCGACGCTGGCCGACAGCCGGTTCCACGCCTGGCGCGGCGACGGGACGCCGGTCGACGCGTTCACGCTTCTGGGAGACGAGCCGGGATCGGCCGGCGACGGCTTCGACGTCGAGGTGGTCTGCAACGACGAGGCGATGCGCTCGGAGGGCGACGTCGCGGAGGTCTACCGGCGCCGGCTCGACGGCCGATCCGTCGACGTCCGCGTCCGCGAGCGGCTGACGACCGCCGAACTCGCGGCGCTGTTCGAGCGGCCGACCGACCTCGTCCACTTCATCGGCCACTGCGAGGTGGAGGGGCTGGTCTGTCCGGACGGTCACCTCGCGACCGCCGACCTCGACGGCTGCGAGGCGGCGTCGTTCTTCCTCAACGCCTGCGGCTCCTATCACGAGGGCTACGATCTCGTGCGGCAGGGAGCGACGGCCGGGGCGGTGACGCTGACGACCGTCCTCGACGAGCAAGCGGTGACCGTCGGGACGACGTTCGCGGAGCTGCTGGCCGCCGGCTTCGCCTTCGACCGCGCGATGGCGCTGGCCCGCGGCGAGGTGCTCGCCGGCCGGGACTACGTCGTCGTCGGCGACGGCACCGCGCGGCTCCGGTCGCCGCGCGGCGACGCCGGTGTCTTCGAACTCGAGCGGGCCGACGACGGGTTCGCGGTCGGCTACGAGGCGACCGCGCCGGACGCCGCCGGCCGCCGGTACCGCGACCCCTTCGACGACCGGGAGCGCGCGGCCGGGACGACCGCCCGGACGACGCTCGACCGCGAGCGACTCCGCGAGCTGTTCGAACGGTACAGCGCGCCGGTCCGCTTCGACGGCCGACTCCGCTGGACCGACGAATTCGTCGACGACCCGCCGGAATACTGAACGCCGTTTCTCCCGCGCCTTCGGAACATATATTTAAATCCTCGGTCGGATTTCGTTGCCGAACGGTCGCTAATATTAAATACATCGGTCAATATTATACCAATACAATGGAAACGAACGTAGTCGCTGATTCGTTGACCACCGCCCTCGAGGAGTCGTTCTCGGCGGCGGACGAGGAACTGTACCTGATCAACCCCACCTACGAGACGATCGAAGAGCTCGTCGACGTACTCGACGCCGACAGCCCGACGGTTCGGCTGCTGGCGTCGGAAGAGACGCTGAAGGCGGTCACCGACGACTTCCTCGTCGCCAGCGCGGCCGCCGATCACGTCGAGGCCGGGACGCTCGAGTTCCGCGCCGCCGAGACCGACGCCAACACGCTCGTCGTCACCGACTCGACGGTCGTCGCGCTCGTCGACGGCGGCGACAGTGCCGCGGGACTGACGGCGACCGACGAGGCGTTCGTCGACAGCGCCTACGGCCGGGTCGACGCCACCTGGGACGACGCCGAGGCGTTCGACCTGCGGACGCCCGCTCTCTCGCGGGTCCGTGGCTCGCTGGAGGACGAACTCGGCGAGGCGACCGTCGACGACTTCGATTCCGTGCTCGACTCCCTGGAGACCGCCCGGGGCGACGGCGACGGCCTCGACGAGGTGACCATCTCCATTCTGGTGGCCGCCAAGAACGAGGACCTGCTGTACGACATCTCCAAGTGGGGCGAGGACATCGGCATCGCCTCGAAGGCCACGTTCTCCCGGACCAAGAGCCGTCTCGAGGAGACGGGGCTCATCGACACCGAGAAGGTTCCCATCGACGTGGGCCGGCCGCGCCTGCGGCTGAAGCTCGGCGACGAGCGGCTCGAGGGGACCGACAACGGGCAGCTCGCCAGCGTCGCCCAGTCGATGCTCGCGGCCTGACGGCCGGCGGATCATCTTCAGCTTTTTCGACGCTGCGCTTGTAGCCGCTGCCGTGAGGACATCTCCACTCCACGCGGCGGCCGGCTCGCGACGCGACCGCGCGGCTCACGGCCGGGACGGATGCCCCCGAGCGACGGGGTCGATCCGCACGGTATCGCGGCGACGGCGGTGGTCGCGGTGACGACCGTCGGGCTGGTCGGCGCCGGCCCCGCCGTCGAGGCCGTCCGTGCGGCCCTCGACGACGGGAGCGCGGATGCGCGACGGGTCGACCCGGGCGCCGTCGGTCGGACGGACGTCGCCGTCGTCGCGGGCGGCGTCGACGACGACCTCCGGACTGCGGCGACGGCGGCCCGGCGCTCGGAGACGCCGGTCGTCGTCGTCGAGGTCGGCGGTATCGGCGGGCGGGCGGTCGCCGGCGTCGACGCCGCCGTCTCCGGACACGCCCCCGGGACGGCGTGTTACGACTGCCTCCGCCGGCGGGTCGAGGCGGTCGGCGACGAGACCGACGGCGGCGACGCCGGGGCCGCGACCGCGCGGTTCGCGGGCGCCGTCGCCGGCCGGGAGCTGGCGGCGCTGGCCGGCGGGGAATCGTCGCTGCTCGGCGGCGTCGTCGAGGTGCCGTACGCCCGGCGCCGGCCGCTGCCGGTCCCGTTCTGCGACTGCGCGGCGGCGCCCGACCGGTCGCTACGGACCGACGACGGCGAGCGGCCGCTGGCGGAGGCGCTCGCGTCGGCGGAGGCGGCCCTCGACGAGCGGCTCGGCCCGGTCGCCGCCGTCGGCGAGGCGGAGTCGTTTCCGGTGCCGTACTACCTGTCGACGCTCGCGTCGGCGCCGTTCGCCGACGCCGACCCGCCGGACCACGCCGCCGGCGTCGCCCGCGAGTGGGACCCGGCGTTCATGCGGGCGCTCGGGGAGGCGCTGGAGCGGTACGCCGCGGCCGTCTACCGGACCGACGACCTCCGCGGGGAGCCGGCGTCGCCGGTCCCGCCGGAACGGTTCGTCGCCCCGGGTGACCCCGTCGAGACGGCGGCGGTCGACGCCTGGCACGACGCCGATGACCTCGTGTCGGGCGAGACCGTCCAGCTGCCGGCCGAGCTGGTCGTCTTCCCGCCGCCGGAGCGGCGGATACGGCCGGCAATCACGACCGGGCTCGGGCTCGGCAACGGCGGCGCCGAGGCGCTGCTGTCGGGGCTGTACGAGGTCATCGAACGGGACGCGGCGATGCTGTCGTGGTACTCGACGGACGAGCCGGCGGGGTTGGCCGTCGACGACGAGGGGTTCGAGACGCTGGCCGCCCGGGCCGGCAGCGAGGGGCTGTCGACGACGGCGCTGCTCCTCACGCAGGACGTCGACGTACCGGTAGTGGCGGCCTGCGTCCACCGCGACGGCGCGTGGCCGCGGTTCGCGGCCGGGTCGTCGGCGTCGCTGGACCCGGCGGCGGCGGCCCGGGGGGCGCTGGCGGAGGCAATACAGAACTGGCTGGAGCTGCGCCGCATGGGGCCGGATCGGGCCGCCGAGGAGTCCGGCGCCATCGGCCGGTACGCCGACCTGCCGGAGTCGGCCCGGGAGTTCGTCGACCCGGCGACGACGCTGCCGGCGGCGGCGGTCGGCCCGGACCCGGTTCCGGACGGCCGGGCGGAGCTGGAGGCCCTGCTCGAGCGGGTCGAGACGGCCGGCCTCGACGCCTACGGCGCCCGGTTGACGCCCCGGGACGTCGGCGCGCTGGGCTTCGAGGCCGTCCGGGTCGTCGTCCCGGCCGCACAGCCGCTGTTCACCGACGAGCCGTACTTCGGCGAGCGGGCCGAGACGGTGCCGGTCGCGCTCGGCTTCGAGCCTCGCCCGGAACGGGCCCACCACCCGTTTCCCTGACCGGCCGACTCGGGACTCGGAACGCGGCGCAGGTATTCGAGTGCGACCGCCCTTCCCCGGACGCGATGAGACGCGGCCACAGGGAGCGCGGCGGGCGCTCGACGGCTTCGCCGCCGAGATCGCAGGCTGTACGGAGCCGGTTGCGACCTGCGAGCGCACTGGGAAGCCCGGGAGCGGACCAGACAGCTCGAACGACAGAACCGCCGGCTCGACCGCTTCGCGGGCGTCGTCGGCCACGACCTCCGGAGCCCGCTATCGGTGATGGACGGCTACGTCGACCTCGTCGAGCGAACGGGCGAGCCGGGGCTGAATATCGTCCGGACCGTCGCCGAGACCCACGGCTGGTCGGTCGCCGTCGTCGAGAGCGCCGACGGCGGCGCCCGCTTCGAGGTTACCGGCGTGACGCCGGCCTGAGCGGTAGCGCTCGGACACGAGATTCGAAGCGGGAGAAGGGAAAGCAAGGATTTCGAAAGCCCCTGGCCTCTCGGGTCGTTTCAATCCCACCCGGCGAGGCGCGTTCGGCCGGCCATCGCCCGTCCGAACACCACTGCCCGAGTCGTGGGAACGCTTTTTCACCTCCGCGGGCTGGAATCCGACATGGACGGCCCGACGGCTCCGGCACAGACCGGTAACGCGAGCGCGGCCGGCGGCGCGCTCGGCCGGCCGGGGTGGCTCCCCGGACCCGTACCGACGGAGCTGTTCCGGCTGGCCGTCGCCCTCGCGGTCGTCGCCGTCGCCTACTACTGCTCGCGGCTGGCCCGGCAGGCACTCGGTCGCCGGGTCGCCCGCCGGTTCAAGCGGCCCTCGGTGAGCCGGACGGTCCTCGGGGGGGTCCAGGCGGCGGTCGTCCTCGTGGGCGTCGTCGCGGGGTTGGGCATTCTCGGCTTCCGGCTGGGGAACCTGGCGCTGTCGGTGGGCGTCTTCTCCGCGGTCGTCGGTATCGTGCTGGCGCCTATCATCGGGAACGTCCTCAGCGGACTGTTCATCCTGAACGAACGGCCGTACGAGATCGGCGACATGGTCGAGCTGTCCGAGGCCGGCACCACGGGGTTCGTCGAGGACATCACGCTGCTGTACACGAAGGTGTTCACCCTCGACAACACGTTTCTCGTGCTGCCGAACGGGTCGATGCGGGAGCGGGACGTCGTCAACTACTCCGCGGAGGACTCCCGAATCCGGATGACGCTGGACGTCGGCGTCACCTACGAGAGCGACGTCGAGACGGCCCGAGAGCAGCTGGAGGCGGCGGCGACGGAGGTCGACCGGGTCATCAAGGGCGGTCCGGACATCCGGGTCGGCAGCGCCCGGTATCCCGCGGCGCCGACCTGCTACATCCGGGGGTTCGGCGACAGCGAGGTGCTGCTGCGGCTGCGGTACTGGGTCGAGGAGCCGTACATGCAGACGACGGTCCGGTCGGCGGTGATGACGAACGTCTGGAACCGTTTCGACGACCACGACGTCGAGATTCCGTACCCCCACCGGCACGTGGTCTTCGACGACACGAGCGGCGACCTGTCGGTGACGACGCGGGACGGCCCGAGCGGCGGAACGGAGCGGGAGCCGACGGAGGGCGGCGCGACCCGGCGGGACGACGGCGCTACGGACTCGCGGTGATGACCTCGCAGCTCAGCTCGCGCTGGAGGAACCCCTCGACGTCGGGGTCGTCGAGCAGCCGGCGCACCGCCCGCCGCCACCGGCTCGTCTGCTTGCGGCCGATGACGACGTAGTCGGCGTTCTCGCCGGCCACCTCGTCGAGGATGGTCTCCTCGACGAGAAAGCCCGACCGGACGACGTAGCGGGCCCGCTCGATCCGGCCGACGGCCCCCTCGATGGCGGCCTTCAGCTCCGCCCGCGTGACGTCGCCGTCGGACTGATAGAGATCGACGTGCAGCACCGTCAGGTCGGCGTCGTGGTCGGCGGCGACCTCGGCCGCTCGCTCCAGCGTCGCCCGCGAGTGATCCGAGAGCGGATAACGGACGGGAACCACGACGAGTGTCATTGTACGCCAGCAGCGGCCGACGCCGGGTGAACGTTGCGGTTCGGCGACTGGTCGTTCCGGTGAGAAGGGAGTAGCGTCTTTCGGCGGTGACGGTGTTTCCCGCCCGGCGTCGGCCGACCGGCCCGCTTTCGCGCAACCGAACACGACGCGGCGGCTCAGAGCCCTCGGCGAACGATGCGGCCCTCGACGGTCGGCTCGACGCCGACCGTCCGGGCGTAGTCGACCAGCACTTCGTATTGAGCCCCGTACCGGGCGAGCGGGTCGCGGCCGGTGAGCGTCGGGAACTCGGTGTCGGTCTCCAGCAGGAACGCCGAGACCGCGAGCCGGTAGCGGGCGTCGTCGTCGACCGGGTCGCCGTCGACGCGCGCCGACAGCAGGGCGTCGTCGGCGTGGTCGTAGCGGAGCCGCGCTCCGGAGACGTGGGCGTGCCACCAGTCGGCCTCGCCGAAGCCGGTCGTGTCGGCGGCCTCCCGGAACGTCGACCGCAGCGCCCGACCGGACAGCTCGACGACGGCCACCGGCTCGCCGAACGGCACCAGGCCGACGAGATCGGCGACGGTTACCTCGCCGGCCAGCGGCGGCCCGGTCCGGATGCCGCCGCTGTTCTGCAGGCCGACGACCGGCGGCACGGAGCCGAGGTCCCGCTCGGCGGCCCACCGGTAGGCGTCGGCGACGAAGTTGCCGACGCGGCTCTCGCCGCGGAACGCCTCCCGGTCGGTGCGCTCGACCGGCTCGTCGACCCGGGCGACGACCTCGTCGAGGCCGGCCTCGTCGAGCCGGCGGCGGTACCGCTCGGCCAGCGCCGCCGCGAGCGGGCCGTCGGCGACCGGGTGGCGCGTCACCGATCGATCGGCGAGATCCACCTCCAGCACCGTTCGACCGCCGTCGCCCGGCCGGGTCAGCAGCGTCCCGGCGACGCGTTCGACCCGCTCGGAGTGGACGTGACCGCCGAGGACGACGTCGACGTCGCAGGCGGCCGCCAGGCGGTCGTCGGCGCGGCCGAGATGCGACAGCACGACGACGTCGTCGGGGTCGTCCATCGCCGCGACGGCTCGCCGCGTCGCCTCGACGGGGTCGTCGAACGACAGGGCGGCAACGTCGTCGGTACCGGAGGGGGTCGTCGGGTCCGTCAGCCCGAGGAAGCCGACGCGGCGGCCGCCGACGGACCGGACGGTCCAGGGGTCGGCGCCGGCGACGGGGGCGCCGTCGACGGAGACGTTCGCCGAGAGCCACCGCTGGGGTGACCGCGCGACGAGTTCGGCCGTCCGGTCGAGCCCGAAGTCGAAGTCGTGGTTGCCGAACGTCGAGAGGTCGGGGTCGGCGGCCGCGAAGAAATCGAGCGCCTGCTCGCCACGGGTGACGAGCGGGAGCACGCCCGGGGCGACATTGTCGCCGGTGCCGCAGACGACGGCGTCGTCGCCGTCCAACTCCCGGAGTAGTCCCGCCAGCCTGGCGATCCGCTCGGGGTCGTCGTGGGCGTTCTCGACGTCGGAGTAGTGGAGGAGACGCACGCCGTAGCGAGAAGCGGCGGCCGCAAAACCGTGTCGAGACCGTGAGGGTTTTGCCGGCAGCCGGCCTCCCGTCGGCATGGAGCAGCGACGTGGTCCGGACGGCGAGTCACTGTATCTCGCCCGCCGGGCCGAGCGCGGCAACAAGGGTCCGTTCCGCGTCGTCTACGCCGGTCCCGACGGCGAGCGGCGCTGGGGGTTCTACTGTACGAACTGCGAGTCGTTCGACAACGCCGTCGACTCGATGGGCCGCATCCAGTGCAACGTCTGCTCGAACTTCCACAAGGCCGAGGAGTGGGACGCCGCCCACGAGTAATCGCGCCGATAGGTCCGAAAGAAAGTCGCCGCGTCCGTCCCGTCCGGCGATGCCGGCGGACGGACAGGTCACCGAACGAGTACGTGCGAATGTTTATTCCGGAGTACGCACAACTCCGGACGAATGGGAGCCGTTAGCACATCCCTGATCGAGGAGGCACGCACCATCTTCAGCAACCTCGGTTACGAGGTCACCGACGACGGCGAGGAGCTCCGCGCCGAGCGGAAGTGGCGGACCGTCCACGTCACGACCGCCGACCCGGAGCAGGCGGCTACACACGGACAGCTCCGGTGTTTCGTCGCCCGGGCCGAACGGGCCGCCGAGGTTCGCCAGCGCCTTCTGGCGGCCGAGCCGGAGTACGACTGGGCGGTCGTCAGCGTCGACGACGACGACTACCGCGTGCTCCACCCCGACGCCGACGTGCTCCCGGCACCGTAGGCCCGCGTCGATCAAGATAGCTTTACAATCCCTCCGGTGCAAGCCGCCGGTATGGTGTACAAGAAGATCACGCTCATCGGCACGAGCGATGAGAGCTTCGACGCGGCCGTCGACGACGCCATCGACCGGGCCGACGACACGCTGGACAACGTCTGCTGGATCGAGGTCGAGGAGATGGGCGTCGAGATCGCCACCGCCGACAACAGGCAGTACCAGGCCGAAGTCGAGGTCGCCTTCGAGCTCGAGTAACCGTCAGGTGTCAGGTGCGGAACGACTCTCCGCAGCCGCATTCGCTTTCGACGTTGGGGTTGTCGACGTGGAACCCTGCGCCCTGGAGGCCGCCTTCGAACTCCAAGCGGGAGCCGTCGACGTAGTTCTGGCTCGCGGGGTCGACGAAGACGCGGAGCCCGTGGTGGGTGGTGACGGCGTCGTCCTCCTCGGGTTCGAGGTCGAACCGGAGGCCGTAGGACAGCCCCGCACAGCCGCCCTGCTTGACGAACAGCCGGAGTCCCGCCTCGTCGGGGTCGTACCCCTCCTGGTCGATGAGCTCCAGCGCCTGTTCGGCGGCCGTCTCGGTCACGACGACAGGGTCACCGGGGTCCCCGTCCGGGTCGGCGGTCTGACTCATGCCGAGCGGTAGCGCGGCGACGGACATAACGGTGACGCCGCGTCGCTCGTCGGTTGAAAAGGGTTAAGTCCGGCGCGGAGGTACGTCCGATCGTTGGGTCGGTGGTCTAGGTCGGTTATGACACCTCCTTCACACGGAGGAAGTCGGCGGTTCAAATCCGCCCCGACCCATGAGCATTTTCGCGGAGCGAGGCGGTAGTCGAGCGGAGTGAAAACGCGCAATGGGGAGGAAGGATTTGTGACCCTGGAAGACGAGTGGAGCGAATCTTCCTTTGGTTCAAATCCGCCTCGACCCATGCGATTCTGCGAGGAACGGACGTGAGGAGCGAATCGCACGTTGGGCGGGTCGAACCCTGTCACGAGCGAGCGGAGCGAGCGAAGTGACTACGGTTCGAATCCGCTCCGACCCACTGAGTTCTCGAACGGAGCGTCGCGGAGTGAGAGATGAAGAAAGAAGCGGGCGGGTCGAACCCTACCAGTCGCGCGCAGCGAACGAACGTGAGCGAGCACGTCTGGCTGCGGTTCGAATCCGCCCCAAAGCGGACCCTTCGAAGGAAAGTATGGTACAGCCCTTAGTCAAAAAGGCCGCACCCTCATCAACCGTCGAGACGACATCCTATGACTACACGGCGACACGAACGAGGGCCTCTCTCACCGTGTCGCAGTCGGACTCGCACGCCCCCGCGAACACGCCCGCGGCCGAACAGTCAGTACATACATGGAGAGACGTTACCGTTGATGAGTTCCTGTAGGCGACCGGCGCTCCCTGCTACGCGTTCGTGTTAGTAGTAATCAGGTCGGACAACTCGAAGAGTCGAACGTCATCACGCGTGTCAGCGACGTTTTTGATGTCGTCAGTGTACCCGGAGCGGCTGAACAAGACGTACACCGTCTCCCCGTCTGCCGGTCCCTCCGACCATCGAACCTCCGACGCCGTTTGTTCGAGACCGACGAGGATGCCTTCGCTCACGGGTTGGGACGTGAACTTACACTCGCCGGCAACGAGGCCGTCGTCGGTAAGCCCGAGGACATCCAATTCGTGTTCCTTGAACCACCACTGCCCGACGTCACGGAACTGCCGGTCGATGAGATACGGTAGCGCTTGCTGGCAGAGACGCTCGAACAATGAGCTCACGTAATCTGCTAGTTCTGGTGTGACGAGTTCGTCGTACGCGTCGTCGTCGAGCATGCGCAGTTGATCTTGGTTGCCGTAGACGAAGCGGAACCAGAACCGGAACAGTGGCGCAGCGATGCGGTACCGGCCGCGTTTCGAACTGGTCGGCGATTCCGTCACGGGGATGTGACGCTCGACGAGGCGGAGCCGGCGGAGCTTCTGGAGGTACGTGCTGAGTGAGCCGGACTCCACGCCGGCCATGCCCGCGATCTCGTTCGGAGTGCGACGGCCATGCGCGAGCGCGCGGAGAATGCTGAAGTACGTGTTCGGCTGTCGGAGTTCAGTGCGGAGCAGGAACTCGGGTTCGGAGTACAGTAGCCCCCGCTCCGAGAGAATCCCCTGCTGGACGTTCGTTCCGAGCGACTGGTCGGGATCGATGGTCTGGAGGTAGTACGGAGTGCCGCCGTAGATCGACCATGCTGTGATGGCTGTCTCCGGATTATACTCCGGGAAGAACTGGCGTGCGTCAGCTACATCGAGAGGTTCGAGATCAATCGTCGCTGTCCGACGGCCGTACAGCGGTGCGCTTCCGGAGAGCACCTTGTCCTCCATGACGCTGATCGAGGAGCCGACGAGCACGAGTGTCATCCCCGTCTCTTGTAGCTCCATGTCCCACACTCGCTGGATCCGTGAGGGAAGCGATTCGTCCTCCTCGATGAGAAACGGGAACTCGTCGATGACCACGATAGCGTCTTCCTCGCCGAGTGTTTCGAGGAGGGCTTCCCAGTCGCGGCGGACGTTCTGCAACGAGGGAAATCGTGCGGTGGCGGTGTCGACGAACTGTTCGAGTTGGTTCTGTGCCGTGGATTCGACTGCTTGATAGTAGACGGCGTCGTCCCGATCAGCGATGGACTGGCGGACGAGCTCGCTCTTGCCGAGGCGACGCCGGCCGTAGATGACGACGAAGTCTGCGGTCTCGGATTCGTAGCAGTCCGTGAGTTGATCGAATTCGACGTCCCGATCAACGAATCGCTCCATACATCCGGTAGCATCTCTGCCCAAATAGAACTCCCGATTTTGGAAATCGCGATTTCGGAAGCCGTGATTTCATTACAGCGGTGGATTCTGAGGGAGAGATTGATAGTAATAGTTCCTGAATTTTCAATCATAAGTACACTACAACAGTTTTGGATTATTACAGCGGCCAGCAGTACAGTTTGTTCGTTCACTCGAGGTAAGGAGCTGAATTCCGAGGGGTTTCGAGTACTCAATGCAGTCATGCAGCTCTACTACTCCGGGGTCAGGGAATCCGGGTTCGAACGTCGAAGCAGCCTTGCTTTCGCTGCCGTGTCGAAAATTATCGCGATGATCAGTCAGACGAGAAGGACCGCCGCCATGAGGAGCGTGTTCCCGACGGTGACGAGGTCCGCCGTCAGCCGGACGCGGCGGGAGACGCCGGCGGCGAACCGGCCGGCCGACAGCGCCTCCGAGGGGGCGGCGGCGACGCCGACGTCGCCGGCCGACAGCGACCCCCAGTAGGCGCAGGCCGCCAGCGCGGCGACCGCGGCCGCCCCGGAGGGCGCGACCGCCAGCCGGAGCCCGACCGCCGCGGACAGGTAGACGAGAAGGGGGGCGACGGCGACGAGTCGGACCACCCAGGCCGGCGTCTCGGAATCGAGGTCGGCGTCGAACCGGCCGAGCGGCGTCGCGTCGCCCTCGTAGGCCGGTAGGACCGTGATCTCCGGGCGCAGCCCCGCCGCGGCGGCCGGCAAGGCGTGCGCCAGCTCGTGTGGCAGGACGGCGACGGCGGCGGCGGCCCGCAGCGCCCGCGAGCGGTCGGCGGCGGCCATCCCGTTCAGGTCTCGGCGCGGTCGGCCAGTGCCGACAGCGTCCCCGCCGTCCGGAGGTCCGACACCGAGCAGTACCAGGCGCCGCGGACGGCGTCGCCGGTGCTTTCGACCGGCGACTCCAGCGGCACCGGGTCGTCGAACTCGAAGACGACGACGACGGACTCCTCGGAGAAGGGGTCGATGAGCGCCTTCCAGTCGGATTCGTCGAGCGGTCCCGGTCGGCCGCGCCGCTGTTCGACCCGGTCGGTCACCCGGGCGTAGTGGGTGACCGCCGACACCGGCGCCGTCCGGTAGAAGGCCATGTAGTCGAAGGCGGCCCGGGTGCGGTCGTACGACCGGGGGGCGGGGTAGTAGCCGTCCCGGCAGCGCTGGAAGGTCTCGGGCTGGGTCGCGACGACGCAGACCCGCCCGTCGCCCGGCGCGTCGTCGGCCGGCGCGTCGTCGGTGAACCGGTCGAGGTCCATGTCGGATTCTCGGCCGGCAGGGTGTTGTGTCCGGCGCTCCCGGCATGCCGGCCGGAAGCCCTCGCGGGCGGCCGGGATGCGGGGGCTTTTGCGGGCCGGCGCCGAACCGGCGACGATGAGCGACCGGTCGACCGACGAGGAGGGCGAACCGTGCCGGTGAACGGCGACGAACACAGGGAGACGGCGGTGGCGGCGCTGGCCGACCGGGACTACGGGGCGGCCGGCGAGGCGTACAGCCGCGCCGCCTGGCGCTGTCTCGCGGAGCCGCGGGATGGTCTGTCGCCGTTCGCGGCCGACGACCGCGGCTGGGTCGGCAGCGGTCTCGCCTGGACGGCGACGGCGGCGACTGCCTACCGCGTCGCCGGCCGGGACGCCCGGGCCGCCCGCAAGGCCGTCGAGGGCGTCGCCGTCGCCCGCGATCTCCGGGCGACGACCGACGACGACGCACAGGCGGCCTGCTTCGCGGAGTTCGTCGCCGACTGCAAGGCCGCCGGCGGCCTCGACGGCGTCGCCGACGCCTACGAGACGGCCGCCGACGCCTACCGCGAGGTCGGCGCGGCGCTGGAAGAGCCGACGGAGCCGACGACGACGCCGCTGTTCCAGGCCGCCGCCGACCTCGCCCGCCACGTCGCCCGCGGGAGCGCCAACGGCGAGATCGTCCTCGAGTGGGAGGACCTCCACGGCGCCGACCCTTCGGACGGCGCCGGCTTCCTGTCGGCCCGAGCCCGGGTCAAGGGCCGCCGATTCCCGGAGTTCGTCGAGGCGGCCGTCGCCGACGGCTACCTCGCGGCGCCCCGCGGCACCACCGAGTACGGCAACGACAACCACCGCTGTCCGGCCTGTGGGTCGTCGGACGTCAACTGGGTCGCCGACGGCACCTACTGTCTCCGCTGTTCGACGCCGATGGACGCCGACTGAGGGGCTGGAGGCGGGACCGTGCTGGGATCGAGAGCCTTACCCCGCCAGCGCGGATCCGTCGAGCCATGACGGCGGACGAGAGGGCCGAGGCGGCGGCGGTGCTCCGGTCGGACCCGGTGATGGCCGACCTGCTGGAGCGGTACGACCCCTACGGGACGGACGACCGGGCGCCGTTCGAGCGACTCTGTGTCTCGATCATCGGCCAGCAGCTCTCGACGGCGAGCGCGACGGCCGTCCGCGAGCGGGTCTTCGAGACGCTGGCGGCGCCGACGCCGGCGGGCGTGCTGGCGGCCGACGAGACGGTACTGCGGGAGGCCGGCCTCTCGGCGTCGAAGGTCGAGTACCTGCGGAACGCCGCCCGGGCCTTCCAAGACGACGACCTGACGCCGGCGGGGCTGGCCGATCATTCGGACGAGGCGGTCGTCGACCGGCTCACCGAGATTCGAGGCATCGGGCGTTGGACTGCCAGAATGTATCTAATCTTCGTCCTCGAGCGACCGGACGTGCTTCCGCTGGGGGACCTGGCGGTCCGGCGGGGCATCGAGACGCTGTACGGCGACGGCGAGATGAGCCGCGCGGAGATGCGCGAGGTCGCCGACGCCTGGCGGCCGTACCGGAGCCACGCCGCGCGATACGTCTGGGCCGACTACGAGTCGGAGTGAGCGGGGAGCGGTGGATTCCTGCCACTACCGCCCGAACTCTTGTATAATGATGCACCGACGACCGAGGCGGTCGAGGTGACGAGCCACCGCGAACCGCTCGACTCCGTTCGAGAAACGGTCGGGGAGACCCCGGTGGTCCGGGTGGGGGCGACCCCCGAGGCCGTCCCGGTGTATGCCAAGCCGGAGTCGTTCGACCGCATCGAGGCGGCCCTCCGGAACGGCCTCGTCCGCGCCAGCGTCGGCCTCGAGCGCGTCGAGGACCTGCGGGCGGATCGCGGCGGTCATCGGCGAGGCGCCGGACGGGTAGCGGGCCGCGGCGGGCCGATCACCCGAGCAGGAGGACCTCCGATAGTGCCGGCAGCCGGACGACGCCGGTCCGGACGAGGTAGAAGGCGATCCGTGCGAGGCCGGCGGCGACGAGGAGGTCGCCGGCGGAGTCCGAGACCGTCGTCGGCGAGGGCGGCGCCCGCGACTCCGGCCGCAACCCGTACGCAGGCTACGAGAACGGCGACGACATCGGGGCCGGCCACGGCGGCGACGACGACCGACTCCACTACAAGGCGCAGGTGCTCGGCATCGGCCACGGGGCCGTTGCCCGAGCGTACCCGACGCTGACCGCCCGGGAGGCGGGCGTCATCGACGACGATGTCGACGGACTCCCGGTAATAGGACGACGCCCGGGGAAACGCCGGTCGCCCACGTCCGCGAGGTCGACGGCAAACCCATCGAGTTCGCCGCCGCCGACCGACTGCTGGCGGCCGCCGGCTCGCGGTGGCGGCGGTCGACCGGCGACGCCGTCGACGGGTCACACGGAAAGAGCCGACTAACACGACCGGTGACGTCTCGCCGCAGTTTCGGTTCGCTTGGCTCGAGTTCGACCCCGACACCGAGCTGTACGACGGGTGACCGGCCGGCCGTCGGGATGACGGCGGCACAACATAAGCTCCCGGTTATGTTCACCAGAGGACTTTTACGTATGATGACGATTTGTTCGCGCAGGAGGCGGGACGGACGGATGACGGACGACGACCCGCGGCCGGGCGACGACGACGGGCGACCGGAAGCCGGCGGCTCGGCCGGGACATCCAACGGCCCCGACGGCCGCGACGACCGGCGGAAGCGGACGGACGGGGGCGGCGAGACGGGCCGTGGCTTCCCGGAGACGGGAGAGACGTCGGTCGAGGCCGAGGATGTCGTCGACGCGCCCGACTTCGAGGGCTTTGACTTCGAGACGTGGCTCGACCGGACCGAACCCAGAGAGGAGCGGACGGCCGAGGCACCGTCGGAGCTGGAGTCGGCACACGAAGGGTTCGACTTCCGGCAGTGGATGAGCGGCGACGACCGCGTCGACGGGCCGCAGCAGCCGCCGGAGACGGCGCGGGTCGTCACGCCGAGTCTCGCCGAGCTGGAGGCGGGCGCGACCGAATCGGAGGCGAGCGCGGAGTACGGCGGGTTCGCGTTCGCCGATTGGCTCGGCGAGGACGACACCGAGTACGTCGACCCCGAGGCGCTCCGATCGGAGCCGTCGGGGGCCGCGTCGGCCGGGACGGCGGAGGTGCCGACGGCCGGCGCCGCGGTGGGCGGCGAGCCGCCCTACCCGACGCCGCCGGGGGAGGGACTCACCGACCTGGCGCCGCCGAAGGCGGCCGTCGTCGCCGTCTTCGCGGCCACGCTCGTGGCGGTCGCGCTGACGGTGGCCGGCGGTGTAGCGCCGCTGGGCCCGGCGAACGGCTTCTCCGATCCCGGCGACGGCGCGCAGACGGCCGGCGGCGTGCCGACGGCCACGCCGACGCCCGAGCCCACGCCGGAACCGACGCCCGAACCGACGCCGACACCGACACCCGAGCCGACGCCGACGCCGACGCCCGAGCCGACGGCCACGCCGACACCGACACCCACACCGACGCCCACGCCGACGCCGACACCGACGCCGACGGCCACCCCCGAATCCACCCAGACGGAGACCGACAACGGGAGCATCCTCGACCCGCTCCCGTAGCCGGCCGTGCCGAACGTCGGCGGGGCGGCGGACGCTCCGGCGCGCGAATCGTCGCGTGGTAACGACCACCACGTATTTCCGACGTCCGGCGGACGGAAAGTCATGAACCTCCCGCGGAGACGTGTGCTCGCGGCGACGACGGGGGACTGTACGCGGCCGACGCGGCGACCGGCGACCGCGAGTGACGGGTTGAGGCCGGCGGCGGCGCCGTGACCGGGTCCGCCGTCGCGGACGAGACGGTGTACGTCGGATGGCAGGCCGGCGCCGGGGCCGGGCCGGGGGCGACCGAGACGGGTGGCGTGGACGCCGTCTCGGTCGACGCCGACCCGGAGTGGCGGGTCGATCCCGGCGCCGTCAGGGGGCCGCCCGCGGTCGTCGACGGCGTCGTCTACGCCGGCACCCCGGCAGCGGCTCACGCGTTCGACGCGGCCGACGGCGAGGAGCTGTGGCGGGTCGAGCCGGCCGGCAACACCGGCAGCCCGACCGTCGCCGACGGCCTCGCCTTCCTCGGCTCCACGTCGTCGCGATTCTACGCCGTCGACGCCGCGACCGGCGAGCAGGCGTGGGAGCTCACGCCCGGCAAGTGGCCAAACTACGCGCCGGCCGTCGCGGACGGCGTGCTGTACCTCTGCTCGTGGGCGACGCGGGTCTACGCCGTCGACGCCGCGACCGGCGAGCGACGGTGGGTACGGAGCCTCGAGAACCCGCTGTCCGACCCGGTCGTCGCCGACGGCACCGTCTACGTCGCTCCCGAGAACACTCTCGTCGCGCTCCGCGAGGAGTAGGTGTCGGTGCGCGCGAGCAGATGGCAATGGCCCTATCGGCGGCCAGCCGTTCGGCGACGGGCTACCGGTTCGCCGGGAGGCACAGGTGGCGACGGCGTTACGGCCCGCGGCGCCGAGCCGGCCGGTCGACATGCCGCGAGCTTCGACGGTCGTGGGCCAGAAACTCGTCGACGACGACCCAGAATAGGTCGCAGACTACAGGAAGGAGACGACCGAACGGCCGAGCATCCGCGCCGAGCGCAGCGAGGCGCGGTTCCCGGCGACGAGCGAGCGGCAGCGAGCGAGTCGCCGTAGCGCGCGCGGACTGGAGGCGGCCGAAGGCCGCCGGAAGGAGCGGGTTGCGGGCTCCGCCCGCAACCGAATGGACGTGGCGGCGGAGCCGCCACGCAGCGCGCATATTTTCCCCAAGTTTTTGCCGGGGCGCCGCAGGCGCCCCGTGCAAAAAGTGGGTTTACAGGAAGTCCTCCACGCGGTCGACGACCTCCTCGGGGGTGTCGCCGACGGGGACGCCCGCGTCGTTCAGGGCGTCGATCTTCGACTCGGCGGTGCCGGTGCCGGAGCCGGAGACGATGGCGCCGGCGTGGCCCATCCGCTTGCCCGGCGGGGCGGTGCGGCCGGCGATGAAGCCGGCGACGGGGGTGTCCATCCGCTCGTCGATGTAGCGGGCGGCTTCCTCCTCGTCCTCGCCGCCGATCTCGCCGCACATCACGACCGCGCGGGTGTCGGGGTCGGCCTCGAACAGTTCGAGCGCGTCGACGAAGTCGGTGCCGATGATGGGGTCGCCGCCGATGCCGACGGCGGTGGTCTGGCCGAGCCCGCGCGAGGTGAGGCTGTCGACGACCTGGTAGGTGAGCGTCCCCGACCGCGAGACGAGCCCGACGTCGCCGTCGGCGAAGATGTTGCCCGGCAGGATGCCGAGCTTCGCCTCGCCGGGCGTGATGACGCCGGGACAGTTCGGGCCGACGAGGTGGGTGTCGGTCTCGCCGGCCACGCGGTACACCGTCGCCATGTCCTGCTGTGGGATGCCCTCGGTGATGGCGACGACCAGCTCCAGCGGCGCGTCCAGCGCCTCCAGCAGCGCGTCGGCGGCGAACGCCGGCGGCACGAAGACGACCGACGTGTCGGCGTCCTCGGCGCGGGCGGCGCCGGCGACGGTGTCGTAGACGGAAACGCCGTCGACCGACTGACCGCCCTTGCCGGGAACGGCGCCGGCGACGACGTTCGTGCCGTACTCGATCATCTGGCGGGTGTGGAACTTCCCCTCGCCGCCGGTGATGCCCTGTACCACGACGCGGCTGTCGGAATCGACGAGGATGCTCACGTCTCTCCCTCCGCGTAATCGACGGCCCGCTGGACGGCCGACTCCAGCGTCGCCTCGACGGTCACCAGCTCGGTGTTCAGTATCTCCATGCCCTCCTCGGCGTTGGTGCCGGCCAGCCGGACGACGACCGGCGTCGGAATCTCGTCGAACTGCGCCAGCGCCTCGTTGATGCCTTTGGCCACCTCGTCGCCGCGGGTGATGCCGCCGAAGATGTTGAACACGACCGCCTCGACGCTGTCGTCGGCGAAGACCACCTCAAGGGCGTTGGCGACGCGCTCCGCCTTGGCGCCGCCGCCGATGTCGAGGAAGTTGGCCGGCGCGCCGCCGTAGTGGTCGACGAGATCCAGCGTCGTCATCACGAGGCCGGCGCCGTTGCCGACGATACCGACGTCGCCGTCGAGCCGGACGTAATCGAAGCCGTAGTCGTCGGCCTTCGCCTCGAGGTCGTCGCCGTCGGCAGCCTCCGCCGACTCGGCGAGGTCCGGCTGGCGGAACAGCGCGTCGTCGTCGACGTTCATCACGGCGTCGGCGGCGACGACCCCGTCGTCGGCCGTCACCATCAGCGGGTTGACCTCGATCTCGGTGGCGTCGTCGTCGTCCCACAGCTCGTACAGCGTCCGGACGACCGAGGCGACGTCGCCGGCGACCGCGCGGTCGACGCCGGCCTCGTAGACGGTCTTGCGGGCCTCGTACGGCTGCATCCCGAAGACCGGGTCGACGCCCTCCCGGGCGATGGCGTCGGGCTCCTCGGCGTCCACCGTCTCGATGTCGACGCCGCCGCGGGTCGACACCATCGCGACCGGCTCGCCCGCGCCGCGGTCCATCGTCACGCCGACGTACAGCTCGTCGACGAAGTCGACGACGGCCTCGACCAATACCTCGTCGACGTGAAGGCCCTTCAGCTCCATCCCGAGGATGTCCTCGGCGGCCGCGCGGGCCTCGTCGGCGCCGTCGACGAGCTCGATGCCGCCGGCCTTGCCGCGGCCGCCGACCCGTACCTGGGCCTTGACGGCGGCGGGATAGCCGACCGCCTCGGCGGCCTCGACCGCCTCCTCGACGGTCGCCGCCAGCCGCGACTCCGGAACCGGGATTCCGGCGTCGGCGAAGACCTCCTTCGCCTGGTGTTCGTGTAGTTTCATCTCTGGCTCGCACGGTAGTTCCGTTGACCCGGAGTTAGTAGTGTCGAAACCGCCGGCACCGGGCGAGCGATCGCCTAGTGCAGCGCCATGGGACGGCGACGGGGACTACCGGCTGGGACCGGTCGGCCGGACCGACGCCCGCAATCCGGCGGGGACCTCGGGGCGGGGTTCCGAGGTCTCCGTGTCGAGTGCCCGGACCCGGTCGTCGAGCGCAGCATCGCCGAGCGCGACGGTGTCAGCGACGCCGACCTCGAGAACCACCGGCAGTTCCGCGACCGGTTCGAACCGGTGGAGATGGACCACGCCGTGGTCGACAATTGGAGCGAGGCCGGGACGCGTCGCCAGGTGGACGCCGTCCTCCGTCGATGGGTTATGCTGTGGGTCACGATTCGCGTGCCGGTCGTGGCCGACTCGCAGGTCCCGCCGGGAACCGAGAATTCCATTATCGTTGCTGTTATAGTCAAAAACTCTTAGTTGGTAACATCCAACGAGGGAGTCGGCATGAGTTCACGATCACCCCTCCGGAGCGGTTCATCCGAAACCGTTCGCGTCCTTCACGTCGATGACGAGCCGGAGTTCGCCGACCTCGCTGCGACGTTTCTTCAGCGCGAGGACGGTCGATTTCGCGTCGAGATCGCAACCAGTGCCAGTGAGGGGTTGGGTCGTCTCGCCGGCGAGCAGTTCGACTGTGTGATCTCCGATTACAGTATGCCCGGCCAGGACGGCATCGAGTTCCTGCGGGCCGTTCGTGACGAGTATCCCGATCTCCCGTTCGTCCTGTTTACCGGGAAGGGGTCCGAAGAAGT
>PXRL01000017.1 GCA_003020965.1 Halobacteriales archaeon QS_4_69_225
CGTCTCCGGGCTCTCACTCTCATGACCCGTACCGATTATCGGCACGGTGGGCCGTTACCCCACCGTCTACCTAATCGGCCGCAGCCACATCCTATGGCGCCGGAGCGTTTCACACATCCGCCACTCCAGGCTGGATGCGTTATCCGGGATTAGCCTCAGTTTCCCGAGGGTATCCCGATCCATAGGGCAGTTTGGCCACGTGTTACTGAGCAGTTCGCTACGGTAAACGTACAACTCGCATGGCTAAATCGGACACCGATAGCAATGGCCTCCGGCAGGATCAACCGGAATGTGTTCCCCGAACCTGTTACCCGGCCCGGGGAGGGTTGGCGGGAACACACCCAAAGGGTGTGTTTCCGTTCGTCTATCGGCGTTCAGTGACGCTCGGACCGACCGAGTGTCACCGAACTGCCAGGGCTGACATCAGATCCCATCTGTACGGCGGACCGCAGGGGTGGAATCCTCATTTCCTTCGGACCTGAACGTACCTTCCGACGGATCATAAACCCACCGGAACGCATCCAGTTCCACGAGCGGAAACGGGTGTGCCGTTCCCGACCGCCGGGCCGCGTCGGCCCGTCTTCGTGTTTCGATTCGAACGCCTCCATACTGATAAGGGCGTCGAACCAGGACGGCGCCGGAATGCGATTCCACGCCGCCCGCGTACTTCAACACCAACGCCCTGTCACACATAAGGGCGTCGGAACGCGCCGACGACCGGACCGACCCGGCGGGCGCACGAGGGGACATGGGTCGTGTCTCCTCCGGGGCGTCACGCCCCGACGTTCTTCGCGTTATGTCGTACGCGAGTGGACGTATTAAGCTCGTCGAAGTAGAGGCACTGCGTCATGCGGTTTCACGCCGTCCGGGAAGGTGTCGCGCGGCTGGAAGTCGGGGCCGTCGTCCCGCGCGTGTACGCGTGGTCGGACCGCGTGAGGGCCGCGCAACTGCCGCTACGCCGTCGTGCTGCATAGCCGTTCTGAAAAATACGGGTGTTCAGATTTCCTCGAGGTGCTCGATGCCCTCCTTGGAGACGTTCGCCTCGGTGATCTCCTCGGGCATCCAGTCGGGGCTATCGTCCGGGGCCGCCTCCTCCCAGGCCCATCCCTCGTAGATGTGGACCTTCTTCGTGCCCTTCTCGCGGAGCTGCAGTTCCGTGCGGTCGGCGTGCTGTTCGGCGCCAGCGGGCTCGAGCCGCCGGGCCGCCTTCAGCGCCGCCTGTCGGGGGGTTCGCCCGGAGAAGACGCTCGTCTCGTTGCCGCCCCGATCCCGTAGCGCGAAGTTGCGCTTGCCGTCGTCGTCTCGTGCCATGGTTTGCTTGCCTCCGTGAGACAACTGCACACATGAGGTTATAAATATATCCCCCGATCCGGCCGAGCGGACGGCGATTCCGGTCGAACACCGCGGTCGAACGGCCCGCGGTCCCGGCGTCGGAACCGCCACCCGACGGTCCGGACGCCCGCTGGGGCTCGCGCGCGCTGCGACGCCGGCGCGCGCGGTACACTTATGTGGCTCGTGAAGGGAACGAGCCAATGTAACCCGATGGTGCGAAAGAAGAAGCTCAGCCCCAGTGGCGCCAAGGACGACGACGGGGAGTACCACAACGTCCACGTGAATCTCCACGAGGACGAGCTGGCCGTCGCCGGGATGGAGATCGGCGACGAGGTCTTCGTTCGGGTCCGGGACGGGAAGATAATCATCCAGAAGGCCGACCCCGACGAGGTCGAACACGACTTCTGAGCGCGTGCACCCGCGCCGTGCCGCGAAACCGCGTCGCTTAAGCCGCTCGGACGGCCGTATATTCCCAATGACCGTCTACGACGCCGCGAAGCCGGCGCTGTTCCGGCTGCCGCCGGAGACCGCCCACCGGACGGTGCACGAACTGCTCGCGGCCGTCCAGGACACCTGGCTGGAGGGAGTGGTCGCCGACTTCTACACCGTCGTCGACTCCCGGCTCCGGATCGACGCCTTCGGGCAGGCGTTCCGCAACCCCGTCGGCGTCGCCGCCGGCTTCGACAAGAACGCCGAGATCCCGAACGCCCTGGCCGCGCTCGGCTTCGGCCACGTCGAGGTCGGCGGCGTCACCGCCGAACCGCAGGCCGGCAACCCCCGTCCCCGCCTGTTCCGGCTGCCCGAGGACGACGCCCTCGTCAACCGCATGGGGTTCAACAACGACGGCGCCGACGTGGTCGGCGAGCGCCTCGCCGGGACCGACGCCCGGGTTCCGGTCGGCGTCAACCTCGGCAAATCCAAGTCCACCCCCAACGACGAGGCCGAGGAGGACTACCTGTACACCTTCGAGCGGGTCCGCGCGGGCGGGGACTACTTCGTCGTCAACGTCTCCTCGCCGAACACGCCCGGCCTGCGGGAACTCCAGGAGCGGGACCGCCTGGAGTCCATCCTCGGGGCGCTGCAGGACGCCGGCGCCGATCCCCTGCTGGTGAAGCTCTCGCCGGACCTCCCCGACGCCGCCGTCGAAGGGGCCCTCGAGGTGGTCGACGACCTCGGGCTCGACGGCGTCATCGCGACGAACACGACGACCGACCGCTCGGATTCCCTGTACGGGGCCGCCGCCGACGAGTCCGGCGGCCTCTCCGGGGCACCCATCGAGACGGAGGCGACGGACATGGTCCGGTTCGTCGCCGAACGCACCGACGCCCCCGTCGTCGGCGTCGGCGGCGTCTCCGACGCCGAGGGCGCATACCGGAAGATACGCAACGGCGCCTCGGTCGTCCAGCTGTACACCGGGCTCGTCTTCGAGGGCCCCGGCGTCGCCAGGGACATCAACCGCGGGCTGCTGGAGCTGCTCGAACGCGACGGCTTCGAATCCGTCGCCGAGGCCGTCGGCGCCGACCTGTAGTCGGCGTAACCCCCGATTTCTGCCGTTCCGACGGCCGTTCACCGCAGCCCGTCCAGCCGGAACTCGAAGCCAGCGACCGGCACCTCGAGGTCGTGCTCGACGAGCACACGCGGGTGGAACTCGCCGACGACGCCAACCGACTCGCCGTCCAGCACCACCGCGGCCGTCCGGCCGTCGATGAACGAGGGGTGGTCGGTCGGGGGCGTCGTCAGCCGCACGCCGAACGCGCGGGCGACGGACTGGAGCCGCCCCTTGGCGTCCTCGTAGGAGGCGTCGGTCCGGGCGACGACCCCGGCGACCGAGCGGCCCTCCGCGACGTTGGTCGGCTCCTCGTCGTCGACGCCGGCGACGAGGCCGATCTCCGCGAGGTCCTGGGGGTACGGCCGGTGGGTGTTGTTCTCCAGCACCATCAGCAGCGACGGCAGCGCCCACGTCCGGACGACGGCGTAGGCCTCGCTGTACGGCTCGGTGATCCTCGCCGGCTCGCGGGCGCCGACGGCCTCGTCGTCGGGCGACAGTTCCGTCCGGTCGAACAGCTCCCGTTCGCTCGTCAGGTGGAAGTTCAGCAGGTCCTCGAACCCCAGCTCCACGAGGACGTCTCGGGCGGCGTCCTCCAGTCGCGAACGCTCCGTACGGCCGCCGACCGTCGAGACGTCCGGGTACCGCGGCTCCAGGTCGTTGAACCCGTAGGCCCGGCCCACGTCGTCGACGACGTCCGCCGGGTGGCGCACGTCGACCCGATAGGCCGGAATCTCGACGTCGTAGGCGAGGTCGTCGTTCGTGGCATCGTCCGTTTCGTCGGCGTCCGCTCCGGTGTCGTCGGCGCCGCCGTCCTCGTCGGCTGGCCCGGCCGTCCGGGTCGCGTGGGAGGGGACCGCTTCCAGTTCTACGTCGTCGTCGCCGCCGGCATCGCCGTCGCCGTCCGACCGTTCGGCGTCGAGCCCCGACCGCTCCAGCAGGTCGACGACGTCCTCGCCGGCGATGTCGACCCCCAGCGTCCGCTCGATGCGGTCGTGGGAGACCGTCTTCGTCGCCGTCGAGAGGTCCGGCCGCCACAGTTCCCGGTCGGCGTACTCGACGGTCACGGCCTCGATCTGCCCGCCGCGGGCGTCCAGCGCGTAGCAGACGACGGCTAGCATCCGGTCGACGGTCCACTGGTCCGTCCCCGTCATCTCCACCAGCAGGTCCCGCGAGCGGGTCTCGACCTCCGTTCGCCGGCCGTTGATGACCGGCGGAAACGAGAACAGCCCAATGTCGTCGTAGATGGCGGGGTACCGCTCGAGGCCGGCGACGAGGTCGCCGTACGTGTCGCCGACGGGGTGTTCGGACAGCACCGCCGCGGGCGTCCGCTCGGCGTCGTCGTCCAGCGGGACGAACGTGTCGCCCTCGGGGTCGATGCCCCGGTAGACGATCCGCTTGTCGTCGGTCCCGGCGGGCTTCAGCATCGTCAGGTCGTGGACGCCGATGGCGCCCTTCGCCCGTCCCCGGCCCATCGTCGCGTGGAGCTTCTCCTGCAGCTGGATGATCGACGCCAGTTCGGCCTCCCCGAGGTCCAGCCCCCGGACGACCGCGCCGGTGACGTACGGCCGCTCGTCCGGCACGGAGTCGTCGACCTCGATCGTCCACTCGGGGTCGGTCGCGTCGGGTACGTAGACGCCGCGGTCTGTGCCGTACTGGTAGCGCAGCGAGCGGGCGACGCCCTCGACGGACAGGCGGTCCAGCCGGTCGGGGGCGAACTCCAGGCGGAACTCCCCGTCGTCGGTCTCGCCTTCGAACTCCAACCCGAGCGCGAAGAGGTCCGACTTCAGCTCCTCGTCGTCCCTGTCGGTGCCGGCCAGCCGCCGCAGCTCGTCGGGGTCGACGTCGACGACGGGCATCAGTGCACCACCTCCACGTCCCGCAGCAGTTCGAGGTCACACAGCGTCCCGTGGACGTCGCGGATGTCCTCGAAGCCGTACATCAGCATCAGCAGTCGCTCCAGGGCCAGCCCCCAGGCCATCACGTCGCAGTCGACGCCCAACGGCCGGAGTACCTCCTCCCGGAAGAGACCGGAGTTGCCGATCTCGATGAGCTCGCCCGTTTCGGGGTGCTCGCCGAACAGCTCGAAGCTCGGCTCCGTGTAGGGGTTGTAGTGGGGCTTGAACTCCAGGTCGGTGATGCCGAACTGCTCGTAGAACTCCGCGAACGTCCCCATCAGGTCCCGGACGGACAGCTCCTCGGCCATCACCCACCCCTCGATCTGGAAGAACTCCAGCAGGTGGGTCGGGTCGAGCGTGTCGTTGCGGTAGACCTTCTCGACGCTGAAGTACCGCTGGGGCGGCTCCAGGTCGCCGGCGGCTTCCCCCGAGAGGTGCCGCATCGACAACGACGTGGTGTGGCCCCGCAGGTCGACCTGCTTTGCTACCTCGGGCGTCCACGGCGAGTGGTAGCCGTCACCGTCCTCGCCGACGCCCTCGCGGTGGGCGTTCTCGACGCCCGCCAGGAGGTCCTCCGGAATCGACTCCATCGGCGGCACGTCAAGTCCGAACTGGTCCCAGTGGGTCCGGGCCGGGTGGTCCTGGGGCATGAACAGACAATCGTTGATCCAGAACTCCGCGTCGGCGTGGGGGCCTTCCATCTCCCGGAACCCCATCCCGACGAGGACGTCCTTCACGCGATCGGCGGTCTGTCTGAGGATGTGCTCGCGGCCGCCGTCGACCGTCTCGGCGTCGGCCTCGACATTGTAGTCGGCGAACTCGACGTCCTCCCAGTCGCCGGAGGTCAGCAGTTCGGGCGTCACCTGACCGACCGTCTCGGCGGCCTCGACGCCCTCCATCAGCGCGGTGACGCCGTCGTCGGACAGCGTCACCGACCGGACCGTCGTCTCGGTCCGCTCGACGAGCCCGCGTGACTCGAGTCGGTCGAGGACGCCCGCATCGAGGTAGCCGGCCGACCCCTCGGCGACGGCCGAAAGCGCCTCGGCCTCCGGGTCGTCGTCGCGGGCCTCGGGGTCGGCGAGCACCGCGCCGCCGTCGATCTCGCCCAGTCCCTTCCGGGCGAGGTTCGTCAGCGCGATGTCGACCGCCTCGCCGTCGAGGTCGGCGGCCTCGACGAGTCGGCCCATCTCGGCCGGCTCCCCGTCGGCGCCGACCTCCAGGGCCGCCTCGTGGAGCCGCCGCTCGGGCAGCCCCGCCCCGCGGTACCGCTCGCCCTCGGCCGTGAGGGCGACCTCCTCGGCGACGTGCTCCTCGACGTCGAGCAGGCCCTCGTCCGCGAGCTCGAAGGCGGCCCGCGTGACGGCGGCGGGGTCCTCCTCGAGCTCGTCTGCGAGCTGTGCGATCGTCTTCGTCTCGGTCGCGCTGGCGGCTTCCAGCAGCGCGACCTGCGTGCCGGGTAGTCTCATTGGCGTGTGTGTGCGTGGCTGGCTGTTAGCGGTTCCGACTCGACGGCGGGGTTTCGGCGGCCGGCGCGGCGCCGACCGGCTCCACCCCGCCTACGCGGAGAAAAAGCCGAACCCGGCGGCGGTGCGGTCGGCGGCGACGCCGTCGGCGGCGGGGTCGGGTGCCATACGCAGCAGGTTGCCGCTCCGGAACAAAAGCGTTGCGCCCGCGGCTCAGTACAACTCAACCTGGAGTCTCCGGCCTCAAGTCGAGAGGGACCGGAGGTCCCTCTAACTATTTGAATAGGCGCCTCGCGCCCGTGAGAAGAGGACGACTGAAGGGAGCGAGTAGGCCGGGGAGGAACCCGACATGACCGACCGCATTTAATCAAGCGAGAGCGGGCCGGTCAGCCGGCGTCGGGTGGGAACTCGAACGGGGCCGACCGCTCGCGGAGCGAGCCGACGCAAGCCGCGAGGGACCGGAGGTCCCTCGGCCCGCTCGCGCGGCACCGCCGCGCGAGGACACCGCAGCGAAGCGAGGAGCGTCGTTCGGAAGACCTCCGGTCTTGGAAACGCCACTGTCACCGCCGAAGTCTGCCAGTTCGTTTCAACTAACCATCACCAGATGAACATGACCTTCTACAAGCAGTGTATGACTCTCTATTATATTTTTATATGGCCGTCAGTTCGAGCGAAGTAGGGCGGGGTCGGTTACGTGCCGTGCTGCCAGCTGTCCATGTACTCCCGCTGTGCGTCGGTCAGCTCGTCGATCTCGACGCCCTCGGCGGCGAGCTTGATTTCGGCGACCTCCCGGTCCAGCTCGTCGGGCACCTCGTGGACGCCGGGGTCGTAGCCGTCGCCGTCGACCAGCTCGCGGACGCAGACGGCCTGGATCCCGAAGCTCTGGTCCATCACCTCGACGGGGTGGCCCATCGCCACCGGCGAGGCGAGATTCACCAGCCGGCCGTCGGCCAGCACGTTGATGCGGCGGCCGTCGGGCATGCGGAACTCCTCGACGCCGTCGCGGACTTCCCGGCGGGACTCGGCGAGGTCGTTCAGGCCGTCGAGGTCGATCTCGACGTTGAAGTGGCCGGCGTTGGCCAGCACCACGCCGTCGTCCATCCGCTCGACGTGCTCGGCGGTGACGACGTCGCGGTTGCCGGTCGTCGTCACGAAGATGTCGCCCCGCTCGGCGGCCTCGGCCATCGGGCAGACCTCGTAGCCCTCCATGTGGGCCTCCAGCGCCCGGCGTGGCTCGACCTCGGTGACGACGACGTCGGCGTTCTGTCCCGCGGCCTTCTTGGCGACGCCGCGGCCGCAGTAGCCGTAGCCGGCGACGACGACCGTCTTGCCGGCGAACGAGAGGTTCGTCGTCATCGCGACGTTCGACAGCGTCGCCTCGCCGGTCCCGTGGACGTTGTCGAACAGCCGCTTCATCGGCGTGTCGTTGACCGCGAACATCGGGTAGTTCAGCGCGCCGTCGTCGTCCATCGCGCGCAGCCGGTGGACGCCGGTGGTCGTCTCCTCGCAGCCGCCGACGACGGAGTCCAGCAGCTCCGGCCGGTCCTCGTGGATGGCCATCACCAGGTCGCCGCCGTCGTCGACCGTGACGGTCGGCCCGTGGTCCAGCGTCGCCTCCATGGCCGCGTAGTAGGCCTCGTCGTCGACGTCGTGTTTCGCGTAGGAGGTGATCCGCTCGTGGGCGTCCAGCGCCGCCGAGACGCCGTCGTGGGTCGACAGCGGGTTACAGCCCGTGATGGCCACCTCCGCGCCCGCCTCGGCCAGCACCTCCGTCAGTACCGCCGTCTTGGCCTCGACGTGCATCGCCATCGCCACCGTCTCGCCCTCCAGTGGCCGCTCGGCGCCGAACTCCTCCGCGATGGCCGTCATGATCGGCATGTGCTGGCGGGCCCACGCGATCTTCTTCCGGCCGGCCTCGCGGGCCTCCGCCGGCGTCTCGAGCTGCTCGGTGATCGTCGGTTGATCCATACCCTTACATGTGGTGACGACGGGAAAACGCTACCGCAATGCCGGCGCCGTCTCGTGCTGCCGACCGTGGCTTCTTCGAGAGTCCCCGGCAGTATTCAAGAGGGTACTACACGAGCCACGTATCCCGAAGCAGACCGCTCCGGGCGGGTTCCGACAGTATCAGTTACCGCGGTCTTCCGGCGGCCCGCGCTCGGCGCCGCCGTCGCCGTCATCACCGTCGTCGCCGTCGCCGTCGTCGTCGCCGTCGTCGCCGTCGTCGTCATCACGATCCTCGGGCGGACCACGCTCGGCGTCGCTGCCATTGTCGTTGCTGCCGCGGTCTTCGGGCGGACCACGCTCGGCGTCACTGCCGTTGTCGTCGCTACCGCGGTCCTCGGGCGGGCCGCGCTCGGCGTCACTATCGTTGTCGTCGCTACCGCGGTCCTCCGGGGGTCCGCGTTCGGCATCACTGTCGTTGCCACGGTCCTCCGGCGGGCCGGCGTCGGCCGGCGCGTTCCCCGGGTTGTCGCCGCGGACGAACTCCGACACCGCCTGGCCGACGGTGACGTTATCGTCGCCCTGCAGGAGTTGCTGGACGAGTAGGGCGACCCGCTGGCCGAAGGGGACGCCCACGCCGTCGTTGACCGTCACCTCGGAGGTCGTCGTCCGGTTGCCCGCGTCGACGGAGACCTGGAGCCGGACGCCGTCATCGGGCGCCGGGAGTTCGACGGTACCGTTCGCGCCCGTCGTGTACGTCCCCTCGCCGGCGTACCCGCCGTTCGTCTCGTTGTCGGCCGTTTCGTTGTCCGACGTTTCGTTATCGGTCGTTCCGTCGTTCGTCTCGTTTTCTGCTGTCTCGTCGTCCGACGTCTCGTCGTCCGACGTTTCGTTGTCCGTCTCTTCCTCGTCCTCCGTTTCGTTTTCCGACGTCTCATTATCAGTCTCTTCCTCGTCGTCGGTCTCCTCGACGGCCGAGACGGTGACGGTGGCGCCGTCGACGGAGCCGTTGTCGTCCTCGACGACCACGACGACGTCGTCGCCGCTGTTCCTGACGTCGACCGACAGGCCGCCGTCGTCGGTCTCCTCGTCCGTCTGTGCGACCGCGATTGCGGGGCCGACGACCGACAGCACGAGCAGTGCTGACAGCGCGACCGCCGCGAGGCGTCGTTTCGAACTCATCGCAACCGACACCGGGGCCGACCCGTCGATAAAGGGGGATTCCCGTTCAGTGGGTTCACCCCAGTTCGGACGCCCGAACGAGCGGCGCAGCGCGCCGCAGAAGATTCAACGACGGGTCTCGTCGTTTAACTCACCCATCGGAGGCGCGCTCGACGGCGGCCGCGGCGTGGCGCTCGGCCTCTCGGCGGACCGGCCCGGCGGGCAGCGTCCGGACCTCGCGGTCCCGCATGAGCACCTCGCCGTCGACGACGGTGTGGCGGACGTCGGAGCCGCGGGCGGCGTAGGCGAGGTGGCTGACGAGGTCGTGTGCCGGCGTCAGGTGCGGCGCCTCCAGGTCGACGACCGCGAGGTCGGCGAGGGCGCCCGCCTCGATTCGGCCGGCGTCGACTCCCAGCAGGTCGGCGCCGCCGGCCGTCGCCGCCCGCACCGCCGCCTCGGCCGGCACCGCGGCGGCGTCGTCGGCCGCCAGCTTCCCCACCATCGCCGCGTCGCGGATCTCGTCGAGGACGTCGAGGTCGTTGTTCGAGGCGGCGCCGTCCGTCCCCAGGCCGACCGTGACGCCGGCGTCCAGCAGCCGCTGGACCGGCGCGACGCCGCTCGCGAGCTTCATGTTCGAGGCCGGACAGTGGGCCACGCCGACGCCGCGGTCGGCGAGCAGGTCGATCTCGCCGTCGTCGAGGAAGACACCGTGGGCGATGAAGTCCGACGGCTCCAGCAGGCCGTGATTATCGGCGTACGCCAGCGGCCGGACGCCGTGGGCCTCGATGATGGGGGCGACCTCGTCGTCGGTCTCGTTGGCGTGGTAGTGCAGCGGGACGCCGGCATCGCGGGCCCGCGGGACGAACTCCGCGAGCAGCTCCGTCGAGACGGTCGTCAGCGAGTGCGGCATCAGCGCCGTCCGGACGCGGCCGTCGGCGGCGCCGTCGAGTTCGCGGGCGACGGCCAGCCCCTCCTCGAAGTCCGCCCGCGCCGCGGCGTCGTCTTTCCCGGTCGTGACGACGCCGTGGCCGACCCGCGCCCGGAGGCCGGCCTCCTCGATCGCGCCGACAATCTCCGGCACGTGGAAGTACATGTCTGCGAAGGCGGTGACGCCGTTGCGGATCATCTCCAGCAGCCCCAGGCGGGCGCCGGCCCGGACGTCGTCGGGCTCGAGGGCGGCCTCCAGCGGCCAGATGTCCTCCTGCAGCCACGCCTCCAGCGGCTTGTCGTCGGCGTAACCCCGCAGCAGCGTCATCGCGACGTGGCAGTGGGCGTTGACGAAGCCGGGGACGACGAGCCCGCCCTCGGCGTCGAGCGTCTCGTCGGCGTCGCCGGTCGCCTCGCCGACGGCGGCGATACGGCCCCGCCCTCGGTCGACGACCACGTCGGCCTCGACGACCGTCATGTCGGGCTCGAGGACGCGCCCGCCGGTAATCTCGAGCGTCTCCATACGGCCCGTTGGCCCGCCGGCGGATTGAACCTGCCGACACGTGCCGAGCGCGGCGTCCGACAGGGCAAAGGGTCGGCCCGCACAACGGCGGGTATGCGCATCGCCGTGCCCAACAAGGGGCGTCTGCACGACCCGGCGCTGAGCCTGCTGGAGCGGGCCGGCCTGCACGTACAGGACGGCGCCGACCGGAAGCTCTACGCCGACACCGTCGACCCCGACGTGTCGGTGCTGTTCGCGCGCGCGGCCGACATCCCCGAATACGTCGCCGACGGCGCCGCCGCCCTCGGGGTCACCGGGCTCGACCAGACGCGGGAGTCGGACGTCGAGCTGGTCGACCTGCTGGACCTCGAGTTCGGCGAGTGCCGGCTCGTCCTCGCCGCGCCGGAGGAAGGCGGGGTGACGGCCCCCGAGGAGCTGTCCGGCGGGACCGTCGCCACCGAGTTCCCCCGGGTCACCGAGCGGTACTTCGAGGAGGTCGGCGTCGCACCCGACGTCATCGAGGTGTCGGGGGCGACCGAACTCACCCCGAACGTCGACATCGCCGACGCCATCGTCGACATCACCTCCACGGGAACGACCCTCCGGATGAACCGCCTGGAAGTCGTCGACGAGGTGCTGGAGTCGTCGGTCCGGCTGTTCGCCCACCCCGACGTCGCCGACGACCCCAAGGTCGGGCAGGTGCGGACCGCCTTCCGGTCCGTGCTCGACGCCGAGGGCAAGCGCTACCTCATGATGAACGTCCCCGAGGAGGCGCTGGACGACGTCAGGGACGTCATCCCGGGGATGGGCGGTCCGACCGTGATGAACGTGGCCGGCGAGGACGACGGCGACCTCGCGGTCCACGTCGTCGTCGACGAGCGCGAGGTGTTCGAGGTCATCCCCGAGCTGAAGGCCGCCGGCGCGAGCGACGTGCTCGTCACCGAGATCGAGCGGCTGGTCGAGTAGCCGACCGCAGCGTCCCGGAAACGGTCGCCTGACTACCCGAGTACGGCGGAAACTTCGACGCGGTCGCCCGGGCCGGCGGTCTTGTAGAACAGGCCCGCCTCGGTCAGCGCCATCGGGCCGCCGGCACGGGTGTCGGTGGCACGGTCGGTCACCTCCCCGCTCTCGCTCACTCGGTACAGCCCCTGGTTGATGCTCCCGATGACGACACCGTTTTCGGTCGGAATCGGGGAGCCAAGCACCTGTGCGGTGTCGAGCGTCCACCTCCGATCGCCGGTCTCGCGGTCGAGCCCGACCGTCGTCTCGCCGTTGCCGCTGGGGACGACCACGGTCGACCCGGTCACCGCCGGCGCGGAGCCCCGACGGTCGCCGGGGTAGTCGCCGTACGCGGCGACCTGCCACCGTACGTCCCCGGTCTCGGCGTCGACGGCGTACACCTGGTTGCCCTCGTCGGGAACGTAGACGGTCCCGTCGTGGTACGCGGGGGCGGCGCTGATCTGGTTCCGGGCGTCGGTACGCCACCGCTCCTCGCCGGTCCCGGGGTCGAGGCCCACCAGCATGCCACCAGCTTCCGTCTTCCCGGCGACCACCAGCGTCCCGTCCGCCAGACAGCAGGTACGCACCGAGACGTCGTCGAACTCGGTCGTCCAGCGTTTCGCCCCGCTGGCCACGTCGAGGGCCGACGTCACGCCGCCGGGGAGGTAGATCGTCTCGCCGTCCGCGACCGGCGGTCCCGAGCCGCCGAGCGACTGCTCCCAGAGTATCCCCCCGTCGTCCGCCGACAGCGCCACGGTCCCCGTAATCGTCGCGACGACGACGCCGTCGCACGCGAGCACGGGCGTTCCGGCGATCGGCGCGTCGAGCGACCGCCGCCACAGTTCCGTCCCGCCGCGGCTGTCGTACCCCAGCGTCGTCGTGCCGTCGGGCGCGAACACCCGTCCGCGATCGACGACGACGCCCGGCGCGGCCGCGCCGTTTCGGATTCCGTCGACGAGCATCTCTGCCTCGGCGTCGAACGACGGCGGCGACACGGACGTTCGACCGGTGTTGCCGGGGTCGGCCTGGAACTGTCGCCAGCCCCCCGAGGCGTCGCACGCCAGCGCGTCCACTGCCTCCCGGCCGACCCACGGTACGGTCCCGTCCGCGCAACCGGCCGTCGCCGCCGCCCCGAGCGCTGCGAGTACTGCACGACGGGTCGTCGACCGTCTCTCGGGCGGCCGATTTGAACTCATTATTTTTCGGTGGCACGCATATGACGATATATCTTGTTCATCTGGTCCCGCCCTACCGTCACCCGTCGGGGAAGCCAGTACCAGTAGCGAGGGGTGTCCACCCGGTCAGCGCGGCGACGGCGTCGGACCCCGCCCGTCCGGACCACGGACGGTCCGACCGTGGTGGTCGCCACGGGACCGCGTACGGAACCGCGGCCGCCGGCGCGAGCGACGTGCTCGTCGCCGAAATCGAACGGCTGGTCGAATAGTCGACCCGGCCGACGCGCTGACCGGACGCCCCGGATCGTGCCGTCGTCTCGCCGGAAAGTACTCATTCCCACGCCGGCCGACGAAGGCATGGAACGAACGCGCAGGCGATTCCTCACGCTCGGCGCCGCGGCCGGCGTCGCGGTCGCCGGCTGCAATGACTCCGACGGCGATTCGACGCCGACGACGCCCACGGCGACCGGAACGGAGACGCCGACCGAGACCGAGACGCCGGCAGACACAGCCGGGACGGTGGTCGTCGACTCCGTGACGGTCCAGCCGGGACTGGTAGGGGTTTTCGTCGACTTTTATCTGGTACTCCGGCGCCCCGAGACGCAGTGGGTCGTCGCCGAGGTCGCCGCCGCCGACGGGCCGCCGCCGGAGTCGTTCGCGGTGACGACGCCGGACGACGCGTTCGAAATGGGGACCGAGATCGAATACTCCGATGCTAGCCCGGCGGCGTTCGGAGACGCCTACGCCCCGACGGAGCCCGGGTGGCTCGCCGCCGAGGTACCGAAGCCGCTCGAGGCCGAAGGGGCGGCGCTGACGTGGGACGGCGGCCGGTACCCGGTCGACGGTGCCCTTCTCGACCGCCTGCGGCGGCCGCCGACGGAGTTCGAGGTCTCCTTCGAGGCGGCGCCGGTCGACGGCGTCGACGGCGCCGTCCGATCGATCGTAACCGTCGAGAACGTCGGGGACGTCGCGGGGACGTTCGTCGCCGGCATCAACATGACCTTCCCCACCAACCGACCGGAGCGGCAGATCGTCCGGCGCGTCGGGGCCGGCGAGACCGCGGTCGTCGGTGCCGCCCACAAGTGGAACCCGGGCTCCGTCCGTGGAGGGAGTGGCCGCGACTACGACCGGATCGACCTCCTGCTCCGCTGGCGCGGCGACAGCATCAGCAGGAGCGTCGACGTCCGCGAGAAAAACTGACGAGCGCCACTGAAGCGAGTTTCGGTTGCTCCGCCCGCAGAAACATTATCCGGATTAAATTTGGGCCGGTCCGGGGCCTACCTGCGGGTGTGACGAGATGGACGGGAACGCCACGGCGGAGCGGGACGGGACGACACGGGACGCGGAGGTCACCCCCACGGCGCTGGGGGGTGGTGGGCGCGCTGTTCGGCGCGGTTGCGGCGGCGCCGACGGCGGCCGCGGTGATTGCCGTCGCGGCACTGGCCGCCGATGTGACCCGGCGGCGTCGATGGCCCGTCGTTCGGGGCGACACTGTCTTCCGGACGAGGCCCGCGCCGGCACGTAACGGCGGCGCGGGCGGCGCGGCCTCCGCGGCCGCTACCGTCGGCACGGGGTCGCGTCGGCCGGGTCAGGCCAGGAAGATGTTACCGAAGGCGAAGGCGAAGATGGTGGTGATGGCGAGGTAGAACACCGACAGGAGCACCGCCCCGCGGGTCGTCAGGCCGTAGACGAACCGGACGGCCGGGACGGCGGCGGCGACGGCTAGCGTCGCGACGACGGCCGGGTGGTACCGGCTGAACAGCATCGCGACGAGGACCGGCGCCGGTGCGGCCTTGACGGCGTTCTGGTGGGGTTCGTCGCCGAGCACCCACAGCGCGGCGAGGTGGAGGGTGACCGCGGAGAAAAGCGTCGCCACGACGAACGTGACCAGAAGGGCGAGCGGGCCGCCGCCGACGACGTCGGCCTGCAGCGGAAGCATACGGGCGGTAGCGGGTCGGGACGTGAGTAGGTGTCGTTAGCCGTCCAGCAGGCCGAGCTCCTCGAGCCGGGAGACGATCTTGTCGACGGCCTCCTTGGCGTCTTCGGGCTTCTTGCCGCCGGTGATGACGAGCTTTCCGGAGCCGAACAGCAGCGCCACGACGTCGGGCTCGTCGAGCCGGTAGACCAGCCCCGGGAACTGCTCGGGCTCGTACTCGATGTTCTCCAGACCGAGACCGATGGCGATGGCGTTGAGGTTGAGGTTCCGGCCGAGGTCCGCCGAGGTGACGATGTTCTGAACGACGATCTCGGGGTCGTCGTCGACCTGGATCTCGAGGTCGCGGAGCTTCTCGAAGACGATCCGCAGCGACTCGTGAACGTCGTCGGTCGACTTCGCGCCGGTGCAGACGATCTTGCCCGACCGGAAGATGAGTGCGGCCGACTTCGGCTCCTGTGTCCGATAGACCAGCCCGGGGAATTGCTCGGGGTCGTAGTCCGCCCCCTCGAGGTCCATGGCGACGCTCTGGAGGTCGAGCTCCTGCCCGATCCCGGTCGAGGCGACGACGTTCTCGATATTGATAGTCTCCTTGGGGTCCTGCATAACTCGACTTAAAACACGTATTTAAGCTTTATAAATATAGGTGGTCGTTACGGACGTTTCGCGCAGCCGAGAGGTCTGCCGCTCGTCGCTCCGCGCCTCCAGCCTGTCGACCGTGCTACTCCCGGCTCCGCCGCTCATCGCTCCGCGGTCTCCACTCTATCAACCGAGCCGCTCGCGGCCCTACCGCTCGCCATTTCGCGGTCTCCACTCCGTCGACCGCGCGGTTTATCCGCCGGCGGCAGCGACGAACGGGCGTGTATCTGCTGGAGTTGGCCGGCGACGACGACGCCTTCGCGCGCCGGGAGGCGGCGAGTCGCTGTTCGGCCGTCGAGCCGCTGGCGCCGGGGTTGGCGACGGCCCGCGGCGTCCGTCGGCCGGAGACGCTGGCGTACACCCGGCGGATCTGCCGGCTGGTCGGGACCTGCGAGCCGGCCGTCGACGACGCCGTCGCGACGCTGTCGGCGGCCGGCATCGACGACGCCGACGGCACCGTCGCCGTCCGCGCCCGCGACGTCCGGGGCGTCTCGGGCGTCGACACCCAGGCCGCCGAGCGCCGGCTGGGGGCGGTCCTCGTCGACCGCGGCTTCGACGTCGACCTCGAGGCGCCCGACCGGACGCTCGTGGCGCTGTTCTCCGAGCGGGCGGCGCTGGGGTGGCTGACGGCCGAGACCGTCCGCGGCTTCGGCGACCGACGGCCGACCGACCGGCCGTTCTTCCAGCCGGGCAGCATGGCGCCGATGGACGCCCGGGCGCTGGCCAACCTCGCCGGCGCCGGCCCGGGGGCGCGGCTGCTGGACCCGATGTGCGGCACCGGCGGCATCCTCGTCGAGGCGGGGCTGGTCGGCGCCGAGGTCGTCGGCGTCGACGCACAGCCGAAGATGGCCCGCGGCGCCCGCCGAAACCTCGCCGCCTACCTCGACGGCGGGTTCGAGGTGTGCCGCGGCGACGCCACCCAGTTGCCGCTGGCGGCCGGCGCCGTCGACGGCGTCGTCTTCGACGCCCCGTACGGCCGGCAGTCGAAGGTCGAAGGCGACTCCCTGACGGCGCTCGTCGGCGACGCGCTCGCGGAGGCCCGTCGAGTGGGCTCGCGCGCGGTGGTCGTCGGCGACCGTCCCTGGGCCGATGCCGCCGAGGCCGCCGGCTGGACGGTCGAGGCGCGGTTCGACCGCCGCGTCCACGGCTCGCTGACCCGGGTCGTCCACGTTCTCGCGTAGCGGCGCGAACGCTGCGGCAAGGGTAAGGGCCAAGCGGGTTCGGACGCCAGGAGTCGTATGAACGACCTTCGAGTCGAGGACGTGATGACCGCGTCCGTGGCGAGCATCTCCGGCGAGGCGACGCTCAGCGAGGCGGCAGGGACGATGCACGACCGCGGCATCGGGTCGCTCGTCGTGCCGGGCGCCGAAACCGGCATCCTCACCAGCACCGACGTTCTCGGGGCGGTCGCGGAGGGCCGCGACCCCGAGCGGACGACCGTCGCGGACCTGATGACGTCGCCGGTGGAGTCGATCGCCGTCGGCCTCCGACTCGAGGAGGTCGCCGCGATGATGACCAGCTACGACATCGATCACCTGCCGGTCCGCGACGCCGACGGCGATTACGTCGGCGTCGTCTCGGCGACGGACCTCAGAGAGACCATCGCCCGGTAGTCACCGGCCGAGTTCCGCCAGCAGCCGGCCGAGGTGGACCCGGTCGGTGTTGCCCTCCGCCATCTCGAGGTCGACCTCGCCGGCCAGCTCGTAGAGCCGCGCGAGCTCGTCGCCGTCGTAGCGGCCGCGAGCGGTCTCCAGCAGTTCCCGCAGCACCGCCTCGCCCTCGAATCCCTCGTCGTACAGCAGGTCGTCGAGGTCGCTGCGGGCATCGGCGAACTCGCCGGCGTCGGCCGCCGACAGCATCGCCGCCACGTCGTCGGTCATCCCGACGTCGCCCAGCGCCTCGTAGGCGGCGTCCATCGTCACCGCTCCCTCCCCCTCGGCGGCCGTCTGGGCGCCGAGAATCGCCCGCCGCAGGTCGCCGTCGCCGTAGCCGGCGACGTACTCGAGGCCGTCGTCGTCGTACTCGACGTCCTCGCGGTCGACGACGGTCTCCAGCACCCCGACCGTCTCCTCGTGGGTCGGCGCCCGCATCGGCACCGGGAAGCAGCGCGACTCGATGGGCGGGATGAGCTTCGAGGGCTGCCGCGTCGCGATGACGAACTGCGTCGCCTCGTAGTGCCGTTCCATCACGCGGCGCAGCGCCTGCTGGAAGTCCTCGCGGATGGCCTCGGCGTTGTCGAGCAACACCGTCCGGAATGACCCCGAGACGGGCTGGTAGGAGGCCTGTTCGGTCAGCACGCGGCTGATCATGTCCCGCTTCGAGAGCCGCGAGCGGCCCTCGAGAAACTGCGAGAACCGGGGGTCGTTCCGGATTTCCTTCTTCGTTCGGTCGAAGAAGTCCGCGACGTTCAGCTCGACGAAGTCGTTGTCGGGGTCGTCGTGGGTCGCCTCGGCCAGCGCCCGGACGGCGGCCGTCTTGCCGGCGCCGGCGGGGCCGTAGACGACGAGGTTCATCGGCTCCTCGACGGCCCGGCCGAGCCCGTCGCGCGGCCCCGGCTGCGGCAGCTCCGACAGCGACGGGGCGTGTCGCTCCGTCCACAGCGGCGATTCCATCGCCCGACCGTACCGGTGCCGGGGGCAAAAGCCTCCTCCTTCGGGCGTCGACACCGGCGGGCGGATATTTTTTATCCTCCCGGCCGACGCGCCGGCATGGACGTCGAGTTCGGCACCGACGGCTGGCGGACGACCGTCGAGGAGTTCACGACCCCGCGGGTCCGCGCCGTCGGCCAGGCCGTCGTCGACTACGTGCGAGAGGAGACCGACGGGACGCCGGCCGTCGCCGTCGGCTACGACCCGCGGGAGGGGTCGCGGGCGGCCGCCGAGGAGCTGGCCCGGGTGCTCTGTGCCGGCGGCGTCGACGCCCGCCTCCCGGACCGCGACACGCCGACGCCGGTCGTCGCCTGGACCGTCGTCGACCGCGGGCTGGCCGGCGCGCTGCAGGTGACCGCCAGCCACAACCCGCCGTCGTACAACGGCGTCAAGTTCGTCCCCGCCGACGGCGCGCCGGCGCTCCCGGCGGTCACCGACCGGCTGGCCGACAGCCTCCGGGCGCCCGACCCCCGTCCCGAGTCGGAGTGGGGCGCCGTCACCGAGCGGGACTTCCTGGAGCCGTACCTCGAACACGCGCTGTCGTTCGTCGACGCCGACCTCTCGGGGCTGACGGTCGCCCACGACGCGATGCACGGCAGCGGCCGGGGCGTCACCGACGAGCTGCTCGCCCGCGCCAGCGCGGACGTGGTCCGGCTCCGTCACGACCGCGACCCCTCGTTCGGCGGCACGCCGCCGGAGCCGTCGGCCGACCACCTCGGGGCGCTGGCCGCCCGGGTTGGCGACGACGCCGACCTCGGGGTAGCCAACGACGGCGACGCCGACCGCATCGGCGTCGTCACGCCCGAGCGGGGGGTCGTCGACCCCAACTGGCTGTTCGCGGCGCTGTACGACTACCTCCTCGAAAGCGACGGCGGCGATGCCGTCCGCACCGTCTCGACGACGTTCCTCGTCGACCGGGTGGCCGACGCCCACGGCCACGCCGTCCACGAGACGCCCGTCGGCTTCAAGTGGGTCGCCGAGGCGATGGCCGACCACGGCGCCCTCGTCGGCGGCGAGGAATCCGGCGGCTTCGGCGTCGCCGGCCACCTCCGCAACAAGGACGGCGTCCTGGTCGCGCTGCTGGTCGCCGCCGCCCACGCCGCCGAGCCGCTGGACGACCGGCTCGACCGGCTCCGGGCGACCCACGGCGACATCGCCCAGGACCGGATCAGCGTCGACTGCCCCGACGACCGGAAGGCGGCCGTCCTCGGGTCGCTGGAGACGGCCATCCCCGACGCCGTCGCCGGCGCCGCCGTCGAGGAGGTCGGCACCGCCGACGGATTCAAGCTGCTGCTGGCGGACGGCTCGTGGCTGCTGGTCCGGCCCAGCGGCACCGAGCCGAAGCTGCGGGTCTACGCCGAGGCCGACACCGACGCCCGGGTCGAGGAGCTGCTGGCGGCCGGGGCCGACCTCGTCGAGCCGCTCGTCTGACCGGCGCTACCGTACCCCGTAACACCGCCCGTCCGACCGCTCGACGTCGAAGCCGAGCGACTCGTAGAACGGCCGCACCCCGGGATCGAAGTCGGCCGTCAGTCGGGCGCGGCGGGCGGCCGCCGCCTCGACGAGCGCCGTCCCGACGCCCTGGCCGCGCCGGCCCGGCCGGACCGCGACCGCCGCGACGCGCTCGCCGTCCAGTACCAGGGCGCCGACGACCCGGCCGTCGGCGGCGGCGACGAGCGTCGTCCCCCGCCGGAGGGCGTCGTCGTCGACGGACAGCATCGCGGCGTTGAGAACTCCGCGGACGGCCGTCCGCTCGGCGGGTCGGACCGGGCGGACCTCCATCAGCCGCCCCTCTCTACGTCGGGACGGCCGGCCGGGGCCGGCGGGGTTTCGTCGCGCGTCACGCACATACCGGCCGTGGGGGTCCGGGCGTGTTTAGCCTGCCGCTACATTCCCGAGAGGCCGCCGCGGTTCCGGGCGACAAGTTCGTAGAGCCGGCGCAGCGCCAGGGCGACGATTCCGGCGCCGAGCAGGAGGACGACCGCGCTGACGGCGGTCCCGAGGAACGGGACGAGCCCCAGCAGCGCGACGACGACGGCCCCGACCAGCAGCGCGAGGTACCGGCCGTCGGCGCCGGTATAGGACAGCAGCCACGCGCCGACGACGAACCGGCCGTAGACGGACGCCACCCACGCGAGCACGAGCGTCGACAGCACCAACGCGACGGCCAGCGGCAGCCCGACGACGGTGATCGCCAGCAGGAGACTGGCGACGGCGGCGCCGGCCAGCGCCGCCAGGCCGACGCCGGCGGTCCGCAGCGGCTCGGTGACGGTCGTCTCGTGGGCGGCGTCGGCGAAGCGGGGCCCGACGGCCAGCAGTATCGCCCCGAGGACGAGGTTGGCGAAGAACATCAGCACCGAGAAGACGACCGACAGCGCGCCGGCCGGCGGGACGAGCGCCAGATTCTGCGTCCGCTGGATCGCCCCGCCGACGGCCGCGCCGCGGTCATCGAGACTTCCCTCGTAGGTGAAATCCTCCTCGACGGTCGCGGTCTCGGCGAGGGTGATCGAGCCGGCGAAGACGTTCGCGTCGCCGCCGACCGCCCCGGCGACGGTGACGTCGCCGCCGACCGCGCCGAACGAGCGGTCGACCGAGCCGGTCTCGCCCAGCCGGACGCTGCCGGCGTAGGCCAGGACGTTGCCGCCGACCGTGCCGTCGATGTGCGCGCTGCCGCCGTACACCCGGACGATGCCCGTCACCTCGCCGCCCTCGGCGATACGGACGTCGCCGCCGTAGGCGCGGAGGTCGCCGTCGACGGTCCCCTTGACGACGATCGTTCCGCCGGTCGCCGAGAGGTCGTCGACGGTCTCGTCGGCCGACACCACGACCGTCCCGCCGACGCGGGTGTCGGCGGCCGCGACGCCGGCGGCCAGCGACAGCACGAACACGACCGCGAGGGCGACGACCAGGGGGCGACGCATACCGGAGTCCCCGCCGGATGGCGGAAATAGGTTGCGGCATCTCGCGGGATTTATCCACGCCCGGAGCCACCCGTCGACCATGAGCGAGGCTGCCGCCGAGGAGACCGGGCGGGAGATATGGATCGAGAAGTACCGCCCGCAGTCCCTCGGGGACGTCGTCGGTCACGAGGCCGTCACCGACCGGCTGCAGCGGTACATTAGCCAGCAAGATTTGCCGCATTTGCTGTTCGCCGGCCCGGCCGGTACCGGGAAGACGACTTCTGCCGTCGCCATCGCCAGGGAGATCTACGGCGAGGAGTGGCAGGAGCACTTCCTGGAGCTGAACGCCTCCGACCAGCGCGGCATCGACGTCGTTCGGGACCGCATCAAGGGGTTCGCCCGGTCGTCGTTCGGCGGCTACGACCACCGCATCATCTTCCTCGACGAGGCAGACGCGCTGTGCGTACCGCCCGGAACCGAGGTCGCCACCGGATACCCATCGTCACCCGAAGTGAAGAAAATCGAAGACGTAGCGGAGGACGGCGAACCGATTCCGTCGGTCGACTTCGAGACCAACGAGATACAATCCGACAGGGGCAAACTGGTCGACTCCGGCGTCGCCGATTTCTTCGAACTCGAACTGGCCGACGGCCGGACGGTCCTCGCAAGCCTCACACATCCGTTCTTCGTGGTCGGGTCGGACGGGAGACTCGTCGAGAAGGAGCTGCGAGAGCTGTCGCCCGGCGACGAGATTGCGGATTTCAAGGACGACGTTGGCGTCTCAAGGTGTGAAATCTGCGGTGACTGGACTCCGGGGAGGTTCTGCTCTGTCGCTTGCAAGAACGACGGCCACAGTCGCGAAATGCAGGGCGACGGCAACCCGATGTACGGGACCGAGTGGTCCGAGGAGCGACGCGAGAAAATCGTCGAGAAACTCTCCGACGGGAGGTTTGCGGGAGAGAACGATTCGAACTACGGGGGAACGGACGAACGTGACCCCGCTCTCGTATCCGACGGCGGACCGCGGACGGTTCGCACGGTCGAAGTGCGTGACGTCGAGTACAGCCACCGCGGGAAGGCGTACAACATCAGCATGGAGGGAACCCCGAACTTCATGCTCGCAAACGGGATTCTGACGCACAACACCAGCGACGCCCAGTCAGCACTCCGCCGGACGATGGAGCAGTTCTCCGACAACGCCCGGTTCGTGCTGTCGTGCAACTACTCCAGTCAGATCATCGACCCGATCCAGTCGCGGTGTGCGGTGTTTCGGTTCTCGCCGCTGGGCGACGAGGCCGTCGCGGCCCAGACCCGCGTTATCGCCGAGGCGGAGGGCATCGAGCTGACCGACGACGGCCTCGATGCGCTGGTGTACGCCGCCGACGGCGACATGCGGAAGGCGATCAACGGTCTGCAGGCCGCCGCGGTGATGGACGGAAGCGTCGACGAGGAGGCCGTCTACACCATCACCTCGACGGCTCGCCCGGAGGAGATACAGGAGATGGTCGAGCAGGCGCTGGGCGGCGACTTCACCGGGGCGCGCGCACAGTTGGACACGCTGTTGACGGACGTCGGCATCGCTGGCGGCGACATCATCGACCAGCTGCACCGCTCCGTCTGGGAGTTCGACCTCTCCGAGCGGGAGGCCGTCCGGCTGATGGAGCGGGTCGGCGAGGCCGACTACCGCATCACCGCCGGCGCCAACGAGCAGGTCCAACTCGAGGCGCTTCTGGCGTCGCTGGCGCTGGAGGAGTAGCGAGATCGTTCGAGAGAGCGCAAAGCGCTCTCTCGTGATGTGGCCAGAATCCTCGGGATTCTGGCCGCTTGCCGGACGTCGTCCGGCAATGTCGTCAGAACGCGACGCGTTCTGACTGCAAGCGGGAAATCTTTGATTTCCCGCAATGACGAAAGACGCCAATGGCGTCTTTCGAACCACGCCGAGTGAAACGAGGCGCCTCGAAGACGCGAGCGGGGAGCGAAGCGACCCGCGAGCGGTAGCGTGGCCGAGCGGAGCAAGGCTTCTCGGGACGGCGAGCAGTAGCGAGACGCCGACCGCAGGGAGGCGTCTCGGAGACACGAATGACCGAGCGAAGCGAGGCTTCCCGGGACCGCGAGTAGGGTGGTCCTCAAGGGCGACCACCGAGACGCGAACAGGGTGAATGACCGGGGGAAGTGACGACACGCGAGCGGTCGGTCGCCGAACGAGACGAACCTCTCGGGGCGGCGAGCAGTCGGTCACCGAGCGTTCGGGTGCGCTCTCGCGCGCACTCGGAGCGGAAACCGCCCGGCGGGAGGCCCGTTTCACACCTTAGGAGGAAAGGCGACCGTTTAACCGTCTCGGCCGCGTACATATCGTATGGCAGAGAACTCAGGCCGGAAGGACCTCCGCATGCCGGGGGACGGAGAGCAGTTCGCCCTCGTGACGGAGATGTTGGGCGGTCGACGCGTACGGCTGCAGTGCGACGACGGTCAAAAGCGGATGGGCCGCATCCCGGGCCGGATGCGGTTCCGCACGTGGGTCGACACCGACGACATCGTCGTCATCGACCCCTGGGACTGGCAGGACGAGAAAGCCGACATCGAGTGGCGCTACGAGGGCGCCAACGCCGACCAACTGCGGCGCGAGGGCCACCTCGACAACCTCGTCTGATTTCTCTCCGCGGGTCGGGTCGCGGGCAGAGCGACGGTCACAGCTCCGAGAGCGTCGCGCCCGCGGCGAGTCGGCGGACGGCCGACGGTAGTTCGTCGACCGCGATCCGCTCCTGGTCGGTCGAGTCCCGCTCGCGGACGGTCACCGTGTCCTCTTCGAGGGTGTCGTAATCGACCGTGACGCAGTACGGCGTTCCGACCTCGTCCTGGCGACGGTAGCGCCGGCCGATGTTGCCCGTGTCGTCGTACGCGACCTCCAAGCCCGCCGCCCGCAGTTCCTCGGCCACCTCGTGAGCCCGGTCGTCGAGGCCGTCCTTGGTCATCAGGGGGACGACGGCGACCGACGTGGGCGCCATCCCCGCCGGCAGCGCGAGAAACGACCGCTCCTCGCCGTCGACCTCGTCGGTTTCCATACGGTGAACGAGGACGCTGTACACGAGGCGGTCGACGCCGAAGGAGGGTTCGACGACGTGCGGCGTGATGTGCTCGCCGGACTCGGTGCGCTCCTCGACGGCGAAGCCGGTCTTCTCGACCGGCAGGGTGTAGGACTCGTCGTCGACCTCGACGGTGACGGCGTCGCCGTCTCGCGGTGTATCGCCGCTCGTCTCTTCCGAGACGCGTTGCGCCTCGCTCTCAAAGGCCGAGCGGTCCCGACGAGCGAGCGCCTCCAGCGCGTCGGCGACGTCGCCGGCCGCCTCGCCGAACGTCGGGCCGAGGTAGCTCATGTCCGGGTCGACCGTCGCCCGCTCGACGGTCTTCGGCTCGTCGTACTGCCGGAAGACGGTGAACTCCTCCTCGGAGTACTCGGCGTGCTTCCGGAGGTCGTAGTCCGACCGGTAGGCGAAGCCGGTCACTTCGACCCAGTCGCCGCCGACCTCCGTCTCGGCATCCCAGCAGTCCGCGGCGTAGTGGGACAGTTCGCCGGGGAGGTGCTGGCGGTAGCGGAACCGGTCGGTGTCGACGCCGATGCGTTCGTAGAACGACATCGACTCGCCGAGGTAGTAGGCGACCCACTCGCTGCCGACGACCCCCTCGTCGACCGCCTTCCGAACGGTGTAGGTCTCGAGGCCGCCGTCGCCCTGCTGGGCCGCCGCCGAGTACAGCGGCAGCTCGACGTCGGCGACCCGCTCCAGCGGCGGGTCGTCGCGCTCGGGATCGACGAAGTGCTCCAGTTCCGCCTGCGTGAGTTCCCGGACCCGGACGAGGGCCCGCCGCGGGGAGATCTCGTTGCGGTAGGCTCGGCCGATCTGGGCGACGCCGAACGGCAGCTGGTTGCGGGCGTATTCCTTCAGTCGGGGGAACTCCACGAAGATGCCCTGGGCGGTCTCGGGCCGCAGGTAGCCCGGCGAGGCGGAGCCGGGACCGATGTTCGTGCCGAACATGAGGTTGAACTCATCGACCGGCCGGTCGGCCAGCGGCGCCCCGCAGGAGGGACACGCGACGTCGTGCTCGGCGACGAGGTCGGCGACCCGCTCGGGGGGAAGGGCCTCGGCGTCCTCGATGTCGGCGACGGCGTCCTCGACGAGGTGGTCGGCGCGGTGGGTGGCGCCGCAGTCGCCGCACTCCAGAATCATGTCGTCGAAGGTGTCGAGGTGCCCGGAGGCCTCGAAGACGGGCTCGGGCATGACGGTCGGCGCCTCCAGTTCCATGTGACCGAGTTCGCGGATGAAGTGGTCCCGCCAGGCCTCCTCGACGTTGCGCTTCAGGGCGGCGCCCTCGGGGCCGAAGGTGTAGAAGCCGGCCGTTCCGCCGTAGGCCTCGTTAGAGGCGAAGAAGAAGCCGCGGCGTCTGGCCAGCTCCGAGAGGTCGGCCAGCTCGGTCATGCCAGCGCCTCCAGCAGGTCGACGTCCCGGACGATGCCGTCGAGCTCGTCGCCGGACAGCAGCGGAACCTGCTCGATGTCGTTGGAGACGAGCAGCTGTGCGGTCTCCCGGGCGGTCGCGCGGCCGGAGACGGTTTCCAGCTCGTCGGTCATGATCTCGGCGACCGGCTCGTCGGGAATCTCGACGTTCAGCGTCGGGATCGAGCGGCTCCCGACGGCCTTGATTCCCTCCCACATCCACTCGTCGTCCTGGCCGGCGACGGCGTCGCCGGGATCCGCCTCCCCCTGGACGACCTCGGCGACCTCGATGAAATCGACCTCGGTGAGCATCCCCGTCTGCCGGCCGTCGTCGTCGAGGACGACCGCGTAGGGGACGTTCGCGTGGTCGAGCTGCCGCTCGGCGACCGACAGCGGCGTTCCCCGGTGGACGGTGTTGATCTCGCGGGTCGCCAGCGTCCCGACCTCGGCGTCGCTGCCGACCGTCCCCTCGGCGACCGCGCGAACGACGTCGGTGACGGTGACGATACCGACCAGCTCGCCGGCCTCGACAACGGGGACGCGGCGCTCGCCGGTCTCGACGACCAGCTCGGCCAGCTCCGTCAGCGTCGCCGACGGGCCGATGGTCGGCACCTCCCGCAGCAGCATCGCCAGCTGGTCCTCGTCGGGCTGCTCGATGAGCGACTCCCGGGTGACGAGCCCCCGGAACGTCTCGCCGTCGTCGTCGCGTCTGACGATCGGCACCGACGAGAACCCCTTCTCCTGAATGTACTCGAGGACGTCCTCGCGGGTGCCGGGAATCTCCGTCGACACGACGTCCGACCGGGGCGTCATCGCGTCTGCGACGTTCATACCGACCGCCTATCCGCCGCGTCGTACTAAGTCCACCGACCTCCGCGGCGTCGCTATTCGCCGACGGACTCCGCGGAGACGAACTGCCCGAGGACGTCCCGGCGGTCGGCGCCGGCGCGGTACAGCTCCTCCCGGAGCCGCTCGTAGTCCTCGAACTGCCGGAGGAACCCGAAGAGGTCGCCCGCCCCCGGCGGAACGTCCGCCCGCGCGAGTGCCTGCTCGATGGCTGCACCACAGGAAAAGACCGCCTCGTCGGTCAGTAGGTGGGAACACTCCTCGTAGTCGTCGGGCAGCCGCTCCAGTCGGTCGTCGGACAGCTCCGAGAAGGCGACCATCTCCAGGGCCGTTCGATCGGCGAAGTAGTCCGCCCACCACATGCAGAAGCCGCAGTCGTCGTCGTAGACGAACGCCTCGTCGCTCATGTTCGACGGTCGGGGCTCTCGGTTCTTATGTGTCGCGGCTTCGGCTCGAACTCCGGCTTCGGGATCAGTCGAAGCGACCGGTCTCGGCGCCGCAGTCGTCGCACCGCGTCACCAGCGCCGACCCGTCGGCCGCCGACGTCACGGAGTGGTCGGTCCGGCCGCCGCAGTCCGGACACTCCCGCAGCAGCGTCAGTTCGCCGGCGTCGGCCGGCGCGCCCATCCCCAGCACCCGGGCCCGGCCGTCACCCGCGTTGCGGCTCCGCTGGAACTCCCCGGGCGCGAACCGCACCGCCTCGCCGGCGTCAACCGCGACGTCGCCACCCTCGGTCTCGAAGGCGAGCGTCCCGTCGAGGACGTAGAACACCTCCTCCTGGTTCTCGTGGGCGTGGTAGCCGAAGGCGGTGCTGTCGCCCGGTTCGAGTTCGTACAGCCGGATTCCCATGTGCTCGGTACCGAGCGCCCGGCCGACCGGCCGCTTGACGTCGGCCGGGCCCGTCCAGTTGTCGAGGTCGTCGACGGCGACGTGCTCCATGCGCGGCTATCCGATGGCGCGGAGCAAAAAAACGACGGGTCGGGAAAGCAGGAGCCGTTCTGGCCTGCGGTTGACGGACGGTGCGGAGCGGACGGGGGCATACGGCGCGCGAAGCGCGCCGTTTCGCCGGACGAGGGCGCGAGTGCGCCCGAGTCCGGTAGCGCGCGCGGACCGGAGCGGCGCGAAGCGCCGCGGAGGGAGCACGCGCGCATATTTTCCCCACGTTTTTGCCCGACTGAGGGCCGCGGAGCGGCCCGAGGGAGGTGCAAAAAGTGGGTTTACATCGCGCCGCCCATGCCACCCATACCGCCCATGCCGCCCATGCCGCCGCCGGGCGCGCCGCCGGGGCCGCCGGCGTCCTCCTCGCCCTCGGTGGAGAGGTCGCCCGCGGCGATGATGTCGTCGATCTTCAGGACGAGGTTGGCGGCTTCCGTCGCGGACGACAGCGCCTGCCGCTTGGCGTGGGCGGACTCGACGACGCCGGCGTCGAAGGTATCGACGACGTCGCCGGTGAACACGTCGAGGCCGGCGGTCCCGTTGCCGTCTTCGTGGGCGGCGCGCAGGTCGACGAGCGTGTCGATGGAGTCCAGCCCGGCGTTCTCAGACAGCACGCGCGGGACGAGTTCGAGCGCGTCGGCGAACGCCTTGACCGCCCGCTGCTCGCGGCCGGAGACGCCGTCGGCGAACTCCCGGACGCGGCGGGCGACCTCGACCTCGACGGCGCCGCCGCCGGCCAGCACGCGGCCGTCGGAGACGCACTGTGCGACGACGTCCAGGGCGTCGCCGATGCCGCGCTCCAGCTCGTCGACGACGTGGTCGGTGGAGCCGCGCAGCAGCAGCGTCACGCCGTGGGACTCCTCGTCCGTGCCCTCGACGTAGAACAGTTCCTCCTCGTCGTCGAAGCGGACGTCGGCGGCCCCGAGGGCCCCGGACGCGAGGGCGTCGAGGTCCGAGACGACCTCGGCGCCGACGACCTCGCGCAGGAACGCGAGGTCGCTTTTCTTCGCGCGGGAGGCGGCGAGGACGCCCTCCTGGGCGAGGAAGTGCTCGGCGAGGTCGTCGATGCCCTTCTGACAGAAGACGACGTCGGCGCCCGACTCGGCGATGGTTTCGACCTTCTCCCGGAGCTGCTCTTCTTCCTTGTCGAGGAAGTTCTGGAGCTGGTCGGGGCTGTCCAGCTGGAGGTTGGCGTCGGCGTCGGTGTCTTCGACCTCGATGGGCTCGTCGATGAGCAGCACCTCCGCGTTCGCCAGCGACGTCGGCATCTCGGCGTGGGCGGGGTCCTTGTCGATGACGGCCCCCTCCAGCAGCTCCGAGTCGCCGGCGGCGCTGCCGGTCTGGGTCTCGACGTTGACGTACTCGAGGTCGACGACCGTCTCGCCGTCGTCGGCGTCGACGGTGACGGCCTGGACGGCGTCGACGACCAGCTCCGCGAGGACGTCCTTCTCGAGTTCGGCGCCCTTGCCGGTCATCGACGTTTCGGCGACGTTCCGGATGAGGTCGGTGTCGTCGGGGTCGACCGTCCGGGAGACCTCGTCGATCTCCTCGCGGGCCTGCTCGGCCGCCAGGTCGAACCCACGGATGATCGCCGTCGGGTGGATGTCCTGCTCCAGCATGTCCTCGGCGTTGCTCAGCAGCTCGCCGGCGATCGAAACGGCGGTCGTGGTGCCGTCGCCGGCCTCGTCCTCCTGGGTTTCGGCGACCTCGACGACCATCGACGCCGTCGGGTTGTCGATGTCCATCTCCCCGAGGATGGTGACGCCGTCGTTCGTGACGGTGACGTCGCCCATCGAGGAGACGAGCATCTTGTCCATCCCTTTCGGCCCGAGCGTCGAACGTACCGACTCCGAGACCGCCTGGGCCGCCGCGATGTTGTGCGACTGGGCGTCGCGGTCCTTCATCCGCTGGGAGTCCTCGCCGAGGATGACCATCGGCTGGCCTCCCATCTGCTGCTGTTGGCTCATGTTCACCGAATGATTGTCCACGGTTCTATATAAATGTGGCTGATACGGCGCGGGCAGCGGCACCGGACGACCCCGGAGGGGCGCTCACCGAACCCGTCGACGGCGGCCGTGCGACAATCCGTCACGCGCGGACCTCGCCGCGACGCGGCACCTCTGTCGCGCTCGCCCACGACAGGGGGTTATTATACGTCGGGCGGCAGCAGCATCGTGCCCCACGATTCGGCTCCAGGCCGCACCGGCGCGTACGCTCGACGCCCGGAGGTGCTGGTGTAGATCGAGGCCGACAATCGAGGAATCTACGCTCTACCGAGGGAGGTAACGACGGTCCGGCGGACGGACTCGCGCACGGGGACACGGAGCGGAAGGCGGAGCGTAGCTACGCCGGCTCGCGGAGCGCCGACCCGACCCCGGCGGCGGCGGCGCTGACGACCAATACCAGCACGCTCGCGGCGTTGAGAAAGGCCGTCGCGCCGACCCGAACCTTCCCGAAGATCTCCAGTGGAACGGTCGTGACGCCGGACCCCGCGAGGAAGAACGTGATGAGAAACTCGTTGAACGAGAGCGCGAAGGCGAAAAGCAGGCTGGCAGCGAGCGCCGGTCGCAGCAGCGGTAGCGTGACCGTTAGGAAGGCGGTCCGGGTGTCGGCACCCAGGTCCATCGCGGCGGCGGGCAGCTGTTCGTCGATCTCCGCGTATCTCGCCGACAGCAGAAAGGTCGTGAACGGAAGCACCCAGAACAGGTGTCCGAGCACGACCGGGCCGTAGCCGTAGCCGACGTCGAGGTAGTTGCCGGTCAGGCCGATACCGAACGCAAGCACGACCGTCGGCACGAACAACGGAAGCGCGATCACGGTCGCTACGACGCCCTTGACGCGCCGGGACAATGCGCTCCGGGTGACGGCGTACGCGCCGGCCAGCCCGAGGACCGTTCCGCCGGGCGCGGCGACGGCGGCGATACCGAAGCTGGTCAGCAGCGCCCGGACGAACCGGCGGTCGGCGACGACCTCACCGTACCAGCGCAGCGAGAGCGATTCGAGCGGGATGGTCGGTTGACCGGTCGGAGACAGCGAAAGGTACGCGACGACGAGAACCGGGACGTAGAGAAACATCAGCGTCGCGACGACGACGACCGCCGGGAACCGTCCGGCACCGCGCCGGAGCCACCGCCGCGGGCGAACGGAGCTCATCGTCGGGTCAGTTCCTCCCTGACTCGCGGGAACGCGGCCCCGAGCAGAAGCCCCGCCACGACGACGCCGAGGAAGACGAACGACAGCGCCGCTCCGAACCCGAAGTTGATGTACTCGCGGAACGCCGCGGTGACGAGACTCGCGATCATCACCTCGCCGGGACCGCCGAGTATCTCCGGCGTCGCGTACGCCCCGGCGATCCGTGCGTAGACGATGAGCGCCGCGGCAGCAGCTCCCGGAAGCGTTCGCGGGAGAACGACGTCGAGGAACACGCGCGTGTTCGTGGCTCCGAGATCGCGGGCCGCGTCGAGGAGCCGGTAGTCGAGCCGCTCCATCGAGACGTACATCACGAGCACGACGTACGGCAGGTAGATATACACGAAGCCGACGAACACGGAGAGATCGGTGTACAGCAGATCGAGCGGCTCGGCGACCGCGCCGACCCCGACGAGCAGCTCGTTGAGTACGCCGCCGCGGGCGAGAACCCACACCCACGCGTAGTTGAGGACGACGTAGTTGAGCCACAGCGGGAGCGTCAGAGCGACGAGCGTCGGCAGTCGATACCGCGCGGGACACCGGTGGGCCAGCCAGTACGTGACCGGATACGAGATCGTCAGACAGACCGCCGTGACGGCGATACCCATGCCGAGCGAGTAGCCGAGTACACCGCGGTACAGCGGTCGGGTTGCCTCGGCGTAGTTCCCCAACCCGAGCCCCGGTCCGAGACTCTCGACGAGGAGAACGACGATGGGGACGATTCCGAGCAGCACCGCCAGTCCGACCGGCCCACTCGCGACGACGCCGTCGCGAATCGGATGGGAGACGTCGGCCGGCGGTCCCGCGCCGGCGTCGTCGTCAGCCGTCGACATCCGCGCCTCCCGTCGCGGCAGGGTCGTCGTCGCGGTCGACCAGCACCGCCCGTTCGACGTCGAACGCGACGGTCTCGCCGACGCGGAACCGCCGTTCGCTGCTGCCGCCGTCCGTCGGTACCGCCTCCATCTCGTCGCGTGTCGCCGGCCCGTCGGCTTCGCGGATCGTCAGCCGGCTTCCGTCGTCGAGCTCGATCGTCGCCTCCTCGTAGAACCCCTTGTACGCGCGGTCGATCACCTCGCTGGACAGCGGCCCGTCGCCGACGGTGACGGCCTCCGGGCGGACCGCGAGGGTCACCGTCTCCCCGCGTGCCGGGGTCGCGCCGTCGACGAGGGAAGTCACCGTTCCGGCAGGTGTTTCGACGCGAACCGTCTCCCCGCCGTCGCTTTGCACCTCGCCGTCGACGAGCGCCGCGTCGCCGAGGAAGGTCGCGGTGAACGCCGTCCGCGGGCGCTCGTACAGCCGCTCGGGCCGGCCGACGTCGACGATGCTGCCGTCCCGCATCACCGCCAGCCGGTCCGCCATGCTCATGGCGCTTTCCTGGTCGTGCGTGACGTAGAGAAACGTCGTGTCCGACTGCCGCTGGATGCGGCGGAACTCGGCCTGCATCTCGTCGCGCAGCGATCGATCGAGCGAGGCCAGCGGCTCGTCCAACAGCAACACCGCGGGCTCGTTGACCAGGGCTCGTGCCAGCGCGACGCGCTGCTGCTGTCCGCCGGACAGCGCCCCGGGGTCCCGGTCACCGAAGCCGGCGAGATCGACCAGCGACAGCGCGTCGTCGACGCGTCGTTCCCGGTCGCTCGTCGAGACGCCGGCCCGCTTCAGCCCGTAGGCGACGTTCTCCGCGACGGTCATGTGCGGAAAGAGAACGAGATCCTGGAAGACGAGGTTCGTGTCGCGTGCTCGGGGGGGCTGGTCGGTCACGGGCTCGCCGTCGAGACGGACGACGCCCTCGTCCGGGGCCGTCAATCCGGCGAGTATCCGAAGTACGGTCGTCTTTCCGCATCCGGACGGTCCGATGAGCGCGAAGAACTCGCCCTGTTGGAGGTCCAGTGAGACGCCGCTGACGGCTTCCTCGTCGCCGTACGTCTTCGTGAGGGCCGCCGTCGAAAGCGCCATCTTCAGACGTTGGCCTCCGCCTTCGCTTCGCTCCACGTCCGACTGTACGCCTCGACGAGCTCGCGGGGCTTGGGATCCTCGTAGATGAACTGCTCCGGGTCGTCGAGGCCGAACGTGGACCGGTCGACGTTCCGCTCGTCGAAGACGCGGTCGCTGGGGATCGCGATGTTGCTCGGGGCCATCAGCGACTCGTAACCCATCTCCGTGAACCACTCCTGAATAAACGTGTGTGCGAGGTCGGGGTGTTCCGCGCCCTCTCTGACGGTGAACTGGATGAACCACGCCTTCGTCCCCTCTTCGGGGAACACGCGGTCGATCGGCACGTTTTCCGCCTGCATCGCCTGGATGACGTAGTTCCAGACCGGCTGGACGCCGACCTGTTTGGTCCGGAGCAGCTGCTCGGATTCGCCGCCGTTGTTCCAGAGCCCGCCGGTGAGTTCCAGTCGATCGACGAGGTCCGACCGGAGCGCCCCTCGGTCGACGTCGTCCACCGACGTCGGATTGAGCTCCTCGCCGACGACGGCGTTGCGGTACAGAGCCTGTAGTCGCGCGTCGTCTCGACCGCCGGCAAGACCGTCGAGTTCCGGGTCCCACAGGTCCGCGAGCGCCGTGATCTCGCGGCTGACGAGGTCCGTGTTGATCGCCAGCGGCGTCTGTCCGAAGCTCCGTGGCACGCCGTACACGTCCCCGTCCCGCTCGAAGTAGTCTTTCTTCAGGAAGTCGAACACCGCTCCGTATGCGGGCACCTGGTCGAGATCGAGGGGCTGGAGGTATCCCTCCTCGATCGCCGGCGTCACCGCGTAGTTACCCAACGGCACGAGATCGTAATCGGCCCTGCCGGTGCGCAACTGTGCGAGCGTCTCGGCCGACCCCTGTGCCGCTTGCCGCTCGACGGTACAGTCGTGTCGTTCCTCGAACTCCGCGATGACGTCGTTGCTGTAGACGTAGGACCAGTCGATCATGGTCAGCGTCCGCGACCCCGAGCCGCCGGAGTCAGTCACCCCACCGTCGCGTTCCGACCCGGACCCGGACCCGGAATCGAGTTCCGAACACCCTGCAAGTCCGGCCACCGCGGCAGCACCGGCACCGGTCAAGAACGAACGACGTGTCGCTCGGGACTGCATACATGCACTTGGAGAATCATGATAATAAGCACTGGGTGAGGTCGATCCGGACGTGATCCGTGAACGGCGGCGGAGCGCGACGTCGAGAGGAGAGACCGACACGACTATGAGTGCCGCCGCGCGGCCCGTCGGCCGACCTCGGGTCCGACCGGAACTGTCGTGTCACGGCGCACCGTCGGGAGAGCCGGACTACGGGTCGCCGCCGGCGAGACTCCCGGACGCCAGGACTGGGATTTGAACCCAGAATCCCGAACGGGAACACGCTTTCCAGGCGTGCGCCTTACCAGATTCGGCCATCCTGGCTCGGATCCGGCTACTCGGGTCCGGCGGTTAAACGCTTCGCGTTCTACCCGGGCGACTCACTCGTCCGGATCTAACTCCGGGTCCGGTTCCGGGTCCGCCCCCGTTTCCCCGTCGACGGCGACCGGCACGGCGTGGTGGCCGAGCCGGTGGGCGACGGTGGCCGTGACGACGAGGACGACGACGGCGACGGCGGCGACGGGCCCGACCCCGAGGAACGTCCCGCCGGCGACGAGGTACGCCTGGTGGGCGACGAGAAAGGCCATCGCGCCGGCGACGCCCCACAGCAGGGCGGCCTTCCCGCGCGGCGTCACGCCCGCGTCGCGACCGCCTCGATCTCGACGGCCATCCCCAGCGGCAGGGTCCCCGCCTCGACGGCCGACCGCGCCGGTAGGTCGCCGTCGAAGTGGTCGCCATAGACCTCGTCGACCGTCTCGTAATCGTCGATGTCGGCGAGATAGACCGTCGTTTTCAGCGCCGACCCGAGATCGGCGCCGGCCGCCGAAGGCACCGCCGCGAGGTTCGACAGTACCTGCTCGGCCTGGACGTCGACTGGCTCGTCGGCCAGCGATTCCCCCTCGGGCGTCAGTGCGACCTGCCCCGCCGTGAATACGCGGTCGCCGATGACCGTCGCCTGGCTGTAGTCGGCCGCCGCCGGCGGCGCATCGTCGGTCTCGATGGTCTCCTCGGTCATGCCCGGCGCTCCGGCACGGACCGGCATAAATCTCCTACTCGACGTCGACGGTCCGGGCGTCGGTGACCGGCGGCAGCGGCAGTTCGGGGAACGTCACCTCGACCTCGTAGGTGAGCGTCTCGGCGTCGCCGCCGAAGACGCCGACCGGGAGGGTCGTCGTCCCGAGATAGCGCGTCTTGGCGGTCATCTCGACGCCGTTGACCGTCACCCGGATCCCGGCCGGTGCGCCGTCGCCGTCGTTGCGGACGGTTACCTCCGCCATCGCGTTCTCGCCGCGGGCGACGGTCTCGGGGACGTCGGTCCACTCGACGGCGACGTCCGGCAGCGTCCGCGCCTGTTCGAGGACGCGCTCGGCGACGCCCTCGGACAGTCCGGCCGCGACGAGGCCGTCGACGCCGGCCGCTCGGAGGTCGGCCGGCGTCGTCAGCCCCTCGCTGGCGAGCTTGCTGGCCCGTCCGGAGCCGACGCCGTCGACCGCCGTCAGCCCGACGGCCGACGCGCTGACGCCGTGTTCGACGCGGGCCTCGACGCGGCGGACGAGGCTGGCGTCCCGCGGGGCGGCGAAGCGCTCGCAGAAGGCCCGCAGCGCCGCCAGCATCCGGACGGCGTTCCGCCGGATGACCCAGGCGTCGCTCTGCAGCTCCCCGGGCGTCGTCCCGTCCATCCCCGCCCGGAGGATGGCCAGCACCTTCCGGTTGCCGGCTTCGAGATCGTCGCCCTCGCCGCCGAGGACGGCGCCGAAGGCCTCCCGCTCGTCGCGGCGGGCCGAGACGCTGTCGAACTCCGCGGCGTCGGCGACGGTCCGCAGGACCGGTGACTCCTCAAGTTCGTCGGCCCGCTCGCAGAGCCGGTGGAAGGCCGCGGCCGTCTCCAGCCGCAGGTAGTACTGCGAGGCCAGCCGGCCGAGCGGCGTCGGCTCGATCTCGAGGCCGGACTGCTCGACGAAGCCGTCGTCGACGAGCCGTTCCAGGGTCGACGAGGCCCGCTCCCGCAGGGAGTCGCCGGCGTCGTACCGGTCGGGGGCGCTCTCCGCGCGGGCGTAGTAGAACGTCGTCTCCAGCCACCCCATCACGTCCTCGAGGTCGTCGATCACCCCCAGGGCGATCTCGGCGTTGAGGTGGGCGTCCAGTCCCCCCGCCAGCCGCGACTCGATGGGTTTGCCGTCCTCCAGCAGTCGCCGGTAGCGGTCGGCGTCGGAGCCGTCGCACACCACGTGGGCGTAGCCGGCGTCGTCGTAGCCGGGGCGGCCGGCCCGGCCGAGCATCTGCAGGATGTCCAGCGGGCTCATGTCCACCTCCCCTTCCAGGGGGTCGTGGTGTTTGGTGTCCCGGATGACGACGCACCGCGCGGGGAGGTTGACCCCCCACGCCAGCGTCGACGTCGAGAACAGCAGCTGTATCTTCCCCGCCCGGAACCACTCCTCGACGCGGTCCTTGTCGGCCTTCGAGAGGCCGGCGTGGTGGAAGCCGACGCCGTCGACGACCGACTGCCGCAGCGTCTCGTTTTGCAGTTCCTGGGCGTCGGTGTGGAAGTCGTAGTCGCCGCGGGCGCCGACGTCGACGTCCCGCTCCGTGAGTTCGTCGCGGGCCTTCTCGGCGGCCCGGACCGTGTCCTGTCGGGAGGCGACGAAGGCCAGCGCCTGTCCGCCGTCGGTGATGTGCGGCTCCGCCAGGTCCAGCGCCCGGTAGAGCCGCCGGTACTTGTCGGCGAAGGCGTTGTCGCCGTGGGCGTACGTCTCGACGCCGGCGTGCAGCGGCACCGGCCGCCGCAGTCGGGCGACGGTCACCTCCAGCACCGCCCCCCGCTCGTCGGAATCGAGCAGGTGGACCTCGTCGATGACACAGCAGTCCACGTCGGTCACGAACGAGTACCGCGGGGAGTCGTGCTTCCGGGTCGCCGAATCGGCCTTCTCGGGCGTCATCACGAGGATGTCGGCGCGCTCGGCCCGCCGGGGGTTGAGGTCGCGCTCGCCGGTGACGACGTACACCGAGTAGCCCAGCGACTCGAACCGCTCCCACTCGTCTTCCTTCTCGTTGGTGAGCGCCCGCAGCGGCGCCAAAAACAGCGCCGTCCCGCCGCGCCGGAGCGTCCGGCAGATGGCCAGCTCCGCCAGCGCGGTCTTGCCGCTGGCGGTCGGCGCGCTCACGACGACGTTGTCGTCCGAGTCCAGCACCGCCGGCAGCGCCGCCCGCTGCATCCGGTTGAACGACTCGAACGGGAAGGCGTCGGCGAACTCGGGGATGACCTCCTCGACACCGGACGGAGTCGACACACGCGAATTGGCGGCCCCACGGAGTAAAAACACGTCCCTTTCGGCACGGCCACCGGCCGTCGGTCGTCGGTCGTCGGTGGCCGGTCGCCGGCCGACCGAAGGCTCAAACGGGGCGGCGGCGTAGCCGGCGGCGATGACGCGCGTCGTTGCCGTCCGCCACGGCGAGACCGACTGGAACCGGACCGGACGGATGCAGGGGTGGGCCCCGGTCGAGCTGAACGCCACGGGCCGCGAGCAGGCCACCGCCGCCGGCGAGTGGCTGGCCGCCGAGTACGACGTCGACCGCGTCGTGACGTCGGACCTCCCCCGGGCCCGCGAGACCGCCGACCACGTTACGGCGGCCGTCGACGCCCCCCTGACGGAAACGCCGGCCTGGCGCGAGCGCGACCTCGGCGTCTACCAGGGGCTGCCGCACGACGAGGTGGCGGCCCGCTTCCCCGAGTTCGGCCTCGACGAGACCGCCTACCGGGCGGCCGACCGGACGCCGGAAAGCGGCGAGTCGCTCCGCGAGATGGCCGACCGCGTCACCGCGGCCTTCGACGGGCTGGAGGGCGACGGGACCGTCCTGGTCGTCGCCCACGGCGGCCCGCTGTGTGCCTTACTCGGCCACGTCAGGGGGATGTCGCTGCCGGCGGCGCTGTCGGCCCACCGCCTCGACAACTGCGGCGTCAGCGAGTTCGACGCCGGCGGCGACGGGGAGACACGGGTAGTCAGCGAGAACGTGACGGCCTGGCGGGGCGGTTGACGGCGCCGGACGGGTCAGTCGGGGGCCGGGGCGGCCTCGCCGGGCGCCGACCGCCCGCTTCTCGCCTCGGGCCGCGGGAACTCGGCGACGAAGACGGCCCCGCGGGGCTGGTTGTCCTCGACGGACAGCTCGCCGCCGTAGCGGTCGACGAGGGTTCGGACCAGCCCGAGGCCGCCGTCGAGACCGTCCTCCAGCAGCGACTCCCGCTTCGCTTCCGAGAGGCCGGGGCCGTCGTCCCGGACGGTCAGTCGGACGGTCTCGTCGGTCCGGGCGACGGCGACGCGGACCCGGGGGTCGTCGGCATCGTTGTGCTCGACGGCGTTCTCGATGAGGTTGTCGACGACCGACCGGACGCCGGCGTTGGCGACGACCGTCGCCTTCTCCGGCAGGTCGGTCGACACCGGGACGGTGTGCGTCGACTCGACGCCGTCGGCGATCTCCGCGACGACCGCCGCGAGGTCGACCCGCTCGAAGTCGGGGTCGTCGACGAGCGTCTCGGCGACCGCTCCCGACGTCTCGATGCGGGTCATCGCCTCGTCGGCCTTCGCGCCGATGACCTCGGCACTGTCGGCGCCACCGGCGCCGTCGCCGGTCGGCCGCTCCTCGGCCAGCAGGTCGGCGTGACCGCGGATGGCCGAGAGGTCGTTCCGGAGGTCGTGGCGGATGAACCGGTTGACGAAGGCGAGGGCGTCGGCGACCGTCCGCGCCTCGTGGACATCCGAGCGGGCCCGGGCGTTGTGGTAGCCGGCGGCGAAGCCCGCGGCGGCGCCCACGAGCGTCGCGACGAGCAGCGGAAACGCCGGCTCGGCGGTCTCCCGTCCCTCGAACTGGCGGACGGCCACCGTCGCCCACATCACCCCCAGGAACCCGACGGCGCCGCCGAGAGTCCAGCTACACACCGTCCAGCGGTTCTCCGCGTCGAGTTCCGAGCCGGCGAGCCGGTGGGCGCCGTACAGCAGCACCGCCCCCGGTCCGGCCTCGAGCGACAGCGCGAGCAGCGGCCCGGTCGTCCGCGACAGCGCTTGCATCTCGACGAGGTGGTACGCGACGGCGAGCGCCAGCAGCGCGGCCGCGAACCCGCCGACGAGCAGCGACGGCGGGTCCCTGGAGCGACGCGACATCGGAAATCGATAGTCTCGCGTCCTCGCGCGGGGGGCTTAATGCTTGTCACCACGACCGAGGCCGTGTTTAGTTACGCGAGAGTCGGCCGTCCAGCCGGCGTCGGGCGGGAACTCGAACGGGGCCGACCGCTCGCGGCGCGAGCAGTCGGGGACGTCCGGAAACATCTCACTGTCGAAAGACGCTACTCCCTCCTCACCAAACGATATCCCGACCGACGCCCTCGTCGCGGGCGTGGGCGAGCCGCTGCCCGCGTCACCCGCCGGAGGGGTAGTCGGCGTCGAGGACGTCAGCCGCCGGCTCGTCGTCGGCCGGCGAGACGCTGCCGGTCCGGTAGCCCTCGAGGTCCAGTGTCACGTGGTCGAAGCCGGCGTCGGTCAGGTGCTCGCGGGCCGCCGCCGCGAACTCGGGGTCGAGCGCCCGCTCGAGTTCGTCCTCGCCGACCTCGATGCGGGCGAGGCCGTCGTGGTCGCGGACGCGGAACTGCTCGAACCCCCAGGTCCGCAGCAGCGTCTCCGCGACCTCGACGCGGGTGAGTCGCTCTTCGGTCACCTCCAGTCCCGTCGGGATGCGCGAGGAGAGACACGCCATCGACGGCTTGTCCGCCACCGACAGGCCGTAGTCGCGGGCGATCTCCCGGACCTCCTCCTTGGTGATGCCGTGTTCGAGCAGCGGCGAGTAGGCGTCCAGCTCCTCGACGGCCCGGAGGCCGGGCCGGTGGCCCTCGCCGGGGTCGGAGGCGTTCGTCCCGTCGCAGACCACGTCGATGCCGAGTTCGCGTGCGGTGTCGAACATCCGCCCCAGCCGCATCGACCGGCAGTGATAACAGCGGTCCTCGCCGTTCGCGACGAACGCCTCGCTGTCGAGTTCGGAAAAGGAGACGACCTCGTGGCGGACGCCGATCTCCTCGGCGACGCGGGTCGCGTCGTCGAGTTCGGCCGCCGGCAGCGTCTCGCTTCTTGCGGTGCAGGCGACGGCGTCGTCGCCGAGGGCCTCGTAAGCGAGGGCGGCGACAACCGAGGAGTCGACGCCGCCCGAGAAGGCGACGACGACCCCGTCGAACGTCGCCAGGTCCTCGATCGCGGCCTCGCGCTTCGCGCGGGTGTCCATGCGTCGGTGCTCGGAGACCCGCGCCCAAAAGGTCGGCGTCACGGCGCGGTACCCGCGTCGGACCGCGCCGCGGCGACGTAGCTTTCCGGGGTCAGGTCGTGGCGTCCGCGTCGGACCGCCGGACGGCGGCGATCAGCTCCTCGGCCCGGCGGACGGCGGCGAACTCGCCGGCCAGGTGTGCCAGCGCCGACCGGTGGACCGCCGACGGCGCCATGCGCTCGCCGTCGAGCTCCCGGTCGAAGGCCGCCGTCGCGTCGCGGGCCAGGTGGACCTCGAAGCCGCGGTTCTCGGCCGTCCGGGTCGTCGTCGAGACGCAGTGGTCGGTCGTCAGCCCGCAGACGACGAGCGTGTCGTGGCCCCGCTCGCGGAGCCACGACTCGAGGTCGGTGTCGAGGAAGGCGCCGTTGACGCGCTTTTCGAAGACCGGTTCCCCGTCGGCCGGCGCGAGACCGGGTTCGAACCGGAAGCCCGGCTCGTCGGGCGATAGCGGCGAGTCCGGCTCCGTCGAGGCGTGACGGACGTGGACGACCGGCAGGTCCGCCTCCCGCCACGCCGACAGCAGCCGGCCGGCCCGCGTCTCGGCGTCGGGGTTGTTCCGGCTCCCCCAGTACGGGTCGTCGAACCCCCGCTGGAAGTCGACGAGCAGCAGCACGGGCGTCCCGTCCAGCCCGGTCACAGTTCCACGCTCATGACCCGGTCGGTGTCGTCGATCAGTCGCTCGGACTTGGGGTGGTCCCGCGTCACGGTGATGGGACAGTCGTCGGGGGCCTGGGCGTCGTCCGACGAGAGCATGTACTGCGGCCACTCGCGGTCGCCCTCGACGCCCCAGTCGCCGAGGTCGGCGTGTGGGCAGACGCCGTCGTACTCCTCGAGCCGCCCCTGGATGACGTCGCGGGCCCGCTGGCCGGCCTCGTGGTCGGCCGTGACGTCGAGGCCCTCGAACAGCGCCCGGGGCTGGAAGGTGACCTCCAGGCCGATCGGGCAGTACCGGCTCATCCGGTCGTCGTAGAACGGCGCCCGACAGGTCGGGAACATCGGCTCGCCGGCGAAGCAGAACTCCCAGTAGGGGTCGTCCGGGTCCGTTGGGATGTCGTCGGGCCACGGCTCGGGGTCGTGGACGTGAAGGAATTGGAGAATGTGCCACAGCGCCTCGTGGTAGTCGGCCTCCGAGAGCGGGTCGGCCGGCGGCCGGAAGAACGTCACGAGCGAGGTGCGGTCGCCGTGGTCCTGCCAGGTGTCGAGATACGCCGCGAGCGTCCGGCCGAGCTCCAGCAGGGCGTCGGGGTCGGTCGTCGACGGCACCGCGGTGTACAGCGGCTCGCCGTCGCGGACGGACTCGGCGCCGAAGAAACACGGAAACGGCGACCCGCTCCGCTCGCCGGTCAGTCCCTCGTGGAACGTCCGCCAGTGGTCGGCGACCCAGTCGGGCGCCTCGCCCGATTCGACCCGCGTCTCGACGGTCGACTGCTCGACCAGCGATCCGACGACGGAATCGGTCATTACTAGAGCCGAGGCGGCGTGTTCGTTTCTATCCTTCGTCTTCCGGACGATCGGTGTGTCCGTCGAGACGACTCGCCGTGCGACCCTTCGGCGAGGGGCGCTGTGAACCGTCGGCGCGCCGGGTCGGCGGCCGGTCCCCGGAACCGAGGCAGCCGACGGGTCGACCGGAGGTTGAAGTAGGAAGCCGGGACCAACCCGCCCATGTCGACGCGCGTCATCGCCGGCGACTGTACCGTCCGCTCCGGCGGCCGCCGAGAGACGACCCGACGCGGCCGCGTGGTCGTGGTCGTCAAGCCCGACGACACCGTCCTGGTCCACGACGCCGACGGCTACCAGCCGGTGGCGTGGCTCACCCGGCCGGCCGAACTGACGCTGACGACGGACCCGCTGTGGCTGGTGGCCGTCGACGGCGACGAGTCGCTGCACGTGACGGCCGAGGACGAGGTGACCGTCGCCGAACACGAGACGACGGACGCCGGCGTTCCGGTCGGGGAGTGTCACTGCGGCGGGCCGCTGGTTCGGGCCGGCGGCGCCGTCTCCTGTCTCGACTGCGGGGAGCGGTTCCCGCTGCCCGGCGGCGCCTCGGTGCGGGAGTCGACCTGCGATGACTGCGGACTCCCGCGAATCCGCGTCGAGCGGGGCGAGACTTTCGAAGTATGTCTGGACTACGACTGCGAGTCGCTGCTGTCGGCCGTCGAGACGCGGTTCGACCGCGAGTGGGACTGCCCGGAATGCGGCGGCGCCCTGGAGATACTCCGTCGCGGCGGGCTCATCGCGGGCTGTGAGGGCTACCCCGACTGCGAGACCGGCTTCGCGCTGCCGGACGGGTCCGTCGCCGGCGACTGCGACTGCGGGTTGCCGCGCTTCGAGACCGACGCCGGCGAGCGGTGTCTCGACTCCGGCTGCGACGCGTGAGGCCGGCGAGACGCCTTCGACCCGAGGGCCGACCGCAGCGGCTATACGCCAGCGCCCGCGACTGAAAGCCGATGGAGGGCCACCAGCGCGGCGGCGTCGTCGAGGTCGGGGAAAACGCCCGCGAGCGGTACTACGACTCCAGCGGCTACGGCCGCCCGGACGGCGACGGGGTCGTCCTGTCGGTCGTCGAGGCTGCCCACCTGCTGTACCGCGACGACCTCGCGGCCGTCGACGGCCGCGACTTCGGGGCGTTCCTCGCGGACAACCCCGACGCGGTCGTCCCGTTTCTCGTCTACCGCGACCTCCGGGACCGCGGCTTCTACGTCTCGCCCGCCCGCGAGGGGTGGGTCGACGACCACGCGGGCGTCGATCTCGTCGTCCACCCCCGCGGCGACGGGCCGTGGGACGGCACCGTCGCCCACCGCGTCCGGGTGGTCGGCGAGCGGGCCGCGGTCCCGCTGGCCGACCTCGGCGGCGTCGTCCTGGCCGTCGTCGACGAGGAAAGCGAAATCACCTACCTCGAGACCGAGCGACCCGACGTCTCGGGGACGAGCGACTGCTCGCCGTCGACGCCGGCCGAGGGCGTCCTGCTCGGCGACCGGGTGCTCGTCGACGAGCCGCCGGCGGCGCTGTACGGGTCGGGCTTCTACGGCCAGCGGATGGGCCGCGACGGGGCGCTGCAGCTGTCGTTGCTGGAGGCGGCGTCCCTCGCCGAGCGGGGTGACCTCGCCGTCGACGGCGGCGCGGGGGCGGTCCGCGAGCGGGGCCGCGCCGCCGCCGGCGAGCGATTCGACCGCCGGCTGACCGTCTACCGCCGGCTCCGCGAACGGGGCGTCGTCCCCAAGACCGGCTTCAAGTTCGGTGCCGACTTCCGCACCTACGCCGACGTCGACACCGTCGACGACCTGGGTCACTCCGAGCTCCTGGTCCGGGTGCTGCCGGCCGGCGTCGTCCGGTCGCCGCGGGAGCTCGCGCTGGACGTCCGGCTGGCCCACGGCGTCCGCAAGCGGATGGTCTTCGCGCTCGTCGACGGCGACGACGTCGCGTGGGTGTCGGTCGGTCGGCTGACGCCCTGATCCGGTTCGCCGTGGGTCGGGCCGTTCGGCGGCGTCAGAGGAACCGCCGGACGTCGGCGGCCGCGTCGCCGTGGTCGTCCCCACCGTCGACAGGGACCTCGTCGAACCAATCGGCAGTCCAGTCATTGTCCTCGACCCCGGGGTCGGCCTCTCCGGCCGGAGTCGCCTCGACGACGACCTGGAACGTCACATTGTGCGGCGAGTCGGCTCCCTCGACGCGGTGCTCGACGCGTCGGACGGCCCGTACTCCCTCGATTGCGACCGGCCCGCCGGCGGGTTCGGCGGCCGTCTCGCGGGCGACCGCCGCCCAGTCCTCGTCCGGACCGACGGTGCGGTTCGGGAGGACGGCGTCGTCGCCAGCGACGAGGACGAGCACCTCGCCACGCCCGTTCATCACGCCGACGACGACGCGGCCCGCCGCGTCCGCCGCACAGTGGGTCTCGTCGTCGTGAACGTACCTCCGCTCGTCGTACTCGATGTCCTCGCGCTCGCGGAGCACCGCCGGGTCCAGCGGGACGTCAAGGATGGTCTGGTTCGTGGCTGTCATGATGTCAGATGGTTTTCCCGTCATTTTACCTGAGCCGTTGCTGTCCGTCGAGCGGTGCGCCGACACCAACCCAACCGAGAGTCGTCTTTCTCACTCGGATACGACGGATGGCAGCCGCTATCTAAAAAAGTTATCACATCAATTTAACTTACCTTTCTCTTACCATTTTGGACGCCTCGTTTCTAATCCTTTCGCCGGTGCCGGCCGTGACACGTCCCCACGGCGGCGGAAGAACTACTTCCATCCGGGTCGACTCGCCGTGTATGCGGTCCGCTTCCCGACTCGCGTGGCGCTGGCGCCGGCGGGGAGCGGACAGTGTCGCGGCCGGCGGTCGTCGGGCCTCACCCGACTGACCGCCGCCGCGGCGCTCACTTCTCGCTTCTCCGACCGCACCGTCCGCAGAGCGACTCAATCACCGACATATGACACGACGCGACGACCACGGCGAGGCGCACGGAGACGGAGCCGACGAGCGGACCGGCCGGCCCGGCGACCCGCGGAAACGAACGGTTTTTGCGTTCCACGGGCCGAGATGGTGGCATTCAATGACCGACGACACCGGAGACGACCGACCGCTGCCGGACGGGGGGACGGACGTCGGCGCCGACACCGACGCCGGCGACGTGGCGCTGGACCCGTGGGGGTCGTCGGCCGTCGACGACTACCGGAAGCTGTTCGAGGAGTTCGGCATCGAGTCCTTCGACGACGTCATCGGCGAGGTGCCGGCGCCGCACTACCTGATGCGGCGGGGCGTCATCTTCGGCCACCGCGACTACCGGCCGGTCGCCGAGGCGATGCGGAACGACGAGCCGTTCGCCGCGCTGTCGGGGTTCATGCCGACCGGCGACCCCCACATCGGCCACAAGCTCGTCTTCGACGAGCTGATCTGGCACCAGCAGCAGGGCGGCGACGTCTACGGCCTCATCGCGGACCTGGAGGCCCACGCCGCCCGCGGGCTCTCCTGGGACGAGATCGACGAGCACGCCGAGAGCTACCTGCTGTCGCTGCTCGCGCTGGGGTTCGACCCCGAAGACGGCGAGATATACCGGCAGTCGACCAACCGCGAGGTCCAGGACCTGGCGTTCGAACTCGGCACGAAGGCCAACTTCTCGGAACTCGGCGCCATCTACGACTTCGACGGCGAGACGGAGGTGTCGTACATGCAGTCGGTCGTCACCCAGATGGCCGACATCCTCTACCCGCAGGTCGGCGACCCGAAGCCGACGGTCATCCCGGTCGGCCCCGACCAGGACCCCCACATGCGGCTGGCGCGGGACCTCGCGGGGCGGATGCGTTACTTCGGCGTCACGGAGGCCTACGCCAGCTTCGAACTCGAAAACGACGAGCGCGAACTCGTCGCCCGCGCCTACGAGGCGCTGTCCGGCGACGAGAGCGACGGGGATTCGGACGTCCGATGTGCGGAGGCCGCCGACTGGCTCGCCGAGGAGTCGCCGGACTCGACGGCGCTGTGGGACGCCGTCGAGACGCTGCGGGCCGGCGGCAAGGAGCCGCTCCGGCCGCGGGTTCGCGTCTTGGACCGCAACGCCACCGAGGCGGCCTTCGAGGCGCTCGTCGAGGCCGTCGACGGCGAGAAGCGCGTCTACGACGGCCACGTCGATTGCTTCGAGCTGGACCGCGAGGCCGCCGAAGAGCTTGCCCGCGAGATCGAGGTCGAGAACGGCGGCTACGGCTTCCTGCCGCCGTCGTCGGTCTACCACCGGTTCATGACCGGGCTGACCGGCGGGAAGATGTCCTCGTCGGTGCCGGCCTCCCACATCAGCCTGCTGGACGACCCCGAAGAGGGCTACGACAAGGTGATGGCCGCGACGACCGGCGGCCGCGAGACCGCCGAGAAGCAGCGCGAACTCGGCGGCAAGCCCGACGACTGCCCGGTCTACGAGCTGTACGCCTACCTGCTGGCGGAGGCCGACGACGACTTCGCCGCCGAGGTGTACGAGGAGTGTGCGACCGGCGAGCGGCTCTGCGGCGGCTGCAAGGAGCAGGCCGCCGAGCTGATGGCGGCGTTCCTCGAGGAACACCAGGAGAAACGCGAGGAGGCCCGGGAGCTGCTCGCCGACCTCGGGGTCGACCTCGACGGCGACCGACGCTGATGTCCCGGCGCTGCTGGTTGGTCGAGCGAACCTACACCGACCGCGACACCATCGTCCTGGTGTACGCGACGCCGGACGGCGAGCGGTCGTCCCGCAAGGAGCTGGCGGGGCCGACGATCGGGCGGACGACGGTGACGGCCGCCGTCGCGGTCGACGACGACGACCTCGAGCCGGTCGACGACGAGGCGACCCGCCGGCGGTACGCCGCGGAGGTCGATCACGTCCGGACCGCCCACGGACCGGATGACCCCCTCTAACACACCACAGAAGAGCCTCAAGGCATATAGTCCGTCGGTCTGAAGCGGAACCCGACATGGTCGCCATACAACTGGACGACGTCCACAAGTCGTTCGGCACCGTTCGCGCGCTGCGGGGGGTCGACCTCGAGGTCGACGAGGGCGAGGTGTTCGGCTTCCTCGGCCCGAACGGGGCCGGCAAGTCCACCACCATCAACATCGTGTTGGACTTCGTCCGGCCGGACCAAGGCAGCGTCAGCGTGCTCGGACACGACGCCAACGAGGAGACGGTCCCGGTCCGGGAGCGGACCGGCGTGCTGCCGGAGGGGTTCGACCTCTACGAGCGGCTGACCGCCCGCGAGCACCTCCGTTTCGCCATCGAGTCGAAGGAGGCCGACCAGGACCCCTACCCGCTGCTGGAACGGGTCGGCCTCGAGGACGCCATCGACCGGAAGGCCGGCGGCTTCTCGACCGGAATGCGCCAGCGGCTCGCGCTGGCGATGGCGCTGGTCGGCGACCCCGACCTGCTCATCCTCGACGAGCCCACCTCCGGGCTCGACCCCAACGGCGCCCGCGAACTCCGGGACATCGTCGAGAGCGAGGCCGCCGACGGCACGACGATCTTTTTTTCCTCGCACATCCTCGGGCAGGTCGAGGCCGTCTGTGACCGCGTCGGCATCATCCGCGAGGGCGAACTCGTCGCCGTCGACAGCATCGGCGGCCTCCGGGAGAACGTCGGCGGCGGTTCGACGCTCGTCGTCGAGGTCGACGAGGTACCGGACGACGTCGCCCACCGGCTGAAGAGCCTCGACGGCATCGACAGCGTCTCCGTCGACGGCCGGACGCTCCGGGTCGGCTGCGACGACGACGAGAAAACGACCGTCATCGACGAACTGGAGGGGATGGGCGCGACCGTCGAGGACTTCTCGACGGAGGAGGCCCCGCTGGAGGATCTCTTCGCCGCCTACACGGAGGGCGAGGCGTGAGCGTCCTCGCCGTCGCCGAAAAGGACTTCCGGGACGCCGTTCGCTCGCGGCTGATGATCGTCGTCGCCGTGATGTTCGTCGCGCTCACCGGCGGCGGCGTGCTGCTTGCCACCACGGCCGGCGGCGAGGCGTCTCTCGGCATCCTGGGGGCAATCGGCGCCCTCCGGAGCGGAACGGCGATCTTCGTTCCCATCATCGCGCTGGGTATCGCTTACCGGGCCATCGCCGGCGAGCAAGCGAGCGGGAGCTTGAAACTGCTGCTGTCGCTTCCCAACTCCCGGCTCGACGTCGTTCTCGGGAAGTTTCTCGGGCGGGCAGCCGTCGTCACCGTCGCGATCGTCATCGGATTCGTCTCCATGCTCCTGGCCGCCGCGCTCACCGTCGACCAGGGGATTCAGCCCGAGGTCATCGTCGTGTTCATGCTGTCGGCGCTGCTTCTCAGACCGGCTGGACACAGGCCGACCGATGGCTCGTCAACCGCGTCGCCGATTCCCAGGAGGCACAGCAGACGTCCGCCGACGCGTTCTACCTCGAACCCTGGTTCGGGTTCGTGGTGTTGGGGCTGTGGATCGTCCTGCCGCTCGTCGTCGGCTACCTCCGCTTCGAGTCGGCGGACCTCTGATACCGGTCTCGCGGGTCGTCCGACCACGTGGAGGCGAGGTCGACCCGACACATCGAATCCGAGCCTCCCCGTCGCGTCACGGACGGTTGCGACGACCGAGACGAGCCGTCGGTCGACCGTCGAACGGCCGTCTGACGGACGGTCCGCGGCGCCGCCGTCGTGCGGTTTCACTTCCGGTCCGCATGGCCGGGGTTTATGATGTTGCCACGCCCGGAGTTAGCTGCACACGCTCCTTTCCCTTTCGACGCGCGCCCGCCAGCGGCGGCGCCGTCCCGGAAGGCATACGCCGGGCCGGCAAGTATTGCAGGCATGCTCGAATACGCCGACGTCGTCGCGGCGCGGGACCGCGTCGCGAGGACGGCGCGGGAGACGCCGCTCGACCACTCGAACACGTTCTCGACGTGGACGGGCGCCGACGTCCACCTGAAGCTGGAGAACTTCCAACGGACCGGCTCGTTCAAGATCCGCGGCGCGACGAACCGGATCGCCCAGTTGAGCGACGACCGGCGGGCGGACGGCGTCGTCACCGCCAGCGCCGGCAACCACGCCCAGGGGGTCGCGCTGGCGGCCAGCCGGATCGGCGTCGACGCGACCATCGTGATGCCGGAGCACGCCCCCATCTCGAAGGTGAAGGCCACGGACAACTACGGGGGCGAGGTCGTCCTCCACGGCGCCGACTACGACGCCGCCGCCGAGCGCGCCCACGAGATCGAACGGGAGACGGGCGCGACGTACGTCCACGCCTTCGACGACCCGGCGGTGATGGCCGGCCAGGGGACGCTCGGACTCGAGATCGTCGAACAGCGGCCCGACGTCGACACCGTGGTAGTCCCCATCGGCGGCGGCGGCCTCATCGCCGGCGTCGCCACCGCCGTCACCGCCGAGACGGACGCCCGCGTCGTCGGCGTCCAGGCCGAGGGCGCCTCCAGCGTCGCCGAGTCGCTCCGGAAGGGCGAGATCGTCGAGCGGGCGTCGGTCGACACCATCGCCGACGGCATCGCCACCCGCCGGGTCGGCGACCTGACCTTCGAGGTCATCGAACGGCGCGTCGACGAGGTCGTCACCGTCACCGACGCCGAGATCGCCACCGCGGTGACGGCGCTGCTGGAGCGCTCGAAGACGCTCGTGGAGGGCGCCGGCGCGGTGTCGCTGGCGGCGGTGCTGGCGGAGCGGTTCGACTACGACGACGACGAGACGGTCGTGACGGCGCTCTGCGGCGGCAACATCGACCTCAACGTCCTGACGAACGTCGTCCGGCGGGGACTCGTCGAGCGCGGCCGGTTCCTCCGTATCCGGACCGTCCTGAAGGACCGTCCCGGTGCCCTCCAGGAGTTGGTCGACCTGCTCGCCGACACCCGCACCAACGTCTACGCCGTCGAACACGACCGCGCCTCGAAGGACATCGCGGTCAACGCCGCCGAGGTCGAACTCGACCTCGAAACGCGGGGCGACGAACACGTCGCCGAGCTGCTCGACGCCCTGGAGGCCGCCGGCTACGAGGTCGAGGTTTTAGTCTAACCACTCGACGAACGTCCCCTCGACGAGCGTCTCCGTCTGGTTGTCGATGTAGTCGGCCTGCATGCCCCAGATGGCCTCCGCGAGCGGTTCGCCGCGGTCGACCCGGTCGGCGACCAGCCGGCGTTTCCACCGGGCCGGCGTCACGCGGCGGTCGGCCCGCTCGCGGAGCGGCTGGATGTAGCGGTTGGCCTCCTCGGCGCCCAGCCCGCGCAGCTCCAGGCCGTCGCGGGCCAGCTCGAACAGCTCGGCGTACAGCTCGCCGGTGTCGGTCGTCTCGGTGCCGTCGGCGGTGAACCACCGGATCTCCGCGGCCAGCCCGTCACGGACGGCGGCGTAGAAGTTGTCGCGGGCGTCCTCCCACGGCAGCTCGTGGAGGGGGTGTTCCCGCCGGGGGAGACTCTCCAGCAGCCCGGCGAACACCGCCAGCAGCGCGACGGTGTCGCGGACGGTCGGCTGGGCCGGCAGCGGGCGGAACTCGATGCGGGCGTTGGCGCTCTCCCGGGTCGGGCCGTCGAAGACCGGCCGCACCCACCGCCAGTAGCTGCCGTGTTTGTGCCGGAAGTGCGCGAAGCGATCGTCGAAGCGGCCCTGCTCGTCGAGGAGCCGCGGGACGACCGTCTCGTCGTCGGCAACCCGTTCGATGGCCTCGTCGATGTCGTCGACGTCCTCGGGGAAGGTCACCTTCTTCGAGTCGGCGGGGTTCAGCACGGACTCGAACACCGGCACCCGGTTTTCCATGTAGCCGTCGGCCAGCACCGTCTCGGCGTCGGCGTCGTAGAGGTCCGGCGGAAAGAACGGCGAGTTGACCGCCACGGCCAGCAGCGGGCCGGCGACCCGCAGCGCGTACCGGAAGTACTCCGGTAGGTCCTCGGCGTGGGCCGTCTGGTAGTGCGGCTGGATGGAGGTGATGAGCGCCTCCGGCATCACCGTGTCGGCGTCCATGGAGACGTGCGGCGCCTCGAGCTGCAGTTCCGCCGCGTAGTCGGTGTTGGCCATGGCGTGATACCGCACCGAGCTGGTCATGTTGGTCGCGATGCGGATGTCGTCGGCCTCGACGCTGTCGGTGAGGTACTCCGAGGCCGTCTCGCCGATCGGCGGTACCGTCCAGAGGCCGTCGCTGACCAGCGCCATCTCCTCGCAGGCGACCTCCTGGCGGGCGGCGTCGAGCTTCGCCTGTACTTCCGCCTCCTGGGCGCGGAGGCCGTACCGGGACAGCGGCTGCGGCGTCGTACAGAGCTCGGCGTTGTGGAGCCCCAGCTCCTTCTCGAATCCGATGTACTCCAGCAGCCGCCGCGGGACGCGCATCAGCGCGTCCGTCTCGTCGTCGACCGCGTAGAACTCGTACTCGAGACCGACGATGGCCTGCGGGTTGTCGAAGGTTCCGGCGGCGAGCTCCTCGCGCAGGACCTCCAGCTCCTCGGCCACCCGGGAGGCGAACTCCTCCTCGTCGACGGCGAGCGCCTCGGCGACCCGCATGGCGAGTTCTGAGGCTGACATAGGTTGCCTTGTGGCGTGAAGTAATGTCAAACGTGCGGCTCCGGCGGCCCCCGACCCCCGTCGTTTCGGCTGGAGATCCCCCCTCAGTCGGTCCGCGCCCGCTCGAACGGCCGCGGCGGCAGCCGCAGCTCCTCGAGATCCGGCATGTGCTTGACGTTGAACACGATCGACAGCTCCTCGGTCAACGGTTCGCCGACGCAGGACAGCCGGACGCCGCGGTCGACCATCTCCGCGGGGAGGATGTGGTCGACCGGCGTCGACAGTTCGCCCTCGACGAGGACGACCGCGCAGTTCGCACACGCGCCGCCGCGGCAGGCGAACGGCCACGCGAAGCCGCGGCGCTCGGCGGCCGCCAGCAGCGTCTCGTCGCCTTCGACGCGGAACCGACCGTGGTCCGTCGCCCCGAGGTCCGCCTCGGCGGCCCGCTCGAAGAGGTCGTCGTCCGCCAGCGACCAGCCGTAGTCGTCGAACACCTCGAAGTTCAGGTACTCGACCTCGGCGCCCCCGGGTCCGGGGTCGGAATCGGTGCCGGTGCCGGCGTCCGCGTCGGGCGTCGCTCCGGCCGTCCGGGACCCGTCGGCGTCGGCATCGGCGTCGGGCCCGCTTCCGTCGGCGTCCGGCAGGTCGGCCTCGCCGGAGCGGATCGTCTCGTAGGCGGCCTTGACGCGCTGGAACTCCTCGACGGAGCCGCCCCGGTCCGGATGAGCCTCCTTGGCGCGGCGCCTGTACGCTCGCTTCAACTCGGCGTCATCGGCGTCCGGGTCAACGCCCAACACCTCGAACGGGGAACCCACGCCCGACAGTAGTCGAATCGGAGACAAAAGCCTTCCCTCGGCGGCGAGGGTGGTGTTTAGATAATACTCCGAGTTATTCGGTCATCCACCGAAGCCCCCTCCCGCTCGCCGGTGTACGCTCGCTGCGCTCCTCGCTTCGCTGCGGTGCTTGCGTCGCCTAAACCGGCGAGCAGTCGGCCCCTTCGGAATTCCCGCCCGACGCTGGCTGACCGGCCGCCTTTGCTTATCTGAACAGTGCCGCGGCGAACGACGCTGCCCCTCACGCCGGCCGGAGCCCGTAGACGCGGCCCCGCTCCTCAAGGACCGTCTCGGCGTCGTCGTCCCAGTAGCCCGAGAGGTCGGCCCGCTCGGCGTAGAATATCCGGCCGTCCAACGGCACGGTCTCGCTGGTGGCGTGGCCGACCCCCTCGACGGTCCACCGGACCGCGCCGGTCGCCTTCTCCAGACAGTAGAGCCGGGTGTCGTAGGAGCCGACCAGGACGCACTCGGGGGTGACCGTCAGCGAGCCGATGACGTGGCCGCCGACGTCCTGCGACCACAGCCGCTCGCCGGTGTCGGCGTCCAGCGCGTGAACGTCGTGGTCGTCGCTGCCGACGTAGACGACGCCGGCCTCCGGGTCGACGCCGGGGTTCGACATCGTCACCGCGCCCGTCTCGAACCGCCACTCCAAGTCGCCGTCGTCGAGGTTCAGCCGCCGGACGTGGCCGTCCCAGGAGCCGACGATTGCGCCGCCGTCGTACGCCGCGACGGTTCCTTTCACCTGCGCGTCGGTTTCGAACGACCAGGCGAACGCCATCGAGGGAAACTTCCAGGCGTAGACGACGCCGTCGTTGGAGCCGATGACGGCCCGCTCGGCGACGGGGTCGACCGCCGGCGAGGGGTGCGGCATCCCCCAGGGGCGGTCGTCGTGCCACAGCGGCCGACCGGTCGCCGCGTCCAGCGCCCACATCGCCCCCGAGGGGTCCATCCCGGGGTGGTTGTACTCGGCGACGAGATACAGCACGCCGTCCCAGTAGGCGGGACTGGAGCCGACGGCGACGGCGCCGCCGAGCTGCCACCGGGAGGTCTTCCAGACGGGCTCGCCCGTCGCGACGTCGAGGGCGTAGACGGCGCCGTCGTAACCGCCGACGTAGGCGACGCCGTCAACGATCGCCGGCGTCCCGTGGAAGCCGAGGCTGTCGCCGGCGCCGGTCGCGGTCGTCCAGCGCCGCTCGCCGGCCGGCGTGAAGCCGTGAACCCGGCCGGCGTCGTCCGGCACTACCAGCAACTCGCCGTCGGGCGTCGGCCGCGGGCTGGCCTTCGCCGCCGTGTGGCCGATCTCGTTCACCGGCTCCGACCACGCCACCGCGACGGCGTCGGGGATGACGGCGTCGGGGTAGTAGCCGAGCCGGCGGGTGCCGCGCCGGAACACCGTCACGTCGTCGTCGGGGTACGTCTCCCCGTCGGAGCGGCGCTCGGGGTCGAAGGCCGCCTGCCGGCGGTCGTAGTCGTCGTCGAATCGGGCGCAGCCGGCCAGGCTGGCCAGCCCGGCGGCGCCGACGCTCGCCAGCAGACGGCGCCGGCCGACCACGGCGTCGGCGTCTGCATGGCCCCGAGAGTCGGCGTCGGCGTCGGCGCGAGGCCCCGGCGGATCCATCGGCGGTGTCTTCGCCCCGCCTCGGCTTAGGTCCCGTGGTCGGGGCGGCCGGCCAGAACCGGCCGAACCGGCCGCACACGGTAGGTTGATACGACCCGGGACGGAACGCGGTCGCCGTGGCCGGCGAGACACCGACGGAGACGGAGGCAGAGGCGGACGTGACGCCGGAATCGGACCCGGGGCCGGGGCCGGAGCCGGAGGCGGCGGTCGGGAGCCGCCGGGCCCGGTGGACGCTGCTGGCCGGCGCCGTCGTCGTCTCGACGGCGCTCGGCGCCTACGAGATCGTCCCCGCGAGCGTCACGCCGCTGCTGCGATCGTCGCTGGGCGTCGGCGGCGCCGAGGCGGGGCTGATCGTCGGCGTCATGTTCGGGACGGCCGTCGTCGCGAGCCTGCCGGTCGGCGTCGTCCTCGACCGGACCAACTCCAGACACGCCGTCGCGGCCGCCATCGGGCTGCTGCTGGTCGCCGGCGTCTGGGGGTGGCAGGCCGCCCGAGCCGGCGCCTACCGGTCGCTGCTCGGCTCGCGCGTCCTCGGCGGTCTCGCCTACGTCGTCGTCTGGAACGCCGGCATCGACATCGTCGGGCGGTCGTTCGGGCCGCGGCGGCGCGGCACCGCGGTGGCGACGTTCACCGCCAGCGGCCCGGTCGGCTTCGCCGTCGGGCAGGCGACGGGGCCGCTGGTCGCCGGGGCGTTCGGCTGGCCCGCCATCTTCCCCGCCTACACCGGCGCCGCCGTCGTCGGGCTGGCGGTCTTCTGGCCGGCCAGCCGCGGCAGCGGCCGCGCGGCGGCGACGACGACCCCTGGTGCCGCCGAGCTGGCGAGCGTCCTCGGCGACCGCCGCGTCTGGACGGTCGGCGCGCTCGGCTTCATCGGCTACGCGCTGTACCTGTTCGTCAACAGCTGGGTGCCGGCATACCTGACCGACGAGCTGGGGCTGCCGCTGGCGCTCGGCGGTACGGTCGCGGCACTGTTCCCCGCCGTCGGCGTCCTCGCGCGGGCCGGCGGGGGCATTCTCTCGGACGTCCTGTTCGGCGGCCGCCGCCGGCCGGTCGTCCTGCTGTCGTTCGCGGTCGGGGCGCCGGTCGTCGGCGGCTTCACCCTCCTGCGGGCGGTGCCGCTGATCGTCGGCGCGCTCGTCGTCGCCGGGGTCGCCGTCCAGCTCTGTCTCGGGCTCGTGTTCGCCTACGTCCGGGAGCTCGTCGAACCGGCCGTCGCCGCCACCGCCGTCGCCGTCCTCACGAGCGTTGGCCTCGCCGGCGCGTTCCTCGCGCCCATCGTCGCCGGGAGCCTCATCGCCGCCGTCGGCTACCCGGCGACCTTCGGCCTGTCGGGCGCGCTCGGCGCCGTCGGCGTTCTGCTGGCGTGGATTGCCCCGGAGCCGTGATAGTGATTATTGCGGTGGTTTTCAGCATGGTGGTGAAACCAAACCTGCTTGGACTCAAAAAGTCCGAGTCTCCCGACATCGGCGGCAAGGACTCGCAATGATCACTATAGGTCAGTACGCAGCGATGCCGGCCGCGATGCGGTCGAGCCCCTCCTCGAGGCGGTCCATCGAGTTGGCGAACGACAGCCGCAGCCGCCCCTCGCCGGCCGTTCCGAAGCCGCTGCCCGGCGCCAGCACCACCCCGTGGTCGGTGAGGAGGTACTTCGCGAACGGGAGCGACTCCGCCTCGACGTCGGGGTCGAGGAAGGCGTAGAACGCCCCCTCGGGCCGCGGCGCCGACAGCCCGTCGATGTCGGCGACCCGGTCGACGACGTAGTCGCGGCGGCGGCGGAAGGCGTCGTACATCTCCTCGAACGGCTCCTGAGGGCCGGTGAGCGCCTCGATCGCGGCGTGCTGGGCGACGCTGGAGGCACAGGCCGTCGTCGACTCCCGCACCTTCGTCGCCTGGTCGATCACCGACCGGTCGCCGGCCAGCCAGCCCAGCCGCCAGCCCGTCATCGCGTAGGTCTTCGAGCACGACCCCACCGTGAGCACGTGCTCGGGATGGCCGGTCAGCGCCGCGATCCCCTGCGGCTCGCGGTCGTAGGTCAGCCCGGCGTACACCTCGTCGGCGACGACGTAGGCGCCGTGGTCGGCCGCGGCCTCGACGACCGTCCGGATCTCCCCGGGGTCGTATACCCGGCCGGTCGGGTTCGAGGGCGTCGTCAGCACGACCGCCCCCGTCTCCGGGCCCATCCGGGCGGCCAGCCGGTCACCGTCGAGGGCGAACCCCGTCTCGGCCGGCATCGGCACCTCCACCCCGCGGCCGTCCGCGAGAAACGCCTGCGTCTCGTAGTTTGGCCAGGCCGGCCCCGGGTACAGCAGCTCCTCGCCGGGGCCGACCGTCGCCAGCGTCGCCAGGTGCAGCGCCTCCATCCCGCCGACGGTGACGAGAATCTCGTCGACGTCGTGTTCGACGCCGTAGTCGGCGGCCATCGCATCGCGGATGGCCCGCCGACACGCCGGGGTGCCCGCGTTCGTCGTGTAGTGGGTCGCGCCGCCGCGGGCCGCCTCCGCCGCCGCGTCGACGACGCGGTCGGGTGTGTCGAAGTCCGGCTCGCCCACCTCCAGCCGGACCAGCTCGCGGTCGGTCTCCTCGGCCAGGTCGTACATGACGCGGATGCGGGACCGCTCGGCCCGCCGGACCCGCTCGGTCGGCTCGTGCATGACCGTTCCTGCGGCGGCAGCGACTAAAGCCGTCCGGCGGCGGAACCGCCGTGCCACGGCTGTCGGGTTCGTTCCGTACGATCGGGCGCTGAATCCGCGCGACAGCGGGAAAGTTTAAATACGATGATTCTGATTTGTTCCCGTATGTCGGAGTACGGCCTCCTGTCGCTCGTGCCGCCGCTGCTGGCCATCGCGCTCGCGATCGTCACCCGGAAGGCTGTACTGTCGCTGTTCGTCGGCATCTGGTCGGGCGGCATCATCGCCACCGGCGGGCTCGGACTGCAGCGGGCGTTCGAGTGGATCTTCTACGGCATAGCCGGCCGGGACGCGGAGATTTTCCACGTCCGCATCCTCGCGTTCACGCTGCTTTTGGGGTCGGCGGTGGCGATGATCTGGCGGCTCGGCGGCTCGCGTGCGGTCCGGAACTGGGCCATCGAGCGGGTCCAGACCAAACGCGGCGCCGGCGTCGCCGCCTGGGTTCTCGGGCTGGTGCTGTTCTTCGACGATTACGCCAACACCGCCATCGTCGGCAGCACGATGAAGGACATCTCCGACAACGTCAACATCTCCCGGGAGAAGCTGTCGTATCTCGTCGACTCGACGGCCGCGCCGGTGGCGACCCTCGCGATATCGTCGTGGGTCGCCTTCCAACTGGGCATCATCCGGGGCGCCTACGACGGCCTCGGGCTGTCCGAGGAGCAGACGCCGGGAGCCTTCGAGGTGTTCCTCGCCTCGATTCCGTACAACATGTACGCCATCCTGGCGATCGCGATGGTGGGCATCGTCGTCCTGAGCGGCCGGGACTACGGCGAGATGCTCGGCGCCGAACACCGCGCCGCCGAGACGGGGAAGCTGACCCGCGACGACGCCCAGCCGATGCAGGACGTCGAGGCCGAACTCGGCGATCAGCACACCGACGATCCCCGGCTCGCGTCGTTCGTCCTCCCGATCGTCGTCCTGGTATCGGTCACCGTCGGCGCGGCGCTGCGCTCCGGCGGCCTCTCGGCGGTGGCGCTGCTGGAGGCGCTGGCCGGCGGCCGACTCGGCGCCGTCGGCGACCAACTGTACGCCGCGGTCACGGGCGCCAGCTACGCGCCGGCGCTCGTGCTCGGCTCCTTCGCGATGGTGGCGACGACGTACGTCCTCGGCTACGCCTACGGCACGCTGTCGCTGAGCGAGAGCGTCGACACCACCATCGACGGCTTCGGCATCATGCTAACCGCCGCTATCATCCTCGTGCTGGCCTGGGGCATCGGCAACGTCGTCGCCCCCGTCGAGAACGACAGTCCCGTCCCCGGCGGCCTCGGCACGGGCGAGTACGTCGCCGGAATCGTTCAGGACGCCTCGCTGGCGGCGGAGATACTCCCCGTCGTCGTGCTGTTCACCGCCGCCTTCGTCGCCTTCTCGACCGGCAGCGCCTGGAGCACGATGAGCATCGTCACGCCCGTCGCCATCCCCGTCGCCTGGAACCTCACGGAGAGCCACACGATGGTCGCGGTGATGGTCGGGATGATCTTCTCCGGCGCCATCTTCGGCGACCACTCCTCGCCCATCTCCGACACGACCGTCCTGTCGTCGACGTTCACCGGCGCCGACCTCGTCGACCACGTCCGCACGCAGTTCTACTACGCCGTCACCGTCGCGATGGTGACCGCCGGGCTGATGCTGGTGTGGGGGTTCACCCGGATCTCCCCGTTCGTGCTGCTGCTGGCCGGCGTCTTCGCGCTGGTCGGCCTCGTCTACGGGCTCTCGACGCTGGACGCCCGCCGCCGCGGCATCGATCCCGAGTCGACCCGGACGACCGGCGACGTCGCCCTGAGCGACGACTGACCGCCGGGCCGCTGGGTTCGGCGAATTTACGCACCGAGCGCCCGGTCAGTCCCGTTCGGTGCCGAATACGACTGGACTCGTGCCACCACGATCTCCGAGTCGAACCTGACGAGCCGGTAGCTCTCGGCGTCGAGCCCGCGGAAGGTCTCCGGCCACGCCTCGCGGTCGTCGCCGGGGTACCTCTCGAACAGCCGGCCGGCCCGCCGGCGGTCGTACGGCCACAGCGTCGCCTCACCCCGCATCCAGACGTGTTCGACCCGATCCGACCCGTCGCCGGCTCGAAGTCGACGATTGCGACGGCCGTCTTCGGGTACTCCTGCACCCGCCCCGAGTACGACCGGCCGTCCAGCCGCGCGACGTCCCAGGCCGCGCCGTTCTCCCGTAAGAACCACAACGGTGAAACTCGCGGCCCCTCGCCGGAGCGCTGGGCGAGAGCACAGGACAGCCGCCGGGCGAGGAACTCGTCCAGCGCCATCTTCAAGCCGTCCTCGACGATTTTCATACCGGGCGGTCATGGACGGCCAGGTAATACGGTGCGGCGGACGCGCGGCTGGAGGAGGCGAACGTCGGAGGAGTAGTCCCGGCTGGATTCGAACGCAGGAGTTCACAATTTCGGGAGAAACGGCATACAGAAGCCGCTCTGTAAGGATTGAGCATCGAAGGAGTAGTTCCGGGAAGATTCGAACTTCCGTCGAAGCCCCCAGAAGGCTTCAGGATTGGCCACTACCCTACGGAACTGCGCTACACACAGTACGAGGCCGTTCGATCACTAAACGCTATCGGTTTCTCCGGGGTCCGGAGGTGCTGGAATGTCAGCCTCGCGGTGGCAGTTCGCACATAGGACGACGCACTTACGTATCTCAGCGTAAATCTCGCACAGCGATCGGCCGAACGATACCATGTGGGATATCTCCATCTCCTTGTCCGTCTCGTGGTGGAAGTCCAGACAGGCGGGATGGGCGGCGCCACAGCGTCGACAACCATTGCTGTCGCGCTTGTAGGCGGCAACCCATCGCCGACGCTCGGTCCGACGTTCTCGCTTCGACGGTTCCTGGACTTCCCGCGGACGGTCCGGCCACGAGGGGAGGTGCTCCGGGTCGGGACCGTCGTAGTGTTCCTTCCGGTGACAGTTGACGCAGAGAGGAATGCAGCGGTCGACCTCCTCGAGAACCCGCTGCTTCGAGTAGCCGTCCGCTATCATCTTCGAGACCGCGTGTTCCTTCTCGCCGGTGTGGTGAAAGTCGAGCGCCCGCGGTCGCCCCTCCCCGCAGCGGGTACACTCGACTTCGTCCCGTTTGAACTCGTAGAACCACCGCTGTAACCGCGCCCGACGCTCGTCTTTCACCTCGATTCGGTGCTCGCGGCGTTTGTAGTACCACCGCTGCTGGGCGGTGAGGTCCTCCCAGACGTAGCCATCCGGCAGCGCGACCCCGTCCGGCTTCGGTTGTATCTTCATGCCGCCCTCTCGGCCCCCGTCGCTTCTGGTGTACGTCTCCAGACCCGCAAGCGCCTTCGCCTCGTTCCATCCCCCGACGAGCCGAACAATGGTCGTCGAGGACGGCCGGATGTCGAGCTCTTCGTACTCCGTCTTCGTCGGCGACTCGCCCAACCGTCGGGCGGCCTCCCGGAGCGCCGCGATGCACTCCGCCTCGGTGACCATGCACCGGTTGCCCACTCCTTCACAGAAAAACTCTGGCCGATCACCCCTGGACGGTCGCCTCGCGTTCGAGTTCGTCGAAGACCTCGCGCACCCGTCGCTCGATCTCGTCGCGGATCTCCCGGACGCGATCGAGGTCTGCGCCGTCGGGGTCCGGCAGCGCCCAGTCGCGGACGTCCGTGTCGGCGTCCAACTCGAGCGTCGAACAGCCCATCGTGGCGACCAGCCGGCAGGACTCCAGCATGTCGGTCGGGATTTCGCGCGGTTCCCGTCCGGAGAGGTCGATTCCGCGCTCGTCCATGACCTCGACGACTTCGGGATGGACGGCGTCGGCGGAGTCGGTGCCGCCGGTCACCACCTCGACGTCGAGGTCCTGGCGGTCGGCCTCCCGGCGGGCGAAGGCCGCCGATATCTGGCTTCGGCCGGCGTTCTGGACGCAGACGAAGGCCACTCGCGGCGCGTCGGACTCCATATCGGCCTTCTCGTCGACCGGGGGAGAAGGGGACTCCGAAGACGGCAGGGCCCGAGACCGACGACGGACTCACTACCGCACGTCCATCTCGAAGGGCAGCTCGCTGAGACTCTCCTCGTTCGATGTCGGGGGGAGATACTGTTTCCACTCCCGAGCGGCGGGATCGCCGTAATCTCCGATGTCGGGATGGGGATCGACGTCGTCGTAGTCCGCCAACCGGTCTCTGATGATCGAACGGGCCTGCATGCCTTCCGTCGTGTCGCCGGTGATGTCGTCGAGTGTTCCGCGTGGCTGGATCGTCATCTCCAGTCCGTCCGGGGTGTGTCTGCTCTTTCGATCCGTGTAGAACGGCGCACGTCCGACGACGAACATCGGTTCCCCGGCAAAGCAGAACTCCCATTCGGGATCGTCGGGGTCCGTGGGGACGTCGCTCGGCCACGGCTCCGGGTCCCGGTGATGAAGGAACTCGAGAACGCTCCAGAAGCGGTCGCGGTACTCCGCTTCACTCCGAACTCCGTCCGGAGGTTCGAAAAACACCACGAGCGTCGTCCGATCGGCTATCGACCGATACCGTTCGAGGTACTGTCGCAATCCCTCTCGCAGTTTCAAAAGCGCATCGCGGTCGCGAGCGTCCCCGGCGAAGAGGTACCGGGCGGTGTCGCCGCGTTCGGCCTCGACCGCGAAGTAACACGGATATGGAGTCTCCCGCATCGTCTCCCTGAACGTGAGATACCGCTGTTTCTTCCACCCGAACAGCTCTCCGGTCTCTATCGCGTCCGTCAGTTCGATCTGATCGAACAGGAGGCCTGCGTCATTCATTCGTACGGTGTCGGCGGGACCCGTTCGCTCCCAGGTGCTGTCCGGCGATGAGTTCGCTCTTCTCGTACTTCTCGCGGGTCTCCGTTCCACTGATTTCTGCCACCTCCTGGGGGACCGAGACGACGGAGTAGCCGACGTCGCGCCCGATGGCCACGGTGTCGACGTCCGGGAGTATCACCGTCTCGACGTTCGGGTGGTCCTCGTAGACGTTCTCGATGAGTTCTCTGCGCTCCTGGGCCGTGAGAGGGTTCTTCTCGCCGAGTTCCGTGTCGCGGATCGCGATGACGACGCGCTTGCCGTTGTCCGCGGCGGAGTCGATGATGGTGCGGTGGCCGTCGTGGAGCGGTTGCCAGCGACCGATGAACACGTGGCTCGGCTCGAACTTGCGGTCGAGCTCCGCGTTGATTCGCTTTATGTTCGCTTCCTTGGAGTGTGTCGCCGTTCGGACTTCGACCTCGACCTCCGGTCTCTCGGGTTCCTCGAACGGCGCGTCGATACCGGTGAACCCCTCGATTTCGCCGTTGCGAGCCCGTTCGTACATCCCCTTCACGTCGCGTTGCTCGCACACTTCGAGGGGTGCGTTGACGTACACGAACGAGACGTTCTCGAGTGACTCGGCGATCAGCTCTCGCTGGGACCGGTACGGGGTGATGAACGACGCGACGACGTCGAACCCCTGGTCGTTCAGCGCCCGGGCGACCCCGGCGGCCCGTCTGAGGTTTTCGGTCCGATCCTCCTTGGAGAATCCGAGGTCCGAGTTGAGGGTGTCCCGGAGGTAATCCCCGTCGAGGTGGACCGTCTTCGGACCGATCAGTCCCTCGGCGAGCGTCGTCTTTCCGGAACACGGCAGACCGAACAGCCAGGTAGTCGTGCCGATCATCGGTTGCGCTTTCCTCCGTCTCCTCCAGGAAAAGCGGACGCGCCCGTATCGCCCGCGCCCGCGCTCTCGCCCTCGCCGATGGTAGCGGGTTCGACCCGATGCGGTTCGACCGTCGACGCCGCGTTCGATGTGCTGTCTGACATGGGTATCGCCTCGTTTTGCCGTGCTCGTGCGGTTCGTCCTCGTCGGATCGTCGGCCGCTGCCGCATCTGCACCGACCGGCGTGCGTCCTCGCCGCCGCCGCGGGCCGGTGTCGCCTCGCTCAGATCCATTCCGACTCCTCCGTGTATCCCAGTCTCTCGACCACCTCGGTGTACGTCTCGCCGGCTCGCTCGAGCGCGCTCCCCACGAGGTCCTCCCTGTCTCGCCAGCGAGCGCGTCTCGGTTCCTTCGTCGTCATCACCTGCGCCGGGGCTTCGACGTACTCGGAGAGCAGCGGCGACTCGCCGAGTTCGGCGAACTCGACGATCTCCCGAACGGTGGAGCGGGTGTCGGTGAGGAGGTCCTCGAACCGGACCCGGAGGACGTCCTCGTAGGCGTCGGGGAGGTCGTAGCACCACAGAGAGCCGTCGTAGTCGTCGAGATCGAGACTCCCCACGTCGTACGTCTGGAACCCTCTGTTCAGCCGCCAGCCGTCGTAGAGTCCGTTGATCGACGCTGCCGGGTTCCGCGTGAGGTGGACGACCCGGACGTCGGTCTCGGGGAACAATCGGTTGCGAATCCACCGAAGCCGGTAGGCGTCGCCGCTCGCTTTCAACACGAGCGTCCGCTCGAAGTCGTCCGCCCTGAGACCGCGCTTGTGGCGGTGTGAGGTGACGAACGGCCGGTCTTCGATCGTCTCGGTCTCGAACGGGCTGTCCGCGTCTCGGTCCGCGTACTCGTCGTACTGCAGGGTCGGGATACCGAGCCCCTCGAGTATCTCGTCGAGCGACGCACCGTCGAGCAACCGTTCGCGGATCCGCTCGTAGGGGAGCTCCCGGTCGGGAAACTGCAGCGGGAGCCGGACGAGCGCGTTATCTACGCGATGAGCGCGGTCGCCGGACCGCTCGGTCGCCCCGACCTCCGCGAGGAGATCCGTCAGAACCGTCTCACGGTCGAACGACCCGAAATCGGCCGGGACCACGTCCGACTCGAGTGCCGGATAACAGACTCCGTTCAGCATGAACCACCGGTCGTGTTCGCCGTCGAGACTGCACGTGTCCTCGTGGTGTCGGAGGATATCGAAGAGGAGACTGCTGCCTCCCCTCGGGGCCGTCGCGATGAGCAGTACGCTGTCGAAGTCGTCGGCCCGGTACTCCGACAGAACCGATCGTTTTTCCTCCGAGATGACCTCGTTTTTCACGCGCTCGTAGTTCCGTCTCGCTCGCTCTCGGTGGTCGTCCGGCGGTCGTTCGAAACTCACCGGCCGCCACCTCCCGCTACCGTTCCCGGATCGACCCGGAGCCGGGACTGACGGTTCGGTTTCATTCGTCGTAATCGAGCGTTCGTCGTTCGCACTCGCGAGTTTCGGGCTGCTCCGCGGTCCGAGGATCGTAGAGTTCGGACATTAGAGTTCGGCTCTCACGATCTTCGACGGGTCGGTCCGTGCTTGGAGGGAACCGACCACACGTCGAGGGGACTTCCGCTTCTCGCTTGACTGGCTGCAGCCCGACGGCGGAGCGCGGTAGAGTTCGTGGGATTCCGCGAAACGAACGGGCCGTACTCATCGCCACCGTCTGTTCGTGTGAAGATAGTTCTCTACTGATTCCACACCGGGTTGAATTTGTTGTTTAATCTATAAAAATATTTGGATTCGTTTCGTAATATTAGATACAGTCGCCGAGAAGTCCCAAAACGAGCGGAAACTGGACTCGCGGGACGCCGAGCGGTGACCGTGCGGTGGCCGACTCGGCGAGGGTACATTTAGCCTTTGGAGGCTGAAGCGAGCCGGAGTCGCTGCCGAGTGTAGTCGAGTGCGTGTAGCTCCGGAGGGTTCGACTCGACGGTGCGCGGACGGCGGACGCTCTCGGGGTCGGGTCGACGCCGGCGACCGCGGACCGACACCCACATACCGCCGCCGCCGCCACCGTCGTGCATGTACGTCGGTCGCTTCCTCGTCGTCGCGCCGGACCGGGCCGCCTACCGTGTCTCCTCGCGGTCGTTCCCGAACCGCGAGGTCGTCGACCGCGAGGGACGACTCACCGTCGTGCCGACCGACGACGCCCCGGAGACGGACAACCCGTACGTCTCCTACAACTGTCTGCGGACGACGGCCGACGGGACGGCGGCGGTCGTCGGCAACGGCACGCAGGTCGACCCGATCGTCGAGAAGCTGGAGGCGGGCTACCCGCCCCGGGACGCGCTGGCGGAGACGCTGCTGGCCCTCGATTACGAGAAAGACGACTACGACACCCCGCGGGTCGCGGGCGTCGTCGGCGCCGACAGCTACGTGGGCATCGTCCGTCGGGACGCGCTGTTGGTCCGGATCGTCGAGGAGCCGACGCTCGTCGCGACCTACGAGAGGGACCGCCCGGAGGCCGTCGACCTGGAGGCGACCGACCCCGAGGGGATGGCCCGGGAGATCTACGGCTTCGACCTCGAGCACCCGGTGTGTGCGGCCGCGGTCGCGGCGACCGACGACGGCTTCGAGACGGGGGTCTACAACGGACCGGAGGAAACCCACGGGTGACGGCGGGAACGGGGCCGTCCATCGAGAGGTGTACGTCCGGTCGGTCACTCGGTGGCGCCGTCGTCGGGGTCGTCGGAGTCGTCGGGGGGTCTCATGCCGCCGATCCTGTCGATGATGTCCTTGTCCCAGGTCGGGTGGGGGCGGCCAGTGCTCGGTGCTTCGGGGTCGTCGGTGCCGATACCGCTCGTGAGAATCGCCTGGACCGCCTGGTCCACCGAGAGGTCCACGTCGACCACGCGGTCGGTCGGAACGTACACCAGGAATCCGCCGGTGACCGGGTTGGGTGCCATCGGGACGAACAGCGTCATCATGTCGTCCCCACCGGTCGCCTCCGTGACGGGGTCCGGCGACGGGTTCGTCTGAAAGGCGATGACGTAGGTCTCCTCCGAGAGGAGTTCGAGGAGTTTCACCGTCTCGAACTCCGACGTCCGGTCGCCGACGACCATGGTGCCGACCTGACGGAGCGTCTGGTAGACGGTCCCGATTCCGGGGATCGACCCGATCAGGTAGTCGAAGATGCCGACGAGGAACTCGCCGTACCGGTACCGCGCGAGCGCCCCGACCGCGATCACCAGCGTCAGGAACAGCAGGACCGCGATGGCCTCGCTCAGGAAGCTGAACACGTCGCCGTACACCCCCGTCTCGAGCAGGAACCGGATGAGTGCGCCGCGCTCGAAGAACTCGATTATGCCCAGGTTCTCGAGCAGTTTGACCACCGGCAGGAGCACCGACCTGAGCCCGGTGATGACGAACCAGATGGTGTAGATCGTAAGGGCGAGTGGAATGATGATGGCCAGTCCCGTGAGGACGACGTCCCGAAGCGTTCGAAGGGCGGACCGTATCATACCCTTTGTTACGACCTAATTTGAGTCCGTCATGCATAGACTATAAATATGACGTTCGGCTCCGTCGGGTCCGTGCGGCGCTGACGCGTACGACCGTCCGGCAGTTCGCCCTTCGCACACGGCTGGAACGGGCCGAAAGCGGGGGCCACCGGGATGCGGCCGGGGCCGGCCGTACCGCGTCGGGACTCACCGGGTGAACCTTACGGCCCCGCTATACGACCGTCGAAACGGGGCTTTCGGTGCACGACACGGGGGAGCCGTCCCGTCCCGCTCGTCGGTCGCACGGCGCCGCGGTCGACGCTTTCCGACACAGTGTTAAGTCGGTCCGGACCGTAGCCGAGGTCGATGTCCGACATCGAAATCGACCCCGAGGAGCTCGGCGGCGGCGACGGCGCGCGGATGAAGACGAAGCTGCCGGGTATCGAGGTGACGACGCAGCTCGACGACGCCGACCCCGAGGAGCTGGAACGGCTCCACCGCGCGCAGTTGACCTTCGCGCTGGAACGCGCCGAGAACGCGAAGGAAGCCTCGCGGATGTAAACCGACCGACCGCCACTCATTAGCCCGCGGCGGCCGAAGATCGGGCCATGAGAGTAGGCGTCATCTCGGACGTCCACGCGAACCGGGTCGCCCTCCGGGCCGTTCTCGAGGACATGCCGGACGTCGACCGGCTGATCTGTGCGGGCGACGTGGTCGGCTACAACCCCTGGCCGGCCGACTGCGTCGACGCGCTCCGCGACCGCGACGTCCCGACCGTCGCGGGCAACCACGACCGCGCGGTCGTCACCGGGGCGGGATTCGGCGGCAACGGCATGGCCCACGCCGGCGTCGAACATGCCCGCCAGGCGCTCGACGACGACCGCCTCGCGTGGCTGGAGGGGCTGCCCGCGGAGCGGCGGGTTCTCGACGGCCGGCTGAAGGTCGTCCACGGCCACCCCGACGACCCCGACCGCTACACCTATCCGGCGATGTTCTCCGGGCGGCTGCTCGACGACGAGGACGTCCTCGTGATGGGTCACACGCACGTCCAGCACCACGAGCGATACGACGACGGCGTCGTCCTGAACCCGGGATCGGTCGGCCAGCCGCGGGACGACGACCCGCGGGCGGCGTACGCGGTCGTCGACCTCGGGGCGCTGACCGTCGAGGAACAGCGCGTCGAGTACGACGTCGACCGCGTCGTCGAGGCCGTCGAGGCGGCGGAACTCCCGCGGCAGACCGGCGAGCGGCTACGGAAGGGCCGGTAGCCGGTAGCCGGGCCGGCCACTCAGACGGCGTCCTGGATTATCCCGAGCGCCCGTTCGCGGTCGGCCCAGTCGACGAACACCGACACCGAGGTGGCGCTGGTGATGAGGTCGTGGACGGCGATGTGCTCCTCGGCGAGGGGACCGATGACGTCCTGGAGGACGCCGGACTCGTCGGGGAGCTGGCCGCCGGTGACGCGGATGACGGCGACGTCGTCGTCGACGGTGACGCTGGAGAGGGGTTCGGCGTCGATGACCGCCTCGTGGAGGATCTTCTCGGCGCGCTCGGCGGCCTCCCCGTCGAGATAGAAGGTGACGGAGTCCATGCCGCTGGAGACGGCGTCGACGTTGATGTCGGCGTCCGACAGCGCCACCGACAGGTCCGAGAGGATGCCCGGCGTGTTCCGGATGGCGCGGCCGGCGACGGTGAGACAGGCCAGCGGCGTCTCCCGGAGGTCGATGAGGTTGTCGAACTGCCCCTCGATGGAGGTGCCGCCCTCCATGAGGTCGCCGTGCTGGTAGTGGGCGACCCGGACGTCCATGTCGGCGCCCTTGTACGTCAGCGCGGAGGGCGCGACGACCTCGGCGCCGCGGAACGAGAGGTTCCGCAGCTCGTCGACGGTGATCTCGCCGACGTTGCGGGCGCCCTCCACGACCCCGGGATCGCCGGTCATCACCCCCTCGACGTCCGTGATGATGACGACCTCGTCGGCGTTCATGTGGTTGCCGAGCATCAGCGCGGACGTGTCGGAGCCGCCGCGACCGAGCGTCGTCACGTTGCCGGCGCGGTCCTCGGCGACGAAGCCGCTGACGACCGGCACGTACCCCTTGGCGGCCATGTCGGTCGCCAGCTGTCTGGCGCGGCGGCGGCTCTCCTCGACGTCGACCTCGCCGTGCTCGTCGGTGATCACCGGCCACTCGTCCATGCCGGGTTCGACGAACTCCGCGTCGACGCCGCGGGCGCCCAACGCGGCCTTCAGCATCCGCACGGAGGTCCGCTCGCCCATCGAGACGATTTCGGCCTCGTCGGCCTCGTCGGCCTCGAAGCTGATGGCGTCGAGCAGGAAATCCGTCGTCGATCCCATCGCCGAGGCGACGACGGCGACCTCGTGGCCGGCCTCGACGGCCGCGGCGACGGAGTCGGCCGCTCGGTTGACCCGGTTGCCGTTGCCGAGGCTCGTCCCGCCGAACTTCGCGACTACCCGCATACCCTCACCCGCCGTGCGGTGTGTCCTCTCATGACCCCGGGTAACCGGGGGTGGGAGATAATCCTGTTCATCCGTGCGAATCTCCCGCAGCGGACTCGAATGCCGTCTCGACGGGGAAGTTTAATTCGGCCGGGAGACGTCAAGTAATCACATGGAGATTCGGGACGCCATCGAGGCGGACGCCGAGCGGCTCGCGGCACTGACCGGCGCGCCCGTCGACGTCATGCGGAACCTGGTCCACGACCGGACGGTCCGGGTGGCGGACGACGACGACGGCGTCGAGGGGTTCGTCAGCTACGACGCCAGCGACCACACGGTCCACGTGACCCAACTCGAAGGGACGCCGGAGGTGTGCGAACGGCTGCTCGGGGAGCCGACCCGCTTCGCCGACCGCGAGGGAATGGACGTCGAGCTGCTGGTCCCGGAGGACGACGGCGCCACCCGCGAGGCCATCGAACGGAGCGACTTCGACGAGCACGGGCCCGGGCCACGCTTCGACGGGACGCCGACCACCCGCTATCGGTGGTCCGCCGAGTGATCACAGCCGGCGGTCGATGACCGCCTTCGCCTCCGTCGCCGCCTGCTTCCAGCCGTAGCCCTCCTCGTAGACGTGTCGCTTCTCGTCGACCAGGTCCCCGGGAGACGACTCCTCGAAGCCGCCGCGGTCCCAGGTGCCGGACTCCCGGAGCCACTCGACGGTGTTCTCGCGGGCCTCCTCCCACGACAGCCCCACCATCTCGTAGAACGCCACCATCGCGAACACCGAGTGGTCGTGGGCGCCGGGGACGCTGCCCGTCTCGTAGATGGTCTGCAACGGCTCGAACGTCGGCCGGGCGACCCGGTCTTTGAACTCCTCGGGCTCCAGCAGCCGCAGCGAGCCGTTCTCCTCGACGACCCGCTGGTCGCCGCGGAGCCGCGACAGCACCGCCGCGTGCAGCCCGCTCCACCGGCCCGGCACCGCCTCCCGGAGCGCCTCCTCGCCGACGGACCGCGCCGACAGCACCGACAGCAGGTCCGTGTGGGCCGTCTCCACCTCGAGGCGGTCGACGCCCTCGAAGTCACAGCCGGGGTCGTGGAGGTTGCTCGTCGTCCGGCAGCCCGGACAGCGGTACCTGAGACGCACCGTTCGGTTGGTGGACGAGCGGGGGTATAGGCGTGTCGACTGCGGTCGTCACGCGGCCGGGAGACGGCGAGCGACACCGGGTCGGTGCGTTTATCGGCGCCGCCATGCACCGGGAAGTATGGAGCGGCTCCACGCCCGGTACCCGTTCCTCGAGGCCTCCCGGGAGGCCGTCGAGGCGGCCGACGTCGATCTCGCCGCGCTGGTCGCGGCGGGCGGGCCGGCCGTCGAGCGCGGCAGCGAGCGGGTCCGGCGGGCGCTGCTGGAGGGGACGACCGACAGCGAGGAGCCGCGGGCCTACAGCGACCGCGCGGAGCTGCTGTCGTACCCGGTCGCCCGCGTGCTCGTGTCGCTTCTGGACGTGCCCGGCGCCGTCGAGAAGTACGCCGCCGCCGAGGCCGCGACCGCCCGCGAGCGGTTCGTCGAGGACTTCGAGGCCGACATCGAGCTGCGGAGCGCCGGCGACGACCGGCTGGACCTACGGCGGCTGCTCGCGGACTTCGGGCTCTCCGGCGTCGAGGCCGCCGGCGAGGGCCGGTTCGACGTGTCCGTGACGACGTACCTCCGGCTGGCGGCGTCGCTGGACGACGACGAGTGGCGGCTCGCCGCCCGGCCGCTGGCCGACGGCAGCGTCCCCGTCGTCCGCCCGGAGCTGTACACGATGCTCCGGGAGGCGGTCCGGCGCCGCGTCGCCGAGGGGCTGCCGCTGTCGGTCCCCGAGGCCGTCGCCGACCCGCTGGAGGTCGAACTCGGGGCGATCCGGCGCAGCGTCGCCGACCTCGATCCACCGACGTCGTTCGACGTCGCCGCCCCCGGGCAGTTCCCACCGTGTATGCGGGCGCTACTGGGTCGGGTCCGCGACGGCGAGAGCCTGCCGGCGCACTCCCGGTTCGCGCTGGTGTCGTTTCTGGCGGCGACCGGCCTCGACGCCGAGGAGGTGACGGCGCTGTGCGACGTCTCCGGCGCGGCCGCCGACGCCGTCGAGACGCAGGTCGAGCGGCTCGCCGACGACGACGGCACCGTCGCCGCCCCGCCGTCGTGTGCGGCGATGGTCGAGTACGGCGACTGCGTCGACAGCGACGACCTCTGTGAGACGATTCAGCACCCGCTGTCGTACTACGAGGCAAGTCTCGAGCGGACGCCCGACGACCGGCTCGTCGACTGGCGCGGTCAGTAGCGCCGTGACAGCCCGACGCCGATGGCGGACATGAACACGAGGAAGAAGGCGATGGCGCCGACGAGCGCGGTGCCGCCGTCGGCGGAGAGTCCGTCGCCGCCGTAGGTGAGTCCGATGCCGACGATGGCGGCCGCGAGCGTCCCGACGCCGACGAGCGCGACGACGGCCTCGACGACGGCGTCACGGTCCATGCTCTCCCGTGCGACGGTGGCCGGCAAAAGGGCTTCGAACCTGCCGCCCGGCGGCGTCGGACCGGCGTCTCGGACGGGGCTATCGTGGCGGCGGGCGCGTGGAGTCGAAGCGGTGGGGTAGACTGGGTTGCAGCGATGCGAAAGCGGCTGAGACCGCGGGTTCGGCCGAGAGACTGATAGGCCTCGATCCCCTACGTTTCGATTGGAATGACGCACTCCGAACACGCAACCGCGTCATCGGACTCCGCCGCCCCGCGCCGGCGCCCGTTGGCGCCCGACACCCGTCGGCTCGAGACTCGATCGGCCCGCGCCTGGACCGAACCGATGGCCGTCCGTTCGCTGGACAGCGGCCGCTACGCCGTCGACGGTGCCTCCGGCGCGACGTACACGGTCGCGCTGCCCGACGGCGACTGCGACTGCCCGGACCGCACCTTCCGCGGCGAGCGCTGCAAGCACCTCCGGCGGGTCGCCATCGAGGTGACCGAGGGCCGGGTGCCGCCGCCGGGCCGACGCCGTGACCGCTGTGCGGGCTGCCGCCGCGAGGCGTTCGTCCCCGAGGACGGCCCCCCGGTCTGCGACGCCTGCCGCCCCGAGCGGGGCAACCGTGCGACGGACCGCGAGACGGGCGACACCGTCGTCGTCGGCCGACTGACCGACGAGACCGCCGCCGAGCGGGCCGTTCCGGGCGCCAACTGCACGGTCGCCGACTACCCGGCCAACGGCAGCTATCCCGACGACGACCCCGTCGTCGAGGTCGTCTATCCGTTCGACGGTCCCGATTTCGACGACCGCCGGCGGTACGCCTTCCCGCTGTCGCGGCTGGCGGTTCCGGGTGAGACCCCGGTCGCTTGAAGCACGCGACGTTCCGACACGGTATCGTTTCCAATCCGGGAGTGACGAAACGCCCGATAGGTGGATTTGCAGTGTTACCTGGGCGGTTCGCCTGTCTCATGAACCGAATCCTCGACCACCTCGAAAGCCCTCGGCCGGCTCCGGTCGCGCGGCTCGTTGCGCGCGCTCGCTTTGCTCGCGTGCTTACGTCGCCGTGCTTCCCGGACCCGGCCTCGCCCTTTCAGTCCGCCAGGGACGGCCGGTGGACCAGTCTGCGCCCTGGCGGACTGAAAGGGCGAGCGGCGGTCGGTGGTGCCCCGGCGACGCAAGCACTGAGGGAGCGGAGCGACCGAAGCGCGCAGCGAGCCGCGGCGCCCCGAGCGCCGCGAGGGCTTTCGAGGTCCTCACATCGAGTCAGCAATCGCCACCACGGACCGCTTCATACGCTCCCTGTATCGAGCGACCCACGAGAGGGAAACACAGCGGGCGAGGACGTTTCCACGACACCCCGAGTCGGGTAGCTACGAGTCCGCCAGACTGTCGCAGCAGCAGTAGTCACAGCATCTCCGCGGCCTCCTCGACGGTGAGGTCGCCACGTGCCAGTGCTTCCAGCACCTCCCGGTCGGGGCCGCTCTCGACCGTGACCTCGTCGAGGGTCACCTTCCGGGAGTCGCCGACGAACTCCGCGAAGTCCTCGCCGTCGGCCAGCGCCGTCTCCTTTTTGACGCGGTAGTTGCCGCCGTCGGTGGTGTAGAGATCGCCGGGATGGAAGAAGTACCAGTCCTCGCGGTCGAAGCGAACCGCCACCCGGGGCTTCGCGCCGAAGTTCCGCGCGAAGTACACCAGCGCCTCGATCTCATCGCCGGAGAGGTAGATGGGGTCGCCCGCGGAGGATTTCGCCTCGACGGCGTAGAACGTCTCGCCGTCGCCGGCCAGCACGTCCGGCAGTTCCCGTTCCGTGGCGCTGCCGGAGGCGGGCGCCCGCATCACCGCGAAGCCGGCCCCGTCGAGGTCGTTGACGAGTTCCCGCTCGCGGCGGTCGCCCTTCGCGTTCGAGTTCGACATCGGCGGGAACTGGGGGGCGGGCCTTGATAAAGGAGACGACGCCGCGGCGGAAGTGGAGCTGACGGGTCGTTCTCGAGCGTGCGGCTCAAGTGCGCCGACGCCCTTTCTATTACGATGAGCGACACCGGACCCCTGCAGCCGGACCGTCCCGATCTCGACCGGCCCCTGGAGGTCGACGCCCCGTTCGACCCCGCCGGCGACCAGCCCGACGCCATCCGCGAGCTGGTCGACGGCTACCGGAACGGCGCCGAAAAACAGACCCTGCTCGGCGTCACCGGCTCGGGCAAGACCAACACCGTCTCCTGGGTGCTGGAGGAACTCCAGCAGCCGACGCTCGTGTTGGCGCACAACAAGACGCTGGCGGCGCAGCTGTACGAGGAGTTCCGGGAGCTGTTCCCGAACAACGCCGTCGAGTACTTCGTTTCCTACTACGACTACTACCAGCCGGAGGCGTACGTCGAGCAGACGGACACCTACATCGGCAAGGACCTCTCGATCAACGAGGAGATCGACCGGCTGCGGCACTCGGCGACGCGGTCGCTACTGACGCGGGACGACGTCGTCGTCGTGGCATCGGTGTCGGCCATCTACGGGCTGGGCGACCCGGGCAACTACGAGGGGATGTCGCTGCGGCTCGAACCCGGCGACGAGGTCGGCCGCGAGGGGCTGCTGGAGCGGCTGGTCGGGCTCAACTACGAGCGCAACGACGTCGACTTCCAGCAGGGTACCTTCCGGGTCCGCGGCGACACCGTCGAGGTGTTCCCGATGTACGGCCGCCACGCCCTCCGGGTGGAGTTCTGGGGCGACGAGATCGACCGTATCATGAAGGTCGACGTGCTGGACGGCGAGACCGTCTCCGAGGAGCCGGCGGCACTCGTCCACCCCGCAGAGCACTACTCCACCCCCGAGAAGCGGCTCGAAGACGCCATCGATGAGATCGAGGCGCTGAAGGAGCGCCGCGTGAGCTACTTCGAGCGGCAGGGCGACATGGTCGCCGCCCAGCGCATCGAGGAGCGGACCACCTACGACGTCGAGATGCTCCGGGAGACGGGCTACTGTTCGGGTATCGAGAACTACGCCGTCCACATGTCCGACCGCGACAGCGGGGAGCCACCGTACACGCTGCTCGATTACTTCCCCGAGGAGTTCCTGACGGTCGTCGACGAGTCCCACCAGAGTCTCCCGCAGATCAAGGGCCAGTACGAGGGCGATCGCTCCCGGAAGGACTCGCTCGTGGAGAACGGCTTCCGGCTGCCGACGGCCTACGACAACCGGCCGCTGACGTTCGAGGAGTTCGAGGACAAAACCGGCCGGATGCTGTACGTCTCGGCGACGCCGGGCGACTACGAGCGGGAGCAGTCCGAGCAGGTCGTCGAGCAGATCGTCCGGCCGACGTACCTCGTCGACCCGGAGATCGAGCTCGCCGACGCCGAGGGCCAGGTCGAGGACCTGCTGGGCCGGGTCGAGGCCACCGACGACGACGAGCGCGTGCTGGTGACGACGCTGACCAAGCGGATGGCCGAGGACCTCACCGAGTACCTGGAGGGCGCCGGCGTCGACGTCGCCTACATGCACGACGAGACGGACACCCTCGAGCGACACGAACTCATCCGGTCGCTGCGGCTCGGCGAGATACAGGTGCTCGTCGGCATCAACCTCCTGCGGGAGGGGCTGGACATCCCGGAGGTGTCGCTGGTGGCCATCCTCGACGCCGACCAGGAGGGCTTCCTGCGGTCGGAGACGACGCTGGTCCAGACGATGGGCCGGGCCGCCCGCAACGTCGAGGGCCGGGTCGTGCTGTACGCCGACGGGCCGAGCGACGCCATGGAGTCGGCCATCGAGGAGACCCAGCGCCGCCGGCGCATCCAGCGGGCGTTCAACGAGGAACACGGCCACGAGCCGCGGACGATCGAGAAGGCCGTGGGCGAGACGAACCTGCCGGGGGCGAAGACCGAGACCGGCGGCGTCTCCGGCGGCGACGTCGACTCCGTCGAGGCCGCCGCCGAGCGGATCGAGGGACTCGAGACGCGGATGGAGGAGGCCGCCGACAACCTGGAGTTCGAGCTCGCGGCGGACATCCGCGACCGCGTCCGCGAGCTGCGGGAGCGGTTCGACGAGCTGGACGCCCCCGAGGAGGGCGTTCCGGCGCCGGACGAGACCCCGTAGCCGGGTCTTTTTGTCTCCGAGGGCCGGTGTAGCGGTATGGTCGTCTCCGTCTACCTCCGGTCGCCGGTGGCGATCGTCTGGACGCTGCTGGGCGGGGTCGTCGTCGGGGCCCTCGGCGCCGGCGGCTGGGTCGTCGCCGCGACGCTCCGGGCGGCGGCGCCGGCGAACCCGCTGTTTCTCGGCGGTCTCGGCGAGCTGCTCTACCTGCTGGCGCTGTCGATCGTGGTCGCCGTGCTCGCGGTCGTCTGGCTGCCGTTCGGCGCCGGCGTCGCCTACGCGGTCGGCCGGCGGGCCCGGGGCCGGCCGGCGGGGGTCCGGTCGTCGGTGACGGCGGTACTGGACGGCGCCGCCGAGGGGGCCCGCTGGCTGAAGACGCGGGCGGCCGTCCCCGGCGTCGCCGAGCGGCTGCTCACCGAGGACGACGTCGCCCCGACGGAGGTGGTGACGGGCTGTCGGCCGTTCGTCGTGCCGGCGCTCGTGCTCGACGCCCCGGACGCGCTCGAGCGGGCCGTCGACCGGGCGAACCGCGTGCCGCCGCGGCCGGGCCGCGAGCGGCTCTGGGCCGGCTGTCTCGGGGTGTCGCTACTGGCGGCCGCCGGGAGCTACCTCGGCGGCGTCACCGGAATGGTGCCCGGCGTCGACGCGTCGGTCGCCGGCGGGCTTCTCGTGGCCGGCGTCGTCGTCACGGCGGCGCTGGACGCCGCCTGGCGCGCGGAGACGTACGCCACCGAGGACGTCACCGAGGGGTTCCGGACGTGAGCGCGAGCCGTCACAGCGACTCGACGAGGGCGTCGACGGCGCCGGAGCCGGCGTGGACGTGAGCGTAGGTGCCGAGCGTCCGGTACTCGGTGAGGCCGTCGCGGCCGTCGGCGATCCCGTCGCCGCGGCGGACGTCGAAGGCGAGCGTCGCGTCGGCGGCGACGTCGGCCCGCGAGTAGTGGAACTCGTGGCCGCGGACGGTCTCGCCGGCGTCGGCCACCGGCGTCGCCCGGTCGGCGACCAGCTCGACGTGGTCCAGCGCCTGGTAGCGGTCGCACATCTCGACGTCCGCCGGCAGCACCCCCGCCATCTCGTGGGTCGCGCCGTCGGCGTCGGTCAGCGTCTCGGCCAGCGCCATCAGACCGCCGCACTCGCCGAAGACGGGCAGGCCGTCGGCGGCGCGGGCGGCGACCGCATCGAGGCTGCCGCCGTCGGCGAGCGCGGCGGCGTGGAGTTCGGGGTAGCCGCCGGGGAGGTAGACGCCGTCGCAGTCCGGCAGCGGGTCGCCGGCGACCGGCGAGAACGACTCGACGGTCGCCCGCTCGCGGAGCCGCTCAACGGTGGCGGGGTAGCGGAAGCAGAAGGCCGCGTCGTCGGCGACGGCGACGGCCGCCTCGCGGGCTGGGCCGACCGTCTCGCGGGCGGGATCGGGTCGCGGCGGCTCGGCGGCGACCTCCAGCAGTCGGTCGACGCGGATTGTCTCGGCGGCCGTCGCGAGGCTCTCGTCGTCCAGCGGCGCCTCCGTGCCCATCAGCAGCCCGAGGTGGCGGTCGGGGATCTCCAGGCCGTCGAGCGGCGGCGCCCGGCCGAGGTACGCCAGTCCGTCGGGCAACGCCTCGCGGATGCCGTCGGCGTGGCGGCCGCCGTGGGCCCGCTGTGCGAGGACGCCGACGACGTCAATGTCGCGGCCGGCCTCGGCGGCGTACTCGCGGAAGCCGAGCGCCTGGGCGGCGACGCTTTCCATGCCGGCCTTCGCGTCGACGACGAGGACGACCGGCAGCCCGAGCGTCTCGGCGACGTAGGCCGTCGAGTTCGTCCCGTCGTACAGCCCCATCATCCCCTCGACGACGCAGACGTCGCCGGTCCCGCGCCAGTAGTTGCGGCGACAGCCGTCCTCGCCGGCCAGCCAGGGGTCGAGCGACCGCGACGGCCGGTCGCAGACGGCGGCGTGGTGACTCGGGTCGATGAAGTCCGGACCGGCCTTCGCCGGCTGTGGGTCGTGGCCGGCCGCCTCCAGCGCCCGGCAGACCGCGAGCGTCGCGACGGTCTTGCCGACGCCGGAGGTCGTGCCGGCGAGGACGACCCCCCTCATCGGTCGCCGCCCTCGTCGCCCGCCAGCAGCCGGTCGGTGACCTCGCGGACGCCGTCCCGGAGGTCGGCGGCCGGCAGGCCGGCGCGGTCGGCCAGCGCCAGCGCCCCGCCCATCCCGACGCCCTCCTTTGCCTCGCCGCGCTCGTAGGCGGCCATGGCGGGGTGGTCGTCGGTGAAGCCGGGGTCGGTGATCGTCAATTCGAGGTCGAGGGCCTCGGCGGCTCCTTCGAGGTCGACGGCGGGGTCGGCGTCGACGTAGGCGGTCGTCGCCAGCCGGAGCGGCGTCTCGCGGCCGCGGTGCCGGAGGCAGGCGGCGGCGGCGACCAACTGCGTCCCGCCGGCGAGGGTGACGGCGGTGTCGGCGTCGAGGGCGCCGGCGGCGAGGCCGGCGACGACCGCGAGGACGGGGTCGCCGGCGCGGCGCAGCGCGACGAGCGGGTCGCCGGCGGCCGCCCCCGGCGACAGCCCGGAGGCCTCAAGCGCCTCGGCGACGACCGACCGCTTCAGCCCCAGCGGGTTGTCGGCCAGCGAGCCGGAGACGGCGCCGGCGTCGGCGCCGTCGGGCGCGAGGACGTCGGCCTCGCCGAGGGCCGTCAGGACGCCCAGGGCCGTGGTCGTGCCGCCGGGCACCGTCTCCGCGAGCAGGAGTTCGTCGTCGGGGAGCCGCCGGCCGAACTGCCGGGCGGCCGCGAAGGCGCCTGGCGCCGTCGGGACCGGGTCGGGCTCGCGGATGTCATCACCGGGGCGGGCGCCGACGGTCACCGTCGGGGCGCCGGTCGGCTCCGCGAGGCCCGAATCGACGACCGTGACCGGGAACGACAGCCGCTCGCGGACCGCCCGGGTGACGACCGCCGGCGTCGGACAGCCGTCGGGGGAGACCGGGGCGACCGGCGACCGGACCGGCCGGCCGTAGGCGAGTATCTCGGCGTCGGCGGCCGGCGTGTGCGCCAGCCGGTCGGGAGCGGCCGCCGCCGCGCTGATGCCGTCGATTGCGGCCGTCCGCGTCGAACCGGCCGCGAGGACGAGTCGTGTCACTACGGTTGTCGTGGGTGCAAGCACACTTGAATCCCGGGTGTCGTCGCCGCCGGCCCCGTAACCTATTTATCGGACCCGTCCGCAAGCGAATACAACCCAAGTTGCGCTAATACAAGCGCACTTGTTCGAACACCCATGGCTGACACACTCCTGCTCGTCGGGCGGGCACACACTCGCGAGGTAGCACAGCGACACGCCGCGCGGCTCCGCGACCGCGACGTGGCCGACGAGGTGGTCGTCGAGACGTACGAGCGCGGGCCCTCGGAGCTGGACGCGGAGGGCGACGACTCGACGTACGTCGTTCCGATGGCGGTCGCGCCGGACCGCGACACCGCCCGCGGCATCCCGGGGGCGCTGCCGGCGGCGAGACACTGCGAGCCGGTCGGCACCAGCCCGGCGGTGACCCGTGCCCTCGGGGAGCGGGCCGCCGAGGCGGCGCCGGCCGACGAGGCGACGTCGTTGGCGCTGGTGGCGTTCGGCGACACCTCCCGGGAGGGCCACCGCCGCGCGACCGAAGGGCACGCCGCCCGGCTCCGCGAGCGGGCCGGCTACGGCGAGGTGACGACGGCCTACCTGCTGCAGAACCCCGCCGCCGAGTGCGTCCGTTACAACCTCACCGGCGAGCGGGCCGTCGTCGTCCCGTTCTTCCTGGCGCCGTGCGAGGAAACCGAGCGGGCGCTGCCGGAGAAGCTGGAGCTGGACCGCGGCGGCATCGACTACGCCGACCCGCTCGGCGCCCACAAGGCCGTCACCGACGCCATCGAGGCCGAACTCGCCAAGGCGCGGGCGATGGGCTCCGGGACGGCGTCGGTCCGGCCCGTCGCGGCCGACGGCTCGGGGCAGTAGTGGCGGCCCGCCGGACGGAGAAGCCGTCGACGCCCGTGCCGTATCGGCGCCGCGTGACGGCGACGGGGTGGTCCGGTCCCGACCGGCGGTGTTCGGATGAGCTTAGCCAGGGAAGGTAGGACTGAAACGAGCCGGTCGCTGCGGGAAGCCCGGCGACGATGAGACGAACGAAGTGAGCCGGACGCCGGAAATCGACCGACGGGAGTTTTCCGGAACAAGCACCGCAGGCCGACCGAAGGGAGGCCCAGGAGCACAGCGAGACGTGCGACCGCAGCGACCGGGGGCTTTCTGATTCCATCGACGATGGCGGCTGCGATGAATCGCTATCCCGATACCGCCTCCTGACCAGTCCCGAGGTTTATGTCTGCTTGTACCAGTATCATGGGTCGAGAGGTACCGTGTCCCGAGTGACGTTCGCGAGGCGCCAGCCGTGACCGGCGGCAGCGACGACGCCGGACGGGCGGTCGACACCCGACAGGTCGCGTTCGTCGTCGCCGCCGTTTTCGGTCTCGTGGCGGCGGCACTCCTCGTCCCGCCGCCCGGCGTCGACGGTGCCGGATCCGGGGGCGGAGCCGCGACGCCCGACGGGGCCGTCGGAGACGAGAACGGCGATGGCGGGGACGGCGGCGGGGACGGAGAGCCCGGCGGGTGGCTCCGATGGCTCGCCGAACTGGTCGAGCCGTCTCCGGACCGGATCCAGCCCACCGAAGGCAACGAACCCCGGTGTCTGGTCTCGCTCGACCGGCAGCCGGAACCGGGTGCCACCGTGACGGTCGCGGTGGTCATCGACGGCGACCCGGCCGCGGACGTGCCGGTCCGGTTCGAGGGCGAGCGGATCGGACGAACCGGCGTCGACGGCACCGTCGTCGGCGAGGTGCCGTACGTCCGCCAGTTGACCGTCCGGGTCGGCGTCGAGGGCGGCCCGGACTGCGTCGCCGAGACGGCCACCGGGGCCAGGGGGTCGGTCCGGGCGCCCGACGATACCCGCAGCCGCGCGCCGACCGACAGCATCGCCGGCCTATCGCCGGTCGGCGTCGCGGCCGCCCAGGACGACAACGCCTCCGTCGACGTCGACGTCCGGGGGGAGATGGCGGTCGACGCCGCGGACGAGGCCTATCCCGGGACGGACCTCCGGGTTCGGGCCCGGATCGGTGACCGGCCGGTCCCGGACGCCGAGGTGTCGGTCGACGGCGACGTCGTCGGGACGACCGACGCCGACGGCACGGCGACGGTGACGGTGCCGGACGACGGCCGGCGCGAAGTGGCCGTCGAGGTCGCCCGCGGCGAGTACGACGCGGCCGCCGTCGTCGACGTTCTCGTGCTAAGCGCCGATCTCGAGCCGCGGTCGAGCCTGACCCTGGTACCCGGGGCCGACGCGACGGTCGTCGCGACCCTGGGCGACGGTCCGGCCGAGGGCGCCGCGGTATCCGTTGCCGGCCGGGAGCGCGGACGGACCGACGGGGCGGGGCAACTCGACGTCGTCCTGCCGGCCGACCCCCGTGCGACCGTTCGCGTCGAGACGACGAACCAGACCGCGACGACGAGTGTCGCCGACAGTCACGCCGTCCCGGCGATGGCCGTCCTCCTGCTCGCCGCGGTCGTCGTCGGGGCGACGGCCCGGCGACGCGGCCGCCGTGACGCGGCCGTCGCCGCGACCGCGATCGGGGCGTCCCTCGCGGCCGTCGTGACCGCGCTGGTCGTCGACGCCTTCTACGGCGCGACCGCCAGGAACGCCGTTATCGTCGCCGCCGGCGTGCTCGTGGGACTGGCCGTGCTCGGCCGGCACCGGGCGGCCGTCGGCGCCGCCGCGGCGGGCGGCCGTCGGGGACTCGGCCGGATCGCCGCCCGGCTCCGCGCGCTGGCCGGGAGCCTCCGGGACGTTCCGCTGTCCGCGCTGGCCGCCCGGGTTCGGGAGCGACTGCTGACGGCGGCACTGTGGGCGGCGACGCTTCTCGGCCGGGCGGCCGGGCGACTCCGCCGGTCGCTGGTCCGCCTCCGGACCGTGGGCTGGTCGGTTCGAGGGATGCTCTCGGCCGCCGCCGACCGCCTTCGCCGTCTCGCCGACGGGGTATCGCTCCGGCGCGCCGCGACGCTCGTGGCCGCTGCCGTCGTGTTCGCCGCGGTGGTCGTCGCCAGCTACCTCGTCGCCGGCGCCCCCGGCGCCGTCGCGGTCGCGGCCCTCTGCGTCGTCCTCGCCGCCGTGGCCTGGATGCGTCGGCGCCGTACCACGGCGGACGAGCCGCCGCCCGGCGACGGCGCGGCCGCCGGCGCGGCTACGGGCGCTCGCGTGCGAGCACCGGACGCCCCCGGCCGGCGGTCGCTCCGCGAGGTGTGGCGGGCATTCGCTCGGCTGGTCGCCCCCGGGCGCTGGCGGACCAGCGCCCCGAGCGAGGTGGCCCGGGCGGCCGTCGACCGCGGATACCCGGAGCGCCCGGTCGAGAAGCTGACGACGTTGTTCCGGGAGGTCGAGTACGGCGGCCGGCCGCTGTCGGCCGCGGTCCGCGACCGGGCGGCGACGGCCCTCGAACGCATCCGCGAGGCCGCGGAGGGCGAGGAGTCGTGAACTGGAGCACCGTGGTCGGCGCGACCGGCGTCGCCCTGATGCTCGCGGGCGTCGCGCTGGCCGCCGTGAGTCCGCCGAGTCCGGGACTCTCGATCGGAGCCGAACTGGCACTCGGTCTCGTGGCCACCGCCGGTGTCGTCGCTGCCGCCGCGAAGATCTACGGCTCCGCCGACCCGTCCGACGACGAAGGCGGCGTTCCGTGGGCCGACGGGGCGGCCTTCGCCTCGCCCAGACCCGAGGACGCCGCGACCGACCACGATCTCTCGGGTACGGCCCTCGCGGCCACGATCGAGGAGGCGGCCGACCGCGCCCGCGACACGGCAGTCGACGAGGGCGTCGACGTCGCCCGGCCACGACTCCGCGAGACGCTGGTGGCGGCGCTCGTCGCGGGCGGTCGCGAGCGGGCGGCCGTCGAAACCGCGATCGACGAGGGCGCCTGGACCGACGACCGACTGGCCGCGAGCGTCCTCTCGCCGGCCGTCGACCCGCCGACGCGGTCGCTCCGGTACCGGGCGTGGGCGTGGCTCTACCCCGAGCGGGCCGTCCGGCGGCGGGTCCGACAGGCGACCCACGCCGTCGCCGCGGCCGCCGACGAAGCGCTACCGGCCGTCCCCGGCGAATCCGCGGCCCGCACCGTGCCGGTCGTCAGGCCGACGGTGTCGGACCTCCAGCGGGGCGTCGACGGGCGCCTCCAGCAGGCCGTCGACCCCACCGCGGTCGCCCGCGGTCCCCTGCCGCCGGAACCGTCCCTCGAAGCCGACGACCGACCGGAGGGCGAGTCGCCGTGACCCGGCGCGAGCGGCGGTGGCGGGGCGCCGTCGCCGCCAGTCTCCTCCTCGCGGTCGCCGGCCTGGCCACCCGGGCGGGCGTGCTGGTGGTCGTGGCGGCCGTCCCGCTCTGCTATCTGGCCGCGGACGCGCTCTCGACGCCGCCCGGCCACGAGGGGCTGGTAGCGCGGCGGCGCGTCCACCCGACGCCGGCGGCACCGGAACGGGCCGTCCGGGTCACCCTCGAGGTCGAGAACGGCTCCGACCGGACGCTCTCGGACGTCCGGGTCGTCGACGGCGTCCCCGAGGACCTCGCCGTGCTCGAGGGCTCCCCCCGGGGCGGCGAGGCGCTGGCGCCGGGCGAGACGCTCACCGTCCGGTACGCGGTGGTCGCCCGCCGCGGGGACCACGCGTTCCGGCCGCCGCAGGTCCGGGTCCGCGGCGTCGCCGGGGGCGTCCACGAGACGACGCGACTGGAGACCGCGGGCGACGCGACGCTGGTCTGCCGGCTCGACGCCGGCGCCCCGCCCATCGACGCCCACGGCGACCGCCGGGTCGGCCGGCTCGCCGCCGACGCGCCGGGGTCGGGGGTCGTCTTCCACTCCGTCCGCGAGCACCGCCCGGACGACCCCGCCGACCGCATCGACTGGCGCCACTACGCCAAGCGGGGCGAACTCGCGACCACGAACTACGAGCGCCGCGTCGCCGCGACGATCGTGCTCGTCGTGGACGCCCGCCGACCCAACCGGGCCGTCGTCGCGCCGGGCCACCCGACCGCGGTCGAGGTGAGCGCCTACGCCGCCACCCACGCCGCCGCGGACCTGCTCGCGCGCGGCCACGACGTCGGCGTCGCCGCCCTCGGTGTCGACGGCGACGGCCCCGGCGGCGTCGCCTGGCTCCCCCCGGCGGCCGGGGCCGCACAGCGCGCCCGCGCCCTCGACATCCTCGCCGAACTCCCCGGCGACGGCCGCGGCGACGGCGAGCAGACGGCGGAGTCGTCGTCCGCGGGCATCGACGCCCGGGCGCTGCTCGGGGCGCTCCCGCCGGACGCCCAGGTCGTCCTCGCGTCGCCCCTGCTCGACGACCCCCCGGTCGAGGCCGTCGAGACCTGGCGGGCCGCCGACGTGCCCGTCACCGTCCTCTCGCCCGACGCCGTCGCCGAGAACACGGTCAGCGGCCAGCACACACAGCTCCGGCGCCGGACGCGACTGGCGCGCGTCCAGTCGACCGGCGCCCGGAGCGTCGACTGGCGCCGCGGCACGCCGCTCGCGGTCGTCCTCGAGGCCGCGGACCTGGTCGCCGCCAAATCCGCCGCCACGAGCGCCGGCCGCCCGGCCGGAGGTGGCGGCCGGTGAGCGTCGTTCCACTGCTCGACTCGCCGTCGGCGGTCGGCGACGAGGGACGACCCCGGGCGACGAGTCTCGCCGTCGTCTCCGCCGCGCTGGCCGCGCTCGTGACGGCGGTCGGCTTCCGCGTCGGCCAGCCCGACCTACTTTTATCCCTCGGACCGTTCGCGGGGCTGGCCGCCGCCGGCTTGGCACTCCTGGACCGGCGGCGGTTCGTCCACCAGTTCTTCGGTCACGCCCTCCTGACGTGGTTCGGTATGCCGCTCGCGAGTCTGATCGTCCTGGCTCCGCTCCTCGGGCCGGTTCCGGTCACCGTCGCCGGCCTCGCAATCGCGCTGTTCGGCCTCACCGCGACCTGGAGCGACACCGGCGACCGCGAGAGCCTGCGGCGGGGGCTCTACGCCACCGGACGGGTCACCGTCGCGACCTGGCTGTGGCTCGTCGCCGGCCTGCTGGCCGGCGGCGCCGCCGTCCTGCTCGTCGTCCTCCCTACCTCGGGGGACCCGGATCTCTCCTCGGCGGTCGTCGTGTTCTGTGGCGTTCTCGTCGTCTCGACGGCCGGCGCGCTCGTCGGGCTGCGGTGGCTGCCGCTCCGCCACCTGGCGGCCCGCCCGCGCCGGGCCCGCGTCGCCGCGACGGTCCGTCGGCTACAGCTCGCGACGGGCGCCACCATGGCAGCCGCGGTCCTCGTCGGCGGTGCGACCGTCGTCGCGCCGGCCGGGAGCTGGATCTCGGGCGCGGCCGGGGGCTGGGGGGCGGCCGTCGCGACCGCGCTCACCTCGCGCGTCACCGTCGGCGTCGTCGTGGGTCTCGCCGGAACGGTCCTGTTGGCGGGCGTCCTCGCCCGGGGCGCCCGTTTCGTCGCGAACCGGGGCGACCCGACCACCCGGGACCGGCTCGCGGCGGGCCTCGCCGGCTTCCCGCTGGCAGTCATCGTCCTGGTAATCCTCCCGTTCGTCGGGCCGTTCGGTCTCGCCGTCGTGGCCGCCGTTCTCGGCGCACAGGTCCTGATGCTCGTCTTACTGTCGGTCACCTACGTCGCCGCCGACCTCGAGGTGGTCCCCGACAGGGCCGGCGCGCCGGCGATGGTCGCGACCGGGCTCCTGCTCGCGGCCATCGCGGCGGCCCGCGTGTCGCCGCCGCTCACGGTCGTCTGCGTGGCGGTCGCCTGTCTGTCCTGGGACCTCTCGACGTTCGGTCTGGGGGTGACCGCCGAGCTCGGCCACCGGCCCCGGACCCGTCGGCTGGTGCTCGTCCACGGTCTCATCTCCGTCGCCGTCGGCACCGTCACCGTCCTGGCGGTGCTGGCCCTGGAGGCGCTCCGGCCGTTCGTCGGCGGCAGTGCGCTCCCGGCGTTCGTCGTGGCGGCCGGGGCGTTCCTCGTCGTCGCGACGCTCCGGGGCTGACGGTCGAGCGCCGACCGGGAGGTGACTTTCTTGAGCGTCCGTGCACACTGGCGTTCATGAACGAAGCCGACGATGCCGTCGGCGACGCCGACCGGACGGTCGCGGCCGTCCTCGAGCGGGTCGAAAGCGCCGTCGTCGTCGACCGGGAGATCCTCCGGGAGCTACTCGCCGCCGTCGTCGCCAAGGGCCACGTCCTGCTGGAGGACGTCCCGGGAACGGGCAAGACCGTCACCGCACGCGTGCTCGCGGAGGCGCTGGGCCTGGAGTTCACCCGGGTGCAGTTCACGCCCGACCTCCTGCCCTCGGACGTCACCGGCTCGACCATCTACGACGAGGCGAGCGGCGAGTTCGAGTTCGCCGAGGGGCCCGTGTTCGCGAACCTCGTGCTCGCCGACGAGATCAACCGCGCGCCGCCGAAGACCCAGGCCGCGCTGCTGGAGGCGATGGAGGAACGACAGGTCAGCGTCGACGGCACGACCCACGAACTCCCCGAGCCCTTCGTCGTCGTCGCGACGCAGAACCCCATCGAACAGGAGGGCACCTTCCGGCTGCCGGAGGCCCAGCGGGACCGCTTCACGGTCAAGACGTCGTTCGGCTACCCCGACGTGGACGGCGAGATGGGGCTGCTCGAGCGCCGGGCGAACCGCCGGCGGATGGCCCCGACCGTCGATTCCGTCGTCGATTCCGAGGCCGTCCGGTCGCTGCAGGCCCTCGCCGAGGACGTGGGCGTCGAGACCGGCGTCCGGCGCTACATCGTCGACCTCGCGCGGGCCACGCGGGACGACGGCCGCACCGAGATCGGCGTCTCGCCCCGCGGCGTCCAGCGCGTGTTCGAGGCGGCCCGCGCCCGGGCGGTCCTCGACGGCCGGGGCTACGTCACGCCCGGCGACGTGAAGACGCTCGCCCGGTCGACCATGTCGCACCGGCTCGTGCTCACGACGGACGCGACGGTCGAGGGGGTCGAGCCCCGCGAGGTCGTCGAGACGGCGCTGTCCGCGGTCGACGTGCCCGCGGTGTCGCCGGCCGCCGGCGAGGCGTCGGCCCCGGCGGAGTCGCCGCCGAACGACACCCCGATGGAGTCACCGGCCGACGACACCTCGGCGGAATCGCCGCCGGACGATACCCCGGCGGAGCGTCGTGGCCCCGAACACGAGGACGGTTCGCTCGACGGAGCGTGACTGCTCGGCTCGAGACCGGCGGGCGAACACGACGCTGGCCGTCGACTCGCACCAGTCGCCGAGAAGCGGGGTTGGTCCCGGGCGTGGACCGTCTCCGACGCCTCGGGGTCGGGGTCGGGGGTCCCTCGGGCGACTACCGCCGCACCGCCAGCACCGACAGATCCGAGAAGTCGGTCCCGTCCTTCGAGTCGACGTCCGCGGCGAGGTCCGACAGCGACGTCCGCGTCACCGACTCGTCGTCGTGGGTCAGCCGCTCGAACACCAGCGTCTCGCAGTCGGGCGCACCCGCCGCGCGCAGGCGACGTGCGATCCGCTCGGGCATCCAGTCGTAGGGCCGCGGCAGGACGAGCAGGTGACGCTCGCCGACGTCCCGCTCCAGGCGCCGGAGGTCCGCCTCGATCGGCCCTCGCTTGTGCAGCGTGACGAAGGTCGTCTCCTCCATCGGCGTCCGGGCGCGGCTCGCGGCCACCTGCAGCGACGAGACGCCGGGCACCACCCGCACGGGGGCGTCGACGGCCGCCTCGACCTTCCCGAGGAACTGGTAGCCGGAGTGGTTGGCGTCGCCCATCACCACCGCCGTCCCGGTCGCACCGTCGGCCACCCGGTCGGCGAACGCCGCGAGCGTCGCCGGCTCGTCGCGGTAGCCGCAGGTCAGCGCCTCGCCCGCTATCTCCCCGCGGACGAAGTCGACGACCGTCTCGAAGCCGACCACCACGTCGGCCGCTCCGATCGCGCGGGCGCCGCGACGGGTGAGATACGCCGGGTCGCCGGGCCCGATGCCGACCGCCCGGACCGGCTCGGCGTCGCCGACCGGTTCCGGCTCGGGAGCCGCCGCCGCGACGGCCGCCGGCTCGTCGGGGAAGTCGACGGGGTCGGTCACCGGTCGCCCTCCGGCGCCGGCGGAGCCTCGCCGTCGGCCTCGCGGGTCGCGTCGCCCGCCGCTCGACGCTCCGGGTCCAGCGACACCTCGCCGTCCCGGACGTCGCTGGCGACGTGGACGAGCTCGTTCGTCAGCCCCGCGGCGAGGCCGCTGCCGCCGCGGCGGCCGACGTTCGTGACGGCGGGGACGCCGTGGTCGGCACAGACCGCCCGGAGCCGCGTCCGGCTGTCGGCGGCCTTCACGAAGCCGACCGGCGTGGCGACGACGGCGGCCGGGCGGGTGCCCTGCTCGATGCAGTCGGCCAGCGCCAGCGCCGCCGTCGGCGCGTTGCCGACGACCGCGACGGCGCCGTCGTAGACGCCGCGGCCGTCGAGCTCGAGCACCGACGCGGCGGTTCGCGTCATGCCGGTCTCGGCGGCCAGCTCCGCGCCGGCGCCGATGGCCTTCCGCACCTCGCAGTCGTGGCCCCGGCCCGTCACGCCCGCCTTCACCATCGTGATGTCGGTGACGATGGACCGTTCCTCCAACACCGCGTGGGCGCCGGCCCGCAGCGGCTCCGACTCGTCGGCGCCGGTGAAGCGGACGAGGTGCTGGAACTCGGGGTCGCCGGTGGCGTGGACCGCCTTCGCCCGAGCCCGGTCGGCCAGCGTCTCCTGGGGGACGAGTTCGTGGACGCGGTCCATGCTCGTCTCGGCGATCTCCATCGCCTCGGCGGTCGTCGCCCCGAGGTCGGCGTAGGCCTCCCCACCGTCGCCAGCGTCGCTCGCCTCCCCGTCAGTCGTCATCGCCTGCCACCTCCTCCTCGCGGCCGCGGCTAGACCGCTCGCTCGTCCCGGAGTTCTCGCTCCGCTCGCGCTCCGTGGCCCGCTCCTCGAGGTCGCCGTCGACCCGGAGGTTGAGGTCCTGCAGCCGCTCCTCGACGTCGTCGTCGGCGTCCCACAGCCCGCGGTCGATGGCCTCCAATAGCGTGTCGGTGATCGACTCCAGCGCCCACGGGTTGACGTCCCGCATCCACGCCTGCCGGTCGGCGTCGAAGGCGTACCGCTCGGCCACCTCCGACCACAGCGCGTCGCTCACGACGCCGGTCGTGGCGTCCCACCCGAGCGTCACGTCGACGGTCTGGGAGAGGTCGCCGGCGCCCTTGTAGCCGTGGTCCTCCATGGAGTCGAGCCACTCGGGGTTGAGTACCCGGGCCCGCATCGCCTTGCGGACCTTCTCCTCGTTGGTGTAGACGTCGACGTTGTCGGGGTCCGAGGAGTCGCCGACGTAGGAGGCCGGCTCCGACCCCGCCACCTCCGAGACGGCGGTGATGAAGCCGCCGTGGAAGGCGTACCAGTCCGAGGAGTCGAACTCGTCCTGTTCCATGGTGTCCTCGATCTTGACGGTCGCCTCGACGCTGCCCAGGCGTCGGCGGAAGGCGTCGTGGTTCTCGCTGACCCGCCCCCGGGAGCCCATCGCGTAGCCGCCCCACTGGACGTACACCTCCGCGAGATCCGCGCGGTCGTCCCAGTTGCCCTCGTCGACGGCCTTGTTCGTGCCGGCGCCGTAGCCGCCCGGCCGCGTGGTAAACACCCGCGGCATCGCGGCCTCGCGGGCCGCCTCGGGGTCGAGGCCCTCCGCTTCGAGTTCCTCGGCTTCCTCCTCGACGTGTTTCTTCACGTAATTCATCTCGTGGGGTTCGTCGAGGTCGACGACGGCCTCGACGGCGTCGTGGACGACGCCGGCGGCCTGCGGGAAGGCGTCCCGGAACAGCCCGGAGACGCGGGTCGTCGCGTCGACACGCGGCCGGCCCAGCTCCTCCAGCGGGATCGGCTCGACGTCGTCGACGCGGCCGGCGTCGGTCCAGACCGGCCGGACGCCCATCAGCGCGAGCACCTGGGCGATCGTCTCGCCGCGGGTCCGCACCGTCGGCGTTCCCCAGGCGACGACGCCGACCTCCTCGGGGTACTCGCCGTGGTCGTCGTGGTGCCGGGCGAGGGTGCCGTCGGCCACCTCGCGGCCGACCTCCCAGGCCGACCGGGCCGGCACCTTCCGGGGGTCAAGCGTGTAGAAGTTCCGTCCCGTCGGCAGCAGGTCGACGCCGCCGCGGGTCGGCGCGCCGCTGCCGCCCGGTGGGACGTAGTCGCCGTCCAGCGCGTCGGCGGTCTGCGGAATCTCGTCCTCGGCCGCCAGGACGCGCGGGGCGGCCTCCTCGCAGATGTACGACAGCACGGCCCGGAGGTCGTCGTGGGCGCCGCCGGCGACGCGGGCGTCGCCGAGCGGCTCCAGGTCGACGACCAGCAGGTTCATCGTCGTGTCGTCGTCGGGGTCGACCTCGGCCTCGGACTCGGGGAGGTCGAAGCCGTGGGCCGCCAGCGTCTCGACCAGCTCGACGCTCGTCTCGTGGACCGCGTCGGCGGCCGCCGCGTACGTCATCCCGAGCGTCTCGTCGTAAGCGCCGGGCGTCTCGAGCATCGCCTCGTGGTCGACGCCCAGCACGCCCGCCACCGACTCCCGTAGCGACGGCGCACCGGGGTTCTCGAGCCGCGTCAGCGCGACCAGGTACTCGACGAGGTCGTCGCCGGCCGGCGGCTCGCCCATCGTGTGCAACCCCTTCCGTATCTGCGTCGTCTTCACGTCCGTCAGGTAGGCGTGGACCCGCTCGACGAGTTCGTTGATATCCACTTCATCGCCATCAATAGTACCTTCGGCGAGCGTCGTGCCGGCCTCGTCGGGCCCGCGGACGTCGGCCCGTTCGTCTATCTCGCCGGCGATGCCCAGCTCGACGGCGAGGTCGAGCTCGTCGATCGTCTCCCGGAGGAGCCGCTCGACGGTCTCGCCGGCCTCGCCGCCGGCCTCGCGGTAGCGGTCGGCCAGCTCCTCCAACTCCGCCAGCTCGTCGTAGGTGCCGACGGAGGCCATCGGCGGCGTGAGGTAGTCGACGACCGCCGCGTAGGAGCGGCGCTTCGCCTGGGTGCCCTCGCCGGGGTTGTTGACGATGTAGGGGTAGACGTTCGGCAGGTCGGCCACGAGGGCGTCCGGCGCGGACTCGGCGTCGAGGCCGACGGTCTTGCCCGGCAGCCACTCTAGGGAGCCGTGGGTGCCGAGGTGGACGACCGCGTCGGCGTCGAACTCGTGTCGGAGCCACCCGTAGAAGGCGAAGTAGTCGTGCGGCGGCTGGAGGTCGGAGTCGTGGTACACCTTCGAGGGGTCCATCCCGAAGCTCGCCCCACTCCTCGACGACGTTCTCCCGGAAGCCGGAATCGGCGTCGGCCCACCACTCGTCGTACCGGTCGGGCGAGACGACGTCGACCGACAGCTCGCGGACGTCCTCGGGGGCGACCCAGCGGTCGTCGAGCGTCAGCTGCGAGGTCAGCGTCTCGATGAGCGCCTGCCCCGAGTCGGGGAAGCCGCCGGCGTCTCGCGGGTCGCTTCGCTCTCCGCTCAATTCATCCGAGGCGCGCGGCGCCTCGCCCAAGTCGTAGCCGCGGTCCCGCAGCTCCGCCAGCAGGTTGACGGTCGACTCGGGCGAGTCGAGCCCGAAGGCCGTGCCGATGCCGTCGTCGCTCGGCGGGTAGTTGTGCAGGACGACCGCGACCCGCTTGTCCTCGTTGGGCGTGTACTGGAGTCGCGCCCAGTTGACCGCCAGCGACGCGGCGTGGTCGACCCGGTCCTCGATCGGGAAGTGCTGTTTCGGCGCCGAGCCGATGCCGGCGGCGTCGTCGGTGCGCTCCTTGCCCGAGATCGGGTGGGTGATGACGTTGCCGTCGAACTCCGGCAGCGCGACCGACAGCGCGAGTTCGAAGCCCATCACGCCGGTGTCGGCGGCGTCGTACCGCGACCGGGATCGCATCGTCGTCACCGTCTGGAGCACCGGGACGCCGAGCCGCCGGAGGAACACCTCCTCGGCGTCGCCGCCCTCGTCGCTGGCGTCCCGTCCCCGCTCGGACATCGACAGCGAGAACATGAACGACGAGCAGACGGCGTCGACGACCGGCTCGCCGTCCTCGAGGAGCCACTCGTCGACGACCCACTCCGCATCCTGCTGTTCGTCGCTGTCGGTGACGGGATTGCAGAACACCGGCAGCGCGTCGGCGCCCTCGGCCTCGAGGGCCCGCACCAGCGAGTCGACGTAGCGGGTGTTCTCGTGGGTCCAGTGGGACTCGTAGAACCACACCGCCACGGTCGGGCGGTCCTCGGAGAGCGTCGCCCGCAGCTCCTCGTAGGAGGCGCCGGGGTGGTCGGGGTGGTAGACGCCCTCGGTCGGCAGCTCGACGGGGTCGTCGTACGCCCGGTCGGCCGCGGTGAGGCGGTCGACGAGGTAGCGGAGGCAGTTGGCGAGGTTGGCGCTGCCGCCCCGCTCGAGGTACTCGCCGACGGTCTCCCGCACCGCCGACGGGACGGTCGTGTCCTCGACGGCGAAGGCGTCGCCAGTGGCCCGCACGACCAGCGGGACGCCGGCCTCGCGGCAGCGCTCGATCGCCCGGTCGTAGCCCGGCATCGAGTCCTTGCCGCCGTGCAGCCACAGGACAACGGCGTCGCAGTCGGGCAGTTCGGTGCAGAACGCGTCGACGCGTTCGGGGTCGTCGAGGTCGCTCTCCGAGCGGACGACGAGGTCGGCGTCGACCTCGCCGGCGGCCCGCTGGAGCGCCCCCAGCTCGTTCTCGGTCGCGGTGTATAGTCCAATCGTTGGCATAATGTTGATAAACTCCGGTTGCCCTAATACAACTGTGATTGATTACGCCGAAAGTAAAAGCGTTTCCACGCCGTTCGGCGCGGTGGTCGGCCAGGAGGCGCTGAAGGAGGCGCTGCTGGTCGTCGCCGCCGACGACGGCCTCGACGGGCTGCTCGTCAGCGGCGAGAAGGGCACCGCCAAGTCCACGCTCGTCCGGGGGCTGGCGGCGCTGCTGCCCGACCAGCGCGTCGTCGCGGACTGCCCGTACGGCTGCCCGCCGGGCGACCGGGGGCGGCAGTGTGCGGACTGTCGCGACCGGGCGACGTATCCCGTGACGACCCGGCCGGTCCCGCTGGTGACGCTGCCGCTGGGGGCGACCCGCGAGCGCGTCGTCGGCACGCTGTCGGTGAGCGACGCCCTCGACGGCGAGGCGTCGTTCGAGCCCGGCCTGCTGGCGCGGGCCAACCGGGGGCTGCTGTACGTCGACGAGGTGAACCTCCTGGACGACCACCTCGTCGACGTACTCTTGGACGCCGCCGCCGCGGGCGAGAACCGCGTCGAGCGCGACGGCGTCAGCGTCGCCCACCCGGCGTCGTTCACCCTCGTCGGGACGATGAACCCCGAGGAGGGCGACCTCCGGCCGCAGCTCCGGGACCGCTTCGCGCTGTCCGTCGAGGTCACCGGCGAGCGGGACCTCGAGCGGCGCGTCGACATCATCGACGACGACCTCGGGAGCGACGACCGCGAGCCGACGGGCGACCACGGCCGGCGGCTGCGGCGGGCCCGGGAGCTACTGCCGTCGGTCGACCTCGGCGATGAGCGGAAGCGCGAGATCGCCGAGCTCTGTCTGGACGCCGGCGTCGACGGCCACCGGGCGGACATCGCGACCGCGAGAGCCGCCCGCGCGCTGGCCGCCCTCGACGGTCGGCCGACGGTCATCGACGGCGACGTCCGCCGGGCCGCCGAACTCGCCTTAGCCCACCGGATGCGCTCGACGCCGTTCGAGGACGCCCCCGACGCCGAATCCGTCGTCGAGGAGCACTTCGACGACGAGGCCGGTGACGGCGAGGACGCAAGCAGCGACGAGCCGGGGGACGACCCGCAGGACGAGGCGACCGACGACGGCGCCGGCGAGTTGGACGACGGCGGGACGGGAGATGACTCGAGCGAGGCCGGAGACGAGGGCGGCCCGGACGGTGCGGGCACAAATAGTGCCGACGACGGCGGCGACCCGTCCGAAGACGCCGATGACGGCGGCGAGCCGGCCGATGAACCCTCTGACGACGCCGCTGAACCGGGAGACGGAGCCGGCGGCGACGACGGAGACGAGCGCCCGCCGACAGTCGGCGCCTCCGGCGACGCGGACGGCGGCGAGCCGGAGAGCGACGCGGACGACGACGGCGAGGAGGCGACGCCGCTGGTGCCCGGCGGCTCGCGGGCGGAGACGGAGCCGGCGGCGGCGACGGCGCCGGAGCTCGAGACGCCGGAAACGGAGACGGCCTCGTCGGGGCGGGCGGCCGCGGCGCCGGCGGCGGGCAACCGCGGCGGCCGGGTGCGGACGGAGCCGACCGACGGCAGCGACGGCGTCGACGCCGCCGCCTCCGTCCGGGCGGCCGCGCGACGCGGCGGCGACGGCGTCGGCGAACGGGACCTCCGGCGGTCGGTCCGGGCCGGCGACGGCGAGGCGCTGGTCGTCTTCGCCGTCGACGCCAGCGCGTCGATGCGGCCCGCCATGCGCCGGAGCAAGGGCGTCGCCCTCGAACTCCTGGAGGACGCCTACACGGAGCGGGACAGCGTCGCGGTCGTCGCCTTCGCCGGCGACGACGCCGAGGTGCTACTGCCGCCGACGGCGTCGGTGACGCTCGCGGCCCGCCATCTCAAGCGGCTGCCCACCGGCGACCGGACGCCGCTGCCGGCCGGCCTCCAGACGACCGCCGACCTGCTGTCGCGGGCCGACCCCGACGCCGCCGTCGTGGTCGTCGTCTCCGACGGCCGGGCCAACGCCGCCGACGACCCCACGGCCGCCACCCGGTCGGCCGCCGACGCTCTCGCCGCGACCGGCGCGGAGGTGGTCTGCGTCGACGCCGGCGACGGCCGCGGCCTCCTCGACAGCGTCGTCGAGGCGACCGACGGCCAGCGGGTCCCCCTGGATGCCCTCTCGCCGGAGCGCGTCGAGCGGGCCGTGTCGGCCGCACGCCGGTAGGTTTACAAGCCTGCTTGTCTTTCGATAAAGCAGAGTTTCAATGCCGGCCACGAACGACACCGTCTCGGACCGTATCGCCGCCGCACGGACGACCGTCTCGCCGACGAGGCTGGGGCTGGGGCTGCTCGGGGTCACGCTCGCGCTGTTCCTGCTCGTGTTCGCACAGGAGCCGCTGGTCCACGAGGCGATGCACGACGGCCGCCACGTCGCCGGCGTCGTCTGTCACTGATGTACGACCACCTCCGTCGGGGCGCCGTCTCGGGGGCCGTCGGCGGCGCGGTCTACGGCCTCTACGTCGCGCTGGTCGGCGCCCCGGTCGTCGAATACGCCGAGCACCTGGCGGACCACGGCGCCGCGGCCGCCGGCCACGACCACGCCGGCGCCGCCCTCGGCGACGGGCTGGCGGGAGCCGTCTCGGTCGGCGGCAGCGCCGCCCTCGGCCTCGTAGCCGGCCTCGTCGTCTTCGGCGCCGTCGCCTACGTCGTCGAGCCGGCGCTGCCGGCCGTCGGCGGAAGCTACCTGCTCGGGCTCTGTGGCTTCCTCAGCGCCTCCGCCGTCCCGTGGCTCGTCCTGCCGCCGGCGGCGCCCGGCGTCGAGCCGACCGTCTCGGCGACCGCCGGGCTGACACTGTACGCCGGGCTGGCCGTCGCCGGTGCGACGGCCTGCGTGGCCGCCGGCGCGGCGTTCCACCGGCTGCCCGGGCGGGCCGCCGGCGCCGTCGGCGCCGTCGCCGTCTTCGCCGCCGTCGTCGGCGGGGCCGTTTTCCTCGCGCCGTCGGTGGCCTACGAGGGGTCGGTGCCGGCCGGCCTCGGGACCGCCTACACCGGCGTCGTCGTCGCCGGACAGCTCCTCCTGTGGGGCGCCGTCGCGACCGTCCACGACCGGCTGCGGCGCCGTCCCCGCCCCACTGCGACGGCGGCGCCGACCGTCGCCGACTGAACCGCGGCTGCTTTTTTCTAGTCCGAACCTTTGGACGGCCGGCAGCTCCCGGTCCCGGGTGACCGCCAGCAGCCGCGTAACGACGATAACGACCGCACGGACCACCACGGCGGACTGCTCGGTCGCCCCCGCGAGGTCGACGGACTCGTCTGCCGCGTATCAGTCCGGCCGTTCGGGCAGTCGTGACGGCGAACGCCGGCGTTATCGGGCCTCAGGGCGTCCGCAGGGCGTACCGCCCGCGGACGGTCCCGTCGTCGTGGTAGGCGACGGGCTCCTCGACGACGGCCCGACGGTCGCCGTCGAGGGCGGCGGCTGTGACGACGCCGTCGCAGTCGCCGGCCGCGACCGTGCCGTCGGCGACGTCGAACAGCCGCCAGCCGTGGACCGCGGGGTCGCGGTCCCGGAAGTGCTGGGCGACCGGGACCAGCAGCCGCCGGCCGTCGGTCGCGATTTCGTGGGCGAAGCCGCCGACCGGCGCCCGCCACCGCTCGGTCCCGTCCGGCGCGTGGCCGGCGGCCGACTGCTCGTCCGGGTGGCGGGCGTCGGTCGCCCGGCCCTCCTGCGGGAAGGAGTTGCCCGTCAGGAAGACCGCGCCGGCGCCGGTCGCGTGGACGTGGGTGGGGTAAGCGTAGACGCGGTCGCCGCCGCGGGCCGTCGGCCGCCCGAGGTCGACCCGCCACCGGACCGACCCCGCCGCGAGCCGGTAGCCCCGGTAGTCGGCGTGGCTGGCGGCGACGACGTCGCCGTCGAGGGTCGCGACGTCGCCCACCCGACGGTCCGTCGTCGCGCCCGCGCCGTCCGTCGGGTCCCAGCTCCACCGCTCGGCGCCGTCGCCGTCCAGGACGACGACCCCGTCGTCGTGGGCGCCCGGACAGCGGTTGTACGCGACCGCGACGCCGCCGTCGAGCGGAGCGACCGAGATGACGGACGCGTCGGCGTCGTACCGCCACCGGACCGACCCGTCGGCCGCCAGCGCGTAGACGGCGCTCTCGAAGTGGCGGTCGCCGTCGGACGTTGCCGCGTCCGAAGAGCCCCCGCTCGCCTCGCTCGCGGAGCCGCCCGCCCGCCGCTCGTACCGCCGGGCGGCGACGTAGGCCGTGTCGCCGACGACGGCAGCGTCGACGACCATCGGCAGGAAAAAGCGGGTGTCCTTCGTCGGCCCGCCGAGGACGTCGGCGGCGTCGTGGCGCCACCGTTCGGCGCCGTCGGCCAGCAGCCGGATTCCGCCGCGAGCCGACCGCTCGCCGACCAGGACGCCGTCGGCGTCGTCGAACGGGACGAGCGTGACCGCGCTGCCCGCGCCGTCGGCGGTCCACCGGCGGCCGTCGTCGCCGTACGCCCGGACGCGGCCGTCGGCGAGGCCGACGACCGGTCCCGCGTCGGTCAGCGTCACCCCCGAGCGACGGCCCGCCTGCCGGGAGCCGCAGGGGTCGAGGTCGCCGAGCGGGCGGGCCGTCGTCGCGTCGGCGTCACTCATCCGTCGGGAACGCCTCGTGGAGGGTCTCGTGGCTCTCGCGGAGCCCCTCCAGCACCCCCTCGCCGTGGCCGAGCAGCCGCTCGAGGGCGCTCTCGGCGTCCCGGACGGCGACGAGCCGCCCCCGGAGGTAGTCGTACTCGTCGGCGTCGGCATCGGCCGCCGCGACCTCCTCTTCCAACTCGACGAGGGCGGTGTCGAGGTGCCGCCGACAGTCCGCGAGGCTCTCGGCGTCGGCCAGCGCCGCGATGTGCGGCTCCGGGTCGTCGCCCAGCTCGTCGCGGGCGTGCTTGCGGGTGGCGTCGTCGCCGACGCCGAGGCTGTTCATCAGGCCGAGTCGGAGCGCTTCGATCTCGTGGCAGGTCATCTTAGAGGGTCTGGTCGACCAGGTCGGACACGATGCGGTCCCGCTCGAGGGACGAGGCGATGCGGTCGGCGTCGTCGGGCGCGACGGTGCCGTACCAGACGTTGTCGGGGTAGACGGCGACGTTCGGCCCCTCGCCGCAGCGGTCGAGACACGACGACCGCGTGATCTGGACGTCCAACTCGCGGTCCCGGGCGGCCTGCCGGAGCCGCTCGAGGACGGTCGCCGCCCCCTGGCCCGCACACGTCCGGTTCGTGCAGACGGCAATGTGCTTGTCCGGGGCGTCGTGGACGTGCGGCTCCTCGTCGACGTCGGAGCGGTCGGCGTGGGCCGCCTGGTGGGTCATCGCCCGCAGCATCGCCCGGGCGCCGCCGGCCTCGCCCTCGAAGCCGTCCATCTCCACCTTGTACTTGCAGGTGTCACACGACATCGAGACGTCGCCGGCGCGGGCCTCCTCGAAGCGGTCGGCCAGCACCTCCAGCAGCCGGTCGTCGGTACCGAGCGGCTCCCCGCAGGCCGCCTCGACGTAGGGGTACTCCTCGTCGAACGTCTCGGCACCGTCGCGGATGCGACCCGTCAGCACGCCGTCGCCGAGCATGTACGGCAGGACGACGACCGCGTCCGGGCGACGCTTGGCGACGGTGTGTAGCGCCTCGTCCAACAGCGGCTCGGTGACGCCGATGAACGCCGCCTCGACGCCCGCGAAGGCCCGCCCCTCGTACAGCAATCGGGCCAGCTTGTGGACATCGCCGTTGGAGTCGGGGTCCGACGACCCGCGGGCGCAGACGACGACCACCACGTCGTCGTCCTCGCGGTCGACGCCCAGTTCGGCCTCGACGGCCGCCGCCCGGTCGTCCAACAGCTCCACCATCGCCGGGTGGACGCCGAGATGGCGGCCGTTGTGGACCGTCACGTCGTGCTCGGTGCGGGCCTGGTTGACCACCAGCGGGACGTCGGCCTTGACGTGGCTGGCGGCGAACAGCGACAGCGGCAGCACCGTCACGTCGGAGACGGTCGGCGCCAGCGTCTCGACGGCGCCCTCGATGGACGGCTCCGCCAGCTCGATGAAGCCGGCGTCGACCGGCAGCCCGAGTCGCTCCTCCAGCCCCGCCGCCAGCGTCCGCACCTGCTCGTTGGACTTCTCGCGGCGGGAGCCGTGGCCGCCGAGTACGACCGCCTCGGCGTCCAACATTAGATTCCCTCCGCGCGCTCGACGCTCCGGCGGAGCTTCCGGCGGCGGCTCGGCGCGAACAGCCCCGTGTCGCCGCTGTTCTCGTAGAGCCACTCGCCGACGGCCGGCACGGCCGCGTCCTCGAGGCCGAACCAGTAGCCGCCCGAGGACGTCTCGGCGAGCTCGCCGTACGGCGCCTCGACCGGAACATCATCGAGCAGCCGGCCGACCGCCGACAACAGCGCCCGGTCGTCGTGGACGAACGAGACGCCGACGGTTCCGGCGGAGGACTTGAAGCAGACCGTTCCGCAGCCCTCCAGGATTCCGCGGAGGAGCTGGCGGTCGAAGTCGGCCAGGGCGTCGAGCCGGTAGCCGCCGGGGTCGCCCTCGAACGGCAGCCCCAGCGCCGCCGCCGCGCGGTCGCCGACGGCGCCGTGGGCCTGCACCGTGTAGCGGTCCTCGCTGCGGGTGATGGTGGTGTCGTGGGCGTACTCCCGCTCGATGATGCGGTGGTCGACGCCCTCGGCGCCGGCGACGGCCGCCAGCCGCTCGGCGGCCGTCTCGTCGCTCGTACGGACGGTGACGCCCTCGGCGGTCACCCGCCCGTCGCCGATGACCCGCCCCCAGAAGTACGCCGTTTCAGGGTGGGCGTCCAGGAGGTCGCCGGGGACGCCGGTCTCGGCGCTCATGACTCGCCCTCCGTCGGGGTCGGTCCGTCGGCGGCCATGTGGCCGTCGTCGGCGTCCGCGACGGCGATGGCGCCGACCGGACAGGCCGCGGCGGCCTGCTCGGCGGCCTCGCGGCGGTCGTCGTCGAACGTCGCCGTCAGTTCGCCGTCGGCGCGGTCGCCGTCCGGCAGCGCCACCAGCCCGTCGTCGGCCTCCTCGAACCGGCCGTCCCGGACGAGGCAGGCGAAGATGCCGTCGCAGGTCTCGAGGTCGACCCTTATCTCGTACATGGTCAGTAGTCGTACTTCGTCTCGTAGCCGCGCGGCGTCACCATCCGGCCGTCCCAGACGTACGTCTCCTCGTTGCCGACGACGATCGTGGTCGTCATGTCGACGATGTCGGACTCGCCCAGTTCGGGCAGCGTCCCGAGGTCGGTGATCCGCGTCTTCTCGTCGTCCCGGCCGGCGCCGTGGACGACCCCGACCGGCGTGTCGGGGTCGCGGTGCTCCAGCAGGATCTCACAGCAGCGCTGGAAGTTCTCCCGGCGCTTGCGGCTCCAGGGGTTGTAGATCGCGACCGTGAACCCCTCGGGGGCGACGGCGTGCAGCCGCGACTCGATGTCGTCCATCGGCGTCAGGTGGTCCGACAGCGACACCGAGACGGTGTCGTTGACCAGCGGCGCCCCGAGCCGCGCGCCGCAGGACTGCGCCGCCGGCACGCCCGGCACCACCTCGAAGTCGACCGCCGAGGCCGTGCCGCCTTTCGACTGCAGGATCTCCAGCGCCAGGCCGGCCAGCGCGTAGACGTTCGGGTCCCCGGAGCCGACGATGGCGACGTCGTTGCCCGCAAGCGCCCGGTCGATAGCCTCCTCCGTCCGGGAGACCTCCCCGCACATCGGCGTCGAGTAGATGTCATCGGCGTCGTCGGTGATCTCGTCCGGCAGGAGGTCGATGTACGTCGTGTAGCCGACGATGTGCTCGGCGTCGGCCAGGGCGGCCGACGCCCGCGCCGTCATCCCCTCCGGCTCGCCGGGGCCGAGTCCGACCGCGAGCAGCCGCCCCGGCTCGCCCTCGAAGTCGTCGACGGTGGCGCCGACCTCTTCTTCCTCCTCGTCGTCGGTCGACGCGCCACAGGACGACGCCGTCCCGCCAGAGTCCGTCGACGCGCCACAGGACGAGGACGATTCGGTCTCCGTGCTCGCGCCGCAGGTCGATTCCGTTTCCGTTTCCGCTTCCGTCTCGGTGCTCGAACTCGAAGCCTCGGTCGTGGTGTCGTCGGTGCTCATCGTGGTATCAGAAGTCCTCCACCTCGCGGCCGCCGCGCGGCGTCACGAGGTACGTTCCGTGGTCGTTTTCCCACTCGTGGGACTCGCAAGTGCCCACGAGGATGCTGGTCCCCATGCCGCCGACCTTCTCGTCGTGTTGGGTCGCCTCGCCGAGCGTCGTGATGGTGTGGGTCTCGTCCTCGAGGTTGCGGCCGGCCTCGCCGCGGCCGGCGTCGTTGAAGATGGCGACCGGGACGTCGTCGGCCCGCTCCTCCCGCAGCACCTCGATGGCCCGCTCGTAGTCCCGCCAGCAGTTGTACAGGACGACGACGAACCCGGAGATCGCGGCCGCCCGGAGCTTCTCCTCGATCTCCGCCCAGCCGCGCCACTTGTCCGACAGCGAGATCGTACAGAAGTCGTTCGACAGCGGCGCCCCGAGGTTGGCGGCGCCGCCCAGCGCCGCCGTCACGCCGGGAATGATCTCGATGGGGACGTCGCCGGCGTTTTCCTCGTCGGCCATCAGGAACACGAGGTCGGACTTGCCGTAGACGTTCGGGTCGCCGCCGGAGACGTGGGCGACCGTCTGGCCGGCCCGGACGCGGTCGAAGGCCTCCCGCGCCAGCTCGACCTGCTGGCCCATCGACGACCGCACGAGTTCCTGCTCGGTGCCGTCCGGCCGGCGCAGCAGCGTTCCGTCGGTCCAGCCGTCGGGCCGGTCGACGGCGCCGCCGTCGGTCGCCGCCGCCGTCTCCGGCGGCAGCGTCCCGTCCTGCCGGAGGAACTCCTGGTAGAGGTTCGAGGCGATGACGCAGTCGGCCGTCTCGACGACGTCGCGGGCCCGCTGGGTCATCGCGTGCGGCAGTCCGGGGCCGATGCCGACGACGTACAGCGTACCGTAATCGTCGGTGCTCGCCGGGGGCTCCGTTCCCCGCTCGGTCTCGCCGGTCATCGGCCCACCGCCACCGTCACGGCCTCGTCGTACCGCTCCTTCTCGCGGAGCAGTTCGTGGTCGCGGCCACCAGCGATGGCCGACGCCTCGGCGATACCGGGCCAGCCGATGAGCTCCTTCGCCCGCGAGGGGGTCGGGCCCTCGTGGTCCAGAAGCGTCTCCTTCTCGAACAGCACGACCCCGGCGTCGATCTCTTGGGCGGCCGCGTACAGTCCCTCCTCGCCTTCCTTGCGGGTAGCGGTGGCGACGAACTCCACGTCCGACAGCCCGTAGTCGAGGTCGGCGAGGGCTCGCTCCCAGGCGTCCAGTACCTGCTCGCGGTCGACGCCGTCGACGGTGCCGGTCCCGAGCACGACGCCGTCGTCGGCGTTGCGCTTCATGACGGTCACGTCGTCGCCGACCAGCACGGCCCGGGGGCCGTCGAGCCGCTCGACGGCGTCGATCTCGTCGTTCAGCACCGCGAGGTTGGTCGCCACCGTCGAGTCGCCGTTGACGACGTGGGCGTCCAGCGCCTTCGCCTTCGACTCGATGCCCTGCTTGCCGGCGGCCTCGCTGGCGGTCGTCATCGCCGGCACCGCGCCCATCCGCGAGAGGTCGTGGGCGACCTGGTTGGCGCCGTGGTGGCCGCCGGTGATGGGGATGGCCCACGTCAGCTCCTCGTCGACGACGACGATGGCCGGGTCGTCCCACTTGTCGTCCAGCAGCCCGGCGGTCTTCCGCATCGCGATGCCGGAGGCCATCAGTCCCAGAAAGCAGTCGTAAGCTCCCCAGTTGTCGGCGAAGACGTCGCCGTGGTACTCGATGATGTCGATGCGCTCGTAGTCGTCGGCCAGTTCCTCTCGGATGTCGCGGGCGACGGGCAGCTTCCGCTCGAAGCTCACGATCGCCAGCTCCTCGGCGACCTCGCCGTCGGAGTCGGGCGTCGAACAGCTGCCACCGCCGTCGTCGGTCGTGTTAGTGTTGGAATCGTCCGTGCTCATGTCAGTCGTCTCCTTCCGCGTCCGCCGTGTCTCCGCCTCTGTTCGCCCAGCCGTCGTACAGGTACGACCGCTCGTACCCCTCCTCGCTCGCGCCGCGGGCCGCGCCGCCGATCAGCACCATCGCCGACGCCCGGTAGCCGGCGGCCTCGACGGCCTCGCCGATCGTCGCGACCGTCCCCTCGATGACGTCCTCGTCGGGCCAGGAGGCGTGGTACACGACGGCGACGGGCGTCTCCGGGTCGATGCCGTCGTCCAGCAGCCGGTCCATCGTCTCCGGAATCGCGTGGGTGCCGAGGTAGATGCAGGTCGTCACGTCGCCCATACCGACGAACTCCGCGACGTGGTCGTCCTCGGGGTCGAGGGTCGTGCCCTGCGGCCGCGTGAAGGCGACGTGGTTGGCGACGCCGTTGAGCGTCAGCTGCGTCCGCAGCGTCGCGCTGGCGGCGAACGCCGAGGTGACGCCCGGCACCAGGTACGTCGGGACGCCCTCGTGTTCCAGGGCGTCCATCTGCTCGAGGGCGGCGCCGTACACCGCGGGGTCGCCGGAGTGTAGCCGGACGACCGAGCGGCCGTCCTCGAAGGCGTCTCCCATTAGCGGCACCAGCTCCTCGAGGTCCTTGCCGATGCTGTTGACCGTCTCGGCGTCCGCACAGTACACCTCCAGCAGCTCGCTGTTGACCAGCGAGCCGGCGTGGACCACCAGGTCGGCCCTGTCGAGCAGTTCCTTGCCGGCGACCGTCAGCAGCCGGGGGTCGCCGGGGCCGGCCCCGACGAACGGGATTCCGGGCTGGTCGTCGCCGGCGCCGTACTCGTGGATCCGGTCGTCGCGGTCCCCGTCGAGGCGGTCGCGCTCGGCGTCGATGGCCGTCTGCGGGTCCGTCTCGTCACTCATCGCCGACCCCCGTGCGGCGGGCGTCGCCGTCGCCGGCGGCCTCCGCCGTCGCCAGCTCCTCGCGGGCGTCGCCGCCCGGCGCGCCGCCGTCGGCCGTCGTCTCCCGGCCGAAGGCCGCCGTCGCTGGCCTCTCGCCGGCGTCCGGCCGCTCGGCGTAGGCGACGGTGTAGTAATCCCGCTCCTCGAGCCGCTCCGGGTCGTCGGTGACCACCGTCTCGTGGTTCTCCATGTAGAGTCGCCGGCCGAAGGTGACGTCGTAGCCCGCCTCGACGAGCCCTTCGTGGGTGGCGGGCACGTCGGTCACCTTGAACAGCACCATCCGGTCGGGGCCGGCCGGCGCCCGGCCGTTGGCCGCCTCCCGCAGTACGAGGTCCGAGCCGGCCGTTATCTCGACGTCCAGCGCCGTCGCAAAGGCGGTCACCGTCGAGACGCCCGGCACCACCTCGACGTCGACGGCGGGGTGGAACCGCGACAGCGTCCGCCGGAGGTGACCGAACGTCGAGTAGACGTTCGGGTCCCCCAACGTGACGAAGGCGGCCGTCCCGTCGGCGGCCACCGGCGCCACCTCCGCCGCCGCGGCCTTCCAGGCCCGCCGCAGTTCGTCCTCGTCGCGGGTCATCGGGAAGTCCAGGTCGCCCAGCTGGGACTCGGCGACGTAGTTCAGGGCGACGGTCCGGGAGAGCCGCCCCGGGGTGTAGACGACGTCGGCCGCCTCCAGCGTCTCGCGGCCGCGGACCGTCACCAGCCCCGCGTCGCCGGGGCCGAGCCCGACGCCGTACAGCGTCATCCCGCACCTCCGACGACGACGTAAACGGGGTTGTCCGAGTCGAAGCTCGTCGCGCCGGCCAGCTGGTAGCCCGTCGACACCTGCACCTGCAGCACCTCCTCGTAGAGATCCCGCTCGCGGAACGCCCGGACGGCATCGCCGGCGACCTCCAGTCTGGCGACGTTCATCACGACCCGGTCGACGCCGGTCGCGACGGCCCGGTCCAGCACCGCCTCGAAGTTCCGGGAGCCGCCGAGAAACAGCGCGTCGGCGTCGGCCGGCACGCCCTCCGGCGCCTCCGCCCTCACGAGGTCGACGGCCGCCTCCGGGTCGTCGGCCGCCTCGGCGTCGCCGCCCGCACCGATGCCGTTGGCCGCGAGGTTCTTCGCGGTCGCCTCCAGCCGCTCGGGCTTTCGCTCGATGGCCGTCACGCGGCCGGCCCGCCGGGCGGCCTCCGTCGTCACCGCCCCGGTACAGGAGCCGACCTCGACGAAGTGGTCGTCGCCGTCGAGGGCGAGCCGCCCGAGCGTCACCGACCGCACCGCCGGCTTCGTCGGCCCGGCCTTCGCGTCGTGTGGGAGCGCTGTGCGCGCCATGGTTCTACAACCGAACCCGAAGGTAAAACAATTGTGCTTGTATTAGTGCAATTCAGGTGGGCCGACAGCCGGGTTGATTTGTTCGAACTGCGGCCGCGGCGCTGGTGGGTCGGAGTGCGAGAGAACGGACGGCGCGGGCGATCGGCGCCCGACGGTCACTCGTCGGCGGCGTCCCGCTCGATGTCGGCGCTCTCGACGGCCAGGTCGCCGTTGGCATCGCCGTTACCGGCGGCCAACTCCTCGATGTCGTTGATGCCGAGCAGTTCGCGGGTCTCGTCGTCGAACTCCAGGCTCTCCAGGCCTCCGCCCTCGCCGGCGACGTCGCCGCCGGTGAGGTGCTTGCCGTATCGCCCCAGCAGCGACGTCAGCTCCTGCGGCAGGACGAACGTCGTCGACTCCCCCTGGCCGATCTCCTCCAGCGTCTCCATGCCGCGCTCGACGACGGCCCGCTCGCCCATCGACTCGGCGGACTTCGCCCGCAGCACCGTCGAGACCGCGTCGCCCTGTGCCTCGAGGATCTGGCTCTGCTTTTCTCCCTGCGCGCGGATGATGTTGGACTGCTTGTCGCCCTCGGCGGTCTCGATGGCGCTGCGCCGTTCGCCCTGCGCCTCCAGGATCATCGCCCGACGGCGGCGCTCGGCGGCGGTCTGCTGTTCCATGGCCTGCTGGACGTCCCCGGATGGGGTGACCTCCCGGACCTCGACGCTCTCGACCCGGATACCCCACTCGTCGGTCGGCCCCTCCAGTTCCCGGCGAATCTTCTCGTTGATGCGGTCCCGCCGGGAGAGGGTGTCGTCCAGCTCCATGTCGCCGATGGCGGCCCGCAGCGTCGTCTGTGCGAGATTCGAGACCGCCCGCCGGTAGTCCTCGACCTCGAGAAAGGCCCGCTTTGCGTCCATCACGCGGATGTAGACGACGGCGTCGGCCGTCACCGGCGAGTTGTCCTGCGTGATGGCCTCCTGCCGCGGCACGTCGAACGTCAGCGTCCGCATGTCGAAGGCGTACGTGCGGGCGACGAACGGCGGCACGACGTGCAGTCCCGGCCCGAGCAGCTCTCGGTACTCCCCGAGAACGGTCAGCGCCCGCCTCTCGTAGGCCTCGACGATCTCGACGGCGCTGGACACCGCCGCGATGGCGACCAGAAGTAGCACTAGCCCCACGACCAGCAGCGGGTCGAACTCCACGATCCCGAGGGCGACGGCGGCCCCGACGGCGAGTACGGCCAGCACCGAGACGGCGAGCCGACCCGAGAGCCTGGTGCTCGCACGGCCGATGTCGCGGGCGACACTATCCGACATACCCGGCCGTACGGCCCGTTCACACTTCAAACCCCCGCGCCGAGGAGTCGGCGGTGTTCAAATAAGCACCGGCGAGCCGGTCCGTTTCTGCCGGCGAACCAACCGAATCCTGGCGGACTGAAAGGGCGAGGCGCTCTCGGCGACCCCGGACGACGCAAGCACGAGAGCGAGCACCGCGAGCGAACGCGCGCAGCGAGTCCCGGGAGTCGAGAGTGCTGAGGGCTTTCTTATCGCCTCGGTAGCGGTAGCAGAGACTGCTTGTCCGAACACTACCGACGGGTCACAGCGCCCGGTCGATGGCCGTCGCGGTGCCGTCGCCGACGCCGTCGACGTCGGCCAGCTCCTCGCGGGTGGCCGACCGGACGCCGTCGACGCTGCCGAACCGCCGGAGCAGCCGCTTCCGTAGCTCCGGGCCGACGCCGGACACCTCGTCCAGCGGCGTCGACACCTCGTCGCGGACCGTCTGGTGGTACTGGACAGCGAAGCGGTGGGCCTCGTCGCGAACCCGCTGCAGCAGGTGTAGCGCCGGGTCGTCGTCGTCCCAGTCGTGGACTTCATTCCGCGTGACGACCAGCTCCTCGTCCTTGGCGAGGGCGACGGCCGGCACGTCCCAACCCGTCTCCGCCAGCGCGTCCCGGGCGGCGCCGAGCTGGCCGTCGCCGCCGTCGATACAGAGCAGGTCCGGATCGGGCCGGTCGTCCCGGCCCTCGAGGGCCCGCTCGGCCCGCCACCGCACCAGCTCCCGCATGTTGGCGTAGTCGTCGTTGCGCTCGGTGAGCTTCTTCCGCCGGTAGTCGGACTTCGCGGGGCTGCCGTTGACGAAGGCGACGTTACTGCCGACGACGGCCGTCCCCTGGGCGTGACTGACGTCGAACCCCTCGACGCGGTCGGGGCGGTCGACGCCGAACCGCCGGGCCAGGGCCGCCGCGCCGTCGGCTTCGGCCCCCCGGCGACGGGCGTTTTTCAGCGCCAGCTCCACCAGCTTCGCCTCCCGGCCGGCGCCCGGCACCCGAACGGCGACGCCCTCCGCCTCCAGCCACGCCGACAGCTCCGCGTCGCCGTGTCGCTCCGGCAGCAGCAGCGCGTCCGGCAACGGCCGGTCGGCGTAGAACTGCGGGATGAACGCCGCCAGGACGGTCGCGACGTCGGCCCCGGGGCTCGCGGGTCGTTCCTCCCCGCTCGCCACTTCCGAGGCTTCGCTTTGCTCGGCCTCGCCGCTCGCGGCTCCGACGTCGCCGCTCGCCATTTCCGAGGCCTCCTCCCGGTCGGCCTCGCTGCTCGCTCGTTCGGAGGCCTCCCTTCGGTCGGCCTCCACCTCGACCCGGTAGCGGTCGCGGTCGACCAGCTTGCCGGCCTCGCTGTGGAGGCGGGCGACCGTCGCGGACTCGCCCTCGGTGGCGACGCCGAGGACGTCGACGGTCTCCTCCTCGCTGCCGACGACCGCCTCGCCGCCGCCCTCGTGGAACGACTCGGCGACCGCCAGGCGGTCCCGCAGCGCTGCCGCCCGCTCGAAGGCCTGCTCTTCGGCGGCGGCCTCCATCTCCCGCCGCAGCGGCGTCGTCAGTACGCCCGTTTCTCCCTCGAGGAATCGGACGACCGACTCGACGTCCTCGCGGTAGTCGACGGCGGCGATCTCGCCGGTGCACGGCGCCGTACACAGCCCCATCTCGTAGTCGAGACACGGCCGCTCGCGGTCGGCGTACTTGTGATCCGAACAGCCCCGGAGCCCGTAGACCGACCGCAGCGCCTTCACCACCGTCTCCGCGCGGCTCTTGTCGGTGTACGGCCCGAACGCCGTCGCGCCGTCGTCCGGGTCGCGGGTCACCTCGATGCGGGGGACCTCGTGGTCGGTCAGCTGCACCAGCGGGTACGACTTGTCGTCCTTCAGCCGGACGTTGTACCGCGGCTGGTGGCGCTTGATGAGGTTCGCCTCCAGCAACAGCGCCTGCGTCTCCGTGTCGGTGACCGCGAAGTCGACGCCGTCGGCGGCGTCGACCATCCGCCGGATGCGCTCGCTTCTGGGGTCGGCGTACGACCGGACCCGGTCCCGCAGGTCGACCGCCTTGCCGACGTACAGCACCGCGTCGCCGGCCTCGAACTGGTAGACGCCCGGCTCCGCCGGCAGCGCTCCGGCCCGCTCCCGGACCGTCTTCGCGTCCATCGTGTGAGCGTTGTCGTCGAGCGGTATCAGCGTGACGCGTTCGGCCGCCGAGCGTCGGACCGCCCGGTCGGCGGTCGTCCGCTCGGACACTACGAAAGACAAGAGTTAATCGGGAGCCGCGACCCATCCCCGGGCATGACGAAGGTCAGTGTCATCGGCGCCGCGGGGACCGTCGGGGCCGCCGCCGGGTACAACATCGCGCTCCGGGATGTCGTGGACGAGCTGGTCTACGTCGACATCCCCGACCAGCGGGAGACGGCCATCGGCCAGGCCGCCGACACCAACCACGGCGTCGCATACGACTCCGACACCACCGTCCGGCAGGGCGACTACGAGGACACCGCCGGCTCGGACGTCGTCGTCATCACGGCCGGCATCCCGCGCGACCCCGGGCAGACGCGCATCGACCTCGCGGGCGACAACGCCCCCATCATGGAGGACATCGGGTCGTCGCTGGACGAACACAACGACGATTACGTCACCGTCACGACCTCCAACCCCGTCGACCTGCTGAACCGGCACCTCTACGAGACGGGCGATCGCGACCGCCACGAGGTCATCGGCTTCGGCGGCCGGCTGGATTCGGCCAGGTTCCGGTACGTCCTCGCCGAGCGGTTCGACGTCCCGGTCGGGAACGTCCAGGCCACCATCCTCGGCGAGCACGGCGACGCCCAGGTCCCCGTCTTCTCGAAGGTCCGCGTCGACGGCCGCGACCCCACCTTCTCCGGCGACGAGCGCGAGGAGATCACCGAGGACCTCCAGCAGTCCGCCATGGACGTCATCGAGCGGAAGGGCGCCACCCAGTGGGGCCCCGCCACCGGCGTCGCCCACATGGTCGAGGCCGTCCTCCGGGACACCGGCGAGGTGCTGCCGGCGTCGCTCGCCCTCGACGGCGAGTTCGGCTACGAGGACACCGCCTTCGGCGTGCCCATCAAGCTCGGCGCCGACGGTGTCGAGGAGGTCGTCGAGTGGAACCTGAACGACCACGAGGCCGACCTGATGGACGAGGCCGCCGAGAAGCTCTCCGACCAGTACGACGAAATCGCTTAGTCCTCGTCGGAGGGGGCGTACTCCTCCGGCAGCACGTCGCCAGTGAGCGACGCCCACTCGGAGAGTCGCTCCCGGTCACTGCTACGAGCGTGACTATCCATGGTATCGTTCGACACGGGACAGTCCATCGTCGTGCGTGTTAATTCTTCCGCCCGAGCGAAGTAGAGAGCGTCCCTGGCCGGTCAGGAGTCCGACCGGTCGCGGTACCGCGCGAACGCCATGATCGCCAGTATCACGCCGATCAACACGATCAGGATGAACGCCGGGAGCGCGCCGCCGCCGCCGCCCGGCAACCCGACGTCACCGTTTCCTCCCTCATCCGTCGGGGTGGCAGCCTGGGCGCGGACGACGCCGGCCACGGTTTGGTTCGCCCTGATGGTGTGGTTCCCCGGCTCGGTCACGCGGTAGGGCACCCTGAGGGTCGTCGTCTCGTTCGCCGGGAGGGTGAACGTCTCCGTTTTCTCCAGATCGCCGTCGTTCCGCACCTGGATGACGAACTCGTCGCGCTTCTCGGCCGCGTTCTCGACCTCGACGATGACCTCGATTTCCTCGCCGGGCGTCACCTCGTACCGGCTCAGAGACGCGTCGACTATCGTCTGCTGCTCGTTCGATCCGTTCCGGTCGGTTCCTTCGTTGGGGTCCTCGCCGCGCGACGTCTCGTTGTCGGTCGTGTTCTCGTCCGACGCGCCATCGCCAGTCCCGCCGGCGCCCGACGAACGTCCGTCGTCATCGCCGTCGAACGCCGTGTCGCCGGTGCCGCCGTCGGTACCGTCGTCGGTGCTGTCGCCGGCACCGTCGTCCGTGTCGTCGGTGTCGTCGAGGTAATCCGGGGTACCGTCGCCGTCAGCATCCCCGGTTCCCTCCTCGGCGTCGGGAACCCCGTCGCCGTCGGAGTCTTCGTCCTGGTAGTTCGGCGTGCCGTCACCGTCGGCGTCACCGGCGCCCTCTTCCGCGTCAGGAATCCCGTCGCCGTCCGTGTCGGGGTCCTCGTAGTTCGGCGTGCCGTCGCCGTCGACGTCGCCGGTCCCTTCGTTGGCATCCGGAACCCCGTCGCCGTCGGAGTCTTCGTCCTGGTAGTTCGGCGTCCCGTCGCCGTCGGTGTCGTCGGTCCCGTCTTCGGCGTCCGGAATCCCGTCGTCGTCGGAGTCCCCGTCCTGATAATCTGGCGTGCCGTCACCGTCGGTATCGTCGGTGCCTTCCTCCGAGTCGGGAACCCCGTCGCCGTCCGAGTCGGGGTCCTGATAATCCGGCGTGCCGTCGCCGTCGGTGTCGTCGGTACCCTCCTCCGAGTCGGGAATCCCGTCGCCGTCGGTATCCCCGTTTTCTTGTGGGTCGTCGCCCTCTTCGGCGCTGCCGTCGGTGCCGCCGTCGAGGTAGTCCGGCACGCCGTCGCCGTCGATGTCGCCGGTGCCCTCCTCCGCGTCGGGGACCCCGTCGCCGTCCGAATCTTCGTCCTCGTAGTTCGGTACGCCGTCGTCGTCGGCGTCACTGGTGCCCTCCTCGGCGTCAGGGATTCCGTCGCCATCGGAATCGGGGTCCTGGTAGTTCGGCGTGCCGTCGCCGTCGGTGTCGTCGGTCCCGTCTTCGGCGTCCGGAATTCCGTCGCCGTCGGAGTCGGGGTCCTGATAATCCGGTGTCCCGTCGCCGTCGGTGTCGTCGGTGCCCTCCTCCGAGTCGGGAATCCCGTCGCCATCGGAATCTCCGTCCTCGTAGTTCGGTGTCCCGTCGCCGTCGGCGTCGCCGGTCCCCTCTTCGGAGTCGGGAATCCCGTCGCCGTCGGTATCGCCGTCCTCTAGCGGTCCGTCGCCCTCTTCGGCGCTGCCGTCGATGTCGTCGTCGAGGTAGTCCGGCACGCCGTCGTCGTCGGCGTCGCCGGTTCCCTCCTCGGCGTCGGGGATTCCGTCACCGTCGGCGTCGGGGTCCTGGTAGTTCGGCGTCCCATCGCCGTCGGTGTCGTCGGTGCCCTCCTCGGCATCGGGGATCCCATCGCCGTCGGAGTCTTCGTCCTTGTAGTTCGGCGTGCCGTCGCCGTCGACGTCGTCGGTTCCCTCCTCGGCGTCGGGGATCCCGTCGCCATCGGAATCGGGGTCCTGGTAGTTCGGCGTCCCGTCGTCGTCGAGGTCACCCGCGCCTTCGTCGACGTCGGGAATCCCGTCACCGTCCGCGTCGTCGTCGCCCAGGTTCTCGTCTCCGCCGGACGTGCCGTCGGTGTCGCCGTCGAGGTAGTCCGGCACGCCGTCGCCGTCGGCGTCGCCGGTGCCCTCCTCCGCGTCGGGGGTCCCGTCGCCGTCCGAATCTTCGTCCTTGTAGTTCGGCGTTCCGTCGCCGTCGGCGTCGCCGGTCCCGTCCTCGGCGTCGGGGATCCCGTCGCCGTCCGTGTCGGTATCCTTGTAATTCGGGACGCCGTCACCGTCGACGTCGCCGTCACCTTCCTCCGAGTCGGAAATACCGTCGCCGTCCGTGTCGGTATCCTTGTAGTTCGGAATCCCGTCGCCGTCGACGTCGTCGCTGCCCTCATCGGCGTCGGGGATCCCGTCGCCGTCGGAGTCTTCGTCCTTGTAGTTCGGCGTCCCGTCGCCGTCGAGATCACTGGTTCCTTCGTCGGCGTCGGGAATCTCGTCACCGTCCGTGTCGGTGTCCTCGTAGTTCGGCGTCTCGTCACCGTCGACGTCGCCGCTGCCCTCCTCGGAATCGAGGATGCCGTCGGCGTCGGAGTCTTCGTCCTTGTAGTTCGACGTGCCGTCGCCGTCGGCATCGTCGGTGCCTTCCTCCGAGTCGGGGATCCCGTCGCCGTCCGAGTCCGTATCCTTGTAGTTCGACGTGCCGTCGCCGTCGGCGTCGCCGGTCCCCTCTTCGGCGTCGGGAATCCCGTCGCCGTCGGCATCGGTGTCGTCGAAGTTCGGATTGTTGTCGCCGTCGACGTCGCCGTCACCTTCCTCCGCGTCGGAAATGCCGTCGCCATCCGTGTCGGTCGTCTCGGTCGGCGTGTCGACGCTGAACGTGGCGGTTTCGGTGCCGACGTTCTCGCCGTCGTCCTCGGCGTACACCGTCACCGTGTACTCGCCGTCGGAGAGATTGGTCAGGGTCGTACTGGAGTCGAACGTCCCGTTACCACCGGGGTCCAGGCTGTAATTCCACCTGCTGACGTTCTCGTTTGCGCTGGCGTTGAGCGGTACGTTGCTCCCGTACGTCGTTCCGTCGGTCGGTTCGGAGATGGTGACCGTCGGTGCGGTCGTGTCGACGGTGAACGTAGCGGTTTCGGTGCCGACGTTGCCGTCGTCGTCCTCGGCGTACACAGTCACCGTATGCCCGCCGTCGGAGAGGTTCGAGAGCGTCGTCTCCGTCTCGGGGTCGAACGTCTGATTGGTGCCGTTGTCCAGGCTGTAGTTCCACCCGCTGACGTTCTCGTTCGCGCTGGCGTCGAGCGGTACGTTGCTGCTTCCGTAGGTCTCTCCCTCGGTCGGATCGGAGATACTGACCGTCGGCGCGGTCGTGTCGCCGGTCGAGTCAGTCGTCGAGCTGGCCACGGTCGTCGCGCCTCCCGAGATGCCGGCCTTTTTGTCCGGACTGATCGTGCCGTCGGAGGCGGTCTCGAAGGAACCGGTACTGCCGTTGAGCATGCTGTAGCGGAGGTTCCCGTTGTCCTTGAGGCGGTAAATGACCTCGAGGTCGCTGTCACCGGTCACGTCCGCGGCACCGATCGGCGCCTTCGTCGCTTTCTCGTAATTGGACTTTATATACGTCAAGTTCTCGTCGCCGGTGTAATCGACCAGCACGAGGTTGCTGCTTCCGGTGACGGCCGCGACCCGCTTGTTACCGTCGCCGTTGAAGTCGCCGAGCGGGCCGGCGCCGACTCCAGCGTCCACGCCAACCCCGGAGAAACTGGTGCTCTCGAGGTCGGGGTTGCCGTTGTCGTTAGTCTCGTTGTCCACGTACCAGATTTCGTCGGAGTCGCCGACGTACACGACCTCCTTCGCGCCGTCGCCGTCGAAGTCATCGTAGTCGATGACGCCCTTCACTCCACCCCTGTTTCCCGTATCGGCGACCAGCTGGGGATCCCCTCCCGGTTCGATTTTATAAATAGAGGTGCTGTCGCTGGCCCTGTAAATGACGGCCGTCGTCCCGTCACCGTCGTAGTCGCCCAGTGCTATGGTCGTCGTTCCGCTGGTCGCCTCGTCTGCGTCCGTGAGGTTCTGTGTGTCCCCGTCCGGTTCGATAAGCCGGATCTTTCCCTGGTTGGTGATCGACGGAACCTCGACGGTCCCGTCGTCGTCGATGTCGGCCGGCGGGCCGATTATCTCGGCCGAGACGCCCGTATTCGTCGTGTTGCCGTCCGCGCCCACTACGTGAACCGTTCCCGAGTCCCCGTCCACGTAGGCCATCCTGGACCCGTCGACCGTTCCTTCGCCGCCGCCGGCGACCGGGATGGAGACGGTTCCCACGACCACCATACATACGACTGCGATTGTCAGCAGCGACGACCCGCTGCGTCCGAGCCGATCGATCAGTGCCTTGACGCCGTATTTTGTGTGTGATGAGTTCATGTCGGAGGATTCCCCCGTCCTGCCAGAGCGGTATCTCTGACACAACTCCGCGTATCTCTTAAATAAGCTCGTTGCCGGTAATCCTCCGTATTTTATGTCGTCGTGTGAAATCCTGACAGATAATTCGGCGACTGCGACAGTTTATCGATCCCTGTCTACCCTCCGTTTTACACCGGAGGGTCCCGTCATCAATGGCGCTTCGCGCCGTCCGGTCAGACCACTCGGTCGCCGTCGTCGTAGATCTCGATGGCGTCGACGGGACACGACCGGGCGGCGAACTTCGCGTCCAGCTCCGCGTCGTCCGGTACCTCCCGCTCGAAGACGTCCGGCGCCACCTCCTCGGCGGCCGCGAGGTCCGCCTTGCCGTCGGCCTCGTCCCGCTCGAAGGCGTCCCACTCGGCGACGCACTGGAACATCCCGATACAGGTGTCGCGGTCGAACCTGATCTCCATACGGACAGTTGGGGCGGCACGGGCATAGGCGTGGCGCCAGTTCGGGTCAGGAGACGGCGTCCGCCTGGAACGGTGGTTCGTCCGGCAGGCTACAGCGACACCTCGGTCCCGGCGTCCGCCTCTCGGGCCCGCTCGTAGAGGTGGATGCCGGTAGCGGCGTCCAGCACCGCCGATCCGACGCTGGCGACGACCGTCACCCCCTCGGGCGACTGCTGCTCGTATCCATCCCCGAGCAGCCGACCCAGAGCCACCAGGTCCTCTACCCCGAGGTTCGTGCCCAGGAAGTCGCCGGTCTGGATGACCTCCTCCGGGACGTCCGCGAACACCGCCGCCACGTCCTCGACGACGGCGGGGGCGAGCTCCTGGGTCTCGGCGGTGTAGGCGCCGACGGCGACGACGAGCGCCCCCGCCGAGAGGGATTCTGGCGGGAAGACGGGCTCGCTCGCGGTCGTCGCCGTCACGACGACGTCGGCGCCCTCGACGGCGGCGGCCGGCGAGTCGACGGCCGTCGCCGGAACCCCCGTCTCGCGGAGATCCGCCGCACACGCCGCCCGCGAGTCGCTGGGCGAGTACACCCGGACGTCCGACAGCGAGGCGACGGTGTCGATGGCGCGGGTCTGCCAGCGGGCCTGCACACCGGCGCCGAGGACGCCCAGCGTGGACGTCTCGGGGGCGAGCGCTCGGACGGCGACGGCGCCGATGGAGCCCGTCCGGGCGTTCGTGATGGTGGTGCCGCTCATGAGGGCCGCGGGCTCGCCCGTCCGGGCGTCGGTCAGCGCGAGTTGGGCGTGGATGGTCGGCAGCCCGCGGTCGGCGTTTCCCTCGTGGACGCCGACGAGTTTCGTCGCGTACAGCGGCTCGCCGTGGACGTAGGCCGGCATCGTCAGGCCCGTGCCGAGCGGCTCTTCGCCGTCGAGTCCCTCGCCGACCGGAAAGTGCGGTCGCTCGGGCCGGACGGTCTCGCCCTTCGTCTGCGTGACCAGGGCCTCGGAAACCACGTCGACGAGTCCCGCGAGATCCAGGAGGTCGCGGATTTCGTCGTCGGAGACGACCAACACCATGCCCCGATACAGCCCTCACGACGGCTTAGGTGTTGTTCCGCTGCCGTATCGGCGGTCAGACACGCGTGCCGCTGGACCCCCCGCCAGGTAGATTTATGAAGCCGTCGTGCCGACGGCGTGGCATGGAGGCCGTCATCGTCGGCGGCGGCATCGTCGGGCTCTCGTCGGCGGTCGCCCTGGCCGAACGCGGCGTGGACGTGACCCTCTACGAGCAGGGGTCGCTCGGCTCGGGCAGCACGGCCCGCGCCGCCGGCGGCATCCGCTCGCAGTTCACCACGCCGGTCAACGTGAAACTCTCCCTCGAGAGCAAGGCAGTCTGGAACGACTTCGAGGCGGCGTTCGACGTCGACATCGAGTACCGGAAGATCGGCTACCTGTTCCTGGCCCGCAGCGACCGGACGGCCGAGCGATTCCGCGAGAACGTCCGGATGCAACGCGAACTCGGAGCCGAAACCGAGTTCCTCTCGCCCGAGGAGGCGACCGATCGGTGTCCCGGCCTCGACCCCGAGCTCTTCGTCGCCGCCACTTACAACGGCGACGACGGCGTCGCGGACCCCAATCTCGCGGTCCAGGGCTACGCGAGGCGAGCCCGCGAGCTCGGCGTCGACCTGCGGCCGAACACCCCGGTGACTGACGTGCTCCGGGATGGCGAGACGGTGTTCGGGGTCGAAGTCGAGGGCGACGGCGACCCGGTCCGCCACGAGGCCGACGCCGTGATCAACGCGGCGGGCGCCTGGGCGGCCCGCCCGGCGGCGATGGCCGGCGTCGACCTGCCGGTTTCCCCGCGGCGGCGGCAGATGGCGGTGGTCGAGCCCGCCGAGCCGGTCCCCGAGTCGGTGCCGCTGACCATCGACCTCGAGACGGGGTCGTACTTCCGCCCGGAACGCGAAGGCACCGCGCTCGTCGGCGGACACTTCGGCGAGGAGGACCCCGCGGTCGACCCGGACGGGTTCTCCACGGAGATGGACCTCGCGGTGGCCGCCGAGGCCGTCGAGCGGGCGGCCGACTACACCGCCTACTTCGGCCCGGAGACCCGGATCAAGCGCGGCTGGGCGGGGCTGTATGCCGTGACGCCCGACGGCCACCCCATCATCGAGACGTCGCTTCCCGGGCTGGTGACGGCGACCGGGTTCTCCGGCCACGGGTTCCAGCACGCCCCCGCAACCGGGCGGATCGTCGCCGAACTGGTCCTGGACGGCGAGCCACGGACGGTGGACGTCTCGCACCTCGACCGCGGGCGGTTCGAGCGCGGCGAGGCCATCGTCGAGCGGAACGTCGCGTAGGCTCCCTCCCGGCAGCGGGGCGGCCGCGACGACGCACACGACGGGTCCGAGTGGCCGGGTCGAGGGACGTTCGGGTGGGTCCATCCGGCCGGAATCCCCCAGCCCGGGTCCGTGGTCGCTCGCGACGGGCGGCGGGGACCGTCACCGGCCGGGCCCGACCCCGGCACCCTTTTCGGTAGGCTCCTCGAACGGACTGCATGGCCGACGGTGCCGCCACGGCAGCCCCGGCCGGCGGAGACCGGCCGCCGACGACGGTGGCGGCCGACCTCCTCGTGGCCACGAAGCGCCGCGAGGACCCCGACCCCTTCCTCGGGACGCTTTCCGGCTACGGCCACGACGACCTGGCGCCGCTCCGGACGGACCGCCACCGGGCGCTCGCGTTCTGGATCAACCTCTACAACGCCGGCACCCAGTTGCTCCTCGAGCGCCGCCCGGAGACCTACGACAGCCCCCTCCGTCTCGTCCGCTTCTTTCGGGCCGAGGCGCTCGGGGTCGCCGGGACCGGACTCGGCCTCGACGCCATCGAGCACGGCATCCTCCGGGGCGGCCGCTCGAAGTACGGCCTCGGTTACCTGCCGCGGCTGCCGTGGCCCTTCGAGCGCCGCTACCGCGTCGATCGCGACCCGCGGGTCCACTTCGCGCTGAACTGCGGCGCCGAGAGCTGTCCGCCGATCCGCGCCTACGACCCCGACCGGATCGACGACCAACTCGACGTGGCGACGGCGTCGTACCTCGCGGGGACGGTCGACCACGACCCGGCGGCCGGCGTCGTCCGCCTGCCGCGGCTCTTCCTGTGGTACCGGGGCGACTTCGGCGGCCGTGGCGGCATCCGGCGGGTCCTCCGGGAGTACGACGCGATTCCGGCCGACGCGGACCCGAAGTTCCGCTACCGGTCGTGGGACTGGTCGCGGGCCGCGGGGAAGTTCGCGTAGAGCCGTCAGCCGCCGCCGTCGGCCGTCGGCCGGCCGGCGCTGGCGACGTATATCGTGCCGGCGTTGTACGACTCGACGGTCGCCGTCTCGAACTGCGTTTCGACGGCCGCGGGGACGTCGGCGGCGTGGTTCCAGTCGGTCAGCACCCGGAGAACGGGGACGATCAGCGGGTTGAGCACGCGCAGCGGAAGCGGCTGGAACGGCCGGGCGTCGAGCACCGCCAGCCGGCCGTCGGCCCGGAGACACCGGGCGGCGGTCGCGACGGCCGCCGCCGGGTCCGGGGTCGCGCTGACCGACATCGCCGCGTAGACCGCGTCGAAGGCGTCCGCGCGGACGCCGAGGTCGGTCGCGTCGCCGCGGACGACGTGGACGTTCTCCCACCGGTCGGCGGCCGCCGCCGCCGTCTCGGCCATGCCGCGGCTGTAGTCGACGCCGACGACCCGGCCGTCGGGGCCGACGGCCTCGCGGAGCCGTCCGAGCGCCCGTCCGCGGCCACAGCCCAACTCGAGAACCGCCTCGCCGGCCGACGGCGACAGCGCCGTCAGGCTCCGGCGGCGGAACGTCGACTCCCGGCCGGCGAAGGCGACGGCGTACAGCAGCCGCAGCGCCCAGGGGTTGCGGCTCCACCGGTCGTAAACCGACGGATCGGCCGCGGTCATCGGCGGGACCGACCGGTCGCCACGGGGGCCGGGGTCGTGGCGGTCATCCGGTCCACTCCAGGCCGGCGTCGGGGTCGTCGACGAACTCGACGCCGGTGAACTCGAAGCGCGCGCCGCCGTCGGCGCTTTCCCCGAGGTCGACCGTCCAGCCGTGCTCGCGGGCGACCTGCTCGACGATGCTCAGCCCCAGCCCGGTGCCGCTCCTACCGGTCGAGTAGCCGCTCTCGAAGACGGCCTCCCGCTCCTCGGGCGGGATACCGGGGCCGTCGTCGGCGACGTAGAAGCCGTCCTCGAAGGTGCCGACGGTGACGGTGACGGTCACGCCGTCGTCGGTCGCCGCCGGGGCACTGGCGGCCGCGGAGCCGGCGGTCGAGGGGTCCGCCGGAGCGGCATTGTTGTGCGAGGGAGGGCTCGTCGAGCTGTGCTCGACGGAGTTCCGGATGAGGTTTTCCAGCAGCTGCCGGAGCCGGCCGCGGTCGGCCCGGACGGTCTCGTCGGCCCCGACGGCGAGCGCCGCGGTGCCGGTCGTGACGTCGCGCCAGCAGTCCCGGGCGATGTCGTCGAGCGCGACCGACGAGAGGTCGGTGACGCGGTCCTCCTCGCGGGCCAGCGTCAGGAGGTCCCCGACGATGTCCTGGCTCCGCTCGGCCGCACCGAGGGCCCGTTCGATGTGGTGGCTGTCGGTGCCGTCGCGGGCCATCTCGAGTCGCCCCGCGACGACGCTCAGCGGGCTACGGAGGTCGTGGCTGATGACGCTCACCAGCTCGTCGAGGCGGTCGGTCCGCTCCTCGAGCAGCCGCTTTTGGGACTCGAGCCGCCGCTCCCGCTCGATGCGATCGAGCGCCGCCGTCAGCACCGTCGCGAGGATGTCCACGAGGTACCTGTCGAACCGGGTGAGCACGTTCGGCTCCGGCGAGGCGGCGAAGACGACGCCGTGGTCCCCCAGCGGGACCACTACCGCGCTGCGGGTCGGCGTCTCGGTCTCGTTGATGGCGCCGTGTTCGTAGGTGTCCTCGACGACCGCCGGCTCGCCGGATTCGAGGACGCCCCAGTTGATCCGGTCGACGGTGCGGTCGGGATCGGTCCGCTCGTAGGTCGGAGCCGCCCCGAGCCGGTCGCGACCGTCGGCGGTGACCGCGGCCGGCTCGAGGGTCGTCCACTCGTCGTCGACCAGATGGACGCCGGCGAAGGGAAGTTCCAGCGCCTCGCTGGCGATGTCGGTGGCGATCTCCGCGGCACGGGTCGGGTCGCTCGCCCGGATGAGTCGCTGGGTGCGGTACTGGAGCCCTCTGATCGTCTCCAGCTGCTCCTTGCGGTCGGTGATGTCCTGGACGGCGCCGTGGATGCGAACGACCTCGCCGTTTTCGACCGTCGGGCAGGCGTGCGTGTGGATCCACCGTTCGTCGCCCTCGGCGGTCTCGACGCGGGCCTCGAGCTCGCAGGCGCTGGCCTCGGTGACGACCCGCTGGAAGGCGGTTTCTATCTTCTCCCGGTCTTCGGGGTGGTAGAACTCCAGTGCCGTCTTCAGGGTCGGCTCGAACGAGTCGGGGACGTCGTGGATGCGTCGGACCTGTTCGCTCCAGACCAGCTCGTCGGCGTCGATCCGGTACTCCCAGCCGCCGACGTCGGCCAGTTCCTGGGCCTCCCGGAACAGGTCGTTCTGTTGCCGCAGCTCCCGGTCGCGGCGCCGCCGTTCGGTGATGTCGGCGTAGATGGCGTAGCCGTCGATGCGGTCGTCGTCCGGCAGTGGGACGTTCCGAAACCGGAAGTCCCGGAGGCCGTCGGCGGCCTGCCTGCGGAGGTGCTCGTCGATGGCGTCGCCGACCCGGACCCGCTCGTCGATCTGCCTTGCCTCGGTCTCCAGACCCGGCGGGACCACGACGTCGTCGATCGACTCGCCGGCCAGCGACGACTCGCCGTCGGCGAAGGTGTCGACGAACGCTTCGTTCGCCTGGACGACGGTCGGCTCGCCGTCCTCGTAGACGTAGGCGACCGTCGGCTCCGGGAAGTTCTCGAACAGCGCCGACAGCCGGGCGTTCTGCCGCTCGACGCGCCGCTCCCGCTCCCGGCGGTCGGTGACGTCCGTGTAGATGGCGAAGCCGCCGGAGCCGTCCGGGTAGACGGCGTTCTGCAGGAGGAAGGCCCGGGTGCCGTCGGCGGTCAGGCGGGTCACCGGCTCGGCGGTGAGGCGGGCGCCGTCCTGCACCCGGCTGTTGATCCGCTCGGCTTCCGTCTCGTGGTCGTCGGGGACGATGTACTCGTCCAGCGACTCGCCGACGATCTCCTCGGCGGGGTAGCCGAACACCTCCTCGAAGGCCGGGTTGACCCGCCGGACGACCGGCTCCTCGCCCTCGTATTCGACCTCGACGGTCGGCTGGGTGAACTGCTCGAACAGCACCCGGAACCGCCGGCGCTCCTCGTCGAGCCGTGCCGCCGTCCGGGACTGATCGACGGCGTTGGTGATGCGGTTCGCCAGTAGCCGATACTGTTCGGTGCTGGACTTCTTCTGGAGGTAGTCGGTCACCCCGGCCGACACCGCCTCGCCGGCGACCGCTTCGCTTCCCTTGCCGGTGAAGAGGATGAACGGGACGTCGGGGTGTCGCTCGTGAATCGCCTCGAAGAACTCCAGGCCGTTCATCCGCGGCATCTCGTAGTCGGAAACGACGCAGTCGAAGGTCCCGTCTGCGAGCCGGTCGAGCGCCGCCGCCGCCCCCTGCTCGGTCGCGACCGCCAGCCGCGGGTCCTCCCGCTCGAGGGACCTCGCGGCCATCTCCGCCAGGTCGATGTCGTCGTCGACGTGCAGCACGTCGATGGAACCATCCCCACCGGTCATGTACCGCCGTTTGCGCCACCGTGACATAAAGCTGGAATCGAGAACGAACGCCGAGGGGCGCCCGGAGCGACAGTTTAAATCGGACGGCGCACTACCGAAGGGTAATGGATGTCGCCGACGCCTCCGGCGTCCCCGCGTGGTTCGCCGATCACCTCCGCGAGGGTGGCATCGAGTCGCTGTACCCGCCGCAGGCCGCCGCCGTCGAAGCCGGGGTGACGGCCGGCGAGAGCCTCGTCGCCTCCGTGCCGACCGCGAGCGGTAAGACGCTCGTCGCGCAGCTGGCGATGCTGTCGGCCGTCGATCGCGGCGGCACGGCGTTGTACATCGTGCCGCTGCGGGCGCTGGCCAGCGAGAAGCGCGAGGAGTTTTCCGTCTTCGAGGACCACGGGGTCTCCGTCGGCGTCGCCACCGGCGACTACGAGAATTCGGGCGAGTGGCTCGCCGACAAGGACGTCATCGTCGCCACCAGCGAGAAGGTCGACTCCCTCGTCCGCAACGGCGCGCCGTGGATCGACGACCTCGACTGCGTCGTCGCCGACGAGGTCCACCTCGTCGACGACCCCGGTCGGGGGCCGACGCTGGAGGTGACGCTGGCGAAGCTCCGCCGCGTCAACCCGGCCGTCCAGGTGGTCGCGCTGTCGGCGACGGTCGGCAACGCCGCCGACGTCGCCGAGTGGCTCGACGCCGAGCTGGTCGATTCCACCTGGCGGCCCATCGAGCTCCGGAAGGGCGTCCACTACGGGCAGGCGGTGCACTTCGGCGACGGCTCCCAGCAGGAGCTGCGGGTCGACTCCGACGAGAAGCCCACGGCGGCCATCGTCCGGGACACGCTGGCCGACGACGGCTCGACGCTCGTGTTCGTCAACTCCCGGCGGAACGCCGAAAGCGCCGCCAAGCGGCTGGCCAACACCGTCCGCGACGGGCTCGTTCCCGAGGAGCGCGAGCGGCTGGCGGCCGTCGCCGAGGAGCTGCGGGACGTCTCCGACACCGAGACGAGCGAGGACCTCGCCGACTGCGTCGAGCGGGGCGCCGCCTTCCACCACGCGGGGCTGGCGAGCGACCACCGCTCGCTCGTCGAGGACGCCTTCCGGGAACGGCTCATCAAGGTGGTGGCGGCGACGCCGACGCTGGCGGCCGGCGTCAACACCCCCTCTCGGCGGGTCGTCGTTCGCGACTGGCGGCGCTACTCCGGCGACGCCGGCGGGATGCAGCCGCTGTCGGTGCTGGAGGTCCACCAGATGATGGGCCGGGCCGGCCGGCCGGGCCGGGACCCCTACGGCGAGGCGCTACTGCTCGCCAACGGCCACGACGAGCTGGACGAGCTGCTGGACCGGTACGTCTGGGCCGACCCCGAGCCCGTCGAGTCGAAGCTCGCCCGGGAGCCGTCGATGCGGACGCACCTGCTGGCGACGGTCGCCTCCGGCTTCGCCGACTCCCGGGCCGGGCTGTTGGAGTTCCTCGACCAGACGCTGTACGCGGCCCAGTACGGCGGCTCGAACGACCTCGAGCGGGTCGTCGACACGACGCTGTCGTATCTCGAGACCAACGGCTTCGTCGAGCGCGGCGACGGCCTGGAGGCGACGACCCTCGGCCACACCGTCTCGCGGCTCTACCTCGACCCGATGAGCGCCGCCGAGATAATCGACGGCCTGGAGGCGGCCGACGAACCGACGCCGCTCGGGCTCTACCACCTCGTCTCCCGGACGCCCGACATGTACGAGCTGTACCTCCGATCGGGCGACCACGAGGAGTACACGATGGAGGCCTACGAGCGGGAGCCGGAGTTCTGCGGCGAGCTACCCAGCGAGTTCGAGGAGTCCCGCTTCGAGGACTGGCTGTCGGCGCTGAAGACCGCCCGGATGCTCGAAGACTGGGCCGACGAGATCGACGAGGACGACATCGCCGAGCGCTACGGCGTCGGGCCGGGCGACATCCGCGGGAAGGTCGACACCGCCGAGTGGCTGCTGGGTGCCGCCGAGTCGCTGGCCGACGAACTCGGCCTCGCGAGCGTGCCGGCGGTCCGCGAGGCGCGCAAGCGCGTCCAGTACGGCGTCGGCGAGGAGCTCATCGACCTCGCGGGCGTCCGGGGCGTCGGCCGCAAGCGGGCCCGGCGGCTGTACGACGCCGGCATCGAAACGCGGACGGCGCTCCGGGAGGCCGACAAATCGGTCGTTCTCGGGGCGCTCCGGGGTCGGGAGAAGACCGCCGAGAACGTGCTGGAGGCCGCCGGCCACCGGAACCCGTCGATGGACGACGTCGCGCCCGACGTCGACGCCCGACCGGACGGGGACTCCGACGGCGACGAGGCGGTCGCCGACGACGACGACGACCAATCCAGCATCGGTGATTTCTGATGGAACTCGTCGAGGGCGTCGTCGAGGTGGGCGGCGAGCGGTTCCCCGAGGTCGGCGCGTTCGTCGACGCGCTCGACGCGATCGGGGCGGAACACGGCGTGACGGTCCAGGCGTTCGACGCCCGCTACGTCGTCTCCCGGCGTCACCTCGAACGGGCCGTCGAGCTGGCCGACCGCGAGCGACGGCGCGGCGACGGAATCGCCCGCGACCGGGGGGTCGAAATCCTCCTGTACGCCGCGGGCCGCCGGCAGATCAACCGGGCGCTGGAGATGGGCGTCGACGAGGGCGTCACGCCCGCCGTGGTGCTCGTCGACGGCGACGGCGACGAACCGTCGGCCGCCGACGCCGTCCGGGCGCTCTGCTCGCCCGCCGAAACGCTCGGCGCCTACGAGGAGACGCGCGTCCGCGAGTTCTTCGACGTCGGGGACGCCGAACTCGCGGCGACCGACGCCGGCCTCGA
>PXRL01000018.1 GCA_003020965.1 Halobacteriales archaeon QS_4_69_225
GGGCATCGGCTACTCCGGCACCGGCTACATGAAGGACTGGATGTCCCAGCCCGAGGAGTGGGGCTGTCTCGACATGACGATGATGACGATGGAGATGGTCTACTCCAACATCGCGGGCGGAAACGTTTACGACCAGGCCCGCGTCGACGCCCAGGTGCGGGCCTACCGGACGTCGATCCGTGAGATCGCCGACCACGCGAGTACCGACGTCGAGACGGAAATCGAAACCGACGGCGAGACGCTCGGCTACGTCACTACCGACGCCCTGACGCGCACATCCGACGACCTCTCCTTTCTCGATTCGGACGGCCGGACCGTCGTCGACGAAGAGGAGTACGGCACCGACGTAGCCGCGAGCGACCGCGAGACGGTCAGCTTCGACGTCGAGAGCGGGCGCCACAGCATGACCGTTCATCCCCACGCCGAACCGCGGGGCAACCACCCTGCCGCCGGGCTGGCCGACGCCGCGCTGGTCGCGCCCGACGGCGAGGTCGTCCGCGACTTCGAACTCGTGAGCGAGGACCGCGTCGGCGGCGAGTGCTGCGGGATGGTCACCTGGAACGTCACCGACCCCCAGGCCGGCGAGTGGACGCTCGTCGTCGCCAACCGCTTTGAGGCGCCGACCCGTCTGGTCGCCCGCGTCTCCACGATGGGCACCGAGGGCGGCGGCCCCAACCCCGATCCCGTCGACGCCGTCGGCTACCAGCAGCGCGCCTACGAGTCGTCCCCGTTCCGGTACTTCGAGGACCTGGCCGGGGAGCTAGAGACCGACCCCGTCGCCTACACCGTCGAGGAGGTCGCCCGCGGCGAGGTCGACACCGACCACCTGGTCGTCATCCACGACGACGGCCAGGACGACAACGCCTACCTCGCGGCGCTGGACGCCTACGTCGAGTCGGGCGGCAACATAGTGTTGACCGACACCGCCGCGAACCTCCTGCCGAAGCTCGACAGCGACCTCGCGGCCGGCGTGAGCGCCGACGACATCGAGAACCGCGGCCGCACGTATCGCGAGCCCGAGCGGAGCGACGACGAGAACGCCTACTACGTCGCCCACATCGGCGAGCGCAACGACGACCACCCGCTGCTCGCCGATTCGCTGGACAGCCAGCAGCTGTTGTGGCACATCGCCGGCCTCGGGTACGCGACGAACAAGGCACCGATGACGCTCGTCGACCGCGAGGCCTTCGCCGCGACCGACGCCGGCGTCGCCAGCGTCGCCGGCACCACCTCGGGGCTGGTGTCGGCCGGCTCCCGGACCCGGGCGGCCGACGACGCCACCGGCATCCACTTCGTCGGTAGCCTCCTGCCGCCGGCCCACCAGCGAGAGATTCACCCCTTCGGTATGATGAGCTACGGGATGACGTTCTTCGGCCACATCGTCCTGATGAACACGATGGGCTTCGAGCAGGTCCGAACGGTCGACGGCGAGGTCGTCAAACGCTTCGGCTGGGACGAGTTCGCGGTCGAAGCCGAGGATCCGCTGGACCTCGACTTCGACCGCGAGACCGACGCCTCGGTCTACACCGCCGGCCAGACGACCCGGCAGACCATCACCGCGACGACCGACGACGCCGGCGACGCCGCGTCCGACGGCCGCGTCGCCGACACCGTCCCCGGCTCCTGGAACGTCGCCGAGGACTACGGCGACGTCGCCGGCGTCAAGCAGCTCGAGAACGGCCGCCAGCGCGTCGTCTTCGAGTCCGCCGCCGACGGCGACGTGACCTACTTCGCGAAAGCACCGGACGGCCTCGGCAGCACCGGCCGCTACGAGTTCGGCCCCGTCGAGGTCGACGTCGACGGCGAGTGGCGCTCAGTCGGCGGCACCGGCGGCACCGTCTCCGTCGTCGGCGTCGGGACCTGAGGCCACCGTCCGCTCCCGCTACCGTCGCGAGCCCACCGTCTCGTTTAGTTCGAGCAGCCGGTCACCGAGCGTCGTCGCCCTCTCGGCGACGACCTTCGTCATCGGCGCCGTGCTGGCGTCGTGGTCGACGACGGCGACCGGCTCCTCAGTGCCGGCGAGCGCCGCGCCGGGGCCGTCGGTGGCGTCGTCGGCCGCCGCGCTGCCGTCGTGTTCGGCGACGGTCCACCCCAGCGCCTCCAGGGCTGCCGCGACGCCGTCGTCGAACCGACAGTTGGCCGCGAACCGCAGGTCGGGGAGGTGCTCCCGCGCCGACAGCAGGAACCGGGCGACGTGGCCGGAGGCGCCGAACCGGACGCCGTCGGTGCGAACGCCGTCGAGCCCGCGGGTGACGCGGCCCTCGACGGCGGCGGTCTCGTCGGCCGACTCGGCGTACGGCGTTGCGCCGACGATGTTCGTTCCAACCTCGGGAATGAGTGGCCGGACGTCGGCGGCCTCGAGCCGCCGGACGACGCCCCTGACGGCCTCGGCGGTCGCGTCGCGGGTCGCCTCGTTGCGGAGCGCGACGAGGTGGTGGACCGCGCCGGGGCCCTCGCCGACGTCGTGGTGGTAGCGGACGGCTCGCTCCATGAAGGCGACGCTCCGGCCGACGGCGTCGACCAGCGGTTCGCCGTGGGCCAGCCGGGTGGCGACGGCGGCCGACAGCGCACAGCCCGACCCGTGGGTGGCGTCGGTGTCGATACGGGGATGACGGGCGACCTCGATGTCGGTCTCGGTCACCAGCACGTCCAGCACCTCGTCGCCGGGGATGTGGCCGCCCTTCACGAGCGCGGCGTCGGCGCCGGTCGACAGCAGTCGCTGGCCGGCCAGGCGGGCGCCGGCCTCGTCTTCGGGCTCGACGTCGGTCAGCACCGCCGCCTCGTCGGCGTTCGGCGTCACCAGCGTCGCCGCCGCGACCAGGTCCTCGTAGGCAGCCTCCGCGGCCTCGGTCAGCAGGCGGTCGCCCGTCGCCGCGACCATCACCGGGTCGACGACCAGCGGGCAGTCGAGGTCGGCGGCGTACTCGGTGACCGTCTCGACGACCTCGGTCGTCGCCAACATGCCGGTCTTGACCGCGGCCACTTCGAAATCGGAGAGGACGGCGCCCAGTTGCGCCTCCAGCTCGTCGACCGGGAGAACGTGGGTGGACTCGACGCCGGTCGTGTTCTGGGCGGTCACGGCGGTCAGCGCCGAGACGCCGAAGCCGCCCGTGGCCTCGATGGTCTTCAGGTCGGCCTGGATGCCCGCGCCGCCGCCGGAGTCGCTGCCGGCGACCGTCAGGACGACGGGCTTCTCGATCGGTGCCGGGATTCGCGTCTCGCTCATGCCCGGGCGTATCGCCCGTGAATACTAATCGGTGGTGATGCGCCGGCGGCCACGTTTAGTTAGGAGAGAGTAGCGTATTTTAGCGGTAATGACAGCATTTCCGAACGCCCCCTCCCGCTCGCGGGCTGCGCCTCGCTGCGCGCGGCCGGTGGCCGTGCTTGCGTCGGCTCGCTCCGCGAGCGGTCGGCCCCGTTCGAGTTCCCACCCGACGCCGGCTGACCGGCCGGCTCTCGCATAATTAAACACCGCCGTGCCGGCCGTCGAGACGGCGCCCCGCGGTTGCTCGTCGGCGAAACGCCTTCCGTTCGGCGCGCCCAACCGTCGTGTATGTACCGCGCCATCATCCCGAACGGCCAGCTCGAGTGTGCGTCCTACCGGAAAGGCGACCACGGCGTGGAACTGTACGACGACGAGGACGAACTGCTGGCGTTCGTCCCCTACGAGAACCTCGAGGCGCTGCTCACCGACGCGGCGACGGAGACGCCCGGTCGGTCGGTGATGTAGTCAGGCGCGGAATCAGACGTTGTCCGGCTTCTCCGCATCGTCCTCCACGGACCGCTTCATCGACTCCCGGCGGGACTTGGCGTCCCGGCCGGTGCACTCCAGCAGGAAGTCGTTCTTCGCGTCGTTGGCGTCGCCGGCGGCGTCGACGTCGCCCGTCTCCATCAGCTCCTCCAGCTCGCGCTCGTGGAACTCGACGGCGAGTTTGTCCTTTTTGCTCGAGTAGGAGACGGCGCCCGCGACGATCCGGTCGAACACCGGGTTGTCCGGCTCCTCGACGACGTAGAGGTCGCTTCCGTTGAACTCCTCGGTGTCGGTGATGGGACCGAAGTACTCCTCGATTGTCGCCTCCAGGTCGGGGACGCGCTCCTCGAGGTACTCGCCCCGACGCATCTTGTACTCCTCCATGGTCGTGGTATCGGAAGCCGATGGTTTACCGATTTCGTTCGCTCGCCAGCCACGCCCCGCAGTCCGGACAGGGGTCGCCGTCCCGGTAGGACGACTCGGCGTCGACGCTGAACTCGCACTCCGTACAGACGATGGTCCCCTCGGGGACGGTGATACCCGACAGCACCTCCTCGGTCGGCGCGACCGGACCGTCGTCCGAGTCGCCGTCGACATCGGTCGTCGTCTCGGCCGCCGTCGCCTCGACTCCGTCGTCGCCGTTGCCGTCGCGGGGCGCGTCGGGGTCCCACGACTCGTCGGGCTCCTCCGGCCAGGCGCCCGGCTCGCGGTCCGGCTCGTCGTCTGTGAGTATCTCGGTGTCCTCCTCGGCCGGGTCGCGGGCCTCGAACGTCCCCCCGTCGTCGGTCGGCCCCGCGGCGCCGGCGCCCGCCCCGACGTCCGTCCCCACGCCCGGGGCGTCCGTCGTCGCCCCGGCTCCGCGGTCCGTGGCGTCACCTCCTTCGAGGTCGACGTCCGCCTCGTCGACGACCGCGGTCACCTCGGTACTCTCGGAGACGACCCGCTGCTCCCCGCAGCGGACGCACCGTTCGATCTCCCGGACGATGGTCACGACCTCCGAGCCCTGCTCTTTGCGCTCCCGCTCGAAGTCGGCGGGTTCGAAGGAGTGGCCGAGAATCGAACACTTCAGTCCCATAGTGATGATGTGGCCGTCTTGGGGGCTTAAAACTTGAGTCGCCGGCCGGACCGCGGCGGCGAACGGTTAAGAGACCCCCGGGCAAATGTCGGAGTATGCAGGCGAAGGGGCGGTACCGCGACCGCAAGGACACCCAGGTCGCGGTGCTCGACGCGCTCGTCGAACGAACCGAAGAGGGGATGACGGTGTTCGAGCTGCGCGCCGAGGCCGAAGTCGACATCGACGAACTCGAGACGGCGCTGGCCGAGCTGAAACAGGCCGGGCTCATCACCGTCGAGAACGACGACGACGAGCCGATGCACATCTACCCCGACGACCGCGTCGTCCCCGACCCCGAGGCCGACGACGGCGACGACGGCGACCGGTCGCTGTTCGAGCGGGTCCGCGACCGCTTCGGCATTTGACCGCCGCCGGCCGCGACCGTTTTACCCCCCCGACCCCTCGGTTCGGTGATGACAGTCGTCGCTGACCTCCACGAGGCCCACGGCGCGACGTTCACCGAGCGCGGCGGCCGCCGCATCGTCGCCCACTACGGCCGCCCGGAGCGAGCCCACCGCGCGGTCCGGAACGTCGTCGGCGTCGTCGAGATGGGATACGGCGTCGTCGAGGTGACCGGCGACGACCGCGTCGACTTCGTCGACAACGCCGTCTCCAACCGCGTCCCCGACGCCGACGGCGAGGGCGTCTACGCGCTGCTGCTCGACCCCCAAGGTGGCATCGAGACGGACCTCCACGTCTACAACGCCGACGGTCGGCTGCTCTGCTTCGTCCCGCCGCGGCGGGCCGACCCGCTGGCCGACGACTGGGCCGGCAAGACCTTCATCCAGGACGTCGACGTCCGCGTGGCGACCGACGAGTTCGGCGTCTTCGGCGTCCACGGCCCCAAGGCCACCGAGAAGATCGCCTCCGTGCTCACCGGGCCCGGCACGCCCGACGACCCGCTTTCCTTCGTCCGCGGGACGGTCGGCGACTGGGGCGTCACCGTCGTCCGGACCGACGACCCGACCGGCGAGGAGGGCTACGAGGTCATCTGCGCCGCCGCCGACGCCGCCGAGGTGTTCGACGCGCTGGTCAACCACGGCCTCAACGCCGCGCCGTTCGGCCGCGACACGTTCGGGAACCTGACGCTGGAGGCCGGAACGCCGCTGTTCGAGACCGAACTTGAGGGCAACGTACCGAACGTCGTCGGCGTCCGCAACGCCTTGGACTTCGAGAAGGGCTGTTACGTCGGCCAGGAGGTCGTCTCGAAGATCGAGAACCGCGGCCGACCCTCCCGGCGGCTCGTCGGTCTGCGCCCCGAAGCCGTCCCCGAAAGCGGCGCCGCGGTGTTCGACGGCGACGAAAGCGTCGGCGAGGTGACTCGCGGAACGGAGAGTCCGACGTTAGAGACGCCGGCCGCGCTCGCCCTCGTCGACTACGGGCTCGCGGTCGACGCCGTGACCGTCCGCGTCGACGGCGATGAGGTGCCGGCCGACGTGGTCGAGTTGCCGTTCGTCGAGGGGTCGGGGCGGTCCCGGCGGGTGCCGGAGTACTGAGGCGTGGCCTGGGTTCTCGTCCGAGACGACCCCCTCCGTATCGCTCCAGTCGGGTCTACGCCGGTCCGATGCGTTCTCACCCGTGGGGTCGACGGTCGTCACACCGAGGCGCCGGGTAGCTCTCCGTTCTCGGCCTGACTGGGGAACCGAATCGAGAAGTCGACGTGCTCGGCACCCGCCCGCAGAACCGGTCGCTTACCCCGGCCGGCGGCTTCGAACTCGATGACGCCGAGGTCTTCGAGTTCCTCCAGGTTCCGGTGGACCTCGCGGTAGTCGCGGTCGACGGCGGTCGCCGTCGCACGGATGCTGTCGGGCCGGTCCGCGACGATCGCCTCGATCAACTCGAGGTTGGACGTCCGCATGAGACGAGCGATGTCGTCGAAGGTTTCGAAGTTCAGGACGAACCGGGCGCCCTGTTCGATCGCGTCGCCGCGCTCGCCGGTTTCGGCGCGTTCGAGCCGCTCGCGGGCCGCGTCGCGGTGCTGTTCTTGCTGCTTGAACGTGATTTTGAGGGTGTCGTCGGTCATGGCTGGCGGTCGATTTTGCGGAGGAATCGGTCGTGGAGTTCGAGCATACCTGGAAACTCGATTTCGGCGATGCCGTCCTCGGTGTGGCGTTCGTGACGGCCGGGCGTCCAGTTCTCGTTGTCGTATCGGAGGACGGTACCGCGGTCATCGACGTAGCCGTAGTGCAGGGCGTAGCGGTAGCCGCTGGGGTACTGGGGGTCGTCGGTTCGGATGATTTTGCGGCGGATGACGCGGGCCCCGAGCCGGTCTTCTTCGTCCTCGATGACCGCGTGTACTATCCTCGCTCTATGGTATCAACCCCATCAGCTTAAGCGTATGGGATTTATCCCATTACAGCGTTCTCCGCGATCCACCGGTCGTCCTCCCGCCAGAGACGAATTTTACCGTCGTGACCGTTCGCGTCGACGGCGAGGAGGTGTCGGCCGAAGTGGTCGAGTTGCCGTTCGTCGAGGGGTCGGGGCGGTCGCGGCGGGTGCCGGAGTACGGGTGAGCCGCGCTCTCGAGCGTCCTCTCAACGCTTCTGAGCGGTCCGTCTGTCCGGTAACTGTCACTTGCCGTTTCGTGTTCGGTACGGCGGCGACGACCAACCCGCCTGGCGGACTCGAAGGGCGAGGGCGGGTACGGGAAGCACGATGACGCAAGCACTGAACGAGCGACCGAGGGAAGCGAGTGAAGCGCGTGGTTCGAAAGACGCGACGCGTCTTTCGTCATTGCGGGAAATCAAAGATTTCCCGCTTGCGGCCAGAATCCGACGGATTCTGGCAACATCACGAGAGAGCGGAGCTCTCTCGGACGACAGCGAGTCGCGCGACCGTAGCTGCCCGAGGGCTTTGGAGGGGTAGTGGTTCAACGCGGTCCACTCCCCGGCGGGAGCGGACGAACGTCGTGGCTTACTCGTCGGTCGGTGCGTAGTAGTACTCGCCCGCGGCCTTCTGCTCGCGGTCCTTCTGCGACCCCGGTTTGTTGATGCGGGGGCGGCCGGTGCGTTCGTCGCGCCGGAAGGTGACGTCGAGGTTCGCCAGGAAGGCGTTCATGCCCTCGCGCATCGAGACGGGCCGGCCGGCGTGGCCGTGCTCGGCGGGCTCGCCGTCGAAGACCTGTAGTCGGTCGGACAGCAGGTCGATCATGTAGATGTCGTGGTCGATGACCATCGCGGTGGCGTCGTGGGTTTCGGTGTAGCGACGGATGGCCCGCGTGGCGAGCACCCGCTGTTCGACGTCGAGATGGGCGGAAGGCTCGTCCAGCAGGTAGAGATCGGCGTCCTTCGAGAGACAGGCCGCGATGGCGACCCGCTGGCGCTCGCCGCCCGAGAGGTCGGTGAGGTTCTGTTCCATCACCCGCTCGAGCTGGAGCGGCCCTGCGATCTCGGTGTTCCAGTAGGAGGTGCCGAAGGCGTCGGTGATCGAGCGCAGAAAGGCGTCGACCCGCATCGGCCGGTCGATCTCGACGTACTGAGGCTTGTATGAGATGTCGAGGTCGGCTCCGACGGTCCCCTCGTCGGGCTCCAGCCGGCCGGCAAGCAGCTTCGCGAACGTCGACTTGCCGATGCCGTTGGGGCCGACGATGCCCAGCACCTCGTTCTCCCGGATGGCGCCCCCCTCGACCTCCAGCGTGAACTCCCCGTCGCCGTAGGACTTCCGGACGTCGGGGTACTCGACGAGGGTGTCGCCGCGGGTCGCCGACCGGGGGGCGTGCTCCTCGAACTCGATGGCCTCCTGGCGGACGCGCATGTTCTCGTTTTCGAGGTAGCCCTCGAGGTATTGGTTGATGCCGCCCTTCGTCGACTTGGGCGGCGTGACGACGCCGAAGGCGCCCGGCTCGCCGTAGGCGATGTGCAGCGCATCCGCCAGCAGATCCAACACCGCGAGGTCGTGCTCGACGACGAGCATCGAGCGGCCCTCTTCGGACAGTTCCCCGACGAGTCGCGCGGCGGTCACCCGCTGGCCGATGTCGAGATACGGCGTTATCTCGTCGAGGAAGTAGAAGTCCGCGTCGCGGACCAGCGTGGCCGCCAGCGCCACCCGCTGGAGTTCGCCGCCCGACAGCGTGTCGATGGGCTGGTCGACGACGGGCCCGATGCCGAGCCGCTCGATCAGCTCGTCGGCGACGCCGCGTTCGTCGACGCCGGCCAGCAGCTCCTCGGTCCGGCCGTCGAAGCTGTCGGGAATGCGGTCGACGTACTGCGGCTTGCGGGCGACGGTCACCTCGCCCGCCCGGAGGTCCCCGAGGTAGCCCTGTAGTTCGGTGCCGCGGTAGGCCTCGAGGACGTCGTCCCAGTCGGGTTCTTCGTCGAACCGGCCGAGATTCGGAACGGTTTCGCCGGCCAGCGCGTGGACGGCGGTGGTCTTGCCGATGCCGTTCGGCCCGAGGATGCCGGTGACGCGGCCCTCCTGCGGGGCGGGCAGGCCGTACAGCGCGAAGCTGTTCTCGCCGTAGCGGTGGGTCGGCTCCTCGTCGAGTTCCTGCGGAAGGTTGATTATCTCCAGGGCGTCGAAGGGGCACTTCTCGACGCAGATGCCGCACGTCTCGCCGAGACAGAGGTCCTCGGAGATGGACACCTGGTCGGGGCCGCCGGCGAAGGCGCCGTCGGTGCCGTGCCGTTCCTCGCGGGTGACGATGCACTCCTCGCCCGTCCGGTTCGGGGGACAGAAGTTCGCACACTCGTAGTTGCAGCGGTCGGGCTGGCACCGTTCGAGGTCGACGACGGCGATGCTGTCGTCGGCCATCAGGGGCTCGTCCCCGTCGTCAGCAGTACCGTCCAGCAGACGAACCACAGCGCGAAGGTCATGAACGCGACGTAGAGGAAGTCCTTCGGCCCGAAGTCGTCGACGTCGAGGTCGATCCCGACCGCCTCCAGCCCCCGGTGGAGGGGAAACTGCATGAGCACGGCCCCCGCGACCACGTAGACGCCGAGCAGGTCCTCGGGCCCGCTGGCGACGCTCGCCGAGACCACCGCCGCGACGACGCCGGCGAAGCACGCCAGAAACGTGACCGTCACGCCGCGGACGTGTTCTGCCCGCCGCTCGGCCGTGTCGGTTGACATACCTCACCGTCGGCCGTCCGGCGGCAAAAGCGGTTCGTTCCGCCCCTCGCTCGCGCCCGTCGAACTCGTCGAACCGTACCCAACTAGTTGGGGTCAAGGCTTATTCCCGAGCCTTGCGTGTGAGTTAGCACAGATGGCCGATTCTGACGGGGAAGAACTCTCGGACCTCCCGCCAAGTGCGAAGCTCGTCTACAAGGTGCTCGAGTACAACGGCCCGATGACACAGAAGGACATCGTCGAGGAGTCGATGCTGTCGGCCCGGACCGTCCGCTACGCCCTCGAGCGACTCGAGGAAATCGACATCGTCACCGAGGACGTCTACTTCGCCGACGCGCGCCAGAACCTCTACGAGATCGAGACGCCGGTCGACGCCGCCGCCGACGGGGCCGACGCGGCCGCTTCCGACGACTGATTCTGATTACTGCGAGTCGGTACCGCCGCGCGTCGAGCGATCCGACCGCTTGACGCCAGTACGGTCTCGCTTTGCCGCTGCGCCGAGAATGACCGCAATAGCCGGTACGACTGTCGCCCGCCGTGCGATCGCTCGCGGCCGGGCGCTACCCGGTCCGACGCCCGTCAGAATCGCTCGACGACTCGACGACCCGACTACTGCGGGACGACGGTGATCCGTCTGCCGTGGTCGATGGCGGCTTCGAGTTCCTCCGCGATGGCGGAGCCCCGCGACACCTGAATCTCGCCGCCGCGGGAGACGGTCGCGGTGAAGAGGTACTCGTCGTCGGCCCGCACCTCGACGGTCTCGCCGTGGTGGTCGTCCAGCGGGACGACGACGTGGCGGTCGGTCACCTCCGGGACGACGACCTCGCCGGCGCCCCCGGAGCCGCCACCGCTGCCGCCGGAGGCGCCGCCCGGCCGGTCGTCGAACGTCCGGACGTCGATGCTGATGCCGAGGCGGTTTTCGATCTTGCCGATGCGGCCGCCGCCCTTGCCGATGACGTAGCTGATGTCGTCGTTTTCGACGTAGGCGACGGCCTCGTTCTGCCCGTTCAGCTCGACCTCGACGTGGCCGCGGGCCGCCGACCGGATCTCCCGCTCGATCTCCTGTTTGGCGACGCGCTCGACGCCGGTGTCGTCGCCTGCGTCGGCACCCTCCAGCGGGACGGTGACGACCTGCCGGTTGAAGGTGTATATCTCGTAGGCCGGCGTGCCGGTCTCGAAGTCCTGGATGACGATGACCGGCCGGGCGAGGTCGTCCTGGGTGAGCCCGTGCGGCACCTTCACCTCCGTGGCGACGTCGTAGACGGTGTCGATCTCGCCCGCTTCGATGTAGACGACGGTGTCGACGACCTGCGGGATCATGCCCAGCTCGACCCGGCCGACGAGCCGCTGGAGGGCGTCGATGGCCCGCGTGGCGTGGACGACGCCGATCATCCCGACGCCCGCAAGGCGCATGTCCGCGAACGTCTCGAAGTCCGACGTCTTTCGCACCTCGTCGTAGATGGTGTAGTCTGGCCGAACCATCAGCAGCGAGTCGGCGGTGTTCTCCATCGACCCCCCCAGCTCGGTGTACTGGGTGATCTCCGGGCCGACCTGGAGGTCGCGGGGCTTTTCCATCGTCTTGACGGCGAAGTCGGCGTCGTTGAGGAACTCCGCGACGGCCTGGGCGAACGTCGATTTCCCGGCGCCGGGCGACCCCGAGATGAGGGCGCCGCGGTTCCGCTCGGCAAGTCGGTCGCGGAGCTCGTCGGCGAAGGCGTAGTCGTCGAGGTCGGTCTTGACGATGGGCCGGACGGCGGTCACCTCGACGCCGTCGGCGAAGGGTGGTTCCGCGACCGCGATCCGGAGGTCCCGCACCTGGGCGATGGTCATCCCCGGCTTCGACAGCTCGACGAAGCCGTCGCTGGAGGCGCGGGCCGTCTCGACGACGTCGTCGGCGAACGACCGCATCCGGGCCTCCTCCAGCGGGTCGTCCTCGAGGGCCTGGTAGCTCATCTCGCCGACGGCGCCGCGCTTGGCCTTCGGCGGCACCCCCGTCTTCAGGTGCACCGACATCGTCTGCTCGTCGAAGAACCGCTCGACGGCGAGCCCATCGTCGTCGTCGGCGTCGTCGGTCCGGGGCTCGACGTAGTCGACGGACAGCCCCTTGGCCTCGGCGACCTCCGCCTGGACGACGTCGCTCGTCAGCAGCGTCGCGCCGTGGTCGGCGGCCAGCCCGCGGATGAGCGCGTCGACGTCGCCCTCGCCGGCGCCCGACCGCTCGGCGGCGTCCGGTCGACGGCCGACGTACTCGACGTCGATGTCGCCGTCGTCGGCGTAGTCGGCGAGCCGCTGGAGCTCCTCGAGGCCGTCCCAGCCGCTGTCACGGCCGTCGTTGGCCTGGCCTTCCAGCTCGCCGACGACGGCCTCGGCGACGTAGACGGTGCCGTCGAAGCCCGCCGTCTCGACGCGCTCCGACACGCGGCCGTCGACGACCGCGCTCGTGTCCGGCAGAATCTCCATACCCGACGTAGGGAGGTCGACGCGTATAAATACGGTGATGTGAGGGGCGGCCGCCGGCCGTGGCGAGGGACGCGATCCGTCGCCGACGCCCCGACCCGGCATCCGTGGATTCTTGCCCGCCGAACTCTGATCGTAGCCATGGCAACCGAACGATCGTCGGTTCCCGAGGCGTACGACGACCTGCTGGAGCAGTACGAGCGGGCGACGTACCTCGGGGACGCGAACATGGTTCTGTCGTGGGATCAGGAGGTCATGATGCCCGAGGAAGGGACGCCGGCCCGGGCGAAACAGCGCAGCGCGGTCTCGGCGATGCAGCACGAACTGCTCGTCGACGACGACGTCGGCGCCTGGCTGGACGAACTGGAGGCGACGGAGCTGCCCGCCGAAGAGGCGGCCGTCGTCCGGGAGATACGCCGGCAGTACGACCGGAAGGCCCGGGTCCCGACGGAGCTCGTCGAGGAGATCAGCGAGGTCACCAGCGACGCCCACCCCGTCTGGCAGGAGGCCCGCGAGACGGACGACTGGTCGACGTTCGCGCCGACCGTCGAGCGGCTGCTCGAGCTCAAGCGGGAGTACGCCGAGCACATCGACCCCGACGCCGACCCCTACGCGGTGCTGTTCGCCGACTACGAGCCGTACCTCGACCTCGAGACGGCCGAGCGGGTGCTCGAGCGGCTCCGCGACCGGCTGGTGCCGCTCATCGACGACATCCGGGCGGCCGACGCCGACCTCCACGCCGTCGAGGGGACCTTCCCCGAAGACGACCAGCTGGCGCTGGCCCGGGAGACGCTGGAGACGCTCGGCTACGACTTCGACCGCGGCCGGCTCGACACCGCTCCCCACCCCTTTTCGTCGGGAACGCAGTTCGACGCCCGCGTCACCACGCGGTTCGACGAGTCCGAGCCGCTGGACTCGCTGGGGTCGACCGTCCACGAGTTCGGCCACGCCACCTACACCCAGGGGCTGTCGACGGACGACTACGGGACGCCACTGGGCGAGCACCGCGGGCTGACGGTCCACGAGTCGCAGTCGCGGCTCTGGGAGAACCACGTCGGCCGGTCGCGGGCGTTCTGGGAGGGGTTCGTCCCCCGGTTCAACGACCACCACGGCACCGGCCTCTCGGCCCGGGAGGCCTACGAGGCCGCAAACCGGGTGTACGAGGACAACCTCATCCGCGTCGAGGCCGACGAACTCACCTACCACCTCCACATCATCCTCCGGTTCGAGATCGAGCGGGACCTGCTGGCCGGCGACCTCGACGTCGCGGAGGTGCCGGCCGTCTGGAACGACAAGATGGACGAGTACCTCGGAATCCGGCCGGAGACCGACGCCGACGGCTGTCTGCAGGACATCCACTGGAGTCACGGCTCCTTCGGCTACTTCCCCACCTACTCGCTGGGGAGCGTCCTCGCGGCGCAGCTGTACGACGCCGCCGCCGCCGAGGTCGAAGACCTCGACGGGAAGATCCGGGCCGGCGAGTTCGGCCCGCTGCACGAGTGGCTCACCGACAACGTCCACGCCCACGGCCGGCGGCACACCACCGACGAGCTAGTCGAGGAGGCGACCGGCGAGCCGTTCACCGCCGACTTCTTCCTCGACTACGCCGAGTCGAAGTTCGGCGCCCTCTACGGGCTCGACGCCGCCCGCTGACGGCTACCGTCCCCGCGTGAGACGGTCCCGTCCGGACGACGCGGCTCCGGACGGTATCTCCCCGGCCAATACTTGGCGGAATCGCGGCCGGCAGTACGACCCGTCCGCGACGGAAAGAAATTTGCCCGCCCTCCCCGAGTCGCGTTCCATGACCGCCCGACAGCCCGCCCGCCGGCCGGCCCCCGTCCGCGACGTAGCCGGCTGGCGAGCGGAGCCGATCGCCGAGGCCGGCCGACAGCCCGCCCGCCGGCCGGCACCCGTCCGCGACGGCCCGGCGCAGGCCGACGACGCCCGGCGATGAACTCCGGCGACCGCACCCGCCGGGTCGTCCTCGTGGTGACCGCCGTCGCGCTCGTCGCGCGGTTCGTCCTGCTGGGGTCGCGGGTAGCGCACTTCGACGAGGCCCGCGTCGCCTGGTGGGGCCTGGAATACCTCGAAACCGGCGCGGTCAGTTACCGACGCGCGATCCACGGCCCGCTGATGCAGCACCTCCACCGGCCGCTGTTCGCGGCGTTCGGCGCCTCCGACTTCGTGATGCGGGCGCCGGTGGCGCTGGTCGGCGGCCTGCTGCCGCCCGTGGCACTGTGGTTCCGCCGCCACCTCGACGACGTCGAGGTCGTCGGTCTCGCGTCGCTGCTGGCCCTCGATCCCGTGCTGCTGTACTACTCGCGGTTCGCACGGTCGACGGTGTTCGTCGCGGCGTTCTGCTTCGTCGCCTTCGCGGCGCTGGTCCGGTGGTACGACGGCGACGGCCGCGCGTACCTCATCGTGGCCGCCGTCTTCCTCGCGCTCGGCGTCGGCGCCAAGGAAAACGCCGTCATCTACGTGCTCTGCTGGCTCGGGGCGGCGGCACTGCTGGTCGTGGGCTACCGCTTCCGCGTCGCGCCGCCGCTCGGCGTCGGTTCGCCGCTTCTCCCCGCCCTCGGGGCGTACCGGGACGCCTACCTGCAGGGCCCGGACGCGAGCCGCCGGCTGAGTCGACTCGGCGCCGGCGTGCTCGGTTCGGCCGTGGTCGGCGTCTTCCTCTTTTTTCTCCTGTACGCTCCCCGGGGTGGGGAGGCGGGGCTGTGGACCGGTAACCTCGGTGCGACCCTCGACGCCACCTGGGGGGATATCTCCGGCGGAATGAACTACTGGTTCGACCAAAGCGAAAAGAACGACCTCGAACAGTACCGCAGCAACCTGGAACGGTTCGTCCGGATCGGCATCGAGTACGCCGGCGCGCTGGCGGCACTCTCGGTCGTCGGGTTCGTGGCGGAGCTCTCGCGCCGCGGCGAGACGCGTCGGCTGGTTCTCGGCTGTAGCTATTGGGGGTTCGCGAGCGTCGTCGGCTACCCGCTCGGGTCCGACATCTCGCCGCTGCCCGCCTGGATACTCGCCAACGCGCTGGTGCCGCTCGCGGTGCCCGCGGCGGTCGGCGTCGGGACGCTCGTCGACCTCGGCCGCGAGGCGCTGGTCGACGACGACCGGATCAGCGCCGCCATCGTCGCCGTCCTGTTGGCGGCGGCGGCCGGACACGTGGCCGTCGTCGGCGTCTCGGCGGCGTTCGTCGAACCGACCGGCCCCGACAACGAACTCGTGCAGTTCGCCCAGCCCCAACAGGAGATGCGCGAGCCGGTCGATGCGACCGTCGCCGTCGCCGAGCGCCACGAGGGCGACCCGGACGTGCTGTTCTACGGCACCGGCGACGTCACCGACGCCGGCGGGACCCGCTCGCCGGAGCGGATCGCCTGGATCAGTACGCTCCCGTGGGCGTGGTACCTCGACGGCGCCGGCGCCTCCGTGACCGCGGTCGACGTCTCCGGCGACGAGCCGCTGCCCGAGGACCTCCCGCCGGTCGTGGTCGCGGAGGCCGACTGCGCGCTGGAGCGGGCCGTCGACTGCCGGCGGGCGCCGGAGCGGCTCGTCGTCGACGACGGCGACCGGTCGCCGCGGCTCGCCGAGCGGGTCCCCGACGACTACCGCCGGTACGGCGTTCTCCACCGCTCGACCGGCGGCAACTCCTTCGACGGGATGGTGGTGTACGTCGACCCGGCGGTCGCGGGTCAGGCGTCGCCGGCCAGCGCCAGCCGCTCCCAGCGCGGCCCGGCCCGACGATAGAGCACGAGCCCGACGCCGCCGGCCAGCGACGCGTAGACGACGCTGCCGACCGCGACGGCGGTCGGCCGCAGTTCGAAGACGATGGCCGCGACCACCAGCGGAACCAGCACGACCATCATCGCCAGCGTGAACGCCGCGAACACGGGCGTGTCGAACAGCAGCTCCGTCGGCTCCAGGCCGGCGACGTAGGCGGTGACGCCGAAGACGTACAGCGACAGCGGCGCGAAGACGGCGATACCGACCAGCATCGTCCCGGTACCGAAGACGACCCCGCCGAGCGCGAGAAAGGCCAGCCCGGACGGCAGCGCCAGCAGACAGAAGCCGAGCAGCTTCGCCCGGAACACCGCCGACAGCGCCACCGGATACCGGAGGTAGAAGCCGGTATCGTCGAACTGACAGAGCCAGTTGTACGTGGTGAACGACCCCAGCGCGAGCACGCTGGCGACGGTGAGGCCGGGTTCGAGGCGGATCGGGACGACGTCGGGGAGAAAGGCGAGTAGGACGGCCAGTACGGCGAAGACGAGCCCCTGGGAGAAGACCACCTTCCAGAGCCCGCCCGACGACCGAACGACGTCGAGCAGCGACTTCGCCAGCAGCCCCTGGCCGTCGGCGTCGCCGAGTCGGCCGCGGAGCCGACCGAAGCGGTTCTCGGCGGTCCGGGTCGGCATCCGACGGTCGAACCGGAACAGCGCGACCCCGACGGCGCCGAGCCCCAGCGGCAGGAAGAGGCTGCCGGCGACCGCCGCCGGGGTGACGCCCGACAGGAGCCCGTAGGGGGTGACCGACAGCAGGCGGCCGCCGTCGACGACGAGCGCGACGACGGTCGTAGCCGCGACGGCCGTCGAGGCCAGCCGCGAGCGGGTGTGGACGCCGACCAGCGCGACGCTGGCGGCGACGCCGACCGCGAAGACGCCGACCGTCGTCCCGAACAGCAGCGGCAGCCGCGCCGCCGGCACGTCCGCCAATACGACCAGCGGGACCAGCCCGACCGTCAGCGGCAGCAGAAACAGCACCGCGTAGAAGGCGACGTCCTTGACGAGGAAGGCAACGAGGAGCTTCCGGGGCTCGACGGGGAGGGCCCGCGCGGAGAACAGAAGCAGTGCCGTCTCCCCGAGCAGGTCCTCGAGGGCGTCGCGGCCGACGAGCCCGACGGTGCCGACCTGCAGGCCGAGGGCGGCGACGACGAGGTGGAGGCCGTCGATAAGTAGTCCGGCGTCGGCGTTGGCCAGCCCGAAGAAGGCGGCCGTTCCGGCGGCGACGCCGGCGACGAACAGCGGGAACAGCGCGAACCGGCGGCCGCCGAAGACGTGGCTGCGGAGCCGCCACTCCTCGACGGCCATCAGCCGCAGCAGGTAGCCCGTCGAGGTCATCCCGTCGACGACCGCGCGAGGGTGGCTTCGGCGACGTCCTCGTCGACGGAGGCGAAAAACCGGTCCAGCAGCGCGTCGCCGTCCATGTTGCGGGGCCGCAGCTCCTCCAGCAGCCGGCCCCGGTTGATGATGCCCACCTGCGTACACACCTCGGCGGCCGTCTCCACGAAGTGCGTCGACAGGAACAGCGTGTTGCCGGCCGTCCGATACGTCTCGAAGAACCCCTTGACCCGCTCCTGCATGATGGGGTCGAGGTTCGTCAGCGGCTCGTCGATGAACACCACCGGCGGCTCGTGGAAAAACGCCTGCGTGATGAGCACCTTCTGACGTTCGCCCTGCGAGAGGTCCGTACAGAGGGTGTCGAGCTTGTGGGCGAACTCCAGCCGCTCGGCCCACGCCTCGACCCGGTCGGCGGCCGTCGCGGGGTCGAGCTCGCGGGTCGCCGCTGCGAACTCGAAGTACTCCCGGACGGTCAGAAACGAGGGCGGCCGGCCGCTTTCGGGCAGGATACCGACGTGGCGGCGGGCCTCGACGGGCGTCTCGACGGGGTCGATGCCAGCGACCCGTGCCTCGCCGTCGTCGGGCACCAGTTGGCCCGTCAGGATGTTGATCGTCGTCGACTTGCCCGCGCCGTTCGGCCCGAGGAACCCGTAGCACTCGCCGTCGCCGACGGCCAGCGACAGCGAATCGAGCGCGACGACGTCGCCGTACCGCTTCGACAGCGCCCGCGTCTGGATGGCCGGCATTCGTCGACGCATTCGACCCCCAGCGGCCTATACCCTGCGGGGATTACACGCGCCGAAACGTCGCGTCGGTTCTCAACGTCCGTTTTTATAGTTCTCGCGGTTCTCGTCGCCCTCGTCGCCGTCGTCGCCGCTCTCGTCGTTTCCGTTGCCCCCGTCGTCGTTGCTCTCGTCATCGCTGCCCTCGTCGCCGTCGTTCGTCATACTGGAAGAGCGAAGCTCTTCCGTAGATCGCGGATCTCCGATCCGCTCACTCCCGGAAGTCGCTGATTTCCAGAGACGGCGAGGACGACCGATCGAAGGGAGGGAGGCCTCGTAAAGAAGCGAGCGGGAGGGGGCGTTCGGAAACGCCGTCATCACCGCCGAGAGACGCTACTCCCCCTTCCGGGCCCGCTCCGGCGGCGCCGTCTCGCCCGCGGCGCGGACGTCGTCGCAGACGTGCTCGCGGCCGTCGCGCCCTTCGAAGGCCCGTCGCGAGCAGTAGTGGAAGCTGAGGTGGTCGCCCCACTCGTCGTCGGCCAGCAGCCGGGCGTCGGCGTCGTCGTAGCCCGGCTCCGACGGCCGCTTGAGCCAGCGGTCGAACCACGCGACGGTGTAGTAGTCCGCCAGCGCGTTGCCGAACCCCCAGGAGGTGGCGGGAAACGTCGGCGTCCGGGACCACTCGTAGTGGGTGCCGCCGCGGACGACCAGCTGGTAGGCGTCGACGTCGGCGGCGCGCCACCGCTCGAAGCCGACCGACTTGGCGTCCGGGTCCGGCGGCTCGACGTGCGGCCGCGGCGTCAGGAAGTAGTCGCCGGCCTGGCCCATCGCGGGGACGCGCGGCTCGACGCCGCCGTCGGGGACCGTCTCCAGCAGCGTCGCCAGGTCCCCGGCCTCCCGCTCCGGTCGGCGGGCGGCGAGCGCCTCGCCGTCGCCGAGGTTGTCCCAGGCGACGACGGCGTCGACGGGGTTGTCGCCGCCGGTCGGCCACGGCTCCAGCCCCTGGACGATGCTGGCGCCGACGGCACCCGCCGAGTGGCCCGCGACCCCGACCCGCGAGCGGTCCAGGAGTCCGGCGGCCGGGTCGTACGGGTCGACCGGCGCGCCGTCGCCGCGGTCGTACTCCGCGTTCGGCGCGTAGGGCTCCTCGGGCGTCGACCGAAGGAAGTCGACGGCGTCGACCTGGTTGGAGACGAACACGTCGGCGTCGGCGTTGCCGCCGCGGTCGCCGTCCGGCGTGACGCTGTCGGAGCGACCCTGCCCCCGCGGGTCGTACGTCAGCACCACGTAGCCGGCGGCGACGAGCGACTGGGCGGCCCACCAGTACAGCGGCTCCGGCGCCTGCACGGAGCCGTCGGTGACGACGACCCCCGGCAGCCCTTCTCCGTCCCTCCCGCTCGCCTCGACCGGCGTCCACAGGTGACCGGAGAGCCGCGCACCCTGCCGATCGTAGAAGGCGACCCGGCGGCGCTCGCCGACGGCACCGTAGAACCCCCGGTCGTCGACGTCGCGGTAGAGGGCGGGATCGCCGGTGCACTGCTCGCTCCACGTCGCACAGAGGTTGGCGTGGCTCCGCCAGCCGGGTTCGGCCGCGACGCGCTCGGCGTACCGCCGGCTGTTCTTCCGGCTCCGGGCCTGCCAGCGGCGCATGAACCCCGGGTCGGAGGTCTGCTCGGCCGGCGCCTCCATCGTCTTCGCGAAGTTCCGGAACTCCCGCTCGAGGTACTCCTCGTCGGCGTCCGCCCCCCGGTCGCCGTCGACCGGGGCCGCCGCTCCGGCGCCGGAGGCGGCGGGAACGATGCCTGTCGTCGCGGCGAGGTGAAGGAGCGCTCGCCGGGTGTAGTCGCCTCCCATCCCTTGGTTCGGTACAATCACAACTACCCGGATAGCGTTATCGGCGCTTCTATCCGGGTGTTTATACCGGGGGCCGCGACCGCAACCCTCACCTGCCGGGCCGTCGAGGTCGGAACATGCAACTCGGCGTCATCGGACTCGGTCGGATGGGTCACATCGTCGTCGACAGGGTGCTCGCGGCCGACCACGACGTCGTCGCCTTCGACCTCGACGAATCGGCCGTCGGAGCCGCCGCCGACGCCGGCGCGACGCCGGCCGACTCCGTCGCCGACCTCACGGACCGCCTGCCCGACGAGAAGCGAATCTGGCTGATGGTCCCGGCCGGCGACGCCGTCGACGCCACCCTCGGGGAACTGGACCCCCACCTCGACGGCGACGACATCGTCGTCGACGCCGGCAACTCCCGCTTCGAGCGGTCCGTCGAGCGCGCCGAGGCCGTCGACGCACAGTTCCTCGACTGCGGCACCTCCGGCGGCCCCGCCGGCGCCGAACTCGGCTTCTCGCTGATGGTCGGCGGCCCCGAGCCCGCCTACGAGGCGATGACGCCGATATTCGACGCCGTCGCCACCGGCCCGGACGGCCACGCCCGCATGGGCCCGCCCGGGTCGGGTCACTACGTCAAGATGGTCCACAACGGCGTCGAATACGCCCTGATGCAGGCCTACGGCGAGGGGTTCGAACTCCTGTCCGAGGGCCGCTACGACCTCGACATGGAGTCGGTCGCCCGGACGTGGAACAACGGCGCCGTCGTCCGGTCGTGGCTGCTGGAACTCTGCGAGGAGGCGTTCCGCGAGGAGGGCGACGATCTCGGGACGGTCGCCGACCACGTCGCCGGCGGGTCGACCGGCACCTGGACCGTCCGGGAGGCGCTCGAACAGGAGGTGTCGGTGCCGCTCATCTACGAGGCATTGGGCGAGCGGTTCGACTCCCGTCAAAAGGAGAAGTTCTCTCGCCGGCTCGCCAACCGCCTCCGGTACGGGTTCGGCCGTCACGAGGTCCGCCGGCAGGACGACGCCTGACGGAGCGTCAGCCGAACAGCGCCGGGACGGTGTTCCGGAAGATGTTCAGCGAGATGAGCAACAGCAGGCCGACGACGAACTGGTTGAACCGTCGCTCGTCGACCTCGAGGCGCCTGAGGTAGGTGCCAGCTAGCAGTCCGACCGTCGTGACGACGGCGATGACACAGCCCAGCCACAGTCGGTACCGCGTCAGCAGGTCGGTGAACAGCGCCATCTGGACGATGCGGACGGTGAAGATGGTCCAGAGAACCATCGAGAGCCCGCCGATGTACCGCTCGGCGTCGCGCTCGAAGGTGTGGAAGTACGCCGGCAGCAGCGGCCCGAGATTGGCGACCGCGAGCAGGAACCCCTCGAGGAGGCCGGCGACGCCGAGGCCGACCGGGTGGTGGGCCTCCTCGACGGTCACGAAGTCGCCGGCCACCTGGAAGACGACGTATCCGAGGATGAGCAGGCCGATGAGAAACGCGACCACCGGTCCGGTGCTGTACTCCGCGAGGAAGACGACGCCGACGACGGACCCGACCACGGCCAAGAGTACGAGGCTCCACTCCTCGCGGACGAACGCGAGGCCGGTGTCGGTCTCGCCGACCTGGAAGGCGTTGACCATCCAGGGGGGTATCGCCAGCACGACCACCGCGAGCGTCGGGTCGACGACCGACGCGAAGACGGGCGTCGCGACCAGCGCGTAGCCGAACCCCAACATCCCCTTGATAGCGCCGGCGCCGACCGCGACGATGACGAACAGCGCCAGCAGGCCGGCCGAGACCTCCGACCCGATACCCTTTCCGAGGTTCTCGGCCCCCGGAAAGAGCGCGACCGCCCCCACGGCCACGAGCGACGTCGCGAACACCATCGTCACCTCCCGGTAGCGGAACGCGAGGAGGTTCCTGACGAACTGTTCGGGATCGACGTGCGATTCCGTGTCCGACATGTGTGGTGAGCGGACCGTGCCGGTGGTGGGCCCGTCTACGGGCGGTAGCGCCGACGACTCATGCCGGTGTTCGTAGAGGCCACACCCTCCCGAAGAATGGTCGCCGCCCGAGACGCGACCCGGCGGGTAGCGTTCGTCTGAGATATGTTATCCGCGTATCACGTCGTCGGACTCCCGTCACAGGTGCCGGCAACGTTTGCGGCGAGGAACGCGAGGTCTACAGGTACGTGCCCCGGACCGTCTCGTCCAGCAGGCCGTCCGGGTCCAGGACGATGTAGACGACGACGAACGGTTCCTCGGGGTCGATGACGAACACCGACAGCGGTGGGTCGATCTCGTCCGGCCGGACCGTGCGGTCGATCAGCGGCTCCAGCGGCTTGCCGCCGTTGCGGAACTCCGAAAGCAACTCGCGGCGCCCCGGCTGTTCGGCGAAGGTGTAGACCACGCCGTTAGCCTCGTTGTCGGTGTTGTAGGTTACCCGTGAGTTCATCGGTTCGCCGTCGGCCCGGGCCCGCTCGAAGCAGTTCTCCGCGGCCTCGAAGATCGGCTCGTCGGTCTCGACGAAGGCGACGGTCGTCTCCGTCTCGACGGTCAGGGTGTCGACGACCGGCCCGTCGTCCCACGAGATGGTCGCCTCGACGCGGTTGCCCACCGTCGGTGTCGGCGCCGGAACCGACGCCCGGGGGACGTAGGTGGGCTCCATCGTCTCGACGTCGAGGAAGAGCCACTCGTCGTCGTCCCGGCCCGGTAGAACGCGGAACCGCCCCTCCGTCGGCGTCGCCGGCCCCATCTCGTCGGTCATGTGCGGGGTACAGCACGGGCGCCCGTGGGTTCCACGATACTATCCCCACGACAGCAGCGCCCGCAGCTGCGCCCGCGAGAACAGCGACGTCGGCCGGTCCATGTGGACGGCGATCTCGCCGCTGAACGCCCGCAGCCCGGCCCGCTGGACAGGCTCGGGCATCGAGTAGCCGGCCCGGACGAGGCTGCCGAGCCGCTGGTCGGTCCGCAGTTCCTCGCGCCAGGCCCGCTCGTAGTCGTCCAGCGTCGCGGGCCGGCGGGGGTCGACCTTCCGGGCGGCGATATCCGCCGCGCGCATCCCGTAGAGGATGCCGCCGCCGGTGAACGGCTTGGTCTGGGCGGCGGCGTCGCCGACCAGCAGGCTCCGGCGGCCGACGGTCCGGTCCGGCGGGCCGATGGGGATGGCGCCCGAGCAGCGCCGCTCGACGTCGACGCCGTAGTCGTCCAGCAGCGCCTCGAACCGGCCGGGGGCGTCGTCGCCCGGCGCGACCGCCAGCCCGTACTCGGCGCCGGCGTCGCCGCGCGGGATGCGCCAGGCGAAAAACCGCGGGACGGTGAGGTGAACGTCGACGCGGTCCCCGTTGTCGGCGCCGTCCTCGAACCCCAGCACGCCGTGCAACAGTTCGTCGGGTTCCGGCAGGCCCACCTCGTCGCGAACCTTCGACCGCGGGCCGTCCGCCCCGACGACTATCCGGCCCTCGAAGGACTCGATGCCGTCGGGCCCGCGGGCGGTCACCGCGACGCCGTCCGGCCCCTCCTCGACCCGGGTGACGGTGTGGCCGTCGCGGACCTCGGCGCCGGCCTCGCGGGCGCAGTCGGCGAGGGTCTCGTCGAGGCCGACCCGGTCGATGACGTTCGACACCGGCTCGTCCTTGTAGAAGGCGTTTGCCTTGCTCTGCGCTCCGCCGAGGTGGAACCGCGCGCCGTACACCTCGTTCTGGAGAAGGCGGTCGCGGGCGTCGTCGGGGACGAACTCCCAGACGTCGCGGCTGACGTGGCCCGAACAGGCCAGCGGCCGGCCGACCTCCCCGGATTCCAGGACGAGCACGTCGCGGCCCTGTTCGCTTGCCGACCGGGCGAACCGCGAACCGGCCGGGCCCGCGCCCACGACGACGAAGTCGTACATACGAGAACGGAGCAGGGCGGCGTGGAAATATCCTCCGTTGGCGGTTCCCGCGCATGATAGAAACTTCGCATACCCTCTAATCCGCCATCCCAAATCGGTCGAGGTAGAAGCGGCACCGGCTGACGTAACGTTTATTGACACACAATTTCAACACATCGTATGCCAGAAGCGGAGTCCTCGCCTGACAAAACGACAGTGAACATCCGGATGACAGAGACGTTCTTGGAGGATGTCGACACGACGTGGGAAGACCAGGGGTTCAACAGTCGGAGTGAATTCATCCGAGCTGTGCTTCGAGATGCGCTCAAACATCCCGAATTCAACCAGCACGCGACAGCGATGAGTGAGTGGGACTGGGAACTCACCGACACTGCACGACGGGACTTCGACAGCTTCGATAACCACGCACGTGACCGCATCGTCAGCAAACTCGACGAGATCGTCACGGACGAATGGCGAGACCCACCGGACCATCTCGAACCCCTGCAAGGTGCGCCCAACGACAAACTCCGTATTGGGCCGTTCCGACTCGGATGTCGTACTGACCGAACCGAGAACATCCTCTACGTCCTACGGATTCGGAAACGTGGTGGCGATGCGTATCGCAGTGACGACGACTGATCGATCTGCACGGCTACCTAATGGACGATTCACCGCTCCGTTGAGTGGAGGCATTCCGTCGGGAACAATCTATGGGCGGAATGGCGCAGAGTCCGGCTCGTGTGTCGTCGGTCGCTCCGGTCGTTCCTCCCGCTCGCCCATCCGGCGGCGCTTACTTCGGTCGCGCCGCCCGCTCACGGCCCCCAGTCCCTTCCTGTCGGGCGCGCCTCGTCGCTCGCGTGTCGCCGCTTCGCTCCTCCCGCTCGCTCGTCCGGGGGCTCCTGTCGGTCGCCCCCGCTACCTCGCGGGTCGCTCTGCTCCCCGCTCGGGCTTTCCGGGGGCTCCCGTCGGTCGCCCCCGCTGTCGGCGCCGCCAAGGTGGAACCGCGCGCCGTACACCTCGTTCTGGAGGAGGCGGTCGCGGGCGTCGTCGGGGACGAACTCCCAGACGTCGCGGCTGACGTGGCCCGAACAGGCCAGCGGCCGGCCGATTTCCCCCGACTCCAGAACGAGCACGTCGCGGCCCCGCTCGCTTGCCGACCGGGCGAACCGCGAGCCCGCCGGGCCCGCGCCCACGACGACGAAGTCGTACATACGAGAACGGAGGGGCGGGGGAATGGAAATATCCTCCGCCCGAAGACGGCGACACGAGCGGTGGCCGAAATTCCGGTGACCACCTGGAACGTCTCGACGCTGTTTCATCCCACGGCGAACAGCTCCCCAGTCTCTCCCGGCTGGTACGAGTAATTTGACCGAAGCAAAATTATTTGAACTGAGTGGTCCAAATTCCGGCACGATGACTGAATCGCACTCGGAATCGTGGACGGAGAGCACGAGCGGGCGCGAGCGCGTCGGACACGTCGTGGAGCTACTGGACGGGCCGACGCCGGTGCAGGAAATCGCCGACCGGGCGGACGTCTCCCGCGCGACGGCCGACGACGAACTGCAGCGATTGGCGGGTGACGACTGGGTCACGGAGACGAGCGTCGACGGGACGAAGGCGTACGATTTGAACCCGGTACGGATGCTCTTCGACGAGGTGACTGACCTGATCGATGACCACTCGCGCGACGAACTGGAGAGTCAGCTCACCGAACTGCGGGACGAACAGGAAGAGTTGGCCGCCGGGTACGACGTCGAGTCGCTCGATGAATTCCGGGAGCAGCTCGCTGAGGAGAACTTCTCGGCGGCGGAACTCCGCGAACGTCGCAACGTGATCGCTACCTGGGAAGCGATCAACACGGAGCTCGGGCTGGTGAAGCACGCCCTGCAATTGTACGACGACGTCGTCGAGCTCTCTTCACCGCGGACCGACTCGCACTCGACGCTCGCCTGATGGTCGTCTTCTTCGCTAACCGGGCGAACCTGCAGAGCAAGCGGCTTCACGATCGCATCCGGAATCGACTCAGCGGCGCACTCGAGGACGTTCGACGACGGCGTGCCGAACCGCGCGAAGCGGGCCCGTTCCGGGTCGTCGGCGACGTGAACCCGCGGTCGTTCTTGGGTGACGGCACGTACCCAGTGACGACGGCGCGTATCGAAATCGGGTTTCAACTGCAGACCGAGACACTGTACGAGCACTACCGGTTCAACTGGGTCGAGCCGGAGCGGAGTCTGCTAGTGGGCTGGCATCAAGACGGTACGCACGACGAGCTTGGTCCCGTTCATCTGCAGGTGAACGACGGGGCGACGGCCGTCGACCACCGGCGGGCGCAGTTCATCGACTCGCACCCGCTCGATGTCGTCGAGCAGCGGCTCAATTCGCTTCACGATGCGGTCTCTGCCGTCGAGTGGGAGCAGGACCGCCCCGTCGGGCTCGATACGTCCGCGTCCGTCGTCGAGTAGTGGGCTACCGCCCGGGCGGCGCTCCCTGCGGTCGCGCCGCCCGGCTCGCGTGTCGTCGTTCGCTCTGCTCACTCCTCCCGCTCGCTCATCCGGCGGCCTTCTTTCAGTCGGTCTCCCGGCTCGCGTGTCGTCGTTCGCTCTGCTCACTCCTCCCGCTCGCCCATCCGGCGGCGCTCCCTGCGGTCGCGCCGCCCCGCTCAGTCGCCGAACGGCCCCATCCCGCCCATGCCGCCGCCACCGCCGTCGCCCTGCATCTTCTGCATCATCCGTTGCATGTCGCCGTCGCCCATGCCCTGGAACTGCTTCATCATCCGGCTCATCATCTTGTGCTGTTCCAGCAGGTCCCGGACGGTCTCCTCGTCGGTGCCGGAACCGCGGGCGATGCGTTCGATCTGGCTCTGGCCGACCGACCGGGGGTTCTCCAGTTCGTCGTCGGTCATCGAGTCCATGATGACCTCGAAGTTCCGCAGCCGATCCTGGGTGACGTCCATCGCGTCGTCCGGCAGCTGGTCCTTGATGCCGCCGCCCAGGCCGGGAATCATGTCCATCACCTGATCGAGCGGCCCCATCCTGTTCATCGCGTTCATCTGGTTGCGCATGTCCTTCAGCGTGAACTCCCCCTGCATCAGATCCTCGGGGTCCCAGTCCTCTTCCTCCTGGGTCTCCTCCATGGCGCGCTCGACGCGCTCGGAGAGCTGCTTGAGGTCGCCCATCCCGAGCAGCCGGGAGATGAACCCGGAGGCCTCGAACCGCTCGACGTCCTTGACCTCCTCGCCGGTCCCGAGGAAGGCGATGGAGGAGTCCGTCTGGTCGACCGCGGCGAGAGCGCCACCACCCTTGGCGGTCCCGTCGAGCTTCGTGATGACGACGCCGTCGATGCCGACCGCGTCGCCGAAGGCTTCGGCCTGCTCCTTTGCGCTCTGGCCGATGGCGGCGTCCAGCACCAGCAGGTTGCGGTCCGGCTCGACGGCCGTTTCGATGCGCTCCAGCTCCTCGACCAACTCGTCGTTCAGCCCGGACCGTCCGGAGGTGTCGACGATGCGGACGTCGGCGTCGGCGGTCGCCTCCAGCCCCTCGCGGGCGATCTCGACGGGGTCCTCGGCGTCGGGGTCGCCGTAGAACTCCACCTCGGCGCGCTCGGTCATCTCCTCGGCCTGGTCGTAGGCGCCCGGCCGGAAGGTGTCGGTCTGGATGACCGCGGGTCGGAGGCCCTTCTTCGAGAACCACCACGCCATCTTCGCCGCGGAGGTGGTCTTGCCCGACCCCTGCAGACCCGCCAGCACGATGGTCTGTCCTTCCAGCGGCAGTTCGGTCGACTCGCCGACGAGATCGACCATCTCCTCGTAGACGATCTTGAGGACGTGGTCCTTGGCGGTCGTCCCGGCCGGCGGCTCCTCGGCCAGCGCCCGCTCGCGGATGGAATCCGACAGCTCCATCACTAGGTCGACGTCGACGTCGGCCGACAGCAGCGAGCGCTGGATCTCCGTGACGACCTCCTCGACGTCCGCCTCGCTGAGCCGGGACTTACCCTGTAGCTTGTCGAGCGTTCCCCGAAGGGAACTGCCCAGATCGTCGAGTACCATTTGCCGGGGGTAGACGGTCCAGCCGGTAAAGGCTTCGTTCGTCGTTTCGACGTCGTCCGGGCGGCGACCGCGCCGCCGGAGTGGACAGGTATACCACGCCGGCGGCCGTCGTGTAGCCATGGAACTTATCGAGGCGAGCGACTACCACGATATCACTCAGGTTGCGGCCCCGCGGCTCTCGCCGGACGGCGAGACGGTCGCGTTCGTCCGCAAGGACCCCGTCGACGACGAGTCCTACGAGACGACCATCTACACGGTTCCGGCCGACGGTCGCGGCGACGCCGACCCGCTCACGACGGGCGACGACGACTCGAACCCGCGGTTCTCGCCCGGGGGCGACCGCCTCGCGTTCGTCCGCAGCGAGAACGACGGCCCGCCGCAGCTGTACGTCCTGCCGATGGACGGCGGCGAGGCCCGCCGGGTCACCGACGTGGTCGGCGGCGTCTCGTCGATCGCGTGGTCGCCGGACGGCGAGACCGTCGCGTTCACCCAGCGGACCACCGCACCGGAGCGCGAGGCGGGTCACGACCTCGAGTGCGACCCGGAGTACGAGCGGGAGCGGCCGGACCCCCGCGTCATCGACCGGCTGGTGTATCGGGCCGGCGCGGAGTACTTCGACGGGACCCGAAGTCACGTTTACACCGTCGGCGTCGACGGCGGCGAGGTCGAGCGGCACACCGACGGCGACCGCGATTTCCTCGCGCCGGCGTTCGACGACGACAGCACGCTCTACTACGTCGTCAAGCGGGGCGAGGAGCCCGACGACACCATCGAATACGACGTCGACGCCCTCGACCTGGCGACCGGCGACCGCGAGACCGTGACCTCGACGCACGCCTGGGAGCCGGCCCTGGAGGTCGCCGACGACGGCCGGGTCGTCTATCCGGCCACCGACCCCGATCGACCGACCGTGCGGCAGGACGAGATCGAGGTGTTCGACCCCGAGACCGGCGAGACCGTCCGGCCGACGGCGGGCGTCGACCGCACGGCCGGCGAGTTCGCTCTCGACGACGGCGACCTGCTCTTTCTGACGCCCGACGAGGGCGATGTCGTCGTCCGACGGGCCCCGCTGGCCGAGACGTCGGTCGACGACGTCGAGACGGTCGTCCCGGCGGGACACGCCGCCGCCCTCGATGCCCGCGACGGCCGGGTCGTGGTCGCGAAAAGCGAGTGGGACCACCGGGGAGACGTCTTCCTGGCCGAGAACGGCGTCGAGCGGCGTCTGACCGACGTCAACGCCGAGTACCTCGAGGCACACCACGTCGGCGAACCGGAAGAGATCCGCTTCGAGAGCGCCGACGGAATCGAGGTACAGGGCTGGGTCCTGACGCCGCCCGATTTCGACGCGACGGAGACGTACCCGCTGGCGGTCGAGATCCACGGCGGTCCCCACGCCATGTGGAGCCGCTCGGACACGATGTGGCACGAGTTCCAGACGCTGGCGGCCCGTGGCTACGTCGTCTTCTGGTCGAACCCCCGCGGTTCGACGGGGTACGGCGAGGCGTTCATGGCCGCCAACGAGCGGGACTGGGGAGCGGTGACGAGCGAGGACGTCCTCGCCGGCGTCGACCGCGTCGCCGAGCGCGACTACGTCGACGAGAGCCAGCAGTTCGTCACCGGCGGCTCCTTCGGCGGGTTCATGACGGGGTGGCTCGTCGGCCACACCGACCGCTTCGAGGCCGCCGTCGCACAGCGGGGCGTCTACGAGCTCAACTCCTTTTACGGCTCGACGGACGCCTTCCACCTCGTCGAGTGGGATTTCGACGCGACGCCGTGGGCGGACCCGGAGTTCCTCTGGGAGCACTCGCCGGCGGCCCACGTCGACGGCGTCGAGACGCCGACGCTCGTCATCCACGCCGACGACGACTACCGCGCGCCGGTCAACAACGGCGAGCTGTTCTACCTGTTCCTCCGCAAGCAGGGCGTCGACACCAGACTCGTCCGGTACCCCCGCGAGGGACACGAACTCTCCCGGTCCGGCGACCCCGGCCACGTGGTCGACCGCCTGGAACGCATCGTCCGCTGGTTCGACGGCTACGCCGAGCGCCACGACCACCCCCGGGCGCTGGACCGCGGCGACGAGGGGCTGTCGGCCGCCGCCGACGACCCCGACGGGTAACCCTCGAACGACCGCCGGGCGCTCGGAGCCGACAGGGGCTTCACGCGACCCCCGAAACGGACTCGCGTGTTCGACGTTACGACGCTCGCGGCCTATTTCGTGGTCACCGTCGTCGTCACCGTCTCGCCGGGGCCGGACGCCGCCTACGTTCTCGCCCGTGGGGCCGGCGAGGGTCCCGGTGCCGGCGTCCGGTCGGCGCTCGGGGTCGCCTCTGGCGCGTCCGTCCACACCGTCGCCGCGGCGGTCGGGTCGGCCTGGCGGCGTTCCGGGCGGTCCCGACGGTCCGCACCGTCGTCGTTTCGGCGGCGCCGTCTACCTCTCGTCTCTCGGCGTCGGCCGGCTCCGCCGGCCGGCCACCGAGGCCCGCGACCTCGACGGCAGCCCCTACCTCCAGGGACTGATCGTCAACGTTCTCAGTCCGCAAGTGGCGCTGTTCTTTCTGGCTTTCTTCCCGGGGGTCGCCCCGGAGTCGGCGCCCGCCGCCGGGATGGTTGTCCCCGGGGCGCTGTACGCCCTCGTTGCGACCGTCTCCCTCGGCGGCGTCGGCGCGCTGTCGGGGCGGTTCGGCGGCGGGGGCCGGTGGGCCCGCGTCGGCTCCGGGATTGCGCTGCTCGGTATCGCCGCGTGGCTCGTCGCGACCGACGTCGCCACCTGACGGCCGCCTGCCGTCCGTTTCGCCGCCGGTCACGGCATCCTCTTCCGGCAACGTAGCTATTGTATCGTCTCGTCCGCACACCGGGGACGTGAGCAGCGACGGTGGCCCGGAGTACGACATCGACTTCCGGCAGCACCCCGAGGAGTACGACATCGGCCGCGGCGAGCGAGGCGTGTTCAAAGTCGAGCCGTACAAGTCGGAGTTGCTCCCGCTGTGGGGATACGCGGACCGCGAGACCGCCGAGGAGGCCGCCGAGGCCATCCGCGAGCGGTTCCGGCGGTACCGCGAGGACGAGGACTTCGTCGGCATGGACATGGCCCGGAAGTATCTCCAGATGGGGTACACCCGGGCGATGCGCTACGCCAAGTACCCCGGCGGCAAGAAGTACGACGACGACGGCGGCGAGCGGGAGGCCGAGGAGTGGGCCGACCCCGAAAAGCGCGAGGCCGCCCTCGTGTTCAAGCAGCACCTCGAGACGGTCCGCGAGGACGAGACCTACCAGCGGCTGAAGGACCGACACCGGGAGCGCCACGGCGACGGCTGACCTGCCACGCCCGACGCGGGTGCCCGACCCGCGGAGCGCCGGACCGTCACCCCAACCGAACCGGGTCGGCCGCCGGCTCGACCGACACCGTCAGACGGTCACCGACCGAGAGGTCGTGGCCCTCGTGGAACACCAGCTTCGCTCCGAACCGGACCTGTGAGGCGAACAGCGACAGCCCCGTCGCCCGACGACGCCGGCCGGCGTCGTCGACGACCGACAGCGCGACGTCCGCCCACTCGAGCCGTCGGCCGTCGACCCGTCCGACCGGCGTCCCGAGCAGCGACACCGTCCCGTCGGCCGGCGCCAGCGCGCCCCCGCCGGCGTAGTGGACTAGCCCGCCGTCCAGCGGCGTCCCGTCGTCGCCTCCGATGGCCGTGAACCCCTGTCCGCGGTCGAGCCGCGGCGCGTCGAGCCGAACGTGGGTCGGCCCGGTTTCGATTACCTCGCCGGTGCCGTCCCAGTCGACGCCCGCGACGTCGACGTCGAGATCCAGCGGCAGCGACCCCGTCGCCCGCCGGAGGTTCTGGTCGGGTTCGCGGAACCCCAGGTGGATGTGGTCGTCGACCCACCGGCCGAAGAAACCCGACCGGACGAGCTCGCCCAGCGGGTCGCCGACCGCCACCCGGTCGCCGGCCTCGACCGACGGATCGACGTGCAGCATCCGGGCGACGACGTCGCCGCAGTCGACCAGGACGAGGTGGTCGTGGTCGGCTGCGTACGGCTTCGGCGGGCAGCGGACGGTCCGCGTCGCTCGCACCTCGCCGGCGACCGGCGACGCCGCCACCTCGACTCCGTTGCCGGGGTAGAGGTCGACCGCCCGGCCGGCGTCGTGGGCCGGGTACGGCGAGTTGAACAGCGAGAAGCGGTCGTACCGACCCACGACGTCGCCCGGCAGCGCGACCATGCGGCCGGTTCGTCCGTCGGCGTTTTATGGCCGTCGGCGCCTACGTCCGGGTATGCACGTGGTCCGGGGGTCGCTGACGGACGTCGACCGCGACCGGGCGGTTTCCCGCGAGATGGCCGACCTCGTCGAGCGGACCGGCCGGCCGGCGATCCGGGCGTGGACGCCGCCCAGACAGGTCGCCTTCGGCCGCCGGGACGCCGCCGCCGACGGCTACGCCCGGGCCAGACGCGCCGCCCGCGACCACGGCTACGACCCCGTCGAGCGGCGGGTCGGCGGCCGGGCCGTCGCCTACACCGGCGGAACGGTCGCGTTCGTCTACGCCGTCCCGACCGACGGTGCCCGCACGGACATCCAGGGCCGCTACGAGCGCGGCACCGACCTGCTTCGGGCGGCGCTGGCGGACGTCGGCGCGACGATCCGAAACGGCGAGCCGGCGGCGTCGTTCTGCCCCGGCGAGCACTCCCTGCGGGGCGACGGCAAGGTCGCCGGCGTCGCCCAGCGGGTCCGCCGGACGGTCGCTACCGTCGGCGGCTGTGTCGTCGTCGCCGAGCCGGAAGCCCGGGCCGTCGCGACCGTCCTCGAGCCGGTGTACGACGCCCTCGGCGTCGCCTTCGACCCCGACAGCGTCGGCAGCGTCGCGAGCGCCGGCGGCCCGGCCGACCCCGCGGCGGTCGTCGAGGCGGTCCGACGGTCGTTCCTCGACGGCCGCGACCCCGAGATCGTCGCCGCCGCCGACCTCCGGTCGGCTCCGTGAGCCTTACGGCGCCGGGCCGTGCAGACGCGACAATGCTGTTCCGGAACGCGCGGCTGGCCGACGGTCGGGTGCGGGACGTCCGCGTCGACGGCGAGACGATCGACGCGGTCGGCGAGGACCTCGACGCCGACGGCGAGGTAGTCGAAGCCGACGAGCGACTCCTGTTGCCGGGGATGATCGACGCCCACGTCCACTTCCGCGAGCCGGGCTTCTCGCACAAGGAGACGTGGGCGACCGGCTCCCGGAGCGCCGCCGCCGGCGGCGTGACGACGGTCGTCGACCAGCCGAACACCGACCCGCCGACAATCGACGGCGCGGGCTTCGACCGGAAGGCCGACCGCGCGGCGGCCTCGCTGGTCGACTACGGAATCGACGGCGGCGTCACCGCCGAGTGGGCGCCCGGGGAGCTGTTCGAGCGGCCGATGGCGGCGCTCGGCGAGGTGTTCCTCGCCGATTCCACCGGCGAGATGGGAATCGACGCCGACCGCTTCGAGACGGCCGTCGAGCGCGCCGCGGCGGCCGACGTCACCGTGACGGTCCACGCCGAGGACGCCGCCCTGTTCGACGACGACGCGCTACCGGCCGGCGACGGCCCGACCGGCCGGGCGGCCGACGCCGACGCCTGGAGCGCCTACCGGACCGCCGAGGCCGAACTCGCGGCCGTCGAGCGCGCCGGCGAGGTCGCCCGCCGGCACGACGCCGACGTCCACGTCGCCCACACCTCGACCCCGGAGGGCGCCGACGCCGCCGCCGACGCCGGGACGACCTGCGAGGCGACGCCGCACCATCTCTTCCTGTCGCGGGCGGACCTCGCGGAGCTGGGCACCTACGGCCGGATGAACCCGCCGCTCCGGAGCGAGTCGCGCCGGGCGGCGCTGTTCGAGCGGCTCGTCGACGGGACGATAGACGTCGTCGCGACGGACCACGCGCCGCACACCCGCGCCGAGAAAGAGGCCGCCCTGCCGGCGGCGCCCAGCGGCGTCCCCGGCGTCGAGACGGCACTGCCGCTGCTGTTGGAGGCGGCCCGGACGGGCGAGCTGAGCTACGAGCGGGTCCGGGACGTCACCGCCGCCAACGTCGCCGAGGTGTTCGATTTCCCGCGGAAGGGCCGGATCGAACCCGGCCGGGACGCCGACCTCGTGCTGGTCGACGAGACCGACCCCGAGCCGATTCACGGCGAGAAGCTCCACTCCAGGTGCGGGTGGACGCCGTTCGAGGGCCGCCGTGGGGTGTTTCCCGACCTGACGACCGTCCGCGGGACGGTCGTGTACCGCGACGGCGAGTTCGCCGACGCACAGGGGCGGAACGTACGAGCCTCAGCCGCGGACGGACGTCACTAGCGGCACCGCGAGCATCGGCCCGGCGCCGAACGAGCCGACGCGGGTCCTCGCCTGCCGGGAGTCGTCATCCGGCCGGTCCGAACCGGTGTTCGTATGCCGCTGCGCGCTCTCGATGCCCCGATCGGCCGTCGCGGTGCCGGACCGCCCGAGCGTTCCGAGCCTCGGAAGGAGCGCACCGATCACGACCGTCTCGACGCACACCGCCAGCCCCACGGCGGCGCCGAGACCCTCCGGCCGACGGAACCGTCACCACCTACGTCCGACAGCTCCGCAACGACCGGCGCGTGGAGTTCGACCACGACGAGCCGGAGTCGTTCCTGCCCGACGGCGGGTGAATATCATGGCCCCCGGCCGTTCCGCGTCCGCCCGACCGACGGCGTCAGTCGTCGACCGCGACGTCGCCGGCCTCGCCGCCGGTTTCGATCTCGTGGCCGCACTCCGGACAGGTGACGTGGTCGTGCCGCAGCGCCGCCGACGACTCCCGGACCTCCCGCATGACGCTGGAGATGCGCTCTTCGGTCTCCAGCTCCTCGTCGACGCCCAGCTCGACGCCTTCGACCTCCAGCAGGAACTTTGCGACCTCCGTGATCTCGTACATCAGGTCGTCCAGCTCCTCGGCGGTGTGGAAATCACACATCGCGCCGTAGAGAAAGGTGGCGCCGGCCTGTCGGACCTTCTCGTCGAAGCTCGCTCGCGCCTGGTTGACCGCCTGCGGGCTGTAGGTGTCGGTCATGAACGGCACCAGCTCGGGCAGGTTCTCGCCGATCTTCGTCATCTCGACGCCGGTCTCGGTGCGGAAGTCCGCACAGAGCCGCGCGATGGCCCACTCGCGGGCCGTGATGTACGTCCGCTCCCGGAGGAACTCGTTGGCCCGGTCGTACGTCGCGCCGTCGATCTTCGAAAAGCGGGCGTACTCCCTGACGTCCGGCGGGACGTCGTCTTCGTCGCCCTCGTCGGGGCGCCGCGGCGCCGGCGTCGGTCCGCCGCCGTCGTCCGTCCCCTCGGCCTCCTGGTTCATGCCCGAGATAGCGGGGCGGTCTCGAAAAGCGTATCGCCGATGTCTGACGGACGGCGGACGCGTGGCCCGACCGAAGGGAGGGCCACGGAAGTGCGAGCGGGGAGCGGAGCGACCCGCGAGCCGCGTGCAGAGACCGAAGGGAGGGCCACGTGGATGCGAACGGGGAGCGGAGCGACCCGTGAGCCGCGTGCAGAGATCGAAGAGAGGGCCACGCGACGAGTGAGCGGGGAGCGGAGCGACCCGCGAGCCGCGGGAGACCGACCGGCAGGGAGGTCTCCGGATGTGCGAACGGCGACCGCAGGGAGCCGTGAGCCGGGAGGCTTCCGAATGCGCGAGCCGCGAGGCCCGTTCCGTGGGCTTTTGCGCGGCGGTGCCGTTGCGGCGGTATGGACCTGCTGTTGGGTATCGGCGGCAGCGAGGACTCGTTCCGCGCCCTGGAGGAGACGATCGAGCGGGCGGTCGAGGCGGGCGACGCGCTCACCGTCGCCGTCGTCGAGAACCCGGAGTCGGAGACGGACGTCGAGGAGATACGGGACCGCGTCGAGGCGGCGCTTTCGGCGGCGCCGTTCGACGCGGAGGTGCGGACCCTCTCGGGGCACCCCGGCAGCCAGCTGCTCGAGCTGGCCGAACGGGAGGGGTACGACCGGATCGTCCTCGGCGGCGGCGAGACGAGCCCGCTCGGCAAGGTCGAGCTCGGCTCCATCGCCGAGTTCGTCCTACTAAACGCCAAGACGACGGTGACGCTGGTCCGATGAGCCGCGACTACCCGACCGAAATCGCCGGGCCGTACGAGGCGCCGCCGCGGTCGTTCGTCGACGACGCCGGCCGCGAGGTCGAGCTCCGGCGGTACGGCGACGGCGACTTCGAGGCCGTCGTGGAGATGTACACGGCGTTCGACCCCGCCGACCGCGCCCAGGGCATCCCGCCGACAAGCGAGTCGGACATCCGGGAGTGGCTCGAGTCGCTGACCGACGACGGTGTCGGCGTGCTCGCCCGCCACGACGGCGCGGTCGTCGGCCACGCGGTGCTGGTGCCGGACCGCCACGGCGACTTCGAGCTGGCGATCTTCGTCCTGCGAGCCTACCAGCGGGCCGGCATCGGGACGGGGCTGTTGGGGGCGCTGCTCGGCGCCGGCCGGGAGGCGGGCGTCGAGCGCATCTGGCTCACCGTCGAGCGGTGGAACGCCCCCGCCATCGCGCTGTACCGAAAGATAGGGTTCGAGGCCAGCGACACGGACAGCTTCGAACTCGAGATGGCCGCCCGGCTGGCCGACTAGACCGACAGCACCGGCTGGGAGGCGTGGGCCAGCACGTACTCGGCGGCCTTCTCGATGACGGCGTCGGGGTGGCCGGTGACCGGCTCCCGCGGCACGACAACGAAGTCCGCCCGCAGCGACTCCGCGACGTCGAGGATGACGCTTCCGGGGTGCTGTGCGAGCCGCCGCCGGGAGAAGCCGTACGCCGAGGAGTGGTCGACGGGGACGTTCCGCTCGTCGGCCAGCGCCCTGACGCCGGCCATCACCTGCTCGCCCCGCCGGGCGATTGTCTCGGCGTCGTCGTCCTCCTCGACCGCCGTCGCGGTGTGTTCGCCGAGCACGTACAGCGCGTGGACGCCGGCGCGGTAGCGGTCGGCGACCGCGAGGGCGTACTCGACGGCCTCCATCGCCTCCTCGGAGCCGTCGACCGGCGCCAGCACCATCTCGACCTCCATACGCGTTCTTCCCGACCCCGGAACAAAAACCGTCCGCGTCCCTTTTGTCGGACGCGCGGAGAGTGCCGGTATGTTCGACACCGTGGCTCTGGCGACGGACGGCTCCGAGAGCGTCTCCCGGGCCGCCGACTGCGCGCTGGACCTGGCGGTCCGCTTCGGGGCGACCGTCCACGCGTTGTACGTCGTCGACGCCGGCCGGATCGAGTCGCTGCCGGACGGGGTCCGCGACGACGTCCGGGCGGCCCTCGACGAGCAGGGCCGGGAGGCGCTGGCGGACGTCGAGGCCGTCAACGACGCCCGCGCGGAGCCGGCGACCCTCGGAACCGCCGTCCGGGTCGGCCGTCCGGCCGACGCCATCGTCGACTACGCCGACGAGATCGACGCCGACGCCGTCGCCGTCGGCACCCGCGGCCGTCACGGCGAGCGCTCCTTTCTGCTCGGCAGCGTCGCCGAGCGGGTCGTCCGCACCTGCTCGCGGCCGGTGCTGACCGTCCGGCACCTGGAGTGACAACGGGGGGTTCTTGCCGTCGGCGCTCCTCCCGACCGTATGGACGACGCGCTCATCGACGACGAGACCCTCCCGCTGACCCGACGGTCGCTGCTGCCCGGAGAGGGGTTCTTCGTTCCCGACTCCGTCGACGAGGTCGAAACCGAACGCGAGGCCCGGGAGGCGCTTGCCGGCGCCGACCGGGTCGTCGTCGCCGACCCCGACGCCGACGGCCTCGCCTGCGTCGCGCTGTTGCGGACCGCCCTGGGCGAGGCGGCGCTGCTGCCGGCCGGCCCCCACGAGATCGCCGACGCCCTCGAGTACGTCGTCGAGTTCGGCGACCCCGGCCTCGAGCTGTACGTCTGCGACCTCTGTCCCGACGACGACCGCGACGTCGAGCCGCTGGCGGCGGTCGCCGACCACGCCGCCGACGTCCGGTGGTTCGACCACCACCAGTGGGACGCCGACCTGGCGGCGGCGGTCCGCGAGCACGCCGAGTTGGTCGTCGGCGAATCCGACGAGGAGTGTTCGGCCGACGTGACGCTCCGGAGTCTCGACCACGACTTCGACGAGCAGTACGCCGACCTGGCGGCGGTGACGCGGGACCACGACCTCTGGCTCCGGGAGGACCCCCGCAGCGACGACCTCGCGGACTACGCCTACTGGGCCGACCCCGAGGAGTACCTTGCGACCGTCCTCGAGCACGGCGCGGACCTACCGGCCGACGTCGAGGCGTTCCTCGAAGAGCAGCGCGTCGAGAAGGAGGCACTGGTCGAGCGGGCCGTCGACCGCGCCGACTACGAGGCCATCGGCGAGTGGACCGTCGGCGTCACCTACGGCCGGTGCTCGCAGAACGAGGTCGCCGAGGCGATGCGCGAGGCGGGCGCCGACGCCTCCGTCGTCGTCAAGCCCGCGGGGTCGGCCTCCATCCGCGGTACCGACGCCTTCGAGCGCTGCCACGAGGTCGCCGCGCAGGTCAACGGCGGCGGCCACCCGAAGGCCGCCGGCTGCAAGCCCGACATCTACGACGACATGCTGGACTACGCCCACCACTGGACGACCCGCGGCGCCGTCACGAAGCAGGTCATCCTCGACGCGTTCCGGGCGCTGATAGATGATGGCGCGGACGCGGACGTGGACGCGGACGCGAAGGCCTGACCGGGGCCGCTTCGCGACGGCGTCTCGACTTCCCCTCGACGGCGCGGTCCCCGGTTGCAGGACGCTCGACGACCGGTGACCGGGTCAGCGCGGAGCGTCCTCCTCGGTCGTTCCCGCCGAGTCGGACTTCCGGGAGCCCTCCGAGCCGGGGTCGTCCATCAGCTCGTCCATCCGCCGCTCGAACTCGGCGTCGCCGATGTCGCCCTCGACGTACCGCTCTTTGAGCTCGCGCCGCCGGTCCTCGGCCGTCGGCTCGACCCGCTGCGAGACGTCGAACTGCCGGAGAACCGGGTACTCCCGTTCGAGCCGCTCGACGGACTCCTCGACGGTCCATCCGGGCCGACGGGCCTCAATCATTCCGACGACCGTCTCGTCCTCGACCGGGTCGTTCGTGGCGGAACTCCCCGCGGACAGTACGACGACGGTGCGGACGCGCGCCGCCGCGGTCCGAGGGCGGCTACCCGTCGACGACCCACTTTTCGGAGTAGGTCGTCCCACAGTCGCAGGCGGCGTAGGCGTGCATCACGTCACCCTCGGCGTAGAGGTCGCCGACCGCCTCGTCCTGCTCTTCGGCGAAGGCGAAGACGAACCTGGCGTAGTGGTCGGCGTCGTTGCCGTCGCTCGCAGGACAGGTCCCGCCGGTACAGTCGTCGCCGACGTCGCCGTCGGTGTCCATCGCGGCGCCGGCGAACGCCATCGGGTCCATTCCGGTCGCGCTTTCGAAGGCCGCCCGGCCGTCGTCGCCGGGCAACACGAGGACGACGCCGTCGTCGACACGGGTGCCGATCTCGAGCAGGTCCTCCACCGACCCGACGCCGTCCTCGTGGAGGTAGACGAGTACGTCGTCGGGTCGGTCGCCCGCCAGAAACGACTCGTAGCGGGCCTCGCCGTTCATCCGTCGAGGTCCTCGGCTATCGAGGCGAGGTCGTCGTCCGGCGAATCGACGACCCGGTAGACGGCCTCCTCGCCGGGCGCCCGGAGGCCGTACTGCTGGCCGTCGACGATGACGTCGACGAGGACGGTCCGGCCGGGGGCGAGGCCGTTCTCGTCGACCCACGCCGCCAGCCGGTTGTCGCCGTCGCGCTCCCGGGCCATGCGGGCGTTGTCGTAGAGCCCGCGCAGCTCGAGGTCGCCGTCGAGGGCGACGACGACGGGCGCGTGGTAGGTCGACCCGGCGGCGTCGACCCGGACGACGCCCTCGGGGGCCGTGCCGTCCGGCAGTCGCACCTTCGGGCGGTCGAGGGCGCCGCTTTCGACGATCTCCGCGCGGACGGTGTCGACGCCGTCGGAGGTGACGCTGGGCATGGTGCCGGAAGAGCGATTACTCGTCTTCGTCCTCGTTCTCGTCGCCGAGCAGGTCTTCGACGGACTCCTCGCCGCGGGCGACGATCTTGGCGTTGATCTGCCGCGTCTCGTCGGAGATCTCGGCGCCGCGGACGGTGACGCGCTTGCGCTCGCCGTCGACGGTCGGCTCGAAGCCGACGCCGCCTTCCAGCAGGACCGCCGCGGTTCCGGAGCCGTCGACGTCCTCCCGCATCGGCCGACCGGAGGTGTCGGAGCCGCCGGTGACCTCGAGTTCGTACCCCGACAGCCCGACAGCACTGCCGTCGACCGTCTCGCCGATGGAGCGGCCGACGAATCGGTTCGCGTCCTGTCCGTCCACGTCGAAGGAGTGCGTGGCGCCGTCACCGGGATCGCCGACGACGACCTGGAAGTCCGCCATACTCGTTGGAACTGGGCGCGTCGGCAAAAGGGTATTGAAACGACCGGAGGCGGCTCCCTGCGGCCCGCGGGCCCCGGCGCCCGCCGACCGCACGGCGGCGAGACGATGAGTGGAACGCGGCACACCGCGGCGGTGTGCCGCCACCGACAGCAGTCAACCGGTGGGCCGCCCCGTCCCTGTCCGCTTACCCACGGTGACAGTGCGGGACGGTACCCCGAACTACGTTCTCCATGTGAATAAGTCCCACGGTCGCGTCGACGGTCGTCTCGGCCGCCGGCGACGCCGCCCGCGGCCCCCGGTGACCGTCGCTCGGACACGACGAACGCATGATCGGCGTTCGCGCACCGCCACGCGGACGAGCGACGGTGTCATTCTCACGCGACGACCCGGTGTGCTCGCGGCGGGCGCCCGAGCGACCGGGGCACGGCACCGAGACCGCGGCCGGCGCGACCCCGGCCGCAGCGACGGGGAGCCCCGCCGTAGCTGACGTCCGCGTCGCCGGCGTCGGGATAACGCCGCTCGGCGAGTCACCCGACCGGCCCGCCCGGATCGAACACGTCTCGATGAGCTCGCCGGCGGTGTGCGGCTCCTCGGCCGCCGTCCGGAGCAGCCGCCGGGCGGCGTCGTACAGCGCCGCCAGCGCCGCCTCCGTGTCGACGGCGGGGGTCCGGTTTCCCTTCTGGCCGAACGACGCGCCCGTCGACTTCCGTCCCCGTTCGCGTCCTGCCAGCATCCCGGTCATACCCGTTCGCAGCGGTCGCGGCGTGGCCTATCCCGACCCCACCATACGCAGGGAGATTCGTACGTGGGCCGCGGGCGGTGCGGCGGCTCCGGTCGCGGCGCCGGTCCTGCTTCGAGCGCCCGCTACGCGAGCCAGACGCTGGCGAAGGCGTCGAAGTAGTCGGCGTCGGTCTCGACGAGGACGTGGTCGGCGCCGAGGCCGGTCGCCCGCTGGGAGACGGCTTCGACGTGGCCGTCGAGCCGGCGCCGGTAGCTGGCGGCCAGCCCCTCGCTGAAGTACGATCGCTTCGTCGCGTCGCTCTCGGGGTCGTCGAACAGCGTGTCGCCGGTGATCGGCGGGTCCCGCTCAGCCGGCGCGACGACGCGGACCAACAGTACGTCGACGTCCTTGCGGGCGAGGGCGGCGACGCCCTCTTCGATCCGCTCGGGGTCGGCGAGGAAGTCGCTGAAGACGACGACGAGCGACCGCGAGCGGATCCGCTCGGCGTAAGCCGACAGCACCTCGTCGAAGGCCGTCTCGCCGGCGGGGTCGGTCGCGTTCAGCTGGTCGATCACCGCCAGCAGCTCGCCGCGGTTCGAGCGGTCGGCGTCGAGCCGGTCGGCGGCGTCCCGGAACGTGTGGATGCGGTACTCGTCGTTGTTCTCGGCGGTGAGGTAGCCGAACCCCAGCGCCAGCTTGGCGGCGTACTCGAACTTCGGCGTCGCGGCCTCGCCGTAGTCCATCGACCCGCTGGCGTCGACGAGCAGGTGGACGGTGAGGCTCCGCTCCTCCTCGAACTCCTTGATGAAGTACTCCTCGGTGCGGGCGAACAGCTTCCAGTCGATGAGCCGGGTGTCGTCGCCGGGCGCGTAGCGCCGGTAGTCGCTGAACGTCAGCCCCTCGCCGACCCGTGGCGACTCCTGGTCGCCCTGCCGCAGCGCCGCCGCCTGGCGGTCCAGGGCTGCCCCGAACCGGCCCAGCTCGTCGAGGAAGTCGGGGTCGATGGTCACGGCCGCCTCCCCGTCCGGCCGTCGCCCGGACGTCGCGGCCGTCGGTGGGCTCCGCCGTCGTCTCTGCCTTCGACTCCGCCTCCGGCTTCGGCTTGGGCTCTGGCCTCGACTTCGCGTCCACGGTCGCATCCCGCCGGCGTCCCGTCCATCGTCACTCCAGCAGCGACGCGATGACGTCGTCGGCGGTGGTGCCTTCCCGCTCCGAGCGGAAGTCGAGGACGATGCGGTGCCGGAGAACGGGCGCGGCCAGCGCCTCGATGTCCTCCGCGGCGACGTGCGAGCGGCCCTCGAGGAACGCCCGGGCCTTGGCGGTCGACACCAGCGCCATGCTCGCCCGCGGGCTGGCACCGAACTCGATGGCGTCGGCCTCGCGGGTCCGCCGGACGATGTCGACGGCCCGCTCGCGGACGTCCTCGGCGATGGGGACGTCCCGGACGAGCCGCTGGGCGGCGCGAATCTCCTCGCGGGCGAGCACCCGCTCGACCGGCACCGTCTCGCTGCCCTCCGTGTAGAGGTCGACGATCTCCTCCTCCTGCTCGCGGCCGGGGTAGTCGACCAGCAGTTTCATCGTGAAGCGGTCGGTCTGCGCCTCCGGCAGCGCGTACGTCCCCGACTGGTCGATGGGGTTCTGCGTCGCCAGCACGAAGAACGGCTCCGGGAGGTCGTAGGTGTCGCCGGAGGCCGTCACCTGCCGCTCCTGCATCGCCTCCAGCAGCGCCGCCTGGGTCTTCGGCGTCGCACGGTTGATCTCGTCGGCCAACACCACGTTCGCGAACACCGGCCCCTCCTCGAAGACGAACTCCCGGCCGGCGTCCGTCTCGCGGATGATCTCCGTGCCGGTGATGTCCGACGGCATCAGGTCCGGGGTGTTCTGGATCCGCGAGAAGCCGAGGTCCGTCACCTCGGCGACGGTGCGCACCATCGTCGTCTTCCCGAGCCCGGGGTTCGACTCCAGCAGCGCGTTGCCGTCCGCGAGAATGCAGACGAACAGCCCGTCGAGCACCGCCTCCTGGCCGACGATGCGGCGGTCCAGCTCCTCGCGGGCGTCCCGCAGCTTCGATTGCAGCTCGTCGATGTCGTACTCGTACTGTTCGTCGTCGGCCGTGAGATCCGTGTCCTGTGTCATGTGTTCGGTCGTGTCGATTGGACGGTCGCGTTCACTCCTGTTCGCGGATCCGGAGGTTGTACTCCCTGACGAGTTCGGCGTTCTCCACGCGGTCGGGGCGGCTGAAGGCCGCCTGCCGGGTCTCGACGTCGGCGCCGCCGGCGCCACCGCCGTCGGACGGGAAGCTCCGGTCCTCTTCGATCGGCCCGTCGCCCTCGTTGGCCTCCACCTCGGCGGTGACGTCCTCGCTGCCGCGGTCGACCGGATCGGGGTCGCCCAGCACGGCGCCGCCGTCCCGGAGGCCGTCGGGCTCCGGCGTGACGGCCTCCGGCCGGTCGTCGACCGCCGTCGTCGAGTCGTCGCCGAGGAAGGAGAGCCCGACGACGCTCACCTGCAGCGAGGCGAGACACAGCACCACGACGACGACCCCCGTCGCGGCGACCCGCGCGCCGTCGACGAGGGCGACGCCGGAGGCGTCCCGCAGCCGCTCGAGGGTCTCCTCGTAGAGGCGGGCGGCCATCCGGTTGTCGGCACCCGACTCGACCGCGTCGCGGGCCGTCCGGAGCGGCCCCGCAACCGCCGGGTTCGCCGCCTCGAACCGCTCGACCGGCGATCGTCTGGTCCGGAGCCAGAACTCCCCGCCGAGAACGGCGACGCCGGCCAGCACCGCCAGCACCGTCGGATAGGGCACCGCCGACGCGATTGTCGCGAGCACGACGTTGACGGCCAGCATCGCCGCCACCCCGTCGGCGACCGCGTAGATCGCCGCCGCCTTCTGACCCTCGCGCCGGACCGCCGTCAGCGCCCGCTCCATCCGTCCCTGCGGGCTCTCCGGGTCGGTGTCGGCCTCCGGGGCCGTCCCGTCGTCGGCATCGGGGGTCGCGTCGTCGGCCTGCGTCTCCCCCTCGGCTTCTGGTGCGTCGTCGCTTCCGCTCTCGAGGTCGACCTCGACGGTGAGGTCTTCCTCTTCGTCTGCGTCGTCGCTCACGGCTCCGTCTCACCCGTGTCGGTCATCAGTAGTCGTCGCACTCCTCCTTGTCCTCGTTTTCCTCGTCGCTACAGAGGCTCTCGAGGTCGCTTTCGAGCCGGCTGTTCTCGTTCCGCAGGTCCTCGTTTTCGTTCTCGAGCGCCCTGATTCTCTTTTCGAGGTTCTCGATTTCGCTTCTGAGGCCCTCGATCGTCTCGTTTTTGCTGTCCAGCCGCGATTTCAGCCGGTTCCGCTCGGCGGTGAGGTTGCCGACCCTGCGCGCGAGCTCGTTGACCCGGTTTTCGGCCTGCTGGAGTTCGCTCGTCGTCCGGTCGAGTTCCTCCTCCGTCGCGGACAGCTCGTTTTCGGTCCGCTCCAGCTCGCCCGTCACCTGGTCGACGTCCTGGGTCCGGGTTTCGAGGCGGCTCTCGAGGGTGTCGACCTGCTTTCTGGCGTCCTCGAGGTCGCTCCGCGTCGCGTTCAGCTGCGTTCGCAGCTTCTCGTTCTGCGACCGGAGTTCCTCGTTCTGCGACCGCAGGTCGTCGGCGGAGTCCTGATACACCACGGTCGCGCCGGCGGTGCCGACCAGGGAGGTGACGATGAGTGCGACCATCCCGACGTTGATGCTTGTACCGATTGCGCTCACTGGAGACCACTCTCCAGTAAGGTGCGCCTACGGTACACTTGAAGCCGTCGAGTGACGACCTCGGCGACGAACAGCAGAAGGCCGACGAGCAGCGGCACCCACCCCCAGGCGTTCCGCACCGACCGCACACGGGTCGACCGCTCGCTCGCAATCCGTGCGATCTCGGCGCCCTGGTCGGCGTCGAACGACTGCCCGCCGGTGGTCCGGACCGCGCTCGACAGCGCCGAACTCCGGCCGAACCGACCGTACTCCGGCCGGTAGTTGGCCGCGTACTCGGCGCCGAAGGCCGTCCGGTAGCCGCGCTCCTCGGGCGTGACGGTCGCCCGATAGAGCCCTTCCTCGACCTGGCCGAACGCTGCCTCGTCGGGCGGCGACTCCCCGCGGTACCGGACCCGCGCCGGCTCCCCGAGGCGGGTGTCGGTCGCCGTGGTGACGTCGGTCAGTGTCCGGGTCGGGTCGCCGACGGCATAGTTGACCGACCGCGTCGTCAGAATCGAGTCCGGCGCCTCCAGCAGTCCGTCGAGGGTGTTGGCGTCGTCGTAGGCGGTGATCGAGACGACGCGTCCGAGCCCGAACCGCCAGGAGGCGATCGCCGGCGCCCCGTCGGCCGTCGCGACCTGGAAGTCCGCGCCCTGCTTGACCCGCACCTCGTTGGCCCGGCCGGGGCTGGCGGTCGGCTCGACTCCGGAGGTGATGAACGTGTTCCGGGAGACGACGGTGAGGTTGTCGCCTTCGACCTGCGAGCCGCCGCCGAACAGGAGCTTCAGCCGGGTCGTGTCGTCGGCCCGGAGGTACGAGCCGCCGCCGGCGTCGGCGATCTGCTGGAGGACGTCCTCGTCGACGTTTCCGCCGGCGCCGACCGTGATGACGCGCGTGCCCTGGCGGTCGAGCCGCCGGGCGACGACCGTCGCCGGGTCGGGGTCGTCCTGGCCGTCGGTCAGCAGGATGACCGTCCCCTGGCGGTCGCCGAGCAGCGTGTTCGCCCCCTGGAGGCCGCGGGCGGTGTCGGTCGCGCCGCCGCTTTCCAGCCGGCGGATCCGGTCGGTCAGCGTCCGACGGTTGTCATTCAGCGGCTGGAGGTCGGCGACCCGGTACGGCTCGATGGTGTAGGCGACGATACCGACCCGCTGGCGGCCGTCGAGCTGCTCGACGACGTCGAGGGCGGTGGCCTTCTGTATCTCGAAGGTCCGTCGTGTGCTGCCGGAGACGTCGATCAGGAGCACGATGTTGGCGGCGCCGCCGGTCGCGTTGCCGACCCGGACCGGCAGCAGCGGCGCCAGCGACGACCGCTCGTAGCCGCCGTTGCCGTAGGCGTTCTCGCCGCCGACGACCACCAGCCCGCCGCCGCCGACGACGTGCTCTTGGAGCGCCCCGACGTCGCCGACCTCGCTCGCCGGCCGGTCCTGGACGACGACCGCCGCGTAGTCGTCGAGTTCCGACGGCACGCTCGAGGCCGTCGTCACGTCGTACAACTCCTCGAGGTAGCTCCGCAGCGGGTAGTCGCCGTCGGCGACGTACAGCAGGTCCGGCTGTTCGACGACCCGGACGCTCCGGTAGAAGACGTCGTTGCGCTCGTAGACGTCGTCGCCCCGGATCGTCGCGGTCACCCGGTGGGTGCCGGTCTCCTCGAACGTCTCCGAGACGGTGAACGCCTCGTTGTCGCCGAGGCTCTCGTTGCGGACCGACTCGCCGTCGACGGTCACCTCGACCGGGACGCGCCCGTCGACGGCGGCCCCGCGCAGCCGGACGGTGAACTCCGTCTCGACGCCCGTGGTGACCGTCTCCGGGCCCTCGATCGCGACGGCCCGCTCGGTTTCGGTGGCGTTCAACTCGACGGCGTGGATCGTCGCGTTCAGCGACCGCGCCTCCTCGGCCGCGGCCGCGAGGCTCCGGCCCTCGGTCACCTGCCCGTCGGAGACGACGACGACGGTTCCGTTCTCCCGGAGGTTCGCCGCCACCCCATCGCCGACCGGCGAGCTTCCGCCCGCGCCGACGCTGGCCCGCGTCACCGGGACGCCCTCCGATTCGATGTCCGAGGCGAGCCGGTCGGTGACGTTCCGCTGGACGGCCATGCTGGCGGAGTCGTCGGTCAACAGCGTCACCTCCGGCTCGCCCGGCGTCTCCTGCGACTGGACGGTGAACGGCCCCATCGCCCCGAAGACGAGCAGACAGACGACGAGCACCCGACTCGCCAGCAGTAGCCGCCGACTCCGCTCGGAGGCCGACCGCGTTCCGTCGTCGCCCCCGAGGGTCAGATACGCCAGCGCCGCGACCGCGACCGGCAGCAGCGCCAGCGGCCACAGCTGCTCGAGGCCGACCGTGAATCCGTCCGCCAGGGTGTAGGAGACCGACATCAGAGATCACCCCGCCGGTAGAGGTAGCCGATCTCGGCGACGACCACCAGCAGCGCCCCGACGGCGAAGTACTCCGTCAGCGGCCGCGGCACCTGACTCGGCGCCGTCCGCGCGATGTTGCCCGTCCGGTCCCGCTCGTCGATCGGCTCGACGGCGGTGTCGGACTCCCGCTCCGACAGCAGCGCCGCGCTCTCCCGCGCGCCGTCGGTTCCGTAGAAGCCGGGCTCCCGGAGGGTGACCATCGGCCCCGACAGCGTTCCCTCGGGGCCCTCGACGGTCTCGGCGTCGAACTCGACCGTCTCGCCGGTGGCGTGGTTGACCGACGACAGCGTCGGCCGGTCGGCCAGGTAGAACGCCGCCCGCTTCCAGAACACCGGATACCGGCTGTTGAACTTGAACGACGAGCCGTCCTCGATGTAGCCGTAGTAGAGCAGTCGGCCGCTGGCCCGCTCGGACGTTGCGAGAAGCGGCGTGCCGTCGTCCAACTCGACCAGCGCCCGCCCCTCGCGGAGCGACCCGTTCAGGTACACCGACGGGGGTTGGAAGTCGATGTCCGCCGTCAACTGGGTCCGGGTCGTCGACTCGACTCTCGGGGTCGACGCCGTGCCGGCCGGCTCCAACAGTAACAGGTCGCCGAGCCGCTCCGGCGGCTCGGGCTGGGCGACGACGCCGACGCCGCCGCCGCCGGCCAGCACCTGTCGGCCGGTCTCGACGTTGCCCGGCAGCAGCGACTCCGCCTCGACGTCGCCGTAGAGGACGACGTCGTACTCCCGGTCGACCGTCGTCGGCGGCTCCGCGACGGTGACGTTCACCTGGTCGATGACCTCCAGCGCCGCCGTCAGGTACCGGTTGCGGTCGTTCGTGAACAGCAGCACGTCGACCGTCTCGTCGGCGGGGGCGGCGACGGCGGCGGTGTCGTCGACCGCGAAGTCGTCGCCCGGCTCGAGGCGGGCCTCGCCGCCGCCGGCCGGCACCGACAGCGTCACCTCGCCGACGCCACCCGGCGCCAGCCGAATCTCGCGGCGCTGGTCGCCGAGCGTCACCGTCCGGGTCGTCTCCTCGTCGCCGAAGTTCTTCGCCGTCAGCGTCACCTGCGAGCCGGCGAACTCCCGGTCGATGAAGCCGACGTTCGCTCCCCCGCCGCCGGCGAACTGCCGGAGGTCGACCGTGACGCCGCGGGCCCGGGCGGTCGTCACCGGGTCGGCCCAGCGGTCGCCGGCGAAGTCGCTGAACACCACGACACGGGTGTTTTCGCCCGCCAGCGCCGTCGCCTGCGTCACCGCACCGCGGAGATCGCCGGGGGCGCCGGTCGGCTCGACCCGCGAGAGGGCGTCCCGGGCCGTCGCCGGCGTCGCCCGCCTGGCGACCACCTCGCCGCTGCCGGCCGTCGTGACGACCGATGTCGTGGACGTCACCGCCCCCTCGGCGGCGTCGACGGCCGCCGCGAACCGGCTCTCGCCGCCGTCGGTCGTCGCCATGCTGGCGCTCGAATCGACGACGATCACCGTCTCCTCGACGGTCGTCCGCTCGGCGACCAGCACGTACGGCGCCGCCAGCGACAGCGCCACCAGCACGACCGCCAGCAGCTGCAACAACAGCAGCAGGCTCCGGGAGAGCCGCTCGAGATACGGGCTGGTCGCCCGCTGGCGCTTCTCGCTCGCCAGAAACCGGAACGTCGGCAGCTCGACGCGGTCGGGGTCCGGGCGGATCAGATAGAGAACGACGATGGGGACCGCGAACAACAGGGCGGCGAGCCCTAGCGGCGAGAGAAACACGTCCTGAATGGCCATGCGTTGTGGCTGGCCACGGTGATACATGTGCTTTTTTATTGCCGGACGGCGGCCGGGTGCGGCCGGCCGAGCGGGCCGCCAGCGTCGTGCTGCACACGCGACGACCCGACCCGTCGGCGACGGCCGCTCAGGCCCCGTCGTCGGGGGCGACCGTGGCCCCGGTCTCCTCGACCCCGATCTCGACGTCGACCTGTACGTCGGCGCCGTTGAACAGTAGACCGCCGGCCGCCGGCGGGACGTCGACGTCGGTGCCGGCCAGCTGGCTGGCGCCGTCGCCGGGCACGGAGACGAGCTTCACGACGACCTGGTAGACGTCGCCCTCCCCGAGACTCACGGTGACGTCGCCCTCAGCGTCGAGCGTGCCGCGGTAGCTGTCGACGACGGTCGGCGTCCCGGTGGCGGGGCCGTCGTCGTCGACGCCCGCCGGCGACAGCGCGTCGTAGACGACGATATCGATGTGCGGTGCACCGCCGGTCAGGTCGGCGTCCCGGCCCTCGTAGCCGTCGAAGACGGCGCTGACCTCGTAGGTGCCGGGGCCGGTGATGTAGCCGGCGGCGGCCTGCTCGTCGTCGGGGACGTCGAGGCCCAGGGTCGCCGTCGTCGTCCCTTCCTCGTCGAATTCCCGGGAGACGGCGTCGACGGCCGCGCCGTCGTTGATACGGCCGAACCCCTCGTAGGGGTCCCGCTCGCCCGGCGTGTACGCCGGCGCCTGGTCGCCGTGCCACGGGATCGCGTTGAACGCCGTCGTCGTCGCCGTCGCCAGTAGCGTCGCCTTCGACTTCAGCGTCCACGCCAGCCGGTCGGTCTCGTCGCGGCCCTCGCCGAACAGCGCCGACGGCGCCGGCAGGTCCAGCCCCGCGGGGCCGTCCTCCTCCATGGCCTGCATCACCAGCGCCGCCAGCCCCGCCGTCGACGGCGCCGCCATCGACGTCCCGGTGAACTCGGTGTAGCCGCCGACCTCGCCGTACTCGCCGCTCTCGGTGTCGGTCCGGGCGTCGACCGACGTCTCGTCCTGGCCGTAGGCGCAGACGTCCGGCGTCTGGAAGACCTCGCCGTCGTCGGTGACGGTCGCCAGCCCGCCCGAGGAGGTCGTGCTGATGCCGGACAGGTGGTCGGTCCGGACGACCGAGATGGCCTCCGGCGCCCCGGAGACGGTGTCGCTGCCGCCGGTCGGCGTCCCCGGCAGGTTCGCGACGGCGTGGGCCGACACCAGCCCCGCCCGCGCCAGCGCCGCGATGCTCTCGTAGACCTCGTCGTAGTCGTTCTGGACGACCGCCGACGGCACACCGAGCGGCTGGCCCCACGACATGCTGACCGCCCGGGACGCGAAGGCCTCGGCGTACCGCCGGGCGTTGTCGCCGATGGTCCGGAGGACGCTACTGCGGCCGCTGACGAGCGAGAACGTGTTCGGCGTGGCGACGAGGCTCTGCCGGGGGGCGACGCCCGGGTGCAGCGCCTGGTCGCCCCGGTCGGTGAGCCCGCCCGTCACCTCGAGGTCGTTGATCTCGCCGCTGGCGGCCAGGTCGGTCCCGCGCTCGGCGACGACCGAGGCGGCGACCCGTTCGAGCTCGCCGGTGCCGTCCGGCGACCGGCCGTCGACGGTCAGTTCGAGCGTGTACGTCCGACCCGCCTCGTCGGCTCCGGCGTCGTGGACCGCGTCGGCCGTCAGCACCGCCCGCTCGCCGTAGCCGCTCTCGGCGGTGCTGCCGCCGCCGTGCTGGAGGGCGTTGACCGACGTCCCGCCGGTCGCCAGCTCCGAGCCGTCGGGGCCGACCAGCCGGGCGTCGACCCAGCGGCCGCCGAGGGCGACGAACAGCTCCCGGCCGGCCGTCTCGCCGGGGGCGACGAACTCCAGCGTCCCCGCCGGTGGTTCCGCCCGGTCGCCGTCGAACTCCCACCGCTCGAGGAACGTCCCCGTCTCGAGCACCCGCGCCCGGCCGGTGCCGGTCATGATGCCGCAGCAGTGACTGCCGTGGCCGCTGGTGTCCCGCGGCAGATCCGGGTCGCCGTCGGCCCGCAGCCAGCCGACGAGCCGCGGCAGCGACCCCCGTGCCGGCGGGTCGACCGCCGAGAGACTCGCGGCGCCGTCGGTCACCGACAGCCCGTCGGTCGCGTCGACCCGGACCCCCGTCCAGGGGCCGATGTCGCCGTGGCGGGCGTCGACGCCGCTGTCCGGCAGCAGTACCGTCCGGTCGGCCCGGCCGCGGTAGCCCCGCTCCCAGGCGTGGGCCGCGTTCCGGGCCCGGGGGTTCAGCAGCTCCCGCGGGAACCCGATGTCGAGGGTCCGCTCGGCGACGTCCGTGCCGTCGGCGTCGTCGGTGACCGTCAGCCGCACCGTGTAGTCGCCGGCCTCGGGCAGCTCCACGGTCGCCGTCGCCGCCCCGCCGGCCGTCGCCAGCAGCCGGTCGCCGTCGGGCCCCGTCACCTCGAACGCGTACGTCTCGATACCGTCGGCGTCGGCGCTCGGCCGGGACCGCTCGCCCGACAGCGTCACCGTCTCGCCGGGACTCGGGGCCGCCGGGTCGACGGTCAGAATCGCTCGCGCCGGCGGCCCGCGGCCCTCGCCGGCCGCGCTCGCCGCCCCGGGGACCGCCGCCCCGGCGATGCCGGCGCCGGTCGTCTTCAGCACGTCGCGTCTGTCGAACAGAGTCCCGTCCTCGCCCGTCATGTCTGGTCGATCGTGACGTCTCTTCTTTCACGGATAAGATTTTGGAACGTCGCCGAGGGCGCGCCGGATCCGGTCCGAAGCGGCGCCTTACGAGCTGCGATGCCCGGCCGCCGCCGCGAACGCCGTCGCGGCCGCGGCCGCGATTGCGGTCGGCCCCGCCGCCCGGAGTCGGCAACGCGGGCCGCCGTCGGTGAGGCGCCCGACGAGCGGCGATCCGTCTCCGGCCGCATCGCCCCGTCTGTCAGGAACGTTCAGTACCTTTTTACCCCGGTGTACGGTATGACACGATCATGCACGGTCGTCGACTCGCGACCACGAAGGAGGCGATCGCTCTCGCGACGCCGGACAGCGACGAAACCATCGAACGGCTGCGGTCGTGGGCGGCCGGTCACGACATCGAGTTCACCTGTCTGGACATCGGGACCGAGGTGACCGACGACCACGTCGGACGGGCCCAGGAGACGGTCGCCATCAGCATCGGCGGCGACGGCGCCTTTCTGGAGGGCGTCCGGGCGTTCACGCCCCACCAGCTCCCGCTGCTCGGCGTCAACACCGGGACGCTAGCCTTTCTCGCCCGGGTCAACCCGAACGACCTCGGCGACGCCATGGACGAGGTGCTCCGGGGTCGCTCGTCGGTCCACGCCCGTCAGCAGTACCACGTCACGGCCGGCGACCTGGAGACGACCGGCATCAACGAGGTGTTCCTCCAGAAGCACCCGCCCGAGGAGCGCCACCAGACGAAGGTCGGGACGCTGCACGTCTACGTCGACGACGAGTACGTCGGCCGGTACTTCGGCAGCGGGCTGATAGTCAGCACGCCGACCGGCAGCACGGGCCGGAGCTACTCCAACCACGGGCCGGTCCACTACCCCCACGACAACCGCACGCTGCAGATCATCCCCCACGAGACCATCAGTGCGACCTCCGACCCCATCGTCGTCAGCCAGGAGTCGACGGTCCAGGTCGTCCTCGAGGACGACTTCGACATCGACGTCGACGGCGGGCGGCGGTACGAGCGGCTCGAACCCGGGACGGTGGTCACCGTCACCGGCGCCGACCGGCCGGCTCAGGTCATCCGGACCTCCTACGACGACCCGTTCATCACCGCGCTGGTCGACAAACTGGGCTGGGGGCTCCGGAGCCTCGACGACGAGGGCCCCCGCGAGCGGCTGGCCGCCGACGAGGAGCCGACGGACTTCCTCACGCAGGCCGCCCGCGTCGCCCGGGAGGCCGCCCGGTCGGCCGGCGAGCCGCTCCACGAGCTCCACGGCCAGGTCGAGCAGATCGAGTACAAAACCGACAAGTCCGACATCGTCACCGAGGCCGACTACCAGTCCGAACACATCATCACCACCGTCATCGAAAGCGAATTCCCGAGCCACGGCATCCGCTCGGAGGAGAGCCCGGCAGTCCCGTCGGAGGACGGCTACACCTGGCTGGTCGACCCGCTGGACGGCACCGGCAACTTCGCCCACGGCAACCCCAACTACTCGGTGTCCATCGCCCTGCTCGATGCCGACGAAACCCCGGTCATCGGGGTGGTGTACAGCCCCGAATCCGACGAGATGTTCCACGGCGTCGCCGGCCGCGGCGCCTACCAGAACGGCAGTCCCATCGAACCGACCGACCGGGACCGCCTCGATGAGAGCATGCTCCTGTCCGGCTACGACCCCGACGGCAGCTTCCTGCAGGCGTTCTACAACGAGACCCAGGGGGTCCGCCGGCTCGGCAGCGCCGCGCTCCATCTCGCCTACGTCGCCGCCGGCAGCGCCGACGCCGTCTGGGAGTACGACACCCACCCGTGGGACGTCGCGGCCGGCCTCTGCATCCTCCGGGAGGCCGGCGGAGCCGCCACCGACGACGAGGGCGCCGACTACTGCGTCCGGCTGGACGCCGACGGCGACCGCACGCCCATCCTCGCCAGCAACGGCGTGGTCCACGACGCGCTGCTGGAGCACCTCTCGACACGGGACGTCTGACCGTTCCGTCCGTCGGCTCGGAACGCCGACGGGGTGCCATCGTCAGTCGTTCACGCCGAATCCGGAGCAGACTCCAGAACTGTTCCGTTTAGGGTGTGTATGGAGTGGTTCGATTGGGTTGCGCCTGCCTCGGCATGGATAGCTTGAAAGCCCTCGCGGCGCTCGGGGCGCCGCGACCCGCGCTGCGCTCCTCGGTCGCGCTGCTCCCTGCGGTGCTTGCGGGGTCGGGGCACCGCCGAGCGCCGCTCGCCCTTTCAGTCCGCCAGGGACAGCCGGCCGGGAAGCCGATTTCCTGGTGGACTGAAAGGGCGAGGCCGGCTCCGGGAAGCACGGCGACGGTGAGCCGAACGGAGTGAGGCGAACGTCGGACGGCGACGACAGCGAGCCGCGCGACCGGAGCCGGCCGAGGGCTTTCGAGGTGTTGCGGTTCGTTGCGGAGCGGGTCGGTACGAACTGTCCGTACCATACGCACCCTCTTCCTGACGACTAATCTAGCCGCTTCCGCTCGAACGGGAAAATCGCGCCACGGACGACCGCTACAACGGGACGTTGCCGTGTCCCTTCGGGATCGTCCGCTCGTTTTTGCGCTCGAAGACGGCCAGGTCGCCGACCAGTCGCCGGCGGGTCTCGGCGGGGTGGATCACGTCGTCGATGTACCCCTGCTCGGCCGGGCGGAACGGGTTGGCGAACTCCTCACGGTACTCCTCGATCAGCTCCTCGCGGCGCGACTCGGGGTCGTCGGCCGCCGCGATCTCGTCGCGGTAGAGCACGTTCACCGCGCCCCGTGGCCCCATCACGGCCATCTCGGTTTCGGGCCAGGCGTAGTTGACGTCCGAGCCGAGGAACTTCGACCCCATGACGATGTAGCTCCCGCCGTAGGCCTTCCGGACGATCACGGTCAACAGCGGCACCGTCGCCTCGGCGTAGGCGTATATCAGCTTCGCGCCGTGGCGGATGATGCCGTCGTGCTCCTGGCTGGTCCCTGGCATGAAGCCGGGAACGTCGACGAGCGTCAGTATCGGGACGTTGAACGCGTCGCAGAACCGGACGAAGCGGGCGCCCTTCTGGCTGGCGTCGATGTCGAGCGTGCCGGCGTTGACGCTGGGCTGGTTGGCGACGACCCCGACCGGTCGGCCGTCCAGGCGGGCGAACCCGACGACGAGGTTGCGCGCGAAGCGCTCCTGGACCTCGAAGAACGACTCGAGGTCGACGACCCGCCGGACCACCTCGCGGACGTCGTAGGAGTGCCGCGGCTCGCTCGGGACGGCCTCGACCAGCTCCTCGGTCGTCCGCTCGGGGTCGTCGCGGCTCCGGATCGTCGGCGGGTCCGCCAGGTGGTTCGGCGGGAGGTACGACAGCAGCTCCCGGACGTCGTCCAGCGCCGCGCGCTCGGTGTCGCCGACGCCGTGGGCGACGCCGCTGCGGGCGGCGTGGACCTCCGCCCCGCCCAGCTCCGACTTGCTGACCTGTTCGCCGGTCACCGTCTCGACGACGTCCGGACCGGTTATCATCATGTAGGCGGTGTCGCCCACCATGAACGTGAAGTCCGTCAGCGCCGGCGAGTAGGTCGCGCCGCCGGCACACGGCCCCATGATGACCGACACCTGCGGGACGACGCCGGAGGCGGTGACGTTCTCCCGGAAGATGCGAGCGAAGGCCGCAAGTGAGCCGACGCCCTCCTGGATGCGGGCGCCGCCGGAGTCCCACAGGCCGACGACCGGCACGCCGCTTTCGACGGCCATCTCCAGGACGGTGCAGATCTTCTCGGCGACCACCTCGCCGACCGACCCGCCGAGGACGGTGAAATCCAGCGCGTACACGAACGCCTTCCGGCCGTCGATCTCGCCGTGGCCCGTGATGACGGCGTCGCCGGCGGCCCGCTGGTCGTCGAGGCCGAACGCCGAGCGCTGGTGGCGGGCCAGCGGCCCGATCTCGTGGAACGTGCCGTCGTCGAGCAGGTAGTCGACCCGCTCGCGGGCGGTCCGCTTGCCCTTCTCGTGTTGTGAGTCGATGCGGTCCTGCCCGCCGCCGCGGGCCGCCTCCCGGCGGTACCGCGTGAGTCGTTCGTATCGCTGTTCGTCCATCGTCCACGCCTCGGGAATCTGGTCGTCCTCTGTCATGCTGCGTCGATCCGTCGCTCTTACCGGCGGTCCTGCGCTCGACTCGCGGCGATCCACGGGTCCGACCCGGCGCCGTCGAGGGCCGGCCTGGGGTCGGCGACGACCTCCCGAACCCGCCCCGCGGCGGCCCACCTGTCCGTCCCGCTCGCCGGCGCGGCCTCCGTCGCGTCGAGGTGCTCTTCGATCGCCGCCGCGATGGCGTCGGCCTCCGCGGGCGAGGCCGCCGCCGGGATCTTCACCGTCCCGACCGCTTCCGTCGCGGGGGGCGTCTCGACCGCGCCGCCTCGAATCGTGGCCCGCCCGCCCCCGTCCCCGCCGACGACCACCGACCGCTCGCGGTGCTGTCGGTCGGCGTCTTCCCGTCCCGCGGCCGTCTCCGGTCGCTCCGCGGCGGGGCCGTCGGCGTCGGCCTGCGGCGACGTCCGGCCAGGTAACTGGTCACCGCGCTGTGCGTCCGTCGCGGTCGTGTCTGTCGTGCGTGTCATGCGTATTCGGTCAGCACGTCGTCGTACACGTCGACGTACAGCTCCTCGATCTCCGCGGCGGTCGGCTTGCGCGGGTTGTTGTCCGGCGAGCCGGACGCGATCGCGTCGTCGGCCATCTCCCCGACCGCGTCGACGTACGCCGCCCGGTCGGGCACCTCGCCGAACTCCGCCAGGTAGTCGTACAGCGACACGTCCCGGCAGAGCTCCCGGACGGCGCCGGCGGCCGCTTTCGCCGCCTCCCGGTCGGTCGCCTCGTCCGTGGCGGCCCCCAGTAGCCGGGCGACGTCCGCGTAGCGCTCCTCGGCGCCCGGCCGGGAGAACTCCATCACGTACGGCAGCAGGACGCCGTTGGCTAGCCCGTGCGGCAGGTGCAGTTGCGCGCCGAACGGCCGGGCCATCCCGTGGACCAGCGCGACCGAGGCGTTGGTGAACGCCTGGCCGGCCTGGAGCTGGCCGACCAGCATCGCCTCGCGGGCGTCGAGGTCGTCGCCGTTGGCCCACGACGCCGGCAGCGCGGTCCCGACCCGCTCGATCGCGGCCCGGGCCAGCGTGTCCGACATCGACCAGGCGTGCACCGAGACGTACGCCTCGATCGCGTGGGTGAGGGCGTCGACCCCGGTGAAGGCCGTGTGGCTCGGCGGCAGCGTCGCGACCAGCTCGGGGTCCTCGACGGCGACGGTCGGCAGCACCTCCGTCGAGACGACGAGGAACTTCGTCGCCGTCGACTCGTCGCTGATGACGATCGAGCGCGTGGCCTCGCTGCCGGTGCCGGCGGTCGTCGGCACCGCGGCCAGCGGCGGAATCGACGCCGGCACCCCCTCGTAGCCGGCCCGGTCGACGGCGTACTCGCGGATCTCGCCGCCGTTGGCCGCGAGCACACCCACCGCCTTCGCGGTGTCGATGGGCGAGCCGCCGCCGAGCGCCACGAGACAGTCACAGCCGCTCGCCCGGTAGGTCTCGAGGGCCTCCCGGACGTTCTCGACCGTGGGGTCCGGGCGGACCTCGTCGTAGACGGCGGCGTCGATGCCAGCGGCGGCGAGGGAGTCGCGGACCCGGTCGCCGTAGCGGCCGAAGACGCCGCCGGTGGCGACGATCAGCGCGGTCGACCCCCGCTCGCCGAGGCGGTCGCCGACCTCGTCGACGGCGCCCCTGCCGACGACGACCTGCTCCGGCGCGACGAACCGTTCGCGTCCGGTCATCCGAGGTACGGCTCGAAGAGCGCCTCCGGGTCCGGTTCGGTCGCGTCCGGAATCGGACGGGTGACGGTCGTCGTCTGGTAGAACTGCTCGTAGGTCACGTTCTCGTCGAGCTGGTTGCCGCCCCAGGTGCCCGCCCCCTCCGATAGGGTCGCCCCCAGGCCGTTGTCGTAGCGGCCGCCGTTGCTGTGGGAGTGGACCTGGTTGACCAGCAGCCGGGCGACGTCGATCTCCCGGCCCGCACGGACCGCCCGGTCGCGGTCCGACGTGTGGATGCTCGCGGAGTGGCCCGCGCCCTCGTAGTCGAGGATCTCGCGGGTCAGCGCGAACGCCTCGTCGACGTCGGCGACCCGGAAGACGTTCAGCACCGGCGTGATCTTCTCCCCGGCCAGGGGGTAGTCCGGGCCGACACCCCGGCCCCGGACCATGAGGAAATCCGCCGCCGACGCCGACGGGTCGTCGATGCCGGCCATCTCGGTCAGCTCGGCCGGCGGGGCCGCCAGCGCGTCGGCGTTCAGCGTCTCCCCGTCCGGGAACAGCAGCTCGCGGAGCCTGTGGCGCTGGGCGTCGTCACAGGTGTACCCGCCGGCGCGTTCCAGCGCACGGACCGTCTCCTCGTAGACGTCGTCGACGACGACGACGTTGCCCTCGCTGGAACAACTCGTCGAGTTGTCGAAGGACTTGCTCGTGGCGATCCGCTCGGCGGCCGCGGAGACGTCGGCGGTCTCGTCGACGATTCCGACCGGATTTCCCTTTCCGACGCAGTAGTTCGGCGTGCCCGACTCCTGGCCGGCCCGGACGTTGTCGGCCGAGCCGGTCACCTGCAGCAGGTCGGCCCGGTCCATCAGCTCGTAGGTCTTGTCCTTGGTGATCGGCGTCGGCAGCAGCTGGACCAGGTTCCGCGGCGCGCCGACGGCCGCCAGCTGCTCGTGGACGTACTCGACGAACCGCTCGCAGACCTGCCGGCCGCGCGGCGACGGCGACAGCACGATCGCGTTGCGGCTTTTGACAGCCATCATCGTCAGCAGCGCCGGCGTCGCCCCCGGGTTCGTCGAGGGGACGACCGCACCGACCACGCCGACCGGCTTGGCTATCTCGACGAGATTGTGCTCCTCGTCGACGTCGACGACGCCGATGGTCTCCTCGCCGAGCATCTCCGCCATCGCTCCGGGAACCTTCCGACGCTTCTTGGCGAACTTGTCGTCGACGTCGCCCAGTCCCGTCGTCTCGACGGCCAGCTCCGACAGCTCCCGACACCGCTCCCGCTCGTAGGCGGCCCAGCCGACCGCCCGTACCAGCTCGTCGGCCCGCTCTTGGTCGTAATTGGCGACGCCGTCCATCGCGTCGCGCGCTCGCTGCACACACGCCGTCACCTGCTCCGCCGGAGAAGCGCTTTCCTCCCCGGTGGTCTCGGGGCGCATATACCCCTCTGCGCGGTACCGGGCAATAAACATAATGGTCTATAATAATAATATTCCTCTAGGCCTTCCGTGTGTGTAGGGTCGGCAAAATCGTCACAATTGATAATTGGTTTTTTGAACGTCGCGTCAGAGACGGCATACGTGTGTCATGTCCGAGCAGCAAGAACTCGTTCGGCCGCCGGAGTCGGTGCGGTCGAACCCGATTCTCGACGCCGACGACTGGACGGCAATGCGCGAGCGCGCCCGGAAGGACCCCGGGGCGTTCCACGGCGAGATCGCCAAGCGGGAACTGCACTGGTACCACCCCGACGCGAGGACGTGGGCGACGGTAACCGACGACGAGTGGCGCGGGTTCGACGGGACGTGTGACCCGGTTACGCTCGAGCGGCCGGCGACGGCCGACCCCTGGGAGACGGCCTTCGACGACTCCGACCCGCCGCTGTACCGGTGGTTCGTCGGCGGGCAGACGAACGCCTGCTTCAACGAGGTCGACCGTCACGTCCTGGCAGGCCACGGCGAGGAGGTCGCCTTCCGGTTCGAGGGCGACCGCTGGGACCAGTCGAGAAACGACGGCCGCGGCGGCCCCGTCGTCTCCGAGGCGATAACGCGGCGCGAACTGCTGTACGAGGTCGTCGTCCGCGCACGGGTGCTGCGGAACCTCGGCCTCGAGACGGGCGACCGGGTCGCGCTGAACATGCCCAACGTGATGGAGCAGATCTACTACACCGAGGCCTGCAAGCGCCTCGGCGTCGTCTACACCCCGGTGTTCGGCGGGTTCAGCGACAAGACGCTCTCGGACCGGATCGCCGAACTCGACGCCGAGGTGCTGATCACCGCCGACGGGGGCTACCGCAACGCCGAGGTCGTCCCCTACAAGGAACGGTACGGCGACCCGGCGCTGGACGACTACCTGCCCGTCGAGACGATCACCGACGTCGTTGCGGACGCCCTCGGGTCGCTTGGCGTCCCCGACGACCGCGCGGCGCGCATCGAGTCGGCGGTCGAGGAGACGCTCGCGGGGGAGATCACCGCCGACCGCGCCGACGCGATGCGCGGGGTCGGGCGGGCCCTGGAGGCGTCGGACGTCTCCCCGGACCGGGCGACCGAGATCCGGACCGGCGTCGCGCAGGCGCTGGTCGACGCCGACCACGTCGTCGACGACGTCGTCGTCGTCGAGCACACCGGCCAGGAGATCCAACTGTACGACCGCGACCGGTGGGCATACGAGCTGGAGGCGCAGGCGAGCGAGCAGGTGCTCGCGGCCGCCCGCGAGGCCGGCTTCGAGGTCACCAGCGAGGACGACCTCTTCGGCCTCGACGACCGGGCGTTCGCCCGGGCGCTGTGGGCCAGCTCCGAGCCGGTGCCGGTCGACGCGGAGTACCCGCTGTTCGTCATCTTCACCAGCGGCTCGACCGGCAAGCCGAAGGGCGTCGTCCACGTCCACGGCGGCTACACCTGGTCGCCGATCCGGGCTGGATCACCGGCCAGTCGTACCAGGTGAGCGCGGCGCTGACGACCCGGACCGAGAGCGTCGTCGCCGAGGGGTCGCCGCTGTACCCCGACGCCGGCCGGTTCAGCTCCATCATCGAGCGGTACGACGTCGACGTGTTCAAGGCCGGGGTCACGTTCCTGAAGACGGTGATGGAGGACCCCGACAACGTCGAGGCGATGCGGGAGTGGTCGACGGAGGGCCTCCGCGCGGCGACGTTCTGCGCCGAACCGGTCAACGAGGCCGTCCAGGAGTTCGCCATGGAGGAGATCTGTCCGTGGTACATCAACTCCTACTGGGCGACCGAACACGGCGGCATCGTCTGGTCGCACTTCTACGGCAACACGGACATGCAGCTCCGGCCCGACGCCCACACCTACCCCTGTCCGTGGGTGTTCGGCGACGTCTGGACGGAGTCGAAGACCGACGCCGGCGTCGAGTGGCACGACGCCGACCCCGGCGAGCGCGGCGAGATAATCATCCGGGAGCCGTTCCCCTACCTGATGCGGACCGTCTGGGGCGACGGCGACGGCCTCGACCCCGAGGCACCCGCCGACTGGGAGGGCGACCGCGAGCGCTTCGAGGACGTCTACTGGGTCGAACGCGACGGCGAGTACGCCTACCGACAGGGCGACGTCGCCAAGACCTACGAGGACCGCTCGTTCAGCCTGCACGGTCGCTCCGACGAGGTGATCAACGTCTCCGGCCACCGGATGGGCACCGAGGAACTGGAGGGGGCGATGCTGCGGGACAAGCAGCTCAACCCCGACACGCCGGTCGCGAACGTCGTCGTCGTCGGCGCTCCGCACCACCAGAAGGGACGGACACCGGTGGCGTTCGTCCAGACCCGACCCGGCGAGTCCCTCACGACGGAGGTCGAACGCCGGCTGGCCGACCTGGTCCGCGACGAGAAGGGCTCGGTGGCCGTCCCCGACTCGTTCATCGAGGTCGAGGAGTTCCCCGAGACCCGCTCGGGCAAGTACATGCGCCGCATGCTGACGGCGATGCTGGCCGGCGATCCGGTGGGCGACACGACGACGCTGAAGAACCCCGAGGCCGTCGAGGCGATCCGGCCGGCGGCCGGGCGGTGGCGCCGCCGTCAGCGCATCGCCCGCGAGCAGGACATCATCGACGAGTACCGCTTCGCGACCGTCCGGTACAACCCCGTTCCCGGCGCCGACGCGGACGTCGCGACCGTGCTGCTCGACAACCCGCCGGTGAACGCGCTGACCGAGCGGGCGCTCGACGAACTCAACGCCATCGCGGAGACGCTGGAGCGCGCGGACGACGTCGGCGCGGTGATCCTCGCGGGCGAGGGCGACCAGTTCGTCGCCGGCGCCGACGTCGAGCAGTTCCTCGAGGAGGTCCACGAGGCCGAGGAGGCGCGCACGCTGGCCCGGAAGGCCCACGAGACGTTCGCGGCCATCGAGACGCTGTCGGTGCCGGTCGTCGCGGCCGTCGACGGGGCGGCGCTCGGCGGCGGCAACGAACTCCAGCTCGCGACCCACTACACCGTCGCGGAGTCCCACGCGACGCTCGGCCAGCCGGAGCTCCGGCTCAACATCCTGCCGGGCTACGGCGGCACACAGCGGCTCCCCCGCCTGCTCGCCGACCGGGGCGGCGAGGAGCGCCTTGTCGACGCCGTGACGATGATAACCGCCGGTCGCGACGTCGAGGCCGCCGACGCCCACGCGATGGGAGTCGTCGACGAGATAAGCGACGCCCCGGCCCGCGTCCGGGCCGCCGAACTCGCCCGCGGCCACGTCCGCGGCGAGGACGACACCCTCGAGGCCGCCCGCGAGCGACGGCTGGCGGCCCGCGAGCGCTGGCAGACGGCCGGCGAGTTCCCCGAGGCGGTCCTGGAGGCGGAGCCGGTCGCGCGCAACCGCCGGCAGTGCGAGTCGGTCTCGACGGGCCGGCAGCGGGCCTTCGAGCGCGCCGTCGAGGCGATTCGCACCGGCTTCGAGGACGGACTGGACGCCGGGCTCCGGCAGGAGGCCGAGAACTTCGCGGCCGCGGTCGTCGACCCCGACGGCGGCAAGACCGGCATCGAGAAGTTCCTCGAGCGCCGCCCGGAGCCGCTGCCCCTCCGCCCGGACGACCGGCCCGACCTCGAGGAGGCCGACGACCTGGTCGCCGACGGCGAGCTACTGCCCGTCGGCGAGCCGTTCTATCCCGGTGTCGACGAACTGCCCGACTGGCAGTACGGCTTCGCCGTCGAGAAGGACCCGGCGACGGGCGAGCCCGACCACGGCGACCCCGTCGAGGCCGAGGTCGAGGGGCTGTATCCCGTCGAGGAGCCGTCGCCCAACGAGGTGCTGCTGTACGTGCTGACCAGCGAGGTGAACTTCAACGACGTGTGGGCGATCACGGGCATTCCGGTCAGCCAGTTCGACAACCACGACCGTGACTACCACATCACCGGCAGCGGCGGGGCGGCGCTGGTCGTCGACGCCGGCGAGGCGGTCCGGGAGTCCGGCCGGGTGACCGTCGGCGACCTGGTGACGGTGTACTCCGGGCAGAGCGACCTCCTCTCGCCGCGGATGGGCCTGGACCCGATGTACGCCGACTTCTCCATCCAGGGGTACGAGGTGCCCAACGGCAGCCACCAGCAGTTCATGCTCGCACAGGCCCCGCAGGTCCACCCCATCCCCGAGGAGACCACCATCGAGCAGGCCGGCTCCTACGTTCTCGCGCTCGGGACGGTCTACCGGGCGCTGTTCACGACGCTGGACATCGAGTCCGGCACGACCATGTTCGTCGAGGGCGGCGCCACCGGGACCGGCTGGGAGGCGGTCCGGACGGGCCAGCGCAACGGCGTCGACGCGACGGGGCTGTGCTCGAGCCCGGAGCGGGCCGAGCGGATCGAGTCCGCCGGCGCGGGGGCCATCGACCGGACCGAGGGGCCGCTGGCGGACATCTGGGGACCGATCCCCGAGGACCCCGACCGATGGGAGGGGTGGCGTGCGGACGGCGAGCCGCTGCTCGAGCGGTTCCGCGACCGACACGGGCGGCTGGCGGACTACGCCGTCAGCCACGCCGGCGAGCAGTCGTTCCCGCGGTCGTTCCAGCTGCTCGAGGAGGGCGGCGCGCTCACCTTCTACGGCGCCTCCACGGGCTACCGGATGACGTTCCTCGGCAAGCCCGGGGCGACGACGCCCGAGGCCGCCCTCGACGACGCCGACCTGCAGGCCGGCGACGGCCTGCTCGTCTACTACGGAACCGAGACCGACGCCGCGGGCGTCCTCGACGAGACCGGACTCCGCGCGGTCGAGGCCGGCGGGGACCGCGACGCGGACGTCGTCGTCGTCACCTACACGGACGAGCAGGCGGAGTTCGTCGAGTCGCTCGGCTACGGCGACGCCGTCGAGGCCGTCGTCTCGCTCGAGGGGCTCGAGCGCCGCGAGGAGGACTTCGAATGGCCGGAGACGCTGCCGTCGTTCCCCCACCCCCAGGCGGATCCCGACGCGTTCGGCCGGGCCGTCCAGGAGTACACCGACACGGCGTTCAAGCCGCTGGGCAGGGCCGTCGGCGAGCACCTGCGGACGCCGGAGAACCCC
>PXRL01000019.1 GCA_003020965.1 Halobacteriales archaeon QS_4_69_225
CAAGCTGCAGGAGCGAATCGCCAACGGCGAGACGTCGCCGGTGACGGTCAAGCCCTACGAGCTCGAGCAGTTCGGCGACCTCGAGCGGGACGAACTCGTCCGGCACCTCGCCGACGAGATCGACGAGGACGACCTCGTGATGCGGTACAACTGGGCGAACGCCCCCGACGCGCCCGAGTCCGAGCCCGAGTCCGAGCCCGAGCCCGAGTCCGAGCCCGAGCCCGGCCCGGAGGTCGACGCGCCATGAGCCTCGAGGAGCCCCGCCCCACGGACGTCGGCGAGACGGCCGACGGCGAACTCGACTACGACGCCCTCGAGGCGCTACTGGGCGAGACGGCCATCGACCGCGAGGAACACGTCAACGCGCCGGCCTTCGTCGTCCGACCCGACGAGGTCCAGGAGGCACTGGAGGCGCTGCGGGAGCAGGCGGGCTTCGACTACCTGTCGTGTGTCACCGCCCAGGAGTACGCGGACCGCTACGAGTCGATCTACCACCTGAAGAAGTACGACGACCCGACCCAGGAGGTCGGCGTCGTCGTGCCGACGCCGACCGACGAGCCGGTCAGTCAGACCGGCGAGCCGGTGTATCGGACCGCCGACTGGCACGAGCGGGAGGCCTACGACCTCGTCGGCGTCGAGTACGAGGGCCACCCCGACCTCCGGCGGATTCTGCTCCCCGAAACGTGGCAGGGCCACCCGCTCGGCCGGGACTACGACCCCGAGAAGCCGCAGGTCGTCCCGTTCCGCGAGCACGCCAACCCCCTGGAGGAAGACGCCCGCGTCGAGACCGGCGAGGCCGACACGATGTTCATCAACGTCGGCCCGCACCACCCGGCGACCCACGGCGTACTGCACGTGAAGACGGTGCTGGACGGCGAGCAGATCGTCGACGTCGAGCCGGACATCGGCTACCTCCACCGCTGCGAGGAGCAGATGTGCCAGCAGGGCACATATCGCCACCAGATCATGCCGTATCCCGACCGCTGGGACTACGTCTCGGCGGGCATCCTCAACGAGTGGGCGTACGCGCGTGCGGCCGAGGATATGGCCGATATCGACGTACCCGACTACGCACAGGTCATCCGGACGATGTCGGCGGAGCTGTGTCGTATCGCCAGCCACATGCTCGCGCTGGGGACGTTCTGTCTGGACGTCTTCGGCGACTTCACCGCCACCTTCCAGTACGCCTTCCGGGACCGGGAGGTCGTCCAGAACATCCTCGAGGACCTCACCGGCCAGCGGCTGATGTTCAACTACCTCCGGCTCGGCGGCGTCGCCTGGGGCCTCCCCGAGCCCCGCGAGGAGTTCTTCGAGAAGACGCGGGACTTCCTCGACGACCTGCCGGAGAAGATGAAGGAGTACCACAACCTGGTCACCTCCAACGAGATCTTCCAGGTGCGCTGCGTCGACACCGGCGAGCTGCCGCCGGCGGTGGCCAAGCAGTACGGCGCCACCGGCCCGGTGGCCCGCGGCTCCGGCGTCGACATCGACCTCCGGCGGGACGACCCCTACGGCTACTACGACGAACTCGACTGGGACGTCGTCACCGAAGACGGCTGCGACAACTACAGCCGCGTGCTCGTCCGACTCCGGGAGGTCGAGGAGTCCGCGAAGATCATCGAGCAGTGCGTCGACCTCCTGGCCGAGTGGCCCGAGGAGGAACGGACCATCCAATCGAACGTCCCCCGAACGCTGAAGCCCGACCCCGACACCGAGATTTACCGCGGCGTCGAGGCCGCCAAGGGCGAGCTCGGCATCTACATGCGCTCCGACGGCACGGACAAGCCCGCCCGATTCAAGATCCGCAGCCCGTGTTTCTGCAACCTGCACACGCTGCGGGAGATGACCCAGGGCGAGTACATCCCCGACCTCATCGCCTCGCTCGGCAGCCTCGACATCGTCCTGGGGGAGGTGGACCGGTAGATGCTGCAGACGGCACCGCTTCCCGACACCATCGCCGACCTGCTGGGGATCGGCGGGACCCTCGGTGCCGTCGTCGGTGGCCTCGTCGGTGCGGCGCTGATCGGCACGCTGATGTTGACGATGACCGCGGTCGCCGGCCCGTGGGCCAAACGGAAGATCACCGCCGCCTTCACGGACCGCTATGCCGTCAACCGGGTCGGCCCGGCCGGCCTGCTCATCATCGCCGCCGACGCCGTCCGGCTGCTGTCGAAGGAGCTCATCGTCCCCGAGGGCGTCGACCGCCCGGCCTGGGACATCGCGCCGCTTCTGCTGGCGTGGTCGGCGCTGCTCGGCTTCGCCGTCATCCCGATGGGCAACGGCATCCACCTCGCCGACCCCGAGATCGGCCTGGTGTACGTCTTCGCCGTCGCCTCCATCGCGTCGCTGGCGCTGGTGATGGCCGGCTACGGCTCGAACAACAAGTACTCGATGCTGGGCGGGCTGCGGGCCGTCGCCCAGAACCTCGCCTACGAGATTCCACTGGTGCTCATCGCGGCGTCGGTGGTGCTGTTTTCCGGGTCGCTGCAGATGAGCGAGATCGTCGCCGCACAGGCCGAGCCGCTGGCCAGCGTCGCCGGCGTGACGGTTCCCTCGTGGTACGCCTTCGTCAACCCCTTCGCGTTCGCGCTGTTCATGATCGCGAACCTGATGGAGGTCGGCCGCAACCCCTTCGACATCCCGGAGGCGCCGACGGAGATCGTCGCCGGCTACCAGACGGAGTACTCCAGCGTCTACTTCGTGCTGATCTACCTCGGCGAGTTCATCCACATCTTCCTCGGCGGCGCCATCATCGCGACGCTGTTCCTCGGCGGCCCCGCCGGGCCGGTGCTGCCGGGCATCCTCTGGTTCATCGCCAAGATCTGGGCCGTCTTCCTGTTCACGCAGTGGGCCCGCTCGGCGCTGCCGCGGCTGCGGATCGACCAGCTCATCCAGGTCGGCTGGAAGGGCATGCTGGTGCTGTCGCTCGCGAACCTGCTCCTCACGGCCGTCATCGTGGGGGTGATCGCCTGATATGATCGGAATGCTCAAATCGATGGCAACGACGATGAAACACGCCCTGGACGGCGAGAAGTTCACCGTCCAGTACCCCGAGGAGACGCCCGAGGTCTCCCCGCGGTTCCGCGGCGTCCACAAGTTCAGCCAGGAGCGGTGCATCTGGTGTCGGCAGTGCGAGGACGTCTGCCCGAACGACACCATCCAGATCGTCACCGACGACAAGCGCAACGGCGAGGAGTACAACCTCCACATCGGCCAGTGCATCTACTGCCGGCTGTGCGAGGAGGTCTGCCCCGTCGACGCCATCCTCCTGACGCAGAACTTCGAGTTCACCGGCGACACCAAGGACGACCTCGCCTACGACATGGAGGAGCTGAAGAACGTCCCCTGGTACAAGGACATCGACCCGCTCGCGTCGCGGGAACCCGACCGCGGCGGCTGGATCGGCGAGGGCGAAGGGGAGGTTGACTATCAATAAACCCCCACTTTTTGCACGCTCCGGCGGTTCGGCGGCGTCCGCCGCCGAACACGCCTTCGCGGCAAAAACTTGGGGAAAATATGCGCGCGCTCCTCCAGCCGCCTCGCTCCGCTCGGCGTTAGTCGTCGCGCGCTACGGCGACTCGGCGGCCTCCGGCCGCCTCGCCGCCGCGAACCGCCTCGGTCGCTCCGCTCCCTCGGCGGATGCTCCACGGTTCGTTCTCTTCCCTGCTACAGCTAATCTAACGCCAGGATTTACTCCGGAGGCCGCGTACCCACCGCTCGTAATGGAGAAAGTTGCTATCAACGACCTCGACAACAACCCGCGCGTCGCCGACGTCCAGAAGCACGCCACCGACGCCCTGGGGCTGGCGGAGATGGCGCTGAACTACCACGAACTCGAGCCCGGCGAGTCCTTCTCGGGCGGGATGCACACCCACATGAACCAGGAGGAAGTGTTCTACGTTCTGGAGGGGACCGCGACCTTCGAGACGCCGAACGGCACCCACGAGGTCGGCGCCGACGAGGCTGTCCGCTTCGCTCCCGGCGAGTACCAGAAGGGCCGCAACGAAAGCGACGACCGGGTGCGCGCGCTGGCGATGGGCGCGCCGCGGGAGATGGGCGAGACGCGCGCGAAGGTGCCCTGCGGGGAGTGTGGCGCCGACTACCACGAGACGGCGGTCGACGAGACGGGCGTGACGCTGACGTGTCCGGACTGCGGCAGCGTCGTCGAGCCGTAGCCGACGTCGCATCCGAGCCGACGGAACCGGACCGACTTTGACCGCGGGGGGTCACAGCCCCGGACATGACCGACGACGGCGACGAGGAGGTCCCGGACATCCCGGTCGTCTGCACGGCGTGCGACACCCGTACCGCGGTGCCGTTCCCGGAGGTTGAGGAGACGGTCGCCCGGCACAACGAACGGCTCCACGACGGCGAGGCCGTCGCCGAGGTCGACCCGGCGGTGATGGACCAACTGGCCGACTTCGTCGCCGAGGACCTCGGCCTGCTGGAGTGAGGCTCCGGGGCACCGGCCGCCTGCCCGAACGCGGCTCTTCGCGTCCTGTCGCAACGATTCTTGCGCTTTCCGGCCGCGGTCACAGTCGCGTTTAGTTAAGCGATGCTGGGCGAAAATCCACCGCCGGGTGGGGCTGGAAGGGGCTGCGTTCTCGGCGAGCGAGACGACGCAAGCGGAGAGGGAGCCGCAGGCTCCCTCAGGCAGTCGGCGCTGTGCGCCGACGACAGCGAGGGACCTCCGGTCCCTCGGGCCGCTCGCGCGGCGCAGCCGCGCGAGGAGACCGCAGGACGCAGTCCGAGGACCGTGGTTCGAAAGACGGCTCTGCGAGCCGTCTTTCGTCGAGAGAGCTCCGCTCTCTCGAACGACAGCGAGTCGCAGCCGTCGAGAGCGCAGGGGCTTCCGAGGTCCTGTTCCCTCCCTTCGCACCGTATTCAGTCCTAACTAGACACTATCGCGGTCGCAAAGGAAATGTTCAAACGTCCCCCGGAGTGAGTGGTAACTAATGGCTGTAGTACCGTTCGAGACGCTGGCGTTCCTGCTGTTCGCCGCGGTGACCGTCGGGGCGAGTATGGGCGTCGTCTTGGTCCGTGACGTGTGGCACTCCGCGCTACTTCTGGGCGTGGCGCTGCTGTCCGTCGCGATCCACTACGTCATGCTGAGCGCCGAGTTCCTGGCGGCGATGCAGGTGCTCGTGTACGTCGGCGGGGTACTGATCCTCATCACCTTCGCCGTCATGCTGGTCCGCCGGGAGGGCGGCCCGGACCCGGAGGCGACGACGTGACGACCCGCCCGCGGCTCTACGACGGCAGCAAGCTCGGCGGCCTGCTGGCGGTCGGGCTGTTCGGCTTCCTGACGGCGGTGTTTCTCACGTCGGGCTTCGGCACCGCCGACGGCTTCGCCGACGGCTCGGTCACCCGGTCCATCGGCTACGCGATGTTCAACCTCGACGCCGGGGCCGTCGCCAGCGAGGGCTTCCTCGTCGCCTTCGTCGCCATCGCGGTCGTGCTGGACGCCGCCCTCGACGGCGCGGTGATGCTCGCGAAGCGGGACGAGGAGGGAGAGTCCTGATGGTTCTCGGAAGCGTTCCCGCCGAGTACTACCTCGTCCTGTCGGCGGCGGTGTTCTGCACGGGCGTCTTCGGGGTTCTCACCCGGCGGAACGCCCTGATGTTCCTGATGAGCGTCGAGTTGATGTTGAACGCCGCCAACATCAACTTCGTCGCCTTCGCCTTCTACTGGGGGAACCTCACCGGCCAGGTGTTCACGCTGTTCACGATGGCGCTGGCGGCCGCCGAGGTCGCGATCGGCATCGGTATCATCCTGGTGCTGTACCGTAACTTCGACGACGTACGGGTGACCGACGCGACGACCCTGAGGTGGTGACCGTGGCGGGAATCTACGCCTACGCGCCGGCGATCGCCGTGCTGCCGTTCGTCTCGTTTCTGGTCGCGCTGCTGGTCGGGCGGTGGCTCCCGAGGAAGGGCGCGCTGTCCGGAATCCTCGCGACGCTGGGGTCGCTGGGGCTGTCCGTGGCGATGGTCGGCCACCTCGTCCTGACCGGCGAGGGGTACGACGAGACTATGTACACCTTCGTCGAGACCGCCGAAACGTTCGACCTGACGTTCGGCCTGCTGATCGACCCGCTGTCGGCCGCCATGCTGGTCATCGTCTCCTTCATCGCCGTTCTGGTGCACGTCTTCTCGCTGGGCTACATGAACGACGAGGACGAGCCCGGCCTGCCGCGGTACTACGCCGGTCTCGGGCTGTTCACCGCGAGCATGCTCGCGTTCGTCCTCTCGTCGAACCTGCTGATGGCGTTTTTCTTCTTCGAGCTGGTCGGACTCTGCTCGTATCTGCTCATCGGCCACTGGTTCCGCGAGGAGGGCCCGCCGTCGGGCGCGAAGAAGGCGTTCCTCGTCACCCGCTTCGGTGACTACTTCTTCCTCGTCGGGGTCGTGGGCGTCCTCGCGACGTTCAAGACGGCCGGCTTCGCCGGCGAGAACGGCTTCCCCGCCGTCGCCGAGCGCGTCCTCTCCCCGGAGGCGAGCGCCGAGGTCGCCGTCGACACGTTCGGCTTCGCGCCCGAGACGTGGTTCGCGGTTCTCGGACTGCTCGTGCTGGGCGGCGTGCTCGGCAAGTCCGCGCAGTTTCCCTTCCACACGTGGCTGCCGGACGCCATGGAGGGTCCGACGCCCGTCTCCGCATTGATCCACGCCGCGACGATGGTCGCCGCCGGCGTGTTCCTCGTCGCCCGGATGTACGGCTTCTACGCGCTGCTGCCGACGGTGCTGGCGATCATCGCCTTCACCGGCGGCTTCACCGCCCTGTTCGCGGCGACGATGGCCGTCGTCAAAAACGAGATCAAGCAGGTGCTCGCGTACTCCACCATCAGCCAGTACGGCTACATGATGCTGGCGCTCGGCGCCGGCGGTTACGTCGCGGCGTTCTTCCATCTCACCACCCACGCGATGTTCAAGGCGCTGCTGTTCCTCGGCGCCGGGTCGGTCATCATCGCGATGCACCACGAGGAGGACATGTGGCTGATGGGCGGGCTGAAAGACGAGATGCGGGTGACCTACCTGACCTTCCTCGCCGGGTCGCTGGCGCTCGCGGGCATCTTCCCCTTCGCCGGCTTCTGGTCGAAGGACGAGGTGCTGTTCGAGGCGCTGGCCCACGGCCTCGAGAGCCCGCTACTGCTCGGCGGCTACCTGATGGGGTTGGCGGCGGTGTTCGTCACCGCGGTCTACACCGTCCGGATGGTGCTGTTGACGTTCCACGGCGACCCCCGCAGCGACCTGGCGGCCGACCCCGAGGCCGTCCGCTGGAACGTCAAGCTCCCGCTGTCGGCGCTGGGGGTGCTGGCGGTCGTCGCCGGCTTCCTCAACCCCGTGCCGATCCAGACGCTGACCGGCGTCCACGTCGAGTTCCTCCACGACTTCCTCGACAACGCGGCCAGCGAGGAGCTGCTGACGAGCGCCCACCACTACGGCGACCTGACGAAGGAGTTCGCCGGCTACTCGACGGGGACGGTCGCCGGCGGCGAGACGGCGACGGTACTTATCAGCGCCGGCCTGAGCCTCGGGCTGGCGGTCGCCGGCGCCGTCGTCGCCCTGCGGCTCTACGGCGGCGCCGACCCGGCCCGACACACCGAGAAGCTCGGCGGTCTCCGGACGTTGCTGATGCACAACTACTACCAGGACGAGTACCAGGTGTGGCTGGCGGAGGGGCTGACGCTGGGCGTCGCCCGTGCGGCCGACGCCTTCGACCGCGGCGTCGTCGACGGCGCCGTCGACAAGGTCTCCAGCGTCAGTCTCCTCTCCGGCTACGGCCTGCGACGGCTCCAGACGGGTATCGTCACCAACTACGCCGCGCTCATCTCGCTGAGCGTGCTGGCGCTGCTGGTCGCCTTCGCCGCCATGGGGGGGTGGTTCTGAGTGCTGATCGAGGCGCTCATCCTCGTCTGTCTGGTCGGCGCGGCCGTCGTCGCCGCCGCCCCGGACCGGCTGGCCGGCCGGCTGGCCCTCGCCGTCTCGGCGCTGCCCGTCGGCGGCTCGCTGTACATGTACGCCGCCTTCGACGGGAGCGGCAACGCCCTGCTCGGCGGCGACATCGCCTACGAGACGTTCTTCCGGTGGCTGTCGCTGGGCCCGTACGCCGTCAACTACCACATGGGCCTGGACGGCATCTCGCTGCCGCTTGTGGTGCTGTCGACGGTGCTGACGATGCTGGCGATCCTGAGCGCGTGGACGCCCGTCGACGAACGGCAGGGCCAGTTCTACGCGCTGATGCTGTTCATGGAGGCGTCGCTCATCGGCGTCTTCGCCGCGCTGGATTTCCTGCTGTGGTTCGTCTTCTGGGAGGCCGTTCTCGTGCCGATGTACTTCCTCATCGGCGTCTGGGGCGGCCCGCGCCGGAAGTACGCCGCCATCAAGTTCTTCGTCTACACCAACATCGCCTCGCTGGTGATGTTCATCGGCTTCTTCGGGCTGGTGTTCGGCCTCGGCGACTCGATCTCCTCGACGGGACTGCCGGCGATCGCCCAGGCGCTGCGGGCGGGCCAGCTGGGCGCGCTCGGCCCCGTCGGCCCGGAGGCGCTGGCGCTGGCGTCGTTTCTGGCGATGTTCGTCGGCTTCGCGGTGAAGGTGCCCGTCGTCCCGTTCCACACGTGGCTGCCGGATGCCCACGTCGAGGCGCCGACGCCGGCATCGGTGATGTTGGCCGGCGTCCTGTTGAAGATGGGGACCTACGCCCTGCTGCGGTACAACTTCACGATGCTGCCGGAGCAGGCGGCGACGCTCGCGGTCCCCATCGCCGTCGTCGCCGTCGTCTCCATCATCTACGGCGCGCTGTTGGCGCTGGCGCAGTCGGACCTCAAGCGGGTCGTCGCTTACTCGTCGGTGTCGTCGATGGGCTACGTCATCCTGGGACTTATCGCCTACACCGAGTTCGGGATCGGCGGGGCGACGTTCCAGATGATCGCCCACGGGCTCATCTCCGGGCTGCTGTTCATGACCGTCGGCGTCATCTACAACGCCAGCCACACGCGGATGATCGGCGACATGTCCGGGATGGCCGACCGGATGCCGGTGACGGCGGGCGTCTTCGTCGCCGGCGCCTTCGCCTACATGGGGCTGCCGCTGATGGCCGGCTTCGCCGCGGAGCTGTTCATCTTCCTCGGCGCGTTCGGCTCGACGGTGCTGCCGGCGGCGCCGCTTTTCACCGCCGTGGCGATGTTCGGTATCGTCATCGTGGCCGGCTACCTGCTGTGGGCGATGCAGCGGTCGCTGTTCGGCCCCTTCGAGCTGGAGCCCGACGACGAAATCGGCCGGGCGCCGCTGCACGACGTGGCACCCATCCTGACGCTGGTCGTGCTCATCGTCCTATTGGGGTCCGTCCCCGAGCTGTTCTGGGGGATGATATCCGACGCGACGATCGACCTCGTCGCCACGGGGGGTGAACTGCGGTGAGCGACCACTGGCTGCTGTTGTCGCCGGCCGGCGCCTTCGTCGTCGCCGCGATGGCGCTGTTCGTCATCGACGCCGCCGACCCCGAGGGGACGAACGGAACGCTGCTGTCGGCCGTCGCCTCGGCCGGCGGGCTCGTCGCCGCCGTCGCCTCCGGCGGGCTACTGCTATCGGGCGCCGCGACCCCGGGCGTCGAGCTGTTCGACGGCCAGCTCGTCGTCGACGGGATGAGCCTCATCTTCACGTTCATCTTCGGCAGCGTCACCGCGTTGGTGTCGCTGGCGTCGCTGGACTACGTCCGGGGGCTGCCGCACAAGGCCAAGTACTACCTGCTCGTGCTGCTTGCGGCGACGGGGATGTCGCTGATGGCGTCGGCCAACAGCCTCGCGGTCGTCTTCGTCGCCCTGGAGCTGTCGAGTCTACCCTCCTACGCGCTGGTGTCGTATCTGAAGACGAACCGCGGCTCCGTCGAGGCCGGCCTGAAGTACTTCCTGGTCGGCGCGCTGTCCTCCAGCATCCTCGTCTACGGGATTTCGCTGGTGTACGCCGCCACGGGGAGTCTGCTGTTCGCCGACGTCGCCGCCGGCGTCGGCCGGGCGGCCGCCGACTACCCGGGCGTCCTCGGCATCGGCGTGTTGATGATCGTCGGTGGCTTCGCGTTCAAGACCGCCGCCGCGCCGTTTCACTTCTGGGCGCCGGACGCCTACGAGGGGTCGCCGGCGCCGGTGTCGGCGTTTCTCTCCTCGGCGTCGAAGGCCGCCGGCTTCGTCGTCGCCTTCCGGGTGTTCACCGTCGCCTTCCCCATCGGCGAGATCGCCGGCGAGACCTACGCCGTCGACTGGGTGTTGGCCTTCACGGTTCTCGCGGTCGTGACGATGACGGTCGGCAACTTCGCGGCGGCGACCCAGGAGAACGTCAAGCGGATGCTGGCGTACTCCTCGGTCGGTCACGCGGGTTACGCCCTCATCGGGCTGGCGGCGCTGACCGGCGTCGGCAGCGGGGCAACGGCGCTGGGCGCCAGCATGCTCCACCTGCTGGTTTACGGCTTCATGAACACCGGCGCCTTCCTGTTCGTCGCGCTGGCCGAACACTGGGAACTCGGCCGCACCTTCGAGGACTACAACGGCCTCGCGAGGGAGGCACCGCTGGCCTGTGTCGCGATGACCGTCTTCATGTTCTCGCTGGCGGGGCTGCCGGTCGGCGGGGGCTTTCTCTCGAAGTACTTCCTCGTCGTCGGGGCCGTCGGCGCCGGCGTCTGGTGGCTCGGGGCGGTGCTGGCGATCAACAGCGCGCTGAGTCTCTTCTACTACAGCCGGGTCGTCCGGGCGATGTGGATCGAAGAGCCCGACGACTCCCGCGACATCGAGAGCTACCCGTCGGCGCTGTACGCCGCCGTCATCGGGGCGGCGGTCGTGACGGTGCTGCTGCTGCCCGGGCTGGCCGTGTTCGACGTCGCGGCCTTCGACGCCGCCGCCGCGCTGGTGTAGCGGCGGTCCAGCACCCTTTAGACGACGCCGCTCCTGTTCCGGGCATGGACCGGCTGGTACTCGGCGCCGGGGCGGTCGGCTCGTCGCTGTTCGGGCGGCTGCGCGAGCGGGGCGACCCGGTCGTCCTGCTCGAAAACGACCAGCAGGTCGCGTCGCTCCGCGAGAAGGGCGTCGACGCCCGCCACGTCGACCCGACGGAGCCGGCGGCCGTCCGGACCGTCGCCGGCCGGGTCGACTCCGTCGTCGTGCTGCCGGCGGCCCCCGGCGACGGGCGGGCGCTGGCCGAGACCGCCCGCGAGGCCTACCCCGAGGCGCTCGTTCTCGCGTGTCTCGGCGCCGACGCCACCGCCGCCGACCGCCGCGTCGTCGCCACCTACGCCGACCGGGTGGTGGACACGACGGAGGAGACGGCCTCGCGGGTCGTCGGGCTGGTCGGCGGGTCGCCCGCCGGCACCCGGACCCGGCGGCTCCAGCGGACGCTCCGCGGCGTCGACGGCACGCTCGGCGTCTTCACCCACGACGACCCCGACCCCGACGCCATCGCGTCGGCGGTCTGTCTCCGGCGACTCGCCGAGCGGGTCGGCACCGACGCCGAGGTCTGCTACTACGGCGACATCGACCACCAGGAGAACCGCGCGCTGGTCAACCTCCTGGGGTACGACCTCCGGAATCTCGGGTCCGAGGAGACGGCCGAGGAGTTCGGCGGCGTCGCCCTGGTCGACCACTCCCGGCCCGGCATCAACAGCGGACTGCCGCCGGAGACGCCGGTCGACGTCGTCGTCGACCACCACCCGCCGCGGGCGCCGGTCGAGGCGTCGTTTTTCGACCTCCGCAGCGGCGTCGGCTCGACGTCGACGCTGCTCGCCGGCTACCTCCGCGATCTCGACGTCGAGCCGACGACCGACCTCGCGACGGGGCTGCTGTACGGGCTCCGGACCGACACCAAGGAGTTCAGCCGCGAGGTGTCGTCGGTAGACCTGGAGGCGGCGGCGATGCTGGTCGAGCACGCCGACGGGCGGACGCTCGAGAGAATCGAGTCACCGAGCGTCACCGGGGAGACGCTCGACACCGTCGCGACGGCCGTCCGGAACCGCCGCGTCGACGGCGACGTGGTGACGACCTGTATCGGCGAGGTGTCCGACCGGGACGCCCTGGCGCAGGCGGCCGACCGCCTGCTCGAACTGGAAGACGTCCTGACGACGCTCGTGTTCGGCTACACCGACGAGACGGTGTTCGCCTCCGCCCGCTCGCGGGACGGGCGCCTCGACATCGGGGCGGTGCTGCGGGAGTCGTTCGGGCAGATCGGCAGCGCCGGCGGCCACGCCGACATGGCCGGCGCACAGATCCCGCTCGGAATGCTCGTCGCCGACGAGGAGCCCGACCCCAGCGGGGTCATCGAAGACGTCGTCGTCGGACGGTTCCGCGGGGCGCTACGGGTGGCGGCCGACCGTGCCGTCGGCCGGTACGGCTCCGATCCGGACGACGACGACCGGTGAGCGACGGCCGGTGAGGTTTTTCCGGCGGCGGCCCGTCGCTTCCGACGATGGAGGACCCCGACCGGACGATCTACGACGACAAGCCGCGGGTGAACGACTACATGACGCGGGACGTCGCGACGGCCGACCCCGACGACACCGTCGCCGTCGTCGCCGAGCGCATCGCCGACAGCGACGCCCACAGCGGCTTCCCGGTGTGCGACGGTCGTCGGGTCGAGGGGTTCATCAGCGCCCGCGATCTGCTGTTGGCCGACGACGAGGCACCCATCTTCACCGTGATGACCCACGACATCATCGTCGCGCACCCGGAGATGCAGATCACCGACGCCGCCCGCGTCATCCTGCGGTCGGGCATCCAGCGGCTCCCGGTCGTCGACGACGCCGGCAACCTGGTCGGCATCATCTCCAACGCCGACGTCATCCGCTCGCAGATCGAGCGGGCGACCCCCGAGAAGGTGGGCAAGCTGAAACGCACCCTCGAGCGCATCCACGGCGTCGACGCCGCCGAGGAGCGCCGCACCGTCGAGCTGGCGGCGCTGACGCCCACACAGACGAAGGTGTACACCGACGAACTGGAGGGTCGCCGCTACGAGCTGGAACACGGCCTCGCGGAGCCGCTGGTCGTCATCGACAACGCCGGCGACCTCCTGCTGGCCGACGGCCACCACCGCGTGAAGGCCGCCGACCGTCTCGACACCGAGGAGATGGACGCCTACGTCGTCTCCCTCGAGTCCCGCGTCGAGTTGGGGATGGCCGAGACCGCCCGCCAGGCCGACCTCGAGTCCATCGACGGCATCGAGGAGGTCGACTACGCCCACCACCCGCTAGTCGAGACGACCCAGCGGCTCCAGAACCGAGAGTAGGTCGGCGGCAACGGGGCTTTCTCACCCGGTTCCGACCGCGAAACGCTCGGCCGGTACGGGCGAGTGACGCAGTGACGGTGACGACACCGGAACCTACCTTCGTCGTAGCCGCTCGGTGGCGACATCATCAATCGTATTATCCCGTAGGCCAACTCCTCCCGTTCGGTATCGATAGGAACCCGGCTCTCGAGACGGGAAACATTTACCACCCGAAGTCACTCCCGACGCCCCGCAGTACGGCGTTTCACCCGGATTCGTTCGCGTTCGAATCTTCCATCGCTCGCGTGTATCGGTAGTAGAGCGAACGCATCGTCCCGTCGGCGTCGCGGCCCATCAGGACGGTGACGTCTTCTTCGCCGAGAAGGGTCTCCTGTACCGGCCTGAACACCAGATCGCGCAGCCCGAACTTCCGTTGCGGCGACCCGATCGACGTGAAGTCGTGATTCCGGGCCTCTTCGGTGATGACGTCGGTCGGCTCGGCGGCTTCACGGAGTTCGGTCTCCGAGCGCACCTCGGGCCCGAGGACGTACTCCGCGAACCTCAGCAGGTCTCTCGCGTCGCTCCGCTCTTTTCCGGACGCGTCCGGCGAGATGACGTGTAGCACCGTGACCGACGCATCGAACGCGCGAGCGACGGCCCGAGCCGCCTCCGACGCGAGCGCGGCGTGCGGCCCCGTCCCGACCGGAAGGAGTATCGATTCGATCGTCTCCGCGTCCGACTCGGTCAACGGAGCGACGGTGTGGTCGTCGACGTCCGGGACGTACAGCGCGTGCGACCCCTCTCGCAACCCGACGTTCTCCACGAACACGTCGCATTCGGCCTCGTCGATCACCGTATCGATCGTACTTCTGCCCGGCAACCAGCTCTCCTCGAACCCGGCTCCTCGAAGGAAAACGACGGCCGTCTCGCTGCCACCGCCGAGCGCCGCGAGGAGTCCCCGCGTCGTGTCGGTCACGACTCGCACCGACGCTCGCACCGGTACGTCTCGATCGATGTCCCCGACGACGTCCACCACCTGCGTCAGCTGCGTCCGTCGCTCGGTGACGATTTCGGGAACCGATCGCTCCGTTTCGCCCCCGTCGTCGGATCGTACGTACTCTCGTACCCCTTCGATCGTGGTTTCGTCGGCAACCTCCGCGACTCCCAACAGGACCACGCGCCCGTCGTCGTCGTCGGCCAGCGCCATCGCCGTCTGGAGGAATCGACGAGCGTTGATCCCGGTATCGCCGTCGAACAGGTCGCTGACGACCGGCACTACGACGGTGTAATCCGGGTGATGGATGACTTCCCCGTCGTACCCGTACGAGTCCGCCTCGGGGTCGGAAGACGGCTCCGAGACGGCGATCGGAACGGTGGTGCCCTTGCCGTTCGACATGATCAGCCTTTCGTGAACGCATCCGTTATACGGTCGTTGGCCCCGCCCTTTGCGAATATCGTCGCCGTGTCACCCGTCCGAATCTCGGACTCCCCGCGCGGGACGTACAGTTCGCCGTCGCGGACGATCGCCACGATCACCGTCTCTTCCGGAAGGAGCCCTTCGGCGTCGGCGTCGATCAGACTGAGTCCGGCGATCGGAGCCCCCTCGTCCACCGTCAGCTCGAAGATTTCCCCCCCGACACCGACCTGCATGGACTCCTGGATCGCCGGTCGCTGCACGGCTCGGTAGAGGTACTGCCCGTTGAGTTCGTGTGGACTCTCGACGACGTTCACACCGAGGTCCCCGAACAGCTCCATGTGTTGCGGTTCGTTTATCGAACTCACGAGCGTCTCGATGCCGTACTGTTTGCCGAGCATCTGGATCATGAGGTTCACGGAGTCGTTTTCCGTCGTGGAGATCAACGCATCGGCCTCCTGCACACCCGCTTCGAGCATGATCTCCTTGGACGCCGCGTCCGCGTTGATGACCATGCAGTCGTAGGTCGCACTCGCCTCCTCGGCGAGTTCCTGATCTCGTTCGACGGCGACGACCTCGTGGTCGTCCTGGGTTGCGAGTTCGATGACTTTGCTTCCGGTGCGGCCTGCGCCGACGACGACGATGTACATTGTGTTCGTGTGGGGTGTCTGGCGGTCGGTAGACGGTACTGTCGAGCGAACCCGAACGGGAAGGCGGTCCGGGAACGTCGAGCACGGGCATGCTGGAGGCGGTCGAATCGTGCATACGGGTCACCGCCGGAAAACGGTGTTTATCAGCACCAACACGGGAATGATCTCGAGTCGTCCGACCCACATCTGGAAGATGAACAGGACCTCCGCGAGCATCGGCATGTTCGGACCGGTGATACCCGAAGAGAGCCCGACGGTTCCCTGGGCGGTCGCCACCTCGAAGATGGCGTCCGCGAGCGTGAAATCCGACGGCAACACCGCGAGGAGAACGAACAACGAAAGCACCAGCAGGATGAGATACGTGAATGCGAAGGTCGCCGCGGCGCGTATCTCGTCGTTCGCCTCGTCGGCCTTGGACGTCTCCCTGCCGATTCGGAGGTCGTCGATGGCGTGCTCCGGGAGGAACACGCGAGTCACCTCCCAGCTGATTCCGCGGGCGATGATGTAACCCCGGATGATCTTGATCCCGCCGACCGTCGCGCCGGCGGCCCCGCCGAGGAGCATCGCGCCGAAGACGATGAACATGACGGCGCCGTCGGTCCAGTCGCCGATCGCCGACGTCTGCCAGCCGGTCGTGGTCTGAGCGCTGATGAACTGAAACAGCCCGTCGCGGAACGCCTGACTCGTCGCCACCCGCCCGAGATATCCGACCGGGTCGCCGTTGTACGGGACCCCGACCCATCGTGCGAGAAACGCCGTCAGGCCCACCACGCCGACGACGAACAACCCGAACAGGACCCTGACCTGTGGATCGTTCGTGAACTCGCGGATATCGCGCTCCGAAAGTATCCCGTAGTAGACCGGAATCGAGATCGCCCCGGTGATCATCGCCGGGATGTGGACGACTTCCATCGCGTAGGAGTCGTAGCCGGCGATGGAATCGTCGAGCGTGCTGAATCCACCGGTCGACTGTCCGGTCATCGCGTGGTTGATCGCGTCGAACAGCGTGTTCTCGATGCCGTATCCGGGTTGAACGAGAAACATCGCGGCCGCGAGATACACGGCAACCAAGGCGGTGACGCCGACGTACACCCTCCAGATCGCACGGGCGGTTCCCGCGATACTCGGCCGCAACTGCTCGCTTCGCGCTTCCGACTGGTACAGCGAGAGGCCCGCCGTGCCGCGGGGCTGTCGGAGAATCGCCAGCGAGAGGACGATCATCCCCGCTCCCCCGATCCACTGCATCTGGGAGCGGTACCAGAGGAATCCGTGTCCCACCGACGGCTCGTGGACGCTCATCGTCAGGCCGGTGGTCGTGTACCCGCTCATGCTCTCGAAGAGGGCGTGTAGCGGGTTCCGGAAGTTGAGAAGACTCGACCGATAGTTCGCACCTGCCGGCACGAACGACTCGAGTACGGCCGGCGGCGTGATGTACGCCGCGATGACGAACGGGAGGGCGCCGAACACCGCCGTGGCGAACCACCCGAGCGCGGCGACGATCATCGCGTGATGCCGTTTCGGCTCCGGGGCATCCTCACACAGTCTGTACGCGGCCCCGCCGGCGAGCGCCGTGATCCCCGCCGCGATCAGGAACGACAGCGCACTGTACCACTCCCGATAGACCAAGGAGACGAGCAGCGGCACCAACATCAGTCCGCCGATGAGTACCTGGAGAGCGCCGACGTCTCTCACGACCGTCTTCGAAGCAGTCAGGGCGCCGAGCCGGCCGGTGGACGAGTTAGACATAGTGAGCCCTCGTTCGGTTCTCGATCACGCCGTTCGGTCCCCGTAGTGTCCGAAGATGTCCGTGACTTCCGGTTCCGCTCCCGCCGCCGAGTAAACGGTCAACAGATCGTCCGCCTCGATCCGGGTATCTCCCCGAGGGGTCAGCGGTTTGTCTCGGTTCTCACGCTCGATGGCGACTATCAGGACGTCGTCCGGCAGGAGGTTCGCCCTCCCCGCTTCCGTAAGCGTCTTTCCCACGAGTGGGGCGTCTTCCGTCACCACGATCTCGAAGACCTCCGCTTCGTCGCCGACCTGCATGTAATCGACGATCGCGGGCCTGGCGACCGCCCGGTAGAGGTATCCCGCGATGAGCTGCTGTGGGTTTTCGATCGTGTTCACGCCGATCCGCCGGAAGAGGTCCATGTGCTCCGCGTTGTGAACGACCGACGTGATTCCCGGAACGTCGAACTCCTTTGCGAGCAGACAGACCATGACGTTCGTCGCGTCTTGGTCGGTCGTCGAGATGATCGCGTCGGCCCGCTCGGCGTTGGCATCGGCCAAGGTCTCCTTCGTGGTCGCGTCCGCGTTGAGCACCATACAGTCGTACTCGCTCGCCACCGAGTCGGCCTTCTGTGTATCCCGTTCGATGACGACCACTTCGTTTCCGGAGCGAGTCGTAATACCGATCAACGGGGTGCCGATGTCGCCCGCTCCGACCACGATGATGTACATTCAGCTGTCCCCCCTATCGGCGTCGGTCGGAACGACGATCGACTGATTCGGGTTCGTCACGACCCCGAGGGCTCCGTCGCCGGCAAACGACGGGACGAGACGCACGGTGGGCGGTCGTCCCGTCGAGTCACGCCTTCCCATCGCACGAGCGTTCTTCGCCACAGTGTGGACATACGGTCGTGGCCAAGAGCCCCGACCAGCCCGTCGGGAAGATTCCGACGCTCCGTCCGCGGATTCATACGTCCCACTGATAACAGGGATACGTAAGTAGATTCCGAATCAAATTTCGGAACGTTCGCAGATGCGGCTACTGTGTTCTATTCGTTTTCGCCCGCGTCGTGCGTCTCGCTCCGGGAAAATCATCGGCCCCGGAAACGTCGACGCGGAATCCGTTCGGCCCGACGGCCGACCCTCGAACACACGAAAGAAAACGATATAAACGCGCTGTGGGACCAGTTGAAGCGTATAAGTATGAAAGACCGAATCGATGAGGTGGACGAGCAGATACTCTACTACCTCACGGAGGAGGCCCGACACACGTCGGCTCCGGACATCGCCGACGAGGTCGACCTCGCTCCGCCGACGGTGCGCAACCGCATCAGTCGTCTCGAGGAAAGCGGTGTCATCGTGGGGTATCACGCCCACGTGAACTACGAACGGGTCAACGGTCGGCTGACGAACCTCTTCATCTGCACGACGTCAGCGACCGAGCGGCAGGAACTCGCCCAGCGAGCGCTCGGCGTTCCGGGCGTCGTCAACGTCAGAGAGATCATGACAGGAGGAGGCAACCTCCGCATCAAGGCCGTCGGCACCGATACCGACGACATGACGCGCATCGCCCAGGACATCACCGATCTGGGCATCAGAATCGACGACGAGGGGCTCGTCCACAGGGAGTACTTCAGGCCGTACGCGCAGTTCGGACCGAAACGGGAGGAGGCCACGTCGCCCGTGACGGGTGTTGCCGGGCTCGCCGGTGCCGCAGATGTGGTCGAACTCGTCGTCGAGGAGGACGCTCCCATCGCCGGCAAGAGCCTCAAGCGGGCGAACGAAGCGGGCCTGCTCTCGCCGGACGTCCTCGTCGTCCGGATCGACCGCGGCGAGGAGGGTATCACCCCGAGCGGAAGCACGGTGATCCGGGAGGACGATTTCGTGACGATTCACTCCCGGTCGGGCATCGCCGACGACACCCTCGGCGTGTTCACCGGCACGTCGGGGCCAAGCGTATAGCGCAGACCGTCCGCATCCGTCGAGGGGTGTTCGGCAGGTGACGGGCCGTCGGCCCGCCATCTCGTCTCGTGGCGGCTTCGCCGTGTCCGAGAGAGCGGAGTTCGCTCGTCAAACACTCGTCTCTCGATGTCTGACATAACCAAGCCCCGTGAGAGACGTAGATAAAAGTGGATACTCCAGTTCTGTGTCAAAAGAACGCTATCGAGCCGTGCGCCGATCGTATCGTCGTCTATCACCGGGTCATGTCTCGACGCACCGGACCGGCTCCGCCAACATATTGAACGACGAACTCCCGTTTCGACTGCCGGGAGTCGACGTCGCCGCTGTCCAGGGTGCGCCGTCTCGACCGAATACGCCAACCTTCATACTTGCACCGGCCGAAGGCGGCGTATGTTCGACGAGGAGGACCTCGCGGAGATCCGGTCCGAGCGCGAGCGCTGGACGGAGGAGACGCTGGACCCGTTTCTCGAACGCGGCGAGCGGAAGGACAGTTTCGCCACCGTCTCCAACCACGAGGTCGACCGGCTGTACACGCCCGAAGACGTCGCGGACCTCGACTACGACGGGGACCTCGGCTACCCGGGCGAGCCGCCGTACACCCGCGGCGTCTACCCGACGATGTACCGCGGCCGGACGTGGACGATGCGGCAGTTCGCCGGCTTCGGCACCGCCGAGGAGACCAACGAGCGGTTCCACTACCTCATCGACAACGGCCAGACGGGGCTGTCGACGGCCTTCGACATGCCGACGCTGATGGGCATCGACTCCGACCACCCGATGAGCGAGGGCGAGGTCGGCAAGGAAGGCGTCGCCGTCGACACGCTCCGGGACATGGAGATCCTCTTCGACGGCATCGACATCGGCGAGATTTCGACGTCGTTTACGATCAACCCGTCGGCGCCCGTCGTCTACGCGATGTACATCGCCCTGGCCGACCAGCAGGGCGTGCCGCGCGAGGAGGTCCGCGGCACCCTCCAGAACGACATGCTGAAGGAGTTCATCGCCCAGAAGGAGTGGGTGATCCCGCCGGAGCCGTCGCTCGACGTCGTCACCGACACCATCGAGTTCGCCGTCGCGGAGACGCCGAAGTTCCACCCCGTTTCGATCTCGGGGTACCACATCCGGGAGGCCGGCTCCACCGCGGCACAGGAGGCCGCCTTCACGCTGGCCGACGGCTTCGCCTACGTCGAGGACTGTCTCGACCGCGGCATGGACGTCGACGCGTTCGGCCCGCTGCTGTCGTTTTTCTTCAACTCACACAACTCGATGTTCGAGGAGGTCGCGAAGTTCCGCGCCTCGCGGCGCATCTTCGCTCAGGTGATGGACGAGTGGTACGACGCCGACGCCGAGTCGGCCAAGCGGCTGAAGTTCCACACCCAGACCGCCGGCCAGTCGCTGACGGCCCAGCAGCCGCTCAACAACATCGTTCGAGTGACGGTGCAGGCGATGGCCGCCGTCCTCGGCGGCACCCAGTCGCTGCACACCAACAGCTACGACGAGGCGCTGGGCCTCCCGACCGAGGACGCCGTCCGGGTGGCGCTGCGCACCCAGCAGATCCTCGCCGAGGAGTCCGGCGTCGGCGACGTCGTCGACCCGATGGGCGGCTCCTACGCGATCGAGTCGCTGACCGACGAGATGGAAGCGGAGATCATGGGGTACATCGAGGAGATCCGCGAGTTGGGTGACGGCTCCGTCCGCGACGGCGTCCTTGAGGGCCTCGAACAGGGTTACTTCCACCGCGAGATCCAGGAGGCCTCCTACCAGTACCAGAAGCGCGTCGACGCCGGCGAGGAGGTCGTCGTCGGGGTCAACGAGTACGAAATCGACGAGGACACCGACCCAGACATCCTGAAGGTCGACCCCGAGACGCGGGACCGCCAGCTCGGCCGCCTCGAGCAGGTGAAAGCCGACCGCGACGACGAGGCCGTCGCCGACCGGCTCGAGGCGCTCGGCGAGGCCATCGAGAACGACGACAACGTGATGCCGCCCATCATCGACGCGGTGAAGGCCTACGCGACGATGGGCGAGATCATGGAGGTCTTCGAGGATTACCACGGCGCCTATCAGGAGAAGGTGGGGCTGGCTTAGACGCGCGGCTCGCGGCTCTCCGGGTCGCCGGCGACGATCACCGGCACCGCCGCCCGCAGCAGTACCCGCTGTGCACCCAGCTTCAGCTGGAGCTTCCCGGCCGGCGACCGGCGCCGGCCGCCGATGCAGACCGCATCGACGGCGAGGTCGTCGGCGGCCGACAGCAGCCCCTCGGTGGGGTCGTCGTCGACCCCGAGGACCGTCGCCTCGACGCCGGCCGTCCGGAGCGCGTCGAGCGCCCTCGCGACGGCCGGCACCGCCTCGGCGTCGACGTCGCCGTCGTGGACGTGGACGACCGTCACCTGGATCGACTCCGCCGCCTCCGGCAGCGACCCGACGGCGTCGAGCTTGTCCTCGAGGTGATCGTCCTCGGGCGGGACCGCGAGCGCGAGGTGGTACATGCTCCGGGTTCGCGCCCGACGGAGAAGAAGCTTCTCAGACGTACCGGCGGGAGACGACGACCACCAGCAACAGCAGCGTCCCGAGGAAGGTTCCGATGGTCGCCACGCCGAAGGCCGCCAGCCCCAGCGGCGTCGGTTGGAACGTCACCAGCCCGAGGAAGGTGACGGCCTCGAGATCCCGGAGGCCGATGCTGCCGATGATGGCGCCCATCAGCGCCGTGACGGCGAGGACGATGAGGTACAGCGCCACGATGACCCGGTTGCCGCTGAGGCCGGTCGCCCGCGCCTGTGGTTCCTCGGACACGCGGGCCGGTACGGCACCCTCCGCGATGAGCGTTTCCACTCGGCTCGACGGTCGAACCGCACCGCTTTTGCGCCGGCGCGCCGAACCGCGGGCATGGCCGAGGCCCCCCGGGAGTTCACCGAGAAGGAGTACTTCCTGCTCGTGCTGGTCGGCGTCGCCGTCCTGATGGCGACCACCGGGCTGATACTCGTTCTGACGGCGGTCTGAGGGGCCGACCGCGCCCCGCCTCGCGCGAACGCGAAGCATACGGCTTCCGGGCCTCACAGCACGAACGCGTAGACGTAGATGAAGCCGAAGTAGATGAGCAACAGTAGCCCCAGCGCCTTTACCCGGAACAGCCGGACGTCGTCCCGTTCCTCGGTGCGGGCCTCGCGGTAGGCCTCGATTTCGGCGTCGGTCAGCGCCTCCCGGTGGGCCCGTCCGCGATGCAGCGCCAGCAGGCGGTCGTCGGCGAAGCGGTCGCCGCAGTGGCCGCAGACGGCCGGCTCCTCGGGCGGGTTCGGCGGCGGCGCGGCCCGCTCGCCGGTCGGCGCCGTCGTCCGGTCGCCGGCGGACGCTCGCTCTCCCGACATCAGGTGACGTACGGCGGCACCGCGTACGGCTGGGAGACGATCCAGAGGCTGGCCATCGTGTAGCAGACCATCGCGACGGTGATCCCGTACTGGCTGCGGACGGCCTGCAGCTTGCCGGGGAAGACGTCGTAGGCAGCGGCGTGGGCGACCCAGATGGCCAGCAGGTGCCCCAGCAGCACCCCGGCGAGTTCGATTCCGCCGAACCAGCCCGGCAGGACGAGCGCGACCGGTTCCGGCGGCGACAGCGGCGCGACTGCGGCCGTCGCGAGCGCCGGCGCCAGCTCCAGGAAGTAGCCCAGGAAGTGCGCGAGGTGGTAGCCGGCGGCGATGGCCAGAAGTGGCGGCGCGAACCGCCGCGCGAGGACGTCCGCGGGCAGGTAGGTCCGGGCGGCACGCTTGCTGTACCGCACTGCCAGCGCGTAGACGCCGCAGACGGCGGCGTAGCCGGCCACGAGCGCCGCGGGGTACAGCAGCCCGGGCGGGACGCCGGCCCCGACGACGGCGACGGCGGCGTCCCGCCACAACGGCGTCGCGACGAGCCCGTCGAAGGTGGTCACCCACAGCACCGCGACGATGAAGGCGACCTCGGCCCGCGAGGTGACGAGCCGCGGCTCGTCGAGGCCGACCCCCGGCAGCCGGAGCCGGACGCCGTCGTCGTAGTGCAGCGGCGCCATCCGCCCGAAGTAACGGAACAGCCGGGCGACGGGGTCGACCCGCCGGAACCAGACGTCGGCGCCGAAGACGACCGCCCCGGCGAGCGTGACGACGCCGTAGGCGGTGACGACGCCGACCAGGAACCGCGGTCGATCGGCGACCGGGCTGACGACCTCGAGCCACACCAGCCCCAGTAGCGCGGCCACGCTCGGCCAGGCGTCGAGACGGTCGGGGTAGTCGACGTCGAGCGACGGCAGCGGCGCGGCCAGCGTCCGCCAGGGGTCGACGGCGGGCCAACTGTTGCCGACGAGGTAGGTCGTCATCGTGTAGCCGGACCACCAGCCGACCCAGACCGTCAGCACCGCGGCGTTCCGGGTCGCCTCCCGCGGGCCGACGAGGCCGGCGACGAGCACCGCCGCCAGCCCCCCGAGCCCGACCGCCCGGCCGAGCCAGCGGGCCGCCCGGGCCGGCCGGAGGCCGCCGCGGCGCCAGCCGTGGACCCGGCGGATGAACGACCGGTCGGTGACGAACGACGCCAGCAGAAAGGAGGCGCCGATGACGCCGCCGCCGGTCGTCAGGAAGAGCCACGTCGGCACCGAAAGCGAGCGGTCGGCCGCCCCCGAGAGGCCGGCGCCGTGTGCGGCCACCGGCGCGACGGCGGCGGCGAGGAGTCCGACGGCGGCGACCGCGAGCCGGCGACGGCGGGTCATGACCGACGGTAGACGCCCGCCGGACGAGAGCGTTCCGGAATCGGCGGCGCGACGGGGGAAAAAAGACGTCACTCCCCACGGGACGGCGTACGTGGAAACGGTCCCCGGTTCTGCTGTTCGTGATTGCTCGGTGCAGGTGTTGTACGGAGTGATTCGTTCAGCATGTGCTTGCCTCGACGTAGAGACCTCGAAAGCCCTCGGCCGGCTGGCGGACCGCGCTGTGTAGGATATCCTCGCTACGCTCGGATAGGGCCCACACAGCGGCCGCCACCCGGCCTCGCCCTTTCAGTCCGCCAGGATCCGGCTTTCTGGCCGGCTGTCCCTGGCGGACTGAAAGGGCGAGCGGCGCTCGGCGGTGCCCCGGCGTTCGCGGCGCCGTGCGCCGCGAACTCGGGAGAGCGTCGCTCTCCCGGTGACGCAAGCACCGCAGCGGAGCGAGGAGCGCAGCGAGCCGCGGCATCCCGAGCGCCGCGAGGGCTTTCGAGGTGTTGGAGTTCGTTGCAGAGCAATCCAGTATGACCCTGTCAGACGATGGCGCCGCCGTACAGCACGACGACGAGGAAGAGCCAGACGACGTCGACGAAGTGCCAGTACATCGAGACGGTGCTGACGGAGGTGTGTTTCTCGGCGGAGTACTGGCCGTACAGCGCGCGGACGAAGACGATCGACAGCAGCACCGCCCCGAGGCCGACGTGGAGGCCGTGGAGCCCGGTCAGCCCGTAGAAGGCCGACCCGTAGGCGCCCTCGGTGAGGGTGAATCCCTCGTGGACGATGAACTCGTAGTACTCGTAGACCTGGCCGGCGAGGAAGACGATTCCGAGCAGCAGCGTCCCGCCGAGCAGCCGGACGAACCGTTTGCGGTCGTTTTCCAGCAGCGCGCGGTGGGCGAAGTGCATCGTGAACGAGCTCGCGACCAGGATCAGCGAGTTCACGATCACCAGCGAGCTGAGGACGTCCCCGGAGACGACGAGCTCCGGCAGCGCCTCCCGGCTCCAGACGTCGGAGCCGCGGATGAAGAAGTAGTAGACGAAGCCGGCGCCGAAGGTGGCGACCTCGGTGCCGAGAAACAGTAGCATCGTCAGCTTCAGCGGGAAGCCGTGGTCCTCGGCTTCGCCCTCCCAGAAGTCGACGACGAAGGCGTGGTAGAGCCAGCCGTACAGCCCCGCCAGAAAGGCGACCGTGCTGGCGACGAAGACGCCGGGCCCGAGTGCCGGGCTCACGATGTCGTTCCGTCCGAGCACGAACAGCGCCGCGCCGACGTAGAAGCCGCTGCCGCCGAGCGCCGTGACGAACGGCCACCAGGAGGCCTCGCCGAACCCCTGTGGCCAGTCCTCGACCGCGGGAAGGTGGTGGTCCCCGTGGCTCTCGTCGTGGTCAAGGCTCATGTTTCGACGGTTCGACCGAAACGACAAAAACCCTCCCAAACCGGGCCGTCAGGCGGCCGGCCGGGCGACCGACGCCTCGGCGTCCATCTCGGTGCCGTCGTCGGTCGACCCCTGCTCGGAGTCGTCGGCCGACCCCTGCCCGGAGTCGTTGGCCGACCCTTGCTCGGAGTCGTCGGCCGATTGCTGCTCGGAGAGCCACGCGTCGTAGTCGCCGGCGCCCATGACGATGAACTCGCCGTTCATCTGGGAGTGGCCGACGCCGCAGTACTCGGTGCAGTAGTACTGGTGGCTGCCCTCCTCGTAGGCGATTGTCTTGATCGTGTTGTACTCGCCGGGGAAGGCGGTCTGCTTCAGCCCGAGGTCCGGCGCCGACAGCATGTGGAGCCAGTCCTCGGAGGTGATGTGGATGTACACCGGCCGGTCGGTCGGGATGCGTATCTCGTTGTCGGTCGTCACGTCGGTGCCCTCGTAGATGGCCTCCCAGCCGTAGCGGTAGGCCCGCAGTTCGATCTCGACGGCCTCGGTTTCGGACTCGTAGGGACCGGCGGCGCCTTCGAGGTCCTCGGAGACGGTCGGCTCGACGCGCTCCTCGTCGCCGGGCACCGGGTTGCCGACCTCCTCGACGGCCAGCACCTGGTAGGAGGCGAAGCCGACGAACAGCAGGACGATGGCCGTCGCGACCGTCCAGGTGATCTCCAGCCGACGGTTCTCCTGGGTCGGCTCCGGCTCCTCCTTGTTCCGGAACTTCACCACGGCGTAGATGAGGATGGCCTCCACCAGAACCGTGATGGGAATCGCCGCGTACAGCAGCGTCTGGTTGAGGTCCGTGATGAGGTCGATGTTCCTCGTCTGGGCGACCGCCGGGTCCGCCGCGAGAGCGAGGAGGACGACCCCGACCGCGACGTGGACGAGACGCGTAGCCCTCATTGACCGCCGCTACGGACCACCCGGCTAAATAGTTGCTGACTTCCCCGAGGGCGTTCGGAAACGGGTGGCCTAAGTGTACACGAAGCCTCGATCGAACCATGGAGCGGCGCCCCTCGACGACGACACTGCTTTCGGCGTCGGTCGTCGGCGTTTACGTGCTCGTCGTGGTCGGCGCGACGGCGGCGCTGGCCGACGCGGCGGCGGCCTGCGGCGGGTGGCCGACCTGCGACGCTGTTCTCTCGCCGGCCGTCGCCGTCGTGTTACTGCACCGAGCGGCGGCCGTAGCGGTCGGCCTGCTGGTGGTCGCGACGGGCCTGCTCGCGTGGACCGACCTGGACGGCCGGAGCCGGGCGGCCGTCGGCGTCGCCCTCGTCGGCTACCCGGTCCAGGCGGGGCTGGGCGCCCTCGTCGCGACCGGCCGCGGGGTCGCCGGCGCCCACCTGCTCGTGGCGATGGGCATCTTCGGCGCGCTGGTGGTGGCGCTGGCGTGGCACCTCGAAGCCGAGACCGGCACCGACGACGCGGCGGCCGCGACGCCCTCGCCGGAGCCCGCTCTCGACGAGCCGGCCGCGGTTCTGGAGCCGGCGCCGCTGTCGGCCCTCGACGGCGCCGAGCGGCTCCGCAAAACGGCGTGGGCGTACTTCCAGTTGATGAAGCCGCGGCTGATGTGGCTGCTCTGTCTCGTCGCCAGCGCCGGGATGGCGCTCGCGGGGTCGCCGTCGGTGCGGACGGTCGTCGCCACGCTCGGCGGCGGCGTCCTCGCCATCGGCGCCTCCGGCACGTTCAACCACGTCCTCGAACGGGACGTCGACCGCCGGATGGAGCGGACCGCCGACCGGCCGGTGGCGACCCACGAGGTGCCGGTCCGGAACGCCCTGGTATTCGGCGGCCTGCTGACCGTCGCCGCGCTGGGGGCGTTTCTCTCCGTGAACCTGCTCGCGGCGGCGCTCGGGCTGGCGGCGGTCGTCTTCTACAGCGTCGTCTACACGCTGGTTCTGAAGCCCAACACCGTCCAGAACACCGTCCTGGGTGGCGCCGCGGGCGCCCTTCCGGCGCTCATCGGCTACGCCGCCGTCGCCGGGACGCTCGGCCTCCCGGGGCTGGCGCTGGCCGGCGTCATCTTCCTGTGGACGCCGGCGCACTTCTACAACCTCGCGCTGGCCTACAAGGACGACTACGAGCGGGGCGGCTTCCCGATGATGCCCGTCGTCCGCGGCGAGACGGAAACGCGAAAGCACGTCCTGCTGTACCTGGGAGCGACGCTTCTGGGGGCCAGCGTGCTGACGGCGCTTGCGGGACTCGGCTGGCTGTACGCGGTCGTCACCGTCGGCCTCGGGAGCGTGTTCCTGTGGGCCGTCGTCCGCCTCCACCGCGAGCGCACGGAATCGGCCGCGTTCCGGGCGTTCCACGCCTCCAACGCCTACCTCGGACTGCTCTTGGTCGCCGTCGTCGTCGACTCGCTCGCGGTCTGATGTTCGGACCCGAATCGCTCGAGGCGGACGACCGTCGGGCGCTCGTCTACACCGCCGCCGTCGCCAACACCTTCCTGCTCGTGCTGCTCGTGTACGCGCTCGTGGCCGACCGCCGGCCGACCGCCTACTGGGCGTTTCCGGTCGTCTGGGTGACGGTCGGGGCCTGGGCGCTCCTGTGGACGTCGCGCCCGCCGGCGGCGACCCGGACCCGACTGCTCGCGGGTACGCTCGCCGGCGCGTATCTGCTCGTGCTGGCCGTCGCCGGCGGCGTCGTCGGCCCGGGGGGACCCCCGACGACCGGGCTGTCGGTCGAACTGACACAACTCCCGCCGGGATGGGGGCCGACCCTGCTGTACGGCGGCGAGACGGTGCGGGTCGCCCTCGTCCCGTTCACGACCTTCGGGTACGCCGTGCTCTCGTATCTGGTCTACCTGACGGCGATCGACGCGAGGAGCGTCCTCGCGGGGGGCGTCGTCGGCCTCTTCTCGTGTGTCTCCTGTACGCTGCCGGTGGTCGCCTCGATTCTGGGCGGGTTCGTCGGCGGCGGCACGGTCCTGGCGGCGGCCGCCTCGACGACCACCTACGCCGCCGGCACGGCCGTCTTCGTGGTCACCGTCGTCCTGATGACGGTCCAGCCCGGCATCCCCGGCCGGCACTGATCTGCCCCGGGGGCCGTTACCCGCTGGCACGTCCGACGTCGAGATAGCGTCCTGCGTACCGTATGAGCTCCTGGACCGCGCCGCCGGCCTCGCGGAGACGCTGCTGTCGACGCCCGGCGCCGACATCGACGGCGTCTCGCTGGTCACGGACGACCACGGCGTCTTCGAGGTCCGCACCGACGGGGCTGTCATTTCCGACAAGATGGAAGACAAGGCCGATGAGGCGGCCGCTATCAGAAATCGGGTATTCTTGACTGCCCATCGGACGTATTCTGACGACCACTCTGGAATCGTGCGAACGATCTCATCGCCTGTACCACCGCGATCGGCCGGCAATATCTGTACGAGGGCCGCGAGTTGTTCCGGAGATACCGTGAGACGACACTGGAAATTGCCCGATCGCAGTCGAAATTCGAAGACGGGCGGTACAGTAGCGAACGCATCGGGCGACTGTACCGCACACGAACTCGTCACCGTCACCGCCGAAGTGCCCCATTTCCTCGCAACTGAGCACTATCGCCGTCAGCCGCCGGATTCGGACTCGACGGTCCGCTCGCCGTGAATCCACTCTCTGGTCACGTTCCCGAGGCCGACCGTCGCGAGGAGCACCCAGCCGAGCACCGCCTCGACCTCGGTGAGCCAGGTGCCCACGACCAGGTAGCCGAACCCTCCCAGCACGACCGCCGCGAGCCCGAACGCGACCAGGCTGGCCTGCAGAAGCACCGCCAGCGTGGTGAGCCGCCCGAGCTGGGTGATGGCGTACGTCCCGACGAACGCGAGCAGGCCGAACGCGACGAGACCGTACACGACCGTGAGGGGGGACCCCTCGGTCACGAGGTCGACCGCCCGGTGGACGTCCTCCTCGCGACGGGCCAGTAACCCGCCACCGGCCGCCAGGACGAGGGCGAACGAGAGCACCCCACGGGCCGCACCCGAGAGACCGAGCAACGCTGATAGGTCGGCGGTCTGGCCGGCGACCGTGACGGCAGCGCACACTGTACGTGTCCCTCGGTAGAGCGGAAGGAAAGCCTGTCGACGGCGGGGCCGTTCGGCCGCCTCGGACGGCAGCAGTTGTCGAGAGGTGGTATGGCACTTCGACGGTGATGACGGCATTTCCGAACGCCTCCTCCCGCTCGCGAGTGGCTCGCTTCGTTCCGAGACCTCCCTCGCTACGCTCGCTCGGCCTCGCTGGGCTCCCGTGTCGTCGCTCTCCACGTCGCTCCTCCCGCTCGCTCCGTTTCGAGACCTCCCTCGCTACGCTCGCTCGGCCTCGCTGGGCTCCCGTGTCGTCGCTTCCTGCGTCGCTCCTCCCGCTCGCTCCGTTCCGAGGCCTCCCTCGCTGCGCTCGCTCGGCCTCGTGGCGCGAGCGGTCGGTCTCGTTCGAGGTCCCGCCCGACGCCGGCCGACCGGCCGACGCTCGCTCGACGAATACGGCCACCCAAACGGGCGATTCACTTATGCTGTCCGGTTCGCTAGTGGTTCCAAACCGTGGCAGACGGCTTTCAGTCTCTGTTTCGGAGGCTCAAGGGACCGGCAGTGGTAGACTGGCTGCTCGCGATACTGGGTGGGCTGAGGACGGTCGGCATCTATCTCGTCAGACCGCTCCAGCGCGGCGACGGCCCGAACAAGTTCCGGCTGTCGGCGATGGAGACGGCGACGACCACCCACGACGGCGACCAGGGGTGGGCCAAGCGACCGCCCGCGATGCTCGATGCTGTATCTGACCTGCCCGGTCTGCAAGAGCCGCATGAGCCACGGCCAACGACACCCCGAACGGCTCGACGTCGTCGAGTGGGCGACCTGCGACGCCTGCCGATACCACTGGGAGTTCAAACACTCCTACTCCTGAGCGCCCGAACTCCCGGAACGTCGCTACGCGTCGTCCGGGAACTTCCGGTACGTCCACCACAGTCCGACCCCGCCGAGGACGGCGGCGAACAGCCCGAACCCGACCCGGAGCGTCGACCCCGACAGTGCGCCGGAGACCGCGTACGCGACGCCACCGACGAACAGAAACCCACGAACCAGTGTTCGGAACGATGTCGACATCGGCGTTGTCTCCGGAGACGTACCGCGACGAGCGTGGTAAGCACTTCGGCTCCGCAAACCCGTTCGCCGCCCCGTCGTAGTAACTTACTGTACGTCGTTCCGGTATCGACCGCGCGCCGTCGTGCGGTCGACCCCGGAGTGACTCACGACGATCGGTGTCAGGTGTCCGATCGGTGATTTGCGACGTCCACCTCGTACCCTTCGGCGGCGATGCCGTCGACGATGTCGGCGGCGTGTTCGGCGCCGCTGGTCTCGACGTCGAAGACGAGGTACGCCTCG
>PXRL01000020.1 GCA_003020965.1 Halobacteriales archaeon QS_4_69_225
TCCCCGTAGAACTCGCTGTCGTAGGCCGACTCCCGCGTCGGGAGGAAGTTCGTCGCCGCGCAGTAGCGGGCCATCGCGTCCGGTTCGACGAACTTCGAGGTAAAGTCCTTCATCGCGGCCGCCTTGCCGTCGTCGCCCTCGACGAACGCCCCCTCGGTCCAGCCGCCGACGCCGGTGGCGTACTGGTCGGGCTCTTTCATCGGTATCTGTGCGACCTGCCAGCGCTGCCAGCCGTCGCCCTCCACGACGTTCTTGAACTCCCGCTCGATCAGGTCGTTGTTGCCGATGAACATCGCGAGCTGGTCGTTGCGACCCTCCCGAGGGAGGTCCTCGACGTCCTCGATGTTGGCTACGCGCTGGGGCGTGACGCCGGTGTCGACGAGCTCTTCGACGAACGACAGCACGTTCACCATCGCCTCCCGATTGCCGTCCTCGTCGAGCACCGGTGCGCCCTCGTCGTCGACGAGTTCGCCGCCCTGGCCCCAGAAGTACGGCAGGTTGTCGAACGGCTCGCTCCGGAACATGAACGGCGTGATTCCTTCGCCGTCGGCGATGTCCTGCCGGTAGTAGAGACACCGGCAACCGGTGTACTTCCAGGCCGCCAGCAGGTCGCCGTCCCGGACCGTCGCCTCCCGAACGAACGGAAAGAAGTCGTCGATATCATCGACGTAGTCGTTCAGCGGCTGGAGGTACTCGTAGAAGTCGGCCACCCACGAGGAGTCGACCGTCGACCCGTCCGGGGGGTTTCCCTGGGACGCGTCGAGGACGAGGTCGTCCTTCCACTGACCGAAGGCGGGATACTCGACCGCTATCCTGTACTCCGGGTGAGCCTCCGCCCACGCCTCGTGTTGCCGCTTCAGTGCCGGAGCGGCCGCTGGCTGGTCGCTTTCGGCCGCTATCGGCGTGTAGAAACCACTCGTCCGGTACGTGAGCGTCGTCTCGCCTTTTCCCCACCGCTCGTGGGTGAGCAACGGGTCGGACTCCGAGAGCTGGCCTTCCCCTTGGCCGGAACAGCCGGCGAGGGTCCCGCAGACCGCCGCGGTGCCGCCGAGGAGAACCGTCCGCCGTGTCGCCGAGGGCATCTCCCTCATTCCGCTATTGAGTGACCTCGAAAGAACAAAAAGCTGACCCTATGCGGGTCCGGGTGTATCCGACCGTGGTAACCGCGCCGACGACGGAATCCATCGCCGTTCTCGACGATCGCGCGGCCCTCGACGGGATCGTCGTCGCGGGCGCCGGCTCGACCCGGCCGGCACGGAACGACGCCGGTCACTCCGCCTCGAACTCGTCGAGCGTCGCGTTGATGCCCTGTCGGACGTCGACGACGAGGGCCTCGAGATCGAGCCCGAGGACGTTCTCGGCGGCACCGCCGACGCGGTCGGTCGCTCCTTCGGGGGCGTAGACGCCCAGCCGCCACTGCTCGTTGCCGGCGCGCCGCAGCGCCGTCACCAGCGTCGACTGTGAGTCCAGCCGCCGGATCTCGCCGTTGACGACGACCCGGCTCGTCGATTCCCGCATCTCCGGCCGCGGCGGCACGTCGAGGATGACCGACGCCGGGTCGACGTCGGCGTAGCCGGCGATGTCGCGCTCGAACTCCCGTAGCTGGTCGTGGTCGGCGTCGACGATGTCGTCGGGGACGTCCGACAGCTCCGCCCACACCGCCCGCTTGAACAGCCGGCGGGTGTCCAGCGCCCGGACGGTGTCGGCGGTGGCCTCACAGCGCCGCAGCGCGACGGTCAGGTCGCGGTCGTCCATCCGGCGGACCTCCCCGGCGGTCGCCGCCCCGGCCTCGATGAGTCGGTCGGTCGCCCGCCGCAGCATCGCCTTCGAGATGCGGGCGACGTGGTGGTTGTACACGACCGGGTTCATCAGCGCCCGCGCCAGCAGCAGCGACTCGGCGGTCTGGACGTTGCCCTCCGCGAGCACGAGCTCGCCGTCGATGAACCGCAGTTCACGGACGAACCGGCCGGTGTCGATGGTGCCGTAGGGGACGCCGGTGTGGTGGGCGTCCCGCACCAGGTAGTCCATGCGGTCGACGTCCAGCTCTCCGGAGACGAGCTGGCCGAGCTCGCCCTCGCCGGCGACGAGACCGGCGACCCGCCCGGGGTCAATGTCGTGTAGCGCGAGCACGCGGGCGACCTCGCCGCTTTCCAGCAGGTCGTCGACGTCGTCGTGCATCCGGCCGGTCCGGCGGGCGACCAGCGATTCGATGTTGTGGCTGAACGGGCTGTGACCGATGTCGTGGAGGACGGCCGCCGCCCGGACCCGCTCGGCCTGTCTGCCCTCGATGCCGAGCTGGTCGAGGGCCCGCATCGCCAGGTGGTAGACGCCGAGGGAGTGCTCGAAGCGGGTGTGGTTGGCGCTGGGATAGACCAGCTCGGCGGTACCGAGCTGTTTGACCCGCCGGAGTCGCTGGACGGCCGGCGTGTCCAGCAGGTCCTCGGCGACCCCCTCGACGGTGATGTGGTCGTGGACGCTGTCCTTGATGGTGGCCATTGCCGCCGTTTTGGGCCGCATCGGCTAAAAACCCGGCCGCAGCTACGGCAGCGTTTAGTTGAGCGAGAGCCGGCCGGACAGCCAGCATCGGGTGGGGACCTCGAACGAGGCCGACCGCTCGCTCCGCGAACAGGAGGGGCGTTCGGAAACGCCACCGTCACCGCCGAAGCACGCTACTTCCCCCTCACTGAACACCACCGTTACGGCAGCCCCAGGACGTCCTCGGCGGCCGCCGCGACGGGTTCGACGTCCGACGCCGGGCAGTAGACGCCGAGCCGCCATCGCGCCCGCCGGGCCCGCCGGAGCGCCCCCACCATCGCCGAGGCCTCCTCGAGCCGCTGGACGACGCCGTCGACGACGACTCGGGTCCGGGACTCCTTCAGCGTCGGTCGCCGCGGGATGTCGACGAGCACCGACTCGCGGTCGAGCTCCGCGGCGGCGGCGATCTCGCGGGCGGCGGCCCGTTCGTCGGCGCGGTCCATCCGCGTGACCCCCTCCGGGACGTCGCCGAGCCCCGCCCACACTGCCCGCTTGTAGAGGTCGCGGCGCTCGACGCGGCCGCCGAGGTCCGGCACCTCGGCCCGGAGCGCGACCAGCAGGTCGTGGTCGGCCATCCGGCGGAACCGCTCGACGGCGACCCCGCCGTCGAGCAGCCGCTCGCAGGCCCGCTCCAGCATCGCCCCTGCGACCCGGGAGACGTGGTGGCGGTAGACGGTGCCGTCCATCAGCGCCCGCGCCAGCAGCAGCGACTCGGCGGTCGGGACGTTGCCGGCCGCCAGGACGAGCCGGCCGTCCCGGTACCGCAGCGCGCGCAGCAGTCGCCCCGGGTCGATGGTGCCGTAGGGGACGCCGGTGTGGTGGGCGTCCCGCACCAGGTAGTCCATGCGGTCGACGTCCAGCTCCCCGGAGACGAGCTGGCCGAGTTCCCCCTCGCCGGCGACGAGGGCCGCCACGCGGTCCGGGTCGAGGTCATGGGACTCCAGTACGCCGGCGAGCTCCGTCTCGTACAGCAGCTCGCCGATGTCGTCGTGGTCGCGGCCGGTGCGGCGCCGGATGACCTCCTCGGTCTGGTGGCCGTAGGGGCCGTGGCCGACGTCGTGCAGCAGCGCGGCGGCGCGGACGTGGGCGGCCCGGTCGCCGTCGACGTCGAGGAAGCGCAGCGCCTCCCGTGCCAGGTGGTAGACGCCGAGGGAGTGTTCGAAGCGGGTGTGGGAGGCCGAGGGGTAAACCAGCCGCACCGTCGACAGCTGCTTGATGTGGCGGAGCCGCTGGACGGCGGGCGTATCGACGAGATCCGCGGCGACCGGACCCAGCGGAATCCAGTCGTGGACGGAGTCCTTGATGGCGTTCATGGCGGCGCTTCGGCCGACGGAGAAAAAAGGGCCCCGCTCGGGCCCGCCGGCCATCGCCGCGCCCGGAACCCCGGCGTCGGTCGGCTCGTCGAGTTACCGAGGACAGTCCGGACGGTGACGTTCGACGTTCGACGTGTCGCCGCCGGCGATCGACGAAAATCACACGCTCGACGGCCCGGTGCCGTGACGGTCAGATACAAAGCCGTCGCCGCGGTACGACGTGTATGGTCACGTTCCTCGCCGGCGGAACGGGAACGCCGAAGCTGCTGTACGGCGGAGCCCCGGTCTTCGAGCCGTCGTCGTCGCCGGTCGTCTGCAACACCGGCGACGACGTCGAGATGGGCGGGCTGATCGTCTGCCCGGACGTCGACACCGTGCTGTTCTCCGAGGCGGGACTGCTGGACCGCGAGCGGTGGTGGGGAATCGCCGACGACACGACCGAGACCCACGAGACCGTCCGGGCGCTCGCCGACGAGGCCGGCCTCGAGGCCGGGCCGCGGTACCTCCCGGAGGACGCCCAGACATCGGGCCGGGAGATCGCCCGCTGGCGACGCTTCTCCGGCGTCGCGGAGTTCATGGAGCTGGGCGACCGCGACCGGGCGGTCCACGTCACCCGGACCGGCCTGCTGGACGAAGGGCGGACGCTGACGGAAGCCATCGACGTCATCGCCGACGGGCTCGGCGTCGACCGGCCGGTCCTGCCGATGAGCGACGACCCCGTCGCGACGATCGTCCACACCGACGAGGGGCCGATGCACTTCCAGGAGTTCTGGGTCCACCGCCGGGCGGAGCCGGCCGTCGACTCCGTCGAGTTCCGCGGAGCGGCGGCCGCCGAGCCGACCGACGCGGCGCTGACAGCCCTCGAGGAGCCGGTCGTCGTCGGGCCGTCGAACCCCGTCACGAGCCTGGGGCCGATGCTCGCGATGGACCGGTTCCGCGAGGCGCTGGCGGCGACGACCGTCGTCGCCGTCTCGCCGTTCGTCGAGGACCGCGTGTTCTCCGGGCCGGCCGGCGAGCTGATGGCCGCCACCGGCCGCGAGCCGTCGACGGCCGGCGTCGCCGAGGCATATCCCTTCGCCGACGCGTTCGTCCTCGACGACGACGACGGCACCGACCTGGACCGCCCGGTCGTCCGGACCGACACCGAGCTGGGGACGCCCGCCGACGGCCACCGCGTCTGTACGGCGGTCCGGACGGCCCTGGAGCGGGCGGGCGCGGAGGTGGCGTAGTGTTCGAGCCGCGTGTCGCCGCCGCGTCGCTGTCCGGCGCCGCCGACGCCGGCTGGGCTGAGCGGGCCGCCCCGCACGTCGGCTGTGCGTTCCTCGGCGGGCTGGCGGTCGACGACCCGACCCGCGCGGCCGCCCGGGAGCTGGTCGCCCGCGGCCGCGAGGAGTTCCGGCCCGCCGACCCCGTCGGCTTCGTCGACGACCAGCTCGCGGCGCTGGCGCCGGTCGACGTCCGGCCGGCGGTCAACGTCCGCAGCCGGACGCTGCCGCCGCTCGCGGCCGTCGGCGAGGTCTGTGCGGCCCACGACGCCGTCGTCGAGATCAACGCCCACTGCCGGCAGACGGAGATGTGCGCCGCCGGGGCTGGGGAGGCGCTGGCGACCGACTCCGACCGGCTAGAGACGCAGGTCGAGACGGCGGCGGCGACCGGCGCGACGGTGAGCGTCAAGCTCCGTGCCGAGGTCGACGGCGTCGACCTGCCGGCGCTTTCGGCCCGGCTCGTCGCCGCCGGCGCCGACGTCCTCCACGTCGACGCGATGGACTCCGAGCCGGTCGTCGGCGAGGTTGCCGCGGCCGCCCCCGAGGCCTTCGTCGTCGCCAACAACGGCGTCCGCGGCCGGGAGACGGTCCGGGAGTACCTCGAGTTGGGCGCCGACGCGGTCTCGGTCGGCCGGCCGTCCGACGACCCGCGGGTGCTCCGGCGGGTGCGGCGGGCGACCGCCGAGTGGTTCGACCGACCGGAGGCGACCGCCGATGCGTGACGCCGCCGCCAACGGCCAGCTGGCGCTGCTGCTCGAGGTGACGGGAACGCCGAAGCCGGGCAACGTCGACCGCCACCGCGACCACGAGGACCTGCGGTTCGAGCAGTTCGTCGCCGGCGCGGTCGGCGCCCGCCCGGGCCTGGAGCTGGCGGCCGACGGCGCCCGCGTCGGGCGGGCCTTCGAGCGCGCCGTCGCCGGCATGAGCGAGCAGTCCGGCGGCAACACCCAGTTCGGGGCGCTGCTGACGGTGACGCCGCTGGTGGCCGCCGCCGCGGCCGACCGGCTCTCGCCGTCCGGCGCCGCGGCCGTCGTCGAGGCCACTTCCGTCGAGGACGCCTGCGACTTCTACCGGGCCTTCGACCACGTCGACGTCGCGGTCGACGACCCGCCGCCGGAGCTGGACGACCTCGACGTCCGCCGCGGCGGCGACGCGACGGCGGCGATTCGCGACCGGGAGGCGACGCTGTACGACGTGATGCGGTTGTCGGCGGACGTCGACGGCGTGGCCGCCGAGTGGACGGACGGCTTCGCGCGGAGCTTCGAGGCCGCCGGCTGGCTCCTGGCCGACGACGGCCCGGTCTACCGGCGGACCTCGCGGGCGTTCCTCCGGCTGCTGGCCGCGGAAATCGACACCTTCGTCGTCACGCGGAACGGGCGGGCCGTCGCCGAGGAGGTGCGTCGGCGGGCGCGAGCGGTGTGCGACGGCGAGGCCGACGCCGAGGCGCTGGCCGCGGAGCTGGTCGACCGCGGCGTCAACCCGGGGACGACGGCCGACCTGACGGCGGCGGCGCTGTTCGTCGCCCTCGAACGGGGGTTGACGGTGTGACCGCCGGCCCCGACTGGCCGGTCGAGCTCCGCGGCATCACCGAGTCGGTGGTGACGACGCTCGGTCCCAACGACCGCTGGAACGTCGCCGCCCTGGGGCTGTTCGCCGGCGACCCGGTGACGGCCCGCACCTGGGGCCGGACCCGCACCTGGCGGAACTTCACCGAGCGCGGCGGCGGCTACGTCCAGTTCACGCCAGATCCGGTCGACTTCGTCGACGCCGCCTGCTCGATCCGGGAGACCGACGAGCCGGTGCTCGACAGCGCACACGCCTGGGCCGAAACCGAGGTCGAGGCCGTCGACGAGGGCGAGGAGGGCGGCACGCAGTGGGTCGACTGGGAGCTGCGGCCCGTTGAGGCGGCGGTCCTCGACCGGACGGTGCCGACGACCAACCGGGGGTACTACGCCGTCGTCGAGGCCACCGTCGCGGCCTCCCGGCTGGACGTGCCCGGCTACGACACCGAGACGCTCCGCGAGCGGCTGGCGTACTTCACCGACGTGATAGAGAACTGCGGCGGCGAGCGCGAGCAAGTGGCGCTGCGGCGGCTCCAGGAACACGAGGACGTCTGAGCCGTGCTGGCTCTTTCGAACCTTTTTTGCGTGCCACCCCGGTAGGGGCGGGTATCGATGGCCATCAAGCCCGCCTACGTCAAGAAGACCGCGAAACTCCTCATGGACCGGTATCCGGACGCCTTCGCCGACGACTTCGAGCACAACAAGGAGGTCGTCACGGAGCTGACGAACGTCGAGTCGAAGGGGGTCCGCAACCGGATCGCCGGTTACATCACCCGCAAGCAGCGTCCCGTCCAGCCGGCCTGACGCCCTTTTTCCCGGAATCGATCCGTCCGTACCATTCACAACCGTTTTGAGCGGGCTCCGCGTACGGCGTGCAATGTCACCTCGTGTCGCGGTTCTCGGCGCCACCGGCGCCGTCGGTCAACGGCTCGTCCGCCTTCTCGACCCACATCCCGACTTCGAAATCGCCGCGCTGACGGCCTCCGCCGACAGCGCCGGCCGCACGTATCGCGACGCCGCCGAGTGGCGGCTCGAAGCGCCGATTCCGGACGACATCGCCGACGTCACCGTCGTCGAGACCGGCCCCGAGGCCGTCCCGGACGACGTCGCGCTGTGTTTCTCCTCGTTGCCGTCGGACGTCGGCAGGGCGGTCGAACCCGCGTTCGTCGAGGCCGGCTACGTCGTCTCCTCGAACTCCTCGAACGCCCGCCTCGACGACGACGTCCCGCTGACCATCCCGGAGGTCAACCCCGACCACCTCGGGCTTCTCGAGGTCCAGCGCGACGAGCGCGGCTGGGACGGCGCCCTGGTGAAGAACCCCAACTGCTCGACCATCACGATGGTGCCGACGCTGGCGGCGCTCGCGGAGTTCGGCCTCGAGGCGGTCCGCGTCTCGACGCTGCAGGCCGTCTCCGGCGCCGGCTACTCCGGGGTCACGTCGATGGAGATCCTCGACAACGTGCTGCCGCAGATCGGCGGCGAGGAACGGAAGATGGAGACCGAATCGCGGAAGCTGCTCGGCGAGTTCGACGGCGCGGCGGTCCACGACCACGACGCCGTCGTCTCGGCGTCCTGCAATCGGGTGCCGACGCTGGACGGCCACCTCGAGAACGTCTGGGCGGAGCTGGCCGACGACCCGACGCCGGCGGCCGTCGCCGAGGCGATGCGGTCGTACCCCGGCGTCGACCTGCCGTCGTCGCCCGACCCGCTCATCGAGGTGTTCGAGGCGCCGGACCGCCCGCAGCCGCGGCTCGACCGGACCGTCGGCGGCGGGATGGCCGTCGCCGCCGGCGGCATCCAATCCACGCCCGACGGCGTCCAGTACGACTGTCTCGCGCACAACACCCTCCGGGGTGCCGCCGGCGCGAGCGTGCTCAACGGCGAACTGCTGCTCGAAGAGGGCTACATGTAACCGACCCCAGCCTACTTCGCTCGGCCTGACGACCTCGCTCGTGGAGGGTGGGGCCACCGATAGAGCGGAGCTCTATCGAGGCCTCGAAAGACGAAGTCTTTCGGTGGCTTTGATGTGGTCCTCGCCGTCAATTGACGCGACGGGGCGTCTTGTGCGCCCCGCCTACCGGACGCCTTTCGGGGTCAGCGGACCCACCATTTAGGGCCGGGCTACTGCGGCCCGTACTGCACGGCACTTGTGGCCGCACAGCACTATATTGCGGCACGGGTGGGTGCATCATAGCAGTTGTCTCTCACCAGGTGGTACTGTTCAAATAAGGGATTCCGGGGCCCAGAAAGCCCTCGGCGCTTTCGACTCCCGCGACTCGCTGCGCGCTTCGGCCGCAGGGCGGCCTGCAGTGCTTGCGTCGTCGGGGGTCGCCGAGAGCGCCTCGCCCTTTCAGTCCGCCAGGATTCGGTTGGTTCTTCAGCAGAAACGGGCTGGCTCGCCGGTGCTTATCTGAACACCGCCCACTAGGTCAGGTTTTTCCCCTGACCTACTCGCTCGCTTCGCTCGCTCCGTGAGGTCGGAGGCTCCGCCTTGCAGTACGCTGAGCGCCGGCGGGCGGACGCGCGGCAGCAGTGCGGGGTCCGGCCGTCCCCGCCTCGGTCGGTCACTCGTGATTCGGCCGCCCGCCCTCACCCCTCGACGACGACGTTCCGAAGCGGTCGGTCGTCGGCCAGCCGGTGGACGTTGTCGGCGACGATGTCGGCCAGCCGCTCGTAGTACTCGGGGGTGGCGCCGGCGGTGTGCGGCGTCACGACGACGTCGTCGAAGCCCCACAGCGGGTGGTCGTCCGGCAGCGGCTCGGGGTCGGTGACGTCCAGGGCGGCGCCGCCGACCCGCCCGCGCCGGAGCGCCCGGACGAGGGCGTCCGTGTCGACGACCGCGCCGCGGGCAACGTTGACCAGGACGGCCTCCGGCGGCAGCGTCGCGAACTCGGCGTCGGAGACGAGCCCGCGGGTCTCGTCGGTCAGCGGACAGCAGAGCACGAGGTAGTCGGTCCGTGCCAGCGCCGCGTCCAGGTCGTCGGCGCCGAACACCTCGTCGGTCGGCCCGCCCGCTTCCGGCCGGCGCCGGACGCCGAGCGTCGTCACGTCGAAGGGGGCCAGCCGCTCGGCGATCGCGGAGCCGATGGCACCGAGGCCGACGACCGTGACCGTCGAGCCGGCGAGTTCGCCCGGATGCTGCGGCGCCCAGCGGTCGGCCCGGGCCGCCTCGTGCAGGCCGCGCGCGAACGAGAGCACGGCGCCGACGGCGTGTTCGGCGGCATTGGGGGCGTGGACGCCGGCGGCGTTCGTCACCGTGATCCCGGCCTCGGCCAGCGCCGCCGTGGGGAGGTGGTCGTAGCCGGCGAAGACGCAGGCGAACACCGCGGCGCCGTCGGCCGCCGCCAGCAGGTCGTCGTCGACTCGCCGGCCGGTGACCACGTCGGCCGTCCGGGCGCGGTCGCGCTCCTCGGCCGGCGTCCGGGCGTGGACGACGGTGTGGTCGGAGAGTCGTTCTTCGAGCGCCGCGGCGTAGGCCGACGACGGGAGCCCGTGAACCCCCTCGCGCAGGACCAGCAGTTCCATGTCGCCGGCTTCGGCGCCGCGGCTAATGAACTCACGGCCCCGGGACCACGACGACCGGTCGGGCGGCCTCGGCGGCCGCCGTCTCGAGAAGCACCTCGATTCCGTCGGCGCGTGCCGTCTCGACCGACGCCTCCGGGAGGCGAGCCCGCACGACGTTCGCGGCGTCACCGGCGTCCTGATGATCGTCGGCGACGGACGGCACCGACGAGGCGGGTAGCTTCGCCGGCTGGGACAGATTTAATACGGGCCGTGTCATTAGTTGACATTCCCCACTGAGGTCGTGGGTGCACGCGGACGTCCCCTCCCGAATCGGCGACAGCGGAGACGGGAGGGGATGGGGGCCGACGTCGAAGCGCCCGAACGGGCGACGAGGCCCAGGTCCCGAAGGAGAACCGAAGCGGCCCACCGCGCCGCCGCCGCGGCGGCGGCGGAGCAAGGCCAACTACCGGACCACGCGCAAGCGGGGTTCGCGAACACGACGGCACGCCGGACGTCCCGGCTGAAGGGCGCTCGCGACGGCAACGCCGGTGAGAGCCCGGCTCCCGCCGGCCGAGGAGGCCGGCCGAGGCCGACCACGTCGGCCGAAAGCTCCCGCCTCCGCCGACGCCGGCAACACCCGGTGGGAACCCGGTTGACATCCTCCCCGCGCTAAAGCGCGAGGATTCCCACGGCACCACACCGCTGGGTTGGGATATTGTGGTTCACGATACAGCCTGTTCTTGTGGGCGTACTCTGCCCGTTGATTTGTCGAACAGGCGTACCGATGGCTGTGCCAAGCAGCCGTTACTCCTATCCTGTGTCGGATTCGGAGTTACCGTCGCCCGCATATTCTCTGCTGCGTTCAGGTCGCTATTCGCAACTAACCCACACGTATCACAGACGTATAGCCCGCGTTCCACGCGGTTGGAGTCGGCTTCCGTTTCACACTCGCAACACGTCTTCGACGTTTTCAACCGGGCTTCATCGACACGTTCTACGTCAATACCACGGTCTTCGGCCTTGTACTCGATGTGATTGAGAAGCGTTTCAAATGCCCAGTCGTGCAACCGCTTGTTGCCGTGCCGCCCCCAGTCTTCATCCTCGCGGATGTGCTTTGGATGACCAATTCCAATTGTTCCAACATCACGCTCTACACATTGCTGGACAATATCGGTTGAGAGAGCGTGCAAGAAGTGGTCTTGCCGCCGGGATTTTCTCTGTCGCGCCCACTCTGCGTGGTTGCTGGGGCCGTTCTCACCTTCTGTGTCGTATTCCTCGTGCCGGAAGTAGTGGGCGTCTTCTTTCAGCGCGTTGCCGGGATACAGCAGTGTCTCGTCACCGACTGAAATAGCCACCGTGTTGCAGATGCCGAGGTCAACACCTGCGGTGTTCTCACCGGGCGCGTCGGGCGTTTCAACCCGCATCTTACAGACAAAATGCAGTTCCCATTTGTCGCCCGTCCAGACAGCACGTACCGTCTGAACGCTCTCAACATCTGCGAGCGTCTGGTCGTCGTCTGTTCGGAGCGTATACTCGCACAGAATGTAGTCGGCGGCGTATCGGGACTCCTTCGTATTCGTCCCTTTAGAGAGACGGACACGGTTATATCGGGTGTCGAGTTTGAAGCCTTGATTTTTCCATGTCACGGTTGAGCGTGGGTGGTCATCGCCATATTTGCGGTAGCCGGGCGGGTTCGCGTCTGGGTCGTCTTGATTGTACCACGACACGAACGCTTCACCGAGTTCCTGAAGAACTCGTTGGCTGGATTGTGAGTGCAAATCCGCATAGTGGTCGTGGCTTTTGAGATACGAACACAACTCGTCAGCGTCGGGGATGTGTCCGATAGCGTCCCAGACACGCGAAATTGTCCACCGTCCGACGTTCCACAGTTTTGACGCGGCAAAGCCATGCGAATCGAGATCGTCGCTGACTTGCGAATGATTGGTGACACTCGCTTTGAGTGTACGGGTGACGACCCGATTCGACATATGTAAGCGTGGTATCTCTACTTACATAATGGTTGTGGGTGCTATTCGTAGAATATCCAGCCGTGGTTACGAACGTGGGTTGGTTTCCCGGTTGTCGGCTTCATCCTCGCCGTGAACGGCGAGGCCTTCGGCTCGAATCTTGCGTAAAGCCAGGCGAGGGCTCGAGCGGCGGTGGAAGCCCGCCGAAAGCCGTTGCCGGTCGTGCGGGCCGCGGACAACGTCTCCCGGCCGCGTGCGGCGCCCGCGTCCTCGGTGGGTACTTTACGCTCGCCAGCGCCGCCGCCGTCACTCGCCGACGAACTCCGGCTCCTCGTCGTCGCCGAAGGCGGCGTGGCCGCGCGCGAAGTCCTCCGTATTGGTCAGCCCGGCGATGGCGTCGGTTTCGGCGGCCAGTTGTGCGCCGAGCGGCCGGTCGTAGCTCTCGACGAGGAGCCGCTTGGTCGCCGCGTAGGCGGCCGTCGGGCCGTCGGCGAGCCGTTCGGCCTCGGCGGCCAGCCGGTCGTCGAGGGCGTCATCGGGCACGGCTTCCGTCGCGAGGCCGATCTTGACGGCCTCCTCGGCGTCGACGGGCTCGTCGCGGAAGGCGAGTTCCTGGGCGCGGCGCAGGCCGACCAGCCGCGGGAGCAGGTACGTCGAGCCGCCGTCGCCGGACAGCCCGATTCGCGGGTAGGCGAACTCGAAGCGGGCCGACTCCGCGACGAGGACGACGTCGCCGCAGACCGCCGGCCCGAGGCCGCCGCCGGCGGCGACGCCGTTGACGCCCGTGACGACCGGCTTTGGCGCCCGGACGAGCCCGCCGACGAACTCGTGGAGGGTGCCGGCCAGCGTCCGGAGCCGGGACTCGTCGCTCCCGTCGCCGGACAGCGTCGTCAGGTCCGCGCCCGTGTTGAAGACGGGGCCGTTTGCGGTCACCGCGATACACCGCACGTCGTCGTCGCTGACCAGCGCCCGGACGGCGTCGGCCAGCTCCTCGGCCATCCGCTCGTTCAGCGCGTTGTGGGCGTCCGGTCGGTCGAAGGCCAGTCGGCCGACGCCGCCCGTCCGCGTCACCTCGATGGTCCGATAGTCGGACATGCCGTCGGCGACGGCCCCCGGGGGCTTAACTCCCGTCGGCTCGGCCGCCGGCGCCCGGCTCCTGGCTCCTGGCTCGTCGGCTCGGCCTCAGCATCCGGCTTCTGGCGCCCGGTTCGTCGCCCGACTCAGTTATCGTCGTCGTCGCCGCCGTCGTCGAACCGCCGGTCGACGCTCTCGGCGTGGGCCTCCAGTCCCTCGGCGCGGGCCAGCGTCGTCACCGTCTCTTGCAGCGCCGACAGCGCCTCGGCGTCGAGCCGCTGGACGGTCGTCGAGCGGAGGAACTGGTCGACCGACAGCCCGCCGGCGACCTTCGCGAGCCCGCCGGTCGGCAGGACGTGGTTGGTGCCGGTCGCGTAGTCGCCGGCCGCCACCGGCGAGAAGGCGCCGAGAAAGACGCTGCCGGCGGAGTCGACTCGGTCCAGCACCGACTCGTCGTCCGCGGCGACGACCGAGAGGTGTTCGGCGGCGTACTCCTCGGCGAACAGCACCGCCTCCGACATCGACCGCGCCAGCAGGACGCCGGAGGCGTCGTCGTCGAGCGCCTCCCGGATGACGTCGCTCCGGTCGCGGCGGTCGGCCTGGCGGTCGCAGGCCTCGGCGACGGCCTCCGCGGTCGCCTCGTCGTCGGTGACGCAGACGACCGACGCGTTCGGGTCGTGTTCGGCCTGCGCGAGCAGGTCGGCGGCGACCAGCTCCGGGTCGGCGGTCGCGTCGCAGACGACCAGCAGCTCCGAGGGGCCGGCCAGGAAGTCGATCTCGACGTCGCCGCGGACGGCGGCCTTCGCGGCCGTCACCCACCGGTTGCCCGGACCGACGACCTTCTGGACCGGCGCGACGGTCTCGGTGCCGTGGGCCAGCGCCGCCACGGCCTGGGCGCCGCCGACCCGGTAGACGGCGTCGACGCCGGCGACGTGGGCGGCCGCCAGCGTCGGCGCCGGCAGCTCCTCGGCCGGCGGCGTCGCCACCGCGACGTGGTCGACGCCGGCGACCGCCGCCGGGACGGCGCCCATCAGCACGCTGGAGGGGTAGGCCGCGGTGCCGCCGGGGGCGTAGACGCCGACCCGCTCCAGCGGCCGGAACCGCCGGCCCAGCTCCCGGCCGTCGAACGACGCCCGCCAGTCGTCCGGCAGCTGCCGCTCGTGGAAGGCCCGGACGTTGTCGGCGGCGGTCTCGATGGCTTCGCGGACGTCGTCGTCGACCGACTCGTAGGCGCGTTCGGCCTCGTCGGTGACGTCGAGGTTGCCGACGGTCACGTCGTCGAACTCCTCGGCGAACTCCCGGAGCGCGACGTCGCCCTCCCGCCGCACCCGGTCGACGATGTCGTCGACGTCCGCCCGGACGGCACCGATTCCGGCGTCCCGGTCGAACAGCGCGGCCCGCTCGTCCGGCGAGAGCTCCGCGACGGCTCTGACGTTCATGTCCCCGTGGACGGCGCCGCCGGGCAAAGCGGTTTCCATCCGTCCGGGACGGCGGGCGGACCGCCTCGACGGACGAAAACGCATATTACCGACCGGCATCTACCGCTGGACGATGCTGAGCGCCGTCATGGAGGACTACATCAAGGCGATTTACTCGCTGCAGGCAGAGCCCGGCGAGCGGGTGGGCACCTCCGAGCTCGCCGACGCCCTCGACGTGACCTCCCCGACGGTGTCGAGCATGCTGTCGAAGCTGGCCGACCGCGGGCTCGTCGACCACGAGGAGTACCGCGGCGTCACGCTCACCGACGAAGGCGAGGTGGTCGCCCTCGAGATCCTCCGGCACCACCGGCTGCTGGAGGCGTTTCTCACCGAGCGGCTCGACTACGACTGGGCCGACGTCCACGAGGAGGCCGACCGCCTCGAACACCACGTCTCCGAGGAGCTGACCGACCGTATCGCCGAGACGCTGGACAACCCCGGCGTCGACCCCCACGGCGACCCCATCCCCGACGCCGACCTCGAGCTGCCCGACTCGGAGGCGACGGGCCGGCTCTCGACGGCCGAGGAGGGCGATTCCATCGTCGTCCGGCGCATCCGCCACCAGGGCGACGAGGAACTGCGCTACCTCGCGGCGGCCGGCATCGAGCCCGGCGTCGAGTTGGAGGTGCTGGAGGTCGCCCCGTTCGGGCTCGTCACCGTCGAGACGCCGGCGGGCCAGCAGGGCCTCCCGGAGGAGATCGCCGCCATCATCGAGACGACGCCCGCGACCGGAGCCGAGGCCTGACCAGCCGCCGGCAGGCGACGACCACGCTCTCAGCGGCCACGATGACCACGCAGGCGCCGACGGTCAGCGCGACCCCGACCGAGACGACCAGTCGCGACGGGCCCACGAGGACGACGCCAAACGGCAGGAAACCGATCCGGAAGCGAGCGCCCGACGAAGTGCTGGGCGCGTTGACAGTCGTCACCGACGGCGCTCGAAAAAGGCGGGACGGGCTCGGTCAGATGTAGTCCTGGTCCTCGAGGCCGTTCATGATGTCGTCGACGAGGTCGTCGACGGAGTCGTAGGGGAACTCCTGTTGGCCGCCGGCCTTCGTGTTCAGCTCCATAGCGGTCATCGAGAAGTCGCCCGACTCGAACGTCGTGCCGGGCCCCTGCGGCAGCGCCGGCACGAGATCCATCGGGCTGTTGACGGGGTAGTCGGCGCCTTCGAACGCTTCGGTGAACTGCTCTCTGAGGTCTTCCTTGTCGACCATTGCATGGAGATGTGAAACACACATCTAATTGAATGTTGTGCTGCGTGCCGCCGGTCGGTTTATGTGGGGCCCGGCGCCCGCCCCGGATCGGCGGCACGGACCGCGGCTCCCGTCAGGCGGCGACGACGTCCTCGTCGGTCGGGCTCCGGGCGTCGTACTCCGCGACGAGGACGTCTAGTTCGGCCGCGTCGTCGGCGCCGGGCAGTTTCCGGTCGGCGGTCCGGCAGTCGGCGTTGACGCCGAGCCGGTCGCAGACGCGGTCGGCGGCCGCCTCCGCCATCCGTCTGTAGGTGGTCAGCTTCCCGCCGACGACGCTGAGGAGGTTGTCGACGCCGCCGTCGGCGTGGTCCAGCAGGAAGAAGCCCCGCGAGATGTCGCGGCGATCCTCGCCGGCCTCGTCGGGTTCGTACAGCGGCCGTACGCCCCACCAGCTGCGGGCGACCGGGGCCTCCGCGACCGGCGGCAGCATCGCCGCACACTCCTCGATCGACCGCTCGACCTCCCAGTCGGCCCGCTCGTAGGCCTCGGGGTCGTCGACCGGGACGCTGGTCGTCCCGAGAACGACCTGGTCGCCGTGCGGGACGACGATGTCGCCGTCGTCCGGCGTCCGGCACCGGTTCAGCACCGGCCCGTCGGCGAGGGCGTCGTGCTCGACGGCGACCATCACGCCGCGAGCCGGCGCCATCTCGACGTCGACGCCGGCCATCGCCGCGACCTCGCCGGCCCACGCGCCCGTCGCGTTGACGACGTAATCGACGCCGACCGTCCCGTCGACGGCGCCGCCGAGCGTCGCGGCCGTCACCCGGCCGCCCTCGACGGTCAGCCCCTCCAGCGGCGCGTGCGGCCGGACGGTCCCGCCGTGGGCCTCCGCGTCGGCGGCGTTGGCCGCACACAGCCGCGACGGGAAGACGACGCCGTCCGGGACCGCCATCGCCCGCTCGACGTCGGCCGACAGCCCGGGGGCGCGCTCGCGGGCCGCTGCCGGCGTCAGCCGGTCGGCCTCGATGCCGACCGCCTTGCAGGCCGCCAGCTTCTCCTCGAAGTAGTCGGGATCGTCGCCCGACAGCCCCACGAACAGCCCGTCGGTCTCCCGGACGCAGTCGCCGGCGATGGACCGGAGAATGCGGTTCTCCTCGATGCACTCCTCGGCGCCCGGCGGGTCCGACTCCGCGTAGCGGGCGCCGCTGTGCAGCACGCCGTGGGACCGCCCGGAGGTGCCACCGGAAACCCCGCCGCGGTCGACGAGCGTCACATCCACGTCGCGCAGCGCGAGGTCCCGCGCGACGCCGGTTCCGGTCGCGCCGCCGCCGACCACGAGTACGGTCGTCATTACCGCACGTTCGTGTCGAGACGTATCACTCTGATTCCGCCGGTCGTTCTTGCGCCGCCGGACGTCGCTCGAAGCGTCGCGGCGGCTCCGTCCACTCGGTAGACGCGTGCCCGAACGCCGAACCACTCTCGCGTACCGATCGGCGGTCGGCCGCCGCGTCGCTGCGGCGTCGGGGTCGCCGACGGACATAACTGGACTCCGCCGTGGCGCGGCCTGCCCCGGTCGAACGTCGCCCGGAGCGCTCCCGGGCGAGAACCCTGCCGGATGTCCAATCACGATGGCGACGTAGCACAGTACGAGCCGGGCGACGAGACGGATCGCGCGGGAACTCCACGACGAGCCACGCCTCGGAGGCCGGCGGACCACCGTTCGGTTTATTGAAAAGCAGATAGAGGCGCAGGGGCTCGATCCGCGACCCGTCGCCGATCGCCACGATCTCGACGCGGCAGATATCTACCGAGCGCCTACCTACTACGACCATCCCGAAGAGATGCGTCGGGTCGGACACCAGCGCCGATCCGCGGTCGAAGGACACGCTCACCTGACGACTGACGTCGACGACCCGCGTGACTGGTGCAGTATCGCGTTCTCGCCGACGAAAACGTCGAGCGGGCGACGATCAGTTATCGTTTCACCGTTCGTCGTCGTCGACGGTCGACCCCTCACCGCCGTCGGGAGTCGGCGGTGTGGCCGTCGGCTCGGCAGGGACGTCGTCGCGGTCGACCGGCGTCGGGCCGCCGATAAACGTCTTCGTTCGCTTTTCCCGTGGATCTTCGAAAAACGACCGGACGTCGTTGCTCTCGACGACCTCTCCGAGATAGAGGAACACGACCTCGTCGGCGAGCCGGCGGGCCTGGGCCATGCTGTGGGTGACGAGAACGATCGTGTATTCGGATTTCAGCTCTCCGAGCGTCTCCTCGACGCTTTCGGCCGACACCGGATCGAGCGCGGAGGTCACCTCGTCACAGAGCAACACGTCCGGTTCGACGGCCAGCGACCGGGCGACACAGAGCCGCTGGATCTGACCGGTCGATAGCTCCGCGCCCGGCGCGTCGAGCCGGTCGGCGACCTCGTCCCAGAGGTTGACCTTCCGGAGATAGGTTTCGATTTTCTCGTCGAGATCGGCCTTCGACTCGTAGTCACCGTGGATGCGCAGCCCGTAGGCGACGTTCTCGTAGATCGACACCGGTAGCGCGGTCGGGGTCTGGGGGACGTAGCCGATCCGTCTGCGGATCTCCGGGGCCGGTACGTCGGTGTCGTACACCGAGTCTCCCGAAAGCGAGACGTCGCCGTCGATCTCGACGTTTTCCTGAATATCGTGGAGCCGGTTGAGCGATTTCAACAGCGTCGATTTCCCGCAGCCGGACGGGCCGATGATCGTCGTGAGCGTGTTCGCCGGGAAGTCGATCGAGACGCCTTTGACGGCCTCGATCTCGCGGTCGCCGGTGTACGTTACCGAAAGCTGGTTCGTCGTGAGCGGAATATCTGTCATCTGTTTCCTCCGGGTGTGTATCGTGCGTAGCGGCCGGCCAACAGCTTCGAGAGGATTATCAAGCCGAGTACGACGACGGTCAACACGAACGCCGCCGCGTAGGCGTGAGAGCGAACCTCGGCGTTGAACGACATCGCCTGATCGAAGATGAGCACCGGCAGCGTCGTCGCCGCGTCGAACAGCCCGCCGGGCATCCGGGTGCTGCGGCCGGTGGTGAACAGCACGGTCGCCGCATCGCCGATGCCACGGGCGAACCCCATCACCAGGCCGGCGATGACGCCCGGCGCGGCCGCCCGAACGGTCATCCGCGCGCTCTCGAACCGGGTCGCGCCGAGCCCGTACGTCGATTCCCGAACCGTCTCCGGGGCCGTGCGCAACGCCTCGTCGGTGTAGCGCGTCATGATCGGATACTGGAAGATGGCGATGGCGACGATGCCGAAGAAGAGACTCGTCTGAGCGCCGGTCGCGATGATGATCGTCAACACGAAGAGGCCGTAGACGATCGGCGGGGTGCCCCACAGCACGTTGAGAAACATGTTCACGGCGTCGGAAAACCGTTCGCTGGAGTAGTCGCTCTGGAGGTAGACCGCCGTCGACACCGCGGCCACCATCGAGACGGCAGTCGCCGGGCCGACGATGAAGATGCTGCCGAGCACCGCATGCAGAAAGCCGCCCGTCCCTTCGAGCATGTATCGCGCGCCCGGTGGTGTAAGTACGATCGACGGATCGGCGAGCAGTACGCCGCCGCCTCTGATGACGGTGACCCCGATGACCAACAGCAACACGCCGACGACGAGCGAGGCGGCCGCCCGCACCGCGATTCCGAACAGTCGCTGCGTGGTGTAGCGGTTCATCGGTACTGCCACCGCCGTTTGAGCCGTCGCTGGACGAGCATCGCGCCGAAGTTGAACAGCCAGACGACGACGACGAGCATCAGCCCGACGAAGATCAACGCCGACTGTGTGAGCGGCAGCGACATCAGCTCGCCGAAATCGTTGACGATCAGCGTCGGCAGCGTCTGCCCCGTCGAGAAGACCGAGGAAGGGATCTGTGTCTGGCCGCCGATCAGCAACGCCGGTACGATGGTCGCACCGAAGACGCGGCCGAAGCCCAGCAGGATCGCCGAGAAGATCCCCGGCCCGGCCGCCCGGAGCAACACCGACCGGATCGTCTCGAACTTCGTCGCGCCGACGCCGAGCGATGTTTCCCGTAGTTCGTCGGGGAGCGATTCGAGCGACTCGACCGTCAGCGAGGTCATAAACGGGGTGATGACGATCGCCATCACGAGACTGACCGTGAAGATGCCGACGCCGACGGTGTTCGCGCCGAACACCGGGGCGACGTAGTTGCCGACGAACGGCACGACGACGATCAGCGCGACCAGCCCGAAGATCACGCTCGGGACCGCCGCCAGTACGTCGATCAGCGCGGCGACGAGCGTCTTCATCCGCCCCTCGGCGTACTCGGCGATGTAGATCGCCGCACCGAGGGCGACCGGAACCCCCATGACCATCGAGAGCACGGTGACGTAGACAGTACCGACGATCGCCGGCAGAAAGCCGAATTCGTTCGCCGCGGGATCCCAGTTTGCGGAGGTCAGCAGCGAGCTGAGGGGATACTCCGAGAGGATCGGCAGCGACCGATAGAACAACAGCAGCGTGATCCCCGCGAACAGCGCGATCGCCAGGTAGCCCGCCGCGGTGAGCCAGTAGCTGCTGTAGCGTTCGGCGAGCAGCCGCCGGCCGAGCCGATTCGATCGAGTCCGGTCTCGGAGATCGTTGGTGTCGGTGGTCACGATTCGGTGTTGTTCTCGAGGGTCGTTCGCCCGTCTTCGAGGCGGTCTTCCGTCAGGGGGACGTACCCGTTTTCGGAGACGTACTGTTGGCCGTCGGTGAGCACCCACTCGATGAACGGCGCGACGGAAGAGTCGAAGGCACCGTTCGCGGCGAGCCACATCTCGCGGGCCGGCGGTGCCGGGTAGTCGCCGCGCTCGACGGCCGCGAGCAGCTCACCGCGAGTCCGATAGAATGACTCCGATTCGGAGAGCCCGTCGCCGTCGCGGTCGAGCGGAACCGGTCGAATCTCGCCGTCGAGTTCGCCGCTATCGAGATCGTAGACGTAGTTGACGTTGTTCATGGCGATGGCGTTTTCGTTGTCGCCGAGCGACTGGGCGACCGATTGGTCGCCGTTGAAGTTGCCGTCCGAGAACTCCTCGAGTTCGTTCTGTGTGTAGGCGTCGCCCTCGCCGCCGAGGAACTCGCCCCACTTTTTGTACGCTGCCGATGCGTCCGAGCGGCCGTAGATGACGATCTCGGCGTCGACACCGGCGTCCGGGAACAGTTCACCCCAGTTGGTGATTTCTCCGGTGAATATTGCTTCTAACTCCGCCCTCGTCACCCCCTGTGACCGGATTCGATCGATCACCGGGTTGTTTTTGTTGACCGTGCCGACGACGGTGTCGATCAACATCGGCACCGCGACCAGCCCGCGTTCGAGTTCCTCCTCGAAGGGCTCACGTCCCATCATGGCGACGTCGACCTGATCGTTGAACAGGTCGGACACGCCGACGCCGGTGCCGCCGCCGGAGATGTCGAAGGTGAGGTCGCTCTGCTCGGCGTAGAGGTCGGCCCACACCTCTACCATCGGCAGCGGGCCGACGCCGCCGGAAATCCGCACCGTCTGGTCGCTGCTGTCTCCGCCGAAACAGCCGGCGAGCGAAATCACGGTGCCGGCAGCTGCCGTGCTCAGCATAGACCGTCGTGAATACAGTCGTGCCATTATGTTTCGTACCGCTCTGGTACATATACTACCTTGCTAGACGTCAAATATCCGTTCTTCGCCGGAATACCGGAGACAATTGCTGGTATTCACAACTCGGCCACCTGATGAGTCACCGCCGCATCGCTGTTCGACCCTCGGCTGGACCGCCACAGCTCCGGTAGGTCGTGTATCGCCGAGAACAGCGACTACTCCGATCGTGCTACCCTCGGACAGCGAGAGAATCCCGCCGTCGACGGCGCTTCGCGCCGACTGCCCGAGGGAGCTTCGCTCCCTCTCCGGTCACGACGCGGAGGAGGTCACTTGCGAAAACTCGGTCACGATGTCGACCGGATCGGCGACGTCGAGGAACTCGGCCTCGGTGCTGACGGCGAATCGACTCTGCGCACGGACGCGAGACGGACCGTCTCGTTTTCATGCGGGATGACGACTTCTTCGCCCGGAGGAATGTCGAGGATACCGCTGGGATTCCCTTTCAGGAGAATCAGACGCTTTCGGCCCGAGAGGTAGGGAAATATCGTCCACGAACTCTCCGGGTACGTCGATCGGTCCGGCGTGACGCTCGAATACGTGAGCCAAAACTGGCTGTAATTGCGCCGATTCTCGAAGCCCGGGGAGACACTCACATCGGAGTCGAGATGTGTGCCCGGAACACTACCGGGCGAACTTTTCTGGTAGGCTCGGCGGAAGTGTATTTGAGGATTTTTGAGCTCTCGACCTGGTGAATTCAGCATACTCGATCAAGCCCATGTGTCAGGTTCCTCGCGCCAGCCAGACGCAGCCCGATCCCGATACGCGTCGGTCATCGTGATGAGACCAGCCGCAACCTGATACGCTGGCATCGTATCGTCGTAGAGAAGAACAACGCCGGCGTTGGCATCCGACGGTGATCTATCGAAATCTTTCACGTCGCTCGTCACGACGATCAATTCGTGTTCTCGGGCGTACGGTAGGATATCCTCTCGGTCGTCGGCTCCTTGCCAGAGCGAATCCCGGACGTGCTCGGCGTGAATTCCTTCCTTTTCTAAATACGTGGCAGCCTTTGGGTCGATATTCTCGTCGAGCAGAACCCGTCAGTCGCTCATCTCAGGCGGCGTCCGGATCGACGCCTTTCGGACAATCGATGAATTCCCCAAGTCCTTCATAGCGTCCTCACGCTCTTGTTCCACGTCGCGCATCTCCCGTGGGTGGTCGTGATAGTACGCTAATGCGTGATACACGTCAGTTACGTCGAGGTCGTACCGATCGGCAACTGCTTCCGGATCTTCACCGCTCTCTTCGACGAGGGCATACACCTGCCGGACGCTGATTCGGCGGCCGCGAATATGGGGCTCGCTCAGGAGGTCGTGTGCGATTTGTCGGGATTCGCCCTCGGACATATATCAGTGTTGTCGCTACTCCAGCAAAAGTACGCTGCCACGACGAATAGCAAAATCGGCACGCCAGCTCCGGTTCTGCAAATGTACGCCCGGAACACTAACGTCCGACGTCACTCCAGGCGGCGTGCCGTGGTCGGTCGGCTAACCCTCGTGCCGGGCGGGGTCCGCTGTGCGGACCCAGATGCACGAACGACGCGAGCCGTGCGTGCGGGTCGGTGTGACGCACCCGGGTTCTCCGCGCGGTCATCGCTGCCCTGTCGGGCGACTCGGGCGGGGACTGAAGGTGCGTGCCGGCCGTAGCGCCGCCGGCCACCTCGGTCTTTCGGCTCAGGGGGCCGCGTAGTCGGCCTCGCGGACCTGCGCGTAGCCGCCGTCGCGGTAGCCGAACTTCCGGACGACGTACTCGCCGAACAGCTTCGCCCCCGACAGCCCCGCGTACATCGCCTGCCGGGGCTCGAAGGCGTCGTCCTGGACGGCGTCGACGAGCCCGAAGACGTGGTTCCAGTCGTCGGGGTCGTACCCCCGGACCATCTCGGCGAAGACGCAGTTGCGCCGCACTTCGTCGCCGACGGCTGCCTGCCACTCGCGGTTGTACGCCGACAAACGGTCGTTGGCGGCCAGTCGGCCGGCGATCCGGCCGGTCCGGACGGCAACGTGGTCGCCGCCCTCGTGGAAGGCGGAGGTGCCGCCCATGGCGCCGCCGGTGACGGCGACGTTGGCCGCCGTCGGCGACTCGATGGGTCGCGTCGAGGAGATGGGGTACGTCTCGGTGCCGCCGGACTTTCCGCGGTCCTCCACGAGCGGGAAGTCCGCGGCGTCGTAGCCGTCGTAGACTTCCTCCAGCAGGCGCTCGACGTAGGTGGCGCCCTGCGGGACGCGGTCGTCGCCCGGCCGGAGCAGGTGGTAGGCCCCGGGGTCGTCGACGTCGTCGAGCCCCATCCCGATGGGCATCGTCAGCCCGACGCGGGCGACGGGGTCGTCGTTCGGGAACACCCACGGGTAGGCGGTGTGGCCGGGCATGTACCCCCACCAGAACTTGATGCGGTCGGGCTCGAACAGCTCCTCGGGCAGCCGGCGGTACTCCTGGTAGGCGATGTGATTGGCCTCCCGGGAGCCGAGCCGTTCGAGGTCGTCGGCGGCCAACCAGTTTTCCAGCACGCGGCCGGTGACGGTCCGCTGGGGGCCGTCGGCCAGCACGAGGTGGTCGGCGACGATCTCGGTGCCGTCCCGCAGCGTCAGCGTGTGACTCGGCCGGCCGGTCGTTTCGGTCTCCACGTCGGCGACGGCGGAGCCGACGCGGTACTCCGCGCCGGCGTCCTCGGCGCGTTCCCGGAGCCAGTCGTCGAACCGGGCCCGGTGGACCGTGAAGCCGAAGTTGGGGTACGACGACCCCATGTTGGTGTCGGTCAGCTCCACCGTCGCGTCGGGGCTGATGAACTCCGCGGCGTGCAGCTCCTGGTGTTTCACCTTTTCCGGAACCGGTTCCTCGAGGTTCATCAGGTCGACCCAGTAGTCGAGGATGCCGGCGGCGTCCGTCGAGTCGGGGCCGAGCGCCTCCCGGTCGGCGCGCGGCACCCCCTTCTCGAGGACGACGGCATCGGCGCCCTCGCTGGCGGCCGCGTGGCCGGCCGAGGAGCCGGCCGGCCCGCCCCCGACGACGGCGACGTCTACCTGTCGCATGTAGGCGTACGGGGCCGCGTTCGGTTTAAATCGCTTGCCCTGCGGCCGCCGCGGGCGGCGGTTCCGGCGGCTCATACTGCCGGCTGTAACGACGTGAAGCGGTCCTCCCCGAAAGTGGAGGTCCTGGACGGTACATCACCGTTGCCGAGGGACGTCGAAACGGTTACAGCCGGCAGTATCAGTAGTCGGGCGACTCCTCGACGACGCCCTCTCGTTGGTTGACGACGCGAGCCCACACGAACAGCGCGTCCGACAGCCGGTTGAGGTAGGCGACGGCGGCGTCGTTGACCGGCTCGTCGCCGGCCAGCGCCACCGCGCGGCGCTCGGCCCGCCGACAGACCGACCGGGCGTGGTGGAGCCGCGCGCCGGCGTCGCCGCCGCCCGGCAGGATGAACTCCTCCAGCGGCTCCAGCTCGTCGTCGAAGTCGTCGATCCACCCCTCCAGCCGCTCGACGTGGTCGGCTCCGATGTGTGGGGCGTCCTCGTCGTCGGGGTCCGGGCTCGCGAACTCAGCCTGGACGATGTGGAGGTGGTTCTGGACGGCCGCGAGCCGCTCGTCGACGTCGCCGTGGCCCGACGGCCGGACCCGGCCGACGAGGCTGTTCACCTCGTCGACCGTGCCGTAGGCCTCGATGCGCTGGCTCGTCTTCGACACCCGCGACATGTTCCGGAGGTCCGTCATCCCCTCGTCGCCGCGGCCGGTGTAGATCTTCATACGCCACGGTTGGCACCGGGGCCGTTTATACGATTGGTAATCCGGAAGACCCGTCGCCGGGACGGAACGGGACCCGGCTGCGGTCAGCCGTCGGGGTCCGTCGGCACGAGAAAGACGTACGCGAAGACGCCGAAGGCGACGCCGAGCGGGAACCCCCACTCGAGCCCGAGCCGGAGGTCCCCGAGCAGGAGCCCGCCGACGGTCGCCGAAAGGAAGGCCAGCGAGAAAAACGCCGTCGCGCGGGTGAGGTCGTCCTCGACGAGGGCTCTCATCGGCGGGTGGTGAGAGCGACGGTCCGGTAGACGGAAGCGACGGGTTGGGGGGCAGTCGCGCGGACGGGGCCGGCTCGTCGCACGGGTCGGGTCACTCGAACTCGCCGTCGCGGATCTCGGGTTCGGCCTGGTGGGCCATGTTCACCTGCAGATCCGGCAGGTGCAGCGCGAGGTCGGTCGTCGTGATGATGCCGACGGCCGACCCCTCCTCGACGATGGGGAGCTTCTTGACGCCGTTGTGGCCCATCCGCTCGGCGGCCGCCTGGATGGTGTTGCCGCGGCGGATGGTCACGACGGGGTCGGTCATGTGCTCCGTCACCGGCGTCGTGGGGTCGAGCTCCTCGCCGACGGCGGCGACGACGTCCGACTCGGTGACGATGCCGCGGACGCGGTCCTCGCCGACGATCAGCGAGCCGATCCCCTCGGCGTCGAGCGTCCGGGCGGCCGCCGCGAGCGTCGCGTCCGCCGGGACCGTCTCGACCGGCGTGGTCATCAGCTTCTCGACGGTTGCATCTGGCTCGGTCATACCGCACGAACCGCGGGCGCGGGCTTAAACGTACCTGGTTCGGCGTCACCCGCGGACCCGCGTCGCCCCCTTCCGTAGCACCTTCCGGTTGGGGATGAGGTACTCCTCGTCGTCGCTCTCGACGAGCGTGACGAAGACGTCCATCTCCTGGACGATGCCTCGACTGCCGTCTATCTCCACCTCGTCGCCGATGCTGTACGGCTCCACCAGCAGGAGGTAGACCCCGGCGGCGGCCGACGACAGGAGGTCCTTGAACGCGAGGCCGCCGAGAAAGAACAGTCCGAAGGCGTACGCCGCCAGCATGATGAGCAGGGCGTCGGTGGCGACCCGGAGCTGTGACAGCGCGACCAGCGTGGCGATGTACAGCACCGAGTACTTCACCAGCCGCGGGATGACGGTCACTTCGGGGAGTTTGACGCTGCGAAGCCGCTCGCCGACGACGATCTCGGCCTTGTCGCCGACGAGGATGCCGACGATGACGACGAGCACGGCGACGAACAGTCGGGCGAGGAACTGATTGATCGTGAAGACGAGCGACCGGGACGGCACGACGTTGAGCGTCTCGACGACGTACAGCGCCCCGAAAAGGAGCAAAAAGACGCCGCACACCTGCGAGACGAGTCCGACCGTCGAGCTGCCGATGCCCTGTGCGGCCCGCTCGAAGGCCGTCCCCTCGACGGCCTCGTCGACGCCGAACCGGAGCAGCACCCGCCGGACGATCCAGACGGTGCCGCCCCAGACGGCGAGCCCGCCGACGACGAGCGCGACCGCCAGCGTGAGGTTGCCGCCGTCGGGAGCCAGCCCCTCGAACTGCTCGGGGACGGGCTGCATGCTCAGTACTCCTCCGGGTCGAGCTCGAGGACTATCTCCCCGCCGGAGAAGGCCCGGACGAGTCCGTCGGACTCCGACAGCACCACCGCCACGGCGTTCGTGTCCCGCGTGATGGCGCCGGCGGCCATGTGGCGGGCGCCGAGGCCTTTCGGGATGTCGACGCCCTCGGCGGCGGGCTCGAGATAGCGGTACGAGGAGACGATCTTCCCGGCGTCGCTGATGACGAAGGCACCGTCCAGCCGGGAGAACTCCTTCAACATCACGTCCACGATGGGGTCGCCGACGTGGACGTGGCTCTTCTCGAAGGGATTGTACGACAGCGGCCGGGAGTTGTTCATCACCTTCCCGGCGTCGCCGACGACGAACAGCGCACCGACGCGCTTGCCCTTCTGGCCCTTCTTGCCCAGCTCGATGGCCACCTCGAAGACGTTCCGGATGACCTCCGGATCGGCCCGGCTGTTGACGAACAGCCCGTACACCCCCGAGCGGTCGAAGTCGCCGGCCCGGACCCGCGTGACGGCGTCGATGTCGTCGGCGAACAGCTCCGCCGCACAGCCGACCTGGTCGCCCTCCTCGAGGTAGCCGTCGTCGAGCCCGCCCTCGACGCCGAATCGGATGCGCTCCCGGAGGCTCCGGAACTCCAGCGGCAGCTCCACGTACCGCTCGGCGTCGACGGCGTTTTCCGGCGCGACCACGACGACCGGCGGCTCCGCGTCCGCGAACGACTCGTGGACCGACGCGCTCGGCGAGAAGAGAAAGACGCTGTCGACGTCGGCGACGATGTCATCCAGCAGCGCTCCGAGTTCGTCCATCACACCTTTATCACATCAAACAGGAAAAAGCGTTTTGGGGGGTCCGACGTGCGGCAGACGGGTATCACCGAACGGACAGATCATCCGACCGGCGCCCGTCGGAGGGTCCATTCCCGGCGGCCGCCTGCCGCCGGCATGCGCGTCGCCGTCCTCGGCGCCGGCTACGCCGACCCGACGGTCGCCCGCCGTCTCGAGCGGCGGCTCCCCGAGGAGGCCGCCCTGGTCGTCGTCGACGACTCCGGGACCCACCTCGTCCAGCACGAACTCCACTGCGTCGTCCGGCGACCGTCGCCCGGGTCGGTCCGGGTCGGCCACGAGGACGGAACGGTGAGACGAGTCTCGTCGCCGCGCGTCGAGAAGGCGTTGGAGCGTTACCTGGCGTCCTGCAGGGACCGAACGGTGTCGGACATGAGCCATCGGTCCTCCTCGTCGGGGTCCTCGATGCAGAGCGCGTAGAAGCTGTCGCGTCCCTCGTCGACCGAGATGCGGTAACCGCTGCTCGTCAGCGACGCGCCGTCGCGACCCGCGTCCAGCGTCGATTCGTTCACGCACGTAGTTCGGTGTTCGGCAAAAATAACCCGCACGGTTTTCCATGGAGCGTAAACCGGTCTCCGGCCGGTCGGCGTCCGATCCCGTCCACCGATATACTTTTTTGGCTACCGTCGGACGGAACGGTATGTCTGAGTCCGGGCAGTTCGAGGGGTTCGGCGGTCGACACGTTCCGGAGCCGCTTGAGGAGCCGCTGGAGCAGCTGGCGACGGCCTTCGAGGGGATCGTCCCGACCGAGCGGTTCCAGAGGCGGTTCCACCACCTCCTGAGCCACTACGGCGGCCGGCCGACGCCGGTCTACCACGCCGAGACCCTCAGCGAACGGTACGGCGCGGAGATATACTTCAAACACGAGGACCTGCTGCACGGCGGGGCCCACAAGCTCAACAACACGCTCGGCCAGGGACTGCTGGCCGAGGAGGCCGGCAAGGAGCGGCTCATCGCCGAGACCGGCGCCGGCCAGCACGGCACCGCGACGGCGATGGTCGGCGCGATGCTCGATCTCCCGACGAAGATCTACATGGGCGAAAAGGACATCGAGCGCCAGGAGATGAACGTCTTCCGGATGCGGCTGCTCGGCGCCGAGGTCGAGCCGGTCACCCGCGGCGACGAGGGCCTCGCCGAGGCCGTCGACGCCGCCCTCGAGGACTTCGCTGCCAACATGGACGACACCCACTACCTCGTCGGCAGCGCCGTCGGTCCCGACCCGTTCCCGCGGATGGTCCGGGAGTTCCAGTCGGTCATCGGCCACGAGGCCCGCGAGCAGATCCGTGAGCTGCACGGCGAGCTGCCGGACGCCTGCGTGGCCTGCGTCGGCGGCGGCTCCAACGCCATCGGGCTGTTCCACGCGTTCAAGGACGACGACGTGATGTTCTACGGCGCCGAGCCGGGCGGCCGGAGCGACGCCGAGCACTCCGCGCCGCTGTCGAAGTCGAAGACCGACGACCCGCAGGTGTTCCAGGGGATGAAGACCCGCGTCATCGACGACGACACCGACAACCACTCCGTCTCGGCGGGGCTGGACTACCCGGCCGTCGGCCCCGAACACGCCGCCCTGCAGGAGCTCGGCCGCGCGGAGTACCACGGCATCAGCGACGAGGAGGCCCTGGCAGCGTTCAAGGAACTCAGCCGCGCCGAGGGCATCATCCCCGCGCTGGAGCCGGCCCACGCCGTCGCCCTGGCGAAGAAACTCGCCGCCGAGGACCGCCACGACACGCTGCTGGTCAACCTCTGCGGCCGCGGCGACAAGGACATGCAGACCGCCGCCCGGAAGTTCGACCTGGGCTGAGCCAGACGCCGCGCCGCGTTCGCCGCCCGCTCGGGTGCGCGCTCGCCGCTCCCGGTCCGGCTTCCCGGTCCGGCCCAGCCGCGACCCGCGAGCCGTCTCAGCCGAGTTCTTTCTCGAAGTGGACGAGTTCGTAGTCGCCCTCGGTCGACTCGCCGGCGACGCTGTACCCCTCGTCGGCGTAGAACTCGACGGCTGCCGCCTGCCGTCGTGCGGTCGTCGCCAGCACGGGGTCGAACCCCGCCCGCCCGGCGGCGGTCTCCAGCGCCCGCAGCAGCCGCCGGCCGTACCCCCGGCGCTGACACGACGGCGCCACGCGCATCCGGTGGAGCTCCGCCGCCCCCGCGACCGTCCGCTCGTCGTCGTGGCCGGCCGCCGCCGGCACGAACCCGCCCATCGCGACCAGGGCGCCGTCGCGGACCCGCGGGACCGCCTCGCCGGCGACCGCCGCCGGCACCGTGCCGACGAGGAACGCCCCGCCGACGTCGAGGTACGCCGTCTCGACATCCCGGAGGTCGTCGGTGCCGGGGACGTCCGCCGGATCGGTGCCCGCGTCCCGCAGCGCCAGCTCGTGCAACTGCCAGACGGCGTCGGCATCCCGCCGGTCGTACTCCCGGAGCGAGAGCGGCGGCGACCCGTCGGCGTCGCGGTCCGTCATCATACGAACCGTGGGGCGGGGCCGTGTTCAGCCTTCGTCTTCCGTCGGTGTCGGTGGCGCCGCTCCTCGCAGGGTCGCTCGATGCGCGGGGCCGGATTCGAACCTCGTCGAGACGGTTGTGCTCGCTTCGCCGCGCGCGTCCGGTATGGTTCAACCCGACGCCTGCTCTCTCGCTCACCCGTTCGCATATGCGCGGGACCGGATTCGACCCGACAGACCCTTGGACAGCGTTCTAATACGGATCGTGGCTCTGAACCAAATCTGTAGTATCCGCCGGCTCGATCCGTTGAAAACTCCGAATTTTTGTTCCCTACCGGTAAATTCACTCATGTTACAAAACCTGTGGCCTCGTTACCGAGTCATCGAACCCGTGTGAAATAAACCGATGGGGGGTGGTAACGAATCTGATGACGTTCGCGTCAATACGGTAGCATGAACCGGAATCTACTCCTCACCGGAATACTGACGATCACAGCATTGAGTGCCGGCTGTACGAGTTTTACCCCGGCGGAGTCTCCGACACCGACCGAGCCGCCGCCACAGCTCGAGATCAGAGCCGCGTCCCAGCACGACGTGGCCGTGACGATCTCGGAGGACCCGGATACGGGCTCCGTTCTGCTCGATCGGACGTTTACCCTTCGACCGGGAGAGACGCTCCGGTTCGAAGACACCCTCGCCGAAACTGCCAGGTACGACGTATCAGTCCGTGTAGAGAGCGGCGACTCGTGGAACCGGACGGTCGTGCCAGGGAACAGGTACGTCATTGAGATCACTGCCGACGGAGAAATGAAAGTGGCGTTATAGCTGGGACGCCGGCAGTACCGTAACTGCCGGGTACTCGGACGTTTCCGGCAGTTTCCGCCTGCTGTACTGGCATTTTAAATTACTCGCGGGGTCTCCGATACCGAACGAGCGACCGACAGGACCCAGTCTGTCCTCGGAGTGGACGATTCCTTCTGCCGTCAGTAACGCCCGAACTTCCGGTAGCCGGGCTGTGGACGTGTCCGGGAGCTATTCCGGCACGTGAACGCCTCGACTGCCGATCTCGCCGCCAAATACGGTACCGTGGACCCGGCGGGATAGTTCGCCGTCTCTATCCCAAGCGAGTGCGAAGTCTGCTCGAAACTTGCGAGACGCTCGGCATCGCCGACTGGTGGAACCATGCTCAACTTACTACGACCCGGCTATCGGCACTCGTATGACCCGTCGTCGCTGAACTATTTGACATATTCAGGTACGCGGACGGTACACTCAATATGCACACTCACAAATGTGCAGTATCAGTATGTATCAGGCGAAGATTTACGTCGATTTCGATTCTGCGGGAGCCCTGTATAACGCCACACGGACGTTTGACACGCCACTAGATGTGCTTGAGGAGGAGGTCCACGATAACGGAACGATCAGTTTCATTATCGACGTGGGAGAGAATCGAGAAACCTTTCTCAACCGGATCCGTGACGAACCCAACGTCTCCGGAATAGAACGGTTAGATAACGGTCGGCTTCTAATTCGCAAGGAAGCAAGGGGCGCAACCGTCGCGATTCGGCGGAACCACGGGAAACTTCGCGGTATAGACAAAGTATGGGGGACAAAACGCATTTTCGAGGTCGTCCTCCTACGTCATGATGATCTCCGGAGCATGGTCGCCGAACTCCGGGAAATTAGTATAGTTCGCGTCGAAAGTATCGTCAAGCTGACCGGCCCGGCCCCCGTCCTCTCCGATCGGCAGCACGAAACACTCGAAACCGCGATAGAAATGGGGTACTTCGAGTGGCCTCGACGAGCGGATATCGAGACCGTCGCCGACACACTCGGCGTTACACACTCGACTGCCCTCGAGCACCTGCGCAAGGCACAACAGAAGCTCCTCACGCGCGCTCTGCAAACAGCTACGACCCGTACGACGAAACAAGACCGGCAGTTCTTGCTGGACTCCAATAACTGATACCGTATAAACACCCGACAAGTGTTGGCAATCCAGTCATCCGTTCTCACACCTCAAACACACGTAGTCGAACCGGGACGGTGTGAATGTGCTTGCGGTGTCCCGGAGGGGCTGAATGGTGACACCTGTGACGCGACAACCGACACGACGAACGTACGTCAAGACCATCGGTGCAGTTGGTACTATCGGCCTGGCAGGGTGTACTGGAAATCAGCAGGACGGCGACGGTAGTGGGGGCAACGGAGGGTCGAGCGACGATTCGAATTCCTCAAGAAACGTAGTCCGAATGCTGAGCGACCGCAGTGCACGTGACATCTGGGAGTCGTCCATCGAGGAGTTCAACGCTAATTCCGAACACACGGTGGAGGTAACCTGGCTGCCCAAAGGCGTCACCACGAACGAGCAGATCGAGAAGATGCGCGGAGCCGGCAATCTCCCAGAAATCGTCTTCGAAACCTCGACCGATGCCTACCGGGAGACGATCAACGGCGCCACGGCACCGGTCACGGGATTAGTCGACGAACTCAATACGCTTGATCCGGTCCGGTACCAGGGTGACTCATATCTCCTGCCAGCGGTGACAATCCCGCTGATGGGTGTCTACCGCGAGGATATCGTCGAGGGTGAACCACGGACCCGTGCAGAGTGGGTAACCGAGGCCCGACGTATCAGTGAGGAAGAGGGCATGGGTGGGCTGATCATGCCCAGTGGCCGGACCAACAATGCGACCACGCAGGTCAACCAGAATCTATTCAACGCCGGTGTGGAGATTTATCAGGGGCCGTCAGACGACATCGAGGTCACGCTTGATCAAGGTGACAATCGACAGCGGGCGATCGAGACGTACCGCTGGATGAAAGAGGTCTCCCAGTACAATCCCAACACGAGCGGCTGGGAGTGGGGTGACACCGTCAACGCATTCGTCCAGGAGCAAGCAGCCGCGGCCCTCACTATTGGCGGGCTAATAATCCTTCAAGTGCAGGCCAACAGGCCCGAACTTGCCTCACAGTTGCGAGCGATGCCGTTCCCGTCCGTCGAAGGCGTCGAATCCGACCACTGGTTTGCGTACACTGAGGGCTTCTATCTGAACGAGAGTGCACCTAACCTTGACGGGGCACGTGACTACCTGCAGTTCTTCATGAGTTCGGACTACTACCTGAATTTCATCACCGAAACCCCCCTATTCAACTTCCCGACCTCGCTGGAGCAGGTGCAGAGTGAAACCTACCAGAGCCCCGATATTGTCGGACGGCACCAGAATCTCGTCGACATCGTCGTCGATAACTGGGAGAATATGCGCCCGGTTCTGGCCACCGCTGACGGAGGCTCGCCGAACATCGTCGCGGCGAACGCGTACGGACGACAGATCATGGGGCAGTCCGCCGACCAACTGATCACGGGCGATCTCGGTCCCGAGGAAACCGTAGATTGGGCTGCCGAGCAACTCCGGGGCCTGGAAGAATAAAATGGGCGCGGTCCGAGAGCGAGCCCCTGCGCTCGTCAGCGGGAACAGCACCCGCCTTCTCCTGCTGTTCGCCTTGTTGCCGCTGGGTGCCTTCTTTACAGTTCTTTGGTTTGGACCGATGTTCTACACGCTCGTGATGAGTTTCTTCACCGACCCACTCGGAAGCGCGCAGTTCACTGGCTTCGGGAACTATCTCGACGTTCTGACCGGCGATACGTTCCCGTTTTACTTGTGGAACAGCGTCCTCTTCGCCGTGAGTACGACCGTTCTCTCGCTGGTCGTCGGATTGGGGTTCTCTCTGGTGGTCAACGAACAACTGCGCGGACGGCAGGGGTTGCGGACGCTGATGATCGTCCCGTACCTGCTGCCGACCGTGGTGGTGGTGTTTCTGTGGACTCTTATGCTCGATCAGAACCTCGGACTGCTGAATCAGGCACTCGTCGAGATGGGGATTATTTCGAGCCCTATCGCGTTCTTTTCGACCCCTGGGCTGGCGATGCCGAGCGTGATCACGGCCAGCGTCTGGAAGTGGGGCTCGTTTGCGTTCTTTATCATTCTGGCCAACCTGCAGGCGATTCCGGACGCCTACTACGAACGCGCACAGGTCCAGGGGGCGTCCCCCTGGCAACAGTTCAGAGACATTACCTTCCCCAATCTTCGCGGCGCTATCCTCCTGATTCTGTTGGTTCGGGGCATCTGGATGTTCAACAAGTTCGATATCATCTGGCTTACCACCCGCGGTGGCCCAATTAATCTGACGACGACGCTACCGATTCGTGTGTACGACCTCGCGATTCGCTCCGGTGCCTTCGGCTCTGCAACGGCACTATCGGGTATCATGTTCGCTATCCTCGCCGTGACCGGTGTGCTGTATTTCACCGTGATGGAACCGGAAGCCGAGGTGAAAGACTGATGTTCGAGAACAGAACGGGCGGCCCCGGTGGACTCGTCTCCAGTCGGACACAGCGACGCGTACGACGTGTCGCGCTGTACCTGACGGCGTTGATCGTCACGGCGTTCATCGTTACGCCGCTTTACGTGATGATCATCGTCTCGCTTCAGTCACCAGAGACGCTGTTCAGCGGTGGGGAATTGACCCTCTTTTCCACGGAGCTGTCGCTGTCGAATTTTCGCACGCTCGTCACCGAGACGGCGACGCCGAGATACTTGTTGAACAGTTTCATCATCACCGCTGGTGTAGTACTCGTCTCGACCGTTCTTGCGGTCGTGTCGGGTTACGGGCTGGCTCGATTCTCTTTCCGCGGGAAGACCACCACGGCCAGGCTAATTCTGTTCAGCTACATGTTCAGTCCGATCGTGCTCGCCATCCCGCTATACATCATCTTTTTCAATTTGGGACTGCTGAACTCCCATTTGGCTGCCATTTTCTCGATTTCGGCGATCGCCGCCCCGTTCTCGATCTGGCTGATGTGGCAGTACTTCCAGAATATCCCGGTCACGTACGAAGAATCGGCTTGGACCTCCGGTGCCACACGATGGCGGACAATCCGGGACGTCGTGCTACCGCTGGCCCGCCCGGGGTATGTTTCCGTTGCCATCTTTGCGTTTTCAGTCGCTTGGAACGACTACACGATGGTCAAGATCGTACTGAGCGAGCAGGCACTGTATCCGATCACCCTCGGGTCCAGTCTTTTTCTCGATCAGTTGAACATCGGCTGGGGGGAGCAGATGGCCGCCGCGGTGGTCATGTCGATTCCCCCGTTTCTCGTCGCACTGTTCCTACAGAACTACCTGCTACAGGGATTCAACCTCGGACACGAGTAAGCACATGGCACAAGAGATTACCCTCAACGACATCCGGAAGCAGTTCGGCGATATCGTTGCCGTCAAAGACGTTAGCGTGACGTTCGAAGCCGGTGATTTTGTGTCGTTGGTCGGCCCGTCCGGGTGTGGCAAGACGACGACTCTCCGGATGATCGCCGGACTCGAGACACCTACCGCCGGTCGCATCCACTTCGACGGGGTAGAACTGACCGAGACGACACCACAGGAGAGGCCCATCTCGATGGTCTTCCAGAATACGGCGCTGTACCCGCATATGACTTGCCGGGAGAACATCGGCTACGGGCTCAAAATCCACGGCATACCGAAAGCCGAGCGGAACGACCGAATCGAGGAGGCCGCCGACATCCTACAGATTCCCGATCAACTCGACAAGATGCCCGGCGAACTCTCCGGAGGGCAACAGCAGCGGGTAGCGCTCGGTCAGGCGTTCGTCGAGCAGCCCGACGTGTTGTTGCTCGACGAACCGATGAGCGACCTGGACGCCAAGCTCAAGGAGGAGCTACGAGTCGAGATTCAGCGCCTGCACCGCAAACTGGACGCAACTGTCGTGTACGTCACACACGACCAGAATGAAGCGATGACGATGAGCGACCGGATCGTCCTCATGGACGACGGTGAGGTCGCTCAGTACGACGAACCAAGGACGCTGTTTGACCGGCCCAACTCGGAGTACGTCGCCACGTTTATCGGGACCCCGACGACGAATGTTCTTGAGTTCGAGGTCGAGGGACAGACTGCGATTCACTCGGCCGCGACGATCGATCTTCCGTCGACGCTCAGCACGTATTCCCGGCTCAAAATCGGCGTTCGGCCCCGCGCTCTCACCCCCGGAAAGGGTACGTTCGGTCTTGATCTGACGATTGACGTCATCGAAACGATGGGGCACGAGCACGCAATCCACGCGACGACGCCAGACGGCGAGACGTCAGTCGAGTTCGTGGTCGATGACGTTGACGACTTTGCCGTCGGACAGACGGTCACGGCCGGGGCCGACCTATCGGACCTGCTCTTCTTCGACGAAACCGGGGCCCACCTCGCGTACGGTAGCGACCTCGCGACGACGCAGGAGGCTGGTCAGCGGTGAGTTCCGGTCCACTGACGGGACTCGAGGTCCTGGACTTGACGACGATGATCAGCGGCGGGTTCGCGACGGTTATGATGGCCGACTTTGGTGCCGAGGTCGTCTCCGTTGAACACCCTGAACACGGGGATCCCGTCCGAAACTGGGAGCCTACTGACGGAGAGACATCGGTCTGGTGGAAGAACCTGGGTCGGAACAAACGACACGTCACGCTCGATCTGAGTACGGCTGACGGACAGGCAATCGTACAGGCGCTGGCCGAGGACGTCGATATCGTCGTCGAGAACTTCAGACCGGGAACACTTGAGCGGTGGGACTTGGGCCCCAGTGCGCTCCGGGAGAACAACGAGGAACTGATCGTAATCCGCATCTCCGGGTTCGGGCAGGACGGGCCCTATTCCGAGCGGCCGGGGTTCGGAACGATCGCGGAGGGAATGTCTACCTTCGTTGCGATCAACGGCTTTCCGGACAGCCGACCGCTGTTGCCGCCCGTTCCGATTGCCGACCTCTCTGCGGGTCTCTTTGCGACGATATCTGGCATGTACGCTATTTACGAACGGGACGTGACGGGAAGCAACCAGGGCCAGGTCATCGACGTCAGCCTGTATGAACCGTTGTTCCGGCTGATGATCGGCGACGCTGAGGCGTATGATACGCTTGGACACGTTCCCGAAAAGACCGGCAACGTCAGTCCGAACGCAGCACCACGCAATCTCTACCGAACGGCGACCGGATACATCAGTCTCTCCGCATCGACGCAACGAATCTTCGAAAACGTCATGTCTGCAATCGACCGTGAGGATCTGATCGACGACGAGCGGTTCGCAACCAACGAAGCTCGGGTCGAGAACCGCGAGGAACTAGATGCGATTATCGAGGAGTGGACTCGCGCTCGTGACCGGGATGAGGTACTCGAAATCATGCGCGAGCACGATGGTATCGTTGGCCCGATCTACGACATCGAACAGGCGTTCGAAGACGACCACTTCCAGGAGCGAGACAATCTCGTCTCCGTGTCCGACGACGACCTCGGGGAGGTTCACACACAGGGTGCGGTCCCGAAATTCTCCCGCACTCCAGGTTCTATCGACCGGCTTGGCGGCGACCACGGCGAACACACCGACGAGGTGTACCGCGATAGACTCGACATCAGCGAGGACGAACTCCAGAGACTCCGCGATGACGGAATCATCTGAACGCCGACCCTGCGCGTGGACGACCATCCCATGCAAATCCGAGATGTAACACTGCGTGAAGCGGCACAGCTTCCCGACCGCTCGTATACACGTGCTCAACGGCAAGAAGCCGGAGAGCATCTCGCCGAGCTGACCCCGGCGTTCATTCAGGCTGGCTTCCCCGCGACTGGGCCGCCAGATCCCGCTGTCGTGCGCGATTTAGCAGCCTCGCTAAACACCCCTGTAACGGCGCTCGCTCGGCCGCTCGACGGCGATCTTGAGGCCGCATTCGATACCGACCCGGACGTCGTCGATCTGTTTGCACCGATATCTGATCGGCAATTAACGTACTCACTAAACACGAGTTTAGAAACGGTGGTTTCGATGCTTGCCGACGCTCACGACCGGATACAGGAGCAGGGTTTCACTCCACATGTCTCACTTGTCGACGCGTTCCGAACGGAGACCTCCCGGCTCGTGGACTTTGCACGGATGCTCCCCGAAGCCACCCCGCTCTTTCTCGCGGATACCGTCGGCTGTCGTACGCCAGATGAGGTCCGAGGGAGATTGTCTGCGCTTGAGACCCGTGGAATCGACCTCTCACGAATCGGCGTCCACTTTCACGACGACATCGGCGTGGCAACCGCAAACGTCCTGGCCGCTGCTGACGCTGGCGTTGGGTACGCTGACGTGAGCGTCGCCTCACTTGGCGAACGGGCCGGCAATCCAGCGCTCGAGGAGGTCGTCGCCTCGGCTTATCTGTCGCAGGGTAACACCTTCGGTATCGATCGCACCGGACTCATTCCCGTTTGTACCGCGGTCTTGGAGGCACTGGGTGAGACGGTCGGCGACCGCAAGGCTATCCTCGGCGAGACGGTGACGACACACGAGTCAGGGATTCATACCGAAGCCATGCTGGCCGAGCCAAGCACGTTCGAGCCTTTCGACCCCGATGACTTCGGAGGCAGTCGCACCCTTCTCTTCGGCGAACAGACGGGAGAGTCCAGCGCCGCCGCTCTGCTCGACCGGATCGGTATCGACGCCGATCCTGCGGAATTCCTCGCGCTGCTTCGTGAACAAGGCCCGCTCACGCGCGACGAAGCAAGTACTCTCGCCCGACGACGGTTCGACTAGTTCGCCTCTTTCCGCGGGAAATCCCTCAAGCACTAATGCGCGGGACCGGATTCGAACCTCGCCGAGACGGTTGTGCTCGCTCACTCCGTTCGCTGCGCGCACTGCGACTCGTCTGGTTCAAATCCGACGCCTGCTCTCTCGCTCGTTCGCTACGCTCACTCGCTCGATGCGCGGGGTCGGATTCGAACCGACGGACCCCTACGGGACAGCGTCCTAAGCGCTGCGCCGTTGGCCTGGCTTGGCTACCCGCGCGCGGCCGTCCGTACCGCCGTCGCGGAGAAGTACCTGTCGCTACCGCCCGGCACGGTCCCGGATGCGCTCGACGAGGCCATCGAAGTCGGCCGTCGGCTCGACGTCGCGGACCTCCTCGCCGACCCGCAGTTCGCCGGGGTCGACCACCCGCGCGCAGATGCCGCCGCGACCGTCGCCGAGGGCGTCGGCGACGCCCGCCTCGCCGGCGACGTCCTCGACGTGCCGACACGGCGGCCGCGGGCGGGTGCCCTCGAACGTCGCCGCCCCAAGCCGGAACCGGCACTCCAGCAGGTCGTGGACGTCGCCGCTGCGGACGACCAGGTTGCGCCGGTGGCGGCCGTCCGTGAGGTCGATGCCCGTCGTCTCGCGTATCTCCGCCAGCGCCTCGGCCTGCACGAACGTCACCTCGCAGACGTCGAACGGCGAGTAGTAGCCCCGGCCGGTGCAGTAGCGGTCGCCGGCCAGCCCGCCTTCGACGGCCTCGACGGCCTCGCGCGACTCCATCGGCTCGCCTTCGGCCTCGGCGACGAGGATCTTCTCGAGACGCATACCGGCTCTCGGGGCGCGAGGCACAAGGTTCCGCCGACGATTTAAGTTCGTGGACGCCTGACACGCGGGTGTGTACCGCGCTCGCGACCGGGTCGAAAACGAGGAGTGGGTGGCCGCCATCGACGACGCGGCCGAGCGACTCGAACTCGGCAGCGAGGCGAAGTCGCGGGCGGTCGACCTGTTCCTGTCGACGGTGCCGGCCGAGCGCCGCTCGAAGCGGGCGGCCGTCGCGGCGAGTCTCTACGCCGGCGCACTCATCGCCGGCGACCGCCGCTCGCAGTCGGCCGTCGCCGACGCCGTCGGCGTCGCCCGCCTGACCGTCCAGCAGCGCTGGAAGGAACTGCTGCGGGAGGCGGGGCTGGAGCCGCCGACGTGGTGATCAGTCGGCGCCGCGGTCGGCCGACCGGCCCTCCCGCTCGGGCGTCAGGTTGCCGTGTTCGTCGATCTCGCCGGCGACGATACGTGTCGAGGAGATGACGTCGCCGTCCTCGGCGTAGACGTGGTCGACGACCTCGATGTCGAGCGGCTCCAGCCCCTCCCGTCGGCGTTTTTCGTTGACCCGCTCGGCGCCCGCGGCGGTCTCCGGCGAGGCGACGAGCACGTCGAAGCCGGGCTCGTCGGCGACGCCGGTCGGCTCCTCGAGCCGTCGGATCTCGAACTCGCGGCCGCGGTCGGCCGCAAGCGCCGCGAGGTCGCGTTCGAGGTCGGCCCGTCGCTCGTCGAACGGGCGGACGTAGCGGTCCTCGGTGCGGGTTCTCGGCGCGAGGTCGTCGCTCGTCAGCCCGACGGTCAGGTCGCCGAGTTCGAAGGCGCGCTCGAACAGCGCCCGGTGGCCGTCGTGGACCGGGTCGAACGTCCCGCCCAGTACGACGTTCATGCAGGCCGGGAGGGCTGGCCCGGGGTTAGTTCCTGTGATGCCGCGACCTGCGGTCAGTCGTCGTCCTCGACGGGGTCGGGGTCGTCGCCGACGGTGATGCGAACCGGCTCTTGGCCGTCGGCCGGCCGGACGCCGAGGTGCGAATCGAGGTTGAACACCGTGTTCAGCTCGTCCTGCACCTCGCCGACGATGGCGCCGACCAGCTCGCTCGGCGCCATCGCGGTGTACTCGTAGGGGTTGTTGCCGGCGCCGCTCGCCTCCCGCTTGCGGCGCTGGACCTTCTCCTCGGCGTGCAGCTCCGCCAGCGCCTCCCGGACGGTGCTGGGGTAGAGGCCGGTCCCCTCGGCGATCTCCTCGCTCGTGCTGCCCGGACGCTGTCGCAGGTAGACGTAGATGCGAGCCCTGGTCTCGGTGTCCAGCACCCACGACAGCAGGTCCACGATCCCCTCGTCGAAGCCGACCGTCGCCTCCTCGGCCTCCCCGTGGGGTCCGTCCCGTACGCTTCTCTTCTCCGAGTCGACGGGCTCCGACGTCCCGTCGTCCGGCGCGTCGTCGGTCGACATGGGTAAAATCCAGCCTGACACAAGGAGTACCGGTACATAAATCTCACCCCGGCGCGTCAGGCTGTGTTCGGTTGCGCGAGAGCCGGCTGGTTGGCCGGCGTCGGGCGGGACTTCGACAGGGCCGACCGCTCGCGCCGCGAGGCCGAGCGAGCACAGTGAGGGAGGTCTCGTGAAGCAGCGAGCGGGAGGGGGCGTTCGGAAACACCACCGTCACCGCCGGACACATTACTTTCTTTCAACTATAAACTATTACCCGTCGCGGGCCAGAAGCTCCGCACACAGCCCGTCGAGGCCCTCCTCGGCGAGCAGCCGGCGCTGGCGGTCGGCGCCGCTTTCGGCGTCGTACAGCGATTGGATGCCGGAGACCCCGAGCCGGCTGGCCTCGCGGTCGACGAGCTCGCCGAGCGGGACCGTCTCCTCGCAGTTCCGGTCCAAAAGCCCCGCGTCGTGGCCGTATCGTATCGCCCGCCACTTGTTCTCGTCCAGCGGCTCCCGCCGGTGGCCGTGGCCGGCCTCGCCGTCCTCGTAGCGGGCCGTCAGGTCATCCACCAGCGCCGCGGTGTACTCGACGAACGCCAGCACCCGCTCGGGGTCGGCCTGACCGTCCGGCGCCCGCACCTCGACGGTCCCGTGTTCGGAGTGCGGCCGAACGTCGTACCACAGTTCCCCGCGGTCGTCGATGGACCCCGTCTCGACCATCGTCCGCTCGAACGACTGGAACGTCTCGAAGTCGCCGAAGGCCGTCGGAATGCCGGTGTTCGGAAGCCCCTCGAACACCTTCGCCCGGGCGGACGCCAGCCCGGTGTCGAAGCCGTTCCAGAACGGCGAGTTCGCCGACAGCGCCAGCATCACCGGCACGTGCCACCGCAGCTCGTCGGCGACCCAGACGGCCTTGTCGGCGTCGTCGATTCCGATGTGGACGTGCAGCCCGGCCGTCGTGTTGCGGTGCTGGGGGTACCGGATGCGGTCCAGCTGCGACCGGTACCGCGGTTTCTCGGCGTGCTCCAGCTCTCGCCACCGCGCAGCGGGGTGGAGCCCGGCCGCCGCGATGTCGTAGCCGTGCTCGCGGGCGTGCTCCAGCAGCGCCGTCCGCACCTCCGTCACCGCGTCGCCGGCCGCCGACACCGACCCGACGGTCGGCGTCTGCGTCTCGACGACGCACTTGAACAGCTCGTGGTCGAGCCGGTCGGCCAGCACCGCCGGCGGGTCGGCGCCGTAGACCAGCTCGCCGGTCCCGGCCGTTGGGCGCCCGGCGCCGTCGACCACGTAGAACTCCTCCTCGACGCCGAGCGTCCCCGCCCGGTCGAAGGCCTCGCGAGAGCCCAACTCCATCGACGGGTCGTTGGCCGCCGCCGAATAAATAGCACACGACCCGTGCGGGCCGCGCGCTTTACCGCGGCGCCGCGACGACGCCGAGGTGGTCGTCGTGGAACGGCTCCAGTCGCCGTCGCTCGCGGATCTCGTACCCCTCCGACAGCGTCCCGACGGCCTCGTCGAACACCGCCTCCGGGTCGCCGGTGACGTCCTCGCTGCGGGCCTTCACCGACAGCAGCAGCCGGCCGTCGTCCCGGAGGAACCGCCGGTTGGCGAGGGCGACCCGCGCCTGCCCCCGGGTCGCGACGTCCTGGACGACGACGTCGACCGGCTCGACGACGTGGGCGTACGTCTCCGGCTTCCGGGCGTCCTTCAGCAGCGGAAAGAGGTTTTCCCGGTCGTCGGCGGCCGACAGCAGGTCCCGGGTCGGCCGGGCGGCGAACTCGACGGCGTAGGTCGGCCCCGCGAAGTCGGCGACGTGGCCGACCGTCGTCCCCGCGGCGGCGCCGAGATATAAGACCGTTTCGCCGCCCTCCAGTCCTGTCTCGACGCCCCGCTCCAGCATCGCGCCCAGCTTCGAGCGGCGGGGGTCCCACCGGCGCCACTCGCCGTCGGTCGGCTCGCCGTAGGCCGGCGGCCCCCGCGTCGCCAGCGCCGCCTCGCCGTCGAAGTCGTGACGGCGGACGCCCTCGGGCAGCGTCATTCCGTTTCACGCGCCTGGATGCGCTCGATGCGGTCGGCCAGCTCGGCGTCCAGCTCCGGCTTCCGCTCGCCGGAGTAGTGGTCGACGCGGGCCGCGATGGCCAGCTTCCCCGCCAGCGCCCGGGCCGCCGACCCGCGGTCGTCGGGGCGGGTTCCCCGGACCGCCTCGTGGGCGTAGATGACGCCGTGTTTCGGCGACGGCGCCCGCCCCCGCAGGTGGGCGAACAGCGCCTCCTCGGCGCCAAGCACCTGCACCGTCCCGGCCGGCTTCCGCGCCAGCGCTTCCAGCCCGCCGGCCAGCGCGATCAGTCGCGCCGCCAGTACCGGCCCGGCCATCGCGGCGAGGTTCGGGGCCACCTCCGGCGCCGTCCGCTCGACGTGCCGCCGGAGGGCGTCGGCCTCGTCGTCGACGTCACGGACGCGCCGGGCCAGGGCGACGACCGGCTCTCTCTGGTCGCCGTCGTCCCCGTCGTCCCCTTCGGCCGCCAGCTCGCGGGCGTAGTCGACGCCCGTCCCCGCCGTCTCGCGGGTGCTGCCGGCCCACTCGGCGACCCGCTCGGCGAGCTCGTTGGCGACGCGCAGACAGTCGTCCATGGCTCGAACCGCATGAACGAGCTGCCGGTCGTCGGCCCCCTCCCGCTCGCGGACCGCGGTCCGTGCCGCCGTCGTCGTCGCCTCGCGGAGCCGGTCGTAGTAGTCGGCCTCGTCGTCGGCGAAGCCGGCCGCGACGGCCCGCTCGGGCCACGTCGCCGGCGCCGCCGCCGACCCCTCCCGTACCGCCGCGGCGGCCGCCGCCGGGTCGTCGGACGGGACGTCCGCGAACCAGCCGTCCTCGGAGTCGCTCATGCGGTCGTGTTGTCCCCGGCCGGGTAAAGTCGTTCTCGATGCGTCGCGCCGAGGGGGCCGAGCGACTTATCTCCGCCGAAGGCCGAACCCCGTACGATGTTCGCCGGCCACGCCCTCCTGGCGTTCGCCCTGGCGGCCGGAGTGGCGTCGCTGGCCGGCTGCGACGCGGACCGCGCGCTCGCCGTCGGCGTCCTGGCCGGCGTCTTCGGGCTTGCTCCGGACGTCGACATCCTCTACGCGCCGGTCGGCCTCGCCGGCGCCGCCAGCCTCCCGGCGGCGGAGACGGCGTTCTGGACGACCGGCAACGTCGTCCACCGGACGGCGACCCACTCGCTGGTCGTCGGCGGCGCCGCCGCCGTCGCCGCGGGGCTGTGGGCCCGCCGGACCCGCCCCGGGCGGGCGCTCGCGGCGCTTCTGAGCGCCGCCGTCGTCGCCGTCGGCCTTGCCGACGCCGCCCTCGTCGCAATCGTCCTCGCGGCCTTCGTCGCCGCCGTCGTCGCCGTCGCGGAGGCCGCCGCCCGGCGCGGCATCGCGGCTCGCGACGTCGCTCTCGCCGCCGCCGTCGGCCTGCTCTCGCACCCCTTCGGCGACGTCTTCACCGGCGGCCCGCCGGCGCTGTTCTACCCGCTGGACGTCGCGGTTCTCGCCGAGCGGGTCGTCCTCCACCCCGACCCGACGCTCAACCTCCTCGGCGCGTTCGGCCTCGAGGTGGCGACGGCGTGGGCGGCCGTCGTCGTCTACCTCCGCGTCACCGATCGCCGGCTGGCCCCGTACGTCGGCCCGCACGCGGCGCTCGGGGTCGGCTTCGCCGGCGCCGTGCTGCTGCTGCCGCCGCCGTCGCTGGAGGCGCCGTACCGGTTCGTCGCCGGCGCGCTCGGCGTCGGGGCGATCGCCGCCGCCGGCGTCCGGGTGGGCGACCGACGGACGCCGTTCCGACCGACCGACGACCGCCCGCTGTACCGGCTCGACGCCGCCGTCACCGGCCTGGTCGCCCTCTCGGCGGCGCTCGTCGCCTACGGAATCCTCTACGTCTGGCTGTAGCTTTTATTCTCCGGCGCCCGAACTCGGTTGTATGAACGAGACGCCGCTGGCCCGCGTGCTGAGCGACGAGCGGCTGAACGCCGGGCTGGCGTGGGCGCTCACCGCCGGCGTCGCGGCGCTGGCCGTCGGGAGCCTGCTGGAGGGCGAGCCGCTGTCGGCCGGCTTCGCCGCCGTCGTCGTCGCGCTGGCGGTCGTCCCGCCGGTCGGCTTCCGGCACCCGCGGGCGATGCTCCCCTGGGAGGTGCTCGCGCTCGCCTCCCTGCCGGTGCTGGCCCGGACCGTCGTCGTCCTCTCGGGGCTCGGCACGGGCCGGATCGCCACCTACGTCGCCGTCGCCGCCGTCGCGCTCATCGTCGCCGTCGAGCTCCACGTCTTCACCGCGGTGCGCATGAGCCCGGGGTTCGCGGTCGTCTTCGTCGTGCTGACGACGATGGCGGCGGCCGGCGTCTGGGCCGTCAGCCGGTGGGCCGCGGACGTCCTGCTCGGCACCGGCTTCCTGCTGCGGCCCGGCGTCGAGGAGGCGACCGTCGAGCGCCGGCTCATGCTCGACTTCCTCGCCTCGACCGTCGCCGGCCTCGGCGGCGGCGCCGTCTTCCAGCTGTACGTCCGCCGACAGGCACCGCTGGACGAGCGCATCGTCGGCGCCGACGCCGATGCCGGTCTCGGAGAGGTCCCGTGAGCCTCCGCGACCGACTCGCCGTCGGCGACGCCTGGCAGTTCCGTCTCACCCGCGGCATGCAGGCCGGTCTCGTCGGGCTGTTCGCCGTCGGCGCCGCCGAGGGCAACACGAGTATCCTCGTCAACACCGCCGTCGCCTTCGGCGTCTCGCTGCTGCCGGCCGTCCTCGAGCGGGACTACGGTATCCCGCTCGACCCGGGATTGACGCTGTGGCTGACGACCGCCGTCTTCCTGCACGCCCTCGGGGCCGTCGGGATTCCGGGCGTCGAGGGCAACTTCTACAGCTCGCTGTCGTGGTGGGACGAGATCACTCACACGCTGTCGTCGAGCATCGTCGCGGCGGCCGGCTACACCACCGCCCGCGCGGTCGACGAGCACTCCGACGCCGTCCGGCTGCCGCCGCGGTTCACCTTCGCGTTCATCCTCGTCGTCACGCTCGCCTTCGGCGTCTTCTGGGAGGTCATCGAGTTCGTCGTCGCCGAGGTGGCGGCGCGTTCCGGGACCGGCGCCGTCCTCACACAGTACGGTCTCGCCGACACGATGCTCGATCTGGTGTTCGACACGATCGGCGCGGTCGTCGTCGCCGTCTGGGGGGCCGCACACCTCGCCGACGTCGTCGGGGTGGTCGCCGAGCGGCTGGGCGACGGCGCGTCCGACCCCGGCGCCGACCGCTGACGGCCCTCGCGACGCCCCGAAGACGGCGCAAACGACCGCATCTGTTCCGCTTTTGCGGCTCCGGGCCGTATCGCCGGTATGGACGATCCGACGGAGACGGCGGACTATCCGATCGCGTCGGCGCCGACGCCGGCGCCGGACGACGGGCCCGCGGCGGCGCTCCGCCGGCAGCTCGACGCGCTGGCCGACGACGGTACGCCGACCGACGACGCCGGCATCGAGACGGCCTACAACTTCGCCTCGCCCGCCATCCGCCGCCGGACGGGGTCGTACGACCGGTTCGCCCGGCTGCTCCGCTCGCCCCGGTACGCGCCGCTGGTCGACCACGTCGAGGCGGTGACCGGGCCGCTGGAGCGGGACTGGAACGACGCGACCCGCCGCGTCACCGTCACCGGGCCGGACGGCCGGACGCGCACCTACGAGTTCCGGCTGTCGCCGGCGACGACCGGCCCGTTCCGGAACTGCTGGCAGACCGACGCCGTCGTGGTCGTCTGATACTGCCGGCTGTAATTCCTTCAAGATTCCTCGGCGATATCCGGTCGGATACCGTCCAGAACCTCGTCTTCCGAACGGGACCGCTTCACGTAGTTAGGGCCGGCAGTATGACCGCCCGCGCTCCGCTTCCGCCGCCCTCAAGACGGCGCCGCCGCAAGCCGGATCATGTCGTGGGATGCCGCCCGGATCCGGGAGCTGCACGAGTCGCTGGTCGACCGCTACGAACCGGTCGAGCGGACGAGCGGACACGGCGCCGACGCCGACGCCGATCCCGGCGAGGGCGTCCGCCAGCTCGTGACGACCATCCTCTCGCAGAACGTCGCCGACCGGAACACCCGCCGGGCCGCCGACGCGCTGTTCGCCGAGTACGACGACTTCGCGGCAATCGAGGCCGCCGACCACGAGGCGCTCCGCGAGACCATCCGGGTGGCCGGCCTCCCGAACCAGAAGGCCGAGCGCATCCAGCGGGCGCTGGCGGCCATCCGCGAGGAGACCGGCGGCGCCTACTCGCTGGCCTTTCTCGACGCCCTCCCCGCCGCCGACGCCAAGGACTGGCTCACCGATATCAAGGGCGTCGGCCCGAAGACCGCGAGCGTCGTCCTGAACTTCCACTTCGGGAAGCCGACGATGGCCGTCGACACCCACGTCGAGCGGGTGTCCAAGCGGTTCGGCATCGTCCCCGAGTCGGCGTCGAACCAGCGGGCCCACGACGCCCTCGGCGAGGTCGTTCCCGACGAGCTGACCTACCCGCTGCACGTCCTGCTCATCCGCCACGGCCGGACCCACTGTACGGCCCGGTCGCCGGACTGCGACAACCCGGTCTGCGACGCCTACTGCGACTGCGAGGGTTGCTGAGCGGGGCCGGCGGGGCCGAGGGAGACGGGCACCGCCGCCACCGCCGCGACCTCAGGACTCCGGCAGTCGGCCGCCGTCGACGGCGACGTTCTCGCCGCTGATGTAGTCGGCGGCGTCGCTACAGAAGAACAACAGCGGCGCGGCGACGTCCTCGAAGCCGGCCGGTCGGCCCCGGGGCATCGAGCCCTCGCCCACGTCCGAGAGGGTGTTCTCGACGGCGAACGGCGAGACGGCGTTGACCGTCACCCCGTCGTTCTGGGTGTCGTAGGCGAGCATCCGGGTGAACATGACGACGCCTGTCTTCGCGACGAAGTACGGGAAGTTCACCGGGGCGGCGTGCATCAGGTCGCTGTCGGCGAAGCCGATGTTGACGATCCGGCCCCAGCCGGCCTCCCGCATCGGCCCGAGCGCCCGCCGCGAGCACAGTACCGTCCCGTAGAACGTCGTCTCGACGACGTCGCGCCAGGCGTCCCACTCGATGTCCGCCCAGTGGCGGGGGTCGAAGTTACCGACGTTGTTGACGAGCACGTCGACGCTCCCGAGGTCGGCCTCGACGGCGTCGAAGGCGGCGTCGACCGACGCCGGGTCGGTGACGTCGCCCTGTGTCGTCGTCGCGGTGACACCGCGGTCGCGGGCCTCCTCGGCGGTCGCCTCGGCGGCCGCGTCGCTGGTGTTGTAGTGGACGACGACGTCGGCGCCGCAGTCGGCCAGCGCCAACAGTAGCTCCCGGCCGACGCGCTTGGCGCTGCCGGTCACCAGTGCGGTCCGTCCGTCGAGGTCGGGCGTCGGCTCCATGCGCCGGCGTAGCGGCGCCGAGGGGTTCAGTCCGGGCGTCGGCGACGGGCTTGCCGCTTGCGACGGTTACCTTCTTGAGCGAGAGAGTCCCGCCCTTCAGGGCGGGTGTGAATCGCGTCGACTCAAGAGAACAATCACCGGCGGCCCCCGGCTGAATATTCCACCAGAAGTTACTTGTCTGCTGAGCTATACAGTCTACGTATGGCGAATCGGACGGTCACGCGCACCCACGTCGCCTCTATCCGCAACCAGCGACAGGTGCGTGACGGCCTCGATTCGCTCGGGTTCGCCGCCTCGAAGCTCTGGAACATCACTCGGTGGACCGTCGAGCGCATCTGGAGCGAAACGGGCCACATCCCCGGCCACGCTGAACTCTCCTCGTACCTCAAATCACACGAACGCTACGCGGACCTCAACGCACAGTCCAGTCAGCGAGTTATCCAAGAGCTCGCTGAGGCGTTCAAGTCGTGGTACGGCCATCGGCAAAACGGGGACTCGGAAGCGAACCCGCCAGCATACCGTAAACGCGGCGACCACCACCCGCGTTCCACAGTCACGTTCAAACAGGACGGCTTCAAACACGACCCCGAGAACGGACGCGTCCGCCTCTCGAAAGGCCGGAACCTCAAAGAGTCGTGGTCAGACTTCATCCTCTGCGAGTACGCTGCTGACCCCGACGCGGACATCGAGAACGTCCAGCAGGTCCGGGCGGTATATGACCGCGGCGAGTGGCGGTTACACTTTATCTGTCGCCACGAAATCGACCCGGAGCCACCGGGCGACGACGTGGCTGGCATCGACCTCGGCATCTCGAACTTCGCCGCCGTGTCGTTCGGTGACGAGGGCGTTCTGTACCCCGGCGGTGCGCTCAAGGAGGACGAATACTGGTTCCACAAGAAGCGGGCCGAATGCGACGATTCGTCGTCCGTCGAGGCCAACCGTCTCGACCGGAAACGCACTGAACGGCGGTCGCACTTCTTTCACGCGCTGTCAAAGGACATCGTGGGGCGGTGCGCCGAGCGCGGCGTCGGTACCATCGTCGTGGGTGACCTATCGGGCATCCGCGACGGGGAGGACTGGGGTGACAGCGGCAACCTCAGTCTGCACGGGTGGGCATTCGACCGCTTCACGCAGATGCTCGAATACAAGGCCGAGGAACGCGGCATCGACGTGGAGCAGGTGGACGAACGCGGTACGTCCAAGTCCTGCTCGGTCTGTGGTACCAAGGACGGAAGCCAGCGCGTCGAGCGCGGGTTGTACATCTGTGAGTCGTGCGGTACCGTCGCCAACGCGGACATCAGCGGCGCGGAGAATATCCGCGAGAAGGTACTCCCGAGTCTCGCCTGCGACGGGGGAGATAGGGATAACGGCTGGATGGCACAGCCAGCGGTCTGCCTGTTCGACAAATCGACGGGCCGAGTACGCCCACAAGAACAGGTTGTAGACTGCGAACCTTAATATTCCCAACCGCGGTCGGGAAACCGCGCCGTCGCCGGGCTGCGCCCGGCTGCCTGAGGGAGCTTCGCTCCCTCTCCGTTCACGGCGCGGAGGATGTCATCGCTTGCCGAGCGCGCGCTCGAAGGTCCGCTGGGCGCGCTCGTAGCCCTCGTTGCGGTCGACGATGGGGTGGGGGTACTCCGGCGCCAGCTCCTCGCGCTCGTCGCGCGAGAGGGTGGGCCACTCGACGATCCTATCCGCCGGCACGTCCCGCAGTTCGGGGACGTACTCCGTGACGAACGCCGCGCCGTCGTCGTACTTGGCCATCTGGCTGACGGGGTCGAAGATGCGGACGTCGACGGAGTCGGTGCCCGTCGAGGCCGTCCACTGCCAGTTGCCGTAGTTGGAGGCGTAGTCGTGGTCGACGAGTTTCTTCGTGAAGTGTCGGGCGCCCTTCCGCCAGTCGACGAGCAGGTGCTTCGTCAGGAAGCTCGCCACCACCTGCCGGGGCCGGTTGTGAACGTACCCCTCGCGTTCGAGCTGGCGCATCCCGGCGTCGACGAGCGGGTAGCCCGTCTCGCCGCGCTTCCAGGCCTCGAACGCCGCCTCGTCGTCCCGCCACTCGATCTCGTTGGGGAACGACACGTAGTTCTCCCGCGGCAGCTCCGGGTTGTAGTACAGCAGGTGGTAGTTCTGCTCCCGCCACGACAGCTCGTAGCGGTACTTGTCGACGTTGCGGGCCTCATTGCCGTGGACCGCGTCGTGGATCTCGGAGGCCTCTCCCCACAGCTCCCGAATCCCGATCATGCCCGCCGCGAGGTACGGCGACATCCGGGAGACGGCCTGCGTCGGCGCCTCGGCGGCCCGCGGGAGGTCGTCTCTGGTGTCGTTGTACGTGTAGATGCCCTCGCCGCAGAACCGGTCGAACCGCTCGCGGGCGGCCTCGTAGCCGGCCTCCGGGAGTTCGATGTCGACGTCGGGCACCGGGACGGTCTCGTCGGCGGCGACGTCGGCCAGCCGGTCGGGCTCGGGGGGCTCGACCGGCATCTGCTTCGGCACCCGCTCCCAGTCGTTGTGGAACTGGCTGTGGTTCGGGTACGACGACTCGAGCTTCCCCGGTCCGACCAGCACGAGGTCGGTCAGCGACGTCGTCTCGACGTTCGCCTTCCCCAGCGCCCGCTCGACGCTGTCCTGCCGGTCGCGGCGCCGCCGCCGGTAGTGCTCGTTGTAGTACAGCTCCTCGGCGCCGTACTCCTCGGCGGCCGCGACGAGCTCCCGCTCCGGGGAGCCCGCCCGGACGACGAGGTCGCTGCCGAGCTCGCGGTACCGCTCCTGGAGCCGGCGGACGCCCTCGAGGAAGAACGCTCGCTGTCGGGGGCCGACGGTCGCCAGCAGGTCCGTGTCGTAGACGTACACCGGGACGACCTCGTCGCCGCGGGCGGCGGCCGTCAGGCTGACGTTGTCGCGGGTCCGGAGGTCCCGCTGGTGCCAGAACAGTCGCATACCTTTCGTTCGACGGCCGCCAACTAGAGGGCTATGACACCGGAAGCACCCGCCGGCTGTCGGCCCGCCGGTCGCCGACCGTCGACTGTCGGCTGTCGGCCGTCGGCCGTCGGCCTGCCGCCGGCGCAAGGACCATCCGGCCGGCGACCGTACGGTCGCACATGCAACCGACGACGGAGACGGCGGCCGACCCCGACCGGCTGGAGCGGCGACTGCCGGCCGACCCGCCGGCGGGCTGGCAGCGCACCGACGCCGGCGGCGGCATCGTCGAGTACCGGCTCCCCGGCGACGACGGGGTGTGTGCCGCCGCGAAGGTGACCGTCCGCCCCGACGTCGTCGACTCGGCCGCGGTCAGGATCGAGCGGAAGAAGGGCTGTCAAACTGCCGGCCGCTCGACGTACGACGACCTCGAGGCCGCCGTCGACGCCGTCGAGACGACGCTGCACCGGGCGCTGGAGAACGAGTAACGCGGCGCCGCACGCGGGCCCGGGCGAACCTGCACGCGGCCGCCGTCAGCAGACTGGCTTAGGGTTGACGCCCATCGACTCCAGCCGCTCGGTGTACTCGTCGTAGGCCGCCTGGATCGTGTCGCTCGCGGCCTCGCGGGCCCGTTCCCACCGCTCGTCGTCGTCGCCGCAGCGGGCCGCGAGCAGCTCCGTCGCCCGCTCCAGTTGGGCGTCGAGGTCGTCGCCCATGCCGCGGAACAGCCGCGCGGTCTGTGGGTCGGCGTCGCCGACGAAGAAGCCCGTCACCTGTTCTTTGGATTTCTCGGCGGCCAGCGTCCGGCCGACGAAGCCGCCCAGTCGTTCGACGTCGCCGTCCAGCCCCCGGAGGTACGCCTGAACGGCCGGGGTCTCGCCGGGCTCGTGGGCGTCGAGCTCGCCGGCGACCGTCTCGTAGTGGTCACGCTCCTCCTCGGCGGTCGTCGCGAACGCCGCCGCCAGCTCGTCGTCGCCGTCGGCCTCGGCGTCGTCGGCCCAGGCGGCGTACGTCTCGGCGGCGTGGTGCTCGGCGGTGGCGGTCGCCGTCAACACCTCCTCGGCCTCCATCTCGCCGGCGGTGTCGGCGTACAGCGCCTTCGAGGACCCGAGCCGCGAGAGGGCGGTGTCGTTGGCGTCCCGAACCGCGTCGGTGAACTCCTCGGGTGTCATGCCCGCAGCTACGCCCGCGCGTCGCTTGTAACCAGCGGTCGCCGCCGAAAGAAGGGATGCTATCGGGAGCCGGAACCGCGGCCGTCAGCCGACTGGGGAGCCGCCCTGCCTGGTTCTCCGGTCAGTCGTCGGCCTGACCGGTTTCAATAGGCGCGCCGACGAGATTGCCCCACTCTGTCCAGGAGCCGTCGTAGTTGGAGCAGTCCTCGTAGCCCAGCAGCTCGTGCAGCGCGAACCACGCCACCGAGGAGCGCTCGGCGATGCGGCAGTAGGCGATGGTGGTCTCGTCGCCGTCGATGCCGTACTCGCCGTACAGTTCCGCCAGTTCCTCGCGGGTCTTGAACGTGCCGTCGTCGTTGGTCACGTCGGCCCACGAGATGTTCTGCGCGCCGGGGACGTGGCCGCCGCGCTGGGCGGTCTCCTGCAGTCCCGGCGGCGCGAGGATCTCGCCGCTGAACTCCTCGGGCGAGCGGACGTCGACGAGCGGCAGACCGCGGTCGATGGCCTTCTCGACGTCCTCGCGGTAGGCCCGGATGGACTCGCGGGGGCCGCTGGCGTCGTACTCCGTCGCCGGGAACTCCGGCACCTCGTCGGTCAGCGGGTAGTCGTTCGCGACCCAGTAGTCGCGGCCGCCGTCCAGCAGCCGGACGTCGTCGTGGCCGTAGTACTTGAACTCCCAGTAGGTGTAGGCGGCGAACCAGTTGGCGTTGTCGCCGTACAGGACGACGGTCGTGTCCTCGGTGACGCCGAGATCGCCGAGCAGCGCCTCGAAGTCATCTTTCTTCAACAGGTCGCGCTCGACCTGGTCGCGCAGGTCGGCCTCCCAGTTGAGGCCGATCGCGCCGGGCGCGTGGCCCTCCTCGTCGTACACCTCGGTGTCGACGTCGACCTCGAGCAGCCGGTAATCCGGGTCGTCGCTCCGGAACTGGTCGAGGTGGTCCTCGACCCAGTCCGCCGATACGAGCACGTCCTCCGTTGCGTAGTCGGTCATGATACACCTGAACCGTAGTTCTACCACGTACATAACCCCACGACTACCGGAACGTTCGACCGACCATCACGAGAAGGAGAAATACCTGCCGCCGACCGGCCGTCCTCCGTGCCCGCTCGGCGGCCATCGACGCCGCGTGAATCGCCGGCGTTGGCGGTCTCCGCAGGCGTGTTTAAGATAACTACCGGCAACGGTTGCGGGTAGCTGGGAGCGAATCGAGAATGCAATAGTCAACTACCACACCCTACTTCGCTCACCCTGACGGGTTCGCTCGTTGAGGGTGGGGCTTGTCCGTGAACTTGGCCTCGAATCCATCAGGGTGGACGGTAAATCCGCCACTCGGCGTCACCGTTCCAGACTTCAGGGCGAGTTGACTGTCGCCCGTCCGCCGAGACGACTGTTGACCTCGACGGACATACCGCATCCCGATGTTCTTCGCCGCGTTATAGTCTGCGTTCGCCTCCGAACCGCACTTCTGACATCTGAAATCGCTGCGAGTCGGACGATTCTCGTCCGCCGTGAATCCACACTCGGCGCACCGCTTGGACGTGTACGCCGACCCGACTTGCTTCACCGCGATCCCAACCACTTCAGCTTTGTACTCTACCTGTTCGTACAGCGTTCGGAATGCCCACTTGTGCCCCCACGACGCGCCGGTTCGCTCGCGGATGTGGGTTAGGTCCTCGAACGCGATCACGTCACAGTCGTACCGGAGTGCTTCGTCTATGATAGTATTCGACGCCCGGTGGAGTACATCGCGGACGTAGCGAAGTTCACGACCGCTCGACTGTTTGAGCGTCCGGTGGGCACTCCGAGTCCCGGTCTGTTGGAGTCCGGCACGTACCTTCTCAAGCTCGCGGAGGTCGTGGGTTAGCTCCCGCCCGCTGGAGAAGTAGGCGGTGCTGGATCGTTCTTGTGTCGGCGAAACCCGATGTGTAAGAAGTAGTCGCCGTCGCGGGCGGTGAGCGTGCTTTCTGTGACGCTCCACTCGTCGGAGTCAAGATACCGCCGCTGGTAGCCATCATCGGCGTCGGGCAGAGCAAGCGGACACCGGACGCGGCTCTCCGTAGTGGAGAGCGACACTGTATCGTCATCGAACAGCGTCATCGTCCGCGTATCGTACCTCACCGTCGGTGCAGTGAACGTCGGCTTGCTGACTTTCTTGCCTTTCGACCGGCGTTCGACACAGCCGGTAATGGCTTGTGCGGCTTGGTGAGTGGCGAGAATCGCGTGCTGACTCCCGAGGTCGGTGTCTTCACGCACAGAATCGTAGGCGAGGGGCTGGACGTCGCTTTTGGCGTTGCACTTGCCCCACGCCATATCGGTGGCGAGTTGGCAACCACGCTTCCACTCGGAGATCGTTTTCTCAAGCAACTGTTGTTGCTCAGCTGGTGTTTGTGACCGGTGCAGATGCGCTCCCCTCGTCCCTACCGCTCGCGTTCGCTCGCGCTTAAGGAAGGGGACTTCGCGCTACCGCACAGTTAAAACAGCGCGGCGCCCGACCCCCGGTATGAGCGACGTAGTGGTGCCGGCGGCGTGGGTCGCCGACCGGCTCCGCGACGACGACGTCAGCGTGGTCGACGTCCGCGACGTCTGGGAGTACGACGGCATCGGCCACCTTCCCGGCGCGCCGAACGTCCCCTTCGACGACTTCCGCTCGGAGACGGCCGGCGAGGCCGGGATGCTGCCCGGCGCCGACCGCTTCGCCGAACTGATGGGCGAGGCCGGCGTCGGCGCCGACGACCGCCTCGTCGCCTACGACGACACCCACGGCGTCTTCGCCGCCCGGCTGCTCGTGACCGCCGAGCTGTACGGCCACGACCCGGCGAAGCTTCACCTGCTGGACGGCGACTTCTCGGCGTGGCGGCTCGCCCACGAGACGGCCGACGGAACGTCCGACCCCGAGTCGGCCGACTACGACGCCGCCTTCCGGACGGACGGCCCGCTGGTCGACCTCGCGACCGTCGAGGCCGCCGTCGACGACCCCGAAGCCGTCCTCGTCGACACCCGCGAGGCCTGGGAGTTCGAGGAGGGACACATCCCCGGGGCGGTCCGGCTCGACTGGCGCGAACTCGTCGACGACGACTCCCGCGGCCTCCGCCCGGAGCCGGCGCTCCGGGACCTGCTCGAAGAGCGTGGCGTCGCCCCCGACCGCCGCGTCCTGCTGTACTGCAACACCGCCCGCCGCATCAGCCACACCTACACCGTCCTCCGGCACCTCGACTACCCCGACCTCGCCTTCTACGAGGGGAGTCTCACCGAGTGGGAGCGGGAAGGCGGCGACCTGGAAACCGGCGCCTGAACCGGACGGCTACCAACAAGCGACGGTTTCGCCGTCGGCGGGGTCCGGCGTCGACCCGTAGGCGCTCCCCTCCGCGCGGCGAAGCCGGTCGTCGGCCACGAGGTAGACGACCCGGTACAGCGGACTGTCGGCGTGAACCGTCCCGCGGTCGGTCTCCTCCTCGTAGTAGTAGTTGTCTCCAACTCGACGCGGTAGCCGTCGTCGCGCTGCTGCACCTTCTCGACGGAGGCACTGTGACCGTAGGCCGTCGTCTCCGCGGTGAGAATCTCGTGCTGGCGGTAGGTGCCCTCGAACGTCACGAGAAACGGTCCGACGCTCTCCGCGGTCCGCTCGTCGGGTCGCTCGGGGTACTCGCGGGGCTCCATCTCGCCGTCGGGGTCGACCGGGTCCGGGCGCGCCGCCGTACACGGCTCCGGCGCGGGCAGGCCGCGCTGTTGCGGCAGGTGTTCGTTTAGATGTCGAGAAACGCCTCGGCGTTCTCCCACAGCAGCTTCCGCTGGACCGCCGGCGGGTAGTCGGTGCCGAACATCACCTTGTCCTGCAGGATGGAGCCGGCGTACTGGAGCACCTGGTCGTCGATGTAGCGCGGCAACCACCCCGGGAGATCTACGTAGACGTTACCCTTCTGCTGGCAGATGGCGAGCTGCTGTTTCTCTCACGGGAATGCCGGGTGCGCGAGCAGGATGTCGAGGTCGGGGTGTTCGGCGGCGACGTCGTCGACCAGTATCGGGTCGCCGTACTTGATCCGGAGGCCGCGGCCGCCGGGCGCGGCCGCGCCATCGCCGTTTCGGCCGTCGATACTGGCGGGCGTTTATACTGTCCCGTGGCCGAGGTCCCGATCGTCGATGGAACTGTCCTCGGAGTCGGTCGTCGTCTCCCGAAACGGGGTCGTCGTCGAGCGACGGCTCGAGTCGAGCCGCGAGGGGCTGCTCGCGGCGTTCGAGCTGTGGGCCGCCGCCCCGGTCCGGGTTCGGGTCGTCGACGAGCTACCCGGCGCGCTGCCGGTGGCAGCGGCCGGCTTCGAGGACCGCGGCAGCCTGGAGGCCGGCCGCGCCGGTTCCGACTGCGTGACCGCGACCGTCGCGGTCGCCGGCGGGTCCGCGCGGTTCGGCTACGGCTTGGAGCTGTCCGGCTCGCCGGAAGACGCCCGCGTCGAGCCGCCCTCGGTCGTGGCCGTCGACGCCGCCGCCGACGACCTCGAGGTCGCCGACCCCCCGAGCGTCGACGCCCACCCGCCCGAGGACCCCGCGCCGTCGGCCGTCGACCGCCGGCTGGAGACCATCGCCGGCCGCGCCGAGCGGCTGGCCGACGGGCTGTCGGACGGCTCGACGGACGGCGACGCGGCGGTCGCCCGCGACCGGCTCGCGGCCCTCGAATCGGACCTCGAGGCGGTCGCGACCGCCCTCGAGTCCGCCGACCCGCCCGACGACGACCGGCAACTGGCCGACGTCGAGCGGCTCCGGCTCGCCCTCAATGTCGATCGTCCGGAGTGACTACTCGCGGCGCTCGAACAGGAATTTCATGTCGCCTTCGAACACCGACTCGTCGTCCTGGTTGGTCATGCGGGTGTCGATCTCGACGTAGCCGGCGTCGTCCCGACTGTCGAGTTTCCGCTTCTCGGCGCACTCGTAGACGGCGCTGAGGGTGTCGCCGATGAACACCGGGTTCGGGACGTCCATGTAGTTCATCCCGAGGAATGCGACGACGGTCCGCTCGACGATGCCGGTTCGCTGGAACAGCCCCGTCGCGACGATGAACGTCATCGGCCCCTGAGCGATGCGGGCGCCGAACGGCCCCTCCTCGGCGTACTCCGCGTTGGTGTGTAGCTCCGTCCAGTCGCCGGTGAACATGGAGTGCATGTGGAAGTCCGTCTCCGTGATCGTCCGGCCGGCGCTCTCGAAGGTCTGTCCGACCGCCAGGTCCTCGAAGTGATGCGGCTCGTAGCTGTACGGCATGGAAGCGAGGTCGCAGCCCCCCGGCATAACCTTTGGCCGTCCACGGATCCTCGCACGCCGGCGACACGGCGCCAGACTCGGGTACGGTGGCTGCTCGCCCGTCGCCGGCCGGGCGGCGTCACGTCACGCTACTCCGCGTCGGGGTCGGGATCGTGGTCGTACGCCTCCCGGGCCTCGGCCGTGGAGACCTTGTCGAGCCGCAGGTCGCGGGCGACGGCCTCGGGGTCCCGCTCGGTCGGGTCGCCGTAGCCGCCGCCGCCGGGCGTCCGGAGGCTGACGACGTCGCCCGCCTCGAGGTCGTGCGTCGACTTGGCGGCCAGCCGCCGGGCGTCGTCGCCGTCGAGCCGGTAGGTCGCGCCGGTCGCGCCGGTCTCCCCGCCCGCCAGCCCGTACGGCGCGTGCCGCTGGCGGTCCGCCAGCAGGCTACAGACCGCGTCCGTCAAGACCTCGATGTCCCGCCGGAGGCCGAGCCCGCCGCGGTGCCGACCGGCGCCGCCGGTGTCCGGCCGGAGTTCGTACCGACGAACCCGCAGCGGGTACGCCGTCTCCAGCACCTCCGCCGGCGTGTTGAGCGTGTTGCTCATGTGGACGTGGACGGCGTCCATCCCGTCGCCGCCCGACCCCGCGCCGAAGCCGCCGGCCTGCGTCTCGTAGAAGGCGAAGGCGTCGCCGTCGCCGTCGCTGCCACCACCATCGTCGTCGTCCCCGTCGCCGCCGTCGTCGGTCCCGCCGAAGGTGACGTTGTTCATCGTCCCCTGGCCGGCGGCGACGGCCCGCTCGGGGACCGCCTCGGCGAACGCCCCGAGGACGACGTCGGTCGCGCGCTGGGAGGTCTCGAGGTTGCCGCCGACGACCGCCGCCGGCGGCTCCGGGTCGACGAGGCTCCCCGACGGCGTCTCGACGTCGACCGGCCGGTAGCAGCCGGCGTTCGGCGGGATGTCCGGGTCCGTCACCGCCCGGACGGCGTAGTACGTCGCCGACGCCGTCACGGCGAAGACGGCGTTCACCGGGCCGTCGACCTGCGGGGCCGTCCCGGCGAAGTCAACCGTCACAGCATCGCCGTCGACGGTGGCCGTCGCGACGACCGGCAGGTCCTCGGCGCCGCGACCGTCCCCGTCGAGGACGTCCTCGAAGCGGTAGTCGCCGTCCGGAATCGCCTCGAGTTCCGACCGCATCCGCCGCTCGGAGTAGTCCTGTAGCTCCGCGAGCGCGTCGCCGAACGTCTCGCGGCCGTACCGCTCGACCAGCTCCCGGGCCCGCTCGACGCCGGTCTCGTTGGCGGCGACCTGCGCCCGGAGGTCGCCGCGGCGCTCCTCGGGCGTCCGGACGTTCCGCTCGATCAGGTCGTAGACGGCCGCCCGTTCCTCGCCGCCCGCCAGCAGCTTCACCGGCGGAATCCGGAGCCCCTCCTCGTAGATTTCCGTTGCGTCGGCGCCGACGCTGCCGGCCGTCGCGCCGCCGACGTCGGCGTGGTGGGCACGGTTGGCCGCGAAGGCGACCAGGTCGTCGTCGACGAAGACCGGCGTCACGAGCGTCAGGTCCGGCAGGTGGGCGCCGCCCTCGTAGGGGTCGTTCAACAGCACGGCGTCGCCCGGCTCCAGCGTCGCCGGCGGGTGCGCCTCCAGCGCCGCCGCCACCGAAAACGGCATCGCCCCGAGGTGGACCGGCAGGGTCTCCGCCTGCGCGGCCAGCCGGCCGTCGGCGTCGAACAGCGCACAGGAGCAGTCCTGCCGCTCCGTGACGTTGGGCGAGTAGCTCGTCCGGACCAGCGTCGCGTTCATCTCCTCGCAGACCGCCGCACAGCCGTTGCGGACTACCTCCAGCGTCACCGGGTCGACCGTCTCGTCGGTTCCGTCGCTCATCGACCCACCTCGATCCGGAGCGTCCCGTCGTCGACGACCGCGAGCTCGTCGCCCGGCCGGACGACCGTCGTGGCGTCGGGGCCCTCGACGATTGCTGGCCCCTCGACGGTCGCCCCCGGCGGGAGCGCCCCGCGGTCGTAAGCCGGCGTCTCGCGGTCGGCGTCGAACCGTACCGTCCGCGTCTCCCGGACCGCGTCGTCGGCGTCGCCGTCGGCCGGCGGCGCCGGGTCGGGCGGCTCGACGACGCCGCGGGTCCGGACCCGGACGGCGACGAGCTCCAGCGGCTCCGCGGGGGCGGCGTGGCCGTACCGCTCGGCGTGGCGGTCGTGGAACCGGTCGGCGACGGCCGCCAGCGCCGCCCCGTCGACCGGCGACGGCGCCGGCACCCGGAGGTCGAACGACTGGCCCGCATAGCGCACGTCGAGATAGCGGTCGTGCTCGACCGGCAGGTCGTCGGGCACCCGGTCGGCGTCGGCCCGCTCGAACTCGCGGAACCGTCGCTCCAGGTCCTCGGCGTCGATGTCGTCCCAGGGCCGGACCCGCGAGCGGGCCGTCTCGTGGGTGACGTCGGAGACCAGCAACCCGAACGCCGACAGCACGCCGGCCGCCCGGGGGACGAGCACCTCCGGGACGCCCACCTCGGCGGCGACGGCGGCGGCGTGCAGCGGGCCGGCGCCGCCGAAGGCGACCAGCGAGAACTCCCGGGGGTCGTGGCCGCGCTCGACGGAGACGACCCGCAGCGCCCGCGCGGTGTCGGCGACGGCGACCCGGACGACGCCGGCGGCGGCCTCCCGGGGACCGACGCCGAGGCGGTCGCCGAGCGACTCCAGGGCCGCCGTCGCCTCCTCGGCGGCCCCGCCGACGTCGCCGGCGAACGCCGCCGGGTCGATGCGGCCGAGCACGCAGTGGGCGTCGGTCACCGTCGGCTCGGTCCCGCCGCGGCCGTAGCAGACCGGCCCCGGGTCGGCGCCGGCCGACTCGGGGCCGACCCGCAGCGCGCCGCCGTCGTCCAGCCGGGCGATCGAGCCGCCGCCCGCCCCGACGGTGTGGACGTCGACGGTCGGCACGGCCACCGGGTAGTCGCCGACGGTCACCTCCGTCGTCACGAGCGGCTCGCCGTCCGTGACGAGCGAGACGTCGCAGGAGGTGCCGCCCATGTCCATCGTCAGCGCGTCCGGGCGGTCGAGGCGGTCGGCGACGTGGGCGGCCCCGCGGACGCCGGCGGCCGGCCCCGACAGCAGCGTCTCGACCGGCCGCTCGCGGGCGTCGGCCGCCCGGACGACGCCGCCGTCCGACCCCATCACCCGCAGCGGCGCCGCGACGCCGGCGTCGTCCAGCGCCGCCGCCAGCCGGCCGAGGTAGCCGTCCATCGTCGGCCGGAGGGCGGCGTTCAGCGCCGTCGTCAGTGTCCGCTCGTACTCGCGGATCTCCGGCAGTACCGACGACGACAGCGAGACGCTGTCGACGCCCGCCGCCCGGAGCGACTCGCCGACCCGCTTCTCGTGGTCGGGGTTCTCGAAGGCGAACAGCAGCGCGACGGCGACGCTGTCGGCGTCGATCTCCTCGGCGAGAGCCGCGACGGCGTCGTCGTCCAGCGGCTCGACGACCTCGCCGCGCGCGTCGACCCGCTCGTCGACCTCGTAGCGGCGGTCCCGCGGCACCACGGGGTCGGGCTTCGAGCCGTGCAGCCCGTAGATGTCCGGTCGGTCCTGACGGCCGATCTCGAGGACGTCGCGGAAGCCGGCGGTGGTGACCAGCGCCGTCTCCGCGAATGACCGCTCGAGGACGGCGTTGGTCGCGACGGTCGTCCCGTGGGCGAAGTAGTCGGCCGACGCCGGCGGCGCGCGGTCGGCGACCGACTCGAGGCCGTCGACGACGGCCCTATCGGGGGCGTCGGGCGTCGAGGCGACCTTCTCGACGTGGACGGTACCGTCCACGACCGCGACCAGGTCCGTGAAGGTCCCCCCGACGTCGACGGCGAGACGCGTCTCCATGCCGCCGACTCGGGCCGGCGCCCTCCTCAAGGTGACGCCGGGCGCGCCGGCGGCGACGGCGACGCGCCGACCGGCCGTTCGGCGCCCGGCGGGCGCGGACCCGCGGTAGCAGGAACCGTTAAGCGCCGACCGGCCGACCGGCCGGTATGCGCGACGCCTACGTCGTCGGGGCGGGCCAGTCGGCGTACGGGTCCTTTCCCGACGAGAGCTACCGGTCGCTGTTCCGGACGGCCGTCGAGGCGGCCGTCGACAGCGTCGACCACGGCATCGACCTCGGGGCCGTCGACGAGGCCTACGTCGGGACGCTCGGCGTCGGCGGCCGCCAGATCGGCCTCTCGGCGCCGGCCGTCACCGAACACGTCGGCCTCGACGGCACGCCGGCGACCCGCGTCGAGAACGCCTGTGCGGCCTCTGGCTACGCCGTCCGGCAGGCCGTGATGGCGGTCCGGTCCGGGATGGCCGACGTCGTCCTCGCGGGCGGCGTCGAGGTGATGACGGACCTCTCCGGCGACACCGTCCGCTACTGGCTGGGCGTCTCCGGCGAGACCGAGTGGGAGCGGCTCTCCGGCACCACCTTCGCCGGCGTCTACGCCCAGATGGCCTCCGCCCACATGCGCGAGCACGGAACGACGACCGACCAGCTGTCGGCCGTCGCGGTGAAGAACCACGACAACGGTGCGCGGAACCCGAAGGCACAGCTGGATTTCACCTGTACGCTGGAGGAAGCGACGGCGGCGCCGACGGTCGCCGACCCGCTGACGCTGTATCACTGCTGTCCGACGACCGACGGCGCCGCCGCGGTCCTCGTCGCGAGCGAGGACGTCGTCGACGACTACGCCGCCGACCCGGTCCGGGTGGCCGGCGTCGGCGCCGCCGCCGACCGGGTCGGGCTGTTCCGGCGGGACAGCTACACCTCGATTCCGGCCTCCCGGCGGGCCGCCGACGCCGCCTACGACGCCGCCGGCGTCGGCCCCGCGGACCTCGACTTCGCGGAGGTCCACGACTGCTTCGCGATCGCGGAGCTACTGGCCTACGAGGACCTGCGGTTCTGTGAGCGCGGCGCGGCCGGCCCGTACGTCGAATCCGGCGCCACCGAGCCGGACGGGGAGCTGCCGGTCAACACCTCCGGCGGGCTGAAGTCGAAGGGCCACCCCATCGGCGCGACCGGTGCCGGCCAGGTCGTCGAGGCCTTCGACCAGCTGACCGGCCGGGCCGGCGACCGGGGACTCGAGGCGCCGGCGGTCGGGCTCACTCACAACGTCGGCGGCTCCGGCGGCGCGGCGGTCGTCCACGTCCTCGAGCGCGAGGACCGACGGAGGGCCGGGCCGTGAGCCGCGGCGTCCTGGCGGTCGGTGCCTACGCGCCCGCCAGTCGGGTGCCGGCCGCGGCCTTCGAGGACGCCTGGGGCCGCTTCGATGCCCCGGGCGTCGAGACGACGGCCGTCCCCGACGCCGACGAGGACGCGCTGACGATGAGCGTCGAGGCCGCCCGGCGGGCGCTGTCGGCCGCCGACGCCGACGGCGCGACCCTCGACGCGCTGGCCTTCGCGACGACGACGCCGCCGCTGGCCGAGGAAGACCTGACGCCGCGGCTCGGCTCCTATCTCGGCGCGCCCGCCGACGTCGCCGGCCGGACGTACGGCGGCCACACCCGGGCCGGCGTCGACGCCCTGCTCGACGCCCTCGGCCGCGAGGGGACGGCGCTGGTCGTCGCCGCCGACTGCCCCGCCGGCGAGCCCGACGACCCACGGGAGCACGCCGCCGGCGCGGGCGCGGCGGCCCTGCTCGTCGGCCCGGACGCGCCGGCGACGGTCGTCGAGACGGCGGCCGCGACCGACCCCCGACCGGGGACCCGGTTCCGGCGGGCCGGCGACGACCGCCTCGACGGGCTCGACGCCGGGCGCTACGACCGGGCGGCGTTCGTCGAGCCGGTCGAGGCGGCCGTCGACGGGCTCGACGACGCCGACGTCGACGCCGTCGCGGTGCAGGCGCCGGACGGACGGCTCCCGTATCGGGCCGACATCGACGACGAGGCGGTCGCGGCCGTCGAGACCGTCTCCGAGCTCGGCGACACCGCCGCCGCGAGCGTCCCGCTCGGTCTCGCCCGTGCCTTCGAGGCCGGCCACGAGCGGACGCTCGCCGTCGGGTGGGGGTCCGGCGCCGGCGCCGTCGCCGCCCGAATCGAAGGGGCGGCCCCGGTCGAGGCGTCGCTGTCGGCCGACCGGGAGCTGGACTACGCCGCGTACCTCCGGCGGCGAGGCGACGTCGTCGGCGACGTCCCGGACGGCGGCGCGGCCCACGTCTCGGTGCCGAGCTGGCGCCGGAGTCTCGCCTCCCGGCACCGCCACGAGGCCGGCCGCTGTCCGGACTGCGGGGCCGTCGCCTTCCCGCCGGCGGGCGCCTGCCCCGACTGCCGGAGCCCCGCCGACTTCGAGCCCGTCGAGCCCGCCCGGACCGGCACCGTCGAGGCCGCCACGACCATCGGCGAGGGCGGCGCCCCGCCGGAGTTCGCCGCCACGCAGGCCCGCCAGGGCGCCTTCGGGGTCGCAATCGTCGCCTTCGACGCCGGCAACGAGGCGGTCTCGGTGCCGGTCCAAGTCGTCGGCGAGGCCGCCGTCGGCGACCGCGTCCGCGCCGTCCCGCGGCGTATATACGTCGAGGAGGGCGTCCCCCGCTACGGGCTGAAGGCGCTGCCCGTCGGCGATTGAGGCCCAGCCGGTCTACGTCGCGCCGCGGGCCCGGACCGTCACCGACCCCGGCTCGCCGTTCTCGAACGCGAAGGTCGCGACGTATTCGATGTCGACCAGACAGCCGGCGCAGGCGCGGTTGTCGTCGCCATCGCCCCGGACGGCCGCGACGGTGATTTTCAGGGTGTCGGCCGCCCGGTCGTAGTCGGCGCCGACCAGCTCGGCGGTGTGACAGGCGTCGGCCCCGCCGACGACGCCGTCGACGACGACCCGGCCGTCGCCGGTGTCGGCCTCGTGGCTCGCCGCCCCGTCGCCGCAGTCGACGTCCGTCACCTCGAACGACGTGGCGACGAGTCGGGTCGGCGCGTCGGACGTCGTCGGCGACGCCGTCGGGTCCTCGCTCGCCCCGCCGTCGAGACAGCCGGCCGTCGTGAGCGCCGCCGTCGTCGCGCCGGCGAGGAACCGCCGTCGGTCCATGACGAGGGCGTGCGCCCGCGGGGTCAAGGCTCTGGCGGCGCGGCGCGACCCCCTGCGTGCGGCCCTCCCGGCCCCGAAGCCGCGCGGTCGCCGCTATCCGAGGAACCGTCCCGGACCGACACAGCGTGCGGTATCGGCGTCGTCGCCCGGTTCGACGGCGAGTCGGCCCGATACTGGAGACGTTGTGTTATTGCGGCTTCGAGAGCCCGGTGCGGGCGACCCGCGAGGAGGCCGCCGGCGACCGACGTTCAGTTGCGGTCCGGTCGGTCCTCGTCGAGCACGGCCCGACACTCGGTGAGGAAGCCGGCCAGCGACGACCCCACGTCGGCGTCGAAGGTCGCGACCACGCCGGTCGTCTCGTCCCAGGGCCACTGGATGACGAACGCCTCCTCGAAGGAATAAACGCCAGCCTGGGGGCGACCGAGCGGTGTCGCCTCGATGTCGGTCTGGTGGAGGGTCGCGTTGAGCTCGATGGCGCTTTCGACCAGTGTCGACAGCTGGGCCTCGGTGTACTGCTCCCGCAGTTCGTCGTCGGAGTAAATCCGGGTCGTCCCCTGGGGCCGGTAGACCGTGACGCTGCGGAGCTTCTCGCCGACCTGGTTCCGGCAGAACTTCGCGAGCCGTTTGGCTCCCTCTTCGAGCATGTACAACTGTTGGCGCCGGAATGTGAATACTCTTCCGTCGCGGCTGAGAGCCGTCGGTTCCGCCCCGTCACGAGCGGCGAGTGGCGACGTACACTGAGCCGCTCTCGGCCGGAAGCCGACGACGAACTGGACGCATCCATCACGAAGCCGTTCCAAGAGCCCAGAGTGCTCGACGGAATCGAGAACGCCGCCGCAGACGCGGGTCGCCACCCGATCGCCGGAGACGTTCACCCGGCCGGCCCGCGACGGGCCCCGGTCGGCGGTGACGCCGACCGGTCGATGCGGTTCGGCACGGCGATCAGGTGGTCGTCCGGCGAACCGACGGCGTCGAGACCGTCCTCCGAGCGCCGACCCGACCCCGACAGCAGAGAGTGGCGACGAACGACGCGACCCCTAAATCTCGTCGAGGGAGGCGTGGAAGACGCTCCCGATCGCGATGTGGTGCTGCAGCGTCCGCTCGATGCGTCGCCGGACCCGCTCGGTGTCGGCGATCGAGTACTTCTTCGTCTTCACCAGCTCGTGGACCTCGAGCAGCCCCTCCTCCTCCAGGTCGTGCAGCCGCGGGTAGATGGTGCCCGGGCTCAGGTGGGCGTCGAAGTGGTCCGCGAGGTCGCTCATCAGCCCCTTTCCGTGGGCGCCGCCGTCCTTCAGCGTGATCAGCACCAGCAGGAGGTCGTCCAGCGACTCCTTGACGAGGTCCTCGTCGAAGCGGAACGTCTGTCCCCCCGAGAGTTGCTCTCTGACGTCCGCGACGATCTCCTCCGACGAGTCGGTGCCGGCGCTCGCCGCCTCGTCGGCCGGCGTCTCCACCGCCCCCAGTTCCTTTCGTAGCTGTTCCGCCGAGATTCCGTTGTCGGTGTTCGTATCCATCTGTGGTTCCCTTCGGTCCGTCTTGTTATATAGGAGCCACCTATATCAAAGGTCGTTGGCGTTTTCACGCGGTGAAGATACCTGAATATCTTCGGTCGTCGCCGGGGACTACCCCCCGAGGAACGGCCGGAAGTAGTAGGGGCTGACCAGCCCCTCGACGATCCCGGCGACGGCGAGCATGACGGCGACGCCGACCAGCACCCAGAAGGCCCGCTCGAGGGCGGCCGCCACGTCCGCCCGGCCGGCGTCGCCGGTCGCGGCCCGCCAGCCGGTGCCGCCCAGCGACAGCCCCAGCGCCCCGGCGATCAACAGCGCGGGAATCTCGACGACGCCGTGCGGCGCGACGAAGGCGGCCAGCACCGCCGGTGCGACCTCGAGCCGCGCAAGCACGCCGAGCAGCGTTCCGTTGAACAGCAGCGCGGCGACCGACGGTACCCCGAACGCCAGCCCCGAGGCCGCGCTGCCGACGGCAACGGCGGTGTTGTTCGTCGCGAACGTCACCGCCGCCGACAGCGGGGCGTGGCCCTCGAGCCGGGCCTCGACCGAGGCGGTCACGACGCCCTCGTAGGGCCCCGCCAGCGTCCAGCCGGCGAGACCACCGCCGACGAACGCCAGTGTCGCGACCGCGTGCAGGCCTGGGTTCCGCAGGACGAACGCCTTCGCGGCGCCGAGGCCGCGCCGGACGCCCGCCCGGAGCTGGTCGAATAGCGTCACCGCCGGCGGCGCCGGCGGGTCGATTCCCCCGGCGCGGTCCGCGTAGAGGGCGATCTTCAGCAGGTCGAGCACCGGCGACGTGACGACGACCCCGAGAAGCGCGCCGGCGGCGCCACCGCTCGGGCCGCCGGCCGCCGACACCGACCCGACGAGGGCGATCACGCCGACCGCGGCCAGGAGGTAGCCGGCCGTCCACAGCGGGTTCGCCCGGACGAAGCGCGCGCCGCCGTCGAGCCCGCCCCGGACGCCGGTCCGATCGACGACGACGGCCGCCGCCGCGAAGACGAACACCAGCCGGACGACGACGACGGCGACCAGCCACGGCAGGACGACGAGCAGCCCGGCGGCGATCGCCGCGACCGGCGACGCCGTCGCCGCCGCGGCCACGAGCGCCGCCGCGAGACCGGTCAGTAGCGCGACTACGACCAGCTGCAGGACCGCCAGCCCGAGCAGCGGCCGCCAGTGCCGGCGGGCGCCGGCGACGGCGGCCGTCGTCCCCCGCTCGTCGCGCAGCGTCGCCAGACAGCAGCGCAGCTGTGCCGCCGCCGCGACGGCGTACAGGACGGCGAAGACGACGAGGGCGACCAGGACCGTCGCGCCGAGGGCCGCGACGACCTCGGGGACGACCAACCGCTCGAAGGCCGGTGCGACGGTCTCGAACCACCGCCGGAAGGCATCCCCGCCCGCGCCGGCCCTCGGCGGGGCGACCTCGCTGTCCCGGAGATCGGCCCGGAGCCGCGCCAGCCGCCCCGTCGCCGACAGGTAGGCGTAGACGACGGCGACCCCGGCGTAGACGACGGCCCGTGCGACCTGCGCGACCGCCGGCGAGAGGAAGTACATCGGAAGCAGTTCGTCCGTCCGCGACCGGTAGACCGCGACGAGTGCCCGGAGGGCGTCGGTGAACTCCATGCCCGCGAGTCCGGCGGCCCGGAACTTAACTACCGGTCCGTCTCCGGCCGCACGGTCGGCGGCCGCCGTCCTGCGATCCGGCGGCGGTTACTCCGGCCGCGTCCCGCGCAGGCGGCGGAACACGACCGCCGTGCAGACGAAGACGACGCCAGCGACGACGGCCCCGACCCCGGCGGCGTCACCCACCGACGGCTCGGTTCCGTCGGAGCCGCCGGGCGGCGTCACCGTCGTCGCTCCGGGGTCCGTCGCGTCGGTGGTCGTCGCGGTCGCCCCCGAGCCGTCGCCGCCGGCGGGCGCCCCGTCGTCCGTCGGCGTCGACGTCCCACCGCCCGGGGGTTGCGTCGGCGTCGGCGTCGAAGTACCGTTCGCTGCCCCGTCGTCGGTCGGCGTCCCGACCGGGCCGCCGGGGCCACCGGTGCCGTCGTCGTCGCCCCTCTCGTCGCCGACGGTGAAGGACTGTCTCGCTCCGAGGCCGATGATCTCGTTCTGACCGCCCTCGAAGGTGTCGGGGCTGAAGACGACCCCGTAGGCGTCGTACGTGCCATCCGGGACGTCCGCGGCGTCGACGGTCGCCTCGTAGGTCGACCCGCCCCGCGAGACGGCGTCGAACCGGAAGACCTCGTCGCCGTCGACGAGGACGACCTCGACCCGCTCGACGGTCCCGCCGCCCGTGGCGGTCAACTCGACGGTTCCGTCGGTCGCGTTCCCGCTGTCGACGCCGTTCGGGAGGTCCAGGGCGACGTCGTAGCCGACGACGACGACGCCGGTCAGCGCCACCACCTCGCCGTCGTACACCGTCGCGGCGTACGTTCCCGGATCGCAGCATCCGAGGTCGATCGTCGTCTCCGTGCTCCCGCCCCGCTTTCTGGAGCTACGGACGACGTCGCCGTCGGAGTTGTACAGGTTGACGTCGTACGTCTCGTCGTCCGGTCCCTCGGCGTCGATGGTCACCGACGACCCGGGGTCGCGGACGGCGACCTCGCCGACGACGTTGTCGCTGCCGCCGAAGGAGACCGTCCGCTCCGGTACGTCCGTCGTGCTGCCGTCGACGGAGACGGAGAACTCCGCTTGGGCGGTCACCGCCGCTCCGCCGGCGACCAGCGCGAGGACGACCGCGACCGTGAGAACCTCTTTCATGTCCGGAGTGCTTCTGTCCCGACCGGTATAGTTCTAATCGACGGTCGGCGTCGTCGTCCCGGACGTCGGCCGTCGGATCGGTTCCGGAGCGGTCGCGGTGCACATCTCGTGCCGACCGATCGTCGGACGAGTTTTACGAGCGGCACACAATACTTTTGTCGGGCCCGTGAGGATAACGCCGAACATGAGTCCATCTCGTCGGAGTATCTTCCTCGTACTGCTCGGGGTGACGGCGCTCGTGGCCGTCGGGGGGGTCGGGACGGCGGGCGCCCAGGAGCAGTTGAACGTCAGCGACACGACCTCGGTCGGAGAGAATCCGTCGGACTGCAGCGCGAACAACGTCACCCACAACGACATCGACGCCGCCGTCGACGCGGCGAACCCCGGCGACACGGTCCTCGTCTGTCCCGACGTTTACGCCGAGTCGGTGACGGTCGACACCGACGACGTCCGCATCGTCGCCGACAACCCGGAGGCGACCGCCTCGGACGACCAGTCGGTTCTCAGCGGGTCCGGCAACCAGACGGCCTTCGACGTCGACGCCGACGACGTCTCCGTCGAGGGATTCGTCATCAGCGGGTTCAGCGACGCGGGCGTCCGGTTGGTGGCCGACAGCAGCGATCTGTCCGGGCTGACGGTGACCCGGACGGCGGTCAACGAGAGCGGCGCCGGCGTGGTCGTCGCGGCCGACGGGGCGTCGGCGTCCGACGTCACCGTGAGTAGCGTCGTCCTCGAGGACAACACCGAGGGCGTGAGCGTCCGGGGGCTCGACGGCGACGTCGACGGCGTCCGGCTGCGCAGAGCGCTGGTGAACGGGTCCAACACGTCCAGCGGCATCACGCTCGAGACGAGCGGGGGCACCGTTTCCGACGTCTCGGCCTCGGAGGTGGTCACGGACGACAGTTCCAGCGGCGTCGTGCTCGACGCGGAATCGGGCGAGATCGCCGACAGCCGGTTCGAGCGGATGGACATCGGCTCGACCGGCGGCCACGACGACGGCATTCTCGTCGAGGCCGGCAGCAGTTCGACGTTCCGGAACGTGACCGTCGCGAAGAACGTGATCCGGAATAACACCAACGGCACCAGGGTCCGATCGGCCGTCAGCGGCGACATCGACCGGTCGGACATCAACGTCTCGTTCAACGTGATCCAGGACAACGGCGACGGCGTCATCAACGAGGACACGAGCGGGAGGGTCGACGCGCGGCTGAACTACTGGGGCAACTCGACGGGGCCGTCATCGGCCGGCGGGTCGACGGTGACCGACCCCGTCTACGGCGTCGAGGCCGACGGGAGCGGCGACTCGGTGAACGGCAGCGTCCGGTTCGCCCCGGCGATCGGCGGCAAGCGCACCTGCGAGGACGACGGCCAGCTCGTCGACGTCGCCGGCGCGGCCAACGAGTCGGTCAACGAGAGCATCTCCGTGTCGGGGGTGTCGGTGACGATCGACGGTCCCGTGACGGACTTCGTCGGGGCGTGTCTGTGGGACCGCTCGGGGCTCCCGCTGCGCGGGACGGCCGACTCGGCCCCGCAGAGCATCTTCAACATCCCGACCTTCGTCAACACGAGCGACGGCCAGGTGCCGATCAACCGCCAGGAGCTGAACGTCCACGAGAAGAACCAGCAGGTGACGGTGACCTACGAGGAGGCCACCGGCGCCAACACGACCCGCTACGCCGGCGAGGACGCGCAGGTACTGATCGCGCGGACGACCGGGCCGGGACTCGACCGGTCGGGCAATCTGTCGGACCTGTTCGACCCCCAGTTCGACGCACTCAGCGGCAGCGCCACCCTGGGGACCGACGGCGTGGAGTTCGTCGCCGTCCGGGACGTCACCCTCGACTCCAACGGCGAACTGCCCGACGGCGTCGAGTTCACGCCGTCGGAAAGCGGCACCTACGCCGCCGTCGTCACGATCGACGAGTTCGACAACGGGTACGACCTCGACGCCGACGGCAACCTGACCGGCAACGTCCACGAGAGCGACCTGACGGTCGTCGGCGTCGAGGCGGTCACGGTCCGGGAGACGGCCTCGACGGCGACCCCCGAGGAGACGACGGTCGACCCCGGCGAGTCCGTCGAGTTCGACGTCGACGCGGGCTTCGACGGGAGCGGGGGTTCGTTCGACCACACGCTCGTCCTCTACAACGAGGACCAGTTCCTCGACAGTCAGCTCGTCCTCGACGCCAACGGGAGCGTCAACCGGTCGAACCTGTCGCTCGACAACGTGACCGTCAACGGGACGGTGACCGGCCCCGACGGGACGACGGAAAACGTCACCATCAGGATCAACGGCTCGTCGGACGGCCTGTTCAACAACATCACCGTCGCCGGTGACCTGACGGTGATCGACGCCGACAACGCCACGGCGACCGACACCGGGCGGTCCGAGACGCTCACGCTCGACACGACGGGCTTCGAGGAGGGGACGTACCGGTACGTCCACGTCGGCGCGGCGAGCGACGAACGGTTCGGCTCGACCGACGGGACGATCGAGGTGTCGAGCGGCGACGCCGGTGGCGGTGGCGGCGGTGGCGGCGGCGGCGGCGGCGGTGGTGGCGGCGGTGGCGGTGGCGGCGGTGGCGGCGGCATCGGCGGCGGCGGCGGCCAGGGGACGCCCACCCCGACGCCGACGACCCCGACGCCGACGACGCCGACACCGACGACCCCGACGCCGGACGAGGGCACCCCCACACCCACCCCGACGCCCGACGACGGCACCCCGACCCCGACGCCCGACGATGGGACGCCCACCCCGACGCCGGGCGGTGACGGCGGTGCCAACCCGTTCGTCCTGGCGCTGATCGGGCTGATCGTGGTCGCGGTCGGCGCCGGAGTGTTCTACCTCGCTCTGAGCGGGGGAACCGACGGCGGCGGGTAACCGAGCCGGAGGTGGACTTTTGTCGTCGAAGGGCGATACCGGAGTAACCGCCCGATGGGGAACGTCGATACGGACTACGGTCGCGTCGCCGACGGTCGCGTCGAGTCGGACGCCGTCATCCAGTGTGATTCGGTGTCGCGGGTCTACGGCCGCTCGAGCGGCTGGCTCGACGACGGCCACGAGGTGGAGGCGCTGTCGGAGGTGTCGCTGTCGGTCGTCCCCGGCGAGTTCGTCGGGCTGACCGGCGCCAGCGGCAGCGGCAAGACGACGCTGCTGCACCTGCTGGCGGCGCTGGACACGCCGACCGACGGCCACGTCCGGCTGCTGGGGTCGGCGACCGACGACCTGTCGTCCGGCGAGCGGGCGGCGCTGCGGCTCGACCACGTCGGCATCGTCTTCCAGCGGTTCCACCTGCTGCCGTCGCTGTCGGCCCGGGCCAACGTGGCGCTGCCGCTGATCGAACTGGGCGTCGGCAAGCGGCGCCGTCGCGAGCGGGCGGAGTCGCTGCTCGAGGAGGTCGGCCTCGGCGACCGGCTCACCCACCGACCGGGCCAGCTGAGCGGCGGCGAAAAGCAGCGCGTCGCCATCGCGCGGGCGCTGGTCAACGACCCGACGCTGGTCGTCGCCGACGAGCCGACCGGCGAGCTCGACACCGCCACCGGCGACACCATCCTGGAGCTGCTGGGCGCCGTCGCCGACGACCGGTCGGTCGTGGTCGCGAGCCACGACCCCCGGGTCGTCGAGGCCGCCGGCCGACGGCTCGTCCTCCGCGACGGGGAGGTCACCGATGGCTGACGGCTCGCGGCTCGCCCGCTGGCGGGGGCTCGTCGGCGTGGCCGTGGTCCGGCTGTGGGGGCGGCTGACCGCCGGCCGCCGGCGCCGGACGTGGCTCTGCGTCGTCGGCATCGCCGTCCCCGTCGCGCTGCTGTTGGTGGTGACGAGCGTGAGCATCGGGCTGGCGACGGGCCCTACCACGAGCGCCGACGACGTCGATTACTGGGTGACGCCGGAATCGAACGCCTCCAGCGCCGTCACCGACGTCGGGACCACCCGGTTCGCGGGGACCCACGCGACGGCCGCCCGGCTGTCGGCCCGCGACGACGTCGCCTTCGCCTCACCGATGCTGACGGAGCTACTGGCGGTCGAGGGCCCCGACGGCGGCACCGAGTACCTGCTGGCGGTCGGCGTCGTCCCGGAGCAAGGTTACGGCTCGGTGACGCCGGTGTCGTCGGTCCAACTGTCGCCCGACGACCCCTACTACGCCGGCGGGAGCTACGACGGCCGATGGACGGGGTCGATGGTGCTGTCGGAGGCGGCCGCCGAGACGCTCGACGCCGGAACGGGCGCGACCGTCGCGCCGCGGCGGTCGGCGTCGAACCGGACGTTCACCGTGGTCGGCGTCTCGCCGCCGAAACGGGCCGGCGTCAGCCAGTTTCCCGTGGCGGTCGTCCGGCTGAGCGAGCTCCAGGCGGTCGTCGGCGCCGACGAGCGGGACGCCGCCGACCGGCTGCTGGTGGCCGCGCCGTCGGCGACCGCCGAGACCGAGGCGGCGCTGGCGGCGACGTACCCGAACGCGGCGGTTCGGAGCCGCGGCGAGCTGCTGGTCGAGCGAGCCGTCGACGAGCAGCTGCCGCTGGCGATGGCGGCGTCGGCGCTGATCCTCTCGCTGACCACCGGGACGCTCTTGATCGGGACGACCTTCGGCTTCGAGGTCGCCGCCAGCAGCCGCCGGCGGGCCATCCTCGCGGCCGTCGGCGTCTCCGGCCGGAGTCGGGCGGCGCTGATCGGCCTCGAGACGCTGCTGTTGGCGCTTCTCGGCGGCTACCTGGCGCTGGTCGTCTGGGCCGGGGGGTCCTTTGCCGCCAACGCGGTCGCACGGTGGCGCTTCGACACGCAGGTGGCGGTCTTCGAGCCGTGGCTGCTGCCGGCCGGAGTGGCCGTCGCGGTGCTCATCGGCCTGCTGTCGGTGCCGTATCTGCTGTTCGTCGGCCGCCGGTCGACCGAGGAGGCCGACCTGGGATGATCGGCTCGCGGCTCCGGGCGGCCGTCGGCGTCGCCCTCGCCCAGCTGCGACACTACCGGGTCCGGGGGACGCTGGCCGTCGTCGGCGTCGCGCTGGCGGTCGTGACGGTGGTCATCCTGACGGGCGTCGGCGTGAGCGCCCTGACCGTCGGCGACGCCGGCGTCGACCGCATCGGCGCCGACCTGTGGGTGACGGCCGGGCCGTCGAGCTTCGCGCCCGGCGCCGTCGGCAGCGTCGAGAACCAGCTGTTCGACGCCCACGCGGTGTCCCGGGACGTCGAGCGCCGCGAGGACGTCCGCGGGGCGCGGGCGGTGCTGTTCCAGACCGTCTACGCCGGCGCCGACCGCGGCGACTACCGGACGATCGTCGGCGTCGGCACGACCGGCGACGGCGAGCGGTTCGACGCCGTCGAGGGCCGCAGCTTCGCCGAGGGCGACGTCCACTACGCCGACGGGGGCTACGACGGCCCGACGACCGGCGAGGCCCTCGTCGACGAGCGCGCCGCCGACCGGCTCGGCGTCGAGGTCGGCGACACGATCCACGTCGGCGGGACGCTCGTGGCCGCCGACGAGAACAGCTTCACCGTCGTCGGGATCAGCAACGACGTCTCGCGGTTCATCGGCGCGCCGACGGTCGTGCTCCACCTCTCGGAGCTACAGGAGGTGTCGGGGTCGACGGGCGTCGACCCGGCGTCGACGGTGCTCGTCCGAACCGAAAAGGGAGCCGACACCCGGCGGGTCCAGCGCGAGCTATCGGCGACGTACCCGGAGCTGACCGTCCGGACCCGCTCCGAGCAGTTCGGGTCCGTCCTCCGGCGGCAGTCGGCCGTCATCGCCAGCGCGCTGACGCTTGCGGTGCTGGCGGTCGGCAGCGGCGTCGCGCTCGTGACGAACGTCCTCGGACTGTTGGTCTACCACCAGCGGCGCCAGTTAGCGGCGCTGCGGGCCGGCGGCGTCTCCGTCCGGACGCTGCTCGTCGTCACGCTCTCCGAGGGGGTCGTCGTCGGGACGGTCGGCGCCGCCGTCGGCGTCCTGGTCGCGGTCCCGGGCATCCGGGCGATCAACCTCGCGGTCGGCGCGCTGGGCTTTCCGAACGTCGTCGACGCGCCGCGGTGGGTGTTCGCCCTCGGCGGGGCCGTCGGGCTGGTCGTCGGCGTCGTCGGCGCGGTCGTCGCCGGCTGGCGGACGACCCGCGTCTCGCCGGTCGAACACCTGCCGCGATGACCCGCCGTGGTAGTGTTCAGATAATGATTCCGGGGTCGAGAGCGCCTCGCCCTTTCAGTCCGCCAGGATTCGGCTTTGTAGCCGGCAAAAACGGACTGGCTCGCCGGTGCCTATCTGAACACCGCCCCCGCCGCTCCCGAAGGGACTTTGTCCCTGCTCGTCCCGTGTGAAGACGTCCGATGTGCGGCCGATTCGCGGTCGGGGAGGGTCGCCGGTGAGCTACCGGCGGGCGCTGGTGCTCCGCTGGCGGCGCAACGACCGCCTCGCCGTCGCCGTCCTGGCGGTGACGGTCGCCTTCCTCGTCGGGACGGTGCTGTTCGTCTTCGCCGCCGGAAGCCAGACGGCCGCGCTGGCGGCGAACCTGGAGTCGCCGGGCGCCGCCACCCACCACGCGACGCCGGCCGACGCGCGGGCGGCCGCTCAGCCCGACGACGTGGTCGTCCCCCTGGCGACGGTGACGGGGCCGGACGGCGAATCGACGGTCGCCGGGGTCCCGAACGGCACCGACCGCGCGTTCGGCGACCGGCGGCTCCGGGCCGGCACGACGCGCGGGACGCTCGCGGCGCCGGCGACACACGACCTGCGCGGGGAGACGACGGTGACCGTCTCCGTGACGCCCCGCGAGCGGTCGGTGCTGCCGCCGTCGTGGTACGTCGTCCGGCCGGCGACCGTCGAGCGGCTCGGGCCGACCGGCGCGCTGGTGATCGAGGGCGGGTCGAGCGCGGACGAAGCGGACGAAGCGGACGCCGGCGCGGACGGAGCGGACGGGACGGACACCGACACCCGGGGCGAGACGCCGCTGCGCGGCGTTCTCGGCTTCTTTCTCGCCGGCACCGACCAGCTGCTGACGGTCGTCGGCGTCGTCGCCGTCGGCGGCGGGCTCCTCGTCGGCGTCACCGCCTACGGCGCGACCCGAACGACGGTCGCCGACCGCCGGGAGACTATCCGGGTCGTCCGGGCGACCGGCGCGCCGCCGGGGACGGTGCTGCGGCTGTTCGGCCTCCGGGCGGCCCTGCTCGGCGGCGTCGGCGTCGCCCTCGGCTACGCCGTCGGCGTCATCGCGGCCAACGCCGCCGTCAACGTCGCCGTCGCCGCCGGGCTATCGACGTCGCTGTCGGTGGCGGTCACGGCCGAGGTCGCCGCCGTCCTGGCCGGGCTGGCGGCGACGTTCACCGCGGTGGCCACCGTCGGCGGCCTGCTGGCGGCGCGACGCGCGGCGACGGCGCCGCCGGCCGGCGTGGGCCGGCCGTCGAGCGCCGACGGCTTCCCGTCGCTACGGGTGCTCGACCGCCGGGCGCTCGTGCCAACGGCCGCCACCCTGACCGCGTTCCTCCTGGTGTCGTCGGTGTTCGTCGCCGGCGCGGCCGTCGTGGCGCCGATCGCGACGACCGACGGCGCGACGGTCTCGGAGCCGGGCGCCGCCCACCCCGTCGCGAGCCAGGTTCCGGCCGCCTACGCCGACGGCCTCCGAGCGCGGGGGATCGACGCCAGCGGCGAGATACTGCTGTTCGGGGTGCGGAACGGCGAGCCGGTGCCGATGCGGGGGGTCGACTTCGACGCGTTCGCGGCGCTGTCCGGCGCGCGGGTCGTCGAGGGCCGGCCGCCGCGGGCGCCCGACGAGGCCGTCGTCGGGTCGAGGCTGGCCGGCGACGTCGCGGTCGGGGAGACGGTGACGGTCGGCGGCAGCACCCGGTCGGCGGTCACCCGGGTCCGGGTCGTCGGCCGCTACGAGGCTGGCGGCGCCGGCGGCGCGGCGCTGCTCGTCTCCCACCGCACCGCCCGCCACCTCTCGACGGTCGGCCCCGGCGAGGTGAACGTCGTCCGCGCCGAGCGGCTGCCGGCGCCGAGCGACGACGGCCTCGTCGTGACCGACGTCGCCCCCGTCTCGTCGCCGCCGGTCGCCGGCGAGCCGCCCACCGTCGCGGTGTCGCTGTCCAACGCCGACCCGACGCCGACCGACGGCACCGTGACGGTCCGGCTCGGCGACCAGCGCCGGGAGCTGTCCGCCGCCCTCGAGGCCGGCGGGACGACCCGCCGGACCGTCGCGTTCGATTCCGTCGGGCCGGGAACCTACGACCTCGTCGCCGGCGACCGGCGGTCGACGGTGCGGGTCGTCCGCCCCGACCGACTTTCCGTCCGCGGCGCCCCGGCGACGGCGCCGCCGGGCTCCGCGCCGCTGGTCGCGGTCGTCGACGCGACGGGCGCGCCGGCCGCCGACGTCCCCGTGCGGGTCGGCGACGCCGAGCGCCGGACGGCCGCCGACGGGACCGTCCGACTGCCGCTGAACGGGACCGGCACCCGCGAGATCGTCGCCGGCACCGGCGAGACGGCCGGCAGCGCGACCGTCCGGGTCCGGGAGGGCGCTCCGAGACGGCTCGTCGGCGACCTCGATGTCGCGCCGGAGCGGCCCGACGTCCTGGTCCGGCCGACGGCGACGCTGACCGTGCGGAACCCCTGGCGCGACCCGGTCGCGGCCGCGGCCACCATTCGCGGACCGGCGGGCGAGACGAGCCGACGGGTCGAGGTTCCGGCGGGCGGACGCCGGACGGTCGCGCGCGAACTCGAACGGCGGCCGCCGGGGACGTACGACGTCGGCGCGGCGCTCGACGGCCGGGCGGTCGCCGACCGGACCTACCGGGTCCGCGGCGACGAGCGGGTTCCGGCGGCGGCCGCGGCCGCCGGCCGGCGCGGGTCGTCGCCGCTCGGCGAGGCCGTCGCGGTGGCCTTCGGCGACCTCCGGGTCGTCGGCGCCGCCCTCGTCGGGCTGGCGGCGCTGATGACCGTCGGCGCGACGACGGCGACGTTCGCGGCGACGGTCCGCGCGCGGCGGCGGGAACTCGGCGTCCACCGCGCCACCGGGGCGCCGCCGCGCCGGATCCTCCGGCTCGTGGTCGGCGACGCCCTCCGGATCGGCGTCGTGGCCGTGGCGCTGGCGGCCGTCCTCGCAGCCGCCGCGCTGGTCGGGCTCGACCGCGCCGGCCTGCTCGCGGCCTTCGGCGTCCGGCTGCTGCCCGCGCTCGACCCCCTCGGCGCCGCGGCGGTCGGCCTCGCAGCACTAGTCGTCGTCGCCGTCGGCGCCGGGCTGGCGACGGTCGCGGTCGTCCGCGTGCCGCCGGCCGCTCTTCTGGACCGACGGGGGTCGCCCGATGAGTGACCGCCGGTCGTACCTGCTCGTCGGGGCGGCGGTTCTGGCGGTCGCGGCCGCCGCGCGGACGATCCCGCTGTACTGGAGCCCGCTGCCGCACGTGCTGGACGGCTTCGCCCACGCCGGTGCCGCCCGCGAGACGCTCGCGGCCGGCCGCCTGCCGCTCGGGCCGGACCTGCGGGCGGATCTGCTCGTCGTCACCGTCCTGACGGCGACCGCGTCGCTCGTCGTCGGCGAGGCGCCGCTGTACGCCATCCAGCCGGCGCTGTCGCTGGCCGGGGCGGCGGTGCCGCTGGTCGGCGTCGCCTTCACCCGCCGGCTCGGGGCCGACCTCGGGTGGCCGGCCCACAGGGTCCGGGCGGCGGCGCTCGCCTGCGGGCTCCTGCTCGCGGTCCAGGGGCTCTTCCTCCGGCACACGTCCATCCCCGACCCGGAGTCGCTCGGCCAGCTGTTCGCCTTTCTCGCGGTGCTGTCGTTGCACCGTCTGCTGGCCGGCGGGTCCCGCCGGTGGGCGATTCCGCTGGCGACACTTTTGGGGCTGTTCCCGGTACTGCACACGTTCAGCGCGCTCAACGCGGCGCTGGGTCTGACGGCGCTGGTCGGCGCGGAGCTGGCCCGCCGGCCGACCCGGCGGACGGCGGTCGTCGGCGGCGGCGTCGCGGCGGCCTTCTGGGCGCTGGTCGCCGGCTACTACGGCGTCGTCGGGCGGCTGGGCGTGCTGAGCGTCGCCTACACCGGCCGCGTGCGGAGCCATCCCGGGCTGTTCCTCGCGTGGGTGGTCGTCCTCGTCGTCGGGGTCGGCTGGTACCAGCTCGTCGCCACGCGGACCCGGCGGGCGGTTCTCGCCGGGCCGTTCGCCCTGCTGTTCGCCCTCGTCGGCGTCAACGCCGTCCGACCGGTGTTCCCCGGCACGATCCCGTCGCCGCCGGCGGTGGTGGCGCTGGTGGCGCTGCTGGCCGTCCCGGCGGCGTTCGCCGGCCACGGGCTGTTCGCGCTGGACCGACGCCGCGAGACGGCGTCGGTCGTGACCGCCACGCTGGCGGCGCCGCTGGCGCTCGTTCTCTTCGCGCTGACGGCCGACCTGACCCCGGCGTTCTTCGCGACCGCCATCCGCGGGCAGGCGTTTCTGCACGTCCCCGTCTTCGTGCTGGTCGGGCTGTCGGCCGCCGCCGTCGCCGGACGGACGGAGGGTCTCGCCCGGCGCCGCGGCGTCCGGGCGGCCCTGCTGGCGGCGCTGGCCGTCGCCACGCTGGCGACGGCGCCGCTGGCGTTCGTCGCCCTCGACACCCTCGAGTACCCGTCCACGACGCCCGAATCCGAGTTCGCCGCCGTCGGACACGCCTCGACGCACACTACCGGCGGGTGGACGACCGACCACGGGCCGGCCCGCGTCGGCCGGACGACCTTCGGCGCCGACGTCGGGGTGGGACCGACCCGGACCTGGCTCCGGGGCGGCCCGCCGCCGGCGTGTCCGATGCTGTCGTTCGCCGGCTGGACGACCGACGGGGCGACCTTCTGGCCCGCCGCGCCGGCGACGACCGACCGGAGGCGGTACCGGGCGACGCTGGCCGGCCGGAACGTCGTCTACGCCGTCGACGGCAAGACGGCGACGCTGTCGCTGCCGCGCGACGGCGGGGAGTGTGGCGGCACCGACGCACCGACAGCCTTAGGCGCCCGCCCGTCCGGAATCCGGCGATGACCGACGCCGATCCGGGACGGCCGGTCCTGCGGGCCGAGGACCTCCGCGTCGAGCGCGGCGGCCGGGCGGTGCTGGACGGCGCGTCGCTGGCGGTGGCGCCCAGCGAACGGGTGCTGATCCGCGGCGACAGCGGCGCCGGCAAGACGACGCTGTTCGAGGTGCTCGGGCTACTGTTGCCGCCGACGGACGGCTCGCTGTACGTCGGCGACGCCGACGCGGCGGCGCTGTCGGAGCGCGAGCGGGCCCGCCTCCGCCGGGAGACCGTCGGCGTCGTCTTCCAGGAGTTCCGGCTGATCCCCGACCTGACGGCCCGGGAGAACGCGGCGCTGCCGGGCGAGCACGACGGCTCGGTCGACGGGGCGTGGCTGTCGGAGCTGTTCGAGCGGCTCGACGTCGCCGACCGGCGGGCGGCGTATCCGGCGGCGCTGAGCGGCGGCGAGAAGCAGCGCGTCGCCGTCGCGCGGGCGCTGGTCTCCCGACCGGACGTCGTGCTGGCCGACGAGCCGACCGGCCAGCTGGACCCCGCGGCCGCCGACCGGGTGCTCGAACTTCTCTTCGAGCTCCAGGCCGAGACGGACACGGCGCTCGTGGTCGTGAGTCACGACCCCCAGCTCGTCGACCGCTTCGAGCGGCGCTACCGGCTCACCGACGGTCGGCTGCGGACGGCGTGACCCTCCGGCGGTACCGGCGCCAGGCCCACGTGGCGGCGGCAGCCGTCGCGGCGACCGCCGCCGGCCAGCGGTCGCTGCTCAGGTACAGCATCCCCGCCGGCGGCCGGTACGTCGACAGCGGCGACAGCGGCCGGAACGCGTAGCCGGTCGGATCGAACAGCAGCGCGTCGAGAAACAGGTGCGTCGCCGCGCCGACGGCGACCAGCGCGACCGTCCTGCGGCGACGTTCGGCGCCGACGACCAGCCCCGAAAGCAGCGCGACGACGACGCCGCCGACGGCGGTGTGCAGCGGCTCCCACGAGAACGGGACGCCGAGCGCCGCCTCGACGGAGGCGGCCGGCACGAGTAGCTCGATCTTCACGAAGTCCGGCGACAGCGCCCCGACCATGACGAGCGTCACCTCCGCGGGCCCGACGTCCTCGCGGACGGCCGTCAGGAGCGTCCCGACGACGTAGCCGACGAGAACGTGCGTCAGGACATCAGGCATCGCGGTCCTCCGTCGGCGTCCGCGGGACGAACGCCAGCCGGTCGACGTCGACCCGCCACCGCCGCAGCGTCCGGCCGAGCACCCACAGCCCCGCCAGAAACGAGACGCCGTACATGTACCGCAGTTCCCACGGCTCGCGGACGACGGTCCGGTCGGCCGAAAGCGTCGAGTCGTCGGTCAGCGTTCCGAAGGCACGCAGCGAGTCGCCGCGGTCGACGGTCGCCCCGACCCCGATGACGGTGACGGTCCGCGTCCCGTCGACACCGTACTCGACCTCGACGACGACCGGGTCGGTCGCGACGACGGTCCCGCTCAGCGACACCCGCTCGCCGACGTACGCCTCCGGCGTCGGCCCGACCTCGTCGTCGTCGGGGAAGCCGCGGTCGTCGGCCGCCGGGGTGATCGTCCCGGCCCACAGGAACAGCCCGACCAGAACACCCACCAGCAGCACGGCCGCCGCGAGCCGCCCCCGTATCGTCGAAATTCCCATCGGATACACCGGCGATCCGGGTCGTGGAATCTCTTTCGCTCGCCTCCGGGCCGGCGGCCGCGCCACGGTCACCGGACGTCGAACGAGCGCCTGCCGGTCGCCGAGCGAGCGCCTGCCGGTCGTCGCCCGGTCGCCCGCGCCCGTGGTCATGGCCGTGTCCGCCGGACGGCCGACAGCTTGGTAACCCCGGAGCGTGGAGAGGCGAACGATGGAGACCCGCCGTCGCCGACGGTTCGTCCACGCGCAGTTGGCGTGGATGCTGGCGACCGTCGTGGTGCTCGTGACGCTGGAGTCGCTGACTATGGAGCTGTTCTTCGTGCTCTCGCTGATCGGCTTCCTGGTGGTCGTCGAGCTGACGGCGCCGGTCGCGGTGTCGCCGCGCTGGCGGCGGCGACTGCCGTGGTTCATCGGCGCCGGCCTGGTCGTGTTCGCCTACGTCGTCGTCCGGCGCATCCTCGAGATTCTCCCGCCGGAGGTGCTGCCGTAGTGCGGATCGCCGGCCGGGAGGTGAGCGTGCCGGAGGTGGCGGTCACCGGCCTCCTCGTCGTCGTCCTCGCGGTGCTGGTCTACGGCGGCGCGACGTCGGTCGCGGCGTTCGGGGCGTTCAACCCCACCTGGGAGGGGACGAGCGACCTCCGCGACGTGGCCGACGAGGCCGGCGCCGAGACGGTCGTTGCGACGAACACCACCGCCTACGAGGGCCGCGGTAACGGGACGGTCGCGGTCGTGCTCGCGCCGGAGGAGCCGTACGACGAGGCCGACGTCGCCCGCATCGAGGGGTTCCTCGCCCGCGGCGGGACGCTGTTCGTGGCCGCCCGCGGCGGCACCGCCGACGACCTGCTCGCGGCGGTCGACGCCGACGCCCGGCCGGCGGGGCCGCTGCTGCGCGACGAACGGAGCAACTACCGCGACCCGGCGCTGCCGACGGCGACGAACGTCTCCGCCCACCCGCTCACCGAGGGGGTCGACTCGCTGACGCTCAACTACGGGACGACGGTCGATTCCGGCGGCGCGACGGTGCTCGTCGCCAGCTCGGAGCTGGGCTACCTCGATCGGAACGACAACAGCCGACTGGACGGCGACGAGCGGCTCGGCTCCCGGCCGGTCGCGACGACCGAAGCCGTCGGCGAGGGCCGGGTGGTCGTCGTCGGCGACGCCAGCGCGTTCATCAACGCGATGGCCGAGCGGCCGTCGAACCGGGCGTTCGCGGCCAACCTCTTCGCCCGCGAGACGACCGTCCTGCTCGACAGCTCCCACGGCGCCGAGGTCCCGCCGCTGGTGTCGGCCCTGCTGACGGTCCGCGGCTCCGCGCCGCTGCAGGGCGGACTCCTCGCGGGGGCGCTGCTCGCGGTGCTCGCCTGGGAGCGGCTCCTCTCGCGGGGCGGCGAGCCGGTGACGGGCCGGACCGACCCGGAGGCGCTGGCCGACGCCGCCGCCGAGCGGAACCCCTCGCTGGAACGGTCCCGGCTCGAGCGACTTATGAAAGGGATTAAAAATGTCAGGTACGTAACGGACGAGGATGAGTGACCCCGCTGCACTGTACGAGTCGCTCCGCGAGGAGGCGGCCGAGGTGCTCGTCGGCAACGAGCGTCTGATCGAAGGACTGACGGTCGCGGCTCTGAGCGGGGGACACGTGCTACTGGAAGGGGTGCCGGGGGTGGCGAAGACGACGGCCGCGAGCCTCTTCGCGCGGGCCAGCGGCCTCGAGTACGCCCGGGTCCAGATGACGCCCGACCTGCTGCCGGCGGACATCACGGGCACGCGGGTCTACCGCCAGGACACGGGCAGCTTCGAGTTCACCGAGGGGCCGGTGTTCGCGAACGTGGTCGTCGCCGACGAGATCAACCGGGCGACGCCGAAAACCCAAAGCGCGCTGCTGGAGTCGATGCAGGAAGAACAGGTGACGGTCGACGGCGAGACGCGGACGCTGCCGTCGCCGTTTCTGGTCATCGCGACGCAGAACCCCATCGAGATGGAAGGTGTCTTCGCGCTGCCGGAGGCCCAGCGGGACCGCTTCCAGCAGAAGCTCGTCGTCGACGTCCCCGGGCGGGACGACGAGCGGGCGATGCTGGACCGCTTCGACGAGAATCCGGAGCTGAACGCCGACGACGTCGACCCGGTCGTCACGCCGGCGGAGCTGCTGGCCTGCAAGGAGGTCGTCGGCGACGTCCACGTCGCGCCGCGGGTCAAGGAGTACGTCATCGACCTCGTCGACGCGACCCGGGCCCACGACGCCGTCGAACACGGCGCCTCGCCGCGCGCGACGGTGACCTTCCTCGACGCCGCCAAGGCCCGGGCGGCGGTCCGGGGCCGCGGCTACGTCATCCCGGACGACCTGAAGGCGCTCGCCGAGTCGGTGCTCGCCCACCGGCTCGTGCTCGACACCGACGCCGGGCTGCGCGGGATCGACCCGACGGCGATCGTCGCCGAGGCCGTCGCGGGCGTCGAGCCGCCGGCGACCGGCACGGACCCGGACGCCGACGGCGCCGACCCTCCCCGGACCGCCGGCTCGTCGCCTCCCGTCGAGGTCGAGGGCGACGGCGCCGGCGTCGGCTACTCCGGCAGCGACGACGCCTGACCCCGCGAAGGTCGACCCGTCAGCCGTCGGTTTCGAGGTCCCACCGGCAGGTGACGAGGTAGGCGGCGGAATCGTCGGCCGCGGTTACGTCGAGCTCGACCGGCCGCTCGAGCACGGACGCGAGGGCGGTCGCGACAAGGGAGCCGACGGGGTGATCGAGGCGGTCGACGGGGCCGTAGGCGCTGTCGGTCACGCGGAACGTCGCGCGCGATTCGTCGAGGTCGAGGTCGGGGTCGGCGGTCTCGACCAGCTCGAACTGCTCGACGAGCGCCTCGCCGACGGTCGCCGCCAGCGCCGACGGCGCCTCCGGCAGCGGCGCGGCCGCCTCCTCGAGTTCGGCGTACAGCGCGCCGCCGGTCGGCCGCAGCGACAGCCCGCGGTGGTCGGGTGCGACCACCAGCGCGTCCCGTAGCGCGTCGCCGTCCGGCAGCCCGGCGACGTCCGGCGGCTGCTCGGGGACGTACAGCCGGATCGACGGGTCGCCGCCGCCGGGGACGTACACCGCCGTCTCGGACAGCTCGAGCTCGGCCGCGACGGCCTCGAGATCGCCCGCGAGGGCGTCGTAGACGCCCGCCGCGACGCCGGCACCGACGAACCGGTCGGGCGTCAGGTAGTAGGTGAGCACCGCGCCGAACAGGCCGGTGCCGCCGAGGGCGACCAGCACGGTCCGGACGCCGGGGAAGAGGTACGCGCCGGCCAACGCAAGTGCCCCGAGCAGCCCCATCCCGGCCGCCGATCGGCGGTACGACGTCCGGCGGGCCGCCGCGAGTTCCCCCCGGAGCCGCTCGAGTTCGCCCTCCAGCGTCTCGACGCGGGCCGCGAGCGCCGCCGGGTCCGGCTCCTCGCCATCTGACCGATCGGCCGCCCCGGCCGCCCCGGAGTCGGCCGCCGCCCCGTCTGCGTCCGTGTCCGTGTCCGCGCTCACGACGCATCACCCACCAGCCCGAGCGCGACCAGTTCGTACCGGTGCAGGAGGTAGCCCGCGGCCCCGACGGCGGCGAGCAGGGCTCCGGCGGCGGCGAGCAGGCCGTCGACGACGACGATCAGCCCGAGGAGGCCGGCCGCCGCGCCGGCGGTGACGGCCAGCACCTGCCGGTCGTGTCGCTCGCCGACGTCGACGAGAAGCAGTCCGACGAGTACCGCCTGTAACGCGAGCGCCGCCGTCCCGGCGCCCGGACCGACGACGAGGCCGATCTGACCGACGACGAAGGCGTAGGGTACGCCGGCCGCGAGCCAGGCGAGGAGCATCGCGACGGCGAGGCCGGCGCCGAGCGCCGCGCTGCGGGTCCCGGCGGCCTCGAGGGCGACGACCCCGCCCAGGACGGCGCCGACGCCGAGGACGGCCAGGCCGGTGCCCGGCCGTCCGAGCCGCCGGCGCGGTCCGCGCTCCGTGGAGGCTGCCATCGGCTCGGTTCTCGGGGAGCGGTCACAAAGCCGTGTCGGTGCCGGGGACTCGGCCGGCTCGTGGTGATTAATGCGAGTCGCCACCGCCGAGTGTCGAACGAATCGGGTCGTGAACCTCGAAGCAGCCTCGTTTTCGCTACCGTGCCGAGTATTATCGCAACGATCGGTATCAGGCCGACCGCTCGATGGCCTCGCTGCGGAGCCGCCGGCTCCGGTTGCCCGGGTTGACCTCGAAGACGCTGACGCCGTCGAGGCCGTCGAGGCTTCGCCGGAAGGACTCGAAGTCGACGTACCGCTCGTAGGCGGCCGACAGGTCGCCGAGGGCGCCCGGCTCGAACAGGACCCTCGGCGCGAGGAAGACGACGACCTGGCTGCTGCGGTGCCGGGCGGCCTCGACGGCCTCCCTGAGTTCGCGCCGGTTCGCGTCGTCGGTGAGGAGCACGGTCCGGTCGGCGCCGCCGACGTCGGCGGCGGCCCGCAGCGGCGAGCGGTCGGCCGGCAGCGCCGTGCGGCGCTCGACGCAGGTCGACAGCGTCTCGAGGAACGGCCCCTGGACGTCGACCGTCGCCAGGCGCGCGGCGACGGGTTCGCCGCCGTCGACGCGGCCCGGCGGGCGGCGCCGCCCGCCGTCGGCCTCCAGCGACCGGAGCCGGCGCTCGAGTCGTTCGTATCCCGTCGGGCGGTTCGTCGGGCCCCGAACGCCGGCGACGCCGTCGTCGTCGACGACCGCCAGCCCGACGGGGTCCTCGCGGGCCCGCGACAGCCCGACCAGGCCGAGCGTCACCTCCCGGAGGTAGTCGAGGGCTCGCTCGCCGTCGGCGCCGACCCGGGTCGACGCGCGGGCGTCGAGGACGAACGCCGTCTCCAGGGCCGACTCGACCTCGAACTCCCGGACGTAGATGTCCGGCAGCCGGGCGGTGGCGTTCCAGTCGATGTTGTCGGCGGTCTCGCCGGGGACGTACCGCCGCACCTCGGCCGGCTCGGTGCCGCGGGTCCGCCGTTCGCTGCTGTAGCTGCCCTCCAGCGTCGAGGAGTCCGCGTCGCCGACGTTCAGGTCGTCCGGGCGCCGCGGCACGACCGTCAGCGACCGGCTCGGGCCGCGGGCGAACGTCTCCTCGAACAGCCCGTCGGCGACGGTGACCTGTGGCTGCGGAACCGTCACGTCGCCGGCGACGGGCGCCGAGACCGCGACGGTCGTCTCCGTCGGGACGTCCCCGAGCAGACGGATGGTGGTCCGCTCGTCGGGCGCGTCGGTCACGAGCGTCGGCGGGAGCCGAAGCCGGACGGTGACGGTCGCGTCCGTCTCGACGGTCGACCCGCGGAGCGTCACCTCGACGTCGTCGTCGACGATGACCTGCGACGACGACACCTCGAGCGCCGGGGCGACGGCGTCGTCGACCGCCGTGACGGTCCGCAGAAACGCGTACGCGGAGCCGACGAGCCACGCGCCGAGCGCCGCCGTCCCGACCAGCAGCTCCGGACGGCCGAAGACCGCGGCGGCGGCCGCGGTCGACAGCGCCAGCCAGCCGACCGCCCGGGCGGTCCGCGTCGGTCGCATACCCGCACATGCCGGAGGCGACAGTTCAACGCGTCGGTCGCCGGGGCGATGGAGCCCGCTCGCGGCGAGGGTTCCGACCGGCCCGCCGCGAGGCCATAAAAAGCTTTTACACAGGGCGGGAAGAGTGATACGACACGGTGTTACGGGCGTACGTGCTGCTCTGGGTAGTGGGGCTCTGTCTCCTCGCGGGCGTCGGCGGTGCCGTCGTCGTCGACGCCTCCGAGCACCGGGCCGACAACCGGACGGACCACGAGAATCCCGAGAACCTCGACGATGACGGCGACCTCCTGGCCGTCCAGACGCGGCTGGCCGACCGGCTGACCGAGATCCACGTCGACTGCGCCGAGAACCTCTCGGTCGGAGAGACGGCCGTCTGCAGCCGCCTCGACGAGGAGTATCCCGAGGCCCTCGAACGGTACGCCGACGTCGAACGGGAGCGGACCGGCGAGACGAACACGACCGAGACCTTCGAGCAGGCCCGGCAGAACCAGTCGGCGCTGGCGAACGAGACCGAGGCGTTCCGGGAGACCTACGAGGAGTACCGGGAGGCCCGCGAGGCCGGCGACGAGGAGCGGGCCCGCGAACTGGCTCGCGAGCTGTCCCTCCGGGCCGAGCGGATCGAGCGGCTCGGCGGGCGGCTCGACGCGGCGTTCTCGACGCTGGAGTCGCAGACCGGACGCGACTACGGCGAGGCACGGGCGGCGACGAACCGGACGGTCGGAACGGTTCTCGAGACGACGCGGGAGGTCCGGCGGGCCGAGTTTGAGCCGACGGAGCTGTCGGTCGCCGTCGACGCCGAGACGGCGTCGTTCGACGAGCCGGCGACCGTCACCGGGCGGCTGACCGACGCGAACGGGTCGGCGCTGCTCGGCCGCGAGATCGCGCTTCGGGTCGGCACCCGGACCGCGACGACGGCCGTCACCGACGGCGACGGTCGGTTCGAGGCGACGTACCGGCCGGTGACGGCGGCCACCGGGCCGACGACCGTCGAGGTGGTTTACGAGCCGGTAGGGGGCGACACGTACCTCGGGACGACCGCGACGGCCGAGGTGACCGTCGAGTCGACCCGGCCGTCGCTGTCGGTCGAGACCAACGCATCGTCGGTCGGGTTCGGCGACCCGGTGGCCGCCGGGGCGACCGCGACGGTCGCGGGACGGCCCGTCCCCGACGCGCCGGTCGTCGTCCGGCTCGGCGAGGAGCGGATCGCCTCGGACCGGACCGGCCCCGACGGCGGAATCGAACTCGAGGGACCGGTGCCGGCGACGGTGCCGGACGGCGAACGGGAACTCGCCGTCCGGGTCGGTGCGGCCGGCACGGCGATCGAGCCGACCGTCGAGTCGCGGTCGGTCACCGTCGTCGAGACGGAGCCCAACCTCACCGTCGAGGGGCTGCTCGACGACGACGAACTCGTCGTCAGCGGCCGGCTGACGGCCAACGGGCGGCCGGTCCGGACGGGGGTCGTCGGCGTCAGCGTCGACGCCGAGGCCCGGAACGGCGCCGAGCCGGACGCCGAGGGCCGGTACGAGACCCGCTTCCCGCGGACGATCGGGCCGGCCGGCGTCTGGTCGGTGACGGCGGAGTTCGACGGCAGCGGAACGAACCTGGCGTCGACGGCGACCGTCGAGCGGCTCCGGGCGGACGAACTGGAGCGGACGAACGGCACCGACACCGGCGTCGGCGGCCTCCTCGCGCGGCTCGAACGGCTCGGCTCGCGTGCCGAGGCCACCGACGACCTGACCCCGCGGCAGCTGGCGGCCCTCGCCGGCGGCGCGACCGTCGCCGCCGTCGTGCTCGCCGCCGCGCCGCTGCTGTACGCCCGGCGGCGCGGCGGCGAGCCCGAACTCCGGCCCGGCGACGACGAACTGACGCCGGCGTTCGTCAGGGCCGCCGACCCCGAAGACGACGCAGGAGCGCCCCCGACCCCGGAGGCCGTGCCGGGGGCCTTCGATGCGGCCCGGGCCAGACTCGAGGCGGGCGATCCCTCTACGGCCGTCGAATTGGGGTACGGCGCCGTCCGCGAGGAGCTCGGCGACGCCGTCGACCCGACGGCGCAGACGGACACCCACTGGGAGTTCTACCGGACCATCGCCGACGAGCTGTCCGACGGCCACGCGGCGGCACTAGAGCGGTTGACGGACGCCTACGAGCGGGCGGCCTTCGCACCCGGCGGCGCCGACCGCAGTACCGCGCGGGCGGCCCTGCAGGCGGCGACGAAGTGTCTCGACGCGACGGCCGCCGCCGACGGCGGGTCCAGCCCGGGCGACGCCGACCGCGACGACGACTCCGGCGACGCCGCCGGCACCGACTGACCGGCGGCGCCGTCCGGCCCTCGAGGGCATGCGAGTCGATAGTGTGTCGCCGTCCCGTCCGGCGGGCTTCCCGCGCGCAACGAGGAGAGTTATTACTCGTCGCGCCGACCGACCGGTACGACGTCCGACGCGGAGCTGGACGTCGAGCGGTTCGACGTCGCCGCCGTCGACGACCACGAGCGACGGCTGCGCGAGCTGCGCGCCGAGCGACGGTACCTCCAGGATTTCGACGGCCTCGACGAGGACATCGTCGGCGCCGTCTGCTGAACCGCCCCCCGCTCCGGACGCGTCCTCCGCCGCGCCGCCGCTCTGTCCCGTACTTTCACTTTCACCGCGGACTAGGCTCGGCCCTTTAGGCTTCTACGGCGTATCGACGGGTATGTCGACGAACACGCGCCGGACGACGGAAACGAGACACAATGGCGTCCTCGACGTCAGCGACCTGTCCGTCGTGCGCGTCCAGCGGTACGCCCGCGAGGCCGACGACGCCTACCTCGAGCGGCGCGGTGAGCGGACGTTCCTCGTGACGGACGCGAACTGACCGGTACGCGCCGAGGTAGTGTTCAGTGAGGAGAAAGTAACGTGCTTCGGCGGTGACGGTGGCGCGTCCGAACGCACCCTCCCGTTCGCTCGGCCTCGCTGTCTCCGGAAATCGCCGATTTTCGGGAGTGAGCGGATCGGAGATCCGCGATCTACGGAAGAGCGAAGCTCTTCCGGTATGACGAACGACGGCTCCGCGGGCCATCTTTCGAACCACGCTCCCGTGTCGTCGCTCCCCACGTCGTTCCTCCCGTTTGCTGCTTCACGAGGCCGCTCTCGCTCCGCTCGCTCGGCCTCGCCGGAGCGGTCGGCCCCGTTCGAGGTTCCGCCTCACGCCGGCTGGCCGGCCGGCTCTCGCGTAACTGAACACCGTCGCCGAGCGGCCGGCCCTCGGTCCTCGGCCGCCGGACGGCCGGTCGACCGGGCGGTCAGGCCGTCCCGGTCGTCGGCGGTTCGATGGACCGGAGCCGTTCGCGGCGGCGCTTCTCCTGGCGGCGATCCAGCGACTCCTGCAGCCGGTCGGCCACCGCCTCCCGGAGTTCGGCGGCCCGATCGGCGTCGATGTCGAGCGCCCGGGGCTGGCCGCCGGTGAGCCCGCTGGAGCCGGCGGTGTCGACGACCAGCGTCGCCAGCCGGCGCCGGCGCTGGAACACCGTCCGGGAGTTCAGCACCGTCTGGACCCGGTAGTACGGCACGACGGTCGTGGTCCGCGTCCAGAACCCCTCCCGGAGGACGACGTACTCCGGCTGGACGTCGTAGCCCAGGTTGACCCACTTGAGGTGGGCCGCGACGGGCGCCACCGGCAGCAGCACCCCCGCCCAGTACCACGCCACCGGCAGCGTCGTGAGCCGGTCGGCGGCGAAGACGGCGCCGACGGCGACGGCCGCGACGGCCCCGTACCGGACGACGTACCGCTGGCGGGCGCGTCTCGGCGGGCGCCGGAAGTCGGGGTCGTCGAACGCCTCGACGGACGCCGCGAGCGACAGCACGCGGTCCCGGTCGGCCAGCGGGACCGCCGACTGCGAGCCGGCGTCGTCGGGGCCGTAGCCGGCCGTCTCGACGGCCAGCGAGGCGTACCCCAGCCGTCGTGCGATGAAACTCTCCGAGATGCCGAGCGTCTGGACCTTCTCGAGGGGGATGGTGCCGCTGAACCGCTGGAGCAGCCCCCGCTCGTACTGTAGCTCCTCCGACCGCCGCGACAGTTGGAAGCCATAGTAGTTGGTCACCGCGAGGACGCCGCTGACGACGGCCGCGACGGCGACGATGACGACCGCCGCCAGCGGCGCCGTCACCGCCAGCCCGACCAGCGGGTCGGCGAACCGCTCCCGCAGCGACGGCGCCACCACCGGTAGGACGACCGTCACGACCGACAGCAGCCGCAGGTCGATACCCGTCACGCCGAGCAGCGCCAGCTCCTTCGGCGTGATATCGAAGAGCCGGCGCTCTTCGACCGCAGGCTCGGCGTCGGGCTCGTCGTCGGTCGCCGTCTGGCCCTCCTCGCGCTTCAACTGGCCGATGGCCGACTGCAGCCGTCGGGCCTCGTCCTCGCTGACGCAGTTCAGCGACGCCTCCGTCGAGGAGCCGCCGGCGGTCTCGAGGTTGATCTGCGCCAGCCCCAGCAGCCGCTGGGCGACGTTGCGGCTGATGTCGACGTTCTGGACCCGCCGGACCGGGATCTCCCGGTTGCGCCGCGAGACGACGCCGGAGACGATGTCCAGGGAGTCGTCGGTCAGCTCGTACTCGAAGCGCTGGTAGTAGATCAGCTGGTAGGCCAGTGCGACGACGAACCACGCGACGACGAGCAGGCCGGCGCCGGTCAGCCCGTCCAGCGGGCTTCCGAGGAAGAGAAACACGAGCACCCACGCCAGCCGGAGGACCGACTTGCCGGTCCGGTACGGGATCGAGAGGGGGTCGAGTTTCATCAGACGGCGTCCTCGCCCTCGGCGGCGATGGTCAGCTGCTTCAGCCGGGCCTGGAGGTCCTCGGCGCGCTCCGGCGACAACCCCGGAATCGAGACGTCGGCGCCGCGGGAGCCGGCCGTGTAGACGACGGTCGTCGCCAGCCCGAAGGCCCGTTCGATCGGCCCCCGGCTGGCGTCGACGTGTTGGATGCGGACGTACGGGACGACGGTCGTCACGTCGGTGATCACGCCGCGTTCGAGGTACAGCGAGTCGCCCCGGACCTCGTAGGCCCACGAGCGGTACCGCAACACCGCCAGCACCGCCGCGAGGGCGAAGACGACGGTCGCGACGACGGTGCCGACCCAGGCGTCGCCGACCGGCAGGAAGGCGAAGGCGGCGCCGGCGATCCCCCCGAGCACCAGCGACGGCACGGCCGCCTGCAGCGCCCACACCCGCTGGATGGTCGGGTCGAGCGTCCGCCGCGACCCGGTCAGTTCCTCGACCTGGATTGCCTCGCCGGCCGCGGCCCCGTCGGCGTCTCCCTCGGCGCCGACCGGTCGGACCGCCGGGGTCAGCGGCTCGTCGAACGGCTCGCCGTCGCCCCGTTCGGTGTTGGCGTCCATCGGCCGTAGCTGTGGCCGCGTCGTACTTAGTTGGCCGCTTTGCCGGCCGCACGGCGGACCCGCCCGGCCGTCACGTCGATCGGCGCCGCGAAGTGGACCAGCGGGTCGCCGGCCGGCCGGTCGAAGCCGTTGGCCGCGAACAGAGTGTTCTCCTCGGTCTCCAGCCGCCCCGGGGCGAGCTGCCACGGCTCGTGGTCGATGTCGCCCCGGTAGAGCCGGCCATCGTCGTCCGTCGTGTAGAATCGGTACCGCTCGGTGAGAAAGGCCGCGAGCGACCCGGCGTCGGGCGTCGAGAACGACCCCGTCGGCCCGTACGTCGCCTCGAACCGGGCCGGCGCCGCCGTCGCCGACCGGCGCCGACTCCGGAAGCTGACCGCCCGGTCGGTCCCCTCGCCGGACGCCTCGACGGTCATCTCCGCCCGGTAGTACGGCAGCCGGAAGAGGGTCCGCGCGACGAACACGCCGAGGCGGTCGTCGGCGTCGAGATTGAAGAAGTACACCCCGGGCCGGCCGTCGACGGTCACGTAGGTCCGGAGGTTGAGTTCGCCGAAGCCGAGCCCGACGGGCAGCCCTGGGGGGCCGATCTCCGACATCACGAACGGAACGACCCCGAGGTAGGCGTCGCCGTCGTGGGTGTCGACCGACAGCCCCGCCGGGAGCCGCCGGGCGACCGTTTCGGCGGCGACCGGCCAGTGAGCGAACAGCAGGTCCCGCCACGTCATCGAGAGGAGATCCGCCATACGTTCGGGACGGGCGGGGCCGGCTTCCGCTTGCCGGTCGCGGAAGGCCGTCGGCCTTGCGGTCGCGGTCGACCTCGGGAAGCCGTCGGGAGACCGGTACCTACATTCGGCTCTGTCGTGTCCAGTCCGGTATGAGTCGACCCGCGTACGTCTACGCGCTGGCCGTCATCGCGGTGTTCGCCGCGCTCGGGGCGGGCCTCGGGCTGGCGGCGAACTTCACCCTCGGGTTCTTCATCGAACAGTTCGTCGACCCCGGCACCGACCCCCTCGACTCGACGCAGATCGGCATCCTGTTCGTCGTCTCGATATTCCTCATCTACGCGGTCGGGCCGCTGGCGGCGGGGGTGGCGGGGGTCGGCGTCGGACAGGCGCTCCCGGACCGCGACGGCGCCGCGGCCGTCGTCGCCGGCGTCGGCAGCTTCGTCGGCTTCTTCCTCTTCGCCGGCCTCGGGCTGTTCCTGACGTTCTCCGTGCTGGCCGAGTACGGCCCCGGTGGGGCCGGCGGGGGCGGGGGCGGCGGGGGTGGGGGTGGGGGCGGAGGCGGCGACGGCCCCATCGACCCGGCGGCGCTGGGGACGCTCATGCTCCAGGTGAGCCTGCCGGTCGGGCTGGTCGGGCTGGTCAGCGCCTACCTCACGAGCCGGCTCAGCCGCCGGCCGTCTCAGTGAGCGATCTCCGACAGCATCCGCGCCTCGATCTTCCGGAGGTGCTCGCCGACGGTCGTCGTCGACAGCCCCAGTTCGTCGGCGATGTCCCGGTGGGTCGCTCCCCGGGGTACCTCGTAGTAGCCGAGGTCGGCCGCGGTGTCGAGGATCTCCTGCTGGCGGTCGGTCAGCAGCGACGACAGCTCCCGTAGCTCCGGGTCGTAGTCGGACAGCTGCTCCAGCTCGACGCGTATCTCGTCGGGGACCTCCTCGATGGCCCGCCGGACGGTGTCCTCCGCGCCGATGACGGCGACCTTGAGCCCGCCGTCGGGGCCGTACTCGATCGGCACGTCGAGGACGAACTCGTGTTCCCGCTCGAGTTCGAGCAGCGCCGCCGCCGCCTCCGTCGGCTCCGTGTGGAGGTACGCTTGCAGCTCGTCCCGCAGCGGCGAGATGTTGTACGACAGCACCGCCTCGCAGTCCTCGAGGATGACCTCGAGGGCGTCCATCCGGCCCCGAATCCGGGTGAGAAGAACCGCCGTACCGTCGTTGAGCCGGCTGATGTGGAGAATCGAATCCCGGGTCAGCGACGGGTCGGCCTCGATCTGCTCGCCGACGGGGTCGATGTCCCCCCGGGTCGGGATGAGCGAGACTTTCACGTACCGCATCGCCGACCCGTTAGTAGCCGGGGTATAAGCATCCGGCGGTCCCGCGTCGTATGAACCACCCGCCGATTGACGGCAGCAGCCGTAACCGGCCGAGGGCCCTACGTTCGGCCGATAGATGGGGCGGAATCACGGGCTGATGGCGGTCGCGGCGACGGCGGTCGCGTTCGCGCTGCTGGCCGGCGCCGCGGCCCCCGACGGCGGCGTCGTCGGCGCCAGCCACGACCCGGCGGACGCCAATTACACGGTCGTCCCGCTCGGCGACCGCAGCCCCGGCGCGACGGAGGTCGAGTACGGCCAGCGGGTCGTCTCGACGGCCGGCGTCGACCTCGCGACCCTCGAACGGACCACCGCGGTGTACGAGGCCGGCAGCTGGGAGAACTGCGGCCCACAGGACGGCGAGACGTTCGGCGTCGACCGCGGGGCGACGCGCGACGGCTACGAGGTCGACGAGAGCCTCGAGGACAACGTCAAGACGTTCTCGGCGGGCGAGGACGTCTTCGAGGTCGAGTTCAACGACGAGGACGACATCGGGGCATCGACGTACCTCGACGACGGCGACGAGGTCATCTCCGTCGCCGGGTGCATCGACAACCCCGACGAGCCGGGCTGGTACCGTATCTCCGGGACGACGACCGGCGTGACCGAAAACGGCGAGCGAGTCACCTTCGGCGGCGACTCCCATTACTTCTACATCTGCGACTGCGAGGACGAAACGGCGGCCCGCCAGCAGCTCGGGCCGCCGCCGTCGGAGCCGCAGCCGACGGCAACCGCGACACCGACACCTGGACCGGAGTCCGAGTCGGCGGCCGACGAGGGCGACGCCGGCGACGGCGGGGCATCGAGCGACGACGGGACGACGCCGACCGCGACCGAGTCGGCGGTCGAGGAGAGCGGCGGCGCGGCAGCCGCGACGCCGACCGCCACGCCGACCGGGCCGGCGGCCGACGAGGGCGACGCCGGCGACGCGAACGCGAACGAAGATGCGGCCACGGCAACGCCGACCCCGGCCCGGACCGAGGGGTGGGACGATCGGGTGGTCAGGACGCCGACGGCCGCCGACGGGCCGGGGTTCGGCGCCGGCGCCGCCGTCGTCGCGCTGGCGGCCGCGGCGCTGCTGGTCGGCCGCCGCTGACCGGCCTCAGTCGTGGCCCGACACGGGCACCGGCTCGTACGGCGCCTCCAGGTAGTCGAGGTCGCTATCGGACAGCGACACCTCCACGGCCTCGACGGCGTCCTCGAGGTGTTCGATCTTCGAGGCACCGATGATGGGCGCGTCGACCCACTCCTTGTGGAGCAACCACGACAGCGACAGCTGGGCCATCGAGACGCCCTTCTCGGCGGCCAGCTCCTGGACCCGCTCGTTGATTTCGCGGCCGCCGTTCTCGGCGTACGGGTGGGCCTGCGCGTGATCGTCCGTCTCGGCCCGGGTCGTCGAGGTGTACTCCTCGTGGGGGCGGGCGAGGTAGCCGCGGGCCATCGGCGACCACGGGATGACGCCGAGACCTTCCTTCTCACAGAGCGGCAGCGTCTCGCGTTCCTCCTCGCGGTAGACGAGATTGTAGTGGTTCTGCATCGTCGCGAACCGCTCGAGGCCGAGCCGGTCGCTGGTGTGCAGCGCCGCCGCGAGCTGGTGGGCCCACATCGAGGAGGCGCCGACGTGTCTGGCCTTCCCGCGCCGGACGGCGTCGTCGAGCGCCCGCAGCGTCGTCTCGACGGGCGTGTCGTCGTCCCACCGGTGGGTCTGGTAGAGATCGACCGTCTCCATCCCGAGTCGGTCCAGCGACGCGTCCAGTTCCTGCTCGATCGTCTTCCGGGAGAGCCCCCCGGAGTTGGGGTCGTCGTCCCGCATCCGGAAGTACACCTTCGAGGCGACGACGCTCTCCTCGCGGCGGCCTTCGAGGGCATCGCCGAGGATCCGTTCGCTCTCGCCGCGGGAGTACATGTTGGCGGTGTCGAAGAAGTTGATGCCGAGCTCGAGCGCGCGCTCGACGAGGTCGTCGCCGAACGCCTCGCCGCGGACCCACTCGCGCCAGTCGGGGTCGCCGAAGCTCATGCAGCCGAGACAGATGCGCGAGACCTCGATGCCGGTCGAGCCGAGCGTGGTGTACTCCATGCCCGCCGGTCGGACGGCCGGGACAAAAATGCCCGGCTCAGCCGAATCGCTCCGGGGAGATGGTCCCGGCGTACCGACGGACGGCGACGGCGACGACGACGGCGGCGACGACGTAGCCCGCGAGGTGAAGCCACGTCGTTCGCGCCGCGCTGCCGATGGCCAGCCGCGCGACGGTCGTCGCCGGGTGTTCCGGGAGGCCGGCGGCCGCGGCGAAGGCCGCGAGCGCCCCCAGCGAGTAGGTCAGCTGCGCCCGCTGGCGGACCGGAACCGCGAGGGCGAGGCCGGCGGCGACGCCGGCCGCGACGACCGCCAGCGCGGCCGCCATGACGACCAGCGCCGCGACGTTCGACACCGCGATGCCGTTGACCGACAGCAGGGCGACCCACGCGAGGACCTGCGCCGGCGCCAGCGCCGCCAGCAGGCCGGCCTTGCCGTCGACGACGCCGACGAACGACAGCGGCGTCACCCGCAGCAGTTCGAGGGTGCCGCGTTCGATCTCCTCGGTCAGGGAGTCGACCAGCACCGCGCCGCTGATGAACACCGGCAGGAACACTAGAAGTGGCAGCAGGACGGTGTAGGAGAAGCCGAAGTAGGGGCTGGCGTCGGTCGCCGGCGGCACCGACAGCGGCGGCGCCGCGAGGGAGTCGCTGCGGGCGACCCGCTCGTCGCGCTCCAGCGTCTTCAGCGCCGTCCGTAGCTGGACGACCACCAGCGTCTTCCGGAGGCTGGACTGCGGAACCGACGCCGAGACGGCGATGCGGCCGTCCCGCCGCTCGGCGCGGACCGCCGCCGCCACCTCCCCGCGGTCGAAGGCCGCCCGGGCGTCCGCCGGGTCGGCGACGCGCCGCGGCCTCAGCCCCTCCGTCTCCGCGGCGGCGGCGACCATCGCGTCGGCCGCCTCGCCGGTCACCGCCACCTCGACGTCGCCGCCGGCCGCGTCGGGGTCGTACAGCGACGTCAGCCCGACCACCAGAAACGATGAAAAGCCCGCGATGATCACCTGGATGAGAATCGCCAGCACGATTGTTTTCTCCCGGGAGAGCGACCCCAGCTCCCGGCGGGCGACGGCGATTCTAGACAAGGCGGCTCACCACCGCGACGTTGTAACAGAGGTGCAGTAGCGCCGCCGCGGCGAGGCCGGCGAGGAATCCCCGCCGGCCGCGGCTGCCGCCGACCGCCGAGACGGTCGCCGTGACGACGTGCAACAGTAGCGGCGCGACGGCCAGCAGCGCGACGACGGCGAGGCTGCCGGAGCCGAGCCCCGTCTGGAAGGCGGCGTCGGCGACGGCCACCTCCGGCAGCCCGACCACCTGGACGGCCAGCGACAGCTTCTCGGCGAGGAAGAACCCGACGCCGGCGGCGCTGCCGGCCGCGACGGCGGCGCCGAGCGTCCGGTCGTAGCGGCCGCGCACGAAGCCGGCGTAGACCGGTACGCCCTTCGCCAGCTCCTCGATGACCGCGATGGCGCCGAAGACGGCCGGCACCGACACCGCCACCGGCAGGGCGAACAGCAGCACGACGGCCAGCAGCTCCGCGACGAAGACGAACGGGACCATCAGCGCGACGACCAGAACCAGACTCCGGGGTCGGCGGATGCGGCCCGCCAGCGCGTCCAGCGCCTTCAGGTGGACGGGCCGCTGGGTGAAGAGGTCCTCCTCGCGGTAGACGCCCAGTCCGAGCAGGAAACAGACGCCGGCGACCAGCGTCGCCGGGCCGGTCGCGAAGGCGAGCTGGCCGGCGGTGACGCCGGCGCCGGTGAGGTCCCGGACAGCGACGGTGAGCGGCGAGACGAACGCCACTGGGCTCGTGCCGGCGAAGACGGCCGGCACGAAGGCGTACGTCGTCAGGAGCGTGCTGACGGTGACGGAGACGAAGGTGAGTTCCTTGTACGACCGGGCGAACATCGCCCCGAGGAACGTCGTCGCGAGGAACAGAAGCGCCAGCGGGACGACCGCGAGCACCGACAGCGGGCCGGCGCCGCCGCCGAGCCACCGGAGCCCGGCGACGATGACGGTCGTGATGCCGAGCGCGGCCGCGAGGTACGGCAGCGTCTTGCCGAAGACGATCTCCGCGGGGCTGACCGGCGCGACCAACAGTAGCTCGCCGCGGCGATCGAGCCGCTCGGCGAGCATCGAGCTCCCGTAGGCCTGGATGAGGAAGTTCAGCGGCAGGACGAAGACGAACGCCAGCACGAGCGACTGGAAGGGAAACGGCGGCGAGATGTCCGACGGCGAGCCGGCGGTGCCGGCGGTGCCGAAGAGGTCGAAGGCGCCGAGCGACGGGACACCGACGCCGCCGTCGCCGGTGCCGGTCCCGCCGGACGGGCCGCCGGGACCGCCGGTGTCGTCGCCGTCGCCACTACCGCTGCCGTCGCCGGCTCCGCCGCCGTTGCCACCGCTGCCACCGTCGCCATCGCCGTCAGCGTCGGCACCGTCGGCGTCGTCGCGGGCGACGAACTCCAGGGTGACGACGACCGGGAAGGCGGCCGTCTCGTTGGACTCCAGCCGCATCCGGCGTTCGTTGTGCGCCTCGACGGCCTCCCGGAAGGCGGTCGCGGCGGCGCGGCTCTTCTCGGTCGGCTCGCCGCCTGTTTCGGCGAGGTACAGCCGCGTGCCGTCGGCGGTCTCCTGGACGTAGATGTCGTACCCCTGGCCGGTCTCCAGGCGGCCGTCGGCGACGACCGCGGGATCGGGCTCGACGACCGCGAGCGACGGGTCCTCGGCGGCGGGGGCGTGGAACCGGCTGTTCTCGTCGACGCCGACCCGGTAGATGCCGTCCTCGATTGCGACGCCGCCGACGAGACCGACGACGCCGACGGCACCGACGAAGGCGACGGCCGCGAGGACGACCGCGACGGCGCCGCGGTCGAGGCCGCCGACGCCCGTGGTCGTCTCCCAGCGGGCGATCCGGAGCAGTTTCCGCGGGCGCATCAGGCCTCCGCGCGGTCGTCGGCCGCCGCCAGGTCGAGGAACAGCCGCTCAAGGCTCGGCTCGACCGTCCGGATGTCGGTCACCTCGCCGCCGCGCTCCTCGGCGGCCGTCTCGACCCGCCGGACGTCGTCCATCCCCTCGACGACCCGTCGGTAGCGGCCGTCGTCCGCGACGGCCTCCGGCACCTCGACCGTCGTGTAGACGTGGTACTCCGTGCGGCCGTACCGCTCGCGCAGCTCCTCGAGCCGGCCCTTCGCGACGACGGCCCCCTCGTTCATGATGGCGACGCGGTCGCAGACCTCCTCGACGTGGTAGAGGTTGTGCGCGGAGAAGACGACGGTCCGGCCCTCGTCGGCGAGCTCGCGGGTGAACTCGACGACGTAGTTGGTGGTCAGGGGGTCGAGCCCGGAGGCGGGTTCGTCGTACACCACGACGTCGGGGTCGTTCACCAGCGAGCGGACGATGGCCACCTTCCGCCGCATCCCCTTCGAGGTGTCGCCGAGGGGGCGCCGGCGGTGGTCCAGCTCCAGGCGGTCGAGGGCGTCGTGGATGCGCGTGTCGGCGACGTCGCGGGGGACGTCGTAGAGGTCGGCGAAAAAGCGGAGATACGACAGCGCGGACATTTCCTCGTACAGCGGCGACTCCTCGGGGAGGAAGCCGAGCCGGCGGCGGGTCTCGCGGGCGTCGGCCGGTGCGCCGCCGACCTCGACGACGCCGTCGGTCGGCTCCACCAGCCCGGCCACCGACTTCAGCGTCGTCGTCTTGCCGGCGCCGTTCGGGCCGACGATGCCGAACACCTCCCCCGGGTCGACGTCGAAGGAGACGCCGTCGACGGCCACGAAGCCGCCGTACTCCTTGCGGAGGTCACGTACGTCTATCACGGTCGTCCGGTCGGCCGGGAACGACAAAAAGCCGCGCGCCGTATCGAGTGGCATGGAGTTCCGACGGACGGAAGTGGGCCGCCGCCTGATTGTTGGCGGCGACGTCGACGCCCCCGCCGGGCGGGTGTGGGACCTGCTCGTCGATACGGAGCGCTGGCCGGAGTGGGGACCGTCGGTCGCGGCCGTCGACGCGCCGACCCGGCGGATCGAGGCCGGCACTACCGGCCGCGTCCGGATCGGCGGTCTCGGAATCCACCTGCCGTTCGAGGTCGAGGCGTTCGACGCTGGGGCGATGCGGTGGCGCTGGCGGGTCGCCGGACTGTCGGCGACGGGCCACGGCGTCGACCCGCGGGCGGACGGCTGTCGGGTGTTCTTCGAGGTGCCGCCCGTGGCGGCGGGCTACGCGCCGGTCTGTCGGCTGGCCTGCCGGCGTCTCCGGCGGCTGGCGGAGCCGTGAGCGGCGGCGCCCGCGGCCGTCGTCGTCGTCACTCCGGTCGCGGGGCGACGGTGAACTCCCGTACCTGGTGGAGGTCGTCGCCGAGTCCGGCGCCGTCGCAGTCCTCGGTCGGGCAGGCGTAGTGCCAGCCGTCCGTCGTTGCCCGTCGTTCGGAGAACTGCTCGCCGCAGGCCTCGCAGATGAGCGCCTCCGCCGAGCAGGTGTCGCGGTGGAGTTCGTACTGGAGCTTCCGCGAGAACGTCCGTTTGCAGTTGCGACAGGTGTACGGCATACGCCCGGGTGGGGAGTCCTAACTAATAGAACTACCCCTTCGTTCGTCGTCCCGAGAGAGGCTTCGAGACGAGTTCTCGACGCATTTCCTCGGCCGACCGGACGGTCGGCCGATTCCCGAGCGTCAGAGACCGACGCCGACCGCCAGCGGTCACGACGCCTCCGAAAGCGCCACTTACTGGCGCCGAAGGGGCGGTCGCTCCGTCCGGTGTTCGGCGAGATCGAGGCGTGAGCCGACGAGTGGTTCGGGGCCTGACCCGCGGCCGAAGGGTCTCGTAGCGCCGCGACGGTCAATGCGGTTCTCGTTCTCGACCGGGAGTCGCTGTTGCACGCGATCGGCGTCGTCCTCGGGGTCGCCGCGACGGCGTGTTTCGGCGTCCGGCCCCTCGACTGGAACTGAGGCTGACCGTCGCGTGCCGTCAGGCGTACCGTCCGGGGTAGGCGTCCTCGAGCAGCTCCGGAGCCTCGAGCAGCCGCTCGCGGACGGGGGCGACGACCGCCGCGATGGCGTCGGCGGCCGCCGGCTTGAGGTCCGCCGGGTGGAGTTCGCCGGAGCGGAAGTCGGCCTCCAGGGCGTCGTAGCCGTCGTAGACGAGGTCGCCGCCGTACTCCTCGGGGCGGTCGACGCGGAACGACTCGCCGCGCTCGGCCAGCACCGGGAACACGAGAAAGCGGAGGTACTCTAAAACGCCGTTGTCCTCGACCTGCTCGGCCGGGCAGTAGGCGCCCTCGATCTTCTCGGCGACGGTCTCGTCGTCGTCGGTGAGGTTGATCTTCGAGCCGGCCTCGGAGGCGGACATCTTGCCGCCGGACAGCCCCGACAGAAGCGGCGCGAACACGCAGGCGGGCTTTCCGTGTCCTTGCTCCGGCAGCTGCTCGCGGGCCAGCATGTAGATGCCGCGCTGGTCGATGCCGCCGTAGGCGACGTCGGCCTCGAGGGCCGCCACGTCCAGCGACTGCATCAGCGTGTAGACGAGGCCGCCGACCTTCGGGTTCTCCGACTGCCGGACCACCTCGCTGCCGGCGCGTCGGGCGCGGGAGAGCGTCGTCTCCGCCAGCATCCGGTAGAGGTCCAGCGTGTACGGTTCCTCCAGCTGGTAGTCGGTGCCGCGGACGAACGAGACGGCCTCGGGGTCGCTGCCGGCGGCCTCGATCATCGCCTCGATGGCGGCCTGGTAGTACGCCGACCGGGCGTCCAGCAGCTCGAAGGGGCTCTTCTCGTCGTCGAGGTGGGCGTGGAGGTCCGCCACGAGGACGGTCACGTCGAGGCCAGCCTCGACGAAGTCCGCCAGCTTCCGGATGGTCGTGAAGTGGCCGATATGCATCTCGCCGGTCGGCGCGTAGCCGATGTAGACGCCGGGGTCGTCGCGCTCCTCGAACAGCGACTCGATCTCGGCTTCGGTGACGACCTCCTCGGTGTACCGCGTGACCAGGTCGGTCCGCTCGGCCGCGTCCATGTCTCCGGTACCGTCAGCCGCCTGATAAAACGTTCGGGTCCCGGCGCCGAGAACCGATAGGAATCCCCGGAGTCTGCACACACAAACCCCTGCGGCTGCTACGGCGACGCATGTACACCGGGCGTACCGAAAAGCCCTGCTGTCTCTGCGGGCGGCCCGAGACGGACCACCGGGTCGACATCCCGCCGCGGGCCATCCAGCTGCTGAAACACTCCGGCCCCATCGCCTGGCGGGACGTCGAGGGCGAGGTGTCGCTGTACTTCTGTGCCGACGACTGGACGACCGTCCGGGAACTTGTCCTCGAGACCGGCATGAGCCCGCTGTCGCGGTGCAACGCCGGCCGGGCGTCGTTCGTCCTCCGGGAGGACTTCGAGGCGCTGCTGAACGCCACCCGCGAGGAACCCGACCAGGGGCCGCTGGAGGCCGAGATGCGCGAGGAGGCGGCGTCGGTGCTCGAGCGCCACGAGGCCGGCGACGACAACGTCGAGGAGCGAGACCTCGTCGAGGCCCGCATCGTCCGGTGGGCGCTCGAGGACCTCGGCCCGCTCGAACGGCCCGTCTCCTGACGTCGTCGGGTGTCGCAACGGGGGGTGGCACCTCGAGTACCGGTGCGAAATTTTATGTAGCGGAGCGGCATTAATCCGTCCCGATTCGGATGAAACGATACGCGTTCGCCGCCGTCGTGGCGTTTCTCGCCGCCGCGGCCGTCATCGGCGTCGCCGCGGCCGACGCGGGGCCGCTGGCCGACGCTGGCCTCGACCAGGAGGTCGGGGTCAACACGACGGTCCAACTCGACGGCACCGGCTCTTCGCACCCCGACGGGACCATCGACGGCTACGAGTGGTCCATCGAGACACCCGCCGGGGCCCGGACCACGCCGGCGTGTGCCGACTGCGGTCGGACTAACTTCAGGCCGACGGAGCCCGGCCGTCACAACGTGACTGTCGTCGTCACCGACTCGGAAGGACGGTCCAGCACCGACACGCTGTACGTCTATGTCAGGGATTTTGGACCGACGGTGCGGCTGGACGGCGACACCGACCCCCGGACGGGTGAGCGGACGCCGTACGAGGCTACCGTCGAGGCCAACGGCTCCGACCTGGAAGAACTGACCTGGCGTATCGACGGACGGACCGTCGACCGCGAGGCGATGTCCGGGCAATCGAGTGTCGCCGGGCGCACGTTCCGGTTTTCCGGGTCGGGGCCGTACCGCCTCGAAGCCGTCGCCAAGGACACCACCGGTCGGTCCGACCGCGACACACTCGTCGTGGAGCCGCGGCCGGACTCCGACCCTGACCCGTCGGACGACGGCGGCACCTCTAGCGACAGCCCCGACCTGCCCGATATCGGTGAAACGGACGACGACACCGGTGGCTACGTCGTCGAGCCCAGTGTGTCTGGGGGCGCGGTCACGATCGTCAGCGACGACTACACCGGCGACCCCCCGCTCGCACACGGCCAGGTCTACGATGCTGATAGCGACGATATTCCCATTCCTGACGGGGGTAATGGTAGGGATATTGACCGCAATGATGATAAAACAGATAGTATAATTAGTGGCTCGGATATCAACTCGATTAGTGGGAACTCCGGCGATATAAGTAATGATTTAAATAGTGTCTCGAATGGTAGACACATCGGTATCGTTCGTTAGCTCTTAACGGTTCAAATCTCTCACTATTTTCTATAAACTGTTGGTGAAATTTATATGACAAGCTCAGTAAATATTGAAGTGTGATGCGACGGCGACAGTACCTCCAGGCAGCAGGGCTGGTGTTAACCGGCGGGCTCGCTGGGTGTAGCGAACTCGGCGGTGATGCGTCGACACCGGCCGCGACGGACACCCCAACCGTGACGGCGACAGCCGAGTCGACGCCGACGGAGGAACCAACGCCCCGAGAGAATCCGCCGATCATCAACCCGCCATTATGGCTGAAGCTCATCCCATTTGACTACTTCGGCGACAAAGACGAGTATACTGGACGGATGGCGTTCCAGCGGGTGGATTGGGAGTGGTACCTACAAATGCGGGAGACGACGCCGGAGTGGGGGGCAGCAGGTAATGAGATTTGGTCGTTTGCCCCGACGGAGGCGAACTTTAGGCTCGTCCCGTCAACGGACATCCTCAAGACGCCGCACTACGGGACGCTGCTTACTACACTTAATATAGAAGACACCGTGTTCGGCGAGTTTCCGACTCTCGGTCCAGAAATACAGCGGCAGTGTGGACTGGCGGCCGACGACGATGAGCGGGAGGACGCGCGAATCATCGATGAAGTTGTCAATTACAGCGTCCCGAACGTGACGACGTTTATTGGGGCAGATACCGACGCCGTCCACGATGCGCTCGCTAACAACGAACCGAAAGAATACTCAAACACCGCAGTTACGACGTATATCGGCACTGACGACGCTGTGTCGCAACGTATCATCGTGTCTGACGAGTGGTCGCAGGGAGTTGTGATGGTCGAAACCAGCGATGAAAAAGCGGAGGATTTACTGCCGGCGTTACAGCGGTCGGCCAGCAAAGGAACCGAGAGTCTGGCGGCCGACGAGTCGGTGCAGTGGTGTCTGAGTCGGGCCGAGAGCACGGCGCCAATTGTGACCGGGGAGGTCAACGAATATCGGTACGAGTTCGCCGAGCAAGGCCGAAGCGATCGGAGCGTCGAGCGGCTCGAGCCCTTTGATACACTCGTGACGACGCTGGACGCGCGTCAGTATTCGGGGACGGCCCAACACGCGTTCTCTCACGTCGACGGCGATCCCCCGACGGCCGACGAGTTGCGGTCGTCGTTCGAGACCGACTCAGGGGAGTGGACGGCCAGTTCCGAACCCAACGTTTCGAGTATCGAGGCATCGTGGGAATAGACTGGATCCAGAAAGTCGACCACCATCTGTAACAGGGCGGCTGGTCTCGAGAGGAACTTCGGCACGCGAAGCCTGCTGTTCATACCGAGACGGTATGGTGACGACCCCGTCCCGTAGTCGGATTCTATGACAGATGATCCAGCTGCGATTGACCTCGTGTCGCGAGATGGCCGACTCGTGGGCCGAAGCCGGGCGTCGATGGTCGGTCGCCGTCGCGGGCCGCATCGGCGGCCCGGCCGGAACGACCCGACCCGAACCGGGCCGGTGTCGCTACACCTCCATGTACTCCCCGTCAAACGTCCTCTCGCCGTCGTCGTCGCGGGTCACGTGCTCGCCGTAGTACGGTACACGATTGCGGTTGGCACAGGAGGGGAGAGGTCTCGACGTGGTCGAGACCTCGGGGGCGCAGCCGGTAGTCTACTCGAGGAGGACCACATTGAGATCCACCGGACCGAGGCCGTCGGCGGGACGGCGCGACCGGCCGACGGAACCGACTGACCCCTCGGTCGGCTCCTCGTCACCGCTGCGGTGCACCCCGCACCCATATCTGCGTCCGCACCGGCCGCCGGACGACGGGCCCGCGGGGAACTACTTATGCCGGTTGCCGCCGGACCCTCGGGCGAGTTCATGATACCGACGACGGACGACAGCGTGCGGAACGTCGGGACCGTCCTGCGCCGTCCCGGCGAGTCGACCACCCTGGGAGCGCCGACCTACGACGCCGGGGTCCGACGGCCGTGACGGCGACGGCAGGGACGGACGGGGAAAACGAGGACGACGCGGCCGACGCGGCCGACGTCGAGTACGGGATGGACGACGTCCCGCCGGCCGGCCGGTCGGTGCTGCTCGGCCTCCAGCACTACCTGACGATGATCGGGTCGACCATCGCCGTCCCGCTGGTCCTGGCGACCGCCATGGGGATGCCGGAGGCGGCGACGGCCCGTCTCGTGGGAACCTTCTTCGTCGTCTCCGGTGTCGCGACGCTCGCACAGACGACGGTCGGCAACCGGTATCCGCTCGTCCAGGGCGCCAGCTTCGCCATTCTCGCGCCGGCGCTGGCCATCGTCGGCGTCGTCGGCTCCAACGGCGGCGACTGGGAGGTGATGATCGTCGAACTGCAGGGGGCGATGATCGTCGCGGGGCTCTTCCAGGTCGCTGTCGGCTACCTGGGGCTGTTCGGCCGGGTGAAGCGGCTGCTGAGCCCGGTCGTGCTCGCCCCGGTGATCGCGCTCATCGGCCTGTCGCTGTTCGACGCTCCGCAGATAACGAACCCGGAGACGCAGTCGGTCTGGCTCTTCCTCCTGACCGTCGGCTCCATCGTCGCGTTCTCCCAGTATCTCGGCGGCCGACACCCGGTGTTCAACCTGTACCCGGTTCTGCTGGGGCTCGCCATCGCGTGGGCCGTCGCCGCCGTGCTGTCGGTCGCCGGCGTCGTTCCGGCCTCGTCGCCGGCGTTCGTCGACCTCGGGAGCGTCCCGGAGGCGCCGGCGGTCCAGCCGATCCGGCCCCTCCAGTGGGGGCTGCCCCGGTTCACGCCCGCCTTCGTCGTCGGGATGACCGCCGGCGTGATCGCCTCGATGCTCGAGAGCTTCGGCGATTACTACGCCGTGGCCCGCATCGCCGGCGAGGACGCCCCCAGCGCCGGCCGCATCAACGAGGGCCTCGGCATGGAGGGCGTCGGCAACGTCTTCGCCGGAATCATGGGCACCGGTAACGGCTCGACGTCGTACTCGGAGAACATCGGCGCCATCGGCATCACGAGCGTCGCCTCCCGGTACGTCGTCCAGATCGGTGCCGCCGCGATGATCGTCGCCGGCTTCGTCGGCTACGTCGGCCGGCTCGTCACGACCATCCCGGCTCCCATCGTCGGCGGGCTGTTCGTCGTCATGTTCGCCCAGATCATCGGCGTCGGCCTCTCGCAGCTGCAGTACGTCGACCTGACGGACAACCGGAACGTCTTCGTCGTCGGGATGACGCTGCTGAGCGGGCTGTCGGTGCCGACGCTCGTCGACAACGTCGCCGGCGACGAGGGCGCCGCGGCCGTCCAGGCGGCGCTGGCCGACGTCCCCGTCGCCGGGGTCGTCCTCGGCACGGAGCCGGTCGCCCAGACGGCCTTCGTCGTCGGGACGACCGGCATCGCCGTCGGCGGCCTGGTCGGGTTCGTCCTCGACACGACCGTCCCCGGCGACCCGACGTCCCGCGGGCTGACGGCCTGGCGGGAGCGGACCGAGTCGTCCGACGACTTCGAGAGCTTCCGGGACCGGTATCTCCCGTCGGCGACCGACGGCGAGGTGAAAGGCGACTGACGGCGCCGTAGCTGCGATGCCGTCCGTCCGTAGTTATTCGCGGTGGACGCTGTCGGTGAGCCAGCAGCCGTCCAGCGGGCCGCCGTCGGCCACCGAGAGCCCGAAGCGGTAGGTCGCGGTCTCGCCGTCCGGCCCGGTGATGGTGACGCGGCGCTCGGCTGTCGCGCCGTCCCGCTCGACGGGGCCGGCCGTCGCCTCGTCGTGGTCGACCATCGGCCCGTACCGCGGCCCCCTGACCATGCGGACGAACCGGTCGAACGGCCCCGTCGCGCGCCGATTGGCCGGCGACGCGAAGTTGTACGCCGTGCCGATGCCCGCGTTCTCGAAGGGGTCGTCGTTCGTCGCCAGCGCCTCGACCTGGACGTCGACGACGCGGCCGGGGCCGTACGACGGCTCCGGCGTGGGCAACCCCTCGATCGGGTAATCGTCGGTCACGGTCGCCCTCCGTGGTCCAGCGGTATCAACCGTCGGGTCGCCGCGGTAGTGCTTCGTGAGGAGGAAGTAGCGTCTCGGCGGTGACGAGGGCGTTCCCGAACGCCCCCACCGCTCGCTTCGTTCCGAGGCCGACCGCTCGCTGCGCTCGGCCTCGCGCCGCTCCGCGGCTCTCTGCGGTCACCGGCAGAGCGAAACTCTGCCGAGCCCTCGCTCGCGTCACTCGCGAGGACGCCGCTCCGCCTCGAGGCCTCCCTCGCTGCGCTCGGCCTCGCCCCGCGAGCGGTCGGCCCCGTTCGAGGTCCCGCCCGACGCCGGTCGACCGGTCGACTCTCGTTCGATCGAACACGGCCGTCGCCGCGGCCCGAACGGATGTCCGTCTCCGGCCCCGAGATGGGGCATGCTCGGCTACGCGGCGATGAACCGGACGCTCCGCGAGCGGGACCCGCCCAGACGCTGCAACCGCGACATGCGGAAGGCGACCTGGGAGTCCGAGGGCCTCGACCGCGCGGCGGAACTCGCCGAGCGGAACCTCCGGGACCTCCGGGCCATTCTGGAGTGGAACCGCGACCACGGCATCCGCTTCTATCGGTGTAGCTCGACGCTGATCCCGTGGAACTCGGCGTTCGATATCGAAGAACTGCCCAACTACGAGCGGATCCGGTCGCTGGCCCGCGACTGCGGCGCCTTCGTCCGGGCCAACGGGGTGCGGCTGACGTTCCACCCGGACCACTGGTGCAAGCTCGCCAGCGAGTCCGCCGACACCGTCGCCCGGTCCGTCGAGACGGTCGCCCACCACGGCCGGTGGCTGGACCTGATGGGGCTGCCGCGGTCGCCCCGATACGCGATCAACGTCCACATCGGCGCCCACTACGGCGACAAGGCGGCGACGGCCGAGCGGTTCTGCGACGTCGTCGCCGACCTGCCGCCGCGGGCCCGGGCGCGACTCACCGTCGAGAACGACGACACCGACTCGCTGTGGAGTGTTCCCGAACTCGTCGAGTCGGTCGCCGACCGGGTCGGGATTCCGGTCACCTTCGACTACCACCACCACGCCTTCGCCGACCGGGGGCTCACCTACCGCGAGGCGTTCGAGCTGGCACGGCCGACGTGGGGCGACGTCCGGCCGATCGCCCACTACTCGGAGCCGGCCCGGCTCCACGGCGACGCCGACGCCCGGCCGCAGGCCCACGCCCACCACGTCGCCCGGGTGCCGCCGTGGCTGCGGCGGGCCGCCGACGTGATGGTCGAGTCCGGCGGCAAGGAGCGGTCGCTGTTCCGGCTCCGCTCGTAGTGCCGATCAGTCGCCCTCGATCATGACGAAGTGCGCCGGGTACGTCGACTCGTGGTTCCTGGCGGTGCCGTACGCGTCCGCCCGGCTGTCGGTCTCGTGGGTGAACTCGCAGGTGTCGCAGTAGAGCCGGTACATATCACCGCTTCGGCACCGCCCGGTATAATTGCGCGGTCGCTGCCGCGAGTACTACCCGCCCGTGGGCGTAATCGCCGTCCGAGCGCCCGGCACGCCGGAACCGACAGTCATAACGGCGGCCACGACCGCCCGGGTAGTATGACGCGTCGCCGCGTACTGGTCCTCGCGGCCGTCGTCGCCCTCTCGGCGTCGCTGCTCGGTGTGCAGGCGTTGACTGCCGGCGAGGCGCCGTCGCCGGAGACAGACGGCGACGCTGGCGCCGGTGACGCCCCTGCGGCCGACGCCCCGCCGAGCCATACGCTCGTCGCCACGCAGTCGTACGACGGGTTCCGCAACGCCAACGGCGACGTCCGGCTGGTCGACCGGTCGGGGGAGGTCGTCTGGCGGTACGACCCGCCGAACGCGTGGGTGTTCGACGCCGAGCTCACCGCCGACGACACCGTACTCGTCTCGATGGGCGAGAGCGCACGGGCGCCCGGCGTCGACTGCCCAGAGCGGTACGGCGGGACGCCGACGAACGGCACCGCCGGCCCCTTCGACTGCATCCGCAACCGCGTCGTCGAAATCGACTTCCGGACGAAGGCGGTCGTCTGGGAGTACGCCTGGTACGACGCCTTCCCGACCCACCACGAGGTCCACGACGCCGACCGGCTGCCGAACGGCGAGACGGCCGTCGCCGACATGGGCAACGACCGCGCCTTCACCGTCGACCGATCCGGCACCGTCACCTGGCAGTGGAACGCCACCGACCACATCGCCGAGGGAACGGAGTTCTGGGCCGAGCACGTCCCCGAGGACAGCCGAGAGGAGTTCCGCCGGCAGGGCCCGGAGTCCGACTGGACCCACATGAACGACGTCGACCGCCTGGAGAACGGCAACGTCCAGCTGTCGATCCGGAACTTCGACGTGGTGCTGGAGGTCGATCCCGAGACGAACGGGATCGTCGAGGTGATCGGCACGCCCGACGACCACTCCGTGATGACCGAACAGCACAACCCGATGCGGGTTCCGTCGGCGGAAACGGTGCTGGTCGCCGACAGCGCCCACGGCGGGCCGGCCGGCGCCGACCGGGTCGTCGAAGTCGACGTCGAGACCGACGAGATCGTCTGGGCCTACGACGGCACCGGCTCCGGGCGGACGCTCCAGTGGCCCCGCGACGCCGACCGGCTTCCGGGCGGCACCACACTGGTGACCGACTCCCGGAACAATCGAGTGCTGGAGGTCGACGAGAACGGGTCGGTCGTCTGGCGGTACTCGATGGCCGACGAGAACGCCATCGTCTACGAGGCCGACCGGGTCGTCCACCCCGACCGGCCCGGCTACCTTCCGGAAGAGGGCGGCAACGTCTCCGGCGGCCGGGACCTCGAGAGCCGGACCGGCGCCGGCCCGCTCGTCGAAGCCCGGTCGGTCGTCGGGTCGTGGGCCGGAATCGTGGTCCCGGCCTGGGTCGGCGCCCTCGAAGTCCTCGTCGGAATCGTCGGGCTCGTCGCCCTCGCGGGCCTCGCCCGAGAAGGGTGGCGCGTCCGGCGCTGATACGGTTGCCCACGAGTGACCGATCCGACCGGGACTGCGGTACACGGCCTGCCGTCCGTGCCAGCGAGCGCTTCGCCGTCGAAAAACCGACACCGCGTCACCGACGGCTGCCCGCGCGACCGATTCCGCTACGACCGTTCGACGACCAGGGTGAAGCCCCAGCGAAATCTGAACGCCGGGTCGTCGTCGGTAAAACTAGCTTCACCCGGATAGACGCGGTATACCGACTCAATCTGATGGGCTCCCTCGGGGAAGCACACCGACTCGTCGTGGGTGACGTGGACGTCGTAGGTCTCCCGCACCGTCTCGTTCGGGTCGAACCGGAGTGCCGTGATGGCGGCATCAGCCTGCCGGTATCCACGCGGGCAGTCGTCGGAGGTCCGGTCCGCCCAACCGTTACCGACGGCGATTCCGGTCTCGCTTTCACCCGAGCCGTCCGGCACACCGCCTTCGACGCTCAGGGAGTCGTCCGTGCGGTTTCGCAACTCGACGGCGAGCCGTCCCGGCTCCTCGCCGGCCGGTTGGGCGAGGAACTCGACGCCGGCACCGAACGGGGCGGCGTCCGGAAGCGTATCGACGCGCAGGTCCGTGAACGGACTCCCCCGGAGTTCGGTCCGCTCGCTTCCGACCGGCCGGTACGTTTCGGGGGTGCCGTCCGCCGCGGTCGGGGAGGGTCCGCCGGAGGATTCGGCCGCCGGTTTCCCCGTGGCCGGCGTGGAGCCGGGGGTTCGGGCCCCGGGCGGAGAGGTCTCGAACGTGCAGCCGGCCGTCCCCACCAGTACGAACGCCGACAGGAGACGACGGCGGGGTACCGCTTCGGCGTCTCCGTCCCCCGTACTCATGCTCACCGGTTGTGAACCTCGGTCAGTTAAAAGCTCGTCGAGCAGTTGCGGTTTCCGTGTGTCGTCGGAAGTCCCACAGCGTCGTGTGGATCGATACCGTGATCACTACCAGGCGTCCTCGATCGGTCGGGAACCGGAACGAGGCCGACCGCTCGCTCCATGAGCGGGAGGGGCCGAAACACCCTCATCACCGCTGACGAACGCTGCTCCCTCCTCACTGAATACTATCTCGGGCGCCGGGCACAGGGTTTAGGTCGGTGAGCGACGACTAGCCCGTATGCCCGACGTCGAAGTGTCGCTGCCCGACCGCATCGACAGCGAGATCGACCGGCTCATCGAGCAGGGGGAGTTCCTGAACCGCGAGCAGGCCGTCGAGGAACTGCTCTCGATGGGGGTGTCGGCGTACGCGCCGACCGACGAGGCCGACCAGCAGGAAGGCGAGGACCTGTTCACGCAGATGACCGACGACCAGACGGACCCGGCGGCCCGCGAGGACGACGAAGGCGACGACTATACCCTCTGATACTGCCGGCCGTAGTTGCGTGAAAGTCGATTCGAGACGTCCGACAGTAGCCACTCGATGGAAGCCGTTTCAGGGTGCCGCGGGTCGAAGAAGTTACAGCCAGCAGCACGGGGCTACGACGACAGCGGCGTCTCCGCCCGATAGACGTACCGGAGCGGCAGCCCCTCGTCGTCCGTCGGCGGCTCCGGCGGCAGCGACCGGCGGCTCCCGGGGCCGGGTCGGACCGTCAGCGCCAGCGCGACCGCGTCCAGTACCGCCGGAATCGACACCGCGTGGCCCTCCGTGGCCTCGGCGACCGACTGGACGGTCGGCGGCGCGTCGGGGTCGAACTCCGCGAGAACGCGCATCCGCTCGGCGTAGCCGGCGGCGACGTCGGGCCGCTCGGTCGGCGGCTCGCCGGCGAAGGCGCGGTAACACAGCTCCGGGTGTGCCTCCAGGAAGACGCCCCGGGCGTCGTCGATGGTCGTCATGAACTCGTCGACGGCGGTGACGAGTCTGGCCCGCTCGAAGGCCGCCCGCGGGAGGTCGCCGCCGGTCTTCCGCTCGTGAACCCGGGCGGCCGTCGGATAGCGCTGCTTGCGGGCGGCCTCCCGGACCGGCGCCGGGACGACCGCCTCCCGGCGGGCGCCGAGGAACTCGACGGCCGCCCGCTCGTTGGGCCGCGGCGCCGTCGCCGTCTCCAGCCCCACCGGGACGTCGACCGCGACGGCGGCCGCCGTCTCCTCGTACCGCGTCCACAGCTCGCCGACCCCGTCGACGACCGTCGCGTGGTCGTACCCGTCGTCGGTGTAGGCCACCGCCAGCCAGACGTCCCCACGAGCGACGCTGCCGACGTAGTAGTCGCTCACACCCGGCGATACGGGCCCGAGTAGGTAAGGCCTATCGCCGTCGTCGGACGCGCGTCGAACGGTCGTCCGTCGGGGCACGCGGCGTCAGCCGTCCCGCGCGGCGGTCGCCGCCTCCAGCGAGAGGAAAAAGCCGTAGTAGGCGACGACACCGGCGGCCATGAGGAGGTAGTACGCCCACGTCGGCCCGTCGACGACCCGGAACAGCGCGTTCACGAGCGTCACCCAGGCGACGGCGAACAGCAGGTCGGTGACGATGCCGCCGCGGTGCTCGCGGAGGTGGTCGCCGAGCCGCTCGAGGACGCCGTCGCCGGCCATACCGGCCCGTGGTCGCGGCCGGCAAAGTGGCTACCGCTCGCGGCCGTCGCCCGGTCCGGTCGGGTCGGGTTACAGTCCCGGGAGACCACCTCGATCCGCCGCCGGTCGCCGCCGCCGACGGCCGGGATCGGCTTCTCGACCAGGTACACCGACACCGAGCGGACGGCCGCTTTCCGGCCCGGCGCGCCGTGACGGCAGAGGTAGGCGCCGAGCGGCCGGCGCGTCGCCCCCCCGGCGTTCCGGGTCTCGGCGAGATACCGGTGCCAGAGCGTGCTCGGGTAGGTGTCGGCGGCGTCCGGCGGGGTCCAGTCGACGGCCGACCCGTCGAGGGCGTCGACCCGCTCGCCGGTCGCCAGCGTCGCCGGCGCCACGACCCACCGGATCGTGGTCGGCGGCGTCGGGGCGAACAGCTGCCAGACGTAGCCGTCCGTCTCGACGTCGGCCGCCTCGCCCGGGCGCTCGACGCCGGCCAGTGCCGTCGCCGGCCAGACGACCGACCCGACGAGCAGCACGGCGACGACGACCGTCCCCGCGACCCGGCCGGCGCGGGCGACCGACGACGGGAGGGTGGGATCGTCCCGGAGCCGCGCCCGGAGACGGTCCTGAAGACCGGCCGTCCGCCCGGCCGCCGGGGCGACGACCCGTTCAAGGCGGTCCCAGACGGGCGCCGGGAGGTAGATCGACAGCATCGCGACGACGACCAGCGGGAAGAGCCCGAGCCGCATCGTCAGGAGCATCCCGACGTGGGCGGCGGCGTAGGCGGCGACGGCGAGGACGCGGCGCCGACCGGTCGCCAGCACCAGCACCGGCGACGCCGCCAGCATCCCGATCCACAGCCAGTTCACCGCCACCAGCAGCTCCGGAAATGCGGTCGCGTACGGTCCGAGCCGGACGGAAAACTGCTCCAGTTCGAGGACGTACCGGACGGCCCGGCCGCTCGTCCAGGCGCCGCCGTGGAGCTTGAAGCCGGCGTTGGCCAGGTAGACGACGACGAGCTGCAGGCAGAACGCCGCCGTGGCGGGGGTGGCGACGCGCCGCGGCCGGTCGGCCGACCGGACGGCGTCGACCGACCAGCGACCGCCCAACGGCAGGAAGACACCGAACAGCAGCGACAGCGCCAGCAGGCCGTCGCCGCCGTTGAGCACGTACCGGTTGCGGAGATACAGCGACAGCAGCAGATAGCAGGTGCCGGCCGTCGCCGCGCGGGTCCGGTAGCCGACGACGACGGCGGCGGCGGCCGCGGCGGTCAGCGCGAACAGCGCCGCCTGTCCCCGCCAGGACCCGACCCGGGCGTGGACCGACAGCGAGGCGAGCGCCGGCGCCGTCTCCGCGAGCGTCGACCGCGGCAGGACGCCGGCGTCGGTGTAGAAGGCCGTCAGGTGACGTGCCCGCAGTCCGAGGTCGGCCAGCACCAACAGTCCTACCGCGACCCGGAACGCCGCCAGCGCCCGGGCGTCGATCCCGACCCGGCGGGCGAGCGCGCGGCGCCAGCGGTCGCGGCGGCTCTCGGCGGGCATTCTCGCTGGCGTTGCGCGCTGACGGTAATATGTCTTCCGTGGCCCGCTCGCTCAGAACAGCGTCTCGTCGTCAAGCACCCGCGCGGGGCCGCCGACCTCCCAGATTCGCGTGTCGACGCCCGTCTCGGCGACGGCCGTCTCGACCCGGTCGACGAACCGGGCGGTCGTGTTCACGTAGACGGAGGCGCCGGTGTCCGTCGAGAAGTACGCCGGGACGCCGTCGTCCCGGAGTTCGCGGACGGTCTCGAACACCTTGAGGGTCTCCGGCTGCCAGTAGACCCACCCCGAGGGGCCGGTCATCGTCGTCGCCGCCAGCGACAGCGAGTCGTGTTCGGCCGTCTCGAAGGTCGTCTCGAACTCCGCCGCCCGCAGCGCGTGCCGCACCGTCCGGATCTGTTCGTGGATGTGGGCCATCCGCGCACCGAACATGTGGCTGTCGGCGGCCTCGCGGTGGGCCTCGGCGGTGTGTTTGAACGCCGGCACCTCCGCGGCGACGATCCGGAGGTCCTCCTCGAGGTCCGACGCCAGCCGCTCCGAGCGGCAGTCGGCGTCGTCGTCGCCGGCGTGGAGATGCGAGAAGGCGCCGGTGACGGCCCGGGCGGCCGACGCCGACCCCCGGCGGGCGACCGCCGACATCTCGGGATGGGTAAGATCGAGGTCGGCCGCGGCACACAGCGCGACGGCGGCGGCCGCGAAGCCCGACGCCGAGGAGCCGAAGCCGATGTTCGTCGGGAAGTCGTTGACCGACTCGAGGCGGACGCGGGCCTCGAGGCCGGCCAGCTCGCGGACCCGGTCGACGACCGACCGGACCCGCTCGGCGCCGCGACCCTCGAGGCCCTCGCCGTCGACGACGTAGTGGTCGGCCTCTATGTCGGGGTCGAACTCGACGGTCGTTCTCGTGTGACTCGGCGCGGTACAGACGGAAATGGAGTCGTGATACGGGAGGCGCAACTCCTCGTCGTGCATCCCGTGGTACTTGACCAGCCCCTGGATGGGGTGGGCCTTCGCGGTCGCCTTCATGCAGGCCCTGCGGCGGAGGGCATCTTGGCAGTTTCGAAGCGGCCCTCGGAGGCCTGGGGGCCTACGACGCCGCGTGCTCGCCGACCCGCCGTCCGTACACCAGATAGTAGGCAACGGCAAGGACACCGACCAGCGCGATGACTCGCAGCATCAGTTCGATGATGAACGACGAGAGGAGCGGATAGGCCTGGAAGAGCGCGTACGGGCCGAGTCCGAGAACGTACACGACGCCGACGAACAGCCACAGTCGACGGACGTCGACGTCCCGTCGGGTGACGAGCAGGTACGCGGCGACGGGCGCCCCGAAGACGGCGAGGAGCATCAGAGACCCGGAGACTGGCCCGGCAGAGAGGATACCGAGCGTCCCCGACCCGACGGCGACGAGCGCCGCGATGGCGAACCAGCAGAGAACGAACTGCTTCAGACCCATCTCGTCACACCTACGTGGTTGACACCGTGTGCGTCGTACAAGAACGTTCCCACCCGAGACGCGGGACGAGTCGACCGAGACACGGGACGAGCCGACCGGGGCCGTCCATGTCACCGCCTCACGGAACTCGGGTTCGGTCGACGGCGACCGGACTCCGAACGGGCCGTCGCCGCGAGCCGTACTGCGGCGTCCGGGGAAACGACGGTGCTCCCGCGGCACGAACCGGACGACCGCGTCGCGGCCGGGCTGGCGGTCGATCACGGAGTCGACGCCGACCTCGGGGCCGTCGTGCGGTCCCTTGGCGTCCGGGCCGGCGAGCTCGAAGCGGTGGGTCGCAAGCGCCGTCGCCAGTACCGTCAGCGCCTCCGCCGTCGTGACGGCCTCGCCGAGACGGGCGTGCCGGCTGCCGGAAAAGGGGAAAAACATGAAGCCCGAGCGGCCGTGTCCCCGCCCGGGACACGGCGGCGCAACGGGTCGGCGGTCAGCAGAATACAAGATGGAGCCTGCGGCCTCAAGAAGCGACCGAACGGAGCGAGTAGGCCGGAGAGGAAACCAACACGGTACGATGCAACCGACATACTACGACCGACCCCCAAGCGTATAAGTACCGTCGGGTTCTGTCTGAAGTATGGAAGTGCGTCGAACTGCCGTCGTGAAACTCGATGTTTCCGACGGACAACGCGACGCACTCCACCGAACTGCCGAGCAATACCTCTACTGCGCGAACCGAACCGCCGACTACTGTTGGTCCGATACCTCGTACACCGAGTGCAAGACCCACCAACGGCAGGTTCGTGACGCCTTATACTCCGACCTCCGTGAGGAGACGGAGTTACAAGCACAACTCGTCCAAGCCGCAATTCGTCGCGCCGTCGAAGCCATCAGAGGCGTTGTCGAGCGGTGGAAGAAGGGACAGCGTGTCTCTTGTCCGACGTTCACCGCCAAAACGATGGACTATGACACCCGGAGCGCGACCCTCTACTGGAACAAGGTTTCGTTGGCAACCGTTGAGGGGCGGGTCGAACCGTCGTTTGTTCTCCCGGCAGACAGCCCGACGCCCTACGAGCAGTACGTACTCTCCGAGGACTGCGAGTTCCGTGAGAGTACGCTTCGGTACGACGCGACAACCGACGAATTTTACCTTAATATCTCGACTCGGCGGATTGACGGCGACGGCGCGGAGGTTCCGGCAGATACCGGGCACCCCGACCAAACGGTCCTCGGTATCGACCTCGGCGTCAACAGTCTCGCCGTCGCCTCAACCGGCACGTTCTGGCAGGGAGACGACTACGATCACTGGTGCCGCGAGTTTGAGAAGCGACGTGGCGAGATGCAACAGTGCGGCACGCAAGCCGCCCACAACGCCCTGCTCCGCCTCGGAAAACGCGAAGAAGCGTGGCGGAAACAGTACATCCACACAGTCGCCAACGAAATCGTCACGGAAGCCGTCGGACACGACTGCGACGTGATCGTGTTCGAGGACCTAACCGACATTCGAGAGCGGCTCCCGCAGGCGAAGTGGCACCACGTCTGGGCGTTTCGACGCCTCTACGAGTACGTCTCCTACAAGGCCCCGGAACGCGGTGTCTCCGTGAAGCAAGTCGAGCCGAACCACACGTCCCAACGTTGTTCTCGGACGGACTGCGGGTTCACCCACGACGATAACCGCCACGGCAAACAGTTTGAGTGCCAGAAGTGCGGGTACGAAGTGAACGCGGACTACAACGCCGCGAAAAACATCGGGCTACGGTACGCCCGAAAGCGAATACACAGACTCCGTTCCTCGCCCAAGTCGGGGAGCGGAGACGCACCAGTAGACGTGCGTGTGAATGGTGGGACGCTGAACGGCGAGAGTCACCGGCCTGTTGCCGGAGACTGATTGCCGGGATTCCACATCAAAGCCACCGAAAGGCTTCGCCTTTCGAGGCCTCGACGGAGCTTCGCTCCGCCGGCGGCCCCACCCTCAAGGACCGAGGTGCGTCTGCGCCGAGGGAGTAGGGTGGGGTAGTTTACGGCCAGGTCCCGCTTTCGGCGTAGGCGTCGGCGACGCGCTCGATGGCGACGACGTAGGCGGCCGTCCGGAAGCTCGGCAGCTCCTTTTCCTCGTAGGCGTCGACCAGCCCCTCGAAGCCCTCGACGATGTGGCGCTCCAGTTCCTCGACGACCCTCTCTTCGGTCCAGTAGAACCGCTGGCGGTTCTGGACCCACTCGAAGTACGATACCGTGACGCCGCCGGCGTTGGCGAGGACGTCGGGGAAGACGTGGACGTCGCGGTCGGTGAGAATCTCGTCGGCGTCCGGCGTCAGCGGGCCGTTGGCCGCCTCGACGATGACGTCGGCGCCCACGTCCCGCGCGAGGTCGGCGTCGATGGCGTTTTCCAGCGCCGCCGGCACCAGCAGGTCGACGTCCATCGTCAGCAGCTCCTCGTTGGTCAGCTCCTCGCTGGCGCCGTCGTAGCCGGTGACGGCGCCGGTTTCGTTCTTGAACTGCTTGACGGCGCGGGTGTCGAGCCCGTCGGGGTGGTACACCGCCCCCGAGGAGTCCGACACCGCGACGACGTCGGCGCCGAGTTCGGACTCGATGAACTTCGCCGCGACGCTGCCGGCGTTGCCGTAGCCCTGGACGGCGACGGTCGCCCCTGCCGGGTCCTTGTCGAGATAATCGAACGCCTCCCGCGCCGTCAGCATCGTCGACCGGCCGGTCGCCTCGACGCGGCCGCGGGACCCCCCGGAGTCGATGGCCTTGCCGGTGACGACGCCCGGTTCGGTCGTTCCCTCCAACGTCTCGTAGGTGTCTTTGATCCAGTTCATCTCCCGCTGGCCGGTGTTGACGTCCGGCGCCGGGATGTCCCGGTCCGCGCCGACGAGCGGCCGCAGCTCCGTGGCGAACGAGCGGGTGATCCGCTCCAGCTCGGCGTCGGAGTAGTCGATCGGGTCGATCTCGATGCCGCCCTTCCCGCCGCCGTACGGGATGTCGACGACGGCGCACTTGTACACCATCCACCCCGACAGCGCCTTCACCTCGTCGCGGGTCACCCCCGGGTGGTAGCGGACCCCACCCTTGTACGGCCCGCGGTCGCCGTTGAACTGCGAGCGGTAGGCCCGGAACACCTCCAGCGACCCGTCGTCGAGCTCGACGGTGAGGTTCGTCTCCAGCACCCGCTCCGGACGCTTCAGTCGCTCGAGAACGTCGGTGCCGACGTCGATGTACTCCGCGGCGTCGTCGATCTGCTCCTGCAGGCTCTCGAACGGATTGACGTCACCCGACATGCCGCGTACGTCGGCCAGTCGGCGCTTAAGCGTGACGAATCATATCACTCTGACTCTCGGTATGCGATTATATGTCGGCGTCGCCGCCGGCCGCGCGGTACCGTTCGACGATGCGCTCGGCGCGGGCGACGAGCGGCGCGTCGATCATCTCGTCGTCGACGCGGACGACGCCGCGGTCGTCGGCGGCCTCGCGGGCGGCGAGCACCTTCTCGGCCCACTCGACCTCCTCGGGGTCGGGCGTGAACGCCTCGTTTATCACCTCGACCTGCGCCGGGTGGATGGCCATCTTCCCGTCGTAGCCCAGTTGCGCGGCAGTGGCGGTCGCCTCGGCCAGCCGGTCGGTGGCCTCGATGTCCGTGAAGACGGTGTCGATGGCGTCGACGTCCGCCGCCGCGGCCGCCAGGACGACCCGCTGGCGGGCGTGGCTGACCTCCTCGCCGCCTTCGGTGCGGGTCGCGCCGACGTCCGCCGCGAGATCCTCGGCGCCGAAGGCGACGGCGTCGACGGCCGGTACCGCCGCGATCTCCTCGGCCGCCAGCACGCCGCGGGCAGACTCACACAGCGCCACCAGCGGCAGGTCGGCGCCGCGGGCCGCGACCAGTTCCGCGACCTCCCTGATGCCCGCCGCCGAGGCGGCCTTCGGGACCATCACCGAGTCCAGCCGTGGGTCGCCGTCGAGGACGGCGTCGAGGTCGTCGGCGGCCGTCGCGGCGTCGGCGTCGACCCGGACGCAAACCTCGGCGTCGGGGTCGAACGCCGCGTCCGTCAGCACGTCGGCGACGGCGCTCCGGGCCTCGGACTTCCGCGCCGGCGCGACGGCATCCTCGAGGTCGAAGACGACGGTGTCGGCGCCCGCTTCCGGTGCCTTCCGCATCAGTTCTGGTCGGTCGCCGGGCGAGAACAGCACGCTCCTGCGGGCCATGTCCGGACGCACCGGCCGCGGCCCCTTATCGGCAGTGGTCCGGCAGGGATCCGTCGGCGGCGCACGTCGGCTCCCGGGCCGTCCCGAGAGCGCGACCGACACCCGCGGACGACGCCGATCGCGGGGGAAGTTTTATACAACAGAATCCGAACCCGTAGGTATGCGATCGTCCCTCGATACCGCCCGAGCCCTCCTCGCCGCAGCAGTGCTGTCCCTCGTCGCCGTCGAGTTCTCGACCCTGACGCGGCCGTATCCGACCGCACCCACCGTCGGGCCGTTCCCGGTCAATCCAGAACTCGTCGTGCCGGCACTGCTCGCCGCGGTCGTGATCGTCGGGGCGCTCCGCGACGGACTCGGGGTCGGCTCGGTCGTCACCGGACTCCTCGGCGCGGTGACCCTCTGGATCGCGACGACGAGCCTGTACGAGGCGTACGCGTACACGAACGGCGGCATCGCCTGGGGGGCGTTTTTCACCACCGTCAGCGGCCTCGTCCTGGCCGTCGCCGTGCTCACTCGGCAGGCGGTACGCCGGGTCGAACGGCCGGACGTCGTCGGCCGACTGCGAGCGCAGCTCGGCGAATGACGGACCGCGACCCGGGCCGCCGACGCCGTCGGTGACGCGTCTCGAGGTGTCGGTGCCCTCCCGACGCCGACGCTCGGCCGCTCGCGGTCGGCGACCGACGACCGGCGGCACCGGCCGGTCCGGTAGCGTTTTGCTCCCGCCGGCCGACTCGGCCGCCGTGCCTGGACGCTACTACGAGGAGTTCGAGGTCGGCGAGACCATCGAACACGACAAGCGACGGACGGTGAGCGAAAGCGACAACCAGCGGTTCTGCGACATGACGATGAACCAGCAGCCGCTGCACTTGGACGCCGACTTCGCCGCCGACTCGCAGTTCGGCGAGCGGCTGGTCAACGGCCTCTACACGATGAGCCTCGCCGTCGGGCTCACCATCCCCGACACGACCGACGGCACCATCGTCGCCAACCTCTCCTACGACGACGTCGAACACCCCAATCCGGTGTTCCACGGCGACACCATCTACGCGCAGACGACCGTCACCGACAAGCGGGAGACCTCCGACGGCGAGCGCGGCGTCGTCACGATGCACGTCGAGGCGTTCAAAATCGAGTCCGACGATGACGACACGCTGGTCTGCGAGTTCGACCGGACGGCGTTGTCGCTGAAGAAGCCGGAGTAGCGGAGTCGAGGCGTTTCTCCCGGTGGATTGATTGTCCATTGCGCCGCAGTATCGGTGTGGTCGTAGAGGTCCTCATCGTGGGAGCCCTGCTATTCGTCGGGATTCTCATCGTTACCGTGTTCGGTTGCTCTGTTGCCGTCGCGGCCGACCGCTTCAGGATCTGGCGACGGCTGAGAAACGACTCGGTGACGTCGATCGCCGACCTCGGTGACGTCGCAGACGGCGCGTTAGTCTCGATCGAAGGGACGGCAACGGCGAATCCGACGCCGGCGATGGCCCCTCTGTCGGGCCGGGAATGTGCGGCCTACGAACACCGGATCGAGGAGGACGAAGACGGGGTCACCCACCTCACCCAAGAGTACAGCGATACGCCGTTCGTAGTCAGCGACGCGACGGGTGATGTACGGGTCGACCCCGAAGGGGCGCGTATGTTCACCGGGTCCGGGTGCTCCAAGAGTACCGAGAAGGCGGATCACGAGGAGGTGCTCGTTCGAGTGGGTGAATCGGTAGTCGTGCACGGCCGGAAGCGAACCGCCGATGGCGCCGCCTACCTCGGCTCCGAGCGGGCCCACGACAGCCGGCTGGAACTGTTCCCGGGGCAACCACTCGCCTTTGCCGCGGCGGTCACGGGCGACTCGAAGTACTACGCCGACCTCTACGTCGCCGACGAGTCGTCGGCACCGCCGGCGGGCGAGGTCCTGCGAGCCGGGATCAAGGCGCTGGCATTTGCGGTGGTGTCGCCGATACTCGTTCTGTGGATCCTCTGACGCGGGTCGGGACGGACGGGAGAGCGGCATCGGATGTATCGGGCCCCTGTCGAACGTGACGCGCCGAGCGTGGCGGGTCGATTTATACTGCGGCTGTGCCTACGTAAACTGGTCCCGTCCGGAAGATGCGGGTCTGGACGACATCAGCCGGGTATCGCCGAAGGATCTCGAAAAACTACCGTCGGCGGCATCAGCACCGCGGCGGCGCTTTATTTCACTCCGGCGTTTTAGATCCGCGAGCGGGCCCGTGAGTCTGACCGGAGATGACGGCCAGGATACCGCTCGGCGACGGAGTCGACGACGGGCAGCCGTCTCAGGGCTGCTGGGCGCCGACGACCGTCTTCCGGGAGGCGTCGGTGAACCGACGGAAGATTCCGGAGTCGTCGCTTTCGGCTCGTGCCGCGGCGGGGCCGAAGGTGTAGGTGTCCGTCTCCTCGGGCGCTTCGATGATGTAGGTGACCGTGCCGTCGGGCTCCACCTCGTCGAACTGGACGAACCTGACGCCGTCGGTCGTCTCGACGCTGTCGAAGTCCCCGTCGACGAGCTTCCAGCCGAACGGAACGCGGTCACGGACCGTCGCCTTCTTGTTCGCGTCGACGTCGAGTTCGACGCGGGCCACCTGCCCGGCCGTGTAGACGCTCGCCCCGGTTTCCCGGGAGCCGGTCACCGTGAAGACGTCCCCGATGTCGGTGCCGCCCTCGTCGTTGCCGACGAGGAAGTCGTCGGTGTACGTATCGAGCGTCTCGAGATCGTCGTTTTCGGCGCGCTCGACGAGCGCCTCCGCGTCGGCGAATCCGCCGCCGATGTTGAAGCTACGGTACCCCTCGAGAACGTCGTTCGACGTCGCCTCGACGGTGACGATGACGTCCATCGGGTCCGGGAACTCGCCGTTGTTCTGCTTGTAGGCGTCCATCGTGAGCGCGACCAGCCCGGCCAGCACGGGCCCGGACATGCTCGTCCCGGAGAGCTTGCCGTAGAACGGCTCCTGGGCG
>PXRL01000021.1:0-25438 GCA_003020965.1 Halobacteriales archaeon QS_4_69_225
TCGAACTCCTCGACCGACCCCTCTTTCCGGACCTGAACGGGGCCGCCGGGGAGCGACGGGTCCTCGGCCCCCGGGTCGGCGGGCCGGGAGACGGCCGTCACGTCGTCGAAGACCAGTTCCCGCCGCTGCACCGGCGAGTCGTCGTACTCGACGGTTTCCCAGGTGTCCGCGTCCAGGTCCAGTTCCTCCCCGAAGTACGACTCGGGGTCATGGTCGACGGCGTCCTCGGTCTGTGACTCGCCGGCGGTGCGGTTGTCGTCGTACTGGAGTTCCTCGTGGGCGTACTGGTAGAGATGGACTAGCACGTTTCCGGGATCATTGCGCAGCGGAATATGGCTTTCGCCTAACACTTCCGGGGCGACCCGACCGGCGACTGGTCCGGTGATAGATACGGGGGCCAACCGTCGAATCGTAGTGGTTACCGCGACTGTGTACCGGTACGACCGCACGCCGTCGTGCGGTCGACACCGAAGCGATGCACGGCAATCACTATCGGTCGGCGACGACGTCATGATACGTCAGGTACTGGGCGCCGACCTCGTGGTCGTCGACGGTCGGAGGCGTCCGGCCGGACATCTCCGAGTCGTAGGCGTGGTCGACGGTCGGCGTCCGTGGGTCGACGGTGACGGGTCCGTGCTCGAAGTCGGCACGGTGGTTCGGACACAGGACGAGGGCGTTCTCGGCGGCGGCCGGCCCGCCGTGTGGCGCCGCCGTCGGCATGGGAACAGCGGACCGTCGAGTGTTCCCGCCTCGGGACCGCGCCGGCGCCGGTCGCCGACGACCGAGAAGACGCCCGTGTGGCTCAGTCAGCCCGACTCGGACGCGTCGGCGTCGCCCTCGTCGCCCGTCTCGACGTCGGCTTTCGGGATCAGCACCTCGAGGGTGCCCTCGTCGGTGAGCGTCGCCTCGGCATCGTCGGCGTCGACGTCGGTGCCCGCCGGCAGCGTCGCCGATCCGCTCAGCGAGAGGCCCCGGCCCGGGAAGCGGATGTCGTACCCCTCGCGGAGCTCGCGGAACCGGTCGACCCGGACGATGACCGTGTCGTCGTCGAACCGGACGTCGACGTCGCCGGCGCGGGCGCCCGGGGCGTCGAACACCGCGAGGTAGGCGTCGTCGCCCTCCAGCAGGTCCGTCGAGAGCGGGCGTCGCTCCTGGACCCGGCCGGCGGCCCGACCGATACCGTCGAGGACGACCCGGCCGATCGACTCGCCGACCTCGCGGATCATACCTCCAGTTCCTCCAGGCCGTCGGCCTCGCCGCAGTACGGACAGTCGAACGCCTCCACACCGGTGCCGTCGGGCATCGAGTAACGGTAGTGGAGCTCGAACATGTCGAGGTCGCAGTCGTCGCGGGTGCAGACGACCTCAAGCGTCTTTGGCATGCCCGACGGTAGGGTCGAGACGGTAATGAATGCCCCGACCTTTTGTGACGGCCGCAGGTAGGTAGCGCATGGACGTCCGCGGCGTGGACTTCAGCGGCTCGGCGGCGCCCGGTCGGGACGTCTGGCTGGCCGACGGGCGACTGGACGGCGACCGTCTGGAGGTGACGGCCTGTCGGCCCGCCGCCGAGGCGTTCGGCGCGACCGCGAGGAGTCCGGTGCTGTCGGCGCTCGGCGACGCGCTCCGGAACCGCCCGGGGACGACCGGCCTCGACGTCTCCTTCGGGCTGCCGGCCGCGCTGCTGCCGGCGGCCGTCGACGACTGGGGCGACGCCGTCGCGTGGTTCCGCGCGGAGTTCGACGGGGCCGACGCCGACGGGATGCGCGAGACGCTGAAGGACCGCGCCCGCGAGCGCGAGGGCGACGGCGTCGAGCTGAAGCGCCGGACCGACCGGGCCGTCCGGGCCAACTCCCCGTACAGCTTCATCACCTACTACCAGACGCTGTACGGGCTCCGGGAGCTGCTCGCGCCGCTGGTCGCCGACGGCGCCGTCTCGGTGCCGCCGATGCAGCCCGCCGGCGAGCGGACCGTCCTCGAGGTGTACCCGGCCGGGACGCTCCGCCGGTTGGAGACCGTCGACGAGGGGTACAAGGAGCCGACCGACGAAGCGGCGGCGGCGCGGGCGGAGATACTGGCCGCCCTGGAGACGGCGTCGGGCCTCGAGGTCGCCGTCGCGGAGCCGGTCCGGGAGCGGGCGGTCGCCGACGACGGCGGTGACGCCCTCGACAGCGTCGTCGCCGCGGTCGCGGCCGCCCGGGCCGCCGCCCGGGAGTTCGAGCCGCCGACGCCGTTCGACCCCCGGGAGGGCTGTATCTACGTTTGACCCCCATCCGTGCCGGTTTTACGCCTCGGCGTCCTCGATACGGATATGAAGGATCCGGCGGAGACCGACGTCACGATCGTCGACGGATACGTCGACGAGCCGGCGCACTTCGGCGTGCCGCCGTTCGTCTCGACGTACCCGCGGTTCGCCGCCGGGGCCGCCGTCGACGCCGGCGTCCCGCCCGACCGGGTGACCTACCACACCATCGACGAACTCCGCGAGGACCACGACCGGAAGCGCGACGTCGCCGACGCCGACCTGTTCGTCTACGTTGGCGGCATGACCGTCCCCGGAAAGTACGTCGGCGGGACGCCCGCCGAACCCGACGAGGTGCGGGAACTCGCCTGGACCGCGAAGGGCACGAGCGTCATGGGCGGGCCGGTCCGGTTCGGCGTCGGCGAGGCCAACGAGGGCGCCACCGAGACCGAACGGCGGAACCTCGACTACGACTTCCTGGCGCTGGCCGACGTCGAGGCCGCCGTCTACGACCTCGTTCACGGCGGCTTGGAGGGCTTCGAGGACCGCTACCGCGACAACGACGAACTCGACCGGTGGGCGCGGAAAGGTGCCTTCGTCGTCGAGCAGCATCCCGATCACCCCGATTACCTCATCTGCGAGCTGGAGACCTCGCGGGGGTGTCCGTACCGGTGTTCGTTCTGCACCGAGCCGATGTACGGCGACCCGGCGTTCCGGACGCCGGGCTCCGTCGTCGGCGAGGTGGACGCCCTCGCCGACCACGGCGTCCGGCACTTCCGGCTCGGCCGGCAGGCCGACATCCTCGCCTACGGCGGCGACGGCGAGGCGCCCAACCCCGGGGCGCTCCGGGAACTGTACGGCGGCATCCGCGAGGTCGTCCCCGACCTCGGGACGCTGCATCTCGACAACATGAACCCCGTGACCATCACGGAGTACCCCGAGCAGTCACGGGAGGCGATCCGTGTCATCGCCGAGCACAACACCCCCGGCGACACCGCCGCCTTCGGCCTGGAGTCGGCCGATCCGCTCGTCCAGGAAAAAAACAACCTGCTGGTGACCGCCGAGGAGTGTCTGGAGGCCGTCCGCGTCGTCAACGAGGCCGGCGGCTGGCGGCCCGACGAGACGCGCAAGGCGCAGAATGCCTCGGGGAGCGGGACGGAGCCCCGCGCACGAGGGCCGTCCGTCGACCCCGACGCCGACCGACTCCCGAAACTGCTGCCGGGCATCAACCTCGTCCACGGGCTGGAGGGCGAGCGCCGCGAGACCTTCGAGTTCAACAAGCGGTTCCTGCAGGACGTCTACGACGAGGGGCTGATGGTTCGGCGCATCAACATCCGGCAGGTGATGGCCTTCGAGGGCACCGACATGGCCGAGACGGGCGCCGAAATCGCCGAGGACCACAAACAGCTGTTCAAGCGCTACAAGCAGGAGGTCCGCGAGGAGATCGACCGACCGATGTTGCGGCGGGTCGCGCCGCCGGGGACGGTGCTGCCGGACGTCTACCTCGAGTACCACCAGGACGGCAGGACCTTCGGCCGGCAGCTGGGCACCTACGCGCTACTGGTCGGGATTCCCGGCGAGCGGGAACTCGGCCGGACGATCGACGTCGCGGTCACCGACTACGGCTTCCGGTCGGTCTCCGGCGTCCCGTACCCGCTGGACGTCAACGACGCCTCGATGGACGAACTGCGGATGCTGCCCGGCGTCGGCAAGCAGCGCGCCGGCAACATCCTCGTCGACCGGCCGTACGACTCCGCCGAGGAGGTCGCTGGCGTCGACCTGGCGCGGTTCTGTGAGGCCGGCCGGGCGCCGGGGGCGGACTGATACCCCCGGTGTCGCGGGCGCGTGACCTGTTATGAAACGGTGCCGTTGAGGGTGCCCGGTGTCAGGCGTCGACGAGTTGGATTCCCCGTGCGACGACGTAGATGAGCACGATGCCGGCGCCGACCGCGAGCACGAACTGCGTGAGGATGGTGAAGATGACGACGAGCGGCGACTCGTCGGCGAACAGCGACAGCACGAACGGGACCAGCGCCAGCGCCCCGAACAGCATGACGAGGCCGGCGAGCGGGTACGCTTCCGTCCGAATCTGTGCGGTGTTGAGCGTGCCCCTCTTGGGGTTAATGAACGGAGGGTCGTCTGACATCGAGCCGACGTTCCGGGGCTCGGGCATCAACCTTCGGTTCGCGTCGGGGCGTGCGAGACGGCCGACGGACCGCGCCCGTCACCACCCGAACGCCTCGTGGACCGCCCGGCCCTCGTCGTGCAGCACCGGGCCGACGACCTCGGTGACGCCGTCGAGCACCGCCGCGGAGCGGACCGCCGGTCCGTCGTCGACGAACTCGCCGATCTCGTCGCCGCCGACGCTGTAGACGACGCGGCCGAACGCCGCGCTCGTCATCCCGCCGGCGCACATCGGGCACGGCTCCGTGCTCGTGTACATGACCGTCTCGGCGCGCTCGGTGTCGTCCAGCTCCCGGCAGGCGCGGTGGGCGAGCTGTAGCTCCGGGTGCCGCCGGATGTCGTCTTCGGTGACGACGCGGTTGGACTCGGTCATGACCACCTCGTCGTCCCGGACGAGGACGCTCCCGAAGGGACGGTCGCCGCGCGCCGCCGCCTCCCGGGCAAGTTCGATGGCCCGCCGCATGTGCGACTCGTGGTCGAAGCCGTCGAGATCGTCGGACTGTGTCACGTCCGTCGATCGTCGGCGAGCGACAAACCGTTTGGGACGGCCGGCTACTCCTCGGACGTCGCCGGGGGCGACCGCGTCGTCCGGCCGTCGTGCGCCGTCGCCCCCTCGGCGGAGTGATACAGGGCGGTCCCGGTCTCGGTGTCGAAGAGGTGGAGCCGGTCGGGGTCGGGCGTCAGCGCCACCGTATCGCCCGACCGGACGTCGCTCCGCGGGGAAGCCTGGGTCTTGAGGCGGTCGTCGCCGACCCGACACTCCAGGAGGAGGCTGTCGCCGAGCGGCTCGGTGACGGTGACGGTCGCCTCGATCGCGACGTCGGCGTCGACATCGGCGTTCGCCAGCGAGAGGTCCTCCGGGCGGACGCCGAGGACGGCCCGGGAGTCGACCGCCGCGTCCAGCCCGTCGCCGTCGGGCAGCGGCAGCCGGAAGCCCGGGTGGACGGCGCGGGCGCCGCCGGCCCCGTCGGCGCCGCTCTCGACGGCCACCTCGAGGGCGTTCATCGCCGGGTCGCCGATGAACTCCGCGACGAAGCGGTTGGCGGGGTAGTCGTACAGCCGCTGCGGGGAGTCGACCTGCTGGATCCGGCCGTCGTTCATCACGACCACCTCGTCGCCGAGCGTCATCGCCTCCGTCTGGTCGTGGGTGACGTAGACGGTGGTCGTCCGCAGCTCCTCGTGGAGCTTCGCCAGCTCGGCGCGCATCCGGATGCGGAGCTTCGCGTCGAGGTTCGACAGCGGCTCGTCCATCAGGAACACGTCGGGGTCGCGGATGATGGCCCGGCCCAGGGCGACGCGCTGGCGCTCGCCGCCGGACAGCGCCTCCGGCTTCCGGTCGAGCAGGTCCGTGATGTCCAGCAGCTCGGCGGCGTCGGCCACCCGCCGTTCGATCTCCGCGTCGTCGAACTCCGTCGCCGACCCCGCGCCGAACGTCATGTTCCGCTCGGCCGTCATGTGCGGGTACAGCGCGTAGTTCTGAAACACCATCGCGACGTCGCGGTCCTTCGGTTCGACGCCGACGAGGCTCTCGCCGTCCTTGCGGACGTCGCCGTCGGTGACCGACTCCAGGCCGGCGACGAGCCGCAGGGTCGTCGACTTCCCGCAGCCGCTGGGGCCGACGACCACGACGAAGCTGCCGTCCGGCACCTCGAGGTCGATTCCCCGGACCGCGACGACGTCGCCGTACTCCTTGCGAACGTTCTCGAGCGTGATTCGTGCCATTACTTTCGTTGGATGCTAAAGGTCTCCAGCAGCGGTTTCCGGAACAGGACGAGCAGGACCAGCGGCGGCAGCAGCGTCAGCACCGAGCCGGTCATCGTCAGCGCCCACGCCACCTCGCCGGCCTGTGCCTGACCCCGGAGTCGGCCGAGACCGACCTGTGCGACCTGCAGGTCGTCGCCGACGATGACCAGCGGCCAGAGGTACTGGTTCCAGGCGTACACGAAGATGATGACCGACACGCCGACGAGGATGCCCTTCGACATGGGTATCAGGACGCGCCAGAGGAACTCCAGGGGGCCGACGCCGTCGAGCTTGGCGTTTTCGACCAGCGACGGCGGGATGGACAGGAAGTGCTGCCGGAGCACGAACACCGTGGTCGCGCTGGCGAGGTACGGCACCGTGATGGCGAAAACGGTGTTGTTCCAGCCCAGTCCCGTCACGAGTCGGTACAGCGGGACGAACCGGACCGGCACCGGCAGCAGCAGCGTGAAGAGGATGAACAGGAACACGAAGTCCTTGTACGGAACGCGGTAGTAGACGACCGCCAGCACCGCCAGCAGCGAGACGGCCAGCTTCCCGACGACGATGACGCTCGCCATCACCAGCGAGTTGAGCATGTACCGGTAGAACTCCAGTTCGACGAGCGCCCGGTAGTAGTTGTCGTAGGCGTTGCCGCCGGGAACGAGGTCCGCGAGGCCGGTGACGATGCCGGATTCTTTCGTGCTGACGACGATCGCCACCAGCACGGGAAACAGCAACAGTAGCACCAGCGAGGCGAGCGCCGCGTGGACCGCGAGGCCGTCCTCGCGGAGCCGCGCGAATCGGTCGCCCGCCCGCCCGCCTCGCAGGTACTCCGCGGCGCGGTTCGGGGCGTCGACGATCGTCTCGAGTAGCGTCATGTCAGGTCATCCTCCGTAGTAGGCGTACTCCTCGGTCACGCGGAACTGCACGTACATCAGCACGCCGACGACCACGAACAGGACGACCGACTTCGCCGAGGCCGTCCCGAACTCGAAGTTCTGGAGGGCGTCCCGGTAGAGGTCGAAGATGAGGATGTTGGTCGCGCCGGCGGGGCCGCCGTCGGTCATCACGTCGATGAACGCGAAGGTACCGAAGAACGCGTAGATGGTGTTCATGATCGCGAGAAACGCCAGCGTCGGCGACATGATGGGGACGTAAATCCGGAACAGTCGCCCCAGCCGGCCGACGCCGTCGAGCCGCGCCGTCTCGGTCAGCGACCCGGGGATGTTGTTCATCGAGGCGGTCATGAAGATGACGTTGTAGCCGACCTGTTTCCAGATCGCGACGACCGTGACGAGGGCGAACGCCTGCGGGCCGCTGCTGAACCAGTCGACGTCGGGCCCGACCGCCTCGAGCGGTCCGGTGACGTCCACGTCGACCCCGAGTGCTTCGAACGGCCGCTCGAGGAGGCCCAGCGTCGGGTACGGCGGCTCGATCGCCCGCGTGAGCACGCCGAGGGAGGGGTGGAGCAGGAAGAAGAAGACGAAGCCGGCGACGGCGGGCGGCAGCGCGTACGGCCAGATGGCCGACACGAGATACAGCCCCTTGCCGACCTCGACCTCGTGGACGAGGAAGCTGACCAGAAGCGAAAACGACATGACGCCGACGACGACCGCGACCGCGAACAGGACCGTCAGCAGGACGCTCAGGTGGTACTCCGGGGAGGTCAGAAGCGTCCGGTAGTTCTCGAGACCGACGAAATCGACCTCGCCGGTGCCGAAGCCGACCTCGAAGAGGCTCAGCTCGAAGGCCCGCACGGCGGGGACGTAGAGGAACACCACCGAGACGAGCACCGTCGGTAGCAGCAACGCGGCGGCCTGCCAGCGGCTCTCGAAGACCTCTCGGGTCGCCATCTACGAGAGTTCGCCCTCGACTCTGGATTTCATCTTCGAAAGGCCGTCTTCGACGCTCGTATCGCCGCTGAACACCTCGACGGAGGTGTTCTGGACGTACTGCTGGCTCTGGCGGGCCGGTTCGACGAGCATCCGCTTCGTCGCCGGGTCGTCGGCCGACGCCTGCAGCTGGTCCAGCGCCGTCCGAAACATCGGGTTCTCCTCGAACCACCCCTCCGACGACAGCTCGTCGACCGCCGTCTGCCGGATGGGGTAGTAGCCGGTGCCCTTGTGCCACTGCTTTTGGACGTCGGGCGAGGCCATGAACTCGAGGAACGCCCCGACGTCCTCGCGGCGGTCGTCGGGCAGTCCAGACGGGACGAAGAAGGACGCCCCACCGATGACCGGGCCGACGCGTTCCTCGCCGACGGTCGGGTAGAAGGCGTTGTCGACCTCGAAGCCGTTCTTCTCTGCGCCGGAGCGGGCGCCGGCGACGAACGCCGTCGACGTCAGCAGCATCGCCGCCTCCTGCTGGAGAAACGCCGACGTCGCCTCCTGCCACGCCTCGATGCCGGGGTTGACGTAGAGGCCGTCGGCGGCCATCCCGCGCCACCACTCGTAGAGGCTTCGAGCGGTGTCGTTGTCGGTCAGCAGCGTCGACGGCTCGCCGGCGTGGCCGTTTTCGGCGTCGAACAGCAGCCGACCGGCCGTCGAGAACCAGTGCTCGACAAACCAGACGTGGTTTGGCCAGGTGATGCCGGCGTCGACGACGCCCGACTCGACGAGCGTCTCGGAGGCCGACCGCACCTCCGCGAGCGTCTCCGGCGGGCTGTCGGGGTCCAGTCCCGCCTCCTCGAACGCCGTCCGGTTGTAGTACATGATGGCGTTGGAGTTGTTGAACGGCAGCGACTGGAGGGTGCCGTCGATCGTGAAGAAGTCCGTGACGTTCGGCAGGAGGTCGTCGACGGGGAACTCCTCCGAGAGCAGCTCCTCGACGGGGTCGACGCGGCCGGTGTTCAGCACCTGCTTCGCGAAGAGACTGTCTATCTGGGCGAAATCCGGCACCTGTCCGGACTCCAGCGCCCCCAGGAAGTTCGTCAGGACGCTCTCGTAGGAGTCCTGGAACTCCATGTTGATCGGGATTCCCGTCTCCTCCTCGAACTGGTCGCCGAGGGCGTTCAGCGTCTCGCCGTTGCCGCCGCTTCCCATGGCGTGCCACAGCGTCAGCTCGTCGTTGACCGCCTCGACCGAGCCGCCGCCTCCACCCCCATCCCCGCCCCCGCCGACGCAGCCGGCCACTCCGGTCGCCGCGAGTGCGGCTCCCGACGCCCTCAGCACGGACCGTCTCGACCGCCGCACCGATGCCCCGAATCGCTCCCTGTCGGACATATAATCGAAGATGACCGAGACCGTACAAAGCGCATTATAATTTTCCTTCGTTAACCAATATACCGGTTCATACCGTAACTGACCCCACCGGAGCGGTATATACTGCTATATATCTGCGGGAGTTCAGACGGGAAAGTCGGCGTCGGCATCGACGATACGGTCGGGCTCGGCGGGGACCCGCCAGTCGGTCGTCAGCTCCAGCAGCTGGACCAGCATCCGGCCGGTCGCCCCCCAGACGGTGTAGCCGTCGACGCGGAAGTAGTGGACCCGAACCTCGCCGTACCGGGGGTGGTCGCGCCGTTCGGAGTCGTAGTTGTCGGGGTCGGTCAGCGCCGACAGCGGGAGGACGGCTGTTTCGGCGACCTCGTCGTCGGCCGGCTCGTAGGTCCGGTCGGGAACGCGGCCGACGAACGGCCGGACGGCGTAGTCGGTGACGGTGCGGATGTCGTCGAGCCGGCCGACGACGTCGACCGCCGCCGGCGGGAGCCCGACCTCCTCGCGGGCCTCGCGGGTGGCGGTGCCCGCGAGGCCGGCGTCCGTCGGTTCGCGGCCGCCGCCCGGGAAGCTCATCTGGCCGGGGTGTTCGCCGAGGTGGTCGGCACGCTTGATGAACAGTAGGTGCTCGCCGTCGGGGCGGTCGACCACCGGCGCGAGCACGGCCGCCTCACGTGCCCCGTCCGTCACCGCAACCGGGTCGTGGTCGGCCACCCGCTGCAGGTCCATGTCCGGCGTTGGAGCCGGACGGTCTTAGTTGGCGCGGGCCTCGTCCAGCCGGTCCCGGAACGTCGCCAGCTCGACCGGCGCCCACGACTCGATGTCGTAGCTGACGTCCAGCAGGTCGGCCGCGCGGTCGGCGTCGCCGTCGGCGACGGCGCGGGCCGCCTCCGAGCGGAGTCGCCGCTCGGCAACGCGGCCGACCCGCTCGCGGTCGACCGACCGCGGCTCGACGTCGAGGATGTGCGGGAGGTCCTCGGCGCCGTCGGGGACCGTCGGGAACGCCGCCGGCCCCGGGACCAGCAGCCGGCCGTCGTCGGCGTCGACGGCCACGAGGGCGAACCCCTCGAGGGCCGGCTCGACGAGCCCCTCCGGCGGCTCCCCGCCGCGGCGGTAGGCCAGCTCCGACAGCGCCTCCTCGAGTTCCGGCCGGCGGAGCGCGCCGAACAGCTCGACCACCCCCGCCAGCTCGTCCGCCGTCAGCATACCCGGCGGTTGCGCCGGCAGGGCCCTCAACGTTCCGCCGCAGTCGGGGCGTTTTTCCACCGCCGGGTCGTCCCGGCGCCCATGCGAATCGCGGTCGTCGTCGAGAGGCCGCCGCCGCACGCCGACCGGGCGGGTGCCGCCCGGCTGCGGCGGTTCGCGACCGAGTTCGCCGACCGCGACCACGACGTCACCGTCTACTGCGCCGGCTGGTGGGACGACCGCAGCCGGCGGATCAGCCGGGACGGGGTCGTCTACGAGGCGGCGACGGTCGCGCCGGCGACGCCGTCGTTTCTGGCCCGCGTACCGTGGCTGCTGGCCCGCGACCGCCCGGACGCGGTCGTCGCCTCGCCGTCGCCGCCGGAGACGGTCGTCGCGGCGGCCGCCGGCGGCGCCGTCGCCCGCGCCCCGGTCGTCTGCGACTGGTTCGGCGACGAGCCGGCGGACGACCCGCGCCGGTGGACGGCCGCCGCCCGCGCGGCGACCCGGATCGTCGCCCCCTCGGAGCTGCACCGGACCCGGATCCGCGAGCTCGGCGTGCCCGACGCGGAGACCGCGGTCGTCCCGCAGGGCGTCGACTACCCGCTGGTGGAGGCGACGCCACCGCGAGAGCGCGACCGGGACGACCCGGAGGCGGTGTACGCCCGCCGGCTGGACGCCGACGCGAACCTCGAGAGTCTCCTGTTGGCGCTGGCGGAGCTACGTGGCCGGGACGACTGGGCGGCGACCGTGGTGGGCGACGGCCCCGAGCGGAGCGGCTACGAGGCACAAGCCGCCGAGCTGGGCATCGCCGACCGGGTCCGGTTCGTCGGCGACGTCGACCGCGAGACGAGGGTGGCGACCTACCGGGCGGCCGACGTCTTCGTCCAGACGGCCACCCGCGAGCAGTTCCCCGTGGAGCTGCTGTGGGCGCTGGCGGCCGGCTGCGTCGGCGTCGTCGAGTACCAGGCCGACTCGCCGGCCCACGAGCTGCTCGACGGTCACGACCGCGGCGTCCGCGTCACCGAGTCCGAGGCGCTGGACGAGGCCATCGAGTCGGCGTGGACGGAACCCCACCGCGACCTCGCGGAGCCGCTCCGCGACTACGACCACGCCGCCGTCGCCGGCGACTACCTCGGGCTGTTCCGCGACTGTGGCGTCGACGTCCGGTGACCCATCGGCGGGACGACGCGCGGGGCAGAGCGGCAGCGTCGCCCCGGACGGCATGAACCCCGGAATCCGTCCGCCGAGAACCACGCGAGCCCGGCAGCGCCGGGGCAGTAGACCCGTCGGTACGGCTACCGTTCGGTTCCGTCGGCGTCGCCGCGCGCCAGGACGACCTCCCCGTCCTCGCCGTCCCCGGCTTCTCGCCCCGGCGCGTTCCGCACGGACGCCGAGTGATTTAATACGTGTGTGGGAACGTATACCACGTATGGGCTGGCGAGAGGCGGAGCGGGAGTACACGGACGAGGTGATCGGCGAGACGACCATCCCGGAACTGTTCTTCGACTCCGTCGAGCGGAACGCCTCGCGGGACGCACAGCTGTACAAGGGCGGCGTCTACGACCGGTCGCTGGCGCCGGACGTCGTCCCGGAGCCGCCGGCCGGGGAGTACGGCGCCGTCACCTACGAGGAGGCCGGCGAGGTCGTGCGGCACCTGGCGGCCGGCTTCCGGGAACTCGGCGTCGGGCCCGACGACCGGGTCGGCATCTACGCCGACACCCGTATGGAGTGGGTCCACGCCGACTACGCCGTCCAGTCGGCCGAGGGCGTCGTCACGACCGTCTACACGGAGTCGTCGGCCCCGCAGGTCCGGTACCTGCTCGACGACAACGACGCGATGGGCGTCGTCGTCGAGAACGAGGCCCTGTTGGAGACGGTGCTGTCCGTCGAGGACGACCTCGACCTGGAGTTCGTCGCCGTCATCGACGAACTCGAGGGGTACGACGACCGCGACGACGTCCACACGCTGGCAGCGGTCCACGAACTCGGCGCCGAAGCCTTCGACGCCGAGGCGTTCGACTCGTGGCTGGACGACCGCGAGTGGACGGACCTCTGCTCGCTCGTCTACACCTCGGGGACGACGGGCGACCCGAAGGGCGTCGAGCTGACCCACAGGAACTGGCGGACATCGTTCAACCAGCTCCGGAAGCGCGTCGGTCCGCGCCCGGACAAGAGCGAGGACGACCCGACGATGGAGGCCGGGATGACGGCGCTGGCGTTCCTGCCACTGGCGCACGCCTTCGAGCGCATCAACCACTTCCACGAACTCGGCATCGGTGTCACCGTCGCCTACGCCGAGAGCGCCGACACGGTCGGCGACGACATCAAGCAGGTCCAGCCGGACGCCGCCGCCTCGGTGCCGCGGGTGTACGAGCGCATCTACGACCAGATGCGCGAGTCCACCTCCGAGTCGCCGGTCTCGAAGCGGATCTTCGAGTGGGCCGTCGACACCGCCCAGGCGTACGACGACGCCGACGATCCCGGAATCGTGCTGGAGACGAAGCTAAACGTCGCCGACAGGCTGGTGTTCTCGACGGTCCGCGAGCAGCTCGGCGGCAACATCGAGCTGTTCGTCTCCGGCGGCGGCTCGCTGTCGGCGGAGCTGGCGAAGCTGTACCGCGCGATGGGACTGACCATCCTCGAGGGGTACGGCCTGACGGAGACGGCACCCGCCCTGACCCTGAACCCACCCGAGGACATCCGCATCGGCACGATGGGCGCCGCGCTGTGCGACGTCGAGCTGGCGCTGGACCCCCACGTCGTCACCGAGGAGACGAAGGAGGCCGAGTCCGGCGAGGTCGGCGAACTACTGGCGAAGGGCCCCAACGTCTTCTCGGGGTACTGGAACAAGCCCGAGAAGACCGAGACGGCCTTCACCGAGGACCGCTACTTCCGGACCGGCGACATCGTCGCCCGCGACGAGGACGGCTACGTCAGCTTCGTCGACCGCCGGAAGAACCTGCTGGTGCTGGACACGGGCAAGAACGTCGCGCCGGAACCCATCGAGGACGAGTTCGCCACCTCCGCCCGGGTCGACCAGATCATGGTGACCGGCGACGACGAGAAGTTCGTCGGCGCGGTCGTCTCGCCGAACCTCGAGCGGATGCGCGAGTGGGCCGACGAGGCGGACGTCGACCTGCCCGACGACCCCGAGCGGGCCGTCGAGGACGACCGCGTCCGCGAGTGGGTCGGCGAGGAGGTCGACCGGGTCAACGAGCGGCTCGGCGGCCACGAGGAGATCAAGGAGTTCCGGCTGGTCGCCGAGGAGTGGACCGCCGACAACGACCTGCTGACGCCGTCGATGAAAAAAAAGCGCCGCAACATCCGGGCGGCCTACCGCGCGGAGATCGACGACATCTACGGCCGCGGAGACCTCGAAGGCGAGAACGGGACCGAGGCGGCGGCGACGGACTGATGCCGACTACCGTACGTCGTCCCAGTATCGACCGAACGAAGGCGTGCGGTCGCACCGGAAAACAAGTACAGTAATCACCACCAGGAAGTGTTGGTCACTCCGCGTCGGCGGCGTCGAAGGCGGGGTCGGCGACCGCCGCGGCGGTCCACACCGCGTCGACGTCCTCGGCGACGTCGTGGACGCGGGCGAGGTCGAGGTGTACAGACCGACGTCGTGGCCGGCCTCTCGGAGGACGCTTTCGACCATCGAGCCGTGCTGCCCTCGCCGTTCGAGCCCGCGACCTGAATCACCCGGAAGGACTCCTCGGGGCGGTCGAGGCACACTCCAGCAGGCGTCGCGTCGACCCGACGCCCGCCGTCGGCGAGTACCGGCGGAGGCCGAAGAGCACGTTCGCCGCCTCGTGGTACTCCGTCCCCAGGGCAGTGCGGCGAGCGCTTTATCACTTTTCGGTCGACCCGGGGACGGGAACGTTTTAACCCCGCCGTCGGTACGGCGACGCATGGAAGCAGCCGAGGCGGGCGCGCTGATGACCGAGCCCGTGCTGACCGTCGAACCGTCCGCGGAGATCGCCGAGGTGGCGGCGGCGATGCGCGCGCAGGCCATCAACTCCATCGTCGTCATCGACGACGACTGCCGGCCGATCGGCATCCTCACGTCGACGGACTTCGTCGGCGTCGTCGCCGACGGCGACCTCGACAGCACCGTCGGCGATCACATGACCGACGGGGTCGTCACGACGTCACCGGCGGCGTCCGTCGAGGAGGTGGCGCGGCTGATGGTCGACCACGACATCAGTCACGTCCCGGTCGTCGAAAACGAGGAGGCCGTCGGGCTGGTCTCGGCGACGGACCTCACCGGTCACGCCGCCGGCACGGCCGTCGCCGACGCCGAGTAGCGGTCGTCGGGCGCCAACGACCGTAACCGCGTCGACGGCGCTCAGTAGTACTCCCGCTCGACGTTGCGGACGGCCTCGACGCGCTTTTCGATGGGCGGGTGGGTCGCGAACAGCCGCTTCAGGGCCGATCGCTCGCCGCCGAAGATGCACAGCGCCGAGACGTTGTCGTCGAGTTCGGCGTCGGTCCGCTTGCCGGCCGAAGATATCTTCCGGAGCGCGTCGGCCATCGCGTCGCCGCCGACGTGGCGGGCGGCGTCGTCGTCGGCGACGTATTCCCGGTACCGCGAGATGGCCAGCACGAACACCATCGCGACCGATTGGACGACGATCGAGGCGATGTAGCCGAGGATGATGTTGCCGATGCCGCCGTCCCGCGAGAAAGCGACCGCGAAGTAGGCGGCGAAGCCGAGCATCGAGGCGATGGCCTGGCCCATCACCATCGTGATCACGTCGCGGTTGTCGATGTGGGCGAGTTCGTGCGCCAGCACCGCCTCCAGTTCCTCGTGGCTCAGCAGGTGCATCAGTTCCGTCGAGACGACGACGACGCCGGCGCCGCGGCGGCCGACGGCGAAGGCGTTCGGCACGCCCATCTCGGCGACCTTCAGTTCGGGTTTTTCGAGGTCCATCTCCTCGCAGACGCGCTCGACCGACCGATGGACGTCGGGGTAGCGGTCCTCGGTCATCTCCTCGGCGCCGGCGCTCCGCAGCGCCGCCCACTTGCCGAACTTGTACTGGAAGCCGGCGAACAGCACCGTCCCCAGCAGGACGAGCGGGATCGGCGCGCCGAAACCCTCGACGGCGACGATCGCCAGGAGCATGTAGAATCCGAAGAGGATGCTCCCCACGGCCGCCATGCGGGCCTTGAGTCCGACGTGTCGCATGTCAGCCTGCGGTAGGCGACTGTCGAATAAATGCGTTCTGGCAGGAGTGGTACCGTCCCGCACGGTCGACGCACAACGTATAAGTCGGTCGGTTCTTCATAATCGAGCGTGCCATCCGGTACGTCCGTCGAGCGCCGGCGTACGGCGGCCGACGAGCGTGCCGAAACGGCGGCTTCTCCGAGCGGCAAACGTCCGTGAGACGGCCGTCGGCGGGCGTGGCGACCCGTCGGCGGCCGGCTCCGGACGCCCAGCCAGATCATCAACTCCGCACCACACCATAGCATGACACACGACGTATTCACCGGCGTCTTCCCCGCGATGACGACGCCGTTCCACGACGACGAGAGCATCGACCACGACACGCTGCGCGCCCACGCCCGACGGCTGGAGACGGCCGGCGTCGACGGGCTCGTCCCGGTCGGCACCACCGGCGAGTCCGCGACCATGAGCCACGACGAACACGTCGAGGTCATCGAGACGGTGGTCGATTCGGTCGACGACGTGCCGGTCATCGCCGGCAGCGGCTCGAACAACACCCGCGAGGCGCTGGAGCTGTCCGAGCGGGCCGCCGCCGCCGGCGCCGACGGCCTGCTGCTCATCTCGCCGTACTACAACCGGCCGGAACCTGACGGCACCGAGACGCACTTCCGGACGATCGCCGATGCCGTCGACCTGCCGCAGATAATCTACAACGTCCCCGGCCGGACCGGCCGCAACATCGCCGTCGAGTCCGCCGTCGCGCTGGCCGAACACGAGAACGTCGTCGGCTACAAGGCCGCGAGCGGCGACCTCGGTCGAACGAACGAGGTCGTCGAGCGGACCCGCGACGAGAACTTCGGGGTGCTGTCCGGCGACGACGCGCTGACGCTGCCGGTGGTCGCCCAGGGCGGCACCGGCTGCATCTCCGTGGCCGCCAACGTCGAGCCGGACCGCGTCGTCGCCCTGGTCGGGTCGGCGCTGGCCGGCGACTTCGAGCGCGCCCGCGAGCTGCAGTACGAACTGGGCGACCTGTTCAGGGTGCTGTTCGCCGAGAGCAACCCCATGCCGGTCAACGAGGCCATGGAGATGCGGGACGTCCACTCGGCGACGATGCGGTCGCCGCTCTGCCCCCTGCAGCCCGAGACCCGCGAGCGCCTGCGGACGGTGCTCGACGACCTGGAGCCCGAATGAAGCTCGTCGTCATCGGCGCGACGGGCCGGACCGGCGGCGAGATCGTCGCCGAAGCCACGGAGCGCGCACACGACGTCGTCGGCGTCGCGCGCTCGGCCGGCGAGGTCGGCGATGTGCCCGTCCACCCGGCCGGGGAGCTGCCGGCGCTTCTGGCCGACGCCGACGTCGACGCCATCGTCGACTTCACCGTCCCCGAGGCCAGCCGCGAGCACGCCGCCCGCGCCGCGGAGGCCGGCGTCCCCTACGTCGTCGGGACGACCGGCTTCGGAGACGACGGGCTGGCCGCCCTGGACGCCGCCGCCGAGTCGACAGCCGTGCTGAAGGCCGCGAACTTCGCCCACGGGGTGCAGGCGCTGCTACGGGTGGTCGAGGCCGGCGTCGAAGCGCTGCCGGAGTACGACGTCGAGCTGACGGAGACCCACCACGCCGGCAAGCGTGACGCTCCCAGCGGCACCGCGAACACCGTCCTCGACGCGATAGAGGCGGCCCGCGGCGAGACGCTGGACCGCACCCACGGCCGCGAGGGCGGACACCGTCGCGGGGAGTCGAAGGTCGGCGTCCACGTCCGCCGGGCCGGGACGGTCCGCGGCGAACACGAGGTCGTGCTGGCGGGCAACGACGAGGTGCTGACGCTCGCTCATCGCGCCGAGTCCCGCCGGGTGTTCGCCGCCGGCGCCGTTGACGCCGCCGAGTGGCTGGCCGGCCGCGACCCCGGCTTCTACGGGTTCGACGACGTGCTGTAGGCGGGTCGACAGAGCCAAGGGCCGTCTCACCGTTTCTCCGACGATGAGCGCACTCGAAGACGACGTCCGTGAGCTGCAGCGGCGCTACGAGGCGGGGCTGACCGCCGAGGAGGCGGGAGACGAGGAGTACGCGGTGCTGGAGGCGTTTCTCGACCGGCTGGAGGCCGGCGAGGTCCGGGCCGCCGAGAAGCGCGGCGGCGAGTGGGAGGCGAACGAGTGGGTCAAGCAGGGCATCCTGCTGAACTTCGGGCTGCGGTCCATCGAGACCCACGGCCACGGTGGCGTCGACTACCACGACGTGCTGCCGCTGCGGGACACCGCGGACCTGCCGGGGCGCGGCACCCGGAACACGCCCGACGGCACCGTGATCCGCCGCGGCGCCCACGTCGGGAGCGACGCCATCCTGATGAGCCCGTCGTTCGTCAACGTCGGCGCTCACGTCGGCGACGGGACGCTGGTGGACTCCTGCGACACTGTCGGGTCGGCTGCCCAGATCGGCGACGACGTCAAGCTCGGCGCCAACACGCTCATCGGTGGTGTGCTCGAACCCGTGGAGGCCGCGCCGGTCGTCGTCGAGGACGACGTCTCACTGGGCGCCGGCTGCCGCGTCACGTCGGGCTTCGTCGTCGGCGAGGGGAGTGTCGTCGGCGAGAACACGCTGTTGACGCCCCGGATTCCGGTGTACGACCTCGTCGCGGAGGAGATCGTCTACGGCGAGCTGCCGCCGGAGCGGCGGGCCTTCACCCGGTACGTCGAGTCGAGCGTCGGCGATCACGACCTCTTCGAGGGCGGCGCCTACAAGCCGGCCGTCGTCGCCACCGACGTCGAGGCGGAGACCCTCGAGGCGACTCAGCGCGAGGACGCCCTCCGGGACAACTGAACGGGCCGCCTCAGGCGTGTTTCTCGATGGCCCGCTCGAGCTTCGGGTAGGCGACCTTGCCGGCGAACACCTCGACGGGCTCGCCGCGCTCGAACAGGATCATCGTCGGGATGGACCGGACGCCGAACTCCTCCATCGTCGCCTCGTTCTCGTCGGCGTCGATTTTCGCGACGGTGAGCCGGGGGTGTTCCTCGACGACCGGCCCCAGCGCCGTGCACGGGCCACACCACTCCGCCCAGAAATCCAGCAGGACGAGGCCGTCGCCGACCGCCGTCTCGTAGCTGTCGTCGTCGACGTGGACGATACGGTCGTGATCGGTCGCGGCCATCAGTCGCCGGAGGCCCTCACGTCCTCGGGACCCTCGGGCGGGTACTCGGGATCGTCGGGATACCGGCTGCTCTCCTCGGCGTCCATGGTCATGGTGACGCTGTACTCATGACCTCGAAACCCGGTACGGCACCGCGGTTCCGATTCGTTGCCTATCTTCCGTCGGCCACGTTCGTGGCTCGTCGTCCGTCAGCCACAGTACTTAATTACGTGGACGACCCACACTGTCGTATGGAGTCCCTGTCAATTAGCTCACTAGAAGCACAGCCCGACGACGCTGAGTCGATCCCGGATAGCGTCGACGAGGCCGCGGTCCAGCGGATGCAGTTCGTCGCGCACCTCCTCGACGACAGCATCAAACTGCCGGGAACGGAGTTCAGGATCGGTCTCGACCCCATCGTCGGCGTCCTGCCGGTCGCCGGCGACGCGGTCGCGGCGGCGCTGTCGGGGTACATCATCCTGGAGTCGGCCCGACTGGGCGTCTCCTATCTGACGCTGCTGCGGATGCTGGCGAACGTCGGCGTCGACTTCGCCATCGGCTCGGTGCCGCTGATCGGCGGCGCTTTCGACGCGGCCTGGAAGACGAACGTGCGCAACCTGCGGCTCGCGCTGGCCGACCTCGGCGCCGACGCCGAGGCCGTCGAGGTCGACTTCGAGTAACGGCCTGCGTCAGGACTCGTCGGCGTTGCCGTCGTCGCCGTCGTGTCCGTCTTCGTCGTCCCCGTGGCCGTCGTCACCGTGGTCGGTCCCGCCTTCTCCGTCACCGCGTCCGTCGTCACCGTGGTCGTCGCGCTCGTGTGACGTGTCGATTTCGACGGGATCGGTCGTCGCCTCGTCGTCGTCCATCGCCTGCGAGACGCTGGCGGCGGTGTAGCCGGCGAGGTAGCCGGCGGTGCCCCACACCAGGCCGCCGACGGTGGCGCCAGCGGGCCCGCCGACGGCGCCGAGCACCGATCCGGCGAAGCCGCTCGCGGTCGCGCTCTTCGCCGCCGCCTGCTCGGGGTCGTCCGAGAGACACTCGAGGCCGTGCTCGTGGCTGTCGTCGCCGGGCATACGCGGGCTACGCACCGCGGCCGTGAATCCGTTACGGCTCTTCCGAAACGCGCTCTCTGTGCCGTCGGTCGGGTCGGGCGAGGCCCACAGACGGTGCCGGACTCAGACCATTTCGCCGCCGATCTCGATCGTCGTCGCCTCGTCGGCGTCCGGGCCGAGAGTCGCGTCGTCGGTAGCGCCGAAATCGAGAGAGGGCCCGACGGCGAGACGGCGCTCGTCGACGGCGCCGCCGACGGCAGCGCCGAGTGAACCCGAGTGTCGCCCCGACGACGGCGCCGACGGGGCCGCGTCCGCGCCCGCTTCGGCGCCGAACTCGCGGATCGCTTCGCTCCCCGCTCGTATCTCCGAGATCTCGCTTCGCTCGACCTCGCTATGCGCTCGCGGGTCGTGTCCGTCGTCCGCCGGTCGTCGGTCGTGTTCCCGTCGGGCGGGCTCGAGCGGCCCGAGCGCTTCGGTCCGAGTCGACAGCCTTGTTATCGGGCCCGCCCTTCGTCGGGCAATGAGTCTCACCGCCTCGCCGGCCGTCAGGCGTCTGGCCGACTGGGACGACGACCGGCTGGAGCGGCTCGCCGACGAACACGGCACACCGCTGTACGTCACCGACCTCGACCGTGTTCGGGCGAACTTCGCCCGCTTCCGGGCGGCCTTCGAGTTCGCCCACGTGATGTACGCGGCGAAAGCCAACACCGGGCGGGCGGTGGTCCGGACGCTGTACGACGCCGGCGCCGACGTCGAGTGTGCGGCCGCCGGCGAACTCCACCGGGCACTCGCGGCCGGCGTCCCCGCCGAGGACCTCCAGTACACCGCCGTCAACCCGCCGGCCGCCGACCTCGATTACGCAATCGAGCTGTGGGAGGACACACCCGAGTTGACGGTGACGGCCGGCGCCGAGATGACGCTCGACCGCCTCGCGTCGCGCGGCTTCGACGGCCGGCTCGCGCTCCGCGTCAACCCCGGTATCGGAACGGGCCACCACGAGAAGGTGGCGACCGGCAAGGACGCCAAGTTCGGCCTGCCGTACGACGAGGTCGAGCGCGTCGCGAACGAGGCCCGCGAGCGGTTCGATCTCGTGGGACTGCACGCCCACGTCGGCAGCGGCGTCCTCGGCGACGACCTCGACGACCACCGGCGGGCCCTCTCGCGGGTCGCCGACCTCGCGGCGCGGGTCGGCAGCCTGGAGTTCGTCGACCTGGGCGGCGGCTTCGGCGTCCCGTACCGACCCGACGAGGACCCGCTGGACCTCGAGGCCGCCGCCGGGATGGTCCGGGAGGTGACCGCCGACGTCGACGCGACCGTCGCACTCGAACCCGGCCGGTACCTCGTCGCCGACGCCGGCGTGCTGCTGGCGCGGGTCAACACCGTCAAGCCGACCGCCGAGACCCGTGTGGTCGGCGTCGACGCCGGGCTGACCGACCTGGTCCGGCCCGCGATGTTCGGCTCGTACCACCACGTCCGCAACGTCTCGGGGGCGGACCGCGAGCCGGTCCCGTCGAGCGTCGGCGGCCCGCTGTGTACCAGCGCCGACGTGTTCTGCACCGACCGGCCGATTCCCCGCCCGGAGGCCGGCGATCTGCTGGCGGTCGGCAACGTCGGCGCCTACGGCATCAACCTCGCCAGCCAGTTCCACTCTCAGCCGCGGCCCGCCGAGGTGGCCATCGAGGGCGACGACGAGCGGGTCACGCGGCGCCGCGAGACGTTCGAGGACCTCACGCGGCTGGAGAACGAGGCGCCCGGCGTCGAGTGATAGTGATTGCTCAACTGTGAAGGTGTCATAGAACGGTCGGCGTACCCGTTCTGCGAATCGCTCAGTACAGGGTGTGTATAGAGTGATTAGTCAGCTTGCGCTCACCCCGATGCAGACGCCCCGAAAGCCCTCGGCCGGCTGGCGGACCGCGCTGTGCGGGATATCCTCACTACGTTCGGATAGGGCCCGCACAGCGGCCGCCACCCGACCTCGCCCTTTCAGTCCGCCAGGACCTGGCTTTCCGGCCGGCTGTCCCTGGCGGACTGAAAGGGCGAGCGGCGCTCGGCAGTGCCCTGGTGATGCAAGCACTGAGGGAGCGGAGCGACCGAAGCGCGCAGCGAGCCGCGGCGCCCCGAGCGCCGCGAGGGCTTTCGAGGTGGTCGCGGTTCATTCCACACCGAATCACACTGAATCACCCGTATCATACAGACGAACGCTGTATCCCGACGAAAACAAATTATACTCAGAAGCTGTCAGAGTAGATGTGGTGAAAACGGCGGTGTTCAGATAAGGATGAAGAGTGAGGCGGAGCGAGCTTCTATTGTTTCATGCCAGAAATCGCCCGCTTCATAGGAGGTAGTCACTGGAGCCAGAGATACGTGACGACCGTCAGAACAAGTACCGAACCGGCCACGTCATTCGGGCGAATCGTGACGACGGGAGCGAGCGCGGCCACCACCACAGAGACAGCAAGGATGAGTGCGAAAAAAATCCCGAGCAAGCGACTGTAGCCTCTCGGTTCGCGGTCTGTCGCCTCCGGCTCCGGGAGTCGCGACTGCTCCCCCATGCCGAGAACCCCGAGGAGACTGAACGACTGGGGCATCGTTTCGGCCTCCCAGTCACGCGCGTTGTCTTTCCACCAGTAGACGACGGCGATACCGACGAACGTGATGACCACGCCGGCAACGACTGCACCCAACGCAGCCCCGCCGGTCGAATTGAACGGGGCAACGGCTGACATTCCGGGAACCGATGACGGGGCGAGCGCGCGGTACACGAATCCAGGGACGCCAACCGTGAGAAATGTCGGAGCAACGATGTCCCCGAGCGGGGACCCGATGACGAGGGCGAACAGCGTGACGAAGTACAGACCAGTCACCGCCGCGGCGACCACTGCCCCCGCTCCGACAACGGCGGAAGCACTACCGGATACGATGCGAGTGCCGAGTGCATAGCTGGCGAGCCAAACGAGGACACCGACTGCGTAACCAGAGATGTGAGTTCCAGCTGTTCGAGGCCTAAACAGTTCGAATCCCGGAACAAGTGCCCGAGGGCTGAAATCTGGATCGTTCCCGTCGGTCATTGATTCCATAGCGAACGTACTCACAGAACGTATTCAATTTTGACTTACACTGACCACTACGGGACCGCAACCGCTCTGCGGGCTCTACGCAGCCCGAGAGTTTTTATGATGGTCGGATGTCACTTCGACCTATATGACCGCGGTCGATGCAACCCCCCATGGCGTGCCCACCCGTGCTGATTCGTCCGTCCCCGAATCCTCACCGAGCGGTAGTCGGGGGGAGAAAGTGTGAGACAGCTCCACGTCCGGGTACCGGCGTCCGAACGGTCGAGCGTCGAGGCGGTGCTCGAGGACCTCGACTTCGAGTACGTCACCTCGACCGGCGGCAGCGACGACGATGGCGACGATGGCGACGATGACGACGATGGCGACGTCCATTTCTTTTTTCCCCTCCCGACGGCGGCCGTCTCGGACGTTCTCGATGGACTGGACGACGCGGACATCGATTCGGACGCCTACACCGTCGTCACGAAGGGCGAATTCGCCCACACCGGCGAGTTCTCGGAACTCCAGCGCGAGTACAATAACGAAACCCCGACCCTCTCGCGGGCGGAACTCGGCGCGAAGATACAGGAGTCGCGGTGGCCGCGACTCATGTACTACGGTGGGTCGGTGCTCAGCGTGCTCGCCGCGACGTGTGGGCTGCTCCTCGACCAGCCCGCGCTCGTCATCGGGGCGATGGTCATCGCCCCACAGGTCAGTGCCGCTCTCGCGGCCCCGGCGGCGGCGGTAGACGGCAAGTGGGACGTCTTCACGGGCAGCGTCAAGGAGCAAGTACTCGGTCTCGTCCTCGCGATTCTCGTCGCAACCCCGTTCGCGCTGGCGCTCCGCCGGACCGGGTTCGTTCCGCCGGCAGTCGAGGTCACGAGCATCGAACTCGTCGGCGTCAGACTCGCCCCGTCGCTTCTGAGCACCGTCGGCGCCACCGTCGCGGGCATCGTCGGCGCCTACGGGTACTCGACCGAGCAGTCGGTCTCCCTTATCGGGGTCATGATCGCGGCGGCGATCGTGCCCGCGGCCGGCGGCGTCGGCCTCGGCCTCGCATGGGGGGAGCAGGCGTACGCCGTCGGGTCACTGCTGCTTCTCGCGGTGAACGTACTCGCCATCAACATCGGCGCGTTCGTGGCGTTCCTCCTCCTGGGCTACGAACCCCCGTGGCTGTTCGGGGAGCAGTCGCTCGGGGACTCGGTTCCCGACGCGGACGTGCGCCGCGTGTACGCGACGATCCTGCTGGTGACCGTCGCGACCGTCGCGACCGGTGCCCTGACCGCTTCGCAGGTCGGCTTCAGTCATCAGACGAAGGGAGCCGTCCAGGGGACGATGTCGTCGCCGGCCTACGCCGACCTCGAGATGACCGGTGTGACGACGGAGTACGGCGGTCTCGGCGCTCCGTCGGGACCGACCTCGGTCACCGTCACGGTGAGCGGCCCGTCCGGGACGCCGCCGGACGACCTCGCTTCGGATCTCGAAAGCGAGATAGAGCGCCGAACGGACCGGGACGTCGCGGTCGCCGTCGATTACCGGTCGTCATGGACCACGAACGCCTCGTCCGACTGATACCGTCGGCCACGGGGACGTGAACCGGCGGTCGAAGTGGAGGGGAAAGGGCTCCGTGTGGCCCGACCCGGACGACGGCGAATCGTCGCTTCGAATCCCGACTCCAGATCGTCCGTCGGGGCGTCGTCCCCGCTCGGCGCAGTCCGGGACCGTCCATCCTCGCTCGAACGGCCGGCGGAGCGACGGCACACAGCGCGGCGAACCGTCGTCGGGTCGCCGGACACGACGGATAGGAAGAGCCGTCCGGGAACGCGGTCCCGCCGACTACCCGTCGAGTTCGTCCACGAGGTCGCTTCCGACGCCGGTGTAGCCGGCCGGCGTCAACTCGCACAACTCCTCGCGGACCGACTCCTCGACGTCGAGGTCGTCGAACAACTCGCGGAAGTCCTCGAGGCCGACCTGCTGGCCGCGGGTCAGCTCCTTGACGCGCTCGTAAGCGTCCGTGTCGCCCTCCCGCCGGAGGATCGTCTGGACTGCCTCGCCGACGACCTCGGGGGTGGCCTCGAGGTCCTCCCGCATGACCGCCTCGTTGGGCGTCACCTTCTCGAGGCCGGCGGCGGTCTTCCGGTAGCCGATGAGACAGTGCGCGAGGGCGGCGCCGACGTTGCGCTTGACCGTCGAGTCCGAGAGGTCCCGCTGGAGCCGGGAGGTGGTGACGTAGTCCGCCAGGAACGTCAGGTCGGCGTTGGCCTTCGTCAGGTTGCCCTCGCTGTTCTCGAAGTCGATGGGATTGACCTTGTGCGGCATCGTCGACGATCCCGTCTCGCCCTCGGCGGCCTCCTGTCCCAGGTACCGATCGGAGACGTAGAGCCACATGTCCAGGTCCAGGTCCCGGAGGACGTTGTTGACGCCCCGGAGCGCGTCGAAGACCGCCGCCAGGTCGTCACAGGGGTTGACCTGCGTCG
>PXRL01000021.1:25454-84534 GCA_003020965.1 Halobacteriales archaeon QS_4_69_225
GCCTCCAGCCGGCCGAGCGCCCGGCCCAGCCGCGAGGCGTAGACGGCCAGCTCCTTGCCGTAGGTGGTCGGCGTCGCCGGCTGGCCGTGGGTCCGAGCCAGCATCGGCAGGTCGCGGTGCTCGCGGGCCGCCGCCGCCAGCGCGTCCCGCAGCTCGCGCACCTCGGGGACCAGCACCGCCTCGACGGCGCCGCGCAGCAGCAGCCGGTGGGCGAGGTTGTTGACGTCCTCGCTGGTCAGGGCGAAGTGGACCCACGGCCCCTGTTCGTCCTCGTCGGGGAGGTGCATCCGAAGGAAGTACTCGACGGCCTTGACGTCGTGGTTGGTCGCCGCGTAGTCGCCGTAGCCCTCCGTCTCCAGCCGCTTGACGACGGCGGCGTCGTCGGCGTCAAAGGAGTCGTACAGCGCCCGGAGGTCGGTGCGGGCGTCGGCGTCCAGCGTCAGCGGCGTCGCCTCGAGGTCCGCGAGCGCGAGCAGGTACTCGACCTCGACGCGGACGCGGGCGCGCATCAGCGCCGCCTCGCTGACGTGGTCGGTGAGCGGCTCCGTGTAGCGGGCGTAGCGGCCGTCCAGCGGCGAGACGGCGTCGAGGGGGCTCCGGTCGGTCATGTGGGGTCGTCGTCCGCCGCCGGCGAAAAGCGTGTCGAAGGGGCGAGTAGCTCCCGGTAGCGGGCGTCTCGGCGGTCGCCTCCCCGCTCGAGCACCGCCGACAGGAGTACGCCGTCGAGCTGCTGGCGGCGTCGCTGGCGGACTACCGCGAGCGAGAGTGGCCGCTCGCGGCGCTTCACCCGTTCGACGAGTCGTTCTACGCCCGGTACGGCCGGGCGGCCGGCGAACGCTACTGGACGGCGGCCGTCGAGCCGGCCGACGCCGACCCGGACGCGAGCCCCGACATCGGGATGCTGTCACAACTGCTGGTCGGCCACCGCGGCAGCGAGCGCGCCCGCGCCGACGGCGACCTGGCGCTCCACGACGCCGACGCCGCCGGGAGGCTGGCGCGGTCGTTCCCACGCCGGGGGACGTTCCTCCCCGAGCAGTTCTGAGGAACGTCGTCGTGGCCGTCGTTTCGGACGGTCCAGCGGGCGCTGTCATCGGGTCGAGACTCCCGCCGGCGGCCGGTCGACCGGCATCGAGCGGGACCTTCGAGGCGGTGCCCTCGGCGTCCGTGAACGCGACGTTCGGCATGGTGCTCCCGCCTTCCGGCCCGGCTTCGAACGCCCCGGACGCCCCGGACCGCAACTCCTTTTGTCGCGGCGGAGCCCATCACGATCATGAGAATTGCCGGTATGGCCTCGAACTACGGCCGGAACCTGCTCCACCTGGCCGACACGGAACCGGGCGGCGCCGAGCTGGCCGTCGTGCTCACGAACGAGGAGGGCGCGCCGGCGTTGGAGGGTGCCGCCGAGCGCGGGATTCCGACCGAGGTGGTCGCCAGGGAGGACGCGGAGTCGCGGGCCGACCACGAGCGCCGCGTTCTTCGGCGGCTGGAGGGGTACGACGTCGATCTGGTGTGTCTGGACGGCTACATGCGCATCCTCACGGAGACGTTCCTCGAGGCGGCGCCGACGACGCTGAACGTCCACCCGGCGCTGCTGCCGTCGTTCCCGGGGCTGGACGCCCACGAGCGGACGCTGGAGGCCGGCGTCGCCGTCAGCGGCTGTACCGTCCACATCGTCGACGAGACGATCGACGGCGGACCCATCGTCACCCAGGAGCCGGTGCCGGTGTACGACGGCGACGACGTCGCCGACCTGAAGGAGCGGGTGCTGTCCGACGCGGAGTTCACCGCCTACCCGCGGGCGGTACGGTGGTTCGCCGAGGACCGCGTGACCGTCGCCGACGGCGAGGTGTCGGTCGACGGCGACGAGGACGGCCGGTTTCCCGCCCGCCGGCTGGCCAGCGCCGACCGCGACCGCGAACTGCGGTACGGCGAGAACCCCCATCAGGCGGCCGCCGTCTACGCCGACGACGGCGACGACCTCGCGGGCGTCGTCGGCGCCGACCAGCTGAACGGCGGCGCGAAGGCGCTGTCGTACAACAACTACAACGACGCCGACGGGGCGCTGCGGCTCGTCCGGGAGTTCGACGCGCCGGCGGCGGCGGTCATCAAACACACCAACCCGGCCGGCTGTGCGGTCGCCGACGACCTCGCGACGGCATACGACGACGCGCTGTCGACGGACCCGATGAGCGCCTTCGGCGGCATCGTCGCGCTGAACCGCGCCTGCGACGCCGCGACCGCCGAGGCGATCACCGACTCCTTCAAGGAGGTCGTCGTCGCCCCCGGCTACACCGACGCCGCCCTGGACGTCCTCCGCGGCGAGGAGAACCTCCGCGTGCTGGACGTCGGCGATCTCGGAGAGCCGTCGGCGTCGCCCGTCGAGACCGACCTCGTCGGCGGCCGGCTGGTCCAGGAGCGGGACCGCCAGTCGCTGACCGCCGACGACCTCGACGTCGTCACCGACCGCGAGCCGACCGACGAGCAGATTGAGACCATGCTGTTCGCCTGGCGGACGATCAAACACGTCAAGTCCAACGCCATCATCTTCGCCGACGGCACGGAGACGGTCGGCGTCGGGATGGGCCAGGTCTCACGCGTCGACGCCGTCCGGCTGGCGGCGATGAAAGCCGACGAACACGCCGAGAACAAGGACGCCGACGGCGCCGTCATGGCCTCGGATGCGTTCTTCCCGTTCCCGGACGGCGTCGAGGCCGCGGCCGACGCCGGCGTCGAGGCCGTCGTCCAGCCCGGCGAATCCGTCAACGACGAGGACGTCATCGAGGCTGCGAACGACCGCGACATTGCGATGGCGTTCACGGGTCAGCGCGCATTCAAGCACTGAAACCCACTTTTTACACGGGCCGGCCTGCGGCCGGCCCGGCAAAAACGTGGGGAAAATTATGCGCGCTGCGTGGCGGCTCCGCCGCCACGTCCATTCGGTTGCGGGCTCCGCCCGCAACCCGCTGCTCCTGTCGCGGGCCTGGCGGCCCGCGGTAGTCGCTCGTCGCTACGGCGGCTCCCTTCGGTCGCCGCCGCGAACCGCTCGGTCGCGGCGCTCCCTCGCGGATGCTTGGGCGGCTCGTGTGCCGGCGCAAACATCTATTGGGGGCGTGGTCGCGACGAGGACGATGTCGTTCACCGGCTGGCGGTCGTCCGAGCACTGACGGCACGACGGCGGCGGGTCGAGCCGCCACCGCGGGCGTTTTATCGGCGGCGGCCGTCGGCCGCCGCCCGCGGTCATCAGATTCCGTTGGAATCTGATGGGCAATCAGACCGCTCCGCGGTCTGATGACGGCAAAAAGTGGAGAAATATACGCGTCTCTCTCCAGTCGCGCGTCCTCGCTCGGCTTGGACGCGCGGTAGCCGGTCGGCACGACGGTGACTCGACGGCTCCGCGGTCTCGTCGCCGGGTGCGTTCGCCGTCAGTTACAAGACTTCTGTGTACGTTTACACGTGCATGGGGTCGAAGACGATAACCGTCACCGAGGAAGCGTACGAACGGCTGAAGGCGCACAAACGCGAGGGAGAGAGCTTCACCGACACGCTCCTTCGGTTGGCTAGCGAGCGGAGCGGGCGGTGGGACGGATACGGCTCGTTGCGCGACGTCGACGGATTCCGCGAGGCCGTCGAGGAGGGCGGGGAGACGTTCGACGAGGACGCGACCGACCGACACCGACGAATCTTCGGGACCGACGACGGATGAAGGCCGTCGGGACCACCTTCCTCGTCGACTACCTGACGGAAGACGACGAGGGACCGGTGGCCGAGTTCCTCGAGACCACCGAGGACGAGCCGCTGTACGCTCCGACACTCGTGTTGAACGAGGTGTACCGCGGCGCGGTGTTCGCCGACGGTGCCGAGACGGTCGACGACCTGGCTCGACGGCTCGAGTGGCTCGAACGACTTCCGTTCACCGACGCGAGCGCGAGGGAAGCCGTTGCCGTCGAACGGGAGCTGAAAGCCGACGGTGAGCAAATAAACCGTCTCGACGTGCTCATCGCCGGTGTCGTCCGGGAGGTCGGCGCCGAACTCGTCACTCGCGACGAGGGTTTCCGTGCGGTCGACGCCCTCGAAGTGGTGGAGTACGCCGACTGAATCGCCACAGAGCGCCGTCGTTTTGTTTCCGGCGTTCGTTCGACACGACATGGGTGATACCGACACCGACGAGGCCGTCGAGCGGTTCCTCGAGAAGGCCGACACCGCCTACGAGGAGTACGACCACGGCTACGCCGACGCCGACGCGACGCTGCGGCGGCTGGAGCGGCACCTCGAGCGGCTGCGGGACGCCGTCGAGGAGTGACCGGGCATCCAGCAGAGTTAACCCGACCCGCGCCCGCCTGTGGGACATGACGGAGTTTTCTGCACGCGTCGAACGGGTTTCCATCAGCGGCATCCGCGAGGTGTTCGAGGCGGCGGGCGCCGACGCCATCAACCTCGGGCTGGGACAGCCGGACTTCCCGGCGCCGGAACACGCCCGGCAGGCGGCCGTCGACGCCATCGAGGCCGGCGAGACGGACGCCTACACCTCGAACAAGGGCACGCTCGAACTGCGCGAGGCCATCGCCGCGAAACACGGCCGCGACAACGGCTTTTCGGTCGACCCCGACGACGTCATCGCGACTGCGGGCGGCAGCGAGGCGCTGCACGTCGCCATCGAGGCCCACGTCGATTCGGGCCAGGAGGTCATCGTCCCCGACCCCGGGTTCGTCTCCTACGAGGCGCTGACGCATCTGGCCGGCGGCGAGCCGAGGCCGGTGGCGCTGCGCGAGGACCTGACGATGTCGCCGGCGGCCGTCGAGGACGCCGTCACCGACGACACCGCCGCCTTCGTCGTCAACAGCCCCGCCAACCCGACCGGTGCCGTCCAGAGCGAGGCCGACATCCGCGCGTTCGCCCGCATCGCCGACGACCACGACGTCCTCTGTATCTCCGACGAGGTGTACGAGCCGTTCGTCTTCGACGGTGAGCACTTCTCGCCGATGACGTACGCCGACTCGGACAACGTGGTCGTCGTCAACGCGGCCTCGAAGTTCTACTCGATGACCGGCTGGCGGTTGGGCTGGGTGACCGCCTCCCACGAGCGCGTCGAGCGGATGCTCCGGGTCCACCAGTACGTCCAGGCGTGTGCCTCCGCGCCCGCGCAGTTCGCCGCCGAAGCAGCCCTCGACGGGCCACAGGACCACGTCGAGGAGATGCGCGAGGCCTTCGAGCGCCGCCGGGACGTCCTGGTCGACGGCCTGGAGGACATGAGCCTGCAGGTGCCGACGCCGAAGGGCGCCTTCTACGCCATGCCGCGAGTGCCCGACGGCTGGGTGGACGAGGCCATCGACCGCGGCGTCGTCGTCGTCCCCGGCGAGGCCTTCGGCGACCACGGCGCCGGCCACGCCCGCATCTCCTACGCCGTCGGCATCGAGACGCTGAAGCAGGCCATCGAGGTCATGCGCGAGGCGACGAACGCGGCCCGGTGACGGCGGCGACGCGGGCCGTCCGGCCTCCAGGTCCCTCGAGGCCCGGCCGCGAGCCGCCGAGTGCATCGGTCGCTGCGGAAAGGCATTTACCGATCGCTCGTGCCTTTCGAGACATGCGACGGAGGAGTTTTTTCTCGGAGCAGGCGCCGCTGCCGTCGGGATAGCGGGCTGTAACAGGACCGCGGAGCGGTCATCCGGGGGGGTGACCGTACCGTACCTCGAGGTCGAGAACTACGAGACCTCCGCGGCGACGGTGACGGTACTGCTCACCGACACGAACCAGAACGTTCACCTCTGGAAGACGGTCGAACTCGACGGCAGTCCCGCGGGGAACGGAAGGAGGGTCCACACCCACGTCTTCGACGACGAGTGGCTAGAGCCCCGCGATTACCGGCTGATGGTGAAGTGGCAGGAAGAGAGCAGTACGCGAACGACTCGCGTCGCCGGGATGATGGAGGTAGAAGACTGCGTTCACCTCATCGTCGCCATCGACGGCGGCATCGAGTACCGGGCGCTGCTCGAGCAGTGCCCCGCCTCGGAGTGAGCGCGCGGAATCGCCGGGTCGACGCTCCCGATCGAATCGACGGGTCGCACGCGGTCGACGTTTTCATCGAGCACGCGACCGTCGACGTCTCACCCCGTATCGCCCTCGTTCGCGTCCGGCGCCCACCGACGATGGACTGATATCCCGGCCGTCCCTTTTCATTTCGTGACCGACGGGCCCGCGGATACCGAGGGTGATCCGGCCGAGACGGCGACGGCGAGAGCAAATCCGACCGGCCTCGCGGCCGTCCGGCGCCGCCCTCGTGCCCGGCAGCTATTGGTCGTGGCGCTGGTCGTCGCGCTCGTCGGCGGGTTCGCGCTCGCGGTCGGGCCCCGTCGAGTGGCGAGCGAGCTGGCAGGCCTCGACCCGCGGTGGTTCGCCGCCGCCGTGGCCGCGTCGCTGCTGTCGCTTGCGATCTGGAGCGAGGCCCAGCGTGCCCTGTTCACCGCCGCCGGCGCCACGGTCCCGGCGGGCCGGTTCCTGCTCGCGTACGCCGTCGGCAACTTCGCCAAGCGGACGCTCCCCGGCGGGCGGCTGGGCGCCCCGGCCGTGATGGCGTACGCGCTCGGCCGGGAGACGACCATCCCCTACGAGCGCGGGCTGACCGCGGTCGTGATCGGCTACACCGTCGGCTTCCCGGCGGCGATCGTGGTGCCGGTGGCCGCCGTCCCGCTCGTGGCGACGACGGGCGCGACCAGCGCCGCCCCGCGGCTGGTCGCCCTGCTAGTCGCGATCGCGGCGGTCGCGCTCGGCCTGGGCGGACTCGTCGCGGCCCGCCCCGGGCCCCCGACCCGTCTGCTACACGCGCTGGCGGCCGCCGGCCGTGCCACCGTCGGTCGGCTGTCGGCACGGGCCGACGCGGCGCTCGCGCGCGGGCGGATCGACCGGGCGATCGCCGACGTCGGCGAGACGGCGCGAGCGATCGGCCGGTCGTGGACCGCGCTGGCGGTGACGTTCCTGCTCACGGTCGCCGGCTGGGTGGCCGGAGCGCTGGCGCTGTCGGCGATTCTGGTGTCGCTCGGCCACCCCGCCGCCCCCGCGGTGGCGGTGCTCGCGGTCCCGCTGTCGGGCCTCGGCAACGTCGTGCCGCTGCCGGCCGGCCTCGGCGGCGTCGACGCCACCCTCGCGACCGTGCTGGTGGCGACGCTGGGACTGAACCTCGTCGCCGCCGGGGTCGTCGTCCTGGCGTACCGGCTGGCCTCCGACGGCGTGTTCGTCCTCGCCGGGGGGCTGGTCGTCGCCGGACGGGCCGCCGTCGGCGGCGACCCGGCCGACGGGTGATCGCGGTTGCGACGCCCGGGAGGCTCAGGTTCAGACTCAGACGGCCTCGGCGACGAGCGAGACGTAGCCGATCGTCCCGTTTTCGACCTTCCCGGACAGCTCGGATGCCTGCTCGCGGAGGTCGTCGCCGCGGTCGCCCATCAGGGACGACAGTCCGTCGAGGTCGACCTGTTCGGCCACCTGGTCGCGCATCGCCAGCAGGTCCTCGCGGTGGTCACGGACGCCCCGGATCTCGAAGCCGGCGCGCTCGACGCGCGCTCGCAGGCGCTCGCGGTCGCGGTCCATTCCGTTCGTGAGACAGAGCGCCCCCCCGACGAACGGCGGCAGCCGTCGCTCCCCGTCCTCGCCGTCGGTCACCACGTCCGAGAGGGCCAGCCGGCCGCCCTCGTCCAGTACGCGGCGGGCCTCCGCGAGCGTCCCCGCCACGTCGTCGGAGAGACAGAGTGTACACTCGGCCAGCACCACGTCCAGGCTGTCGTCTCGGACGGGAAACGTCCCGAGGTCGCCGCGGACGACCGGGGCGTCGATCGCGAGTTCCTCGTCGAGGCCGGGATCGCGGTCGAGGCCGAGCGGGCGGGCGCCGCGCTCGGCGGCCAGCGCCAGCGACTCGCCGCCGCCACAGCCCGCGTCCAGTAGCCGCGTCCCCGCGGCGACGTCCGCCCGGTCCATGAGCTCGCGGGTGGCCGCCGCTCCGCCCGGGTGGAGCGGGTCGTCGGTCAGTTCGCGGAGCGCGGCCCACGGGTTCGAGAGGGCGGCCTCGAGGGGGTTCATCAGTCGTCGTCCTCCCCGGCGTAGTGGGAGACCTCGCCGGGGTCGGCGTCGGACGCCGCGTCCGGCTCCGGCAGCTCCGCCTCGACCGCCTTGGCCGCGCGGTCCGCGAACGACGAGGGCGCGCCCACGGAGTCGCGGCCGCCCCAGTCGTTCCGGTTGCGGATGGCGTACTCCCCGTCGTCGGTCGTCATATTGTACGCACAGAACGGAACCAGGTCGCCGGTGTCCGTCGGCACGGAGACACAGCAGTTCGACAGCTTGCCGGCGTCGCCGGCGTCGACGTCCATGAACCCGGTGAAGGAGACGGCGAGGACGTCGCCGAACATCTCGAGCACCTCGTCGGCGACGCCGGGGATGGGCGTCGAGTCGTCGCCACAGCAGCCGACCGCCGAGCAGACCGCGTCGCCGCCGAGTTCCGTTCCCGCCATCATCTCCAGCCACTGTTCCTCACCGATCATCGCGGACATCTGCTGGTACAGCTCCGGGGAGACGTACTGTGCGAGCGAGGAGATCTCGCCGTCGTCGCCCCGGACCAGAATGGAGGCCATCTGACAGGTGGCCGAACAGCAGGGAATCGGCATGAAGTCCCGCTGGCCGATCCCGTCGAGCTGGTCGGCCAGGGCGCCGGCGGCTTGGTCCAGGCTGAAGCGACCGCCGTGTTCCTCGTAGCGGCCGAACTGCGCCACCGGCTGGAAGTTGACCGACTCGATCACGTCGAGGTTGTCCATCGCGAACGACACGATCTCGCCCATCTCGTCGTCGTTGACGTCCGGAACGACCGTCGGAACCAACACGACCGGGAGGCCGGCCTCGCGGCAGGCCTCGATGGCCGCTCGCTTCTCGGCGACGATGTCGACCTCGCGGATGTCCTCGCTCGCCTCGCCGCTGAGCCCGTCGAACTGGAGGTAGATCGCCGTGACGCCGGCGTCGGCCAGCCGCCGGGCGTAGCCGTCTTCGGTGCCGAGGCGGATTCCGTTCGTGTTCACCTCGATGTGCGAAAAGCCCATGCCGCCGGCCAGCTCCACCAGGTCGGGCAGGTCGTCGCGCACGGTCGGCTCGCCGCCGGAGAACTGGATCGGCCGGGCCTCGCCGTCCTGCTTGACCGTCTCCAGCAGGTCGATCACCTCCTCGGTCGGGCGGTGGGCGCCGCTCGGGCTGGAGCTGGCGAAGCAGAACGAACACGAGAGGTTGCAGCTTTCGGTCACCTCCACCACCGCGAGACAGGCGTGGTCGTGGTCCACGACGAGGTCCTCCTCCGGGGCGGGCTCCGGGGAGACGTCGCCCGCCATCTCGTGGGCCCACCTCCAGTGCTCGACCGACCCCCACACCTGCCGGCTGCTGGCCCCATGGTCCGGGCACTCCCGGGCGAGGTGGACGTGGTCTCCGCGAACCTCGTAGCGGCCGGGGATCCGCTCGAGGCAGTCGGGACAGAGGCTCGTCGTCTCGGCCAGAACGGAACCGTCGGATGACACGGCCCCATCGGTCGACGCTCGGAAAATAAATCTGTTCCCAAATGTACCCCAAAATACGCCGAGTACACGTCCGACGGTACAGGCCGACGCTCGGGCGATCTCGTTCGTCCACCCGGCGGAGGGCGGAGTTACGCCGGAACTGTCGCCGTGGCGGTCCGTGCTACACCGCCAGGTCGCCGGCGGCTTTCACCACGTCGATCGCGCCGGCGTCGACGTCTTCGACGTCCATCCGCATCGGGATGAAGTTCCGCTTCTCGAAGTCCTCGCGTTCGTCTTCGGTACCGACGGTACACCACAGCTGCGGCCGGTCGGGACCGTGCCACTCGCCCTGCCGGGAGACCCCGAAGCAGACGTACTCCCGGCCGTCGTACTCGATGACTGCGTCCTTGCGAATGCCGGGGTCGCCGCGGATGATGAGTCGCTTCATACACCGAGTTTCGGCGGAGTCGTGGTTAAGCGCTTCGAAGGGGCCCCCGGGCCAGGTCACGCGGGCCCGTCGTCGACCGTCGCCGCCCGCAGGTAGAGCGCGCCGCCGCCGAGGCCGGCCGCGACGAGCATGCCGACCGCGAGCAGCGGCCAGAAGTACAGCGCCCCGAGGCCGCCGCTCGGCCACCACGGGTGTCTCGCCGCGACAATGGCGACGTACGGGACCGCAGCCAGCGCGACGCCGGCGGCGACCGACCGCCGGGGGAGACGGGTCCCTTCGAGCCGGTAGCCGCCGTAGGCCGCGCCGACGACGGCCAGCAGTCCGAGGGCGTAGCGGCCGTAGAGCCCCGCGTCGAGCGGTTCCAGCGTCGTCACGACCGTACTCCGCTCCCCGGCGGTCGCGCCCGACCCGATGACGACGTACGTCTCGCCCGGTTCGGGGGCCTGCCGGGTGCCGTCGCCGTCGCCGTCGGTCGCCGCGACGCCGGTCCAGACGGCCCGGCCGTTCTCGACGGTCGCGACGGAGGGATCGTTGACGACCCGCTGACCCTCCGGCGGCTCGACGACCAGTTCGTCGGCGTTGATGACGTACTCGGTCACGCGCCCCTCGCCGTTGAGGTACGGCACCACGAGGAGGCCGAGCCGCTGTCTGGCCGCCCCGCGATCGACGAACTCGACGGTGACGGTCCCGTCGCCGACCTCGACCGTCGGCTCGGAGGAGTCGGCCGGCGGCCGGCCGGTTTCGAGCCGCTCGGCGACGAGCGTCTCGACCCGGTCGGGATTTCGGCGCCACTCGCCGGCGGTCGGCTCGGCCACCTCGTTTTCGACGCGCCAGCGGACGTCGCCGTTCTCGCGAACCTCCAGCGTTACCTCGGTCGCGGTGACGTCCTCGTGGAACGGCTCCCCGCAGACGGTACAGAACGGTGTTGGCGGCGGTATCGCGGCGACGCCGCCGCCGGCGAGGAGCATGCCACCGAGCGCGGACGCGAGCGCCACCGTGACGGTTCGTCTCGGCATGTTCCCGCCGGTTGCCGTCCCACGGCAAGTGTCTTCCGGTGAGCCGGGCGGCGGGGCCGCCGACGAGGACCGCCGTGCCGCCCGAAACGGTCGGCAAACCAAACCCGTTTTAACCTGCGACGCGCTATCGGTGGCTAACAATGGAGATGCCACGCCGGTTCAACTCGCACTGTCCGCATTGCAACTCCCACCAGGAGATCGAAGTCGAGAAGGTCCGAACGGGCCAATCCTCGGGGACGAAGTGGGACGCCCGCCGCACCCGCCGCGGGAAGGCCGTCATCGGCAACGCCGGGCGGTTCTCCAAGGTGCCCGGCGGCGACAAGCCGACCAAGAAGACCGACCTAAAGTATCGTTGCAGCGACTGCGGCAAGGCCCACCTCCGGGAGGGATGGCGGGCCGGGCGGCTCACCTTCCAGGAGTGACCATGGCGGGGAACTTCTTCAGCATCCGGTGTGACGACTGCGAGAACGAGCAGGTCGTCTTCGGCAAGGTCGCAAGCGTCGTCGACTGTGCGGTCTGTGGGTCGACGCTGGCGACGCCGACCGGCGGCGAGGCCGACTTCCACGGCGAGGTTCTCGAGGTCGTCGAGGCCCGATAGGGGCCGACCGACGAGCGAACGGGAGGTGGGGACCCGGTTGCTGGCAGATTTATAAATCATTATAAGACAAGCCAGTCCAGCATCCGCGAGCGACCGGAGGGAGCGAGCGGTTCACCGGCGGCGAACGCAGTGAGCCGCCGGCCTTTTTCATCGACGTTTTTCAAGGAGCGGTGCGCGAGCAACGCGAGCGCACCCGACGCAGAAAAAGGTCGGAGGGTTTATTCTCGTCACACGGCTACCGCGTCGTATGCAGTACAGCGGCTGGCCCACGCCGAGCGAACTCGTCGTCGGACGCGTCGACGAGATCGAGGACTTCGGCGTGTTCGTCGACCTCGAGGAGTACGAAGACAAGCGCGGGCTGGTCCACGTCAGCGAGGTGGCTTCCGGCTGGATCAAGAACGTCCGCGACCACGTCAACGTCGACCAGATGGTCGTCTGCAAGGTACTGGAGGTCGACGAGGACGCCCAGCAGGTCGACCTCTCCATCAAGGACGTCAACGACCACCAGCGCTCGGAGAAAATCCAGGAGTGGAAAAACGAGCAGAAGGCCGACAAGTGGATGGAGCTGGCCCTCGGCGAGGGCGTCGACGACGAGACGTTCAGCCGGGTGGCCAACGAGCTCATCGACGAGTACGGCACGCTGTACGACGGCTTCGAGGAGGCCGCCATCCACGGCCCGGAAGCGCTCGAGGGGACCGACCTCGCGGACGACGAACTCGAAGCCGTCGTCGAGACGGCCCGAGAGAACGTCTCAGTGCCGTACGTGACGGTGACGGGCTACGTCGACCTGGAGGCGCCAGGGCCGGACGGCGTCGAGGACGTCCGCGAGGCGCTGTCGGCCGCCGAGGGCAACGGCGAGGCCCTCGCGAGTACCAACGGGGGCGAAGGCTCGGAGGGCGGTCCGTCCGCCGGGGTGGCCGGGGAGGTCGACCTCGAGGTCACCTACGTCGGCGCCCCGGAGTACCGCATCCGGGTGCAGGCGCCCAACTACAAGACCGCCGAGTCCCAGTTGGAGGAGAGTGCCGACCGCGCGGGCGAAGCCATCGAGGCCGTCGGCGGGGCCGCCGACTTCCACCGCGAGCGCCGCACCGACGAGGAATGAGGGCCGACATCCGGGTCTGTTCGGCGTGGGCGACCGAACACGACGCGCCCGTCTACACGCTCGGCGGGGCGTGCCCGGAGTGCGGCGCCGACGCGGAGAACAGCGCCCCCGCCCCGTACAACCCCGAGGACCCCTACGGCGAGTACCGGCGCCGCGCCCGCCGCCGGGACTGACGGTCGACACATCGCCGTGTTCTTATGCCGGCCGGACCCTTCCACCTCTCATGGACGACTTCGAAGTCGAGGCGGCGGTCGACGACGACCCCGATCTCGAGGCGCCGGTGCTCGTCGAGGGGCTGCCGGGGGTCGGTCACGTCGGCAAGCTGGCCGCCGAGCACCTGCTGGAGGAGTTCGACGCCGAGCTGGTCCGGCGGGTGTACTCCGAGCACTTCCCGCCGCAGGTGACCGTCGAGGACGGCCGGACGACGCTGGCCGGCGCCGAGATACACGCAATCTGCGACGCCGACCGCGACCTGCTGGTGCTGACCGGCGACCACCAGGCCGGCGACGGCCCGGGTCACTACCGGTTGACCGAGGGCTTTCTCGACGTCGCCGAGCGGTTCGGCGTCGAGCGCGTCGTCGCGATGGGCGGCGTCCCGACCGGCGAGCTCGTCGACGAACCGGACGTGGTCGGCGCGGCGACGACGGACGCGCTCGTCGAGGAGCTCGAAGGCGTCGGCGTCGAGTTCCGCGAGGACGAACCCGCCGGCGGTATCGTCGGCGTCTCCGGGCTGCTGCTGGGGCTGGGCGAGGGCCGCGGGCTGGAGGCCGCCTGTCTGATGGGCGAGACGAGCGGCTACCTCATCGACCCACGGAGCGCCCGCGTGGTGCTGGAGGCGCTGCAGGCGGCCGTCGGCTTCGAGGTCGGCTACGACGCCCTCGCGGACCGCGCCGAGGAGATGCAGGAGGTCGTCGAGCGCGTCCAGCAGATGGAAGACGGCCCGGCGTCCGGCGACGAGGACCTCCGGTACATCGGCTGACCGGGTCCAACACGCTCTTAACCGGGTCGCACCAAGGTCGGCCGTGGTCGAACCGCTGTCGTCGCTGCCGCGCTGGGTCTACCTCGGCGTCGCCGCCGGTGCCGTCGCGACCGTCGGCGTCGCCGTCACCTTCGTCGTCGCCGGGCGACTCCTCCCGGACAGCTCCGTCGCTGCCGACGGCGGAGGGTCGGACCGGTCGGGTCGGTCGGACCGCTCGAGCCGGTCGACCGAGGACGTCCGCCGCGAGGAGATCAGGGCCTACCTCGACGACATCGACGAGCGGTTCACCGAAGACGCCGACGTCGCCGGCGAGCAGGTCGCCTTCCACCTCCCCGAGCGGGACGTCGCCGTCACTTTCGACGCCCGGACGTTCCTGGCACTGGAACGGGGCCCGACGCACGCCATCCTCGCCGAACACGAGATGCCGGGCGTCGCGCTCGGCAACCGACTACCGTTCGAGACGCCGGAGCCGTCGCCCGGCGCCGGCGCGGACCGGGACGCGAACACGAACGCGGGCGTCGGCCCGGGCGGTCCCGGCGGCCGCGGCGCCGGAACCGCCGGCGCCGACCGCCTCGAAGGCCGGGCGGACGTCGCCGAGACGGCCTTCGACGTGCTGGGGCTGTCCCGCGGCGCCGACGAGGCGGCCGTCCGGCGGGCCTACCGCCGGCGCGTCAAGGAGGTCCACCCCGACCACGGCGGCGACGAGGAGGAGTTCCGCCGGGTACAGGAGGCATACGACACCGCCAGACGACACGCGTCCTGACGCGATATGAAATGACACGAGTCGACATCACCGACAATGTCGTTCGCCAGCTCCGGGACGTCCTCGAGGCGGAGGTCCTGGACGACGAGCACAACTACATGGGCGCGCGCTTCGCCGCGATGGACCTCGGTCACGACGAGCTGGCCGCCTTCGTCCGCGAGGCCGACGCCGCCACATACTACGAGGCGCTCCAGCGGGCCAAGCGGCCGGAGCGGCCGGAGTAACGATCATACTGATTATTGCGGGCCTTCACCGCCGATGTCGGGAGAATCGGGGTCTCAGAGCCCAAACGACCTCTTTTCGCTGCTATGTTGAAAGTTACCGCAACGATCAGTATCAGTCGGCGGCGTCGGCGTTCCACTCGGCCTCCGACAGCGTCCGCTGGACGACGTCGGTGTCGACCGACCGCGCCAGCGTCCGGAAGCCGGCTTCCTCCTCGCGGTCGTCGGCGTCGGCGACCAGCCGCGAGACGATGAACTCCGGCGTCGACCGGCCCACCTCGCCGAACCGGGGCTGGTAGTCGACCTCCAGTTCGAGATCGTCGGTGAGCCCCTCGGCGAAGATGCCGTCGACGCGGGCCGGCTCCGGCAGCGGCTCCAGGTCGTCCGCGAGGTGCGTCACGAACGTCCCGAGGGCGCCCTCCCCGACGGTCAGGTCGACCAGCCCGTACAGCAGGTCCGCCGCCCGGCCGGGCTCGGTGATGGCCTCGAACTCGTCGACCAACATGAGCGTCCGGTCGCCGGAAACCAGCGGCGGGACGACCGACCGCAGCGTCGACTCGAGGACGCCGGCGTTGAAACTGGCGTGACGCCGGTGGAAGACGACGCGGTCGCACGGCGAGACGACGGCCCGCTCGGCCGGCACCGGCAGGCCCATGTGGGCGAGCAGCTGCACCTGACACAGCGTCTCCAACAGCGTCGTCTTGCCGCCGCTGTTGGCGCCGGTCAGCACCGACACCCGGTCGTCGGCCGGCGGCGAGAGGTCGTGGTCGCCGAGGGCGTAGGTCACCGGCTGGACGGGCCCGTCGGCGGCCGCAAGCGAGAGGTTCCGCGCGTCCGCGACGGCGAGGGTCCCCCAGTCGGCGTAGTCGGGACGTGTCAGGTCGTGAGCCTCGGCGAAGCGCGCCAGCGAGAGGTCGCGGCCGACCTCGGCGACGGCCCGGCGGGCGCGGTCGACGTCGTCGCCGGCGGCCTCGAGGTCGGCCTCCAGCTCCTCGCGGACGGCCGTCTCGCGCTCGTCGGCCGCCGCGTCGAGCTCCGCCCGGAGCGCACGCAGAGATTCGGAAACGAACGCCGTCGCGTCGGCGGCCTCGGTCGCCGCCGTCTCCCGGACCCGGACGGGGTCGACGGTCGTCTCCGCCCGTACGTGGTCGACGAGCCCCTCGCGGACGTCGGCGGCCTCGCGGACGCCCTCCGAGCGGAGCTCCTCGACGACCGAGGCGGCGTCGGCGACCATCGCGTCGACGGCCTCGCGGTCGGCCCGCAGGCGGTCGAACTCCTCGTCGGCGCCGGCCAGCCGGTCGTCCGACAGCGCCTCCAGCGCGGTCGCGGCGTCGGCCAACTGGTCGGCGTCGAGGTCGGCTACCGGCTCGAAGGCCGGCCCCGAGACGCCGGCTTCCTCGAGGGCGACGACGGCCCGGACGGCCGCCAGCCGACCGCCCTCGGCGGGATCGTGCTCGTCGAACGCGGCGAGCACGTCCCGCCGGGTGGCGTCGTCGAGGCCGGCCCACGTCTCGACGGCGGCCTCGACGGCGTCGAGTCGGGTCTCGATGGCCGCCCGGTCGGTCAGCGGCGTCAGCGTCCGCACCCGGCCGGCGGCGTCGTCGTTGACCGCGAACGCGGCGGCCGCGTCGATGAGCTCCTTGTACACCGACCGGGCGTCGCGGGTCGCCAGCAGTTCCATGCCGTCCTCGCTGCGGGCGCGCCGGAGAACCCGGGTCGCCCGGTGGCGGTCGATGCCGGCGTCGGCGAGCGTCCAGATGTCGCCCGTCTCGATGGCCTCGACGGCGGCCGCCCGGCCGACCGTCGACTCCAGCGTCGCCGTCGTCTTCGGGCCGACGCCCCAGTAGTCCTCCAGGTCCGGGTCCATGCGCGGGACATCGGCCACCCGGCAGTTAGCTCCGGCGGTCGCCGGGAGCGTCGTTTGGACGTCTCTGTCACAATCTCTTTTTACACGCGGCCCGGAGTGAAGCCTACGACGGACGGATACGACCGCCGTCACTCCTACACATGTACGACAGACGCAGCTTCCTCAAGGCGAGCGGTGCGGTGCTCGGCACGGGTCTCGTGTCGGGCGCCGCGGGCGCACAGTACGACCAGTTCGAAGGATACCGGCTCGTCGGCGAGGCGCCGGTGCCGGGCATCTACGAGGTGGTGACGCGCGGCGACTGGGCGTACGCGGCGTCGGAGGGCGCACTCGTCACCATCAACATCAACGACCCGACGACGCCGTTTCTCGCAAGCCGGACCGAAACCGCTAACGGCGACGACACCGTCGACGCGAAGGTAGCCGACGACGTCGCGGCGGTGGCCCACAACGGCAGCCCCCAGGGAATCAGCCTGTTCGACGTCTCCGACCCGGGCGACCCGTCCTTCGAGACGTTCTATACCGACAAGGACGAGATCCACAACTGCGACCTCCAGCAGGCGCCGGACGGTCGCGTGTACGCGTACCTCTGCGTCAGCGACTCGTTCAACAAGGCCCGCATGGTCACCGTGGACGTGACCGACCCGGCCAACCCCGAGACGCTGGAGGGCAGGGGCGACTACGCGGACGGCACCGAGGTGCCGGACGAGGAGCGCGGCACGGGCGGCGCCTGGATGCTCCAGGACGCACAGGCGGAGATGGCCAACGGCTCCACCAGCCCCATCCACGACCTCTACGCCGTCGAGACCGACGCGGGGAACGAACTGGTGTACAACTGCTTCTGGGACTCCGGGGTCGTGGTCGTCGACGTCACGGACAAGCTCGCCCGACCTGGGCTACACGCTCGTCGGCGCCGAGACCTTCCCCGGACCGGCGGCGCCGCCCGGCGGCGACGCGGCCGAACCCGCCGGCGACCACGGCGGCATCCGCGTGTTCGACACCCGCGACGTGAAGCCGCTCGCCGAGGGCGGCCGCGCCATCTACCCCGAGGTCGACCGGGACGCCATCGAGGCCCGCGGGTTCGACCCGGCGGTCGTCGGCGACCAGTACGGTCGCCGGGACCCGTACCAGAACCCCGACCCCGACCGCGGCAACGGTCGGAAGTCCGCGAACATGGTGGCGTACATCGACGCGCCGGAGGGCCCCGACGACGCGGCGCTGACGTCGCACAACTTCGACGTGACCGACGAGATGCTGGTCTCGTCGTTCTACCAGGGCGGCGTCCGGGCGTACGACCTGACGACGCTGTACAAGGGCGGCGACTACGAGGAGCACGCCCGCCAGCCGCGGGCGCCGGTCGAGATCGGCGCCTTCGCCCCCGACGGGATGGCGTTCTGGACGGCCGTCGACGTCGACTACGAGGAGAACCCCGACCGTATCTTCACCATCGGCTCCGACATCGGCAAGGGCGCCGTGGTGCTGGAACTCGAGCGCGGCGGCAGCAGTCCGGTCTAAACCGGCACGCCGCCGCACTTACCGGCCGACGACCGCATCCGCATTACCGGCCCGCGTCACTCGTACGTCTTCGTGTAGCCGCCGTCGAACAGCAGATCGCCGCCGTTGAGGTGGCGGGCGTGCGAGGAGAAGCCGAACACGAAGAGGTTCGCCACCTCGACCGGCATCATCAACTCCTTCGTGCGGGCCTGCCCGAGCATCACGTCCTCGACGACCGCCTCTTCGGTGATGCCGCGCTCGGCGGCGGTGTCGGCGATCTGGTCGGCCATCAGCGGCGTCAGCACGTAGCCGGCGCTGATCGAGAAGCTCCGCAACGTCCCCCCGCCCTCGGCGGCGACCGCCCGGGTCAGCCCGTTGAGGCCGTGCTTGGCGGTGATGTAGGCCGGCTTGTCCCGCGTCGCGTAGCGGCCGTGGACCGACGACATGTTGCCGATCGCCCCGACGCCGTCGTCGGTCGCCCGGACGTGCGGTATCACCAGCTTCGACAGCAGGAACGGTGCCCGCAGCATCACGCCGAGCACGTCGTCGTAGGCGTCCATCGGGAACTCCGGGACGGAGGCGATGTGCTGCATGCCGGCGATGTTGGCGAGATAGCGTATCTGCCCCGCCTCGGCGGCGGCCTCGATTGCGGCCTCGCAGGCCGCGTCGTCGGTCAGGTCGGTCGGCGCGGCGACCGCCCGGCCGTCGGCGTCCAGTGACTCGACCGTCTCGACGGTGTCGTCCAGTCCTGCCTCGTCGACGTCGAGGCCGACGACCGTCAGGCCGTTGACCGCCAGCGCGACCGCCGTCGCCCGGCCGATGCCGGAGGCTGCGCCGGTCACCACCGCGACGTTGTCGGGGTGGAACCGCTCGTCGTCGAGCGTCAGCACCCGGTCTTCGGTGATGGGCGGCGGCGACAGTTCCCCGTCGGCGTCCGGTCCCGAACTCATGTCACGGCCTCGCGCACAGAACGTCATGGCTCCCCGGGTTCATATGCGAACCACGACCGGACCGGCGCTCAGAGCTCGCCGCCGGCGACGTAGAACCCCGTCGTCGTGTCGGACACCTCGGCCCATCGGGTGGCGTCGGGGCTACGGACCTCGGCGGGGCCGAACTCGTAGCGTCCGGACTCCTCTGGCACGTCGACGAGGTACTCCAAGTCGTAGTCGTCGGCCGGGCCCTCGAAGTACACCTCGCGGACGCCGAGGTGGGGTCGCGGCGCGACCGCGGTGATGGACTCGTCGCGTTCCATGTAGACGTCGGCGGTGTAGGGCACCCGGTCGCGGAGCAGGACGGGCCCGCCGGCGTCGACCGACAGCCCGACCCGGGCGGTGCCGCCGCCGACGTAGGTGCTGCCGTCGGTCTCGCGGGACCCTTCGGCATCGACCTCGGTCGCCCGGTCCGGCCGGCCGGCGTCGGAGTCGGTGACCCACTGGTAGATGAACTCGATGGCCGGCTCGCTGGCCCGGGCGGCGTTGTGCGCCCGCGCCGAAAGGACGACGTTGGCGTTGGCGCCCTCCAGTTCGGGGCTGTCGGGGTTGTCGGCGAAGAAGTAATCCAGGTTCCCGCGGATGGTGTAGTAGTCGACGTCGCCGGGCGTCTCGTCGGGGTTGTTGAGCCGGAAGAGGGGGCCGCCGGGCTCGGTGCAGTCCGGCGAGATGAACCCACAGACCCGGTTGGCGCCGGGGCCCTGCGAACAGCCCGGGCCGCATGTCGAGGTGCCCTCGTTGGCGCCGGCACAGCCGACGAAGGTGTCGACGACGTCGTACCGGGGGCCGACGCCGACGTCGAATCGCTCGTCGACGTCGGCGAATTCGTCGCTGTCGGCCATCCAGAACCGGACGCCGGTGACGCCGAGGCTGTGGCTCACCACGTCGACGGTGTCGGCGCCGGTGTAGTCGAGGACGTTCGTCACGAAGTCGTCTAGCTGGCGGGCCATCTCGTCGTGGGTGGCGCTTTCGTTGGCGAAGGTGATCGACCACAGCTGGTCGCCGCCGTAGCCGCGCCGCAGGTAGCGGGTGGCGTGGTCCGACCAGTCGCAGGCGTCGCGGGTGTTGCCGTGGACGAACAGGTAGCGGTCGTCGGTGCGGTTGACGTCGCATTGTGTGCCGCCGAGGCCGGCGAAGGGGTTGCCCTCGACGTCGTCGTGGTTGGCCGCCGCGGTTCCGGTCGACGCGAGCGCGCCGCTCGCGGCCGCCGCCCGCAGGAACCGTCGTCGGTCGAGTCCGGGAACTGGGTCGCTCATCGTCCCGACCTGCGCCGGCGGCGTACAAACGCGTTGTGGCGAACCCGTCCAAACTGGTCGGGTGATACGTGAATCCGTCGTTCGATGCGCGCTCCGACCGGCAAGAGATATGGACCGCGAAACGGGGGCGACGGCGGGAACGAGCCGACTCCAGCGGCCGCCGGGCGACGCCAATGCCCGCCCGGGTCGCGGAGTACGCGGTCCCCGCGTCGTTCGTGATGGTCGAAACGCCGCCCCAGTGCGAGCGACGGCGGTCGACCGCGCCGCCGTCCGGGAGCGCTTCGGCCCGCAGGGCCGAAACTGCGCCGTGGTGAACGGTTATGTGCGTGGGGCCGATAGGGTCGGCTCATGCTAGACGTCACCATGGAGATGGAGCAGTTCGACTGCCCCTTCATCGACGCGACCGTCGACCACGAGGTGGCGTTTTCGACGATGCACTGGCAGCTCGACGCCGCGGCCGAGGAGCTGGAGACCCGGATGGTCGTCGAGGCCGCGGACAGGGGGGCTCTCGACGACGGCCTGTCGGCGCTGCGGGCCCACGAGAACATGACCGACTACCGGCTGTTCACCAGGCGGGACGACACCGCGATGATCCGGGCGGTCATCGAGGAGACCGACGCCATGGAGACGATCCACGAGGGCGGCGGCTACATCACCGGCCCGTTCCACATCGAGGACGGCTCCGAACGGTGGCAGGTCGGCTTCGACGACGGTGGAGCCGCCGACGAGACGCTGTACGAATTGGATAGGAACAACCACTACGAGGTCACCGCCCGCTCGGACCTGGAGCTGGACCAGCTGTTCGACGTGCTGACGAACGCCGACGCGGCGACGACGATGCTGGACGCCTGTCGGTCGCTGTCGGCCGTCGAGGAGGAGACCGTCCGGACCGCCGCCGAGGCGGGCTACTTCGACACCCCGCGGGAGGCAACGCTGTCGACGCTGGCCGACGAGTTCGACGTCTCGACGACCGCCGTCTCGAAGAACATGCGCCGCGGCGAAAAGAAGGTGCTCCGCGGGCTCGTCGAGGCGCTCGAGCGGATCGACGACTGACGCGCGCGGCCGGCAGACGGGCGGCGCCGACCGGGCGACCGATAGAGTGTGCCGACCGGGTGACCGACGGAGTGCGCCGACCGGGCGACCGACGGAGTACGCAGGCCGGCGGTTGATACTCGAACCTCCCGTTTTTGATGCGGTCGTCGCCAACTCCGCTGCATGCGACACCGGCGCCCTTCGTCCCGTACGTCGGGGAGGCGAGCATGACCGAGCGCGATTCCGGGCTGGACCCGCAGGCCGCGACGCTACTCGAGGAGTTCGAGTCGGGCATCGCGCCGCCGTCGTCGACGCTGTCGGTGGAGACGGGCCGGGCGCTCATCGACGATCTCTTCGCCGTCGAGACGCCGGAGCCCGTCGGCGAGGTCGCGAACCTCGGAATCCAGGGGCCGAACGGGCCGATACCGGTCCGGGTTTACGCCCCCGAGGGCGAGGGTCCGGTTCCGGTGTTCGTCTTCTTCCACGGCGGCGGTTGGATCCGGGGGTCGCTGGACGCCTACGACGGGCCGTGTCGGCTGCTGACGAACGAAGCCGACTGTGTCGTCGTGTCGGTCGACTACCGCCGGGCGCCGGAACACCCGTTCCCGGCGGGGCTGGAGGACTGCTACCGGGCCACGGAGTGGGCGGCGGCCGTCGCCGCCGACCTCGGCGGCGACCCCGACCGGGTGGCCGTCGGCGGCGACAGCGCCGGCGGCAACCTCGCGGCGGCCGTGGCGCTGGCCGCCCGCGACCGCGACGGCCCCGACCTCGACGGCCAGGTACTCGTCTACCCGGTCGTCAACCCGCCGTCCGTCCGGTGGTTCGACTCCTACGACGACTACGGGACGGGCTACTTCCTCGAGATGGACGGCGTCGAGTGGTACCTCGAACAGTACCTCCGGGTGCCGGCGGAGCTCGGCAACGCCTACGCCTTCCCGCTACGGGCCCGTAGCCTCGCGGATCTGCCGCCGGCGACGGTCCTGACGGCCGGCTTCGACCCGCTGGCCGACGAGGGCGCCGCCTACGCCGACCGTCTCGGGGCCGACGGCACCGCCGTCGAGCACCGCCACTACGACGCCCAGATACACGGCTTCTGCAGCCTCTACGAGCGCATCGACGAGGGACGGGCCGCCCTCGGGTACGTCGCCGACCGCGTCGCTGGCATTGGGGCCGGCGACCGCGGTTGACATGTGAACCGTTTCCCTTTTGTCGGCCTGTGGAGAGGTTAGCACATGGCAGACGACCAGACGCGACGGCAGTGGATCAAAGCCGCCGCGGCGGGGACGGTCGGTATCGCGGGGCTGTCCGGCTGTACCGACGACTCGGGCAGTGGCGACGATGGCGACGGCGGCACCGATGACGGCGACGGCGGCACCGGCACCGACACCGGCGACGGCGGCACGGGCGCCGAGGGGACGGTTTCCATCGGCATCATGCAGCCGCTGACGGGCGGCGTACAGTACTACGGCCAGCAGTCGCTGTGGGGCTTCCTGTCGGGGCTGGCCTACAAGTACGACCGGGAGCCGCTGGACGTCTCGACGGCCGGTACCGAGACGATCGAGGCCGGCGACGTCACCTACGAGCTGGTCGTCGAGAACTCGGAGTTCAGCGCCGACACGGCCCAGACCGTCGCTCAGGACCTCGTGTTGGACGAGGAGGTCGACATGCTGTTCGGCGTCGCCTCCTCGGACGCCGCCAGGCGGGTCATCGAGACGGTCGTCCTCGAGGCGAACGTCCCGTACGTCGCCGGGCCGGCGGCGTCGGCGGGCATCACCTCCGACACCGACCTCTGTAACGAACTCGTCTTTCGGGCCAGCGAGAACACCGCGATGGACGCCCGGTCGGGCGGCCGCTACGTCGCCCGGGAGACCGACGTCGAGCGGGTGTTCATCATGGCCGCCGACTACTCCTTCGGGCGCGCGGTAGCGGAAAACTACCGGGCCGTCCTCGAGAGCGAGGGCATCGAGATCGTCGGCGAGCGGTTCGTCCCCCGGGGGACGGAGGCCGGCGAGTTCGAAGGGTTGTACAGCAACGCCGTCGAGGCGGACGCCGACGCGGTCGTCGGCGGGTTCACCGTCCAGACGCTGCCTGCGTTCCTGCGGACCGGGCTGTCGGGCGACTACGGCCTCCGGCTGTTCGGCGGCTTCGCGACCGAGATCTCCACGGCGGCGGTCGGCGGCGTCGCACAGAACGTCCTCGGCGAGGACTTCACCGCCCAGGACATCCGCGACGCCAAGCTCGGCCCGTTCACCACGCGGTACCACTGGAACCAGTACGACAACGAGATCAACGACGCCTTCGTCGACGCCTACACCGCGACGTACGGCACGGTGCCGGACCTGTTCAGCTCGGGGACGTTCGCGGCGGCCTCCTCGGTCGTTCAGGCCGTCGAGACCGGCGGCTCGACGGACGGCGCCGATATCGCCGCCGAGATGCGCGGCATGACGATCGCCGAGACGCCGAAGGGCACCGACGCCTACACCTACCAGGAGTACAACAACCAGGCCCGCTCGGAGATGACGGTCGCCTACCCGGTTCCCAACGACGAGGAGAACTGGGAGGCGCCGATCAAGCCGGGCGAGCCGCTGGCGCGCATCCCCGCCGACCGGACGACCCTCTCCGACGAGGCGACGGACTGCTCGCTGTAAGATGGTGCTGCGCACGCGCGGTCTCACCAAGCGCTTCGGCGGCGTCAGCGCGGTCGACGGCGTCGACTTCGAACTCGGCGAGGAGTGCTGTTCACTTATCGGCCCCAACGGCGCCGGCAAGACGACGTTCTTCGACCTGCTGACGGGCGTGCTGTCGCCGTCGGCCGGTAGCGTCGAGTACCGCGGCGACGACGGCTACGTCGACATCACCGACCGCGCGCCCCACGGGACGGCGCAGGCGGGCATCCACCGCTCCTATCAGATCACCAATCTCTTCGCGACGTCGACGGTGCTGGAGAACGTCCGGGTCGCCGCCCAGGCCCACGGCGACGACTCCTGGCGGGCCTGGCGCAACGTCGACGCCTTTCCGGAGTACGAGCGGGAGGCCCGGCGCGTCCTCGACCGCGTCGGGCTGGCCGACGAGGCCGACGCCGTCGCCGAGACGCTCAGCCACGGCGAGAAGCGCAACCTCGAGGTCGCCGTCGCGCTGGCCGGCGACCCGGACGTGCTGCTGCTCGACGAGCCGACGGCCGGCGTCTCCAGCGACGGCATCGACGAGCTGACCGGCCTCGTCGACGACATCGCCGACGACCACGCCGTCCTGCTCGTCGAGCACAACATGGAGGTCGTCATGGAGGTCAGCGACCGCATCGCGGTGCTCAACCAGGGGTCGCTCATCGCCGACGACGACCCGCGGGCGGTCCGCAACGACGAGCGCGTCCAGGACGCCTACCTCGGCGGCTACGAGCGCGAGGCCGGCGTCTCCAGCGGTAGCGGCAGCAACGGCGGCGGTAGCGGCAGCGACGGCGGCAGCGACAGCGGCAGCAGCGACAGTAGCGACAGCGACAGCGGCGGAGGTGAGCCCGCGTGAGTCTGCTGGAGGTCGACGACGTCCACAGCTACTACGGCGAGAGCCACGTCCTGCGGGGCGTCTCGCTGTCGGTCGACCGCGGGGAGACGGTCGCGCTCATCGGTCGCAACGGCGTCGGCAAGACGACGACGCTGCGGTCGGTGCTCCAGCTGACGCCGCCGCGCCGCGGGACGGTCACCTACGACGGCACGGACGTCACCGGCCGGCCGACCCACGAGGTGGCGCGTATGGGCGTCGGCTGGGTGCCCGAGGACCGGCGGATGTTCTCGCATCTGACCGTCGACGAGAACGTCCGCATCGCGACGCCGCCGGACGGCGACGTCGGGGCGGCCTTCGAGACGGTCTACGGCGCCTTTCCGGAGCTCGAAGACCACCGCGACCGCGAGGCGGGCGATCTCTCGGGCGGCCAACAGCAGATGGTCGCCATCGCCCGCGGGCTGGTCGGGGGAAACGAGACGCTGCTGGTCGACGAGCCGAGCGAGGGGCTGGCGCCGCAGATCGTCGAGGCCGTCGCCGACGCGCTGTCGGCGGTCGCCGCCGAGGCGACGGTGCTGCTCGTCGAGCAGAACTTCCCGCTGGCGATGGACCTCGCCGACCGGTTCTACCTGCTCGACCAGGGCACGGTCGTCGCGTCCGGCTCGACCGAGGGCGTCACCCGCGAGGACGAGACGATACGGAGGTATCTGTCGGCGTGACGGCCGTCGCTGCGGTCGAGACCGTGCCGTTGTTCGCGCCCGTCGACGTCGGCATCAGGGCCGTCTCGAAGGCCGCCCTCTACGTCGTCATCGCCAGCGGGCTCAGTCTCATCTTCGGGCTGATGGGCGTGTTGAACTTCGCCCACGGCTCGCTGACGATGATCGGCGCCTACCTCGGCGGCGCCGTCATGGTCGCGACGGTGTCGGCCGGCACCGGCGGAGTCGCGCGGTTCGTCCTGTTCTTCCTGGCGGCGGCGGCCGTCTTCGGGCTGCTGACCGGCATCGGCGCCGCCGTCGAGGTGGCGCTCATCCGGCCCATCTACGACCGGGAGCCGCTGTTTCAGATCTTGCTGACCTTCGGGCTGGTGTTGGTGCTGGACGAGGCGGCCCGCATCGTCGTCGAACTCGCCGGCCTGCAGCCGCAGACGGAGTGGCAGGACGCCATCGGAACCGCCCCGGCGTTTCTCGGCGCCCGCTACGACATCCTCGGCGTCGATACCCGGTGGGGGCTCTACGCCTTCGAGGCGCTCGTCGGGCTGGCCGTCGTCGTCGCCATCCTGCTGTTCCTCGGCGAGACGCGGTACGGCCTCTACATCCGCGCCGGCAGCGAGGACGCCGAGATGGCCCAGGCGCTCGGAATCGACATCCGGCGGGCGTTCACGGTCGTCTTCGGCGTCGGCGCCGGCCTGGCCGGGCTGGCGGGCGTCCTGCTGATGTGGGACCCCCGGTTCGGCGCCAGCGTCCCGCTGAGCGTCGAGACGCTGCTCGTCGCCTTCATCGTCGTCATCGTCGGCGGCCTCGGCTCGTTCAAGGGAACCGTCGTCGCCGGCGTCCTCGTCGGCGTCGTCGACGCGCTGATGTCGTGGCTGTTCATCAACGTCGTCGACTTCCCCGGTCTGCCGGAACTGGTGCTGTTCGCCGTCCTCGTGACGGTGCTCGTCGTCCGCCCGAAGGGGCTGCTCGGCGTCGCGGAGGTGGGCGGCCATTAGCGACGACGGGTCGGCGGGCGCGAACGACGACCGCGACCCGGCGGGCGACAATAAGCCAGCGGACGGGCCGGCGAACGGCGACGGACCGAACGGCTCCGGACAGACGAGCGACGATGGGCCGGACGGCTCTGGGCCGACGGGCAACGACGGGCCAGCGGGCGGCGAGAGCCGCGGCTACCTCGCGACCCACGCCGCACACATCGCCGTCGTCGGGGTCCTGGTCGCTTACCCGCTGCTGTACCGGGTCCTCGTCGGTCTCTCGGTCGGCGTCCCCGGGGCGGGCGTCCCGCTCGGACAGTTGCTCGACGTGGTTCTGCCGCGGGTGACGACGATGATCGTCGTCCTCTACGTCGGGCTGTTCGCGATGAGCTTCGACTTCGTCAGCGGTTACACCGGCTACCTCTCGTTCGGCCACGCGATGTTCTACGGTATCGGCGCGTACTTCGTGGTTCTGGCCGGCTCCGGGAAGGTGCCCGGGCTGGCGGCGGAAACGCACTTCATGTTGCTCCTGGTGCTCGGCGCGGTGCTCGCCGCCCTCGTCGCGCTGGCGGTCGGCGCCGTCTCCTTCCGGCTGACGGGCGTTTACTTCGCGATGGTGACGCTCGGCTTCGCGGAGGTGGCCCACGTCTTCGTCCGCAACTGGGACTACGTCGGCTCGAACCCCCGCGACGGCGCCGGCGTCGTCGGCCGCGAGGGCTTCGCCGTCGGCTACCCGGGGCTGCCCGACTTCCTGGACGCACTCCCCGGCTTCCTGACCGACCCCCGGGAGGTCCGGCTCGGCCGCCTCGCCGGCGACGGCGTCGAGAACCTCCTCGGGACGGGGCTGGACCTCGAGCCGGCGGCCGTCTCCTACTACGCCATCGGCGCCGTCGCGCTGCTGTGTTACACCGCGATGCAGCGGATCATCCACTCGCCGTTCGGTCGGGTGATGGTCGCCATCCGCGAGAACGAAGAGCGCGCCGAGGCCGTCGGCTACGACACCTTCCGGTACAAGCTCGGCGCCTTCGGGATCAGCGGCTTCTTCGCCGCCGTCGCCGGCGGGCTGTTCGCGGGCTACCGGCGGTCGGTCGCCCCGGAGAACACCTTCGACCTCTTCGTCACCGCCGACGCACTGCTGGCGGCCATCATCGGCGGCTTCGGGACGCTGGCCGGGCCGCTGTTCGGCCATCTCTTCCACGAGACGGTCGCGGGCGTCCTCTCGACGGAGTCCCACGGCCTCGCACGGGTCCTCCGGGACGAACTGCCCGGCGGCGTCCTCTCGGCCGGCGTCGGCGAGTTCACCGTCCTCGAGTTCATCAACGTCTTCGTCGACGGCCGGGCCGACCTCTATCTCGGGCTGGTGTTCGTCCTCTTCGTTCTCTACGTGCCGCGGGGCATCCTCGGCACGCTCCGAAACCGGCTGGGCGGCACCGTCGCCGAGAAACTACCCGAGCGACTCGACCGCTACCGCCGTCGGTAGTCGTAAACGTCGGTGAGGGCGTCACGGAACGATTCACCAGCTGCTGTCTGCACCCGAAATTCGGTGAACAAGTGTTAGAAACCCTCGCGTATAGTATGGGTTGATTCGTGTTGAACTGCTCTGCAACGGATCGCAACACCTCGAAAGCCCTCGGCCGGCTCCGGTCGCGCGGCTCACGGCTCGCGTCGCTCACCGGCAGAGCGACGCTCTGCCGAGCCCTCGCTCGCTTCACTCACGAGAACACCGTTCGCGCACTCGGCGGCGCTCCCTGTGGTCGCGCCGCCCGCCGGTCGCCGTCCGACGTTCGCCTCACTTCGTTCGGCTCACCGTCGCCGTGCTTCCCCGAGCCGGCCTCGCCCTTTCAGTCCACCAGGAAATCGCCTTTTCGGGTGCTGTCCCTGGCGGACTGAAAGTGCGAGCGGCGCTCGGCGGTGCCCCGGCGTTCGCGGCGCACGGCGCCGCGAGGGCTTTCGAGGCGTCTGCATCGGGGCAAGCGCAAGCTAACTCAATCGCTCCATACACACCCCGTATCGACCGATTCACTCCGTGACGACGGGCGGGGTACGTGAACCGTTCCATCACACCTCTGTCGGCGTGATCCCCGAGAGAATCGCTCCGATACGCCGGCCGACGGACGGCATGGACCCCCGGAACTCGGACGCTCGCGCCCGAAACAGTTACTCGTATCAGTACAGGTCGGTCACGAACGGCCCGAGCGCGCCGGCGACGGCCGTCGACAGCGCCTCCGTGCGGTCGACCCGGCCGCCGGTCAGGGCCCCGACCGCGCCGCGGCCGCGCGCGACGCCCGACTCGTCGAGGCGGTCGTCCATCACGGGCCCGAGTTCCTCGCCGTCCCGGACGCGGTCGGCGACCGCCGCCGGCAGTCGGACCGCCGGCCCCGCCCCACGCTCGAGGCGGTCGCCGTCGGTGACGGCGGCCCACATCACCAGATAGAGTCCGGGTGCGGCGTCGACGTCGGCGACGCCGCCTTCGATGCCGACGCCGAGGTCGTAGCCGCCGGCCGCGAGGGCCCGCTCGGCGCGGGTCTCGGCGCCGGCGACCGTTTCGCCCCGGCCGGTCGGCTGTTCGGATACGCCCGAGTCGACGGCGACGGCCTCGACCGTCGCGTCCGGCCGCTCGAGCGCCGCCACCACCGCCCGCCGCTTGACCGGGTTTTCGCTTCCGACGCCGACGTCCATACCGACGCGTCCGGGGGGTGCCACAAGAGCGTTCCGAACCCGGCGACGGCGCCCGGATCCAAACCAGTTGGGGAGGTGATTGAAGAGTGGTCCGCGAGTAGAACCGAGCAATGACGTCGGTCCTCGGTACCGAAGAGATGTGGCTGTGGCTCGGGACGGCCGGCATGCTCGCGGGCACGCTCTACTTCCTCGTCGACGGCTGGGGCGTCGAGGACCGGCGGCGCCGGGAATTTTACGTCGTGATACTGTTCGCTTCCGCCACGGCTTCCGTCAACTACCTGGCGATGGCGCTCGGCTTCGGCATCACCACCCTCGAGTTCGGCGGTCGCCCGGCCACCGTCTACTGGGCCCGGTACACGGACTGGATCTTCACGACGCCGCTGCTGTTCATCGCGCTCGGGCTGCTTGCAGGGGCGACCCGCCGCCAGTTGGCGCTGCTGGTCGGCCTCGACGGGTTGATGGTGGCCACGGGCGTACTGGCGACGCTCTCGACGGGGACCGGCGCCTACGTCCCCGTCGGCGGGCCGTTCCTCTGGTGGGGGGTGTCGACGGCGATGCTGCTGTCGCTGCTGTATTTCCTGTTCGGCCCGCTGACGGCACGGACGGACGCCAAGCCGGCCGAACTGCGGTCGACGTTCGTGACGCTACGGAACCTCGTCGCGGTCGTCTGGCTCTGCTACCCGGTCTGGTGGCTCCTCGGCACGAACGGCGCCGGCCTGACCGGATCCTACGTCGAGACCGCGGGCTTTATGACGCTCGACCTGATCGCCAAGCTTGCGTTCGGGTACGTCCTGCTGTCGAGCGACGAGGCCCTCGACGCCGCCGGACGGGCGGCCGACGCGGCGTCGGGCGCGAGCTACCCCGCCGACTGACACCACCATGACGACGACACGCTCCAGCCGCCGACCGTTACTCGCCCGTGATCGCTCCGACCACCGGGTCGACCAGACGGCCCGTGATGGCCCGTGGTGACCGGCCCCTCCTACCTCCAGTTCCACGTCGCGTTCATCGTGCCGGTGCTGTCGATGCTGACGGCGGCGGCGGTCGTCTCCCGGACGCGGACGACCCGCCGGACCGTCTGGTCGGTCGGCGGCCACGACTACTGGATCGGCGTCGCCGTCGTCACCCTGCTGGCGGTCGTCTACACGACGCCGTGGGACAACTACCTCATCGCGGAAGGGGTGTGGGGGTACGGCGATGGCCAGACGTTGGTCCGGTTCGGGCTGGCGCCGCTCGGAGAGTACCTCTTTTTTCTGCTGCAGCCGACCGTGACGGCGCTGTGGCTGGGTCAGCTGACGCTGCGAGACGGCTGGCCGACGCCGGACCCCCTTCGGGACGCCGGCGCCGTCGCCTCCGCCCGGGAACTCGTCGACCTCGCGGCGCTGTCGACCTGGCCACGGCTGCTGGCCGGCGGTGCCGCCGCCGGGCTCGGCCTCTGCGGCGCCTGGCTGCTGACGTCGCTGCCGACGTTCTACCTCGGGGCCATCCTCGCCTGGAGCGCCCCCGTCCTGTTCATCCAGTGGGTCGTCGGCGCGCCGCAGCTGTGGCACCAGCGCCGCGTCGTCGCCCTCGGGGTCGCCGTTCCGACCGTCTACCTGTGGGTCGCCGACCGGGTCGCCATCGCGACCGGCATCTGGCACATCTCCGAGGCCCACACCGTCGGGCTGGAGATCGTCGGGCTACCGGTCGAGGAGGCGCTGTTTTTCGCCGTGACGAACCTCTTCGTCGTCCAGGGACTGGTGCTGTTCCAGTGGGTCGTCGAACGATGGGGGTGAGGACCACCGACGCCGCGCGGGCCGCCTTCGACCGGGTCGCCACCCGTCCGGGCTGGGCCGCCTGCGGGCTCGTCGTTGCCCTGTCGGTCGCGTCGGCGCTGGCCGGCGTCGCCCCCGGGCCGGCGCTGCGGTACCTGCCGCTAGCGGCCAGCGTGGTCGTTCTCGGGTTGCCCCACGGCGCGGTCGATTACCTCGTCCCGGCCCGACTCGGCGATCGGTCGCTGCCGGCGTCGATGGCGCTGGTCGGTGCCGTCTACCTGCTGTTAGGCGGCGCCTACGCCGCGCTGTGGCTGGTCGCCCCGGTCCCGGCGGCGGCGTTTTTCATCGCGATGACGTGGTTTCACTGGGGCCAGGGCGACGTCCACGCGCTGGTGGCTTTCGTCGGCGCCGACCACCTCCGGTCGCGGCCGCTGCGGGCGGCGACGCTGTTCGTCCGCGGCGGCCTGCCGATGTTCGTCCCGCTGCTGGCGTTTCCCGACCGGTACCGCGAGGTCGTCGCGGCGTGGATCGAGCTGTTCGGGTCGGACCTGACGGCGACGTGGCTGTTCGCGCCGACGACGCGGCTCGTCGGCGGCGGTGCCTTTCTCGCGGTCACGGTGGCGACGCTTCTGGCCGGCCGGCTCGTCGCCGACGACCGCCGCGGCTGGCGGATCGACGCCGGCGAGACCGCGCTGCTGTGGACGCTGTTCCTGACGGTGCCGCCGCTGGCCGCGGTGGGCGTCTACTTCTGCGTGTGGCACTCCCTGCGGCACGTCCTTCGGGTGGTCGCCGCCGACGGGACGACGGCCGTCCGGGCCGGCCTCGGTCGGTTCGCCCGCGAGGCCGCGCCGCTGACCGTGCTGGCGCTTGTCTTCCTCGTCGGCTTCGGCGCGGTCGTGCCGGCGTCGCCGTCGACGCCCGCGGAGCTGTCGGGGCTGTATCTGGTGTTCATCGCCGTTCTCACGCTGCCGCACGTCGCCGTCGTCACGTGGATGGATCGCCGCGAGGGCGTCTGGTAAGCCGCGGGGCGAGCGGCGTTAGCCGTGGGAGACCGCCCGCTCGAAGAACGCCTCCGTCAGCTTCCGCTCGGCGGCTCGGAGGTGCTGGTGGTACGTCGAGCGGTCGATCCCCATCGACTCGGCCAGCTCCTCGCCGGTGACCGAGCGGTTCCACTCGTAGTAGCCGCTGACGTGGGCCTTCCGCAGCGCCGTCAGCTGGCGCTCGGTGAGCCGCTTCTCGAGGTCGGCGATGAACCCCCGCTTCGTCTGCGGCGGCCGCTCCCGCTCGCGGTGGGCGGCCAGCTCCGTCTCGGGGTACCGTTCTTTGATCATCCCGACGATGGCCCGGATCTCGCTTTCCTTCGGGAGCTCGATGGACAGCTCGGCGGTGCCGTTGTCGGCCTCGATGGACTGCACCTTGACGCCGCGTTCCGCCAGAATCGCCGTGATGGAGTCGTCGGTGACCCCGAACTCCCACAGCGTCGTCTCGTCGTAGTCGTGGATGGGCGTCGCCGACCGGATGTTCGTGGAGTCGTCGACGATGTCCCGGACGGCCTCGGCGTCGGCGTCGGTGTCGAAGAACATCAGCACCGAGCCGTCGTCGCGGTAGACCGATCCCTGGAACTCCAGCGAACAGCCGGCCGTCGCCGAGACGTCGACGAAAAAGAGGTCGGCGTCGGTCGTCTCGAGGGCGAGTTCGGTGACGCTGTCGGAGGCGAGAATCCGACCCCGCTCGAGGGCGTTGATCGCCGTCCCGGCCGCCCGGCCCAGCGCCTCAAGAACGACGGCCTCGTGTTCGTTCAGCGCGTCGCCGTCCGTCGTGTACAGCGTCAGCACGCCGTACGTCGTCTCGCCGTACGACAGCGGCACCGCGGCGATGCCGGACAGTGCTTCGGCGTCGAGCCACGGCGTCCCGTCGGCCGCCGCCGCGAGGGCGTCGTCGTCCCTGACGACCTCGAGTTCGCCCGTCTCGTAGGCGGTCACGGTCGGGTCGGGCGCCGACGTCTCGTAGGCCGTCACGGTCGGGCCGGGTTCCGACGTCGAGAGGTCGACCGTCAGGGCGTCGTCCGGCGGGGCCCACTCGCCGGCGTGCGTGCTGGCGACGAGCGTCTCCGTGGAGAAGTCGGGGACGCCGACCCAGCCGAACTCGTAGGTGTCGACGACCGCCACCCGGTCGCAGACGGCGGCCTCGATCTCCGACCGCGAGCCGGCCTGCACCAGCTCCCGGGTGACGTCCTGCAGGAGGCCGTCGATACGGACCAGCAGGTGCTCCAGCTCGGCCTTGCGGTGTTTGGCCTCCATCTCCGCCTGCTTTCGGTTGGTGATGTCGGTCTGGAAGCCGACGAAGTTGGTCACGTCCTCGGGGCCGTGGACCGGCGCGAGGTCGACCCGGTTCCAGAACGGCTCCCCGTCGGCCCGGTAGTTCAGCAGCTCGACGGAGACCGACTCGCCCTGATCGACGGCCTCCCGCATCGCGTCGATGGCCTCCTGGTCGGAGTTCTGCCCTTGGAGGAACCGGCAGTTGCGGCCGACCGACTCCGCCTTGTCGTAGCCCGTCAGCCGCTCGAAGGCGTCGTTGATGTATATCATCGGGTTGTCGGGCCTGTTCGGGTCGGTGATGGTGATGCCGACCGGCGCCTCGTCGATGGCCCGCTCCTTCAGCCGCAGCTCCTCGCGGATGCCGACGTCGTCGATGGGCATCGGGACGGCCCCGCCGTCGCGGGCCGGCCGCCGGTCGCCGACCGCCGCCTCGACGCGGTCGGCCAGCAGCGACCCGACCTCGGGGTCCGACGCCGGGACGAACTCCGAGACGTCGGCGGCGACGGCCCGGCTGGCGACCCCCCCGTCGTCCGGCTCCGCCAGCAGGACGACCGGCAGCGACGGCGCCGACTCCCGGACGGCCTCGAGAAACGCGAGCCCGTCGGTGGTCTCGTCGTGGGTGGCGACGACGCAGTCGACGCCGGAGCCGACGTCGCCGGCGTCCGGGACCCCGTCCGCGGTGGTCACCGAGAGGCCGTCCTGCGCGCCCAGCGCGGACCGCGCCGTCTGCCACCGGCCGGGCCGGTCGGTAACGAACAGTACGCGTGCCGCCGGACCCATCATTTCCATCATCGTGCTCTCTCTGACTAAGGTGCTTCTATGTAATAAGCGTGGCTAGTCGTGATAGCCGGGCACCGTCGTCGCTTCGGGTGGAAATCACCCGTCGATCCGGTCTTCGCGCCGGACCGGCCGGGCGGAGGGTACGGTCGGTACGGGGGGCGGTATGTAAAACGGCTCTTTGTCCTTTGCAGAGGTGTTTGTCGGTGCCCGCAGTAACCGGCTCCGTAATGCTACCCACGACTGAAGTCGTGGGCGTTCCCCCGCGATGGGGTTTCGGCCCACGCCTTGGCAACTCGCAGGCGGGTTGTACGACCAGCCACGGTCCCATGGTAAGGCGACTCCCCCTACTCCAACACGGAGTGGTTGGGGGGCTGGCTCACACCTCTTTAATTGCCGGTGGGCCTCGGGTGCGTCACCCCGAGAGTGAGCAGGGGATTTCTCACCCGCCGTGTGGCGGTCAGTACCGGATGTATCCTGCCTCGGTGGACAGGTTCGGAACGTCCCTCCTGTCATCTCCATTGTGGAGTCCCCGGACTACCCCAATAGACGGGGTTACGGGTTCTAAACGTACCGATTTCGAAACCCAAGCCGGCCGAAGCGCAGTGGTCGACGGCGCATCCGACGCGCTTCCTCACGCCCCTTCAGGGGTGGGTTTCCGCGCTGTACCACTATGAGCCGGACCGCCTCGCTGTCGACCGTCCAAATGGCCGTCGTCGTCGCCGTCGCCATCGTTGCCGGCGGCGCCGGCGCGATCATCCTGGCAGATGTCGCCCCCGCCGACCGACCCGCGGACGGTACCGCCCAGGAGCCCGCGGTGTCGACGTTCGACTCCGCCGAGGAGTTCCGGTCGTACATCCGGGCGGCCGACCGGCCGACCCGGGCGTTCCGGGGCGACGATGTCTCCCGGGAGGTCGAAACCGCCGACGCGGGCGGCGACGCGGCGCCGGGCGACGCCGTCCGCGCGCAGACCGAGACGCCGCAATCGACGCCCGCCGAGGAGGTGTCCACCCGGAGCGCCGACGTCGCCGACGGCGAGCGCCGCGCCTCCGACACCAACGTCCAGGTGACGGGCGTCGACGAACCGGACGTCCTGAAGACGACGCCGGAGACGGTCTACTACTCGCCGCGAGACCGTCCCGGAATCGTCCGCGAAGCCGGCGACGACGCCGATGACCCGCCGGACCGCGAGGCGGGCGTCCGGCTCATCGACGCGAGCGACCCCGCCGCCCCGGAGGTCGCCAGCCGACTCGACGTCTCCGGGAAGCTCCTGCTCTCGGGCGACACGCTCGTCGTCTTCGACGGCAACGCCGTCGTCGGCTACGACGTCTCCGACCGCGAGAACCCCGAGCGGACGTGGTCGCGGGAGCTGTCGGGCCGCCTCGTCACCGCCCGGCTCCACGCCGACACCGTCTATCTCGTCACCGCCGACGGCGTCGACCGGCGCGAACCCTGCCCCGTCGAGCCGATGGACGGCGTCTCGGTGCCCTGCACCGAAATCCACCACCCCGCGGAGCCGACGGCCGCCGACACCACCTACACGGTGATGCTACTCGACCCGGCCGACGGTTCGGTTGACGACTCCGCGTCGTTCGTCGGCTCGGGCGGCAGCACCGTGGTCCATGTCTCGCCCGGTACCGTCCACGTGACCTACCCCCAGCGGGTCGACCGCGCCGAACTGATGACCGAGTTCCTGCTAGAGAACCAGTCCGACAGGCTGAACGACGAGACGCTCGACCGCATCGAGGAGATACAGGGCTACGACATCGGGCCGCGGACGAAGCGGATCGAGCTCCGGCGGGCGGTCCGGAGCTGGCTGGCCGGCCTCCCCGAGTCCGAGCGCCGCGAGGCCGAGCGGAAGCTCTCCGAGGACAGACGGGCGTGGGCCGCCGACAACAAGCGCCAGTTCGTCCGCACTGGAATCGTTGCCTTCGACGTGACGGGTGTCGACGGCGAGAACCCGACCGTCGCGGCCGGCGCGACCGGGTCGGTCCCCGGGCGGCCGCTCGATCAGTTCTCGATGGACGTCGACGACGGCGAGTTCCGTATCGCCACCACCGTCCCCGGCGCGATGGGGGCCGACAGCGAGAACGACCTCTACGTTCTCGACGAGTCCCTGGAGGTGACCGGCTCCGTGACGGGCATGGGCATCACCGAGCGCATCTACTCGGTCCGCTACGTCGGCGACGAGGCCTACATCGTCACGTTCCGGCGGGTCGACCCCTTCCACGTCGTCGACCTCTCGGACCCCGCCGACCCCACGCTGGAGGGCGAACTGAAGCTCCCCGGCTTCTCGTCGTACCTCCACCCGCTCCCGGGCGACCGCGTGCTCGGCATCGGCGAGGAAAACGGCAAGGTGAAGCTCGTCGTCTTCGACGTCTCCGAGCCGTCGAACCCGACCGTCGAGACCGACCGGATACTCGACGCCCGGTTCTCGGCGGTCGCCGACAGCCACCACGCGTTCCTCATGGACCGCCGCAACGGGGTGTTCTTCCTGCCGGCCGGCGAGACGGCCTACGTCTTCGATTACACGGACGGCCTCTCCGTAGAGACCACCATCGCGACCGGCGACCGGGTCCAGCGGACCGCCTACGTCGGCGATTACCTCTACGTCTTCGACGACGACTCCGTCACCGTCGTCGACGAGCGCGACTGGGAGCGGACCGAGGAGCTGTCGCTCGCGGGATGAGCGGCTCGCCACCCGGGCCGGCTGTCTCTCCGCCTCAGTCGTCGCCGACGCGCAACAGCGAGTACGCCTCGGCGACGTTGCCGCCGTTCTCGGCGGTCCGGCGGACGCTCTCGACGGCCCGACCGTAGAGGTACGCCGCTTCGCCGCCGTCGTCGTACAGCCGGCGGTCGAGGGCGTCGAGTTCCGGGCGGATCTCCGCCCGGCGCTCCAGCGCAGCCGTCGTCTCGCCGTCGAGCGCCGCCGTCAGGACGCCGCGGGCGCCGGCGGCCAGCTTCTTGAGGCGGTCGCCGACGGCCGGCGACGGGGCCGCCGGCTGTCGGGCCGCCACGTCGGCGACCCGCTCGGCGTGGTCGGCCACCCGCTCGAGGTAGCGGGCGACCCGGAACCGGGTGAGCGCCTCCAGTCGGCCGGCCTCCAGGCGGTCGGCCTCGCGAACGTCGCCCAGCACGCGGTAGAACTGCCGGCAGACGAGCGCGAACAACCGGTCGACGTCGTCGTCGCGGGCGGCGACGTGCTCGGCGAGCGCCGCGTCGTCGGCGACGACGGCCTCGACGGCCTCCCGGTGCATCGGCACCACGAGCCCGCGCAGCTGGTCGACGGTCTCCGCCGGCGACACCTCCGTCGAGTCCAGCAGGCTCCGGACCGTCAGCTCCGCGTCGGTCTCGCCGGCCACCTGGACCCCGACCAGCTCCGTGACGGCCGACGTCGCCGCGCGGCGCTTCTCGGCGCCGAGGCCCGTCGGCGAGCGGACCGTTATCTCGTCGGCGCCGGCGGCGTACGCCGCCCGGACCCGGCGCCGCAGGACGTCGGCGCCGAGCCGGTCGGCATCCAGCGTGGCCGCCCGGTCGCCGTCGGGTCCGGCGGCGACGACCAGCCGGTCCTCGAAGGGGTAGATCGACAGCCCCGTTCCGGGGCCGATGTCCCGCTCTTGGGCCCACCCCTTCGGAATGGAGACGGTGAACGTCGAGCCGCCGGTCAGCTGTACCGTCCGTTCGACCGGGCCGTCGGGGGCGTGCGGACTCATCAGTAGAGGAGTTCGTCGTCTTGATCGTCCATGTAGACGACGCGCGCACAGACGTTGACCGCGTGATCGCCGACCCGCTCGAGGTCCCGAATCGTCAACAGGAGCCGCCGGGCGTCCGCGAGGATGGTTCCGGTGTCGTCGCCGTACTCCGTCCGGAGCAGGTCCTCGACGACGGTCTCGGCGGCCGTCTCGCAGAGCCGGTCGATCTCGTCGTCGCGGGCGGCGACCTCCCGGGCGGCCGCCGCGTCGCCGTCGTCGTACGCCGCGAGGGCGTCGACCAGCATCGACCGCGCGCGCTCGCCGACGTGACGGATGTCGACCTCCGGGTAGCGCTCCCGCTCGGCGGCGACGGCGTACTCCGCGAGGTTGGTCGCCAGGTCGGCGACGCGCTCGAGATCGGTGATGATCTTGAACGACGAGGCGACGAACCGAAGATCGCCGGCGACGGGCTGTTGCAGCGCGAACAGGTCGATGCAATCGCTTTCCAGCCCGAGATAGCGGTCGTTGATGACGTCGTCGCCGTCGACGATCTCCGCGGCCAGCGTCTCGTCTTTCGATTCCAGCGCCGCCAGGGCGTCGTCGTAGGCCGACACCACCAGCTCGCCCATCGCGAGAACGTCTCCCCGGAGCGCGTCGAGCTGCCGTTGGTAGTCGTTGCGGGCCATCGCTATCCGAACTTGCCGGTGATGTAGTCCTCGACGCGCTGGTGTTCCGGGTTCTCGAAGATCTTCTCGGTGTCGTCGTACTCGACGAGTTCGCCGCCGGTGAGGAACACGGCCGTCTTGTCCGAGATGCGGGCGGCCTGCTGCATGTTGTGGGTGACGATGACGACGGTGTACTCCTCGGCGAGGTCGTCGATGAGGTCCTCGATCTTCGAGCCGGCGACCGGGTCCAGCGCGGAGGTGGGCTCGTCCATCAGGATCACTTCGGGGTCGACCGCGATTGCACGCGCGATACAGAGCCGTTGTTGCTGGCCCCCCGACAGGTCCATCGCGCTCTCGTCGAGCTGATCGTTGACCTCGTCCCACAGTGCCGCGTCCTTCAGCGCCCGTTCGACCTTCTCGTCGAGGTGTTCCGTGCGGTTCTGGACCCGAAGTCCGTACGCGACGTTGTCGTAGATGCTCTTCGGGAAGGGGTTCGGGTGCTGGAAGACCATCCCGATGCGTCGACGGAGCGCGACCGGATCGACGTCGTCGCCGTACATGTCCATTCCGCCGAAGCGGACCTCACCCTCGATGATCGCCGCTTCGACGAGATCGTTCATCCGGTTGATACACCGGAGGTAGGTCGATTTTCCGCAACCCGACGGCCCGATGATGGCGGTCACCTCCCGCTCGTGGATCTCCATGTTGATCTCGTGGAGCGCGCGCTCGTCGCCGTAGTAGACGTTCAGGTCCCGCGTCTCGATGATCGTCTCTTCGGTTCCGGGTCGGCGATCCTTCGCGTCCGTATCGGCGACCTCCATGCCTATCAGCGAGGAATCCACCGCACCCTCGCTGTCGCCGTCCGATTCGTCGTCGAGTTCGTTTTCGCTCATTGTGATCAGTTCCGTGGATTACGTATCGTTCGTCTGGTATCGGTTCCGGAGGAGTATCGCGACGGCGTTCATCGTGAGCATCAACGCGAGCAACACGACGGCCAGGGCCGCGAGGACGCCTTTCCGGTAGGCCGGGATCGCGTTGGCCGACGACGCGTAGATCCGCAGCGGGAGCGCGACACCGCCGGCGAACAGCCCGTCCGGGGTGCTACCCGACACCGCCAGAGAGATGATGAGCAGCGGCGCGGTCTCCCCGATCGCTCGCCCCAGCGCGAGGATGGTGCCGGTCAGGATGCCCGGCACTGCCTCCGGAAGCACGACGTTCCGGAGGGTCTGCCACCGGCTCGCACCCATCCCGTAAGAGCCCCGGCGGAGGGAGTCCGGCACCGCGCGGATGGCCTCCTGAGCGGAGACGATCACGATCGGCAGTATCAGTAGCCCGAGCGTCGCTCCCGCGGTGAAGACGATTCCGGGCGGGAAATCGAGAACGTTGTTGAACAGGGCGAGACCCAGCAGTCCGTACACCACGGACGGAACCCCCGCCAGGTTCGCGATGTTGACCTCGGTGAAGTTCGCGAACCGTCCCGCGGGCCCCGTACTCGGTGCGTACTCCTCGAGATAGATCGCCGCGCCGACCCCGACCGGAAACGACATCAGCGCCATGACGCTGACGATCATGATCGAGCCGACGGTCTCGGGGTACGCACCGGCTTCCGTCGGGTCGAGACCGTTCCAGGTGCTCAACAGTAGCGTCGGCGTGATCCACGTGTCGGGGCCGGTGGCATCGACGACGTCCTCGAGGAGCGCCCCGAGCAGGACGCCACCGATGAGCACGAACGGCCCGAGGAGTCCGATGCGTCCCTCGCGGTCCGCGATGACGGCGTCGCCGACGACGTACGCCACCGGAACCACCGTTCCCGAGAACATGACGACCCAGAAGGACGGGTCGAGAGAGCGTGCGAGCGCGACGCCGCCGACCGCCAGGTTTCCGGCGACGACGGCGCCGCCGGCGACCAGGCCCTCTCTGACGGTCGCACGGCGTCTGACCGCCAGCGCGACGACCGCCGCGACCGGCACCCCGACGAGACAGACGTACGCGACCCACGCCGCGAGGACGTCGACGTACGGGTGAAGCCAGAAGTCGAATCCGGCCGTCCCGAGGCCACTCAGCGCCGCCACGACCGGCACGAGGACGAACGCCCGTCGCGGGGCGTCTCGCCGGACGAGGTACCGGAGCACGGCGAGCGTCGGGACGCCGGCCGAGACGGCAGTGACGAGGGCCGGGAGGCCGACCGGGAGTCGGAGCGACCCGAGGACCGGGATCCAGCCGAACAGGAGACCGATCAGATCGAACAGGGCGAAGACGAAGACCTCGGTGCCGAGGGTCCAGAGGAGCGCGACCAGCGTGGACGCGACCATCGCCGGACCGACGAACATCGACCGCTCGACGTACTTCGCGTACCCGGCTATGAGGAGCGGCGAGACGCCGGCCAGCAGGACGTAAAGCAACGGGCCGCGTGGCCCGGTCGCATCGAACACGACCCACGCGGCGAGGCTGAACGCGAGTCCACCGAACACCGCCGCGAATGCTTTCGCGTTCATCCGTCGGACCGCCGGTCGCCGGCGGCTGTACAGCGCGAACGCCGACGTGGGAGCGACCAGGGTTCCGAAGAACAGGAGATACCACTTCGCCGACGCGGCCTGCGGACCGACCGCGTCGAAGAACATGTACCCGAACAGGACGAGCAGGGCGACGATGCCGACGAGGGTCGCCGCGATCAGCACCCCCTCGAAGGCCTTGCCTTTGAGCTCTTTGAGGCTAAATCGGCCGTCCCGACGGATCGACTCGGCGGGTTCGGGTTTCGTCGCCATCTCAGTACACCTCCCTGAACCGCCGGCGGACGAGTTCTGCGAGTATGTTCATCGTGAGCGTCAGCCCGAACAGCGTCAGTCCGATGGCGAACATCGCCTCGTACGTGGCCGTTTGCCCGAGCGACTCGGCGCTTGCGATCTTGACTATCGACGCGGTCATCGCCTCGATCGAATCCGTGAAGTTCCGCAGCACGTTCGGGAAGTAGGGCATTTTCGGGCTCTGTCCGCCGGCCATCGTCACGATCATCGTCTCCCCGATCGCCCGCGAGAGCGCGAGCACGTACGAGGAGATGATGCCGGAGGCGGCCGCCGGAACCACGACCGACGTCGAAACGTCGAACTTGGTCGAGCCGAGCCCGTAGGCGGCCTCACGGAGGCTGTCGGGGACCGCACTCATCGCGTCCTCGCTGATGGAAGACACCATGGGGATGATCATGATACCGACGGCGATGCTCGCCGACAGCGCGTTGAGAGCCCCCAGCGACGGGACGACGAACACGAACTCCGAGACGACGAGCGTGAACTCCGAGACGACGAGCGCGAACTCGGGGAGAAGCGGCACGCCGTCGGGGACGATCGGCACCGAGAACGTCAGCCACGACGGGATGATCGGCACCGAAAAGCCCAGCCACGACGGGATGATGACCTGTTCGATCGGGAGTGGCGCATCGAGGATCGGCGTCAGATACACCAGCGCGAAGTACCCGTAGATGACGGTCGGGACGCCGGCGAGGATTTCGAGCGCCGGCTTCACGACCGAGCGAACGCGGGGGTCCGCGTATTCGCTGAGATAGATGGCGGCACCGAGCCCGATCGGCAGCGCGACGACGGCCGACCCGATCACGATGATGAGGGTGCCGCTCACGAGCGGCAAGACCCCGTATTCCGATGGGGGAACGAGCGGCGACCAGTTCGTTCCGGTGAGGAACTTCACGATCGACACGTCCCCGAAGAACGTGAGCGCCCCACCCGACAGCGACAGGATGATGCCGAGCGTGACCGCGACGGTCAGGGCGGCACACCCGGCCAGCAGGCGACGATACAGTCGCTCCTTTCGAACGACGAAATCCGGGCGTTCGAGCGAGGGCCCGTCCGTACCGCTTTGTCGGCTCATCGGTTGTGGGTATCGTCCGTTGCCGGTGGTATATACGAACCGAATCGTGTTCGAAACACGTGCTTGTTCACGACAGCTCCGAGATCTTGGTGTCGAGTTTGTCGAGGTTGTCCTGGACCCGGGAGTCGCTGCTCGGGACGTAACCGATGTCGCTGGCGATGTAGTCCTTGCCGGCCTCCTCGATGTAGAACCTACAGAACTCCTGCACCGTGGCACTCTCGGCGAGTTTGTTGTCGTTCGCGTAGAAGAACAGCGGTCGTGCGAGCGGGTACTCGCCGCTTTGAGCCGCCTCCAGGCTGGGCTGGACCCCCTCGCCGCTGCCCTCGATGACGCTCAGGGCCTTGACACTGTCGGGGTTGTTCACGTAGTAGGCGAACGGGAGGTAGCCGAAGCCGTACTCGCTCGACGAGACGCCGCTCGCGATCTGGTCGTCGCGTTCGGTCCCCTCGAAGTCCTCTCGGATCTTGTCCTCCTCGCCGACGACGGCCTTGGTGAAGTAGTCGAACGTCCCCGAGGTGGTCGCCGCACCGAACAGTTCGAACGGCTCGTCGGGCCAATCGGAGTTGACGTCGGCCCACGTCTCGGGTTTGGCGTCCGGCGACCAGATCTCGCCGATCGTCTCGACCGTCATCGAGTCCACCCAGTCGTTGTCGTTGTTCACGACGATCGTCAGGGCGTCCTGTGCGATCTGGAACCCGACCGGGGTGATGCCGTTGTCCTCACACTTCTGCCGTTCGGAGTCCCTGATCGGACGACTCGAGTTGTTGATGTCGCTGTCGCCCGGGATGAAGACGTTCCGGAACCCACCGCCGCTGCCGTCTTTGGTCACGTCGACGTCGGTCTCGGGATGCGCTCCGTTCTGGTCGTTGGCGAACTTCCGCTTGATCGCCTGTGCAACGGGAAACACCGTACTGCTGCCGGAGACGAGAACACTCCCGGTCAGTTCCGTGTCGCCGTTGCCGCCGCTCCCGTTCCCGCCACCATTGCCGTCGCCCCCTTCGGACGTACAGCCCGCGACGGCGACCGCGCCGGCGCCGCCGAGCGTCTTGAGCGCGGTTCGCCGCGACAGGCCGTCGGAATGGCTGTCTGCCATCGCGTGCAAGTCCCCGTGGGTGGGTTAAATACGGTGCTAATATCGGTACATCCCGGACCGGACCCGCACGGACCTGAATGTTCGAGAATGTATATCTATATATCTGCGCGCGCACGACCGGTCGCGACGCCCGGGAAGCGCCGCCCAATCCGCCGTGGCATACATACCCGAACGTGGAGATGGTTTCACCGACGGAGGGCAAATATCTGGACGTAGAGAACCTGTGGCACAAACTTTTGGACGCTTCTGTTAGAGGGTTTATTCACCCCGCCGCCGAACGTATCGGTGATGCCCACCGACACGAGCGAGCGAGGCGAGGAATCGACGGCCACGCGGCGGGCGGTACTGGAGGCCGCCGGCGCCGGATCGGCGGTCGGCGCGATGGCGGCGCTGTTCTCGACGGGCGCGGCGGCGACGGACGTCGACCCGGAACCCGCGTCGGGCGGCGACGACCTCTTCGACGTCGAGCGGACCGCCCGGGCCGTCTTCCCGCAGTCGGTCGCAAGCGGCGGCCCGACGCCGTCCGGTGCCATCGCCTGGACGCGAATCGACGAAGCCGCCTACGAGGCCGACGCCGACGTCGGCCTGCAGGTGACGCCCGCACCCGACGACTCGACGCCGAACGACGCCGCCGACTTCTCGACCGACACCCAGCACTTCCGCGTACCCGCGGCCGAGCTCGCTCCCGAGGACGACTACACGCTGAGCGTCGACTTGGACGGCGAACTGGACGCCGACCGGTTTTACTTCTACCGGTTCGTCTTCGACGGCGACGCCTCGCCGGTCGGCCGCCTCCGCACCCTCCCGGAGCCGGACGCCGACCCCGACCGCCTGAAGCTCGCGTGCGCGTCGTGCAACCGCTACGAACAGGGCTACTACGGAGCCTTCGCACACATGGCCCGCGAGGACGCCGACTACATCGTCCACCTCGGGGACTTCATCTACGAGTACGGCGGCAGCGGCGACTTCCCCGGCCGCGGCATCCAGCTCCCGTCGGGCAAGGGCGTCGCCCACACCCTCGAGGACTTCCGGCACCTCCATCGGACCTACCGCGGCGACGAGCTGATGCAGTCGGCGCTGGAGCGACACACCTTCGTCATGACGTGGGACGACCACGAGATCGTCAACAACCGGTGGTGGAACTACGAGGAGGGCTACCCGAACACCGCCTCCCACCCGTACGGCGACAACCCCGAGAAGATGCAGCGGCTGTACGTCGAGGGCATCGCGGCGCTCGTCGAGCACCTGCCGTTCCGCGTCGACTACGACCCCGACGCCGAGGAGCTGTTCGACCGGTTCCAGCTCTACCGGCGGCTCCGGTTCGGCGGGCTGGCGGAGATCCTGATGACCGACGAGCGGCTCTACCGCTCGCCGCCGCCGGAGGACGAGTTCGGCCAGCGGGACGTCGCCGTGCCGCCGTCGCGGGAGGCCGACGACCCCGACCGGACGATGCTCGGCGCCGAACAACGGGCGTGGTTCCTCGACAACGCGACGAACTCGCCGGCCACCTGGAAGATCTGGGGCAACTCCGTGCTGAACGCCGCCCTGAAGACGACCAACCTCGGCGAGCAGGGCAGCTTCTATCTCAACTACGACGCCTGGGACGGCTACGAGTACGAACGGCAGCTCATCATGGGCGAGCTGAAGCGGGAGGCCCGCTCGCGCGGGCAGGCACTCAACCTGGTCACGCTGACCGGCGACATGCACGCCTACGTCGCCGGCTACCTGAAGACCGACTACAAGGAGCCCGAAGAGCAGGAGCCGTTCCCGGGGGCCGAGGAGTCGCGGGTCGGCGTCGAGTTCATGTCGCCGGGGGTCTCCAGCGACAGCCTCGGCGAGGCGAGTCCGACGCCGGCCGACCTGGAGGAGGATGCCGTCGAGGCGGCCGTCGAGGCCCAGAACCCCCACATCGAGTGGTTCAACTGGTCGCGGAGCGGCTACACCACGATCGAGTTCACCGACAATGGTGCGGTGTACACCGCCTACGAGGTCGACCGGAGCGTCGACGCCGCGGACGCGCCCAAGCGGCTGCTCCGGGCATACCGCGTCCCCGAGGGCGAGGTCGAACTCCAGGAACTCAACGGCAGTCAGACCGACGTCACCTCCGCGACCTCAAGTGCGACCGACGGCGACGCGACGGAGGAGGCCAGCGATGACTGACGGGGACCTCGAGCGACGCGACCTGCTCCGCGGGGTCGCCGGGGCGGCGACGGCGCCGTTCTTCGTCAACTCGGTCGCCGGCCAGCAGGCGCCGGACGAGGGACCGGCCGGCGTCCACGCCGCCTACGGCCGCGACCCGGCCTCGACGCTGCGGATCGGCTGGTCGGGCGCGCCCGCTGCCGAGGCCCGCGTCGAGATCGGCCGGCCGGACGAGCCGAAGACGACAGTCACCGCCGAGGCCAACCCCCTGCCCGGCCAGGAAGCCGTCGCCTACGCCGCGACGGTCACCGGCCTCGCCTCGGGCGCGACCTACGAGTACGAGGCCGTCCTCGACGGCCGGCGTGCGGGGCCGTTCGAGATCGAGACGGCACCGGACGACACCGACGGCTTCGTAGTGACGGCCGTCAGCGACCACGGCATCGCCGACCCGGAGAACGCCTTCCAGCGACCCGACGACCGGAACCCCGACGAGGTGATGGCGGTCGCACAGTCGCTGGATTCGGACCTCCAGATTCTCGCCGGCGACATCTCCTACGCCAACGGCGTGCCGTCGACGTGGGAACTGTACTTCGACACCTTCGAGGACTTTTTCGCGCGGACGCCGTTCATGACCGCCGCGGGCAACCACGAGGCCGAACCCGGAACCGCGCTCATCCAGTACGACCGGCGGCTCAACGACCTGATGCCGATCGACGACCCGCTGAGCCCGGACGACACGCAGCACGAACAGCGGTGGTACCACTTCGACTACGACAACACCCGCTTCGTCGCGCTGTCGACGTCGACCGACGGCTGCGGCGACGTCAGCCGCGGCGAGGAGTTCGTCCCCATCTACGACCCGCGCTGCGAGGCCGGCGGCGTCACCTACGGCGACGTCCAGGATGAGTACCTCCGGAACGTCCTGGAGGACGCCGTCGCGGACGACGACGTGACGTGGAAGATCGTCTACTTCCACGGGCCGCTGTGGACGGACTCGCCGGACCACGCCCCGCGGGACCTGCTGCGGGACCGCTGGGGCACCATCTTCGACGAGTACGGCGTCGACCTCGCCTTCTGCGGCGACAACCACGTCTGGGAGCGGACCAAGCCGATCAAAGCCCGCCCCGGCCGGGACGACTACGCGCCGGCCAGCGCCTGGGAGTACGACGAGACCGACCTCGGCACCACCTACCTCACGAACGGCACCGGCGGCGTCTCCCACTACGGCTTCGGCAACCGACAGCCCGGCGACTACCTCGCTCGACGGACGAACAACCACTACGGCGTCGAGCGGCTGGATATCACCGACGAGCGCATCCGCGTCGAGTACGTCACCACCGACAGTCTCGACGGCGACGGACTCGGAGACGAACTCGTCGTCAGGGACAGCTTCGAGATTCGCAAGGCCGACGAGCGGACCGACGCCGGCGCCAGGCGGCCGAGACAGACGAGCGACTACGACGGTCCGATCGAGGACGACGTCGTCGTCCAGGGTGGCCGCGACGACGACGGCTCCGTCTTCACCGCGGGGCAGACGAACCGGGTCACGCTGACCTACGACGCGACCCGCGAGGTCGAGATTCGGGACCGTCTCCCGGCCTCCTGGGACGTCGAGGGCGGCGACGCCGTCCGGACCGACGACGGCGCCCCCGGCGACACGCAGTGGGTCTACTTCGACGAGTCGAACGGGTCGGGGACGAGCGGAACGGTGAACTACTTCGTCGAGGTGCCGACGGGAGCCGGCGACACCGGGCGGTACACGCTCGGTCCGTCCCAGGCGCGGGACGTCGAGAACGGCAAGAGCGGCGACGAGTGGCTCGACGTTCCGGGCACCGAGAGCCGGGAGACGGTCGTCGGCGTCGAGACCTGAGGCGGTCGGCGGCACTCCTCGCGGCCGGACGACCGGACCGGGGTCCGTCGGCCGCGAACGGAACGGCCGTCAGTACCGGATGCCGAACTCCGACGCGAGGACGTCGGCCCACTCCCCGGGGTCGACGGCTCGCTCGCGTTCCTCGCCGTCGACGATCTCGACGAGGGAGTCGGCCGTCAGCCGCCTGTACCCCCGCTCGGTGCCGACGTTGACCGTCGGGTCGCCGGTGAACGGCGACTCGGGGGCTGTCGTCAGGTAGTCGCAGGTCGCGGCGAAGTACTCGAGGTCCCGCGGCATCGTGGCGAGGACGTACCGGTCGGTCCAGCCGCTGCCGTGCCGGCTGAACCGGGCGACGTAGTCGGCGTCGGGGCGGTCGCTCTCGACGGTCGCCCACTCGACGCCGGCGGTGTCCGGGCCGGCCCGGCCGCCGACCGGCACCGGCCGCCGGAGCTTCGGCGTCCCGAGACCGACGTCGACCAGGTACGGCTCCCCGAGCCGCACTCGGAGGGCGTGGTGGTTCGCGGGCGGCCGGGGGGACCCGTCGTCACCGAGAACCGCGGCGGCGAGGCGGTCGACGTCGAAGCCCAACTCGGCGAGCAGCCAGCCGAACAGCCCGTTCAGCTCGTAGCAGAAGCCGCCGCGTTCGTCCTCGACGATCTTCTCGTACAGCGCCGGCAGCGAGAGGGTGACGCCGTCGCCGCTGGCCGGATCGTCGGGCGGGCCGGTGATCGACAGCGTCTCGAAGGGGACCGTCCGGACGTGCGCCGACTGCAAGCGGGCGAGGGTCTCGAATGTCGGCGGCCACGCCCGGCCGGGGTCGAGTCCGAGACGAGCGAGGTAGGCGTCGGCGTCCATACCCTCGGTACGGCGGTCGGCGACTAAAGCGCTCGCCGCGGTCACGTCCGGGGGAGTCCTGTACCGGCCGGCACGACCGCGGCCGCGACCGTCGACTGGGTTCCGGCGGACCCGATGCCTACGGCGTCACTGCCACGAGACCTGTGTCGAAAGCGCCCGGACGGCGCTGGAGGCCGGCTACCAGCACGCCGACACGGCCGAGGGGCACGACGACGAGCGTGCGGTCGGCGAGGGGGCCGCGCGCCCGCGCTCGTATTCACCCCCGTTCCCGCGCGGGCACCGAGCGCCCGGGCGCCGCGACGCTGGACCTGCTGTACGTCCACCGGCCGTTCGTCGCACACCAGGTCGGGTATCGTCGAGAAATCTCGAGAGGATTACGGCCAGCAGTGTGAGCCGGATTCACCCGTCGAAGACGCCGACCAGCTCGCGCTGCCGCTCCAGGACGGCGGAATCGAGGTCGACGACGAGGTCGCGGGCGGCGGTGTCGAGTTCGGCCCGGACGCCGCCGTCCGGCCGGGCGACGAGCGACCGACCGGCGTAGTCGGTGACCCGGGCGTCGGCGACGTCGCGGCGGCCGGTCCGGCCGGTGCCGACGGCCCACCGGACGCCGTCGAGCGCCCGCGCCCGCAACAGGAGCCGCCAGTTGTCGGCGTGCGTCGCCGGCCAGGCGCCGGCCACCAGCAGCGCCTCGACCGCCTCGGCGGCGAGGGCGGCGCTCTCGTCGACGAAGTTCAGGTCGTAGCAGGTCAACAGCCCCGTCGATCCCAGCGGCGTCTCCAGCGTGACGCGCGCGTCGCCGGGCGCCAGGACGGCCTCCTCGCGGCCCCAGAGGTGCCGCTTTCGGTAAACCGTCCGCGAGCCGTCGGCGCGGAGGTACGCCGCCGCATTATAGAAGGCGTCGTCGCCGGCCTCGACGTAGCCGACGAGGACGTCGGTCCCGGTCGCCGCCGCGGCGGCCGCGACCCGGTCGAGTTCGGGGCCGTCGCGGGCCAGCGCCGCCTCGTGGATGCGGCCGTCGGGGACGAATCCCGTCAGCGCCATCTCCGGGAAGCAGGCAACGTCGACGCGGGTGGGAAGCGCCTTGAGTCGGGACTCGACGGTTTCGAGGTTCGAGCCGACGTCCAGGTCGTCGACGGCCGTCTGGCAGGCGGCGACGGTCGGTGGCATGCCGGCCGTAGCGGCGGCCCGAACAAAGCCGCGGCGGTCAGCGGACGGCCGTCAGCAGGAACGTTTCGATCCGTGACTCCGCCCGCCGGACGGTGAAGCCGGCGTCGTCGACGGCGGCGGCGGCCGTCCAGGCGTCGAACCGCTCGGCGGGCGGCGGGCCGGCCTCGCCGGGGCCGGACGCCGTCCAGTCGGCGACGACGAGTCGCCCGCCGGGGCGGACGACGCGGGCCAGCTCGTCGAGTGCCGCCGCCGGCAGCTCGTGGTAGGTCATCGTCGAGACGGCGACGTCGACGGCGTCGGCGGCCAGCGGCAACCGGCCGGCGTCGGCGGCCACGAGGTCGACGCCGTCGGGGACGCCCCGCTCGCGGTAGCGGGCCGCCATCGCCGGCTGGAGGTCGACGGCGTAGACGCGGTCGGCCACCGCGGCGAGGGCGTCCGTGTAGAAGCCGGTGCCGCTGCCGACGTCGAGAACGCGGTCGTCGGCGGCGAGGGCCGCGGCGCCGACCAGCTCCGCCGCCGAGAGGTGCTCGTACCGCGAGGGATCATCCAGGGCGTCGGCCATCTCGACGTCGAAGGTGTGGTGTCCCATCGCCGGCCCTTCGGCCCGCGACGACATCGGCGTTTGGGTCGCCGGCGGGCTACCCCGACCCGGACCCGGAACTCCCCCCGGACAGCCGGACGCCGCCGTCGCGGCGCTCGACGGTCGGGTCGTGGCCGAAGGCCGCGATGACCGAGCGGTTGGTCTCGACGTGGGCGGTCGCCTCCGGGGCGGTCGCCTCGCCGCCGGCCAGCGCCAGCGGGAGTTGGAGCTGGTCGGCCAGGTGGCGGTCGACGGCCGCGTCGCCGCCGTCGAACCGCCGGAAGGCCTCGACGGCGTCGGCGGCGACGGCCTCGGACGGCCGGCCGGCCTCCCCGAGGGCGGTGAAGCCCGCCCGGCTACCCTCGTAGACGGCGACGAGGACGACCGACGAGCCGGCGCAGTCGGCGTCGGCGTAGGTGGTCTCGGTGCCGACCGGGGCCGTCTCGATCGCCTCGGCGGCCGCGGCGGCCTGTCGTTCGGCCACCTCGGCGTCGGCGAGTCGTCCGTCGGCGACGGAGTGGACCTCGACCCGGCGGAGCGCTCCCCGGTCGGCGACGACGACGGGCTCCGGCGACGACGGCCGCAGCCGCAGGGTCACCTCGCCGCCGCCGAGCGGGTAGAACCCCCGCGACTCGACCGACAGCTCGGCGTCGAAACCGAACGCCGCCAGCAGCGGCAGCTTCACGCGCCGGAGGTAGTCGACCGGCGGCGCCCACTCGACGTCCGTGCCGCCGGTCACCGTTACGGTCGCCGGCGCCGACAGCGCGGTCGCCAGCGGCAGCACCGCGTCGAGGACGAGCGCGACGCTGCCGGCGGTGCCGACGTCGACGGCGACGTCGGTGGCCCGCACCGCGTCGGGCCGGAAGACGAGTTCGTCGGCGCCCTCGCTGGCGCCGTCGACGGTCGCCGAACACAGCGCCGCGGCCGCCTCGACGGCCGCGACGTGCTGCGGCCGCATCCCCGGTTCCGGGCGGTCGCCGCGGACCTCGGTGACCCGGATCGCCTCGCCGGTCAGCGCCGACAGCGCCACCGCCGTCCGGACCACCTGGCCGCCGCCGTCGTCGCCGTCGATCTCGAGCACGACCGGAGGTCGGCGGCGGCCGGTAACAAGCGTTGCGACCGCGCCGTCTCCGGACCGTCGCGGGCCCCCCGGGGCGACGACCCGCGACGGCGGTATCAGTTGCCCTGGATGGCGTCGATGACCATCGCCGCCGCGACGACGGCTTCCTTGGGGACGGAACTGGCGTCGTCGATGGTTATCTCGTAGCGGTCCCGGACCGACAGCTGGCCCTCGATGCGACCGACGTGACCGCCGTCGGCGTCGGTTATCTCGTACTTGTGGGGGATCAGTTCGCCGAGCGGGAGGTTGTTCCGCGCCAGCGTCACGAGCGCGCCGCGGGAGTCGATCTGGGCGAGCGTGGCCTCGGTGTCGGCGTCCCGTATCCGCCAGGTGTCCTGGAAGATCGAGAAGTCGTTGTCCAGGACGACCAGGTCCTCGCCCGTCTGGGCGTCCGAGAGGACGTAGTTGCCGGCCACGTCCATGATGCCGCCGGCCGTGACGGTGAAGGCATCGGTGCCGTCGCCGTCGGTGAACGGGAACTCCTCTTTCATCTTGAACATCTTCTGTTTGCCGCGAAGCACCGTGTCCCCGTCGGCGTCGTAGGCGGCGTACTTGTTCCGGACGAAGCTCTGTTCGACGGTGTAGGAGTCGTCGGTGAGGTCGATCGCCGCGATGTCGGGGTCGGCCGTGGCCATGGGTCGTCTGGCCCGTGACGTCAAATCAATCTTCCGCCGGGGGATCGGGGCCGATCGTTTTGACGGAATTGTCAGAATTCCTTTTAGGCGGGACTGTAATGAACCCGAACATGGACGAAGACCACGACCTGACACGACGGGCGCTGCTTCGGACCGGCGTCGCCGCGGGGGCGGCGACCCTGCTCGGCGGCGCGGCCGGCGGCGGTGCCGTCGCCGTCCCGAACGACGACTACGAGACGACCACCGGCGAGACCGAACCGACGTTCGAGAAAGGCACCCCCGAGGAGCACTACGTCGAGACGGAATACACGCTGCCGGAGGCGAAAGGCGGCGACACGGAGGCGCCGACGCTGTTCGGCGAAATAATCTGGCCGGTCGATTCCGACACCGGCGAGACGGTCAAGGACGTCCCGGTCATCCTGACGTACTCGCCGTACAACGACATCTACTCCCCGCAGTCGGAGGTCGCGAGCATCGCAAACGGCGGCCTCGCGGACTATTACGTCCCGCGGGGGTACGCGCGGGCGGTCTTCGACCTGGTCGGCTGCCGCAACTCCGGGGGCTGTTACGACTACGGCGGCTACCGCGAGCGGATCACCGGCAAGCAGTTGGTCGAGTATCTCGGCGGCGAGCCGGACGCCGCGGACAGCTACGTCGACGACGACGGCGGCAGCGCCGGCACTCGCGACGTCGGCATGATCGGCGGCTCCTACAACGGGACGACGGCGCTGGCGGCGGCCGTCGAGGACCCCGAGCACCTGGCGGCCGTCATCCCGCAGGTCGCCATCGACCGCTGGTACGACTACGCCTTCGGCGGCGGCGTCCGGTACTTCCTCAACAACGAGTACCCGACCGACGAGGGGTTCGACACGCCGCTGGCGTTCGACCTCGGCTTCGGCTTCGTGCCGACCGAACGCGCCTACGAGTACGACCCCACGTACGACACATTCTGGGACCGCCGGGACTACCGCCAGCGGGCGACCGGATACGTCCCCGAGAAGGGCACCGACGCGGCGGCCGAGGCGGACGCGGGCGAGACGGTCCGGGGCGTGGACTGCGCCGTCTTCCTCGAGTCGGGCTGGCTCGACCACAACGTCAAGCACTGGGACTCCACGCGGTTCTTCGACGCGCTGCCCGACGACGTGCCGAAGAAGCTCGTGATGGGCCAGTGGCCCCACACCGACTCGAACTTCGAGGACGCCCGTGACGTCCGTCACGCCTGGTTCGACCGGTTCCTCAAGGGGCTCGACACCGGCGTAACCGACCTGCCGCGGGTCGACACGCAGGTCTCGACGGGCGAGCGCCTCCAGCACGACGACATGCCGCCGGCGGAGACGACCGTCGTCCGGTTCAACCTGACGCGGAGCGAGCAGTTGGCGTCGGAGACCTGCCTCGCGCTGCAGGGGTCGCTGCCGGTGTACACCGACCAGAAGCCGCCGACGACGGAAGCGCAGATCTTCGCGACCGACGAGAGCGACGCGGGCCACCTCAAGTTCGAGTCCGCGCCGCTGTCGGGGCCGCTCCGGGTCACCGGCAGCCTGCCGTACGACGACGACTGGCGGGTGCCGCTGCTGGAGCTCATCGCCAACGTCACCGACGACTCCGTGCAGTTCACGCCCATCCTCTACGAGCGGTTCCCCGACGGGAGCACGGACGTCATCACCCGCGGGTTCCTGAACGCCCGGAAGCGCAACGGCCTCCGCGAGGACGAGTCGGTGCCGACCGACGAGTCGTTCACCGCACCGACGCAGTTCTGGGACACCGACCACGCGCTCCAGCCGGGGAGCCGGCTGGGGCTCGTGATCGCCTCCGACAACCGCGAGTGGTGTCTCGACGACCCCGACGGGACCGCCATCGTCGAAACCGTTCTCGGGGCACCGGGGAAACCGGGTGGGACGGTCCTCCGGCTGCCGGTCGCGGACGCACCGGACGGGCTCGACCTGCCGATCGTCTCGGGCAGCCGCGAGGACGACGCCTCCGTCTTCACCGGCGGGCAGACGGACGAGATCAACATCTCGGTGGAAGCCGAAAGCGACGACATCGAGATCCGGGACACGGTGCCGGAGGGATGGTCGGTGTACGACGCCGGCGACGCCGACCGCGTCGAAACGAACGACGACGGACCGGACGTCGTCTACTTCGGGTCGACCGGCAACAGCATCGACGTAACGTACTTCGCGGAGGCGCCGTCCGGCGCCACCGAGACGGGCCAGTACACCTTCGGACCGGTCGAGGCACGGAGCGTCGACGGCGACAGCGACGAGTGGGTGACGGTCCCCGGGACGGCGGACACGAACGCGGTCGTCGGGCCGGAGACCTGAGGCGAGGGCTCATAGCGATCATCGCGGGTCGTTGCCGCCGAGTATCGAAAGAATCGTGGTCGGATTCAAAGCGGCCTCTTTTCGCTGCGGTGCCGAAAATTATCGCAGCGATCACTACCGGTCGCCGAGGCCGCCGGTAGCGTCGTCGGCGTCATGGACGTCGTCGATGACGGTACCGTCGCCGCTCTCGTCGCCGCCGAGGGCGTCAGCATCGGGTTCGACGTCGGCCGCGCCGTCGACGTTCACTTCGCCGTCCGCGAGGTCGGCGTCGCCCTCGGCGTCGACGGCGCCGGGGCCGCGGATCAGTCCTCGATGGCGTCCTCGAAGCCCCACTGCTCGGCGCGGCGCTCGGCCTCGGCGCGGGCGGTCTCGCGGATGTCCTCGATCGCGTCCTCGTCGTCGAGGAAGGCCGCGACGGCGCCGTCGTCGATCGTCTCGGGCTCGTCGGCGACCCGGCGGGTCCGGTCGGCGAGGTCGGAGGCACCGGCGAGCCGCTCGGCCGGCATCCCCGGCGGGACGCGGAGTTCGTCGGTCGTGTGCGGGACGGTCAGATGCGCCGGGTCGAGGTCGTACAGCTCCAGCCGGTGGGGGCCGGCGCCGATGTCGGCCAGCGCCGGCGGCCCGCCGCGGTCGGTGCCGGCGTGGTAGGCCAGCGCCGGCACCCCCGTCTCGAAGGTGATGACGCCGCGGTCGTCGTCGTCGGACAGCAGCGTCTCCCGGGGCGCCAGCACCGCGTAGCCGTCGAGCCGGCGGTCGAGGGCGTCCTCCAGCGGGGCCGCGAGATCCGTGACGACGCGCGCCCGGAGCAGTTCGCCGTCGGGGATCATGGCGGGTCGGGGATGACGGCCGTCCGGAACCGCTCGGCGACGTCGTCGGAGTCGCCGTCCCGGGGGTCGAGGGCGGCGGCGGCCTCGCGGTAGGCCGTGGCGGCCGCCGACTCCGGCGCGTGCGCCAGGAGTGGCTCGCCGGCCGACCGCGCCGCCCGGGCGGCGTCGCTTTCCGGTATCGTCGCCAGCAGCGGCCCCTCGAAGTAGCGATCGACCCGTTCCCGGACCGCCGTGACGTCGCCCTGGACCCGGTTGAACAGCGTCCCCGCGATCTCCGAGCCGTAGGACAGCGCGTACTCCTGGACCTTCAGTCCGTCCGAGATGGCCGGGATGGTCGGCTGCAGGACGACGACGATCCGGTCGGCCAGCACGACCGGCAGGACGGCGCTCTTCGAGGACAGCGTCGCCGGCGAGTCCAAAAGCAGGACGTCGGCGTCGGCCGCCAGCGTCGCGACGACCTCCCGGAGTTCCGCCGGGTCGGCGGCCTCCAGCCCGGACAGCGACGTCCCGCAGGGGACGACCCGCATGCCGAACCGCTCGTAGGCGGCCTCGGCCACCGGCGCACCCCCCTCGACGAGGACGTCGTGTAGCGTCGTCTCGACGTCCGCAAGCCCCGCGTGGAACAGTAGGTTCGCCATACCGGTGTCGGCGTCGACGACCGTCACGTCGTACTCCTCGGCCAGCGCCATCCCGAGGGCGAGCGTGCCGGTGGTCTTGCCGGTCCCTCCCTTTCCGGAGGCCACCGCGAACGCCTCGACCATTTGTGTGCGGATACCTCGGTCTCGAACATAAGGGTTCGGTGGCGTCGCGACAGTACTTGCCGGAACACCCATTAACGATGATTAAGATTTAAGACATCGTGTGTTCTGAACTGAGGTAGATGGCCCGCGACGAGATCGACCCGATGGTTCCGGTCATGCCCGAGAAGGAAACCACCGATCAGATCCGCGCCGACGGCGGTCCCAGAAAGCGGTACGACGCCGGCGAGGTCGGGGCGGCGCTCGTCCCCGACCTCCGGTAACGGTCCCGATTTTCCGAGTTAGCTACCGGCCAGTGGCCGCGCCGCCCGCCGGACGACGTCGCCGCGGACCGTGAGGCACTCGCGTTTGCGGCGCCGCTCTCGCAGTTCCTCGGCCGCCGTCTTCGCCTCCCGCTCGTCCATGCCGAGTACCTCGAGGGCCATCGACGGCGCCGGGAAGACGAACGTGTCATCGGCGAGCCCGCAGAACGCCTCCTCGCTCGTCGTGCCGCCGTCGTCATCGTCGGACGCCGACACGCCTCCGCTCGCTGGCGGGACCGTCGACCCACGGACACGCCGCCCGCACCGGCACCGACGGCCGGTCGGTCTCGATCGTCTCGACGAGCCGCCGGAACCGGGCGGCGGCCGCGTCGCGGCTGGGACTCATCGCTCACGTTACACGGCGGTAAGAAAGCCGATCTTGGCGGAAGCGTTTTCTCGGACCGGTGGCGAAGGCAGACCATGCTCGCTGCCGCGGTGGGGGCACGGAGGGCCGCCGACCGGCTCCAGGCGTGGTCGGTCGTCGGCGTCGGAGCCGTCCTCGCCGCCCTGCCGGTCCTGTTCGTCGCCTTCGGGCCGGAAGCCGACCCGACGACGATGGGGCCGCCAGTCGTCGTCGCCACCGGCATCGTCGCCGTCGGAGGGCGGCTACGCGCCGTCGGGTACACGCCCGGCGACGTCGGCATCGTCGCCGTCTGGGTCGCCGCCAGCGCCGTCACCTTCGCGGTCGTCGTCGCAATCACTATCGTCACCGTCGCCGACGGCCCGGCGGCGGTCGGGGCGTTCGCGGCCACGTTGGTGGCGCCGCTCGGCGCCTGCGGCGGGCTGCTGGCCGGCTACATCGACGCCAGGCGCCGCCGACAGTACCGCCGGACCCGCCGCACCCGGCTGGCGCTGGAGGCGGCGACCGACGGGGTCGCCATCGTCGACGACGGCGAGTTCGTAATTGTCAATCGGGCCCACGCGGAGATGTACGGCTTCGACGCCCCGGAAGAGATGGTCGGTCGGAGCTGGGAGACCTGTCATCCGGACCACGAGCGACGCCGACTGGATGCCGAGGCGATGCCGAAGCTGGACGCCGGCGAGGCCTGGCGCGGCGAGGCGACCGGCAGACGCGCCGACGGCGAGACCTTCCCGCAGGAGCTGACGCTGACGCCGATCGACGACGGCGACTACGTCTGCATCGCCCGCGACATCGGCGACCGTCGGGAGCGCGAACGACAACTTCGGCGACAGACCCGGCGGCTGAAGACCGTCGTCGAGAGCGCACCGATAATTCTCTTCGCCGTCGACGACACGGGTGACATCATCCTCATCGAGGGTCAGGGGCTGTCGCGGCTCGGGGTCGACCCGGACGATCTCAGGGGGACGTCCGTCTTCGAGCTCGGCGTCGAGTCGCCGAGCGTCGAGACGGCGGCCGAGCGGGCCCTGGAGGGCGAGTCCGGCCACGCGACGCTGCGGGTCGGCGGCCGGGTGCTGAAGACGTGGTTCACGCCGGTGATCGAGGGGTACGAGGTCGACCGGGTCATCGGTGCCGCGATAGACATCACCGACAGACACGAACGGGAGCGGCGGTTGACGGAGCTCCACGAGGGGACCCGCCGGCTCACCTACGCGACGACCCGGGCCGAGGTCGCAGAGGCGATCGTCGAGGTGGCCGCCGAGACGCTCGAGAAGCCGCTGGCGGCGCTGTGGCGCCACGATCCGGGGGCCGGCCGGCACCGCCCGGTGGCGATGACCGACGCCGTCGGCGACGCGACGGGAGCCGACCGCGCCGATGAGCTGCCGGATATCTCAGCCGGCGACCCGGCCATGGCGGCGTTCCACGGCGGCGATACGCGCCGCCTCGAGGCGGGAGGGCCGTTCGACGGGCCGGAGACGATCGTCGCAGTGCCGCTCGGCGAGCAGGGGGTGCTGGTGGTCGGCGAACACGAGTCGGTGCCGCTCGACGAAGCGTTCCGGCGTCGGGTCGGCATCCTCGGGCTGAACGCCGGCGCCGCCCTCGACCGGGCCGACCGCGAGCAGCTGCTCCGGGAGCGCTCCGAGGAGCTGGAGGCCCGGGCCTCGCAGATGGAGTTCGTCAACAGCATCATCAGACACGACGTCTTCAACGGCGTGACCGTCATCCGTTCGCGGGCCGCCTTCCTCGCCGACGCGCTGTCGGGACGGAACCGCGAGTACGCAGAGACCATCGTCGAGTGGTGCGACGACATCGCGGGGCTCGCCGACCGCGCCCAGACGGTGCTGTCGACGCTGGGCGACGAGGAGACGGTCGACCTCGAAATCGTCGACGCTGCCGACGTCGTCCGGACGGAACTCGACCGGCTCGAGCGGACCTACCCGGCGGTGACCTTCGAGACGAACCTGCCGGAGACGGTGCCGGTGAGGGCCGACGAGGCGCTCGTGGACGTCGTCGGCAACGTCGTGACGAACGCCGTCGAGCACAACGACAGGGAGGGGCTGGAGGTCACCGCGAGCGCGAGCGTCGATGACGGCCGCGCGAGGCTCCGGGTGGCCGACAACGGGGCCGGCATCGATCCCGGCCGGCTCGAGGCGGTCTTCGACCGCGGCGACCGCGGGGCGTCCGACGACTCCGGCTTCGGGCTCTTCTTCGTCGACGCGATGATCGAAGCCTACGGCGGCGACGTCAGCGTCGAGAACGACGACGGCGCCGTCTTCACGCTGGAGCTACCCGCCGGCGAGCCCGAGGTCGTCGCCGAGGGCGACACGCAGTAGCGACGGGGTATCGGAGCCGCATCCTGCCGAACGGCGACGGAACGCCCCCGCGGCTCACACGGGAGCCGACCGCCCGCCGCTCGCGAGGCCCGGGGCCGCCCCGTACGAGGTGGGGGCGCCGAGCGGCAAGGGAACGTCAGCCGGGCGTCATACACCGTGTTTACGACGCTGTTGTCAACAAATCTTACCAGACATGTCTGTCGATAAACGCACGACAGCTATCCGAATAAGTTGTATAATATTTCGGACTTATCGGATTACGTCAAGCCCGTTGTTCCGCTCGACCTCCGAGCGGCCGCCGTCGGTCTCGCCGACGCCGAACCCGCCGCGGCCGGAATCGGCCGAACTGCTCGGCGGGGACGAGGCGAACTCGTCTTGGGTGCCGACGTCTTCGATGGCCTCCCGGGAGGCGTCGGCCTGCTTCTGGGTCGTCGGGCCGAGAATCTGGGCGCTCTGGACCCCGGTCATGATGGCCATGACCCGGACCTTGCCCTTG
>PXRL01000022.1:0-132607 GCA_003020965.1 Halobacteriales archaeon QS_4_69_225
CCGGGAACCGGAGGTGTTCCTGATGGACGAGCCGCTGGCGAACCTCGACGCCGAACTGCGGGTCCACATGCGGACCCAGCTCCAGCGGCTCCACCGCGAGCTCGACACCACCATCATCTACGTCACCCACGACCAGGCCCAGGCGATGACGATGTCGGACCGCATCGCGGTCATCGATTCGGGCGAACTCCAGCAGGTCGACCCGCCGCTGACCTGCTACAACGAGCCGGACAACCTGTTCGTCGCCGGCTTCATCGGCTCGCCGGCGATGAACTTCGTCGAGGGCGAGATCACCGAGGACGGATTCACCTCGACGTACATGGACCTGGAGTTCGATCCCGCCTCCCAGGGCGTCGAGCGGGGTCAGGCGGTCACGCTCGGCGTCCGCCCCGAGGACGTCTATCTCGAGCGGAACAGCGAACAGGCGGCCGTTCCCACGGGCACCTACGACCGTATCGTCGACGTGCTCGAACCGATGGGCGACGAGATGTTCATCTACCTGCTGTCCGACGAGGACGTCGAGGCCAGCGCCGAGGGCCGCGGCGAGGGTCAAACCCTGATGAGTGTCGGCCCCGAGGAGGTCCTCGGAGAGGGCGAGAACGTCGAGGTCGTCTTCGACCGCGACAAGATTCACCTCTTCGACACCGAGGCCGGGCGGGCCATCGTCCACGGACTGGAGTGACTGCCGGGGCCGGTCCGCCGGACCACGCCGTACCGTCCCCGACGGGCGCACCGGGTCCGACGGCTCGATGACCTCCTTTCGGATGCCTGCAACAAAGTTAGGTCGACCGCCGCCGAGTCGTCGCCCGCCCTCACTCCGCGATGACCGGCATCGGGCTCGCGCTCCCGAGCGAGGAGCACAGCGCGACCGACCTCATCGAGTACGCACGGCGAGCCGAGGAGGCCGGCTTCGACTTCGTCTCCGGCTCTGACCGCTACCACCCCTGATCGAGCGACCGGGGTCACTCCCCGTTCGTGCGGTCGACGCTCGGCGGCATCGCCGCGGTGACCGACGGGATAGACGTCGGCGTCGACGTCGCCGCGCCAATCGTCCGGATGCGTCCGGCCGTTTACGCACGGGCGGCCGCTACCGCCGCGGCGATAACCGACCCGGACCCGCAGGTACACGTCGACGGCATCGAGGCGGCGGTCGACGCGGGCTACGACCACGTCTACACCCACCGGATCGGCGACGACCAGGAGACGCTCGTCGACATGTACCGGAAGGAGGTTCTCCCGTCGTTTTCGTAGACCGGGTCGTCTCCTCGGAGCGGAGTCCCGCTCGGGTCCGTCGTCGATCGTCCCGTGCCGCACGGTCTTTCCGTCCCGCCCGCGGATACGGCGACGGCAGGTTCGCGAGCGAAGTACCCCCGGAAGCCGAAGTGATGAACCCGCCATCGGACTCCGAGAAGTCGTTACACGACAGCAAGCCGGGCGAGTTGCTCCGGTACGTACTCGTGTCTGATGGGTTCCGGCCGGACGAACGCGGACCCCGGTACGACCGGTAGTCCGACGCCGTCGGAGGACGATAGACCGACCCCGGCGGGCAGCCGCGGTCGGGACGATTCGACCGTCCGAGCGGGCTGAAAGGCTTTTATTCGGCGTACAGTAAGTTACGTTCATGACTGGAGAATCGGGGAGCGACCGCGACGCGGGCCGGTCGGCGTGGACGGCCGCACAGGGCGGAGCGATAGCCCGGAGCGCCGACACCGTCGCGCCGGTCATCCGGCCGCTGGAGACCGACCCGGCGGAGTCGGTTCACGTGTGGGACACCTGGCTGCTCCGCGACCGCGACGGCGGGCTGGCGACCGTCGACGGCTACCGGGTGGCCTTCTCGCTCACGGCGACGTCCGAGTTGCTCCCGGGCAAGCGCCACGACGTCGCCGAGATACGCTACTTCTACTCGCCGGACGGCCGCCGGTGGCACGACGGCGGGCCGGCCTTCGACGGCGGCCCGCTCGGCCAGCGCCAGTGGGCCGGCTCGGCGCTGTACGACGACGGCGACGTCTACGTCTACTACACGGCAGCCGGCGACGACGACGCTTCCGAACTGACCCACACCCAGCGGCCGGCGGTGGCACACGGCGGCCGGCTCGTCGGGGCCGCCGACGGGCTGGCCGTCGACGGCGAGTGGAACCACGAGGTGCTGTTCGAGCCCGACGGCACCTGGTACGAAACCGAAGAGCAGTCCCGCGGGATGATCTACACGTTCCGCGACCCCTGGTTCTTCGAGGACCCCACCACGGGGCAAGCCTACCTGCTGTTCGAGGCGAACACGCCGGTCCCTGCCGACAGCGACGCCTGCGGCGGGGACGCCGCCCGGGAGTTCAACGGCAGCGTGGGCGTGGCGGCCTCGCCGACCGGCGACCCGCTGGAGTGGGAGCTGCGGCCGCCGCTGCTCGACGCCGTCTGCGTCAACCAGGAGCTCGAGCGGCCCCACGTCGTCCCGGCGGACGGGCGGTACTACCTGTTCGTCTCGAGTCACATGCACACCTTCGCGCCGGGTATCGACGGGTACGACGGCCTGTACGGGTTCGTCGCGGACTCCTTCCGCGGCGAGTACCGGCCGCTGAACGGCTCGGGACTCGTGGTGACCAACCCCGCGACCGCGCCGTTTCAGGCGTACTCCTGGATGGCGTTTCCGCACCGCGAGGAGGTGCTCGTCCAGAGCTTCTCCAACTACTTCGACTTCGACGGCGAGTCGCTGGACGACATCGCCGGGCTGTCGGCCGACGAGCAGTTGCGGCGGTTCGGCGGGACGCTGGCGCCGACCGTCCGGCTGGCGGTCGACGGCGACCGGACCCGGATCGTCGGGACCCTCGGACGCTGGCGGATGCCGCTGCCCGAGGAGCCGCTGCCGGAGCCGGACACGGACGACCGACGGCCGGGGGCGGCGACCCTCGCGGACCGACCGGTCGGGGTCGGCGTCGGCGACGCCGGCGGCTACCGCTCGCCGTCCGGCGGCGAGCGGGGGTAACCGTCGCCGAGCCGCCAGACGGAGAGATCCCGGACGGTCGCCCGGCCGTCGTCGGCGGCCAGGGAGACGCCGACGCTGTCGTCGCGGGTCGGGTAGATCCGGCTCGTCAGGCAGTGCCGTCCGTTGGCGTACACCTCGAGCACCGACCGATCGAGGAAGCACCGTAGCGACAGCGGCTCGTCGTACGGCGGAACGGCCATCCGCTGTGTGTCGGCCGCCACCCGGGGGTCGTCGCTGGCGGCCGTCCGGTCGACGACGAGTTCGCCGTCGCGGCCGTACTGGAGGACGGTCCGTTCGGCCCGGTCGGGCGACTCGAAGACCGACAGCTCGGCGGCCGCCGCGTCTCGCAGCCCCACCTCGAGGTCGAGCTCCAGCGTTCGGCCGGCGACGTCGAGCCGGCGGCGCTCGCCGGCCGACAGCTCGAAGGTCGCGTCGTCGAGGAGCCGCTCGGTCCGGAGCTGCCGGACCTCCGCGGCGGGCCGCTGGCGGAGGTCACCGTCGGGGCCGACCGACAGCACCCGCGGCAGCGACAGCGCCCCCGACCAGCCGGCGTCCCACTGGGCGTCGAGGTCCCGCGCCTCCGGCAGCCAGCCGAAGGTGACGTGGCGGTCGCCGTCGGCGAGCGACTGCGGGGCGTAGAAGTCGCCGTGGTCGAGAATGCCCCGGCGGTCGACCACGAAGCGACCGTCCCGGATGTCGCCCAGGAAGTAGACGACGTCCTCGCAGTTGGAGACGTGCAGCAGCCGCCGGTCGCCGAGGTCGAGCAGCTCCGGACACTCCCAGACGGTGTCGTCGGAGGCCCACTCGCCGACGAGCAGCGGCCCCTCGTAGCGCCACTCCCGGAGGTCCTCGGAGCTGTACCGCAGCGCCGCGCCGCCGCGGTCGACGAGTCCGGTGCCGATGATCTGCTGCCACCGGCCCGCCTCCCGCCAGACGCAGTGGTCGCGGAACTCCGCCTCCCAGTGTTCGGTCTCGAGGACGTCGACGTCGGGCGGCGGCGCCTCGATGACGGGGTTGTCGGGGTGTTTCTCCCACCGCCGGAGGGCGTCGTCGGCGGCGGTCGCCAGACACGGCAGCTGTCGGCGGCCGTCGCCGCCGGTGTACAGCAGCGTCGGCGTGCCGTCGTCGTCGATCGCACAGCCGGACCAGCAGCCGTTCCGGTCGGGGCCGTCCGGCGACGGCGACAGCGCCACCGGCTCGTCGCGCCACCGGACGAGGTCCTCGCTGGAAGCGTGGCCCCAGTGGATGGTGTCGTGGAACGGGCCGGCGGGGTTGTACTGGTAGAACACGTGGAACCGGCCGTTCCAGCGGACGAGGCCGTTGGGATCGTTCAGCCAGTTCGCGGGGGCGGTGAAGTGATAGGCCGGGCGGTCGTCGGCGTCGAGGGCCCGACGCATGGCGGCCATCTCTTCGGCGTCCCGCGGGCGACCCGGCTCCGGGACGTCGTCGGCGACGGCGGCCAGACAGCCGGCGACGAGGCGGTCCCGCGTCGCCGCCACCGCCTCGGCGGCCGGCCGGTCGAAGGAAAGCGGCGCGCCGACGCCGAGCACCGATCCGGGGTCGGCGTCCCAGCCGACGACCGGCATCCGGTGGGGGACGTCGTGGTCGCCCCGGACCGTCGACGCCAGCACCTCACCCCGGGCCGGCAGGACGCTCTCGTAGGCGGCGGTGCCGACCGCGCCGCGGTCGCAGACGCGGAGCCGGAGGTCGTCGAACGACTCGACGGCGGGGTGGCCGTCGTGGAGACGCCGCCAGAGGACGCCCGTGGGGTCGGTGATTGTCTCGGCGCCGACGGCGTCCGGCGGGACCGTCTCGATTCCGAGGGCGTCGACGTTGGCCATCGCCCGCAGCGTCAACAGCAGGCCGCCGCCCGAGGCGAGGTGTCGCTCCACGGCGGGCGCGTGGGCCGAAAGCGGCGACGGCGCCTCCAGCGGCGCTTCGCGGTGCCACCAGAGGGCGTCGAACCGGTCGGCGGCGTCCGCCAGCGCGTCGAAGCGGACCGGCTCGGCGGCCGTCGACGTCCCGTCGAGCCACTCCAGGGCGGCCGCCTGTTCGGCCGAACGGGGGCCGTCGTGGAGGAACCCGACGACCTCCGGCGGGTCGGTCATGGACCGTGTACTCGCCACCGGGTAAAAACCGTAGCGGAATCGGGTGCCGGCGGGGCGATCACCGCCGGCTCGCACAGCGCCCGCAGTCGGAGCCGTCGCCGGCGGCGGCCCCGCAGCGGCGGCACCGGTCGACGGTCCCGGTCGGCACCACCGCCTCGGCGGCCGGCGGCCGGACGAACCGACCGGCCGACCACTCCTCGGCGACGCGGTCGTCCCGGACGACCCGTCGGACGAGCTCGCCGTCCCGCATCCGCATCAGCAGCCGCCAGAGGCCGAGAAACAGCAGTGTCGGCGAGACGACGACGAGAACCGCGACGGCGAGACGGAAGCCGAGCTCGACCGGCGTCATATCCGGCAGAGGGGCGGCAGCGTCTTGAATCCCGCGCCGACCCCACCGGTACTGGTTAATCACGGCTAAATGCATGCGAACGGAACGGACAGAACGTCGGAAGCCCCCGCGCTCTCGGCCGCCGCGACTCGCCGTGCTCGCGTGTCGTCGCTCCGTGCGTCGCTCCCCCCGCTCGCTTCGTCACGAGGCCTCCCTCGCTTCGCTCGCTCGGCCTCGCTGTCGTCCGAAAATCCAAGAGGTTCGTGACCACGGACGACCGGCGGTCTTTCGAACGACGCTCCGCCGGCGACCGCAGGGAGCCGCGGAGCGGCACTCTGTCGAACCCTCGCTCGCTTCACCCGCGAGGACGCCGCTCCGCCTCAGGGGCCTCCCTTTCTTCGATCGGTCGGCCTCGTCGTCTCCCGAAATCAGCGATTGCCGGGAGTGAGCGGATCGGAGATCCGCGATCTACGGAAGAGCTTCGCTCTTCCGGTATGACGAACGACGGCTCCGCGAGCCGTCGCTCGAACCACGGTCCTCGGACCCCGTCCTGCGGTCTCCTCGCTGTCGTCGGCGCACGGCGCCGACTGCCTGAGGGATCTTCGGTCCCTCTCGGCGTGCGTCGTCTCGCTCGCCGAGAGCCCAGCCCCTTCCGACCCCGCCCAGCGGTGGATTTTCCCCAGCATCGCGTAACTAAACAGTGCCGACCTGATCGGCGCAGGCTTCTTTCTCGCGGGGCCGCGAGTGGAGTCATGAGCGACGAGACGGACCCGGAGCTCACGCACGTCACCGACGAGGGCGACGCACAGATGGTCGACGTCGGCGGCAAACCCGACACGGCACGGCGGGCGGTCGCCGCCGGCGAGATCCGGTTGCGGCCGTCGACGATCGAGGCCATCCGCGGCGACGACGTCGGGAAGGGCGATGTCCTCGCCGTCGCCCGCGTCGGGGCGATCCAGGCCGTCAAACACACCTGGGAGACGGTGCCGATGTGCCATCAGATTCCGATCACCGACGTCGACGTCGCCTTCGAGTTCGACGAGGAGCGCGTCGAACTGGGGGTGGCCGTCGAGACGACCGGCAAGACCGGCTGCGAGATGGAGGCGCTGGAGGGCGTCACCACCGGGCTCAACGTCGTCTGGGACATGGTGAAGGCCGCCGAGAAGGACGACGACGGCGGCTACCCCGCGACCCGGATCGGCGGCGTCGAGGTGCGGGAGAAGACGAAGCGACCGCTACGGGAAGAGGAGTAACACGATCGCCCAGCCGACGGCCGTCGTCGCCGTGAGGTACAGGAGCGCGGCGGCGGGCAACGACAGCGCCTCCGTCGACGTCGACCGGTCGGGGTCGGTCTCGTGTGTCACCCCGCCGGTACGGCGGCCGCCGAAGCCGACGCCGACGCCGACCCACGCGAGGGCCGCCAGCAGCGTCACGGCGAGCACCGCGTTCGGAAAGGCGACGACGTCGACGACCGAGAGACCGCCGAAACCCGCCAGCGTCCCGAGCGGGAGCCAGACGCCGAAGTTCGCCAGCGGCGCCGTCGGGTCGACCGGGACGTCCACGCGACGCCGGAGGGACGCGACGGGATTGAATCCGTCGGTCCCCGGCGGGGTCGTCACTCGACGGGGGCAGCGGCGAGTGTCGGCCCGGATTACGTTCGACAAGCCGCTCGGAGGCGAGCGGCTGGTCGTCACGGTCGACGATGAGTGCATGCCGATTGCCGGCCGTACCGACGTGTGAGTGCCGTCGGTGACAGCCCTCCGGGAGGCGTCTTCATGCAGCGGGGCCGCACTCACGCCCTAACCGCGACTGAGGTGACCGGTGCCGGGAGCCTGCCGAGCGCCGTCCAGGTGTCGCTGCCCGCGACGCGCTCGTACAGCACCCCCTCGGCGGTGTCGGGCTCGTCGACGTCCCCCGTAGCGGTCCCCGCGTACAGCCGGGGTCGCTCGCCGGCTGTGGCGGTCAGCGCCCACGTGTACTCCGTCGGATCCGGCGTTGGCGCTGCCCGCAGCGGGCTCCGGCCGTCCCCGACCTGGAACACCAGTGCCTCGGCGCCGCCGTCGCCCCAGTCGCCGGGCATACGCCGCCCGCCGCTGGTGTAGAGGCGCCCTTCGTGGGTGGCGAACTCGTGGAAGTAGCTGTACCCCTGGAACAGCTGGCCAGTGTCCAGTCGTGACCAGCCCCGGCCGGCCGTGGTGCTCCGGTACAGCCCCTGTCCCGTGGCGGCCAGCCACGTGTCGTCCGTCCGGTGGAGGTCGTGGACGTCCTCCGCGAGCCCGGCGTCGCGGCGCTCCCACTCGCCATCGGCCAGCAGGAGCACGCCGGTCCGCTCGACGCCCACCGCCAGCCCGTCGGCCAGCCGGAGCGTGTCGCTCACCTGGCCGCCGGCCGCCGAGACGACGACCCGTCCGCCGTCGAGCCAGCGCTCGGCTGCCGGTAGCTCCGGGAGCCGGTGGGTCGTCCAGGTCGCCCCGTCGTCCGAGGTGTACACCGCAAGGGGGTCCCGACCGGCCACGACGTAGCCCTCGCCGTCAACCCGGAGATGCGTCGGGTCGTCGGTCGGGGTCGCCATCGGCGTGGGCGACTCCGTCAGCCCGCGGTACACGGTATCGGTGTCGAACCCGTATAGTTCATCGCCGCCGTCGACGACGACGGTCGCCCCCGATGGCCCCGGGACGGGCTCGGCTGTCCCGTCCACGATCCGGTACAGTCCGTCCCGAGTCCCCACGTAGTAGGTGCTCACTCACGTTCACCTCCCGGCAGTCGGTGTCGCGGTCGCTCGGCGAGACTGCAGTCCCGGCGGACGGATGGAGACACACCTCAACATGGGTCAGGGCACGACCGTCGCCCATCTGAAGGCTCGGCAAACGCCGGTTTTGTCCGCGGTCCGACGGTCGACGGTGGCGAGGCCGGGGCACCCACAGTCGGGTCCGGGACCGGCCCACCAGAGCGCGGCAGATTTAGACCGGCGGCGGCACGATCCGATCCGTGGTCGCCACTGAGCCGACGTACTGCTACCAGTGTGGCGCGGAGCTGGTCGACCGGGACGTCCACGCGACGCCGGAGGGACGCGACGGGATTGAATCCGTCGGTCCCCGGCGGGGTCGTCACTCGACGGGGGCAGCGGCGAGGTCGCTGGCCCGGGCCCGGGCCTGCTCGACGACGGCCGGCCGGGCCTCGAAGTCGATGGTCACCTGCTCGCCGTAGTCGACGTCCTCGACGGCGGCGTGGTCGTGGACCCACGAGACGAAGCTCATCGTGTCGTCGGTCATCGGGACGACCAGCCGCTCGCGGCGCCAGTCGGGCAGCTCGCGGTCGATACGGTCGGCCAGCGCCGCGAGCCGGTCGCCGTCGGCCGCGCTGACGGCGACGGGGTTCGGCGCCAGCGCCGACAGCGCCTCCCGCTTCCGCTTCAGCTCCGACTCCTCGACGAGATCCGTCTTGTTGAGCACGGTGACGATGGGCGCCTCGTTGCGCTCGTAGAGGGTGTCGTGACACGTCACCACCTTCTCGCGGATCTCCTCGAGCGGGTCGGAGACGTCGACGACCAGTAGTACCAGATCCGCCCGGTACACCTCCGACAGCGTCGACTTGAACGACTCGACGAGCCAGTGCGGCAGGTCCGAGATGAAGCCGACGGTGTCGGTCACCAGCACGTCCCGGCGGCCGAGGTCGGCCCGCCGCGTCGTCGTGCCGAGCGTCGTGAACAGGCGGTTCTCGGACTCGGCGGTGGCGTCCAGATCCGGGTGGAGGCCCTCGTTCTCGTCGACCTCGAGGTCCGTCGCCAGCCGCCGCAGCAGCGTCGACTTGCCGGCGTTCGTGTAGCCGGCCAGCGCCACCAGGTCGAACCCCGACTCCCGGCGCTGCTCGCGGCGGTGCTGTTCGGTTCGTTCGATGCGCTCCAGCTCGTCGCTGATGCGGCTGATCTGGGCCTTGATGTCCCGCTCGCGGGACTCGTCGTACTCGCCGAGCCCCATGAAGCCGGGCCGCTCGTCCCGCTTGGCCAGCGACGCCTTCGCCTCCGCCCGCGGCAGCTCGTAGCGCAGCTCCGCCAGCTCGACCTGCAGCTGGGCCTTCCGGGTGTTGGCCCGCTGGCCGAAGACCTCGAGAATCAGCCGGAACCGGTCGACCACCTCGACGCCGGCCGGTAGCTCGGTGCCGAGGTTGTACGTCTGGTACGGCCCGAGCCGGTTGTCGAAGACGACGGTCGTCGCCTCCGTCTCGGCGACCCGCGCCGCCAGTTCGGCGACCTTCCCCTCGCCGAGACACAGCGCCGGGTCCTCGGTGCGCGTCTGTGTCACCTCGCCGGCGACCGTGTAGCCGGCCGCACGCGCAAGATCGCGGATCTCCTCGGTGTCCGGACGGCCCTCCTCGACCCGCTTCGCGACGACGACGCTGCCGTTCGTTCCTCTCACTCGCCGCTAACTACGCGAGCGGAGTATTTAAACGCCGGGCAACGTATTCGGTATCTGACAGCCCGGCTCAGCGCGTGCCGATCTCGTCTTCGTCCTCGACGACGCGGATCTCGGCCTCGCCGCTGGTGTGTTCGTTGACGAGGTCGTAGAAGTCGTTCTGGAGGCCGGCGGGGAACTTCAGCACGCCGACCCAGGAGCCGTCGGCCTGCCATTCTTCCTCCCGGAGGTCGCCGAACTGCCGGATCTGCGCCTGGGCGCTGCCGGCGTAGTCGGCCGGCACCTGCACCGCCATCACCACCTCGTCGAACCGGATGGGGATGACCGGCCGGAGCTCGTCCAGCGCCTCGTCGACCTGGTTCTCGACGGGCTCCATCGGGTCGACCTGGAAGCCCGCCTCCTCGAGGGCGCGTTCGATCCGCTCCGGCGGGTGCGGCGCGTCGTCCATCTGCGGATTGACGGCGTTGCGCGCGATCCGGTTGATCAGCTCCCGGTGCTTCCGCTCCTGCATCTCGCGGCGCTGGTCGGCGGTGATCTGTATCTCCCCGCGCTCGATGACCTCGGGGATGACCTCCAGCGGCTCCGTCGTGTCGAAGACCTCCTCGAGGGCGGCCTCCGGCGGCCGGTCGCCGCCCGAGGCGTCCTCGAAGACGTCCTCGGCGGCGATGACGTCCTCGAGGTCGCCGTCGAACTCCCCGCGCTTGATCGACAGCGCCGCGTCCGGGTCGACGAGCACCTCGAACCGCTCCCCGTGGGACTCCAGGCGGGCGGTCACCGCCTCGTCCAGTGATATCACGTGCGTCACTACGGGCGGCCGCGGTTTAAAAAGTGCGTCCCGCCGGCCGCGCTACGTCTCCGTCGAGGGGCCGACGACGGTGTTGGTGTCGGTGCCGCCGAAGTTCTCCTCCGTGGAGCCCCGCTCGCGGTCGGGGTCGTCGGAGAAGTCCGTCGGGTCGACGGCCGTCGCCGTCGCGGGGCCGAAGGTGTAGCGGCCGGTGTTGTCGGCTCCGGTCGGCGCCTCGGCGAAGTACTGACGCGTCGCGGCGTCGGAGCCGAGATCGTCGGTCGAGACCTCGCCGAGCACGACGGTCGTGCTGCCGTCGTCGTTGTCGGTGGTGCTCTCGACGTCGCCGTACTCCTCGTCGACCGTCCAGCCGGCCGGCACCCGGTCGGACACCTCGACCGCGCCGGCCAGCTCGCCGTTGAACTCCTCGACGGTAACCCGGACGAGGTCGGTCTGACCGCCGGTGAACACCGAGCCGTCGTCGGCGCGGGAGCCGGCGACGTTCAGGTCGATCTCCTCCGGCGGCTCGACGTCGACGGCGGCGGCCTCGAACGACAGGTCCATGCCGACCTGCGCCTGGACGTCGTAGCCGGTGACGACGCCGGGGACGTTCACCAGCTTCGCGACGACGTAGTAGGTCTTCGTCAGGGTCTCGTCGTCCTCGAACTCCCGGGAGTCGACGTCGACGCTCAGGCTCGCGGAGCCGTCCATCCCCATGGCGGAAGCGGCGACGTTCGGCTCGCCGTTGGGCCCCGGCGACCCGGCGTCGTAGACGAACAGGTCGATGTGGGCGTCGCCCTTCGCCAGCCCGCGGTTGCCGCCCGAGAGACCCCGGACCTCGGCCGAGACCTCGAGCGTGCCGCCTTTGGCCTCGACGTAGCCGGCCAGCGCCCGGGAGTCCTGCGGGACGTTCAGCCCGAGCGTGCCGCTCAGCGTCGTGCTGACGGTCTTCGGGCCCTCGTTGCCGTCGTCGTCGGTCTCCAGCGGCGCCGCCGCGGCCGCGGTCTCGACCTCGATGGCAGGGCTGGTCGAGGCGAACAGGTCGTTGGAGACGGCGTCGACGGCGGCGTCGGGGTTGACGCGGCCGTACCCCTCGTAGGGGTCGCGGCCGCCGAAGTCGTAGGTCGGCGCCTTCGCCCGGTGGTACGGCGCGGCGGTGAAGGCCGTCTCCGTCGCCGTCGCCAGCACGACCTGCTTCAGCCGCTTGACGTCCTCGATGCCCGTCTCCGACGGCTCCGGCAGCGCGATGGAGTCGGGGGCGTCCTCCTCCATGGCCTGGGCGACCAGCGTCGACGTCCCGCAGGTGTACGGCGAGGCCATCGAGGTGCCGGCCTTCACGACGTAGTCGCGGACGTCGCCGTACCCCGCGTCGCTGGTGTCCTCGCCGAGGGCGGCGTTGATTTCGTTGTTGTCGTAGCCGCCGGGGGCGGTCACGTCGGGCTTCAGGTAGGTGCCGCCGTCCTCGTCGAGCGCGCCGAGACCGCCCGAGGAGTACGAGGAGATGCCGTCGAGCGGCCCCGTCGAGACGACGCTGATGGCCTCGTCGGCCACCGCCGGCGCGCCGTTGCCGTTGGCCGGCGTGAAGGAGTTGCCCGCCGCCGCGACCGGCAGGATGCCGCCCTCGGCGATCTTCTTGAGCGCCTCGACGGTGCCGAAGCCGGCGATCCCGCCGAGCGAGCCCAGCGGCAGCCCCCCGACGTACCCCCACGACATGTTGACCGCACGCATATTGAAGTACTCGGAGAACTCCTCGGCGAAGTTCGCCAGGCTCACCGTCGCGTCGCTCAGCGACTCGATGCCGACGAGGGCGGCGTCGGGCGCGATGCCGGAGTGGACGGCCGGATCGCCGCCGTCGTCGCGGTCGCCGGCCGTCTCGGTGTGTGGCTCGAACGGCCCGGCACGGACCGTCTGGACCCGACCGGTGGAGGCGAGTTGGCCGCCGGCCGGCCGGACGTACGCCGTGTACGTGCCGGTCGTCCGGGCGGGCGCCTCCGCGATGTTGTTGTCGAAGGTGCTGGCGTCCTCGCTGACGACCGTCGAGACGTCCAGCGTCCGGCCGTCGGGGCCCTCGATGGCCAGCTCGATCGCGTCGCCGAACGCCGAGATGAAGACACCGGCGCCGGCCTCGGCCTCGAACTCGTACTCGAGGAAGTCGCCGGCGGTCAGCGCCGCCCGGGGCTCGGCTTTCACCAGCCCCTCGGAGGCGGGCTTGGGGACGCTCGCCCGCCCGGAGCCGGCCATGATGGACGAACAGTGCGAGCCGTGACCGTCACCGTCGCGGGGCCTGTCGGCGTCGGTGTAGCGGTTGCTCTCGTTGAACCAGCCGATCGTCTTCGGCGTCGCCGCCGGCGCGTCGCCCGGCAGGAACTGCTGGGGCGTCCCGTCGGCGTCGAACAGCCCCTCGGGGTCGAACGTCCCGAGTTCACCCTGCAGGTCGAAGAACGTCGCCTCGAGGGTGTACTGACAGCTGACGTTCTTGAACTGCTCGGCGACGAACCGGTACCGCCCGATGCCGAGTTCGACGTCGCTCATCGTCTCCGGGTGCCCGGCCGTGGCGGCCGTGTCGACCTCGCGCCACTCGCCCTCGGAGACCCGCCTGTCGAGCCGTAACTCCAGGTCGTTGCCGTTCTCGCCGTACGGCTCCCACGACAGCGTCGCGTCGAGGACGTCCGCCGGGTCGTCCTGCTCGGACCCGGGGACGTCGAACTCCGTGATGACGAACTCGTCGCCGGCGGCGAACGTTCCGGGACCCGCCGTCCCGGACGCCTCGATGGTCCGTCCAGTTTTGACCTTGTCGCGGGAGTCGCCCTTCGCCGGGCCGGTGAGAACGAGTTCGCCGTTCTCCGGTGTCGCCCGGATGCCGTTCCACGGCCCCAGGTCGGGGTGTCGGGCGTCGACGCCCGAGTCGGTGATGCCGATGGAGCGATCCGCCCGGCCGCGGTAGCCGCGCGCCCACGCCTTCTGGGCCTCCTGGACCCGGAAGTTGGCGTGGCCCGCGTGGAATCCGCCGTGTGCCGCTCCGGTTCCGGCCGACAGCCCGAGCGCCGTCGCTCCGGCCGTCGCGCCGACGCCTTTGACGAACGTCCGGCGTTCGATATTGTAGTCGTCGCTCAAATGCTCGAAATTCATCGTGGTTCAATTTATAACTGTATCCGAGTACTGAAACCTGTTCTGACAAAACCGTCCAAAAGACGGCGCCGGAGACCGCCGGACCATGCGGCGCCGGAGATCGCCGAAAGACGACGCCACGACCGGTCGGCCGCCTCAGGCGTTCGTCGAGGCGCCGACGACGGTGTTGGTGTCGGTGCCGCCGAACTCCTCGGACGTCGAGCCCTGCGTCCGGTTCGGGTCGTCGAACGTCTCGGGGTTGACGGCCGTCGCTTCGGCCGGGCCGAAGGTGTAGGTGCCGGTGTCGTCGGCACCTTCCTCCGGCGCCTCCGCGAAGTAAGCGAAGGTCTTGCTGCCGTCACCCGAGACGTCGTCCGCGGAGGCCGTCCCTTCGAACGTCACCACGCCGCTGTTTTCGTCGAAGCTGTCGACGTCGCCGAAGTTCTCGTCGACGGACCAGCCGTCCGGCACCTGGTCGGTCACCCGCACCGCGTCGGTCAGCTCCTCGTTGAAGTCGTCGACGGTGATCTCGACGCGGTTCGTCTGGCCGGCCGTGAACACCGACGCGTCGTCGTCGCGGGAGCCGGAGACGTCGAGGTCGATCTCCTTCGGCGGGAACGCGTCGGCGGGGTCGAAGTTCACGCTCATCTCGAAGTTCGCCTGGACGTCGTACCCGTTGACCGCGCCGGGGATGTTGACGATCTTCGCCACGACGTAGAAGGTCCGTTCGTTGGGGTCCTCGCGGCTGCCGCGGTCGACGTCGACCGACACCGACGCCGTCCCGTCGGTCCCGCGCGCGGAGGCGACGACGCTGGGTTCGCCGTTCTCGTCGGGGTTCGCGGCGTCGTAGACGAACAGGTCGAGGTGGGGCGAGCCGGTCGCCTGACCGGCGTTGCCGCCGGCGTAGCTCGTGAAGTCGACGGACACGTCGAGGCTGCCGCCGGGAACGTCGACGTAGCCGGCGACGGCCCGGGAGTCGACCGGGAGGTTCGTGCCGACGGTCCCGCCGAGGCCGACTTCGTAGGTCTCGTCGCCGAGCTGCGGGTTGGCGCCGAGGAGGTTCCGGGAGACGGCGTCGACGGCGGCGTCGGGGTTGACCCGTCCGAAGCCCTCGTAGGGGTCCCGCTCGCCGTGGGTGTACTGCGGCGCACTCGGCGGCGACTTCGCGGCGTGGTACGGCGCGGCGGTGAAGACGGTCTCGCTGGCCGTCGCCAGCACGACCTGCTTCAGCCGCATCACGTCGTCGAACTCCGTGTCGCCCGGCGCCGGCAGCGCGATGGAGTCGGGGGCGTCCTCCTCCATGGCCTGGGCGACGAGGCCGACGGTGCCGCAGGTGTACGGCGACGCCATCGAGGTGCCGCCCTTGCCGGTGTAGTCCCGCGGCGGGTCGGCGGCCTCGTAGGCCGTGTTCTCGTCGCCGGTCTGGACCGCACGGGCGAGCTCGTAGTTGCCGGGGATCGGGTAGCCGACGTCGACCGGCACGCTGCCGTCGGCCAGGGCCGTCGCCAGCAGCGCGGCGTAGTCGTTGATGTCGCCGCCCGGTGCCGTCACGTCCGGCTTCCGGTCGACGTCGTTTTCGTCCTCGTCGGCGGTTCCGAGCCCACCGGCGGAGTACGGCGTCAGCCCGTCGAAGGGGTCGGTCGCGGCCACCGAGATGGCCTCGTCCATCCCGGCCGGCGCGCCGTTGCCGTTGGCCGGCGTCATCGCGTTGCCCGCCGCGGCCACGGACAGCATCCCGCCTTCGGCGATCTTCCGGATCGCCGAGGGGATGTCGCTCAGTGCGCCGCCGGTCGCCCCGATCGGGAGTCCGAAGATGTACCCCCAGGACATGTTCACCGCGCGGACGTTGAACACGTCGGCGAACGCCCCGGCGAACTCGCCGAGGTCCAGCGTCGGTTCGGCCAGCCCCTCGAGGCCGACCAGGCTGAAGTTCGGCGCGATGCCGGGATGGACCGACTGGTTGCCGCCCGGCCGTCGGGCGCCGGCCGGCGGGCTCCCGTCGATGTCGCCGGGGGCGACGTAGGAGCCGTAGGCGATCTCGGTGAGCCGCCCGGCGGTCGGGTTGCCCTCCTGGGCCCGCTCGGCGACCTCGCCGGTCGCGGCGTCCGTCTCGTAGGGCCGCACCCGGATGGTGTAGGTCGCCGTCCCGGAGCCGTGGACGGCCGGCTCGTCGGCGATGATGCTGTCGGTCCGAACGCCCGTGCTGTGGACGACCTCGTCGTCGTAGATGACCTCGACCCGGACGTTGTCGCCGATGGCGGAGGCGAACACCGTCGCGTCGGCCGCGACCTCGACGTCGTACTCGAGGAACTCCGTCGGCAGGACGACGGTCCGCGGCTCCTCGTAGGTCGTGTTCCGGTAGTCGATCACCGATGCCTGGCCGGTGCCCGACATGATGCCCGCACAGTGGCTGCCGTGGCCGTCGCCGTCGCGGGGGCGCCGGGCCTCCGTGTACCGCTTGGCCTCGTTGTACCACCCGACCGTCTTCGGTGCCGCCGGGTCGACGGCCTCCTGGCCGGGCTCGTAGTCGATCTCCTCGAAGGGGTCAACGCTGCCGGTCGAGCCGAACTCGATGTCCGGCTGCTGGACCCCCTGCCGGTTGTTGACCGCGCCGGTGAACTCGTAGCTGGCGCTTGCGTTGACGTACGTCTCGATGACCCAGCGGTACATCGCGCCGGCCTCGATGCCGTTGGCGACGATGCGCTCGCCGGCGCCGGACAGCGGGTTGAAGTCGGTGCCGGAGCGGACGACCTCCCAGTCGCCGTCGACCTTCTTCTCGAGGAACAGCTCGTTGTCCTGCCGCTGGGGCGTCCAGGTGAGCGTCCCCTCGAGCTGGGTCGGCTCGAGGTCCTGGTCCTCCTCCGCGGCCTCCTGGTCCGCCCTCGTCGCCGGCGTGAACGTCACGATGACGTCGCGGCTGACCTGTCCCGCGTCGGCGGCGCCGGGGCCGACCGAGCCGGAGCCCTCGAGCGTCGCCAGCTCGGTGACCGTGACCGCCGCGTCGGGGTCGGGGTAGTCGACGTTCTGGTCGTCGACGTCGGCGAGCACGAGGTTGCCGTCGTCGTCCGTGCTGGCGACGACGCCGTTCCACGGCCCCAAGTCGGGATGGCGGGCCGACAGCCCGGAGTCGGTGATCGCGAGCGTCCGGTCCGGACGGCCGCGGTAGCCGCGGTCCCAGGCCTTCTTCGCCTCGACGCGCCGCCAGTTGAGCAGCCGCGAATCGAGGCCGTCTACCGCCGCCGCCGCGGAGCCGGCGCCGACCCCGAGAGCGGCGGCACCGGCCGTCGCGCCGGCGGCCTTCATGAACGTCCGGCGCGGGAGGGTACTGTCGCTGTCGTCGATCGGTTCGTCCGACATATGTATTCTGATGCACGCCTCCCCGCATAAAGGGGATTCTGACAAAAACGTCCAAACGTCGTCGGCGGAACAGGCGGGCTACTCCTCGGCCAGGAGGTCGTTTTCCGCGAGGTGTGTCTCGACCTCCTCGTCGGAGAGCCGACGGTACTGCTCGTCGTCGACGGGGACGGTCGCGACGCCCGTTCCCTCCGGTCGGAGCTGGTCGTCGTTGACCGACGCCAGCGCCGACAGCGCCAGTCCGACGCCCTCGTCGAGGCGCAGTTCGGGTTCGTAGTTGGCCTCGAGGTAGTCTTCGATCTCGTCGCGGTCGGCGCCGACGGCCAGCGCCTGCCACTCGTACGGCGTCCCCGAGGGGTCCGTCTCGTAGAGCCGCGGCTCGCCGTTTTCGATGCCGCCGACGATGAGCGCGACGCCGAACGGCCGGGCGCCGCCGACCTGGGTGTACTGCTGGATGTGGTCGGTGACCGTCTTCGTCAGCGTCTCGACGCCGACCGGCCGGCCGTACCGCAGCTGGTCGACCTGCGCCTGCCGGCGGGCGAAGTCGATCAGCTGGCGGGCGTCGGCGACGTGGCCCGCGCTGGCGATGCCGACGTGGTCGTCGGCCTTGTGGATCTTCTCGACGCTGTCCCGCTCCATCAGCGGCGAGCGGATGCGCTTGTCGACCGCCAGCACCACGCCCTCCGGCGTTCGGACGCCGATGGACGCCGTGCCTCGCTTGACCGCCTCGCGCGCGTACTCAACCTGGTAGAGACGTCCGTCCGGCGAGAAGATGGTGATTCCCCGGTCGTACGCCTGCTGTTGTGATTGTCCCTGCATGGTTAGCTGTCGCGGCTGCCGGTATCGAGTGCCGTCGCGCCCACGCGGCCGTCGCCGACCGTCGCGTCGACCCGGTCTCCCCGGACGACGGCGGACCGGTCGGAGCCGTCGAACGCGACCGTTCTCTTCTCGAACCCTTCTGACGGGCCTCGTATATACTTTTCTTCACAGGCCCGCACCGTCCCGCTGACGCCCCGGACGACGACGCCGACGGGGTCGCCGCCGACGGCGTCGACGGTCGCCAGCACCGCCCGCAGCCGCTCGACCTCGCCGCGGCGGGCCCGCACGACCGCCTCGCCGTCGCCGTTCTCGAGGCGGAACGTCAGCACCGACCCGTCCAGCGCCGCGCTGCCGGCGTCGCCCAGCAGGTTCTGGGCGGCGAACCACACGGCCCGCTGGAACTCCCGCCGGTCGACGTCGGCGTCGGGCCACGACTCCAGCTCTACGGCGAGGTACCGCCACCGCGGCCGAAGGTGCTTCGGGAGGTGCTTCACGGCCGTATCTGGGCCCGCGTCGACATAGCTCCGGCGGTCGTCCGGTCCCGGTCCCGGTCCCGGCCCCGCCCTGGCACTGGCGACGTCGACGTGGCTGCCGCTCGCTAGCGCGCGCAAACGGAAGGGAGGAGGAGGAGGCGTTAGTAGCTGCGGACCTTCGGCTCGTACTCCTTGTTCTCGCCCTCAAGGACGACCGGCTTGTAGTAGAGCTCGGGGCTGCCGCCGTTCCAGGCGATCATCGTGTGTTTCAGCCAGCTCTCGTCCTTCCGCTCCTGATGTTCCTTCCGCCAGTGGGCGCCGCGGAACTCGGTACGGGCCAGGGCGCCGAGGGTGATGGTCTCGGCGACGTCGATGAGGTTGCCCGTCTCGACGGTGTGGATGAGGTCGGTGTTGAACGTCCGGGAGGGGTCGGAGACGGCGACGTCCTGGTAGCGCTCGCGGCACTCCCGGATGGTTTCTAGGGCCTTCTTCAGGCCTTCCTCGGTGCGGAAGACGTTGACGTACTCCGTCATGGCCCGCTGGAGGTCCTCGCGGATCTCGGCGTGGTTGATGCCGTCCCGTTCGAGCATCCCCTCGATGCGGGTCCGCTCGGTCTCGACGGCGTGTTCGACGACCTCGCTCGGCTCGACGAGCGCGCCGTCGGCGGCGACGTCGTCGTCGACGCCGAGCGCGCCGGGGTTGACCGGCGTCTCGAGGCCGTCTTCCGTCTCGCTGCGTGCGGAGGGGCCGACCGGCACCTCGGCGGTGCCGAGGTCGGTGCCGGCGGCGTGACGGCCGGCGCGGGCGCCGAAGACGATGAGCTCCGGCAGCGCGTTGCCACCCAGCCGGTTGGAGCCGTGGACCGATGCACACGCACACTCGCCGGCCGCGTAGAGGCCGTCGACGCACGTCTCGCCGTTCTCGTCGGTTTCGATGCCGCCCATGTGGTAGTGCTGGCCCGGCTTCACCGGCATCGGCTCCTTGAGGGGGTCGACCCCCTCGAAGTCCTCCGCCAGGTGGATGATGTTCTCCAGGCGGTCGGTGATGCGCTCCTCGCCGAGGTGCCGCATGTCGAGCTCGACGTACTCCTCGTCGATGCCGCGGCCCTCGTTGATCTCGGTCAGCTCCGCCCGGGAGACGACGTCCCGGGAGGCGAGCTCGCCGGCGTTGTTGGCGTAGCCGCGCTCGAACATGAACCGCTCGCCCTCGCCGTTGTAGAGGATGCCGCCCTCGCCGCGGACGCCCTCGGAGATGAGCACGCCGGTCGACGGCAGCGTCGTCGGGTGGAACTGGACGAACTCCATGTCCTCGACGGGGGCGCCGGCCCGGTAGGCCATCGCCGGCCCGTCGCCGGTGTTGGCGACGGCGTTGGTCGTGTGCTCGAACACCTGGCCGTCGCCGCCCGTCGCCAGGACGACGCCGCCCGTCGCGCGGAAGCCGACGACCTCGCCGGATTTGATGTCGTAGGCGACGACGCCGTGACACTCCCGCTCTTCGGGCTCGTCGTGGTCCGTCACCGCGAGCTGGGAGACGTAGAACTCGTCGTACACCTGGATACCCCGCTTGACCACCTGCTCGTACATGGTGTGCAACAGGTGGTGACCGGTCTCGGCGCCGGCGTAGGTGGTTCGGGGGAACGAGAGCCCGCCGAACGGTCGCTGGGAGACGCGGCCGTCGTCCTCGCGGGAGAAGGGCATCCCCCAGTGTTCCAGCTGGATGACCTCCTCGGGGGCGTCCTGGGCCAGCGTCTCGATGGCCGGGGCGTCGCCGAGGTAGTCCGACCCCTTCATCGTGTCGTAGGCGTGCAGCTCCCAGTCGTCGCCGTCCCGTAGCGCCGCGTTGATGCCGCCCTCGGCGGCGCCGGTGTGCGACCGGACCGGGTGGAGTTTCGTGACCATGGCGACGTCGGCGCCTTCCTCTTGGGCGGCGATGGCCGCTCGGAGACCCGCTCCGCCGGCGCCGACGACGACGACGTCGTGTTCGTGCATTATCGTTGAGTATCGTTTTGAATCGAACGCTTTTCAGTGTGTTTCTACCAGAACTTCAGGTTGCTCTTGACCGCCTCCCGTTTCAGCTCCTGGATGTGCTCGGTGAGGGGGATGTCCTTCGGACACACCTCCGTGCAGGAGAACTGCGTCTGACACCGCCAGACGCCGTGTTCCTGCTCGATGATGTTGAGCCGGTGTTCGGTCATGTCCTCGCCCTCCCGGTCGTCCATCGCGAAGCGATAGGCCTTGTTGATGGCCGCCGGCCCGAGGTACTCGTTGTCGCCGGCGGCGACGTTGCAGGACGACATACAGGCGCCGCACCAGATGCACCGCGTCGACATCTTGATCTCCTCGCGGTTGGCGCGGTCCTGGCGCTGCTCGTCGAGCTCGCCGGACGGCAGCTCCTCGGTCTGGAAGTACGGCTCGACGGACTCCATCTGGTCGTAGAAGTGCTCCATGTCGACGACGAGGTCCTTGACGACCTCGGCGTGCGGCAGCGGCTCGACGCGGACCGGCCACTCCAGGTCGGCCATCTGGGTCTTGCAGCCGAGCCGCTGGGAGCCGTTGACGAACAGCGCGTCCGACCCGCAGATGGCCTGCCGGCAGGAGTGCCGGAACGTCAGCGACGAGTCGAAGTGGTCGCGGGCGAAGATGAGCGCGTCCAGCACGGTCATCCCCTTCGTGAACGGCACCTCGAAGGAATCGAACCGGGGTTCCTTCTTGCCCTCGACCTCGGGGTCGTACCGGAACACCTTCAGCTCGACCGTCTCGTCGGCGTCCGACAGTTCGTCCTCGGCGCGCTGGTCCATGCCGGCGCGGGTCCGCTCGGCCGACACGCGGCGCGTCTGCGACGATTCCTGTTCGGCGTCGGTCTCCGTCTCCGTCTCGGTCTCCTGTTCAGGTATCTGTGTGCTCATGGTTACACGAGGTTCGTCAGCGCGAGGGACACGCGGGTTCCCTGGACGATCAGCATGACGCCCGCCGTCGCGAGCAGCCACTTGACGGCCGCCCTGGGAGTCCCGTCGATTCCCTGGTTGACCAGGGCGTTGTAGACGCCGTTGACGCCGTGGAACGTCGCGGTGATCAGAAACAGCATCATCGTCGAGAAGTACCCCACCTGGCTCATCCGGGCCGTCGAGCCGGCGAAGGTGATCTCGGCGGCGTGGTTGACGAAGTGCAGCAGGACGAAGTGATACGCCAGCACGACGACCAGGAAGCCGGCGGTGAGCCGCTGGAGGAACCACCGCGTGCCCTTCGGCTCGAACGAGGAGTAGTACTCCGCCATCTCAGAACCCTCCGAGGAACGTCGGGATGCTGGCGACGGTGATGGCCGCGGTCAGTACCAGCGCGGCGTAGAAGGCGACGTCCTGCGACCCGAGCCCGACCCCGAGGTCGACGAACAGCAGGCGGATCCCGTTCAGGATGTGGAAGACGGCCACCGCCAGCAGGCCGACCTCGAGGAACCGCACGACGAGCACCTGCTCCAGCCCCTGCAGGGTCGCGGTGTAGGTGCCGCCGTCGACGGTCGCCGTGCTCAGCACGGCGATGTGGGTGAAGAGATAGCCGACGAGCACCCAGCCGGTGAACTTGTGGAGCACCCAGGCCCACATGCCGGCGGAGAACTCCCGCCATCGCCCGAAGTCCTCTATCAGACCTCGGTCGTACGATTGACTCATACGCCGGAACGTCAGGACCGCGCCGGCTTAGTAGTTGCCTTCCGGGAACCGCTCGCGGGGGAATCCGCGACGCCGACCCGGCGGGGTCCCCGCCGACCGCGTCGCGCCGGCCGACGGCCCGGTATCGGCGGCAGTACGGCCACGACGGTCGGGCCACGGCCGGCCGAGCGGGGAGACCGACAGGTCACCGAATCAGTGTGTGCCGGCGACTGCGAGCGGTCGCTCGGCCCGCCACCGGGGTCGGTCACGCGTCTGTCGATCCCGTCGTGACGTGTGCGAAAAATCGACCACTCCGAACGGATCCGGGAGCCGACCGGCGCGGTCAGCCCTCGATCGGGATGGGCTCGCCGCGGGGCCCGACCGTATCCCGGATCGGGAGGGTCACCTCGAGGACGCCGTTCGTGTACGACGCCGCGATGGCGTCGACGTCGACGTCCTTCGGGAACCGGAACCGTCGGTGGTAGGTCCGCTTGCGGTTCCGGTCGTCGTCGACGTGCTCAGCGGCGACGTTGAGGACGCCGTCGTTCCACGTCAGGTCGATCTCCTCGCGTTCGAATCCGGGCACGTCGACGCTGAGGACGAACTCGCCGTCCTCCTCGTACAGTTCGTAGTCGTTACCACCGAAGTCTCCCTGACCGAACAGCCGGCTCGGGAGGTCGAGGCTCTGTCGCCAACTGCTCGGGGTTGTCGGTTCGAGCATCGGGTTTCACCTCGGATGCACCCGTAGCTTATTCCTAGTTCGTAAAAAATCTTGCTAATCGTGCGATTAGTTATCACTTTTCGGTCCAGAACCGACTATCCAGTCGGTTATTCCGTCGGGTCACGCTCCCGGCTCCGGGTGCCCGGCGGGCCGACGGCGGTGTTCAGACGATACTTCGGGTTATTCGGTCGTCCATCGACGTCCCTACCCCGGCGAGCGGTCGGCCCCTTCGGAATTCCCGCCCGACGCCGGATGGCCGGCCGGCTCTCGCGTAACTGAATACGGCCGGGCCGACATCCCGGCTGCTTTTGTCCCTCGGCGGCGACGGCCCCCTCATGCAGGCAGTCATCCTGGCCGCGGGCGAGGGAACCCGGATGCGCCCGCTGACGGAGACCGTCCCGAAGCCGATGCTGCCGGTCGCCGATCGGCCGCTGTGCGCCCACGCGGCCGACGCGGCGGTCGCGGCCGGCGCCGGCGAACTCGTCCTCGTCGTCGGCTACGAGGCTGCCGCCGTCCGCGAGTACTTCGGCGACAGCTACCGCGGCGTCCCCGTCTCCTACGCCGTCCAGGAGGAGCGGCTCGGCACCGCCCACGCCGTCGAGCAGGCCGCGGAGTACCTCGACGGCCCGTTCGTGGTCCTGAACGGCGACGACCTCTACGACGAGGCGGCCGTCGCGGCGCTGTTCGACGGCGGCCCTGCCGTCGGCGCGTACACGGTCGACGACCCCCGCCCGTACGGCGTGCTCTCGCTGGACGGCGACCGCGTCGTCGACGTCGTCGAGAAGCCCGACGACCCGCCCAGCGACCGGGTCAACGTCGGCGCCTACCGCTTTCCCGCCGAGGCCGCCGAGTGGGTCGCCGACGTCGACCCGAGCGCCCGCGGCGAGTACGAGATCACCGACGTCGTCGAGCGGCTCGTCGCCGAGCGGGAGGTCCGGGCGGTCCCCGTCGAGCGGTGGCTCGGCGCCGGTCGACCGTGGGAGCTTCTGGCGGCCAACGAGTGGAAGCTCGGCGAACTCGACCGCCGGGTCGACGGCGAGGTCCGCGGCGACGCCGAACTGCGCGGCACCGTCGTCGTCGAGGCGGGCGCGACCGTCGAGCCCGGCGTCGTGATTGAGGGACCGGCCCTGATTCGGTCCGGCGCCGAGGTGGGACCGAACGCCTACGTCCGCGGGGCGACCCACGTCGGCGAGAACTGCGAGGTCGGCCACGGCGTCGAGGTGAAGAACTCGGTGCTGATGGCCGGCGCGGCGGTGCCGCACGTCTCCTACGTCGGCGACAGCCTCCTGGGGCCGGACGTCAATCTCGGCGCCGGCACCCAGGTGGCGAACCTCAGACACGACGGCGTCGACGTCGAGCAGACGGTGAAGGGCGACCGCGTCTCGACCGGCCGCCGGAAGTACGGCGTCGTCGCCGGCCCCGGCGCCAAGACGGGCGTCAACACCAGCCTCGCACCCGGTATCGTGCTGTCGGCCGGCGCGACGACCGACCCCGGCGAGTCGGTGACGCGGGACCGCTGACGGGGCAGCGTTGCCGCACGGCCCGGATTTGAAGTGTCTGCCGGGAGACGGTGCCGCATGGCACTCCAGAAGCCGGACCTCTCCGGCCGGACCGCCTTCATCACCGGCACCACCCGCGGCATCGGCAAGGCGCTGGCGCTGGCGCTGGCCGAGCGGGGCTGCAACGTCGTCTCGACGGGCAAGACCAGCGAGAACGACGACTACGGCGACGACAAGGGCCTCGAGGGCAGCATCGAGCAGACCGCCCGCGAGTGCGAGGAGTTGGGCGTCGAGGCGCTGCCGGTCCAGCTCGACGTCCGCGACAAGGATAACGTCGAGGCCGCCGCCGAGGCGGCCATCGACCGCTTCGGAGAGGTCGGCATCGTCATCAACAACGCCAGCGCCATCCAGATCGCCAACGTCGAGGGGTTGCCGGCCAAGCGGTTCGACCTGCTGCACGAGGTCAACGCCCGGGGAACGTACCTCACCTGCCGGGCCTTCCTCGACCACCTCAAGACGGTCGACGACGCCTGGCTGCTGACGAACGCGCCGCCGCTGACCGTCGACCGGGCGCCCGGCGAGGCGCCGTACGCCCTCTCGAAGATGGGCATGTCGTTCATCACGCTGTCGCTGGCGACGGAGCTGAGCGGCCGGGGCGTCGGCTGCAACTCCTTCTGGCCGGTGACGGCGATCGACACCCGCGCGACGCGGTACTTCGGGATGGGTTCCGAGGACGACTGGCGGACGCCGGAGATCGTCAGCGACGCCGTTCTGGAGATACTGCGCCGGGACCCCTCGTCGTTCACCGGCAACGCGGTCTACGACGAGGCGATCCTCCGGGAGGCCGGCGTCGAGGACTTCTCCCGGTACAACCTCACCGAGGGCGACCCGGCGCCGATGTCGGCGCAGATGTTCGACCCCGACTTCGAGCGGCCGGCCTGACCGACTGCGGGAACACGACCGTTCATATACCAGCCCCTCGTCGTACCGGTGGGATGGTCGATCCGACGTCGGACCTCGGCGAGGACGTCACCGAGGAGGACGCGCCGCGGTGTGCGGTCTGCGAGGAGCCGATCCTGAAGGAGGCCGGCCACCGGGTCGTCACCTGGATCGAAGAGGACAGCGTCCGGTCGGCGCACTTCTGCGAGGAGGCCTGTCGCCGGGAGTGGGAGCCCTGACCGGGCGTCAGTCGCCGTCGTCCTCGCCGCCCCCGTCGCCGTCACCGCCCGCCGACAGCGGTTCCGCGGGCACGCCGGCCCACGTCTCCCCCGGCGGGACGTCCTCCGTGACCAGCGAGTTCGCGGCCACCTGGGCGCCGTCGCCGATCTCGACGCCCGGCAGGACGACCGCGCCGGCGCCGACCATCGCCCTCTCGCCGACCCGGACCTCGCCGGTGCGGTACTCGTCCTGCAGGAACTCGTGACACAGCAGCGTCGCGTCGTAACCGATGATGGCGTCGTCGTCGACGGTGACGAGTTCGGGCCAGAACACGTCCGGCGTCGACTCCAGCCCCCAGGAGACGCCCTCGCCGACCGAGACGCCGATGGCCCCCAGCAGCCAGTTCTTCGCCCGTAGACTCGGCGAGCGGCGCGCCGCGACGACGGCGGCGTAGTTGACGGCGACCCGCAGCGGGTGTTTCGCGTCGGGCCACGACCACAGGGAGTTGCGCGGCCCGGGGGTCGGGGTGCGGGTCAGCCGGCCGTGGCGCCCGCCGTCCTCGCGGTCGGTCACGCTCCCGACATCGGGGGCGGCGGGTTTGAAGCTACCCCCGGTCGGCCGCGTCGCCCGGGGCCGTCTCGCCGAAGACCGCCGACTCGCCCTCCCGGACGCTCACCCCCCGGGCGGCCAGGTGCCGGGTCCGCTCGCGGGCGAACTCCTCCTCGCGGGTACCGCGCGTCGCCAGGACGTACATCCGCGCCTTGCCGGCCGGTCGCATCGTCCGGCCGGCCCGCTGGGCGCCCTGCCGGCGCGATCCGCCCAGCCCCGAGGCGGCGACGGCCACCTCGGCGTCCGGCAGGTCGATGCCCTCGTCGCCGACCCGGGAGACGACGACGGTATCGAGCTCGCCGGCCCGGAACCGATCGAACAGTCGGCTCCGGCGGGCGTGTGGCGTCTCGCCGCTGACGAACGGGACGCCGAGCGCCTCGGCCACGGCGTCGCCCTGGTCGAGGTACTCGACGAAGACCACCGTCTTCGACCCCGGGTGCTCCCGGAGGATGGCCTCGATCTCCGGGATCTTCGCCGGATTCGTCGCCGCCAACTGGCGCTTCTCGCGGCCCTCGCCCGCGCCGTACTCGTTTTTCGCCGTCTCGGAATCCCACGGCAGATACCGCAACTCGACCTCCGGCTCGGCGACGTAGCCCGCCTCGAACAGCGCCTCCCAGTCGGTGCCGATCGGCGGGCCGACGAGCGTGTAGATCTCGTCCTCGCGGTCGTCACCCCGGACCGGCGTCGCGGAGTTGTGACAGAAGAGGTGATTCCCGAGGAAGTTCTCCTCGGCGGTCGAGATATCGTAAACGTACTCTTCGTCGCCGGCTCTCTCGACTTCGTCTACCTCTAACATCGCAACGTCGTTGTTGCGCAACCAGTCCACCGAGTCGAGTCCGGAACGATTCAGAAGTGTATCAAGTTCATCCGTATTTAATCGAGAACGGTGGCTCAGCCCGGTCTCCAGTGTTCCTCCGTCGGCCCCGTACGGACGGTCCTCGTGCGGCATTCGAGGCAACGATTTGTAGGCTTCTCGAATCGACCCCGAAAACGGTACCATTGCGTTTCTCGGCGTTTTCGATTCGTTGTTTGGATTGAACCGGATCTGGTTGTTGGTAACGATATCGTGGTCGCCGTCTCTGCCACTGAAGTCCTCGTTTCGACGGTAGTTTCCGCCTACGTACCCGAGCGCTGAGAGGAGGAAATTCAAACCTTGGGCGAGTTGATCGCTGGACGTTGAAATCGTGACCATCTCCTTTCCACGTTCTCGTTTCTGTTTGTGTCCGTCACCCAGAACCACACCCTCGATGAACGGCTCGTAGGCATGCGGGTTCGAGAGAACGAATTTGGGAACGGATTTCTCCCGTGCTCCGTTCGACAGTCCGAAGCTCCTGAAGACATCAACGAGCGGACCCGAAATACGGACTGTCGTACAGTTTCTCCCGTTCTGTACCGTGGTTACGTTCGCTTCGGGCGCAATCTTCCGAATCAGCGTTCGGAACTCGGCCACCTCGGAGTCGTCCTCCGTATCGGTAGCGTAGAACTCGACGCGGTGGTCATCCAGACAACCATCAGCGACGAACAGCCCAGTCAGTCTCGCCAGGTCCTCTACCGAGACGGTCGGCTTGACGAACTGAGTCCGCTTCCCTTTATAAATCCCCCGGACGTACTCGTCGTCGATATTGGCTCTGTCGGCGATGTCTATCGGCAGGCTCTTGCGGGAGGTCCACTTGTAACGGTCCTTGTTACCTCCAATCTTCTCCTCGTATAACGGGTCAAACTGGCTCTCCGGGGTCCGTTCTTCGAGCAGGAGATATCCATCGTCAATGTACTTTCGGAGATCAATGCTCTGTTTCGTCGTATCTGCTGGAATCGTCGTTGGCTGAAGAAGGTAATCCGTGTCGCCGAGTTCGCGGGGCATTTTGCTCGTGATACTCATCGCGTCGCTATCGAACACGATGAGCGAGTGGTCCTCGGTAACCGTGACCTGGCGACCGTTCCGCGCGCGAATCCGATACATGTTTCCGGCATTTTCGTGCCGCATTACAGCAGTCACGTCCGTCCATTCTATCTTGCCTTCTGATGTGACAGAGAGGGTTTCCGGACCGTCGAGTTCCGAAATACCGATCGAATCACCGAGATGCTCGCTGACGAATTCTTCTATCGGCCGTATACTAATCTCGTCGGCCTGCCGGATGGGAAGCATCGTATCCCCCTCCACCGACAGCCCGAGCCGTCTTTTCGTCTGTAGCGACGCGCTCCGGCGGCTGACGGGCGAGGGAATCCGCTGGCACTCGTCGTAGACGATGAGGCCCCACTCCCGGGAGTCGAACAGCGACCGGTGGCGGTCCATGCCGGCCGTCCGGTAGGTGGCGACCGTTACCGGCCGTACCTCCTTGGTACCGCCGTGGTACTCGCCGACCTCCTCGGGCGACAGCGTCGTGTCGGCGAGGATCCGCTCGCGCCACTGGCCGGCCAGCTCCCGCGAGGGCACGAGCACGAGCGTCTCGCCCTCGACGTCGGCCATGATCCCGAGGGCGGCGACCGTCTTGCCGGATCCCGGCGGCCCGACCAGGACGCCGGAGCCCGCGTCGGCGAAGCGGGCGACCCAGTCGGCCTGGTACGGCCGCAGTTCGACGTCGAGCTCGACCGAAAGCGGGTCGCCGGATTCGAGGTCGCGGCGGTCCTGGACGGGGTAGCCGGCCTCGTACAGCGTCCGCTTCAGTTCGGCGGTCCGGTCGGCGGCGACCCAGGCGGTCTCGTCGCCGATCCGCGCCCGGAGGAGGTCGTCGTCGAGGTGCCGCTCGGCGACGTTGCCCAGCAGGTCCGCGCTCGTCGCTTCGAGGACGACGTAGCCGTCCTCGTGGGTCCGCAGCCGGAACTTGTGGGCCCGCTCCCACTGACCCTCGATCCACTCCTCGAGGGAGTCGTAGCGGCGCCCCAGCGCTGACCGCACCGTCGTCAGCAGCGCCTCGAGCGTCTCGGCGGGCGCGCTCCAGACGTCCTGCTCGCGGACGACGTACCGGTAGCCGCCCTCGTGGTTGGTCTCCTCCAGGCGGGCGAACTGCGACAGCCGGGCGCGGGTGAACTGCGAGGGCTGGTCGGCGACGATTTCGTGTCGCTCGGGGAAGACGGTGAGCCGCTCGCGGGCCGCCGTCTCGCGGTAGTCGGCGGGAAACCACACGACCGGGTCGGCGGCGGCGTCCAGCCGCTCGAGACGACCCTCCGCGGCGAGCGTCTCGAGGGCCTCGACGGCCGCCGCCTGCGAGCAGTCCGCGACCCGGGCGACCTCCGTCGCCGTGACGACCGGCCGCTCGCGGTCCTCCAGGGCGTCGTAGAAGACGTCGATGTCGACCGGCGTCTCGTCGGGTCCGTCGTCGGTCACTGTCGCGACGTAGGGAGCCAGCGAGTAAAAGCGTCGCGTATCCGGCCGCCAGCGCGCGCCGACGCGGGCCCGCGATCCGTCGGGCGACAACGATGTACCGGCCCGTCGCTCTGGCCCGCCGACGTGTACCCGGCGGCCGCCGCGCCGGCCGGAGGAACCGTTTACCGGCCTGCGGCCGTAGCGACCGTCGTGCTCTATCTGAACCTCGAGTCGTTCACGGTCGAGCTGAAAGAGGGCAGCATCGAGAACGTCGGGCCGCCGGAGAAGGCCGCGACGGCGAAGCTGTTCGACGCCGAGGAGGTGACGCTCCGGGCCTTCGGCGACAGCCAGCTCAAGTTCGTCGCACGGGACGCCGACGGCAACGAAGTTCAGGCGGCGCTGTTTCCCGAGCAGGTCGAGGGCCTCCTCGAGGACGCCGCGGAGCTGCGGGCCGACGGCGACGTTCTCGACTGACCGGACCCGTATGGCGCCGACCAGGCGGTATTCAATTGCGAGAGAGCCGGCCGGTCAGCCGGCGTCGGGCGGAACCTCGAACGGGGCCGACCGCTCGGGGAGCGAGCCGACGCAAGCACCGCAGCGAAGCGAGGAGCACAGCGAGGCGCAGCCCGCGAGCGGGAGGGGGCGTTCGGAAACGCCACCGTCACCGCCGAAAGACGCTATCTCCTTCTCGCTAAACACTACCGTCGACCGAGGCCGGCAGGCTTTTTCTCCGGGGGCCGAAGGGAACGAGCATGAGCGACCTGGACCTCGACCTGCAGACCGCGGAGGGGGAACTCGACGAGCCGGGCGGCGGCCGTGTCGTCCTGGGCGTCCTCGACGGCTCGACGCCCGACGAGGAGTGGATCGACCACGTCGAGCGCGACGACGTGCTCGTGCTGAACGTCGAGGGGGAGTTGAACGAACTGGCCGCGGGGTTCGCCCGCGACGTCCGCGACATGGGCGGCGAGCTGATACACTTCCGGGAGTTCCTCGTCGTCTCGCCGCCCGGCCGCGACATCGACACCGACCGGCTCGGCTGAGCGGCGTCGGCCGGTGGCCGTCGGGGTCCCGGAGCCGGACGTCGCCATCGACCCGCTCGCGGGCCGCCGCCCGGGCGACGACGCCGTCGGCGACCGTCTCCGGGTCGTCGACCCCGACCCCGAAGCCCGCGGGCGCCGTCGGCGCCGAACTGCGGCATTTAAGCGGCCGGAAGGCGAACTCCCGGGCATGGGAATGAAAGGCTCGGGAACGGCCGACCTGACGTCGATCGACCGCTTCGACGGCGGCGTCGGCTGGCTGGCCTACCCGGAAGAAACGATGCGACGGGCCTCACACGCAATCGAGAGCGACGGCCAGCTGTGGGTCGTCGACCCGGTCGACGCCGACGGCGTCGACGACCTCATCGCGGAGTACGACGAGGTCGGCGGCGTGGTGGTGCTGCTGGACCGACACGAGCGCGACGCCGCGACGGTGGCGACCCGCCACGACGTCCCGGTGTACGTCCCCGACTGGATGAGCGGCGTCGAGGACGGCCTCGACGCGCCGGTGGTCCGCGTCTCCGACGGCGTCGGCGAGTTCGCCCTCGAGCGGGTCGTCGACAACCCGTTCTGGCAGGAGGCGGCGCTGTTCGACGGGGAGACGCTCGTCGTCCCGGAGGCGCTCGGCACCGTCTCGTACTTCCGGGCGCCGGGCGAGCGGCTGGGCGTCCACCCGATGCTCCGTGCGGTGCCGCCGCGGTCGCTGACGGGGTACGACGCCGACCGGCTGTTGGTCGGCCACGGCGAGGGGCTGTCCGAGGACGTCCGGCCGGCGATCCGGGACGCTGTCGGCGGGTCCCGGCGCCGGATGGTGCCGCTGTATCTCGACAACCTCCGCGGGCTCGTCGGCCTGGGGTAGGGGACCCGAAGGTTTTTTGACACGACCGCCTCCGAGGTGTTCATGATGCCGGATGACGATCCATCCGACGGTCGCGTTTCCAGGGTCTCCATCGAGACGCTTCCGGAGGGTGGCATCCGCATCGACGACCGAATCGACCGGCGGAACTACACGGTACGGACCGCTGGCGGCGTCTCTCCCGAGCCGGTCGACGGCGAGCAGTTCCGCTATCCGACCGACGTCGCCGTCGCCGTCACGACCGATTACTTAGAGTTCGTCCCGACCGGCGCGTCGATGGTCCATCACGCGGAGTCGTCGATGGCGCTGAAGCGTTTCGAGAGCGAGGAGTTCCCCGACGGAGTTTACACGGTGGAAATGTCGGGACCGTTGAAGATGTACGCCGAAATCCCCGGTCCCTGTACGGTCGAGAACAAGGTCGACGTCCTGACGGTGGACCTGGAGACGGCCGATAGGATCGTGCTCGGCGCCCGGTCGGAGCACGAGCGGCCGGCGGCGACCGTCACGACCACCGACGAACCGCTCGACGTGATGCGCGCGGTCTCGACGTTCGGGGCCGAACTCAAGACGCAGGACAGCAGGCGCTCGTACCCGACGCTGCGGGGCCATCCCCCCGCGATACGGGTGGGCGACGAACTGTCGATACCGGCCGAACTCGGGCCGCCGGAGGGACCGGTCACAATCGAGGTGCCGCGGGACCTCGAGTACGTGCTTCCGGTGGCGCCGCTGGCCTACTACCTCGGCGCGGACGTCCGTCACGGCGAGCAGCCGGCAGCCGTCGTCGGCGGGGACCGATACTCGCTTGACGGCCCCGAGGGATTCGAAGCGACGGTCGAACGGACCCTCAAGCGGACGTTCTTCCTCGACACCCTCGTCAGGACCGGCGACCAGCGGACGGCCGTGCTTCACGAGCGACGGGCGCTCGAGGACGCCATCGACATCGACCCGGAGGCACTCTTCGGGCGGCCGGAGGCCAAACGGTTCAAGAGTTACGCCGAGGTCCCCTACGAGCGACTCAGAACAGAGATGCCGAGCTGGGAACTGACCGCCCACGTCCGGCCGACGGCGGCGAGCATCGAGGCCGTTCCGTTCCTCGCGAACGACCTCGCGGTGGTGCGAGTCCACAACGACCCGCCGGACGCCGCCGCGAACGACGGGTCGAGCGGCGAGACCGGCTTCGACGGCCGGGCCGAGGCCGGAGACGTGGTCCGGGTGCCGAGCGCGGAGTCGGTCGACCAGGCCTGGGTCGGACCGGGGGTTCCCGTCGGCGCGAGTAAGGCCATCCCCGAAGCCTACAAGAACTGGCAGGCACGGGAGCCGAACGACAACAGCGCCGTCGAGGTGGCCGTCGTCTGCAACGACGAGGAGATGCTGGAGGAAGGCGACACCGCACGGGAGGCCTACGGGTCGAACCTCAATCTCCCGTTCGAGGTCACGCTCCACGACGACCTGGACACCGAGAGCCTCCGGCTGATATTCGAGTCCGACCTCGATTACGTCCACTACGTCGGTCACGTCAACGACGATGGGTTCGAGTGCGCCGACGGAACGCTCGACGTGGGACGACTGGACGACGTCGGCGTCGACGTCGCCTTTCTGAACGCCTGTCAGTCCTACGAACAGGGGTACAAGCTGATACGGAAAGGCGCGGTCGCGGCCGTCGTGACCTTCGACGAGGTGTTCGAGGAGGGCGCACTCAGAATCGGCAAGACGATGTCGCGGCTCCTCAACAGGGGGTTCCCGCTCCGCCGAGCACTGTCAGTCGCAGGGAACCGCAGTATCGTCGGCTCACAGTACCTCGTGCTTGGGGACGGGAACGCGGACATCGCACAGGCGAAAAGCTACATTCCGTGGGTCGCCGAGGCCGAATCGGTCGGTCCCGACGAGTACCGGCTACGGGTCACGCCACATCCGACCAGGTCGGCGGGAATGGGGTCGATATTCCGCCCCGATGTCGGCGCGGACTCGATGTTTCTCGTGCCGAAGACACTGCCCGAAATGGTCGTTTCAACGAACCAGTTGCGCGATTACCTCGGGTCCGACCGATTTCCCGTCATCATCGATGGAACGTTCACGTGGAGCGGCACCGCGGTCAAGAAGATGTAATCGGGGTTCAGGGCCCGCCGCTTCCCTCTCCGCTGGCGACGACTGATGCGACCTGTGAGAGAAGGATCATCAGCGTAAACAGCGCGGTGACTACTTTCGGGTGGTCCGCCAGAAAGTCTTTAACCTCCGTTTTCATCTTGGTAAACATAGGACGCCGTGACGATATAAGCATTTCGGGGAACACTCCGACCAAACGATAACGAACGACAAGAAGCGACGGTGGCCGGACTCTCATCACCGACAGCATTACTACCAGCAGGGCCGAACGTCGCGTGTGGTCTACATCACACGGGGGTTGTTGACGGCGCTTCTGGACCTCGGAGCCGACCGCGACCCCGAGTCGGTGACGGTCTCGCTGGCGGTGACGTCGGCAGAGGAACTGCGCACCGACCTCCCGCCGGAGCGGTCGGTGTTCACCGACATGTACCTGCCGGAGGCCGGCGAGTCGGTGACGGCGGTGTTCGGAATGGACCTGTCGACGCCGGACGCCGCCGGCCGGTTCGTCACCCATCCCGAGGGACCGCTGACGCTGACGAAACGGGACGACCTCCACGAGGTCGTCTTCGTCGCCGTCCCGCCGTACGACGACGACTGTGTCGCCGCCTTCGACCGGACCGGGGAGCCGCTGTCGGTCGAGGTGCTCGACGTCGCCCCGCCGCACGGAAGCCTCGAGGACTACCTTTGACAGCGAGAGAGTCCCGCCGTTTACGGCGTTGACGAGACGCGAAGCGTCTCGTTCGCACACCAGAACGCTTCGCGTTCTGAGGACGGGCGTGAATCGCGTACCCATCGGTGAACGCTCTACAGGCTTCACTCGTTATGAGTCTCTAATGAAGTAGTTCGCTGCTTCACTTTCACCCTGCACTCCCTGAACTTAAATCCATTCCGAACGACGCAATCGATAGGCGATGAAGCGAACCAACACGTTCGCCGTGCGGCCGCTCTCCGCCAAGGATGAGCAGCTGTTGCGGGACTTGTTGGACGCTTCCGCCGCTCTCTGGAACGAGACCAACTACGAACGCCTCATCCGGTACGACGACGAAGACAGCCTCGAGAACGAAGACGTCTGGGATGCCCCAACTGGCAGGTTAGAAGGCCAGTACAAGGGTGTCCTCGGTGCATCAACCGCCCAGCAGGTGATCCGAAAGAACAGCGAAGCCTGGCGGGCGTTCTTCCGACTCAAAGACCAGTACTACGATGAGTCGAACTCCTCGGTGACGGAACACCCGGAGCCGCCGGGCTTCCGCGGGAACAAAGACGACGGCCGCGAACTCAAGACCGTCATCCGAAACACCTCGTACTCCATCGAATGGGGCGACCGTAGCCGCCTCGAGATACTCGTCGGATCGGAATTGCAAGACCGATACAACCACACCGGCCGCCTTCCGCTCGAGATCGCTGGCGAGCCGAACTGGCCTGACTACGACAAACAAGGCCGCCTCGACTTGTGGTACGACGACATTGACGGCACCTTCCGAGCTTCGCAGCCCGTGACCGTTGCAGATGCACGGGCAACTCCACTGGCCTCTGAGGAGGCCGCTCTGGACATCGGTGCCAACAACCTCGTCGCCTGCACCACGTCGACCGGCAATCAGTACCTCTACGAGGGCCGCGAACTGTTCGAACGGTTCCGCGAGACCACCGCCGAAATCGCTCGCCTCCAGTCCAAACTCCGCGAGGGGCGGTACAGCAGCCAGCGCATCCGGCGGCTGTACCGCAAACGCACTCGTCGCCGCGACCACGCCCGAGAGGCGTTGTGCCGCGACCTCATCGAACACCTGTACGATGAGGGCGTCGCCACCGTGTACATCGGCGGGTTGACCGACGTCTTGGAGACGCACTGGTCGGTCGAGACGAACGCGAAGACGCACAACTTCTGGGCGTTCAAGCAGTTCACCGAACAGCTGACGTGTACCGCTGAAGAATACGGTATCTCGGTGGAGGTTCGGTCGGAGGCCTGGACGAGTCAGGAGTGCCCGCAATGCGGATCAACGGATCGGACGACGCGGCATCGGGACACGCTGACCTGTCCATGTGGCTTCGAGGGCCACGCCGACCTCGTGGCATCGAAGACGTTCCTTGAGCGGCACATCGAACAAGCAGTCAGGCCGATGGCGCGGCCCGTACAGCTCAAGTGGGACGACCACCATTGGTCGGAGGCACCATCCTCCCGTGAAAGTCCCAACGAGCAGTGTACAGACCCGAGTACCGCCGCCAACGGCGGGAATGTTGCCTCCGGAGAATCTTAGGCCGACTGAGATTCCCACGGAGGAAACCCCGGCATTCACGCCGGGGAGGATGTCATTCCAGGTAACCGAGGTCCTGTAGCTGATCGGTTATCTCCTCGAACTCCGCCTCCGTCAGTTCGCCCTGCCGCTGGTGCTGGATGACGATGCTCCGCAGCAGAAACCGGACCAGGTCGCTGGTCGAGGAGAAGCTCGTCCCCTCGATGGTCTCCTCGACCCGGTCGGCGAGATCTTTCGGAATCGAGACGGTGGTGTACTCCGTCATACCCCCGACGAGGCCCGCCGTCCGCATAGGCGTTGGCAAGTCGGGAGCATTTACGGTGATGAACGCCCAAGGCTCGGATAATGGGAGTCCGACCACCACAGCAGGACACCGACGACGAGGTTGAGACGATCGCCTTCGGCATCGCGGCCCTCGACGAGCACCTGGAGCGGGCGGACGTGACCTTCCCGACGACCGGCGCGGAGCTGCTGTCGCGTCTCGACGATCCCTCGGTGCCGTACGACGCCAAGGGCAACGAGATGCGGCTGTCGGCGGCGCTGGAGGAGACCCACGCCGACGAGTTCGAGACGAGACAGAACCTGTTGAACGCGCTGCACCCCGTCTTCGAGGCCAGGCGGGAGCGCGCCAACAACAGCATCGTCGGTCGACTCCGGGCGCTGCTGCCCTTCTAGTCCTCGAACTCCCGGAGTCGGTCGGACAGCTCCTCGAGCCGGCGCGTCTGCTCGCGGTTCACCGAGACGATGATGTCCGAGAGCACGCCGAACATGAACAGCTGCGTCGACAGTAGGACCAGAAACGCCGACAGTAACGCGATGACCTCGTGGGAAACCCCGTTGGCGAGGAAGTCGTACGCCACGTACCCCGCGAGCCCGATCCCGAAAAGCGCGCCGACGCTGGCGACGAACCCGAAGTAAAACAGCGGGTTGTTGGTCTTCGTTAGCGCGTACAGCGTGAAGACGATCCGGCCGCCGTCGCGCAGGGGATGAAGGTTCGTCTCGGAGCCGCCGGGTCGCCGCTCGTAGCGGACCGGAGCCACCTCGGTGGCGACGCCGTTGCGGACGCACTCGACGGCCAACTCGGTTTCGATGCCGAACCCCTCGGCGTCGAGCCGGAACCGCTCGAAGGACTCGCGGGTGAACGCCCGGTAGCCGGAGAGGATGTCCTGGAGGTCCCGGCCGTGGACCGTCGCGAACAGCCGGTTGATGATGCGGTTGCCGACGCGGTTGAGCCGCGTCATCGCCCCCGGCTCCATGTCGGCGAAGCGGTCGCCGATGACATGGTCGGCCCGGCCCTCGAACAACGGCTCGAGCATCCGGTCGGCGTCGGCAGGCCGGTAGGTGCCGTCGCCGTCGGCCATCAGCACGTACTCCCGGTCGACGGTGGCGACGCCCTCCCGGACGGCCTGACCCTTGCCGGCGCCCGACTGCGTCATGACGCAGGCGCCGTGCTCGCGGGCGATCTCGCGGGTCCCGTCCGTCGAGTTGCCGTCGACGACCAGCACGTGCTCGAAGCCCGCGTCCCGGAAGCCCGCGACCACGTCGCCGATGGTCTCGGCCTCCTCGAGGGTCGGCAGCAGCACGCAGACGTCCGAACGGTCGACCATCTGCCGGAGGTCCGACGCCGAGCGGAATAAAAGGTGAGCCTTCGCCGCCGGCCCCTTCGACGCGCAATGGAAAAGGCTTATCCGCGTTTTGACGGTTGTTCGACGCAATGAGCCAGCGGTGGGACAAACTCGAGGAGCGGCTCGGCGAGTACGAGTCGGAACTCGACGCCGTCTATCGACTGTACCACATCCCCGTCCTCGCGGCGCTGATGACGTTCATGCTGTGGGTTCGGGTGCGTCACTACGAGCGGATGATCGGCGAGAACGGCCAGCCGCTGTACCGCGGCAACGACCCTTACTACCACCGCCGGACGACCGACTACGTCATCCGGAACTACCCGTTCAATATGCCGTACGAGGTCTGGACCGGCTTCGACACCGGCACCGCTGTCGGGCAGTTCGGCACCATCTTCGACCAGATCGTCGCGACGATCGCGCTGATCGTCGGTCTCGGGTCGCCGTCGGAGTCGACCGTCACGCTCGTCACCGTTCTGACGCCGCCCGTCGTCGCCGTTCTCTGTGTCCCGCCGATGTACGTCGTCGGCCGGCGGCTCGGCGGCCGCTTCGGCGGGCTCATCGCGGTCGTCCTGTTGGCGCTGACTCCCGGTCAGTTCCTCTCCCGGAGCGTCGCCGGCGTCTACGACCACCACATCGCGGAGGTGCTCGGGACGCTGCTGGCGCTGGTGGTCGGTATGCGGATGCTCACCGTCGCCCAGCGCGAGAAGCCCATCTACGAGTTCGTCGAAACCCGCGAGGTGGACCTGCTGCGCCGACCCGTCGCGTGGGGCGCCGGCTTCGGTGCCGCCCTCGCGCTGACGATGCTCGTGTGGCCGCCGGCGATCTTCCTCGTCGGCATCTACGGTATCTTCCTGTTCGTCCATCTCTCCTTCGAGTTCGTCCGCGGGCACAGCCCCGACCACGTCGCCATTCCGTCGGTCGTCGCCATGCTGGTCACCGCGGTTCTCCTGCTGCCCTTCCTGACGGCCGTCGAACTCGACACGACGTCGATATCGTTGCTGCAGCCGCTGCTCGTGCTGCTCGTCGCCGGCGGCGCGGCCTTCATGGCCGCCGTCGCGCGGCTGTGGGAGCGTCGAGAGCTGTCCAGACTCGGCTATCCGGCCGGCGTCGGCGCCACCGGGCTCGTCGCGGCCGGCGTCCTCGCGGTCGCCGCCCCGGAGACGTTCGATTTCCTGCTCGGCCAGGTCGAACGAGTCGCCGGCCTCGGCTCGACCGACACCGCCGCGACCGTCGGGGAGGCGCAGGCGACGGACGACCCGCTGAATTTCTTCTTCCGCAACTACGGGCTGGCCATCTACACGGCCGCCGTCGGCGTGCTTGCCATCCTGGTCCGGGCGCTGTTCGCCGACCGACCCCGCGCGGAGCAGCTCCTCGTCGCCGTCTTCACCGCAACCTTGGTGCTGTTCACGCTGACGCAGATTCGGTTCGACTACTACCTCGCCGTCGGCGTCGCCGCGGCGAACGCCTACCTCGTCGGCCAGATACTCGGGTTCATCGACCTCGAGTCGGTGCGGACGGACGCCACGAACCTCCAGCCGTTCCACGTGTTCGTCGTCGCCGCCGTGCTGTTCGTCGTCGCCGGGCCGCTCGTGGCGACGGCCGCACCGATGGCGGCGGCCGACAGTGCGGCGAGACCCGGCGAGTACCAGGACTGGGAGGGAAGCCTCGAGTGGCTCTCCGAGGAGACACCGGCGGTCGGCGGCTACGGCGGGGCCGACAACGCCGACGACATCGAGTACTTCGGCACGTACCAGCGGACGGACGACTTCGAGTACGGAACCGGTATGTACGGCGTGATGTCGTGGTGGGACTACGGCCACTACATCACCTACGGCGGCGAGCGGGTTCCGGTGGCGAACCCGTTCCAGCAGAACGCCGGAGAGGCAGCCGACTTCCTGCTCGCGGGCAATGAGTCGGAGTCGATCGAGGCCCTGGAGGCCGACAGCGGCGAGGGGTCCGGGACCCGGTACGTCATGATCGACTACAAGCTCGGCTACGCGGGCACGACGAAGTACAACGCCCCGGTGGTGTTCGAGTCCCGGCACGGTCTCGATCGGAGCGACGTCGGCATCTCGATCGTCCGGAACAGACAGGTTCTGCCGGTCAGCGTCCACACCCAGCGGGCCTACGAGAGCATGCGGGTCCGGCTCTACCAGTTCCACGGCAGCGCCCGCGGGCCGGCTTCGTTCGTCGTCAACTTCGGCGAACTCGACCGCGAGGGGGGCTTCGGGACGCTGCCGTCGCAGGAGTCCGACGAGCCCATCATCGAACGCAACTACAACACGTCGGAGGAGGCCAGACAGGCCGCCGCGAGCGACCCGACGAAGGTTCACGGCGGGCTGTTCGGGCGGCCGTCGGAGCGGGTCGAGGCGCTCGAACACTTCCGGCTCGTCCACGCCAGCGAGCCGTCCTCGAACAGCCGACTCGACAACCCGCCCATCTTCGAGGCGCAGCCGGGTCGAGAGGGGCCGGCGATCCCCTACGTGAAGACCTTCGAGCGCGTCGAGGGCGCGACCATCGAAGGCACCGGCCCGGCCAACACGGAGGTCCGGGCGGACGTCGTCATGGAGATCCCGACGACGGGACAGACGTTCACCTACCGGCAGTTCGCCGAAACCGACGAGCAGGGGAACTTCGAGATGACCGTCCCGTACTCGACGACCGGTTACGACGAGTACGGCACCGAGGCCGGCTACACGAACGTCAGCGTCCGGGCCAACAGCAGCTACCAGTTCGTCGCGACGTCGAACGACCGGGCCTTCTTCGGCGAGACCGACGTCACCGAGGGGCAGGTCGTCGGCGAGAACGACACCGCATCGCGGGTCGAACTCGAGACGCCCGCGGAGCCGGCGAACGGCGGAGGCGACGGGACCGACGGATCGGGGGACTCCGACGGCTCGGGCGGTGACGGGTCCGGCGAGTCGGGCAGTTCCGACGGCTCGGAACGGCGCGGCCTCCGGGCGCTCTGAATGGCCGACGCCAACGCCGACGCCGACGTCGACGCCGACACCGATGCCGGCGCCCGCGCGTGGCTCGTCGTCTATCTCAAGGGTGCCTGCATGGGCGCGGCCGACACGGTTCCGGGCGTCTCCGGCGGCACCATCGCGGTCATCGTCGGCGTCTACGAGCGGCTCATCGCCGCGCTCACGTCGATCGACCCGCGGTCGGTCCGCCACGTCGCCTCGCTGCACACCGCCGCGGGCCGCGCCACGCTGGCGGAGGACCTGCTCCGGATGGACGCCCCGTTCCTGCTCGCCCTGGGCGCGGGCGTGCTGTCGGCCGCCGCCACGATCGCGTCGGCGATGAGCGTCGCCGTCGAGCGGTATCCCGCGCCGACGAACGCGTTCTTCTTTGGGCTCATCGCGGCGTCGGCGGTCGTTCTCTCCCGCTACGTGGACGCCGCGACGCCGCGGCGGGCGGCCGTCGCCGCCGTCGGGGTCGTCTTCGCGTTTCTCGTGACCGACCCCTCGCTTTCCGGCGGCGGCGACGGGGCGACGCCGCCGGTGCTGTTCGTCGCCGGGGCGATCGCCATCTCCGCGATGGTCCTACCGGGGGTCTCCGGTGCCTTCCTCCTCTACGTGATGGGACAGTACGAGGCCGCGACCCGCATCCCCCGGGACGTCGCGGGCGGCGTGGTGGCCGCCCTCGGCGGCGACGTCGGACCGCTGCTGGCGGCGCTCGTCCCGTTCGTCTCCTTCGTCGGCGGCGCCCTCGTGGGTCTGTTCTCGGTGGCCTACGTGGTCCGGGCGGCCCTCGAACGCCACCGCGAGGCGACGCTCGTCTTTCTCGTCAGCCTCATGATCGGGGCGCTCAGACTGCCCGTCAACGAGGTCCGGACGAACGTCGAGGGGCCGCCGACGGAGGTGGCGGTCGTCGCGGCCGTCCCCGTCGTCGTCGGCGCGGGACTCGTCTTCGCGCTGGACCGCCACACCGACGATCTGGAGTACTGATCATGGCCGACAGCCCGACGCTGACGACGCTCGCCCTGTTCGCGGTCGTCTTCGGACTGCAGTCGTTCGGCGGGCTAGTCGGCGTCCCGCCGGCGGCGTTCGTCCTCGCGTGGCCGCTGGCGGAGTACCCCTCGGCGGTGGTGCTGAGCGTCTACGCCCACGGGAACCTCGGGCACCTGGTCGCCAACACGCTCGCGCTGGCGGTCGTCGGACCGCTCGTCGCCTACGTGACGACGCCGCTGCGGTTCCACGCGTTCTTCGTCGTTTCCGGCGCCGTCGCGGGGCTGGCGCAGGTGCTCGTGACGGTCCCGTTCGGGGCGACGGGCGTCCTCGGCGGCAGCGGCGCCATCTTCGCGCTGTTCGGCTACCTGCTGGTCGGCAACCGGGCCTCGAACCGGGCGCTGTCGTGGCTGCCGGTCGGCGCCCGCGGCTCGCTGCTGCTGTTCGCCGTTCTCGCCGGGGTGACGACGCTGGCGACCGCCGCTCCCGGGGTCGCACTCGTGGCGCACTTCGTCGGCTTCCTCGTCGGCGCCGCCGTCGGCCGCGGCCGCCTGCTCCACGTCGACGCCCCGGCGGCCTGAACGGCGAGACGAACGATACGGCACAGCACAACGCAACACCGAAGGTCCGGCGGGACCCAGCCCGGCACATGTACGAGGCCGTCCACGCGTACCCCGACGGCGAGGCGACGGTCGCCCGGCTGGCGCGGACGGCCGCCGACCGCGGCTACGAGGGGGTGGCCGTCCGCAACCACGGCGACGCCCAGCCGGAGTACGACGCCGGGGCGGTCGCCGACGCCTCCGACGTCGACGTCGTCCGGGGCATCGAGATCCGGACCGACGACGCCGGCCGGGCCAGCGGGCTCGTCGGCAACTACCGCTCGAAGCGAGAGCTCGTCTGCGTCCACGGCGGCCCGCTGAACCGCTTCGCGGTCGAGCAGCCGAAGGTGGACGTCCTCGCACACCCGATGCGGGACGGCGACGTCAACCACGTCCTCGCGAGGGCCGCCGCCGACAACGGCGTCCACCTGGAGTTCAACCTCGGGCGCGTCCTCCGGCGGGACGGCGGCGCCCGGGTCCGGGCGGTCGAGGGACTCCGGAAGCTGCGCGAACTCGTCGAGCAGTACGACGCGCCGTTCGTCGTCTCGGCGGACGCCCGCTCGCATCTCGAACTCCGGGCGCCGCGGGAGCTGTGCGCCGTCGGCGAGGCCGTCGGCCTCGACCGCGAGACGATCGAGACCGGGCTGGCGCGGTGGGGCGAACTCGCCGCCCGCAACCGACGGCGCCGCTCCGAGACGTTCATGGAGCCCGGCGTGCGTATCGACGACCACGAGCATGAAGAGGAGTCATGAGGAACACGCCGCCCGTTTCGACGAGAAGGCCGCCGACTACGACGACGACGCGACCCCGGAGTACCGCGCCTGCGTCTCGCTCGTCGTCGACCACGCCGACCCCGACCCGGACGACGTCGTCGTCGACCTGGGCTGCGGGACGGGGGCGGTCGGGCTCCGGCTGGCGACCGACGCCGACCGGGTCGTCGGCCGCGACATCAGCGAGGGAATGATGGAGCAGGCCCGCCGGAAAGCCGCCGAGCGCGGCCTCGATAACGTCACCGTCGAGGAGGGGACGTTCCGGGAGCCGAACTACGATGGCCCGGCGGACGTCGTCGTCTCGAACTTCGCGATGCACCACCTCGCCGACGAGGAAAAGCGGGCGGCGCTGGAGGTCATCGCCGGCATGGAGCCGCGGCGGTTCGTCCTCGGAGACGTGATGTTCTTCGGCGAGCCGGACCCCGAGGCGCCGTTCTACAGCCCCGCGGTCGACGACCCGGCGACGGTCGGAGTGCTCGCCGACGCGCTGACGGCGGCGGGATTCTCGCTGACTGCCGTCGAGATGGTCCACGAACAGGTCGGCGTTCTCGTCGCCGAGCGGGCGCCGTGAGGCCCGCGGTCAGAAGAGGTGATACAGCATCGCGTGAACCGCCTCGGGGTCAATGGTTCGAGGGACGTAGTCCCTCGCCTATCACGGAAATCTCTGATTTCCGTACGACCCCGATGCACTCGGCCTGCTCCGCCTGTAGATAGCGATGCCCATCGAGAGGGAGACGAGCCACGGGCTCGCGGCGACGCGGCCAGCCGTCCGGTGGCGCGTCCCGTACATCTCCGCGACCGGGCGGGTGCCCGCGATCAGGGACGCGTAGAAGACGAACGGGACGCAGACGACCGCCAGAGCGACGTGGACGAACAGGACGGGCAAGTAGACGTACGTCCGGACGACGGCCGGGCTGGTGAACTCCGTGGGGCCGAAGACGGCCACGCGGTAGAGGTACAGCGCCAGAAACAGCGCGAACAGCCCGAAGCTGGTCGTCATCGGGGCCTGGTGCCGCCGGACGTCGCCGCGTCTGATGGCGCGGACGCCGGCGGTGATGGTGCCGATGGCTACGGGACTGACGACGGCGTTGACGTGCGGGATGGCAGCGAGCAACCCCTCGGAACTGGGCAGCGCCTCGATGGGCAGCCGCCGGAAGCGGCGCCGAACACCAGGCGCCAGCGACGCGACCGTCAGCAGCGCGGTCAGCGCCGGAACGTGCTCCTTCGCCCACGTCCACGTCTCCGTGCCGGCGCCCACGGCCGACCGATGGATATGTGTCGATGATTCGACGCCGAAACCGCCGGAACGTTCGCCTTTCAGGCTGCGTGCTAACGTTTAACAGTTTTGCGCTCGAATCGAGTGATATGCGAGGAACGGAACCCGACGGCGCCACGCTGTACGAGTGCGTCGACTGCGGCAACCGACGGAAGGACCCCGAGGGCCGGCTCTGCACCTGCGGCGGCTACCTCCAGAACATCGGCATCGAGCGGTCGCTGTAGGGAGCCGTCGCTGCCCGGCGACGTCGGAGGGTAATAGGGGTGCCGTCGTCGAGTATCAGTACTGTCGAGCGGTGCGTGGGACCGGATTTGAACCGGAGCCAAACGTGCTCGCTCGGTTCGTTCGCTGCGCGCGACTGGCAGGGCTCAAATCCGGTCGACAGTCCTGCCGCTCGCGAACGTGCTCGCGGCAGGACGTGCGTGGGACCGGATTTGAACCACGCCCGAGAACCTGCGCCTGCGGCGCAGAACCTCGGTCTACTTCGAATCCGGTCCGACTCCCTCACTCCGGCCGACTCGCTTCGCTCGTCGGCATTCGTTCAGTGCGTGGGACCGGATTTGAACCGGGGCCAGACGTGCTCGCTCACTTCGTTCGCTGCGCCCGACTGGCAGGGCTCAAATCCGGCCGGCAGCCCTGCCGCTCGCGGACATGCTCGCGGCAGGACGTGCGTGGGACCGGATTTGAACCGGCGGACCTCTACAGGACAGCGCCCTCAACGCTGCGCCGTTGGCCTAGCTTGGCTACCCACGCGCAGTAACCCGTTCCGCACGAACGCCTCGAAGTCGTTCGGCTTTAACGCTTTCCGTTCGCCGTGACCGTAGGCACCGACTCCCGGGTTCGGCGCGATCGTTTCGCCGTGATTTTTGTTTCTTGACACCAACACCGTCGTAATGGAGAACCTCGAGGTGACGATGGGAGACTCAATCGAAGACAGAGACGGAGGCGCCTACCAGCGGTACTGCCCGCAGTGCAACGAGAAGACCGAACCGGCGTTCCGGCGGAGCTCCGCCGACACGTACCACGACGACGACGTGTCGGCGGTCATCTGCCGGACCTGCGGCCACCAGCTCGGTCACTGCACCTGGTGGCCGGACGAGAAGGGCTGACGCGGCAGCCGACGGCCGGCGACCGGCGGCCGGCGACCGACGGCCGGGGTTCCGCTCCCGCCCCGCTCTCGCGGCCGAACTGCGGCCGAGCGCGGGGTTGAAATACGTACCGGCAGTACCGGGTGGCATGGCGAAGTACTCGACCGGCGGCGTCGGGGGTGACGCCAGCGACGTCTGCGAGCTCTGCGGCGCCGATGGCCGCAGCCTCGAGACCGCGACGGTCGCCGGCGCGGAGCTGGAGGTCTGCGGGGAGTGTGCCAGACACGGCGAGAACGACGGCAGTGGCGGTGCCGACGCCGGCGGGGACGACGACCGCGAGCAGGAGCGCCGGCGGAACGCCGCCCGCAACGCCGCCCGGATGAACGACGCCCGCAGCGTCGGCACCGACTTCGAGGAGGGGACCGACTACGAGGACGACCCGCTACCCTACCTCGCGGCCGACTACGGCGAGACGGTGGCGGCCGCCCGACAGGAGGTCGGCCTCCAACTCGACGAACTCGCCGCCGAGTTGGGCGTCGCCGAGGACGACCTCGTCGCCGTCGAGCAGGGCCGGGCCGCCCGCGCGAACGTCGGCGGGTCGGTCATCGAGGCGCTGGAAGGACGGCTCGACGTCGACCTCGCCGAGGAGTAGCGCCGGCCTTTTCTCGTCGTCGTCCGTCGGGCCGAACATGGCAGGTTCTCTGGCACCCGACGACCCCGAGACGCTGGCCTTCGAGGCGACCGTCGAGCGCGGCGGCAGCGAGGTCGTCCTCTCGGAGACGTACTTCTACCCGGAAGGCGGCGGCCAGCCACCCGACCGCGGCACCGTCGGCGGCCGCCCCGTCCGCGACGTGCAGACGCGGGACGGCGCGGTCGTCCACGCCCTCGACGACGAGCTCGAAGCCGGCCGGACCGTCGAGGCGGCCGTCGACCCGGCATTCCGGCGCTACTGCCGGCGGGCCCACACCGCCAGCCACGCGCTGTACGGCGCCGGCCGTCGGCTCTTCGACGACATCGGCTACGGCGGCTTCGGAATCGCCGCCGCGCGGCCGGAGCGGCGGGCGGACGGCACGCCCACGGCCGACGAGGAGAAGGTCCGCGTCGACTTCACCACCTCGACGACCATCGACGACGCGACGCTGGTCGACCTCGAGCGACAGGTCAACCGCTGCGTCTGGGAGGGTCGCGAGGTCTCCTGGGAGCGGCTCCCCCGCGAGGAGGCCCTCGGCCGCGACGACGTCGCGTTCAACGCCAAAACGGAGGAAGGCGTCGGCGGCGACACGGTCCGTGTCGTCGAGATCGAGGGCTGGGACGCGGCGGCCTGCGGCGGCACCCACGTCCGCAGCACCCGAGAGATCGGCCCGGTGACGGTGCTGGGCCGGTCGAACCCCGGCGAGGGGCTGACGCGCGTGGAGTTCGCGGTCGGACCGGCCGGCGTCGACCGCCGGAGCGACGAGAAGGCCGCCGCCCTCGAGGCCGCGGCGGCGCTGGGGACGAACGTTGACTCGCTGCCCGAAGAGGTCGAGCGGCTCCGGACGGAGCAAGCCGAGCTAGAGGCCGACCGCGACGAGCTGCGGGAGCGGCTGCTCGCGGCCGAGGTCGCCGAGATCGCGGCCGATGCCTTCGAGCGAGACGGTGCCCGGTGGGCGGCCGGCGTCGTCGACGCCGACGCCCTCGCCGAGGCGGTCCGCGAGCGGCCGGACGGCGTCGACGTGCTCGTGCTGGCATCGCCGGGCGGGCGGCTGGCGGTCGGCACCGACGGCGACCCCGGGGCCGGCGCCGTGGTCGAGGAGCTCACCGACGCCTTCGGCGGGGGCGGCGGCGGGTCGCCGACGGTCGCCCAGGCCGGCGGGCTCGACGCCGACGGCGAGACCGTCGTCGCCTTTCTCCGGGACGGAAGCGGCGACGGCGACGGCGGCGCCTGACGAGCGGACGGTTTTTGTCGCTCGCGGTCGACGCCCACGCATGGACCTGACGCCGGAGCAGGAGGCCATCCGCGAGACAGTCCGGGAGTTCGCCGTCGAGGAGGTCCGTCCGACGGCCCGCGAGGCCGACGAGACGGAGTCGTTCCCCGAGGACGTCTGGGACGGGCTGGCCGACATCGGTCTGACCGCGATGACCGTCCCCGAGGAGTACGGCGGCCTCGACGTCGACGGGACGACCTACGCCGTCTGCAACGAGGAACTCGCCTACGGCCAGCTGTCGGTGGCGACGGCGCTGTCGGTGCACTGTCTGGCGACCTCCTGTATCGCGGAGTTCGGCGACGACGACCAGAAGGAGCGGTGGCTGCCGGAGATGGCCGACGGCCGACCCGTCGGCGCGTTCGCGCTGTCGGAGCCCGACGCCGGCTCCAACCCCGCCGAGATGTCGGCCGAGGCCCGCCGCGAGGGCGACGAGTACGTCATCGACGGGACGAAACAGTGGATCACGAACGGGGTCCGCAGCGGCGTCGTCGTCCTCTTCGCCAAGACCCAATCCGACGACCCCGGGACGGTGACGCAGTTCGTCGTCCCGAAGGACGCCGACGGCCTCGAGATCGGCAAGAAGGAGGAGAAGCTCGGGCTCCGGGCCAGCGACACCACCTCGCTGATCTTCGACGACGTCCGGATTCCGGCGGCCAACCGGCTGACGCCGGAGGGCCGGGGGCTGTCGGCGGCGCTGTCGATCCTCACCGGCGGCCGGGTCGGCATCGCGGCCCAGGCGGTCGGGCTGGCGCAGTCGGCGCTCGACGCGGCGGTCGACTACGCCGACGACCGCGAGCAGTTCGGCGGCGCCATCTCCGACATCCAGGCGATCAGACAGAAGCTCGCGGAGATGTACACGAAGACCCAGGCGGGCCGGACGCTCACCTACGACGCCGCCGGTCGGCTCGACGAGGGACGGCCGCCGTCGATGGCCGCCAGCACCGCGAAGTACTTCGCCAGCGAGGCCGCCATGGACGTGACCAACGAGGCCGTCCAGATACACGGCGGCTACGGCTACACGACGGACTTCCCCGTCGAGCGGCTCTACCGGGACGCCAAGATCACGACCATCTACGAGGGGACGAGCCAGATCCAGAAGAAGGTCATCGCCCGTGAACTGCTGGACTGACCGCGTGCACCGATGATAGACGGCGACCACGGGACGCTCGTCTTCGACCTCGACGGGACGCTCGTCCGGCTGGCGGTCGACTGGGACGAGGCCGCAGAGGCCGTCGCCGCGGCGCTGGAGAGCCGCGGCGTGTCGCCGTCGGGCGACCTGTGGACGATGCTGGAGACGGCCGACCGGACGGGCCACCGCGAGGCCGTCGAGGCCGTCCTCGCCGACCGCGAGCGCGACGGCGCCCGCGACTCCGAGTGGCTGCCGGCCGCCGACACGGTTCCCGGAGGCGCGGACGCGGACACGAACACGGGCATCGAGGTGGACGCGAACGTGGACGTCGGGGTCTGCTCGCTGAACTGCGAGGCCGCCTGTCGGGTCGCCCTCGAAGTCCACGACATCGGCGGCGTCGACGCGGTGGTCGGCCGCGACACCGTCGAGACGGAAAAACCGGACCCCGAGCCGCTGTTGGAGACGGTCCGGCGGCTCGACGGCGACCCCGCGGAGACGCTGTTCGTCGGCGACAGCGAGCGCGACGAGGTGACCGCCGAGCGGGCCGGGACCGACTACGTCTACGTCTCCGAGTGGCTGCGGGCGTAGGCGTAGACGCCGACGCCGAGACAGAACCACACCGGCGCGCCGACCCGGACGGCGAACTCCGCCCGCCCGGTCCAGGTCGGCAGCGGTACCAGCATCGACAGGACTGCGACGACCGGCGCGCCGACGACGATGGTGAGGACGAACGTCGTCTGTAGCACCCACCCGTAGTCGACGCCCTCGGAGTCGGTGGACTCGACGCGCTCCGGCATACCGTCGCGTCGGGCGCTCGCCGGGTAAGCGGTTACGGTTCGGCGCACGCTCCGCTGGGGTCGGCGCCTGGCGGTCCGTCGCGTCGACCCCGGGCCGCCCCGACCGGCTCGCCCTCGCGGAGTGACAGCGTTTAACCCGCGGCGTCACCGACGCCGGAGCATGCGCGCAAGGGACATCCGCGCGAGGGCCGGCGAGGAGACGCTCACGATGCTGACGGCCTACGACGCGCCGACGGCGCGGCTGGTCGACGCGGCCGGCGTCGACATGACGCTCGTCGGCGACTCCGTCGGCAACACCCGGCTCGGCTACGAGTCGACGCTGCCGGTCACCGTCGACGAGATGGCCAGCCACACGGCCGCCGTCGCGCGGGCGACCGACGACGCCTTCGTCATCGCGGACATGCCCTTTCTCTCCTGCGGCGCCGACGAGGGCGACGCCGTCGAGAACTGCGGCCGGATGCTGAAGGACGCCGACGCCGACGCCGTCAAGCTGGAGTCCGGCCCTCACACCGTCGACCTCACCGACCGGCTGACCGACCTCGGGATTCCGGTCCAGGCCCACCTCGGGCTGACCCCCCAACGGGAGAACGAAACCGGACTGTTCCGGCAGGGCACCGACGCCGAGTCGGCCCGCGAAATCGTCGACCTCGCCGAGCGGCACGAGGCCGCCGGCGCCTTCTCGCTCGTTCTCGAACACGTCCCCGCCAACCTCGCGGCGACGGTCACCGAGGCCATCGACATCCCGACGATCGGTATCGGCGCCGGCCCCGACTGCGACGGCCAGGTGCTCGTCGTCGACGAAGTCATCGGCCTCGCGGAGGGCACCGCGCCGTTCTCGAAGGCTTTCGGCGACGTTCGCGGGGAGATGGCCCGTGCCATCGAAGGCTACGTCGACGCCGTCGAAGGCGGCGAGTTCCCCGCCGAGGAACACAGCCACTACGAGAACGACGTCGACGACGTGTACTGAGTTGCAATGAGGTAGCGTCCGACGTGTGCGCTGTCGGGGTCACCGGCGGCCCCGGGTGGTTCACGCAGGGGCCACGTCGGTGTCGTCCGCACCGTCGGGCGTCAGCCGGATGTCAATTTCGACGTGATCGTACCAGACCGTCGGCCTCTTCGCCCGTCCGCCGTCTTCGAGTTCGACGAGGCCGATCTCCTCGAGCCGGTTCAACGCCGTCGAGACGTTCTTGATGTCGCGGTCGACGAGCCGGGCGAGTTCCCGAACGCTTTCGGGCTCCTCGGTGGCGGTCATCCGGATGAGCTCGATGTTCTTCGCACGCAGCACTCGTTCGAGGGTCTCCTCATCGGGGAGGCTGAGGACGTACTCGCTTCCATCGGCCTCGTCAGCTTCGAGTTGCCGGACGTCCTCAAGGGCCGACTCGAAGAACTCCGTGGTCGGTTCGACCGTGATATGCAGCGTGTCCGTGGTCATGGGTCAGGGTGAAACGTGGTCGGGGAGTTCGCGAACGAACTGTCGGAGCAGGGCCTCGGTTCCTGGAAAGTCGATCTTCTCCAGTTCCGAGCCGCTATGTCGTTCGTGGACGCCGTGATGGTTGTCGTACCTGATAATCGGAACGTCGCTGTCTTTCCGACCGTAGTGGAACGCATATTTGATTCCCTCGGGGAAGGTCTCGGACTCCGGGACTCGGAGCACGCGAATTCGGACGACCTCGTCGCCGAAATCACGGCGCCGATCGCGAACGATCTCGGCGTCGCCGTCTGCCATCCCTAACTGATGGTAGTTGCGCCATCAAAATAAGTCTGCTGGTCGATACACCATCGATATCTATCGGCTAGGATACCTGTTCTGGCAGGGCACGACGCCGAATCCGCCCGCCGAATCGTCAAGCGCTTTGAACAGCATGAGGACGCCGTTGCCTTCTTGCTCGTCCTCAAACACGTCCCTGCCAACCTCGCGGCGACGGTCACCGAGGCCATCGACATCCCGACGATCGGTATCGGCGTCGGCCCCGACTGCGACGGCCAGGTGCTCGTCGTCGACGAGGTGATCGGCCTCGCGGAGGGCACCGCGCCGTTCTCGAAAGCCTTCGGCGACGTCCGCGGGGAGATGGCCCGCGCTATCGAGGGCTACGTCGACGCCGTCGAAGGCGACGAGTCCCCCGCCGAGGAACACAGTCACTACGAGAACGATGTCGAGGACGTGTACTAGCGCGGAGGAACGAATCGGTCTGACGGACCACCCGACCCTGGGAAGTCGACTGACGAGGACCGCGACCCGGCTTCGAGCGGGTCGGCTACAGATGGTCGGCGTCGATCTCCATGATCTCCGCCGCCTCCGCGGGCGTCGCGGGCTCGCGACCGACGTTGCGGGTGAGTTCGGCGGCCTTGGCGACCAGTTCGCCGTTCGTCGCCATCTCGCCGTTCGGCAGGTAGAAGTTGTCCTCGAGGCCGACCCGGACGTTGCCGCCCATCGACAGCGCGCCGGCCGCCAGTTGCCACTGGTCCTCGGAGATGCCGATGACCTGCCAGTTGGCGTCGTCGGGCAGCTGGCGGACCTGGTGGGCGAGGTTCTCGATGGTCGGCGGGATGCCGCCGAGCACGCCCATGATGAGCGAGAAGTGGATGGGGTGTTCGAGGGTGCCCGACTTCAGGAACGGCCGGATGTTGCCGACGTGGCCGGTGTCGAAACACTCCAGTTCGGGCTTGACGCCCGCGTCGTTCATCGCCTCGAGGAACGACTCGATCTCGTTGAACGGGTTGTCGAACACCATGTCGAAGACGAAGCCGTCCCGGGAGTCGCTGTACTTCGCGTAGTTCATCGACCCCATGTTGAGCGCCGCGACGTCCGGCCGGACGCCCTCGACGTACTCGACGCGGGAGTCGACGGGTTCGTGCAGCGCGCCCGTCGAGAAGTTGATCAGGATGTCCGTCCGGGCGCGCACCTCGTCGTAGATCTCCTGGTAGATCTCCTCGTCGAACGTCGGCGAGCCGTTCTCGGTGCGGGCGTGGATGTGCGCCACCGCGGCGCCGTTCTCGCGGGCCGCGGCGGCGTCCTCGGCTATCTCCTCCGGCGTGTAGGGGATGTGCTCACACTGGTCGCGGGTCGTGAGCGCGCCGGTCAGCGCCGCGCTGATGATCGCCCTGTCGGGGTCGTTGCCCTTGACTGAATCTTGCTCGATGGTCATGAGTGTGGATGTTGGATGTGGTGGATGTGTGTCACTCGTCAGGGTCGTCGGAGTGGTTGGGGTCGTCGGGGCGGCCCTTCCAGTCGGGCGTGGAGTCGGTGAGGAAGGCGTTGAAGCCGGCCTCGGCGTCGTCGCTCATCGCCAGCAGCGTCACCATCTCGCGCATGTAGTCCAGCGCCTCCTCGAAGCCCATCTCGCGCTGGTTGTAGAAGGCCTCCTTGCCCATCTCGATGGTGAACGCCGACGGCGTCACGAGACCGTCGACGAGGTCGTCGAGTTCGGCCTCGAAGGAGTCGGCGGGGACGACCTCGGTCGTGAAGCCGATGTCGTGGGCGGTTTCGGCGTCGAACTGCTCGCCGGTGAAGAGATACCGGAAGGCTTGCTTCTCGTTGACCGTCCGCATCACGGGCACGAGCGCCTGTGCGGGGAAGATGCCGAGTTCCACTTCGGGGGTGCCGAAGGTAGCCTCGTCGCTGGCGAGGATCACGTCGCAGGCCCCCGCCAGGCCCATCCCGCCGGCCAGACAGTAGCCCTCGACGGCGGCGACGGTGAGCGCGGCGGTGTCGACGGCCGCCTCGACGAGCCGCTTCATGCCGGCGAACCCCTCGCGGTAGGCCGCCGACCCCTGGCCGATGGCGCCGGCCATCGACTTGATGTCGCCGCCGGCACAGAAGGTGCCGCCGGCGCCGCGGATCACGACGACGCGGGTCTCGCCCTCGTCGGCGTACGCGAGGACGTCGAGCAACCCCTCGATGACGGCGCCGTTCAGGGCGTTGCGGTCCTCCTCGCGGTCGATGGCCGCGCGGACGGCGAGGCCGTCGTCGGCCACGGTCACCGCCAGGTCGTCGTTGCCGAGGTCGTCGCGCGTGACCATTACCGGGTGGATGCGGCCCCCGGCCCATCACCATTTCGGACGGACGTAAACGAACGATCAGTTCAACCGCGACGCGCGGAGCGACCGTTTCGCCGGCGGCGCGAGGATTTATGCGCCGCGGTCCGAACTGCCGGTCATGGACGCGGACCCGATACCGTACGGCGACTACGACGCCGGCCGGGACTGCAACTACTGGCGGCTGGATCCGACGCTGCGGTTCGAGGCCCGGCGCGTCTACCCGGAGGACGAGTTCGAGTGGGCCGAACCGGTCCTCGAGGAGTTCGGCGAGGTCCTCGGCCGCCGGATGGCGGACACGGCCGACCGCATCGACAGGGCGGGTCACGAACTGCGGTCGTTCGACGAGCACGGCGAGCGGCTGAACGAGGTGGAGTACCACCCACTCGTCCGCGAACAGGAAGAGATCGTCTACGAGGAGTTCGGCGTCACCCACGACGCCTTCCACGCGCCGCCGGGCCGCGAGGAGCCGCTCGGGCTGACGCACGTCCTCACCATGCAGGCGCTGTTGTCGTACGTCGACGGGGGCTTCTGCTGTCCCGTCTCGATGACCACCGGCGCTGCACTCGTCCTCGAGAAGTTCGACGACGGGCCGCTGGAGGAGTACTTCGAGGCGCTGACCGCCCGCAACCTCGACGACCACATCGAGGGCGCGATGTTTCTCACCGAGGAACAGGGCGGTTCGGACGTCGGCGCCAACGAGGTGCGCGCGGAGCCGACCGGCGAAGAGAGCGGGGCGTCGGAGACGCCGCGGAGGGGAAGCGGGGTACCCGCCGAGCGCGTCTACGAACTGTACGGCGAGAAGTGGTTCTGCTCGAACATCGACGCCGAGGGCGCACTCGCGCTGGCCCGGACCCCGGGCGCGCCGGACGGCGTCGAGGGGCTGTCGCTGTTCCTCGTCCCGCGGACCAAGCCGGACGGCGAGGTCAACGAGGCGCACTTCCGGCGGCTGAAGGACAAGCTCGGCACCATCTCGGTGCCGACGGGCGAGATCGAGTACCAGGGCGCCGAGGCCTACCTCGTCGGCGAGGAGGGCGAGGGCTTTCGGGCGATGGCCGAGATGATGAACTTCGAGCGGCTGACGAACGCGACGGGCGCCGTCGGCGTGATGGGCCGGGCGCTGCTGGAGGCGAAGGTCCACGCCGCCGACCGGGAGGCCTTCGGCGACGCAATCGACGAGTACCCCCTGATGCGCCGCGACCTCGTGGACATGACCGTCGACTACGAGGCCGCCGCCGCGTTCTCCTTCGAGGCCGCGCGGCTGCTGGACGAGCGGGAACGGCAGGCGTCGCGCGGCGACGCGGAACGAGCGAGCAGGGAGCGGAGCGACCCGCGGGACGCGGACGACGACTCGGCGGCCTACAAGCTGATGCGGCTGTTCATCCCCGTCGCGAAGTACAAGACCGCCCGGATGGCCGTCGACACGGCCTCCTACGCGATGGAGGTGCTGGGCGGCAACGGCTACGTCCGCGAGCACACGACCGAGCGGCTGCTCCGGGACGCACAGGTGCTGCCCATCTGGGAGGGACCGTCGAACATCCTCGCGCTGGACACCCTGCGGGCGCTGAACCGCGAGGACGCCCACGAGGCGCTGCTGCCGTACGTCGACGAGCGGCTCGAAGCGGTCGAACACCCGTTCCTGGAGGAGCCGGCGGCGACCGCCGAGGACCGGTTCCACGAACTGCAGGGCGCGCTGGCGACGCTGGCGGCCGAGGGCGACGACTACGCACAGTACCACGCCAAGCGGCTGGCGGATCTCGTCTTCGACGTCGTCACGGCGGCGCTGCTGCTGGCGGAGGCCCAGACGGCCCTCGACCGCGACGACGACGGCCGGAAGGCGCTGGTCGCACGGCGGTTCGTCGAGACGCGGTTCGGCGACGACGAGGCCTACGGCGTCACCTCCGGCGAGCGGTTCGCCATGGAGGACGACGTCTTCGCGGCCGTCGCCCACTACGCCCGCGTCGACCCGGAGTCGCTGGTCGAGGCGGTCCCGGCCGACGACTGAGCGGCGGCCGTCGCCGACGGCCGGCGTCTCGTTCCGTTCCAGCAGCGGTAAGAGCATCGGCCACGAAAGACCGGTATGGACCCCGAGGCCACCGTGCGGACGTACTACGAGGCGCTCCGGGCGGGAGAGCCGCTGTACCCGTTCTTCGCCCGCGAGGAGTCGACCGTCAAGTTCGGCATCGGCGAGCGGCTGACCGGCTACGAGGCGGTCCGGGCCGGCCTGGAGGCACAGACCGAGACGACGGAGGGGTGGGTCGTCGACTCCGGGCGGCTGCGCGTCGGGACCGCCGGCGACCACGCGTGGTTCTCCGACGACGTGTTCATGGCCTGGACCGACGTCGAGCGGGACCGCCGCAACGAGTTCGATACCCGCTGGAGCGGGACGCTCCAGCGCCGCGCGGACGACGCCGACCTGGGGACGCCGTGGCGGTTCGTCGGCATGCACGTCAGCACGGAGGGGGAAACGGCGTGACCGGCCCCATCTCCGAGGAGGACCGCGAGCGGACGATGGGCCGGCTGAAGGTCGGCAGCGTCCTGTTGGTGGGGGTGTCGTCCGGGCTCATCACCTCGCAGGGCGACGCCTCCCTCCGGGTGGTCGTCGCCGCCGTCGTCGCGGGGCTGGCGCTCGGCGTCGTCCTCGTCCGGTACCTGTTTCCGAGCTTCGAGGGGCTGTCGCCGGCCTCCGACCGCGACTACCGGCGATAGCCGCGTCGCACCGGTCCCATTATTACCCGGTCGGACCCATGTGTGAACATGCCACGAGCCGCAGTCGTCGGCGCCGGCATGACGGAGTTCGGCATCCACGACATACCACTGGAGGAACTGTTCGCCGAGGCGGCGTTCGGCGCCCTCGACGACGCCGGCGCCGAGCCGGCCGACGTCGAGGCGCTGTACTTCGGTAACGCGATGAGCGGCCAGGCCGAGAACACCACCCACCTCGGGCCGAAGGTCGCCACCCACGCCGGAATGGCGGGAATCCCGGTCCAGCGCTTCGAGGACGCCTGCGCCACCTCGGCCAACGCGTTCAAAAACGCCGTCGCGGCCGTCGAGGCCGGCGTCCACGACGCCGTCCTCGTCGGCGGCGTCGAGCGCTGCACCCCCGAAACGGGCCGCGACACCGCCGCGATGACCCGCGTGTTCGCGTCGGCCTCCCACCGCCAGTACGAGCAGCCGGCCGGCCTCACCTTCCCGGGCGTCTTCGCGCTGCTCACCAAGCGGCACATGTACGAACACGGGACGACGGAGGAGCAACTCGCCCACGTCGCGGTCAAGAACCACGGACACGGCGCGCTGAACCCGCGGGCGCACTTCGGCAAGGAGGTGACCGTCGAGGAGGTCCTCGACGGCCCGGTCGTCGCGGACCCGTTCCGGCTGATGGACTGCTGTCCGTTCTCCGACGGCGCCAGCGCCGTCGTCGTCGTGAGCGACGAACTGGCCGACTCCTACGACGCCCCGGTGGACGTGACGGGCGTCGGCCACGCCACCGACGTCGTCCCCATCGCGGACAAGCCGACGCCGCACGTCACGCAGGCGGCCCGCGACGCCGCCGAGGAGGCCTACGAGCAGGCCGGCGTCTCGGCCGACGACGTCGACTTCGCCGAGGTCCACGACTGCTTCACCGGCGCGGAGGTGCTCGCCAGCGAGGCGCTCGGCCTCGTCGCCGACGGCGAGGGTGGCCCCGCCGCCGCAACGGGTCGGACGGCCCGCGACGGCGACGTCCCGATCAACCCCTCCGGCGGGCTGAAGGCGAAAGGTCACCCCATCGGCGCGACCGGCACCGCACAGGTCGTCGAACTGACCGAACAGCTGCGCGGCGAGGCCGGCGCCCGACAGCTTCCCGATGCCGACCGCGCCGTCGCGCACAACCTCGGCGGCGACGCCGCCACCACCGTCGTCAGCGTCATGGAGGTCCGCGGATGAGCGACGGACTGACCCACGCGGCCTGGAGCGACGCGCTCCGGGAGGGCGCCCTGCTCGGCGGCGCCTGCGACGACTGCGGGGCGACGGTCGGAACCCCGAAGGCCGCCTGCCCGCACTGCGGGGCGCGCGGCCTCGAGCCCGTCGAGCTCCCGACGGCCGGCACCGTCTACACCGAGACGACCGTCGAGGTGCCGCCGGAAGGGATCGACGAGCGCGGCTACCGGGTGGCGGTCGTCGACCTCGGGGCGGCCCGGGTGCTGGGCCGGCTGGACGGCGCCGCGGAGATCGGCGACGCGGTCGCGCTGGCCGGCCACGTCGAGGACGAGCAGGGGTACGTCGTGCCGCGGTTCGAGCCCGCCTGAGGCCGTCAGCTCCCGAGTCGCTTCCCGCCGTCGCCGCCCGTCGACGATGACAGGCCCGCCGAGAGATCGGCGACACAGCGCCGGCAGAACCGGTAGCTCGGGTCGTTCGGCACCCCGCAGGTCGGGCAGGGGACCCGCCTGTCGGCGGGGTCCGTCGGCCGCTCGTCGGCCTGCGCGGGAACGTACTCCCCGGCGTGGTCCGGCCCGTCGGCGGCGGCCGACCGGTAGAGGTAGGCGGCGACCGCCACGTGCAGCAGCACGAACAGCCCCGCTGCGGCGCTCAGCCAGAGGAGATCGTTCATGCATCGGGAATCTATGTCATGCCGATACTTATCCTTTCGGCGGCCGGGTCAAGGAGTGTTCGAATAGGCACCGACCGGCGAGCCAGTTTCTGCCGGCTACGAAGCCGAATCCTGGCGGACTGAAAGGGCGAGGCGCTCTCGGCGAACCCCGGCGATGTAAGCCGCGAGGGACCGAAGGTCCCTCGGCCCGCTCGCGCGGCGCAGCCGCGCGAGGACACTGCAGGGCGCAACGCGCCCGAAGCGCGTCGTTCGGAAGATCGAAGATCTTCCGTGATCACGAAAATCTTCGATTTTCGGACGACAGCGAGCCGCGGGCAGCGAGGCGACTCCGTCGCCTCGAGCCGTGCGAGCGGGCGGCGAGGCGGTTTCACCGCCTCGAATTCGCGGCGCGTAGCGCCGCGCATGGCCCGCGAGCAGAAGTCGAGAGCGCCGAGGGCTTTCTGCGCTTTTTATTATTCGTATGAGCCCCTATCCAAGACTACCGCTAGTCGACCCGCGAGAGCCACGCCTCGGGGTCGTCGAGCTCCTCGTCGGTCGGGAGGTTCTCGGGGCGGTCCCAGACGGCGGCGGCGGCCGCGACGCCGCGGGCCTCGGCGACCGACTCGAAGAACGCCTTCCCGCGCTCGTATTGGCGGCGCTTGCGGCCGATCCCGAGCAGCCGCCGCAGCAGCACCGACACCGGGCCGCTTCCGCTCCGGCGCTCGTCCAGCTTCTCGCGGAGGTCGGCGTACTCGCGGTCGAAGGCCCGGTCCATCACCAGCTCCGCGTACCCCTCGACGGCGGTCATCGTGACGTCCAGCTCCCGCATCGCCTCGCGGTCGAGGCCACCGTCGGCCAGCTCCGAGATGGCCGCTTCGACGCCGCGCTCGAGCCGCCCGGGGAGCCACGGCGCCGCGCCGAACTCGGCGGCGTGGGCGACCTCGTGGAAGGCGATCCACCGACGGAACCGGTCGCGGTCGACGTCCAGCGTCGTCGCCGCCGACTCGATGTTCGGGTGGACGAAGTAGAGCTGGTGGTCGCCGTCGCCCAACAGCAGCGGGTCGTACTGCCCGAGGACGTTGTTCGCGAGGAAGCCGAGCGCGACGGCCATCGAGGCGGTGTTGGCCGATCGGGCCAGCGCCGGCGTCAGCTCGACCCGATCGGAAAGCGGCGACAGCACCCGCCGGAACGTCGCCACGTTGGCGTCGACCCAGTGGTGGCGGTTCTGGACCTCGACGTGCGCCGGAAGGTCGAACTCGACGCCGGCCGCCGCACGAATCGCGTCACGGGCGTCGCCGACGTCGTCGGCGTACCCCTGCCGCTCGGCGGCCGACAGCGTCAGGTCGCCCGGAGCCGTCGCCGCCCTCGCGGCGGTGCCCACGGCGGTCCAGTCGACCGGGCCGTCGCCGCCGGAGTCGGTGACGGCGCGGACGGCACGATAGAGATTCACGGTATCGCTAGCCCGGCACGAGACAAATGCGTTCCGGCGGCTACCCGCCGTCGCCGTTGCCATCGCCGTCGCCACCGTCCCCGTCTCCGGTGCCGAACTGCCGCCGTGCGGCGTAGGCCACGACCACGGCAAAGACGAGGCCGATAATGGCCCCGACGGCCGCCCGCCCGCTGCCGCCGTCGTCGCCGTCGCCGTCCGGCGGGGTATCGCCGGCCTCGACGTCTTTCTCGCCGGGGGCGTAGGCGTCCGCGGCGGCGCTGAACTCCGAGTCGTCGACGTCGACGTGGACCTCCAGCAGCGTCAGCTCGACCATGCCGCCAGTTCGCGCCTGCCGCACTTCAATCCGGGCGCCCCCGCGGCGCGGGTCGGTGCGTTTATGCCGTCGGCGCGTGCGACGATTTACATGACTGACCGGCCGCTCGACGTGCTGGAGGAGACGCTCGGCTCCGAGGTGAACGTCACCCTGAAGGGTGGCGAAACGTACGACGGCATCCTCGCCGGCTACGACCAGCACATGAACCTCGTCCTTGAGGACAGCGACAACGTAACGATTATCCGCGGCGACAACGTCGTCACGATACACCCATGACCGGTTCCGGGACCCCCAGCCAGGGCAAGAAGAACAAGACGACCCACGTGCGGTGTCGGCGCTGCGGCGAGACGTCCTACCACTCCCGCAAGAAGGTCTGTGCCTCCTGCGGCTTCGGCAAGAGCGCAAAACGGCGCGACTACGAGTGGCAATCCAAGCAGAACGAGTAGCCGGCCGATTGTACCGCGTTCCGCCCGCTCCACAGCGACGGCCACACCGACCAGGCTGTACACGAACGTGCATACACCCGGCCGGCGGCGGCGGAACGACACGCACGGTGGAGTGAATTTTTACCCCTGCGCGACGGACGGAGAAACATGCCAGATGGGCGGCATCCGGAGGGGCCGACGGAGAAGTGCGGCGTCGTCGGCGTTTCGCTCGACGGTCGGGAGGCGGCGCGACCGTTGTACTACTCGCTGTACGCGCTCCAGCACCGCGGCCAGGAGTCGGCGGGCATCGTCACCCACGACGGCTTCCAGCAGCACAGCCACGTGGAGATGGGGCTGGTCGGCGACGCCTTCGACGCCGGCGACGTGGAGTCGCTGAACGGCTCCAACGGCATCGGTCACGTCCGGTACCCGACCGCCGGCAGCGTCGATTCCTGCTGTGCACAGCCCTTTTCGGTGTCGTTCAAGTCCGGCTCGCTTGGGCTGAGCCACAACGGCAACCTCGTCAACACCGCCGAGCTGCGCGAGGAGCTGGCCGCGAAGGGCCACGCATTCACCAGCGACGGCGACACCGAGGTCATCGCCCACGAGCTCGCGCGCAACCTGCTGGAAGCGGACCTCGTGCGGGCCGTCAAGCGAATGATGAGCCGGGTCCACGGCTCCTACTCGCTGACCATCACCCACGACGACACCGTTCTCGGCGTCCGGGACCCGCAGGGCAACCGCCCGCTCTGCATCGGCGAACTCGACGACGGCTACATGCTCGCCTCCGAATCGGCGGCCATCGACGTCCTCGACGGCGAGCTGGTCCGGGACGTCGAGCCCGGCGAGCTGGTCGTCCTCCGGCCGGACGGCTCCGGCTTCGACAGCTACCAGCTGGTCGAAGCCGACGACGCCGCCCACTGCTTCTTCGAGCACGTCTACTTCGCCCGGCCGGACTCCCGCATCGACGGCAGCCTCGTCTACGACGTCCGCCGGGAGCTGGGCCGGAAGCTCTGGGAGGAAGGCGGCGTCGACACCGACGTCGTCCTACCGGTGCCGGACTCCGGGCGGGCCTTCGCCTCCGGCTACGCCGACGCCGCCCAGGCCGACGGCGCCGACGTCGAGTTCGCCGAGGGGCTTATGAAGAACCGCTACGTCGGCCGGACGTTCATCATGCCGACCCAGGACGCCCGCGAGCGGGCCGTCCGGCTGAAGCTCAACCCGATCAAGGACGTCGTCGAGGGCCGGACCGTCACCGTCATCGACGACTCCATCGTCCGCGGCACCACGTCGACGCAGCTGGTCGAGCTGCTGCGGGACGTCGGCGCCGAGGCCGTCCACATGCGCATCGGCGCCCCGCCCATCGCCGCGCCCTGCTACATGGGCATCGACATGGCCTCCCGCGAGGAGCTCATCGCTGCCGGCCGCGACGTCGAGGAGATCCGCCAGGAGATCGGCGCCGACTCGCTGTCGTACCTCTCGGTCGACGCCGTCGCCGACGCCCTCGAAGAGTCGCGGACCGACCTCTGTCTTGGCTGCGTCACCGGCGAGTACCCCTACGACATCGAGGGCGAGGCGGCCGACCGCGACGTCGCACGGCCCGACATCGACGGTGCCGAGGCCGGAGTGGCCGACGACTGACCGCTCTTCGACGGGGCACCTACGCCGCCCCGACAGGAACGTAGGGACAATTACCAGCGAGCGCATCCAGCCACCTCGCACCTTCCGGTACCCGGCGTCGATCAGCGCCCGCTACGGCGACGCAGTGGCCCGTGGCCGCCTCATCGCCGTGACTCGCTCGGTCGCGCCCTCCGGGCGCTCCCTCGTGGATGCTCGAATCAGCGATCGGACGGTCACCGGGCTGTTCGGGGCGGCCCCTCGGGGGTAGCGGCCGGGCGTCCGACGCTCAAGCGAGAGAACTCGTTTTTAGACCAGTGGCTCCCCGCGGTCGCCGAGGTAGTCTAGCACCGACCCGAGGCCAAATCCGTAGGTGATGTGGCCGAGTAGCGTCGCGACGACGTACAGCGGCAGCTGGACCCCGGAGTAGCCGGTGTAGAAGGCGAGTACGAACCCCGTCCAGAGGACGAACCCGTAGGAGGCGCCCGCGGTGGCGAACGTCTCGCCGGGCAGGTACCGCCCGATGGAGGCGAACAGCAGCGGCCACGTCACCATCCCGCCGAGCAGGAAGATGACGTAGCCGATGGCGTTGGCGTAGGCGGGCGCCAGCGCGGCCACGCCGCTGGTCTCGGCCAGGGTCGCGAAGGACCCGAGGTCGAAGGCGCCGAGCGTCGAAGCGGCCATCAGCACGAGCGTCATCAGCCCGGTGCCGACCGCGCCGCCGACCGCACCGATGAGCCCGTCGATGACGATGCCGGTCAACGAGTTCGAGTCCCGGTCGCTGACGTCCGACATGCCGACGGCCGTGTCCTCCTCGCTCATGGCTCATACGGACGACGGGGACGGCTAAAGGGCTGACGCCGGTGTGCCGCCGCCAGCCGGAGCGCCCGGCCTCGCGGGTCACTTCGCTCCCCGCTATTCAGTCGGCGGCCTCGCTACCGCTCGGCCGCCCGGCCTCCCGAATCGCTCTGCTCTCCGCTCGTTCACTCGGCGGCCTCGCTGTCGCTCGGCTGCCCGGCCTCACGGGTCACTCCGTTCCCCGCTCGTTCACTCGGCGGCCTCGCTACCGCTCGGCCGCCCGGCCCACTCCAGCATCCGCTCGTAAAACGGCCGGCTCCGGAGGGCGGCCTCGTCGCCGACCAGCACGAGCGCCCGCTTGGCCCGCGTCAGCGCGACGTTCACCCGGCGGTGGTCATCGAAGATCGGGCTGTCGAGATCGCCGGTCGCCACGAACGAGACGACGATCACCTCCTTGGCCGACCCCTGGAACCGGTCGACGGTGTCGACGGTCGCGGCGTCGAGCCGCTTCGATATCTCCGCCACCTGCGCCCGGAACGGCGCGATGACGCCGATGTCGTCGGCGTCGACGCCCGCGGCGCGGAACGCGTCGACGACCTCGGCGACCCGGTCGGCCTCCGTCGGGTTGGAGTTGCCCGCCGCGGCCCCGTCGGGGTCGACGAACGACACCGGGTCGGACAGCGCCGACGGCAACGCCTCGGGGTCGACGCCCGGCAGGTCCGCGAGCCGCCGGCCGGCCACCTCGCCGGAGGCCGGCCGCAGTTGGCCGTCGTAGAACTCCCGACTCGGGAAGTACTGCACGCGCTGGCTCATCCGGTACTGCCGGTCCAAGGTTACGCCGGCCTCGGGGTGGTCGTCGATGAGCCGCTCGAACAGCGACTCCCGGAGCTCGTTTTCCGCGCGAACCACGGGCGGCAGCTGACGGTGGTCGCCGACGAGGACGAACCGGTCGGCGAGGTTCGTCGCCAGGAAGGTTCCGGGCTCGGCGAGCTGGCCGGCCTCGTCGACGACGGCGACGTCGAAGGACTGCGCCTTCAGCGCTCGCGAGCCGCAGGCCGCCGTCGTCGCCGCGACCACGCGGGCCTCGTCCAGCGCCGCCGCCCGCTCTTCGGGATCGCCGGCCCGCTCCAGCCGGTAGGACTGCATGTCCTCGCGGACGCCGGACTCCGAGCCCCACCGGACGACGTCGGTGAACCCCTGGGCTTCCAGCGCCTCGATTGCGTTGTCGACCGCGCGGTTCGTGAACGCCGACAGCAGCACCCGCCGGCCGTCGGCGACCAGCGCCCGGACCGTCCGCGCCAGCGTGTACGTCTTGCCCGTCCCCGGCGGGCCATGAACGAGCGCGAAGTCCTGGGCGTTCAACGCCGCGTTGACCGCCTCGTTCTGAGCGTCGTTGTTGTCGATGTAGACGCCGCGGTCGTCGTCGAAGGCGGGGTCGCGGCGGCCGAAAAGGACGTCCTTCCGGTCCTCGTCGCCGCGGAGGATCGCGTCGTGCAGCGCCGTCAGCTGGCGATCGACGCCGATCTCCGAGGGGTAGACGTCGAGCCGCCGGAGCTCGAAGGGCTCGTCGGCGACGACGGTCACCTCCTCGCCGAGCCGCTCGACGGTCGCCAGCTCGGCGGTGCCGCGGGTCGGGTGGCCGTCGCTGGCCAGCACCCGGTCGTCCTCGCGGATCTTCGAGACGGCGTCGCCGGTCCGGCGGGCCCGGAGCCGCCAGCGGCCGCCGTCGAGTGACTCCCGGCCGAGGGGCTCGAGGTCGACGAGCGCGCGGTCGTCGTCGACCCGCTCGGCGGCGGTCTGCTCCCACAGCTTCCGGTACTCGGCGTGGACCTCGCGGCGCTCCTCCTCGATCGCCCGGTAGAGCCGCTCGAAGTACGCTTGCTCGGCGTCGGGCACCGGCTCGCCGACGCGGCCGGCCTTCGACTCCTGGTCGAGCCGGCCCGCCACGACCATGCAGGTGTCCCGCTCGAAGCAGTACTCGCACTTCGCGTCGGCCTCGTACCCCGTCGGCACCGTCAGGTCGTACTCGGCGGCGGCGATCTCGTTGCGTTGCCGGAGGACGTACTTCAGGAGCCCCGGCCCGACGGAGAAGTCCTTGGCCGGCGAGAGGTCCCCGGAGGCGTCGCCGCGGTCCAGCGTCGTGTTCTTCGTGTACAGTAGCGTCCCGGTGTCCGGCGCCGTCGCGACGTCGTCGGCCAGCAGCAGCGCGTAGCAGGCCGCCTGGATCTTGTCGTGAAACCGCGGCTCCCGGCCGGTGTTCTTGCCGGTCTTCAGCTCGACCGGCGCCCCCCGGCGGACGGCGTCGGCCCGGCCCTTGATTCCGAACCGCTCGGAGACGAGCGTCTGCTCGGAGCGCCAGGAGTCCTCGTCGGTCAGCGCCCCCTGCTCGAGCCACCCCTCGATGGCGGCGGCGTTGGCCCGGACGTCGTCGGCGACGGCCTCGGCGGACTCCCCGAGCAGGCCCAACTCGAGGGCCGCCTCCGCGACCCGCTCGTCGACGCTGTCCTCCAGGTCCCGGCCCCGCAGCAGGTCGCCGAACACCTCGTGGACGATCGTTCCCCTCGCGACCGGGTACTTCAGCGGGACGCCGGAGAGCTTGTTCAGGTAGTAGATCCGGGGACACTGCACCCACCCCCGGACGTCGGTCACGTCGACGAGGAAGTCGGGCTCGATGACGACGGCGGAGTCGCCGGTCGTCGCGTACTGCGTCTCGCCGCGGAACTCCCGCTCGTCGGCGTCGGTGACCAGCAGCCCCATCCCCGGCTCCAGCAGCTCCGCCGTGCCGGTCCACTTGCCCCACAGCGTCACCTGGACCGGCTCGCCGGCCCCGCGGTCGGGCCGGACGACCACCTCCGCCAGCTCCGAACTCCCGTTGGAGGTCTCGACGGTCCGCGGCTCGCGCGCCTCGACGACAGGTCCCCGTATCTGCACGTCCCCCTCCAGCGCCCTCGGCGGAAAAACGCTATCGGTCGCCGGGAGTAGTTCCCTTCTGCCGGCGAGCACCGCCGGACACGTCACTGAACCGGCTCCGAGCCGCCGTCGACGTCGTCGCCCTGCTGGCGGCCGTGGCGACGCCGCGGTGCCGCTCGCCGCCGGGAGCGACGGCGCCTTCCGCCGCGCGATCGTCAGGTCGAACCCCCTGGCAGCGGTCCTCGCCGGCAACGGCGCCACTCGATCGTCACCGCCGACGTACCGCGGTTCGCGGCGAGCGTCGTCGCCGGCGTCATCGGGCCGTGGCTCGTCGCGGCGCCGCTCATCCACGACGTCGGGGCCGCCACCGTCGGCGCACGGACGACGGGGATGCCGCTCGCGATGACGGCCGGTTGCACCGCTTTCGGCGCCGTCGAGTCGGGGGTCCCTGGCTCCGACTCCGGCTCCGGCTCCGTGCCGGCGGCCGCCGACGAGTTCGACGATTGACAGGGTCGATAGCTTCTTTTCCGCGCCGGACCTACCGTCAGTATGCGCGTCCGCGACTGGCAGGACATCCTCGAGGACGTCGTCGAGTCGGATGCCGACCCCGGCGGCTGGCGCGCCGTCGCCGGCGACCGCCGCGGCGGGCCCGGCGAGGACATGTTCCTCGGGCACCCGTCGGCCGGGGTCTATCAGCTGAAGACGTTCGCCAAGAACCCCCACGAGGTGCGGGGGGTCGGCTCCCGCGTCGCCCGGAAGGTCGACGACGAACTCGACCCACTGCTGCCGACGGACGACGCCGACGGGCTGTTCGGTGTCAACGACGGCGTCGACGGCGAGGACGCCGCGAGGGAGCGGGCGAAGGACCTCGAGGCGGTGCTCGAGACCCACGCCGACGCCCCGACGACGCCGGACGCCCTCTTCGAGGACGTGATGGACGCACTCGACAGCCCCGCCTTCGGACCGATGGAGTACGACATGTACGACCGCCCGGAGGAGCTGGAGACGCTGGGCGACACCTTCGAGGAGGCCGAGGAACTGCTGTCGAGCGAGCTGGACGACCTCATCGAGGACAGCGACGTCGGCCGCGGGTTCCACTGATTGCCGCCGGTGAACTCGGAGCGGGCGCCGCCGGCATGCAGCGCCGTCGGAGCGTCGGGGCGGACGGCAGAGTCCGGTTGGTCGGAAGCGGTGCTCGTCTCGGGGTGGCCAGCAGCGACTACCCGGGAGCTAGCGGAACGCCAGCCCGGGCGTCACCCGTCGGTCGCGTAGCTCCTGTAGCTCATCACCGACCCGTCGACGATGACCGTGTCGAGGCCGTGCTGGCGTTCCTGCGGCGGGACCTCGCCGACGGCTTCCGTCTCGGCGTCGCCGTAGTCGTAGGGTGTGTGACTTCCTGGCATACGTACTACTGTGAGTCCCTCACATATAAATCCTTGTCAGAGGGTGACATTCGATTCGGCGGCCGACAGCGCCTCCGTGACGACCCCGGTGGCGGCCGCCCGGTCGGCGGCGGTGAACGGCTCGTGGCGGCCCTCGTAGAGGTGAATCCGCTCCGGGGGCACGCGGTCGCCGACGCCTTGTAGGCCGACGACGGTGTCGGACAGCGACACGCAGACCCGCGCGTCGTCGCCGATCGCCGGCAGCTCCGCCTGCGCACGGCGTATCTCCCGGACGAACGCCGGCGAGACGCGGTCGGGGACCCGCCGCCACCCCCGGTCGGTCACCCGCGGGCCGACCTCCTCGCGGCCGAAGTCGACCGGGACGAGCGGCGTCGAGACGGGGAGCTTCGAGCCGAGTTCGAGTAATCGGCCGCGGAGCCGCTCGCCGTAGAACGCCCACCACGGGCTTACGTAGACGGCACCCCGTGGTTCGAGGTGGGCAGCGACCAGCCCGCCGGCGCTGTGGCCGACGACGGTCGGCGACCCCAGGTCGTCGCGGACGCCCGCCACCGGCACGAGATAGTCCCGCTCGAAGCTGGTCGGGTTCGTCGGCAGCTCGACCAGCGTCACGCGGTAGCCCTCGTTCGCGAGCTGCTCGGCGAACCACCGCTCGTTCGTCCCGTCGACCCGGTTGCCCCACCCCATCACGAACAGCAGGTCGTCGCCGCGGCCGAGCGCGTCCGTCTCCATGCGCCCGCGAGGACACGGACGGGCATAAGCACCCCCGGCGGCGACGGTCAGCCGAGGACGTCCCCGAGATCGGCCAGCGAGTCGACGACGTGGTCGGGCTCGACGTCGCTTTTGGCTCCGGAACCGGGGTCGGCCCCGGTCTCGACGCCGGTCCGGACCAGCACCGTCGTCATGCCGGCTCGCTCGCCGAGGGCGACGTCGGTCTCCAGGCGGTCGCCGACGACGACGCAGCGCTCCGGCGGCGCCCCGAGCGCGTCGAGGGCGGCCCGCCGGGCGGGCTCGCTCGGCTTGCCGAACAGACGCTCCGGCTCGCGGTCGACGACCGCGCCGACGGCGCCGACGACCGCGCCGGAGCCGGGAACCAGCCCCTCCTCGGCCGGCACGAGTCGGTCCGGGTCGGTGCCGTAGAACGTCGCCCCGCCCGCGACCGCCCGGTAGCCCGCCAGCATGTCGTCGTAGTCGAACTCCCGGTCGTAGGAGACGACGAGGACGTCGGCGTCGGCCGGCACCGCCGTCAGCTTGAGGTCGGCGGCCGCCAGCTGTCGCCGCAGCCCCGGCGCGCCCACGAGGTAGATTGCGTCGTCGGCGTGTTCGTCGGCGAGATACCGGGTCGTCACCGTCCCGGCCGACAGCACCTCCGCCGGGCGGGTCTCGATGCCGAACCCCTCGAGACGGTCGACGTACTCCGCCCGCGACCGGGTCGGGTTGTTCGAGAAGAACACCGTCCGGACGCCGGCCGCCCGGAGCTCCTCGACCGCCGTCGCCGCCCCGGAAAGCAGCCGGTCGCCGCGGTAGACCGTCCCGTCGAGGTCCAGCACCGCACCGTCGTAGTCCATACCGCCGGTACGGGGCCGGCGGGATTAACTCTCCCTACTCGTCGGCGAGCTCCAGCGACTCGACGACGCGGCGCTCGCCGTCGGCACCGGGCGGGTCGTACCGGTAGACGACGTCGTCGGCCTCGTCGTCGGTCCGCCGGTGGGAGCCGTCGCAGAGCGGCGGCCGCTCCGAGAGCCCACAGCGGCAGACGTACAGTTCGCCGTCGTCGCCGAGGTCGTCGGCGTCGAAGACGGCCGGCTCGGTCGCCTCGTGGCGCACCTCACGTGCCATGTCGGCCGTCGGGTCCGCAGCGTCAAGAGGCTTGGCCGTCGGCCCCGAGCGGTGTTCGAACGAGCGATGGCCAGCCGAATACACCTCGCCGGGCGGGATGAAGGGGGCCGGGCTTTCGAAGTCCTCGACGTCACTACTCTCAGTTCAGGTCCGTTATCTGAACACTACCCGGTCTCGGCGGCCCGGTCGTACCACGCCGGCCGCTCGACCCGCTCGTCGCCGACGGAGTCGACGACCGCGACCCCCTGCAGTTCCGTGCCCTTCTCGGTGACGACGGTGTATCTGGCGCCCCTGACGTAGCCGTCCTCGTGGACGAGCAGCTGGACGTCGAATCGCCGGATTCCTTCGTCGACGACGTTGCCCGGAACGATCGCCCTCGGATCGGTGACCCGCTCGCTCCGGTACCGGTAGACGGTCCCGTTGTCCGTCTCGACCCGCTCCGGGGTGCCGTAGTCGACGGCGCCGAACAGCGGGTCGATGAACTCCCCGCCGCCGAACGCCTCGGGGGCGAACGGCGCGTCCGTCGCGTTGTACTGCTCGCCGTCCGGGGTCTCGACGTTGGCGTACAGCCGGTCGTTTTCGTAGTACTGCCGCCGCGTCACGACGCCGTCCTCGCGTATCTCCAGGGCCGTCTCGTCGGTCTGGTCGACCGACAGCCGGTAGCTGAACCGGCTTTCGGTCCCGTTGCCCGCCCCGACGGCGACGTCGAACCGGATGCGGTAACTGTCGTAGCCGGCGAGGGTCCCGGCGTGGGCCTCGGCGGCGGCCGTCGCGTCGGTGACGCCGTCCGGTCCGTAGCCGTCGGGGTAGTCGAAGGCCGCCGGGCCGGGCGTCGGCGTCGCCGTCGCGGTCGGCTCCGGGATTGGCGTCGCCGTCGACGGCCCGGCGCCGCCGTCGCCGAGCAGCACCGAACAGCCGGCGAGCGAGATCACGACGACGACCGCGGCGGCGGCGACGACACGACGCTCCATGGCCCGACGGTCCCGCCGGGCACGTATAGTAGCACCGCCAGCGCCGTGTCCGTGTTCCGGTCGAGCCAGGTCCGGTCGGCTCCGGTCGGAGTCGGTCGCCTGGTCGGGGCCAGTCCGGTCTGGTTGAGCCTGATCGGTCCAGTCGAACCTGGCCGGGGCCGATCAAGCTCGGTCGGTCCAGTCCGGTTCGGACACCGACGTCTCCCCGACCGCCGAGACGGTGTACTCGACGGTCAGCGTCCGCTCTTCACCGTCGACGACGTAGCCGAGTTCGTAACTCGCCGAGCGAACGACGCCGTCGGCGTCGACGGCGAACCGCCCGGAGAAGCTCGTGATGTTTGCCGAGTCGCGGACCCCGTAGAAGGAGTCGACCCCCTCGCTGCTGTCTTTCTCGTAGACGACGACCGTGGCGCCGTCGCGGTCGCCGACCGACGCCTCGTAGCCGGAGATGTTCGACAGTAGCGGCCGGACGGGGTCGAGCGCGGTGAGGTTCTCGGCGTTGAAGGCCTGCCCTCGCCGCCGGAACGAGGTGTCGTTTTCCGTCTCCACCCGGCGGTACAGGGTGTCGTCGGTGCGGTAAATCTCGACGGTGCCGTTGGCGTTCGGCCGGTCGAACACCACCTGCTGGCCGACACGCGTGTCGTCGAAGTCGACCCGTCCCTCGACGTCGAGGACCGTCGTCCCCTCCGCGGTGTCGAGGGTGTAGTTGTACGCCGTCGCGTAGCTCCCGGCGGCGATGAGCCCCGACTGGTGGCTCTCGACGGCCGCCGACCCGTCGACGACTCCGTCGGGGCCGAAGCCGTCGGCGTAGTCGAACGTCGAGGCGTCCGGCGTCAGGTCGGCCGTCCCGCCGACGGAGGCGCCGTCGCCGTTGCCGTCGCCGAGCAGCGCCGAGCAGCCGGCGAGCAGGACGCAGACGAGAAGAACCGACACCGCCAGCGCCGAGCGTGTTCGCATACGACCCCCTGGCGCCGTTCGGGTGAAAAGCGTAGCGGCCGCCGAGCGCGTAGCGTTCGGTGAGGACGAAGTAGCGTCTTTCGGGGATGACAACGGCGTGTCCGGACGCCCCCTCCCGCTCACTCGCTCTCGCCGCGCGAGCGGTCGGCCCCGTTCGAACTCCCGCCCGACGCCGGTCGACCGGCCGGCTCTCGCGTGACCGAACACCGCCAGCGCCGGAGGACGGACGCTTTATCCGGTCGGCGCCGAAACTGGCGGTCGTGCGGGGACTCGTCCCGGCGGCCGGCCGCGGCACCCGGCTCCGTCCGCTGACCGACGACCGACCGAAAGCTCTCGTCGAGGTCGGCGGCCGGCCGCTGCTCGAGCACGTCCTCGAGGCGCTGGCGCCGCACGTCGAGGGGTTCGTCGTCGTCGTCGGCTACCGCGGTGAGCAGATCCGCGACGCCTTCGGCGATGCCTACGACGGCCGGCCGATCGATTACGTCGAGCAGCCGGAGCCACGGGGGCTGGCCGACGCGGTTCGTCGCGCGGAGCCGCTGCTCGAGGGGTCGTTCCTGCAGCTGAACGGCGACAACGTCCTCCGTGGCAATGCCGACGAGGTCCTCGATCGGCACCGCGAACGGGGGGCCGACGCGACGCTGCTGGTCGAGAGGGTGTCGGAGTCCCGCGCCCGCCGGGGCGGCGTCGTTGAACTGACCGACGGCGCGGTCACGGACCTCGTCGAGAAGCCCGACGACCCGCCCTCGCGGCTGGCGACGACCGGCTGTTTCGTTCTCTCGCCGCGGGTTTTCGAGGGGTGTCGGGCGATCGACCCCTCGCCGCGCGGCGAGTACGAACTCACCGACGCCGTCCGGTGGCTGCTGGAACACGGCGGTACCGTCGAGACCGTCCGGCTCGACGGCTGGCGGGTCAACGTCAACACCCCCGAGGACGTCGACCGCGCGGCGGCGCGGCTGTAAGCGGGCACAGTCGCGCGGCGGTCGCGATGGCACCGCGACGGCACCGCGACGACCGACTCGCTTTTCACCGTCGCCCGCGTCGGCGGCGTATGGAACGGGAGCGACTGTGGCTGCTGCTGCCGGCGCCCGTCCGGCAGCTGTCGGCGGATCTGGCGGCCGTCCTCGCGCTCGTCGGGCTGACGAACGCGGCGGTGTTCCTGCCGGTCGTCAACGACTCGCCGCTCCGGGTCGTCGTCGGCCTGGCGTTCGTGCTGTTCGTCCCCGGCTACGCCTTCGTCGCCGCGCTGTTCCCCGAGGCCGGCGAGCCGCCGACGGCCGACGACGGCTCGGAGCCGGACGGCGGCCTGCAGGACCGCGGCATCGACGGCATCGAGCGGACGGCGCTGTCGTTCGGGCTCTCGATCGCGATCGTCCCGCTCATCGGGCTCGCGCTGAACTTCACGCCGTTCGGCATCCGGCTCGTCCCGATTCTGGTCGGCATCAGCGGGTTCACCGCCGTCGCGACCGCCGTCGCGGCCCGGCGCCGGTGGGACCTGCCGGCCGACGAGCGGTTCGCGGTGCCGTACCGGGAGTGGCTCGCGGCCGGCCGTTCGGAGCTTCTCGACCCCGAATCGACGGCCGACGCGGCGCTGAACGTCGCGCTCGTGGTCGCGATCCTGCTGGCGACGACCAGCGTCGTCTACGCGGTCGCGGTCCCCCAGCAGGGCGAGCAGTTCACCGAGTTCTACGTGCTGACCGAAAACGAAACCGACGACCTGGTCGCGGCGGGCTACCCGAGCGAGCTGTCCGCCGACGACCCCGAGTCGGTCCACGTCGGCGTCGAGAACAACGAATACGAGCAACTCGACTACACGGTGGTAGTGCAGCTACAGGCCGTCGAGTTCCGGGAGTCCGTCACGACCGCCGGGCCGAACGGGACCGAAACCACGCGGACGGTCAACGAGACGGTCGTGACCGACCGCACCGAGCTGACCCGGTACTCGACGACGGTGCCGCACAACGGCAGCGACGTCCGTCAACAGAACCTGTCGGTCGACGACGAGACCGCGGCGGCGTACGCGGGCGACGACCGCCGGGTGAAGTTCCTGCTGTACCGCGGCGACGCCCCGGCCCGGCCGACCGCGGCGAATGCCCAGTGGGACCTGCAGCTCTGGGTCGAGGTCGAATCCGGGTCGTAGCGCCGCGTTCAGTGGCGGACCGACGGCCCGGCGCGCGCCGGCAGGTCACGTCCCGCCGCCGTTCAGCTCCGTGTGCGCGCCGATGACCGCCCCCGAGAGGTTGAGCCCCTCGACCTGCGTGTTCTCGTCGACGATCGACCGCCGGAGCTCGCCGCCGACGATGGTCGCCTCGGGGAAGACGATGCTACTCTCGACGGTCGCGTCGTCGACCGTCGCCCCCGCGAGTACCTGGACGTTCTCGCCGAGCGTGGCGCCGTCGACGTCGGCGTCCGGGTGGACGTAGGTGCCGCCGTCGAGGTACCACGCGACGGCGTCGAGGTAGCTCTCCGGCGTCCCGATGTCGAACCACGCCTCGTCGAAGGTGAACCCGTACACCGGCTCGCGGTTCTGCAGCCACTGGACGAACCAGCCCGGCTCGTCGGGGTTGTTGTCGTCGGCGAGGTACGCCTCGAGCTTCGGCAGCGTCTCGCCGGGGAACCCGTAGCAGGCGATCGACACGAGCGTGCTCTTGGGGTCGTCGGGCTTCTCCTGGAAGTCGATCACCCGGTCGTCGTCGTCCAGTTCGACCAGCCCGTACGAACTCGCACGGTCGTAGGAGCCGACGTCGTAGCTGGCCAGCGTCGGCGCATCGTTGGCCTCGAAGGCGTCGAGAAAGTCGGCGACCTCGAAGCTGATGAGGTTGTCGCCGGCGACGACCAGCGTGTCGTCGGTCAGCCCCTCCCGGTCGACCAGCTGTGCGAGGGCGCCGACGACGCCGAACTTCTCGTCCTCGGCGGTCGTCTCCTCGACCGACAGCTCCGGCTTCTCGAACTCCGACTCCTCGAGGTACGCCTCGAAGTCGGGGGCGAACTTCTCGTTGGTGGAGACGTAGACGTCGTCGATCCGCTCGTCCCGCTCGAGGGCGTCGAAGATCGTCCCGATGACCGTCCGCTCGCCGATCGGCAGCAGCATCTTCGGCCGGTTTCTGGTGATCGGCCACAGCCGCGTCGCGTATCCACCAGCAAGGACGATTGCGTGCATTGTTTGGCATCCAAAATACCCAGCGACATAAGTCTGTACCACCGAGCGCGTCGCCGCCACCGTGCCTCGCCGCGGATCCGTTCGTTATTCCGACGCTCGTGGGCGGTACGTACGCGGCGCTGGCGGACGAGGTACGGCGGGCAGGCGTGCCGGCGTGCTGGCGAGCGAGACAGCGACGGGAGACCGTTCAGGCCTCGCCGGCGGTGCTTCCGGGCTCCGTCTCGTCGCTCTCGGCGGCCGTTCCGCCGGCCGGGTCGGAGGCGTCGTCGCCGGTGACGTCGACGCCGCGCCACTTCCCGAGTTCGAACCAGCCGGCGGCGACGGTGGCGGCGGTGACGCTGGAGACGGCGAAGGCGAACCAGATGCCGACCGGCGTCGTCTCGCCGAAGAACCAGACGTCGAGGGGGACGAGCCCCTGGGAGGCGACGTAGGCGACCGGCAGCCGGATGAAGCCGAACAGGACGACCGCGATGGCGGCGGCCGTCAGCGTCCGGCCGGCGCCGCGGAAGCCACCGCTGTAGGCCCGCAGGACGCCGACGAAACCGAACGTCGGCGCGATCCACCGCAGGAAGGTCGCCCCCTCGGCGACGACGGCCGGCGAGTCGTCGAACAGCCGGACGATGTCGGGCGCGAAGACGAACGTGCCGACGCCCAGCGTCGTGAGGATGACGAACGACGCCTTGACGGCGAAGCGGTTGGTCGCGACGACGCGGTCCTCGCGGCCGGCGCCGATGTTCTGGCCGGTCATCGTCTCGACGCCCCGGTCGACCGCGATGGCCGGCATGAAGATCATCGAGAACACCCGGAGGCCGACGCCGAAGGCGGCGACGACGGGCGTCGAAAACAGCGTCACGATGACGAGCACGGCGTTGACCGAGACCGCCCGGCCGGTGTTTTCGACCGAGGCCGGCACGCCGATCCGCAGGAGCTTCCGGACGTACGACGGCTCCGGGACCATCTCGCGCGGGTCGATCCGGATGCCGCGAGAGCCGCGCAGCATGAGCCACAGCCCGACCGCCGTCGCCGACCCGCGCGAGAGGACGGTCGCGACGGCCGCGCCCTCGACGCCCAGTTCGGGGACGGGCCCGACGCCGAAGATGAGCACCGGGTCGATGACGACGTTGAGAACGACCGTCCCGAGCATGACGAGCATCGGCGTGACGGTGTCGCCGGCGCCCCGCATCAGCGCGATGAAGACCGTGAAGCCGAACAGGAAGGGCAACCCGAGGCTGATGACCTCCATGTAGTCGGTCGCCAGTCCCAGAACGGTCGGCGTCGCCCCGAACAGCCGCAGGAGGTCGGCGACGAAGACGAAGCCGACGGCGCCGAGCCCCGCGCCGGCCAGCAGCGTCAGGCTGACCGTCTGCGAGGCGGCGCGCTCGGCGGCCGCCGTGTCGCCGGCGCCGGTGTGCTGGGCGACGAGGACGCTCCCGGCGACCGTGAGCCCCAGACCGAGGGAGATGAACAGGTAGACGAGCGGGAAGCCGAGGCTGATCGCCGCCAGCGCCTCCGTGCTGTAGCGGCCCAGCCAGAAGGTGTCGGCGAGGTTGTAGCCGACCTGCAGCATGTTGGTGACGACGATCGGCAGCGAGAGGAAAAACAGCGACTTCGGAATCGAGCCGTCGGTCAGGTCCAGCTCCGACTGGCCCTTGAACAGCCCGCCGAGACGGCTCCGCAGGCTCACGGCGACGCCCCGGCGCGCTCGCCCCGATGGACCGTCCGACACGCACAATCGACTCCGACGAACAATGGGACTCTCGGCGAGTTCACGTGCCACCGACGACGGTCTCGTGGCCGATAAATCATCCGTACTGCCCGGCATCGGTGTGACGACCGACGGACGGCACGTTCGCCTCAGCAACTACACTCAAACCACTCCGGTACGTACCGACGGCCGTAGCCGATGAACGAGAGCACGCGACACCACGGGGAACCCGTCGCCGACGGCCCTCCGGCAACCACGGTCGCGCTCGGCTCCGAGTCAGGGTCGGGGGGGAGTCGATAGTGGTCGAGGAGGTGCTCTGTCCGCACTGCGACCGGCCGACGGTGGTCGACCCGCCGGCATCAGCGGCGGGTGTCGACGAACTCCACGCCAGCCTGCGGTACGGCAGCCGGGAAACCTGCACGCAGTGCGACCGGGAGTTCAGCGTCAGATACCGCTGAGGGCCGTCGGTGGCCGAGGGGGGCCGACGCCGCCGGCCGTCGACGAGTCGACGGCGAGCACGGTCCTGCGCCGGGCGCAGGCGCGGCTCGTGGCGCGATACCGCTCCGGCGTCGACCGAGAGCGGTGAGCGGGCGAGCAACGGCGCCCGGCCCGGAGACGCTCGCGGCCGTCGCTCAGAAGTCGCCCAGCGTCGTCTGGTTCTGCTGGAGCGACTGCGCCCGGTACGACGTTTCCGCGGTGAGGTAGCTGGCGAACTCGTCGACCGACCCGTGGGTGACGTACACCTGCTCGGGGTCGACGCCGCGGACCAGCTCCACCAGCTCGGTGTGGTCGCAGTGATCCGACAGGACGAACGTCTCGTCGTAGTCGCCCTGGTACAGGAACGCGGATTCGACGGCCCACCCGGAGAAGCCGGCCTTCAGCGCGCCGGCCGACTCCTGCAGCTGCTCGACGAAGGCGAGGTGGTTGGTCTGGCTCGGCAGTACCAGCACGTCGCCCGCCTCCAGGGTCGTCGCCTCGTCGTACCGTTCGGCACCGAAGCGGACGTCGAGGTGCCGCTCGATGACGGCGTTGAGGTCGGCGATAGCGTCGCTGACGAGCAGCCGCGAGCGGCCGGCCCGGGCGGCCAGTCGCTGGATCTCTTGGGCGCGGCCGAGGCTGTACCCCATGCAGATGGCGGGCCGGTCGGCGGTGTCCTCGAACCAGTCGACGATCTCGGCTTCGAGTTCGGCCTGCGGCCGGAAGACGTACTCCGGGGTTCCGTAGGTTGCCTCGACGATCAACACGTCCGCCGGGACGGGGTCGAACCCCTCGAGGTAGAACCGGTCCCGGATCGACACGTCGCCGGTGTACAGCACGCGCGTCGTCTCGCCGGTCGCCGGGTCCTCGCCGGCGACGAGGGTGGCCCGCGAGCCGGGGATGTGGCCGGCGTCCAGCAGCTCCACGTCCGGGTGGGTCGCCGGCTCGGGCGCCGTCTCGCGGCGGACGCCGGCCAGCGCGGCGGTCAGCTCCGAGCAGACCATGGACGCCGGCGGCTCGTCGTAGAGGTGGTCGCCGTGGGCGTGGCTCAGCACGTTCACGTCGCCGGCCGGCGCGGCGGCATCGGCCTGCACCACGCGGTCGTCCGGCAGCGTCACCTCGATGCCGTCGGTGTGTCGGATCGTCGTCACTCGCTCGGAGTTAGGGCGGCCGACCCAAAAACCGTTCCCGTCGGCTACTGGGTAGTGTTTGATAAAGAGAGTAACGTGCTTCGGCGGTGACGGCGGTGCGTCCGAACGCCCCCTCCCGCTCGCGGGCTGCGCCTCGCTGCGCGCGGCCTGCGGCCGTGCTTGCGTCGGCTCGCTCCGCGAGCGGTCGGCCCCGTTCGAGTTCCCGCCCGACGCCGGCTGACCGGCCGGCTCTCGCGTGAATAAATACTGTCGGTTACTGCTTTTCGTACAGCCGCTCGACCCGTTCGAGGCCGTCTGCGTCGGCCGGCGCGAGGTCCTCCCGGACGTCGAGAAACCGCGGGAACCGAAGCGCATAGCCGGAGCCGTACTCCGGCGAGGCCTGGATCTCCTCGTACTCGACCTCGAGGACGATGGCCGGGTCGACGTCGACCATGCGGCCGTCCTCGGCGACGACGTGGTCGGTCAGGCGGTCGGTCAGCGCCGCCAGCTCCTCGTCGGTGTAGCCCGTCGACAGCCGGCCGACCTCCGCGAAGCCGCCGTCGGGGTCCCGACAGCCGAGGAACAGCCGCCCCAGGTAGTCGCTGCGGCGGCCCTCGCTCCACTGCGCGCGGGTGACGACCAGATCCAGCGGCTCCATCACCGGCTTGGCCTTCATCACGTAGCCGACGCGGTTGCCCGGCTGGTAGGTCGCCTCGAGGTTCTTCAGCATCACCCCCTCGTGGCCGGCTTCCAGCGCCGACTGGTAGAACGACCGCATCGAGGCGAGGTCCTCGAACCGGTGGCCGGTCGCCCGCTCGATGGCGCCGTCAGCCGGCGTGAAGGCGTCTTCGAGGTGCGACAGCCGACTCGACAGCGGCCGGTCGAACAGCGACTCGCCCTCGTGGCTGAGGGCGTCGAACAGGTGGAGCACGACGGGGATCTCCTCGACCAGTTCCTCGACGTCGTACTTGCGCTTGATGCGGCGGGAGAAGTCCTGGAACGGCACCGGCTCGCCGGCGTCGTCGTAGCCGACCAGCTCGCCGTCGAGCAGACAGCGCTCGGCGGTGACGTGCTCGCGGACGGCCGCGACGACGTCGGGGAACTGCTCGGTGATCGTCTCCAGCCGCCGGGTGTACACCTCGACGCGGTCGCCGTCGACGTGCACCTGGACGCGGGCGCCGTCGTACTTGTACTCCGCCCGGACGGACGCGGGGTCGTCGGCGACGCTCTCGACGCCGTCCTCCAGGCCCTCCGCCTTCTTCGCGAGCATCATCTGCACCGGCCGGAACAGCTCCACCCCGAGGTCGTCGAGCCCCGCTCGACCCTCGTCGCGGGCGGTCCGGGCGACGAGCCGGAGGTCGTTCGTCACCTGGTGGGCGCGCTCGACGGCCGCGGCGGCCTCGTCGCCGTCGAGGAAGGCCGCGGCGATGGCCTCCCGGGTCGTCCCGTCGCCGACGCCCAGCCGCATGTGCCCCAGTGCGGTCCGGACGAGATAGCGGGCCTCCTCCGGGTCGGCGTCCGACAGCAGCCCCGCCACCTCGTCGACGCGGCGGTCCTGGCTGCCCGCGCCCTCGTAGTCGGCCAGCTCCCGCAGGTCGTCGTGGACCCGCCGGAGGGTCAACGGCTCCGAGAACAGCGACTGCTGGGTGGCGTGGTCGACCGCCCAGGCGGCGGCGTCGCCCAGGTCGCCGGACTCCCGCCAGACGGACTCGATCTCCGCGGCCGACACGCCCGTCGCCGTCTCGATGGCCTCGGCCGTCAGGCTCGAGGACACCCCGAGGTCGGCGTCGACCCACGGCTCGAAGACCTTCCCCCGGACCGTCCCGACCAGCGGCCCCAGCTCGTCGTCGTCGGCGGCCGCCAGCGCCTCGGCCAGCGTCTCGATCTTCTCGAGGTCCGCGTCCGTCGCGTCGAGCTCCCGGTAGACCGCCACCGCGTCGGCGTACTCCATCGACCGTCGGTAGGGCCGCCCCCGCCTTAGAGGTGCCGTCGGTCCGTACGGTAGTGTTCAGATAAGAGACCAAGAGAACAGAACACGGGAGAAAGCCCTCGGCGCTTTCGACTCCCGCGACTCGCTGCGCGCTTCGGGCGCGTGCGCCCTGCAGTGCTTGCGTCGTCGGGGGTCGTCGAGAGCGCCTCGCCCTTTCAGTCCGCCAGGAGTCAGTTGAGCGGCCGGCAGAAACTGACTTGTCAATCGGTTCTTATCTGAACACCGCCATCCGTACCGTCCATTCCGTTCCATCGCCGCCGGTCGTCGGCTCCGACGGCGGGCTGTACCGACGAGCAATCCATTTCCGTCCGCCGGCCGTCGGTCCGTACGACGTGAGCGACAGGGAGCCGACGAGCGTGCTGCTGCCGACGACGGAGTGGAGCCCGGTCTGCGAGCAGCTGCGGGCCGGACTCGCGGAGGGCGACGAACTGCTGGTGCTGTGCGATACCGAGGCCGACCCCGTCGCGTGCCGCGACACCCCCGACGGCGTCGAGGTCGTCGTCGCCGGCGAGCCGGAGGGCTGTTCGGGGAAGGCCAACGCCCTCGCGGCGGGAATGCAGCGGGCGGAAAACGATCGGTTCGTCTGGACCGACGACGACTTCGATCGGTCACCCGGGTGGCTCGATCGTCTCGTCACGGAGAGCCGGCGCCACGGCCCGACGACGCTGCTGCCGGAGTTCGTCGGCGGCGGCTGGTGGCACCTCGCCAAGCCGGCGCTACTGCAAGTGCTCGTCGTCCGAACGCTCCTCGTCGAGCGCCGCGGGGACGGCGAGGCCTTCCCGTGGGGCGGCGGCGTCGCCTTCGGGCGCTCCGACCTCGAAAGCGGCGTCGACGCGCTCGTCGCCGACCTGCGGCGCTGTCTGAGCGACGACCTCGTCCTCGACGACCACCTCCGACGGTGCCGCCGGGACCCGGAACTGGACGCGACGGTCGCCGTCGACGGCGACCTGAAGAGCGTCTCCGACCGACTGCTGCGGTACTTCCGGGCCGACCACGTCCACAAGGACGGCGGCCTGACGGCGGAGTTCGCGCTGTGGTGTCCCGTCGCCGCCGCCGCCGTGCTCGCGCCGCTTCCGGCCGCGGTCGCCGCGACGGCCGCCGTCGGCGTCGCGCTCTCGGCGGCCGGCCAGCTCCGGTGGCACGCCGCGCTCGCCTACCCCGCCGTTCTGCTGGTACCGCTGCTCCTCGCGGTCGGGATGGTCGTCACCGACGTCGAGTGGGCCGGCCGGCGCTACCGCGTGACCGACGACGGCGTCGAGGTGGTAACGCGGTGACGGCCGCCGGTCGCTCGCGGAGCCCGCCGGTCAGCGTCGTCCTGCCGACGACCGACGGCGTCGACGCCTGTAGTAGGGTGGCGGCGCTGCTGGCGCCCGACGACGAGCTGCTGGTCGTCTGCGACACCGGCGCCGACCCCGTCGTCGACGCCGAGTTGCCGGCGGCCGCCCGCGTCGTTGTCGCCGGCGAGCCGGAGGGCTGTTCCGGGAAGGCCAACGCCGTGGCGGCGGGCCTGGAGGCGGCCGCCCACGACCGGCTCGTGCTGACCGACGACGACTTCGCCCGGCCGCCGTCGTGGCTCGACCGGCTCCGGGCGGACTACGAGCGGCTCGGTCCGGTCTCGGAGCTACCGCTGTTCGTCGGCCGGGACCCGCTGTCGCGGCTGCTGGAGCCGCTGTACGCCTGGGGGACGCTCGGACTCTCCCGCAGCGACACGCCGTGGGGCGGCGCGCTCGTCTTCGACCGCGCCGACGTCGACGGCCCGGTCGTCCGGCGGCGACTCCGGCGGACGGTGAGTGACGACGGCCTCCTGTCGGAGCACCTCGAGGTGACCCAGCGCCCCCGGCTGCGCCGCGTCCCGGTCGGCGGCTCGCTCCGGACGTCCTTGGAGCGGCACGTCCGGTTCGTGCAGATATTCCGCCGGTTCGCGCCGTGGGGGCTGGCGAAGGCGACCGCCGTCCTCGCGCTGCTGACCGCCATCTGTCTCGCCGCCCCGGTCGTCGGCGTCGCCCTCGTGACGGCGCTGACCGCCGCGGCCTACGCGACGCTCGGCGCCGGCCGTCCGGCCGTCCTCTGGAGCGCCGCCTCGGTCGTCGCCTTCCTCCCGCTGCTCTGCTACGCGCTGGCGCGCCGGACCTTCGTCTGGGGCGGCCGCCGCTACCGCTGGCGAGGACGATTCGACGTGGAGGTCGAGGGCCGCGTGGACCGGTAGCCCGTCGAGTGACCGTCGCAGGGCCGCCGTCTACCGGGCGTTCGGGGCCGCCGACCGCCGTTCGCGGGCCTCAAGCGCGACGAAGACGCCGGCGGCGAGCAGGATCAGCTCCAGTTCGGGGTGCGCCAGGGGAGTCCGGTACAGCGCCAGAAGGCGGACGACGGGCGAGACGGCGTCGCCCGGGTACTGCACCGGCGGCAGGACGGGCCACAGCAGGAACGTCAGGTCGCCGTACTGCCCGGCGGCCAGCGCCCCGACGGAGTCGCCGAGCAGGTGCGACAGGTAGCCGACCGCGAAGGCCGCCGGCGCGTGCTCGAGCGGTCGTCGCCACCCCCGGCCGGTCCCGTCGACCCGTCGTGCGAGCGCCCACACCCCGGCGACGAACACGCCGGCGACGAGAACCGAGTGGCCGAGCGACCGCCCGCTGGCCAGCACGCCGTAAAACGACAGCGGCTTGTCGAGGAGGTCCGGGAGCTGGCTGCCGACGGCCAGCGGCACCAGCGCCCAGCGGACGGGCAGCGGCCGGCGGGTCGCGGCGGCGAAGCCGACGTACGACAGGTAGGCGAACGCCGCGTGCCCGAGCGGGAACACGGTCGGACGTCTCGCGGGACACGGGTAAGCGTGCCGGACGCGGGCCGTCGGTTCGGCGCCGGCGGCGGTCAGTCGTCGCCGGTCGCCTCGCGTCCGTCGGCGTCCGCGGCGGGCTCCGTCGTCACGCCCGAGACGCGAATCTCGATTCCGGCGTCTCGATCCGTCGCCTCGACCTCCCAGCCGTGGGCCTGCGCCAGCGCCCGGATGTTCGGCCCCACGAGCCCGGCCTCGGCGTGCGGGACCGCGCCGTAGTCGAACAGCGTCGACGGGTCGGCACAGTCCAGCTGTCCGCCGACGACCCGGAACCGGACCTCGTCGCCCGACAGGGTCGCCGCCAGCTCCGCCGCGTCGAGTTCCTCGGCCAGCCGTGCCGCACAGCCGACGAGCTCGCTCCACCGCTCGGAACACGCCCGAACGCGGCCGTCTCCCTCGACGGCGAGACGCACGTCGTGGTCGTCGGCCGTCCGGACGGCCTCCCGGACGGTCGGCTCGAACCGCAGCGTGGCCGGGTCGGTGACCCGCTGGCTCAGCCGCGCCATCTGCATCAGCGTCTCCGCGACCCCGATCATCCGGTCGGTGACCGCGTCGGTCCGCTCGAGGTGTTCGGCGGCGGCCTCCTCGTCGCCGGCGGCCACCGCCTCGGCCGCGAGGTCGACGGAGCCGTCGGCGATACTGAGCGTGTTCCGCAGCTCGTGGGCCACCGCCGTCGAGAACCCCTCGAGCTGGTCGGACTGTCGCCGTGCCGCCCGGCGCTGGCGCTCGGCCTCCGTCGCGTCCGTCGCCACCAGTGCCCGCCCGGTCCGCTCGGGGCCGATCGTCATCACCGTCTCGGTCACGAGGTAGTGTCGCGTTCCGGTGCCACGGTCGACCGAGCAGAAGCGCGAGTTGGCGGTGTCCTCGGCCGTCGCGCCGGCGTGGGCGGCCAGCTCCGGCGCCGCCGCCGACAGGGACGACCCGGCCTCGACGCCCGGGAACAGCGTCGTCGCCGCGTCGTTGAACTCCCGGACGACGTCGTCCCCGTCGACGACGATCACGGCGTCGTTGATGCTGTCGAGCAGCTGTCTGTGGCTGGTCCAGGTGACACGCTCGAAGGTCCCGTCGACGACGTAGAGCGCCCCGAGCGCGAAGACGGCGACCCCGGCCGGCTCGTAGTTGTTCGCCAGCAGCCACGGAACCGAGAAGGCTGCCATGACGTTCGGCACCACCGGAACGATGGTGAGTCCGACGAGCACCGCCAGCGCCGTCGTGTCGATGTTCGACCGGACGAACGTCCGGAACAGCATGTAGGTTCCGACGGCCGTCAGCGAGTAGGCGACGATGGTCGTGAGCCAGTGCAGCCCGAGCAGGTCGATGTTCGCGTACCGGAACGGCGTCGTCACCACCTCCAGCTCGAAGTACCAGCCGTGGAGCCCGTTGGTGAGCTTCAGCGTGCTGACACAGACGAACACGGCGGCGGCGACCCGCCTGTAGAGCGGGTTGAGGTGGTAGTCGTGGCCGGTGTACGCCGAACAGAAGTAGAGCCACGCGCCGACGGTCGTCAGGCCGGCGACGAGTCCGATCTGGTAGGCGGCGACGACGGCCGGCCGCGGGAGCGGGAGAAAGGTGATCAGTTCGGCCGTCGCCCAGACGCCGGAGGCGCCGACCAGCCCCGCCAGCCCCCGGCGGATGCCGTCGTGTGGCACCCGCCGGACCCGCCACAGCGCGGCGAGACAGCCGCTGGCCGCGAGGGCGAACGCGGCGATGTGAAGTGTCCTGAGCATCTGTCCTCCCGAGCGTCGAGTTCATCTGAGCCAGATGATGTGCCGTAATAAATAATCATGATTCGCTTCTCGGCTCGAAGTCGGGGCAAATTTTTATAAAATGGCCCGTGGGCCCGGGGATCGGGACCCTTCGTCGTCGGGTCTCGTGACCCGCGCACGGTCTCCCGCAGGACGGGCCTCCGGACGCTCGGGACGTTCGATCGGGAGCCCGCTGCCGGCGACGAGCGGCGCTACGTGTCCGGCTGCGACGGCCTCCGGCGGTCGGCCGCGACGGCGGCCGGGCGCGGACGGTCGGGGCGCTCGGCGACGGCGTCCAGTTCGTCGCAACCGCCAGCAGCGCAGGACCCCGGGCTTAATGACGCCCGTCGGCGAACGTCCGCCCGAGATATGCAGGGACGGCGAGTACTCGTCACCGGCGGCGCCGGCTTCATCGGATCGAACCTCGCGAACGCGCTCGCGGCCGACGACGAGGTCGTGGTCGTCGACGACGGGCACCTCGGCACGCCGGCGAACCTCGAGCCGGCGGTCGACTACCGCGAGGCGAGCGTCCTCGACGACGACCTGCCGACGGACGTCGACGTCGTCTACCACCTGGCGGCGCTGTCCTCCTACGCGATGCACGAGGACGACCCGACGATGGGCGCCCGCGTCAACGTCGAGGGGTTCGTCAACGTCGTCGAGCAGGCCCGCCGGGACGGCTGCGAGACGGTGGTCTACGCCTCGACGTCCTCGATTTACGGCAGCCGGACCGAGCCGTCGCCGGAGGAGATGCCGGTCGGGGTGAACACGGGGTACGAGGCCTCGAAGCTGGCTCGCGAGCGCTACGCGGAGTACTTCTCGAACCACTACGGCCTCTCGACGGCCGGGATGCGCTTTTTCTCCGTCTACCAGGGCTACGGCGGCGCCGAGGCCCACAAGGGCGAGTACGCCAACGTCATCGCGCAGTTCGCCGACGACGTCGCCAACGGCCGCCGACCGGAGCTGTACGGCGACGGCACGCAGACCCGGGACTTCACCCACGTCGACGACGTCGTCCGGGGGCTCGTGCTGGCGGCCGACCACGAGCTCGACGGGGTCTACAACCTCGGCACCGGCGAGGCCTACTCGTTCAATACGGTCGTCGAGTTGATAAACGAGGAACTGGGGACCGACGTCGCCCCCGAGTACGTCGACAACCCCATCCCCGAGTCGGTGTACGTCCACGACACCTGCGCCGACGCCGCGAAGATGCGCGAGGCGACCGGCTGGGAGCCGGAGATCGGCTTCCGCGAGGGACTCCGCCGGGTCTGCTCGCAGTACGTCTGACCGCCCGGCGGTCGTCGCCCGCGGGCCGGCGACGGATGCTGTCGCGGGGAGCCGAGATGTCTACCGTCGCTCAGCCGGTCAGCGTCGCCGGGACCCGCTCGGTCGCCTTTGGGACGCTTCTCGCCCGGGCCGTCGCGGCCAGGTACCGCCGTACCGCGTCGTCCAGCGCCGCCGGTCGGACGGCCCGGCGGGTCCGCCGCAGCTCGTCGTCGGTGAAGGTGGGCCGCTCGGCGACGTCCGACCGGCAGCCGGTGGGGTTTTGCCGTCCGGCCGCGAGCCCCGGGTATGCTGCTGGTATACGGTGCCTACGGCTACACCGGCGAGCTGATCGCCGAGACGGCGGTCGACCGCGGCCTCGAGACGGTCGTCGCCGGCCGCGACGACCTCCGAGTCGAGCACCTCGCCGAGCGACTCGACCGTCCGGGCCGCGCCTTCGCCGTCGACGCCGCCGCCTCCCACCTCGACGACGTCGAGGTCCTCCTCAACTGCGCGGGGCCGTTCGCCGACACCGCCGAACCGCTGGTCGACGCCTGCGTCGAGACGGGGGTCGACTACCTCGACATCGCCGGCGAGCTGTCGGTGTTCGAGGCGCTCGCCGAGCGGGACCGCGAGGCCGAGCGGGCCGGCGTCTGTCTGTTGCCGGGCGTCGGCTTCGACGTCGTGCCGACGGACTGTCTGGCGGGCCACCTCCACGACCGGCACCCTGCGGCGACGACCCTCCGACTCGGCTTCGACGTCGACGGCGGCGTCTCCGGCGGCACCCTCACCTCGGCGCTGGAACACGCCGGCGCCGGCGGCCGGGTCCGCCGCGACGGCGAGGTCGTCGAGGCCCCGCTGGCCCACCGGAGCCGGTACGTCGACTTCGGCCGCGGCGAACGCAACGCTGTCACCGTCCCGTGGGGCGACGTCTCGACGGCCTACTACACGACCGGCATCGAGAACGTCGAGGTGTACGCGGCGATGCCGGAGGGCGTCGAGCGGGCGCTACAACTCGCCCGGCCGCTGCTGCCGCTGCTCGGCGTCGAGCCGGTCGGGCGGGTGCTGCGGTCGGCCGCCGGGGCGGTCACCGGGCCCTCGGCCGCCGAACGGGAGGCCGGCGCCGGCTACGTCTGGGGTGAGGCCACCGACGGCGAGCGGACCGTCGTCACCCGGCTCCGGACGCCCGAGCCGTACGCCCTGACGGTCGACGCCGCCACGACGGCCGCCGAGCGGGTTCTCGCCGGCGACCGGACCGGCTTCGAGACGCCCGCGGCGGCGTTCACCCCCGAGTTCGCCCTCGAGCTGGACGGTATCGAGGGCTTTCTCGACGGGTGACCGCCGCGCCGGCGACACGCCGCCGGTCCCGCGGGCCGGGACGTGTCGCAAAGGTGAAGACACGCTCGCCGGAAGGGGACGTATGAAGCGGCTCGCACGGCTGCTCGTGGTGCTTTCGGCCGCCGCCTGCGGGGGCACGGGGGTCGCGTCGGCCCACGTCGACTACGTCACCGACGCCCCGACCGGCTCGGAATCGTTCGCGGAGCTCCTCGGCGGCGTGGCCGCCGCGCCGCTGAATCTGCTGCTGCTGGCCGGCGGCGGCGCCGCGGCGGCCGGGACCGCCGTCGCGTACCTGCGGTACGCCGACCGGCTGACCGACGTCCGGGTCGGCATCCGGACGCTGCGGTCCTACCGGCCGTACCTGCCGTGGATGCTCCGGCTGAGCATGGGACTGCCGCTCGTCGGCGCCGGGTTCGCGGGCTACTACTTCTCGCCGAGCGTCCCGGTCGAGGCGCGGCTGCTGCAGGTGTTCGTCGGCTTCACCCTGCTGTTCGGGCTGGCGACGCGGCTCGTCGCCGCCGTCGGACTGATCGCGTACCTCGTCGGGCTGGCCGCACACTTCCCGACGATGCTGCTGGCCAGCGAGTACGTCCCCGGCCTGCTGGCCATCGTGGCGCTCGGGCCGGGGCAGCCGTCGGCGGACATGCTCCTGCGGCGCATCACGGTGACCGACGGCACCGCCCTGAGCCGGTTCCGCGACGCGCCGACGCCGGGGGAGCTGTTCGACCGGGCCGGGCTGACCCACGAGATCGTGCCGACGGTCGTCCGGGTCGGCCTCGGGCTCAACTTCGCCTACCTCGGCGTCACCCAGAAGTGGCTCCAGCCGGGCCGCGGGCTCGCCGTCGTCGAGCAGTACGACCTCACGGCGGTCGTTCCGGTCGCCCCGGAGCTGTGGGTGTTCGGCGCGGGCCTCGCGGAGCTGGCCGTCGGTGTTCTGCTCGTTGCCGGCTGTTTCACCCGCGGGGCCGCGGCCGTCGGGTTCGTCCTCTTCACGACGACGCTGTTCGGCCTGCCGAACGACCCCGTGCTCGCGCACGTGACGCTGTTCGGGCTCTCCTCGGCGCTTCTGGTGACCGGCAGCGGGCCGTACGCCCTCGACTCGCGGGTCATCCCGCGGCTCCACCGCCGGCTGGCCGGCACCGTCGAGGAGCCGACGGGGCAGGCGACCGGCGGCGACTGACGTCGCCGCAGGTCGAAAGGCATACACGACCCGGCGGTCGAGCGGTTCCATGGACCGACGGTTACTCCTCGGGGTTCTCGTCGTCTGTCTGACGGCCGCGCTGGCGGTCCCGGCGGCCGCGAGCGGCGCGAACGCGGCCGAGCGGGACGTCTCGCACGCGGCGGCCGGCGGCGTCGGCGGGCTCGGCGGCCCCGGCGGCCCCGGCGGCGCGACCGTCGACACGGTCCGGCTCGGCGCGTCGTCCGGCAGCCTCAGCCGGACCGACACGGAGGGCGTCCTCGAGCAGCCGACGCGGGCGGCGGTGTTCGAGGTCATCGAATCGTCGCCCGGGGCGAGTCTCTCCGCCATCGCGACGGCCGTCGGCGTCGCGAAGTCGACGGTCAAGTACCACGTCGGCGTACTCCGGGATGCGGGGCTGGTCGACGGGACGACCGTCGCCGGGACGGACCGGTTCGCGCCCGCCGACGTCGACGCCGAGTTGGCGGGGGTGCTCGGCGCCGACGCGACGGCGGCGGTGCTGCGAGCGGTCGCCGCCAACGAACCCGCCGCGACGGCGACCGTCGCGGCCGCGACCGACCGAGCGGTCTCGACGGCCTCACACCACCTCTCGCGGCTCGAAGAGCGCGGCGTCATCGAACGGGAGCGGGCCGGCGAGGCGGTCGTCGCGACGCTCGCGCCAGCGACCCGGCGGGCGCTGACCGACGACGCCGCGGCCGACGACTGAGCCGCCCCGGCGACGCTCATCGCCGACACGGGCCCGACACGGCGCTCTGTGTTCCGGTGAGACGCCCGCTACGCCGACACCCGGATCGCCGAGCGGGTCGTCGCCGGTCTCCGGGGGCTCCGGATCTTGGCGCGGGCGGTCACTTACGTCTCCCGGCGGTGACCGTCTGGACGCCGGCCGGCGCCCGTATGTCGGCCGGCTTTGCCGGTAGGCTTTTGTCTCGTCCGACGCGAGTTCCCGAAGTGATACTCTGTTCCGACCCCGACGCGGACGAGCTGTCGGCGGCTCGCGACGCGCTGGAGGCGGGCGGATTCCGGACACACGGGGTCGACTCCGCCGGCGCGGCCCGGGAGGCCATCGAGGAGGTCGGCCCGGTCGATTGTCTGGTCACCGAGTACGACCTTCCCGACGGCAGCGGGCTGGAGCTGATCCGGGAGACGCGGGCGACGTCGCCGGACACCGCCTGCGTGCTCTACACCGACGCGGGCATCGGGGAGATGGACACGGAGGCGTTCGGCGAGGTGATCGCCGAGTACGTCCGGAAGGACGACCCGGGGTCGGCCGACCGGCTGGTCGGGATCGTCGAGCACAGCCTCGCCTTTCGGAGCCAGACGGCCTACCCGCTGCCGGACGACGAGGACGTGCGGCTGGCGACGCTGTCGCGGTACGCGACCGACCCGGCGGCGCTGTCGGCGTCGCTGGACCGGCTGACCGAGCTGGCCGCCGCGCAGTTCGACGTCGACTCGGCGGCCGTCGGCCTCGTCGACAGCCACGAGGAACGGTTCCTCTCCTGTTACGGCGCCGACGTCGACTCCCTGGACCGTGAGGACACCATCTGCACGTACGCCATCCTCGAGGAGGGCGTGACGGTCGTCGAGGACGCGACGGCTGACCCCCGGTTCAGCGACAACGAGACGCTGGCGGCCGCGGAGATACGGTTCTACGCGGGGGCGCCGCTGACGGCGCCGGACGGCCGGGCCATCGGGACGTTCTGTCTCCAGGGCGGCGAGCCTCGGGAGTTCGACGCACGGAACCGGGAGCTGCTGTCGCTGTTCGCCGACCAGACGATGGAGCAGCTGGAGCTGCGTCGCCGGCTCCGCGAGACGGGAGGCGACGATGGGTGACGCCTACGCCTTCGACCGGCTCCCGCTCGACGACATCCGGCCGGGGACGACCGTCCTCGTCACCGGGCCGCGGCACGAAGGCGCCCGCGAGCTGGGGCTGCGGCTGCTGGCCGGGCCGGCCGGCGAGGGCGCCATCGTCGTCACCACGAACCGGCGGGCCGAGCGGGTCGCCGCCGACTGCGAGCGGATCGGCGTTCGGGTCAGCGACGACCGCACCGCCATCCTCGATTGCGTCGGCGAGGAGGACGACGACGTCCCGGCGCAGGTGCTGCCGGTGTCCGGGCCGGCGGATCTCACCGGCATCGGGATGCGCTTTTCCGACGTCTACGTCGACTTCAACGGCGACGGTATCGAGCGCGTCCGGACCGGGCTGTTCTCGCTGTCGACGCTGCTGTCGTTCGGCGACCTCCAGACCGTCTCGCGGTTCGTCCACACGCTCGTCGGCCGCATCGACAGCGTCGGCGGATTCGGGGCGTTCCTCCTCGATCCCGCGAGCCACGACGAACGGGCCATCCGGACGCTGTTGCAGTTCTGCGCCGGCCGCATCGAGGTCCGGGACGGCGACGCTGGCCCCGAACTGCGGGCCCGTTGGCTCCCGGACCAGCCCGACGGGTGGCGGCCCTTCGATCGCTCGCCGCGGTGAGCCGCCCCCGCCGGTGACGGTCCCGCCGTCGCTCGCCTGCGATATCCACGTTTCATCATCGGCTATGGTATAGTGTGGCAAGCAAGTCGGGAAACCTGGAGTTGGATCGGTGTCTCCGTCAACAGAAAGCGAGCCTGCCCGCGCTTGCCACCGTTACACCGGACTGAAACGGCGGCGAGGCCGATGGCCCGGCCTGCGGCCACCCGAGAGAACCCGACGGTGGAACCACCGTGCCGTCGGACCGACGGCGCGAGGTTACCGCGAGCGGATGACCCGGTGACGGGCAAGTGAATCAGACCCCTGAAAACGGGCCGAAGCGGAGCCCACAAACCGGAGTACCACCACCCCGGTGGGAACGTCGCTTTCGGTGGGCATCCCCGACGGGATCGCCGACGCGAGGGAATCCCACCCGTTCACGGGCGGGCGGAGGTCAAACTGGCAACGCTACCCTTCCGACTGGATCGTATACAGTTCTTCGTACTGCCCGCCGTCGTCCAGTAGGTCAGCGTGCGTTCCGATTTCAGTCACTTCGCCGTCGTCCATCGTGTATATTCGGTCGGCGTTCTGAACGGTCGAGAGCCGATGGGCGATCGTGATCATCGCGTAGTCGCGGTCCATCGCTTCGATCGCCGCCTGGACTTCCTGCTCCAAGTTCGAGTCCAAGTCGCTCGTCGCTTCGTCCAAGACCAGCAGGTCCGCATCCTCTATCAAGGCTCGTGCCAACGCGACACGTTGCTTCTGTCCCCCGGAGAGGCGAACCCCATCGTCGCCCAGCATCGTATCGTATCCGTTCGGAAGGTCATCGAAGAACTCGTCGACCCGTGCAATCTCACAGACACGATCCAGTTCCGCTTCCGTTGCGTCTCGATTCCCGATCGTGAGGTTGTACCGCAGCGTATCGTTGAAGATGAACGGACTCTGCCGCACGACCGAAAGCCGGTCGCGCCACTCATCGATTTCCATCTCGTCCGTCGGGATCCCGTTCGCCCTGATCTCGCCCTCGTTTGTTTCGTACAGACGAGTCAGCAAGCTTACAATCGTCGATTTGCCGGCCCCGGATTGCCCGACGAACGCGATGAACTCGCCTTTTTCGACCTCGAAGTCCACTCCACGGAGCGTCTGCCCCTCGCCGTCGTACGAGAACCGAACGTCGTCGAATTCGAGGTGGTCAACCTCCGCTGGAACGTCACGAACTGGCTCGTTCGGCTCTTTTTTGCCTTCCAGTTTTCGGATGAACGTCTGTGTCCGTACGAGGTGGGGCAGGTTGTTCTCGATCTTGTAGAACTGCTTGTTGAGCTTGCTCACTTTCGGTCCGAGCTGGAACATGGCGAAAAGAAATACACCGAGAGCTCCGATCGATAGTTCTGCGAACCTCAACGCGAGATAGATCAATACGAACACCGAGACAGCGACGCCGAGGTTGGAGAAATTTCTGATGGCAGCTTCGTTGCGTCGAAGCGTGATCCTGGCGCTCGTATACTGGTTTACCGCGTCCGTGAAGTCTCGATACAGCTCGCCGGCCAGGCCGAAAATCCGAATATCCCTGATCCCTTGGGTCCCGGCCTGGGCGGCCTCCTGTCTGCGTTCGTTCGCGTCGGCGACGAGATCTCCGAGTTCGTATCCCGGTTCGAGTACGTGACGGAGCGACACAGTCAACCCGCCGAGAACGAGGATAGCGAACGACGTGAGCAGCGGAGCGATCACGAGCGCGATTAGCAGATACGCGAGCGACAAGAACGACGTTTCCGTGAACCTGACGATTCGTTTTATCACCCGACCTGCGTAGTGCGTCTGGGTGACGATCGCGTTGAGCATATCGTCCGAGTCTTCCGTATCGAAGTACTCGACGCGGGCATCCAGCGTGTTCCGGAACGCTCGCAGCTGTAGGTCTCGCATATAGCGGGTTCGCAAGGCTTCTCGAAACCATGCCACCACGAAAGTCGTCGTATACCGTACTGTTATCACGGCGGTCACACCGACGACCACGAACCCCAGCGTAAACGGTATTCCTACCGTCTGATACACCGTCACGAAAACAGCCATCAGCCCGTCCGCTTCCGCAACTGGGTCGTCCAGTTGAACGATTTCGATGATCGGCAGTATGAAGCTCAATCCGATCCCTTCCAGCACCGCAGCCACGAGACCTAACCCCACGAGGAGGAAGGTGAACGTGGGGTCGAATCGTGCAACATTGAGAAGAGCGTCGACCTTTTCCTGACGAGATATACTGTCGGGGTCTGAATCGGACATGAATACGTGCGCGAAGACGCGTCGACCGATTCGAACGGCACCCGATAATAAAAGTACAAAGTAACTAACATCAAGGAATGGAATTTAATTCCGCGCTACGGAGTTCCGGAGTGCCACTTGCTTAAACGCCGGGGCCCTTCGGGACGGTTGAACCGCCCGTACGGTCGTCCCCGGCTTTACCTGTCGAGCTGCACACGCAATGCAGAGTAGACGACCGGTAGCGTCGACTCGATCGATCCGGTGTTCTCGACCGTGACGACGGTCGTTCGGTCGGCGAACTGGTCGACGATCCGTCGACACACGCCGTGAACCTCCCGCTGTACTTCGTATTGGTCGCCGTGTTTCCACTCGATCGACGCCCAGGGATCCTCGGGATTCCGTTCGTGCTGTCGGTCGAGACACACGTCGATGGGCGCAGTAACGTGGATCAGTAAGTCGGGTATCGGAACCGTCTCTAGGTAGGTATCAAGCGGGAACGACTCGTCCGTTTCCCTCAGTAGAGTTGCTACGGCACATTGTGCGAATCCCTCGTCCAAACAGAGACGTTCTTCTCCACGAGTGGTCGAAATCGCCAGTTGATACGCCTCCGCGAGTTTCTTATGGTACGAACACAACCACTTGGACTCGTATTGGGTACTCCGAAGAACGACGGACAGAATATCGAGGAATCGCGGATGCTTCAAGACGAACCTGCCGAACGCCGCTCGTCGGAACCCCGGTTCGACGAATTTCCGTTCGACGAAGGACCGGACGTCTTTGAGCAGGCTACGGTACGTAACTCTGCACCTACCCCTGGCTTCTCGGGGGATCCGACGTCTGACGGTATCCTCTACGTCCCCGCCGAAACACCCGTCGGCCTCCACGAGTCGAGAGTGTATGGTCGACTTCCCCGCACCGGGGGGGCCGACGAGTTCGGCGTGGCTCATGTATTGACCGGGATGCAGCTATGTGAAATATTCGTTATGAGGTGCTTGCTCGACGGATCCAGCGGAGAACGAGCAAAAGCGCCCGGGAGATTGTCGGGTGATCGATTTGTACTCGCTCGGTAACTATTCGTATCGGGCGTCCTGCGACGGGTATGATCCGTCTGCTGCGAAGCGGGTACGACATCCTGCGGAACGAGGGCCTACCCCCGTTCATGCGGAAGTCGTCCGCGCTCGTACGAGGCGAACCCCAGACGTACGCACGGCGTGTCTTCGGCCGTCTGTATCCGCGTCTGCCGCCGGTTGTTGTCACGCACCATTTCGAGCGCAGGTCGCGGAGACGCGCGGATACGAGCGACGCGAATCCGGCACGGCCGATCCGGGTCGATCCCGATCGAATCGGCTACTACCAGGGTTCTGGGCCCAAGAAGTTCGGTCTCGTCGCCGACGGCAGCTGGGACGATCCGGAGTGTCGGTTCGACGAACACCCCGTGTATCGGTCCATCTCCAGCAGATACGAGGATGGTGCCGACTGGACGGATACCGAACTGTACGAACGATACCGCGAACGAATTCGGAACGGGAGCCCGTACTGGCGTTGCACCACTCCGGAGGAACTGGAGAGCTATTTCGAATCGATCGATAGATTACACGAGGAGATATCCGAAAACGGATACAAGTCACAGCGTGAGCTCCTCGCGGAGGATCCCCTGTCGACCAGACGACGAAACACGGACGCTCCGCATCCGATACTCCAGGAGATCGGTGTGAACGTGCACAGAGATGGAACGCTGGCAAAAAAGGGTGCGGGGTCTCACAGGCTGGCGCTCGCACAGGTCATCGGAGTCGAAGAGGTACCGGTGACCGTTCGTGTGAGACACGCCGAGTGGCAATCGATTCGTGACGAAATCGATCGAACCGCGTCACCGGACCACCTGAGTCCGATGGCTCGCGAGCGATTGAACCATCCGGATTTGCACGATACTGTCCCGAACTCGTGGCGGTGACTGGGGACCGCTGCCGAAGCCGACACGCGGCGGGGATCAGTCCTTGAGAAAGCCGCGTACCTCCGCGGCCGCTCTGAGGCCCGGCCACCCACCGAAGAACGCGATCAAGGCTCCAACGTGTTTCGCTCGCTCTCACCGAAACTGGCAGTCGATCCGTGATACGCTTGCGGTCACCGCACAAGGACTACAGTGCGACCCACCCCGACGAGGCGGCGGTGCTGGAGGCGCATCTCGTCCCGGTCGGGTCGACGGCCGACGGCTACCGGCTCCCGGCTACCCGCCGTCCAGCCGCCGCTCGAAGGAGCCGAACGCGACCTCCGCCATCGTCCGCTCGACGGCCGCCGGCGAGGTGGTCCGGACGAAGCCGGCGTCGCGCTTGGCGCCGTGTTCGATTCTGAACCCCCAGGTCTCCTCGTCGACGTACCGGCTCCGGTTGACCTGGAAGATCGCCTGATCGGAGTGGACGTCGGCAATCTCCTCGAACGTCTTCCGGGCCGCCGGAACCCCGCCGTCGGCCGGGACGTTGAGCTTGACGCGGAGCGTCTCCATGTGTACGGGTGGAAGCCGGCGCTATTAGGATGTGGCCCGACCGGCGTTGAGGAAGCCACCCGCCGCGACAGCCGGCGCTCATTCCAGCAGCCAGACGCCGGCGTCGGCCTTCGGAGTCACGTCGCCGCTGACGACCGCCGCGGGTCGACGTCGGCGTCCTCGTGGACGGCCGGCTCGACGCCGTCGAAGCTCAGGACATACCCGAAGTGGCCCGACATCGTACCCGTATTCGGTCCGCTGGGCCGCCGCCCGGGGGCCGGGCCGCGCCCGAGCGCCGAATCCGTATGTTTCACACCGTGAGCGGACAAGAAACTGTGTCATCATCGTTCCTGACGGCCGCCGACCGGATACCATACTCAACCGTACAAGGGAGATAGAACGCGTATTAGGCGTTTATCTCGGGCTATTCTCGTCGCCCGCCCGGGGCGGCCGCCTACGAAAGGCCGTCAATATCTGTTCCAGAGACAAGTTTAAGTACCCCCGAGCTACTCGGATGGAATGCAATGACATCGCACGAGGATACGTCGGCTTCGCCGGCGGGTCGAGTTCTTCCAGGGCACGTTAGATAGTACCTCGGAGATCAGCGAGGCCCGGATTTTCGACACGACGCTGCGCGACGGCGAACAGTCACCCCGTACGTCCTTTTCGTACGAGGACAAACGCGAGATAGCGGCCGTCCTCGACGAGATGGGAACCCACGTGATCGAGGCGGGGTTCCCTGTCAACTCCGAGGCGGAGTTCGAGGCGGTGCGGGACATCGCCGAGGCGACGTCGACCACGGTCTGTGGGCTGGCCCGCGTCGTGGACGGGGACATCGACGCCGCGTTGGAGTCCGGCGTCGAGATGGTGCACGTCTTCTGTTCGACCAGCGACGTGCAGCTGCAGGATTCGATGCACGCAAGCCGCGAGGAGGCGCTGGAACGGTCGGTCGCGGCCGTCGAGCGCGTCGTCGACGCCGGCGCGACCTGCATGTTCTCGCCGATGGACGCCACGCGCACGGAGGAATCGTACCTGACGGCGGTCGTCGAGGCCGTCTCCGAGGCGGGGACGGACTGGATCAACATCCCCGACACCTGCGGCGTGGCGACGCCGGGGCGGTTCCGGGACGTCGTCGAGACGGTCGTCGCCCGCGCCGGCGACGCCGATGTCGACGTCCACACCCACGACGACTTCGGGCTGGCGACGGCCAACGCCCTCTCGGGGTTCGAGGCCGGCGCCGCCCAGGCGCAGGTGTCGGTCAACGGCATCGGCGAGCGGGCGGGCAACGCCGCCTACGAGGAGACGGTGATGGCGCTGGAGTCGGTGTACGACGTCGACACCGGCGTCGAGGCCGAGCGCATCACCGAGCTGGCCCGACTCGTCGAGGCAAAGAGCGGCATCGACGTCCCGGCCAACAAGCCCGTCGTGGGACGCAACGCCTTCTCCCACGAGTCGGGCATCCACGCCGCCGGCGTCATCGAGAACGCCGACACCTTCGAGCCCGGCGTGATGACGCCGGCGATGGTCGGCGCCAGCCGCGAACTCGTGTTGGGCAAACACACCGGCACCCACTCGGTCCGCGAGCGGCTCGAGGACGCCGGCTTCCGGCCGACCGACGGCGAGGTCCGGGCGGTGACCCGGAAGGTGAAGGACCGCGGCGCCCGCGACGAGCGGATCACCGTCGACCGGCTCGCGGAGTTCGCCCGCGAGGTCGGCGTCCGACGCACGGAGGTCCACGCCTGAGATGGCCGTCGCTGATCGCCCTCGCCCCCGGCAGCCGCAGGTGCAGGTGCGAGTGCAGCCGCGGGTGCAAGCGCGGCCGCGGGCGCGGATGCAGCCACGGGTGCAACTGCAACCGCGGACGCAGGCGCAGCCGCGAGAGCAAATACAGCCACGAAGGCAAGTGCGCTTGAACCTACAACCGCGGACGCGCATCGACCACGACGGCCGTGTCGCGGGGAACGTTTATGTAGATTGCTCGTACTACCCATGTGGTAATGACGGAGGCGACCGCCGGCCGACGCTCACCGCGTCCCGCCAGCGGCGCGATCCGTATTGTAGGGGCCGCCTAGCCCCTACACCACCTTCCTCGTCGCCGCGACTCGCACCGACTTCCGATAGACGCAGTCACATCCACAGGAGTATGCACACACGAGACACGAACCGACGGTATCGCAGGAGAACGACCGGTGAGTCGCCATGAGCGGCGAGCCGAAGGAGGCGCAGGCCGACGCCGAGGCGACCCCGACCGAGATCGACACCGGCGCGGACGCGGTCGTCCGTGCCCTGGAGAACGCCGGCGTCGAACACCTCTTCGGCGTCCAGGGCGGCGCCATCATGCCCGTCTACGACGCGCTGTACGACAGCGGGATGACCCACGTCACGATGGCCCACGAGCAGGGTGCCGCCCACGCCGCCGACGCCTACGGCGTCGTCAGCGGCGAGCCGGGCGTCTGCATGGCGACGTCCGGCCCCGGGGCGACCAACCTCGTCACCGGGCTGGCCGACGCCAACATGGACTCGGACCCGGTGGTTGCTCTGACGGGGCAGGTGCCGACGGAGTTCGTCGGCAGCGACGCCTTCCAGGAGACCGACACCGTCGGCGTCACCGGCCCGGTCACGAAGGCCAACTTCTTCGCCGACGACGCCGACGCCGTCGGCGGCGACGTCGGCACCGCCGTCGCGCTGGCCGACGAGGGCCGACAGGGGCCGACGCTGGTCGACCTCCCGAAGGACGTCACCAACGGCGAGACGAGCCGGGGGGATCCGGGCGAGCCGCGGACGCCGTCGACGTACCGACCGCCGGAGACCGCCGACCCGGAGGCCGTCGAGGCGGCGACCGAGGCGCTCGTGGCTGCCGACCGGCCGGTCGTCCTGGCCGGCGGCGGCGTCGTCAGGGCCGACGCCTGCGAGGAGCTGCGCTCCTTCGCCACCGACCACGGGATTCCGGTGGTCACGACGATGCCGGCCATCGGCGCCTTCCCCGAGGACCACGACCTCTCGCTGGAGTGGGCCGGCATGCACGGCACTGGCTACGCCAACATGGCGCTCACGATGACCGACTGCGTGCTGGCGGTCGGCACGCGGTTCGACGACCGGCTGACCGGCGGCGTCGAGACGTTCGCACCCGACGCCGAGATAATCCACGTCGACATCGACCCCGCGGAGATCTCGAAGAACGTCGAGGCGGATTACCCGCTGGTCGGCGACGCGGCGGCCGTTCTCGAACAGGTCGCGGCCGCGACGTCCCGGTCGCCGTCGGCCGGCGCCTGGCGCGAGCAGTGTCAGGAGTGGAAGGAAGAGTACCCGATGGACTACGCCGCGCCGGCCGACGAGCCGGTCAAGCCGCAGTACGTCGTCGAGGCGTTCGACGAGGCGACGGCTGACGACACGGTCGTCACGACCGGCGTCGGCCAGCATCAGATGTGGGCCGCCCAGTACTGGACGTTCACCGAACCCCGGACGTGGGTGTCCTCCCACGGCCTGGGGACGATGGGCTACGGCCTGCCGGCGGCCATCGGTGCCCGGGTCGCCGCCGACGACGACCGCTCCGTCGTCTGCTTCGACGGCGACGGCTCCTTTCTGATGACGTGTCAGGAGCTGTCCGTCGCGGTCCGGGAGGACCTCGACGTCACGGTCGTCGTGCTGAACAACGCGGCCGTCGGCATGGTCCGGCAGTGGCAGGACGCCTTCTTCGAGGAGCGACACGTCGCCTCGGAGTACCCCTGGGTGCCGGAGTTCGACGCGCTGGCGGAGGCGTTCGGCGCCCGCGGTTTCCGGATCGAGAGCTACGAGGAGGTCGAGACGGTCGTCGAGGCCGCGACGGCCTACGACGGCCCGAGCGTCGTCGACGCCCACATCGACCCCGACGAGAACGTCTACCCGATGGTGCCGAGCGGCGGCGACAACGGGCTGTTCGCCCTCTCGGAGGACCAGCTGTGAGCCGCAACGAGGACACCCGTCGGGACGGCCTGGCGGGGCCGGCGCCGGAGGAGCGCCAGCGGCCGGTCGGCCGGCGCAACGGGGAGGGTATCCGCGTCGACCCCGAGGTCGATGCCGACCACGAACCGCGCCGGAGCACCATCTCGGCGTACGTCGCCGACGAGCCGGGCGTGCTCGCGAGCGTCTCCGGGCTGTTCCACCGCCGGCAGTTCAACATCGAGTCGCTGACGGTCGGGCCGACGCAGAACGACGGCTACTCCCGGATCACGCTGGTCGTCGAGGAGCCGGACCCCGGCGTCGAGCAGGCGAAAAAGCAGCTCCGGAAGCTGCTGCCGGTGGTCCACGTCCGCGAGCTGGACGCCGACCCCGTCGCCAGGGAGCTGGTCATCCTGAAGGTCGACGGCGACGAGCCGGACGAGGTCCAGGCCATCACCGAGATGTACGACGGCGAGACGCTGGACGCCGGCCCGGAGACCATCACCGTCCAGATCACCGGCGACGAGGGAAAGATCGACGACGCGCTGGACGCCTACGCGCAGTTCGGCATCCGGGAGATCGCCCGGACCGGGCAGGCGGCGCTGGCGCGCGGCGCGACCGAAACCGCACGGGTCGACGAGACACACACATGACGGAGATCCACTACGACGACGACGCCGACAGCACCGTACTGAACGACCGGACCGTGGCCGTCCTCGGCTACGGCAGCCAGGGCCACGCCCACGCGCAGAACCTCGACGACTCCGGCGTGGACGTCGTCGTCGGCCTGCGCGAGGGGTCGAGTTCCCGCGAGGCCGCCCGCGCGGACGGTCTCGAGGTGGCGACGCCGTACGATGCCGCCGAGCGGGCCGACGTGGTGAGCGCCCTCGTTCCCGACACCGTCCAGCCGGCCGTCTACGAGACGATCGAAAGCGCCCTCGAACCGGGCGACACGCTGCAGTTCGCCCACGGGTTCAACGTCCACTACGGCCAGATCGAGCCGAGCGACGACGTCGACGTGACGATGGTTGCGCCGAAGTCGCCGGGCCATCTCGTCCGGCGCAACTACGAGAACGACGAGGGCACGCCCGGCCTGCTGGCGGTGTATCAGGATGCCACGGGCGAGGCCCACGACATCGGGCTGGCGTACGCGAGGGCCATCGGCTGTACGCGGGCCGGCGTCGTCGAGACGACGTTCCGCGAGGAAACCGAGACGGATCTCTTCGGCGAGCAGGCGGTGCTGTGCGGCGGCGTCACCGCGCTCGTCAAACAGGGCTACGAGACGCTCGTCGAGGCCGGCTACTCCCGGGAGATGGCGTACTTCGAGTGTCTGAACGAGCTGAAGCTCATCGTCGACCTGATGTACGAGGGTGGGCTCGGCGAGATGTGGAACTCGGTGTCCGACACCGCCGAGTACGGCGGGCTCACCCGCGGCGACCGGGTCGTCGACGACCGCGCCCGCGAGCGGATGGAGGAGGTGCTCGAGGAGGTCCAGGACGGCACCTTCGCCCGCGAGTGGATCGCCGAGAACCAGGCCGGCCGGCCGAGCTACACCCAGCTCCGGGCCGCCGAGGACGACCACGACATCGAGGACGTCGGCGAGGAGCTCCGCGCGCTGTTCGCGTGGGGGGAGGAGTGAGATGGACGCCGGACCGACCGACGGAACGCGGAGGAACCGGACACCGACCGAGACGCGACGCGCAGACAGCATGATCGACCACGCGACCGACACCGACCGACGAGGCACCGACGACCGACCGACCCTGGCCGAGACCGACCACACCAACCCGTACACGGGCGAGGTCTTCGGCGCCACGCAGATGTACAGTCGCGGCCGGACCGTCGCGGCCGACGGTGGTGAGGCGAGCGATGCGAGCCGAGTCTCGTCGGGGCTGCGGTCCGACGGTAGTGAGGCGAACAGCGGGAGTCGAGCCTCGTCGGAGCTGCGGTCCGACGGTGGTGAGGCGAGCGATGCGAGCCGAGCCTCGTCGGAGGCGAAAGCATCCGACGGTGGCGAGCGGGGAGCCGACCCCCGGACGAACGGGACCGACACCGGAACCGGGACCGGGACCACCGCGCACGACGGCGGCGACGAGGAGGAGGAAACGGACGACGTAGCGACGATGGCCGACGTCGCCCACGAGCCGCCGGGCGACGCCGACGGCGCACAGGCCGCCTACGACCGCGGAGCAAGGGATGAGTGAGCGGACGCTGTACGACAAGGTGTGGGAGCGCCACAGGGTGACCGAGCTCCCGAACGGCCAGGACCAGCTGTTCGTCGGCCTGCACCTGGTCCACGAGGTCACGAGCCCCCAGGCGTTCGCGATGCTCGAAGAGCGCGGCCACGACGTCGCCTTCCCGGACCGGACGTTCGCGACGACGGATCACATCGTCCCGACGGAGGCCGACGGACGGGAGCGGCCGCTGGTCGACGACGAGGCCGAGACGATGCTGTCGGCACTGGAGCGCAACACCGCCGAGAACGGCATCACGTTCTTCGGTCTCGACTCCGACAGGCAGGGTATCACCCACGTCGTCGCGCCGGAACTCGGGCTGAGCCGGCCCGGTATGACCGTCGCCTGCGGCGACTCCCACACCGCCACCCACGGCGCCTTCGGGTCCATCGGCGTCGGGGTCGGCACCTCCCAGATCCGGGACGTGCTGGCGACGGGCTGTATCGCCGCCGACAAGCAGCGGGTCCGACGCGTCGAGGTCGAGGGCGAGCTCGGCGCCGGCGTCGGCGCCAAGGACGTCGTCCTGAAGATCATCGGGGAGTTGGGCGTCGACGGCGGCGTCGGCCACGTCTACGAGTACGGCGGCCCCGTAATCGAGGCGCTGGGCATGGAGGGCCGGCTGGCGGTCTGCAACATGTCCATCGAGGGCGGCGCCCGCGCGGGCTACGTCAATCCCGACGAGACGACCTACGAGTACCTGCGCGGCCGCGAGTACGCCCCCGAGGGCGAGGCCTTCGAGGAGCGGAAGGTCTACTGGGAGTCCCTCAGGAGCGACGACGACGCCGTCTACGACGACGTCGTCACGGTCGACGTCGACGGAATGGACCCGCTCGTCACCTGGGGCGTCGACCCCGGCCAGGTGATCGAGATCTCCGAGCCGGTTCCGGCGCCCGACGCCTTCACGGACCGCACCGACCGCGAGGCCGCCGAGCGGGCCTACGACCACATGGGCGTCGAGCCGGGGGAGTCGATGCTCGGCTACGACGTCGACGTCGCCTTCCTGGGGACGTGCACGAACGGCCGCGTCTCGGACTTCGCGGCGGCCGCCCGCGTCCTCGAGGGACGGACGGTCGCCGACGACGTCCGGGCGCTGGCGGTCCCGGGCTCGGAGACCGTCCGGGCGGAGTGCGAGCGCCGCGGCCTCGACGAGACGTTCATCGAGGCCGGCTTCGAGTGGCGCCGCGCCGGCTGTTCGATGTGTCTGGCGATGAACGACGACGCCCTGGAGGGCGAGGAGGTCTGTGCTTCCTCGTCGAACCGGAACTTCGTCGGTCGGCAGGGGTCGAAGGACGGCCGGACGGTCCTGATGAGCCCCGGCATGGTCGCCGCGGCGGCCGTCGCCGGCGAGGTGGCCGACGTCCGAAAGTACCTCGACGACGACCGACCGGCCGGCGGCGGCGTCGAGGGGGTGGCCGACTGATGGCCGACGACGTCCGCCGCACACCGATGCGCAAAGGCGCCGTCGCTCGCGGGCCCACCGGAGGTGTGCTGCGATGAGCGACGACCACCACATCACCGAGGTCGCCGGCACCGGCGTCCCCATCCCCGGCGACGACGTCGACACCGACCGGATACTGCCGGCGCGATTCATGAAGGAGGTGACGTTCGACAACATGGCCGACTACCTCTTCTACGACGCCCGTCGGAACGACGACGGCGAACTCGGCGACCACCCGCTCGACCGCTTCGACGGCGCCAACGTCGCCGTCGCCAACGCGAACTTCGGCTGTGGGTCCTCCCGGGAGCACGCCCCGCAGGCGATGATGCGGTGGGGCATCGACGGAATCGTCGGGGAGTCCTACGCCGAGATATTCCGGGATAACTGCAGGTCGCTGGGCATCCCGGCGGCGACGGCCGACCACGAGACGGTCGTCGCGCTGCAGGAGTGGATCGAGGCCAACCCCGACGGCGAGGTCGAAATCGACGTCGCCGCGGAGACGGTCACCTACGGCGACACGACCGTCGATGTCGCGATCGACGACGCGATGCAGGAGGCGCTCGTCGACGGCATCTGGGACACGACGACGCTGATGTACGCCAACATGAGCAAGGTCGAGCGGACGGCCGCCGACCTGCCGTACGTCGGGAGCGATGGCTGAGTCGGTGCTGGTCGTCCCGGGCGACGGCGTCGGCCGGGAGGTGGTGCCCGCGGCGATCGAGGTGCTGGAGGCCGTCGCCGACCTGGAGTTCGTCGAGGCCGACGCCGGCGACCGCGTGAAGCGAGAGACGGGCGAGGCGCTGCCGGAAGAGACCTACGAGCTGGCGGCGGCGGCCGACGCGACGCTGTTCGGCGCGGCCGGCGAGACGGCCGCCGACGTCGTCCTCCCGCTGCGGGAGGCGGTCGACTCCTTCGCCAACGTCCGGCCGGTCCGCGCGTACCCGGGCGTCGACGCGCTCCGTCCGGAGACGGACCTCGCCTTCGTCCGGGAGAACACCGAGGGCGTCTACGCCGGCATCGAGTCGGAGGTCACCGACGGCGTGACCACGCTGACCCGCGTCGTCACGGAGAAGGCGTCCCGGCGCATCGCCGAGTTCGGCTTCGACTACGCCGCCGACAACGGCTACGACGAGGTGACGGTCGCCCACAAAGCCAACGTGATGCGGGCGACCGACGGCCAGTTTCTCGACAGCGTCGCGACCGTCGCCGAGGAGCGCGCGGAGCGAAGCGACGCGAATGGCGCGAGCAGTGACGCCGCGCGCGCCGCGGGCGCCGATTACGAGTCGGCGCTGATGGACGCGCTGGCGACGGACCTGGTCATGCGTCCCGAGGAGTACGGCGTCGTCATCTGCCCGAACCTGGCGGGCGACGTGCTATCGGACCTGGCGGCAGGGCTGGTCGGCGGGCTGGGGCTGTTGCCGAGCGCGAACGTCGGCGCCGGAAACGGGCTGTTCGAGCCGGTCCACGGCTCGGCGCCGGACATCGCCGGCGAGGGCGTCGCCAACCCGACGGCGACGGTGCTGTCGGCGGCGATGCTGCTGGAACACCTCGACGAGACGGCGGCGGCGGCGCGCGTCCGGACGGCCGTCGAGGGCGTCCTCGCCGACGGCCCGCGAACGCCCGACCTCGGCGGCGACGCCTCGACGACGGCGGTGACGGACGCAATCGTCGCCCGGCTGTAGCTACGGCTCGTCGCCCCCGGCCGCGGCGGCCCGCACCTCCGCCCAGCGGCCCTCCGTTTCGAGGTGACTCTGCAGTTCCTCGGCGTAGCGGTCGACCATCGACTCGGCGGCCTCGAGCCGCTCCTCGTCGACGCCGTCGTCGTCGCCGCCGCCGCCGAGCCCGAGCGAGTCGAGCACCGAGCCGATGAGCCCGCCACCGCCGCCGCTCTGTTCCTGCGGCCCGCCCATCGGCCCCATCTCGGCGACCCGTTCGAGTTCCGGCATCACGGCCGGCAGCTCCGAGGTGTCGGCGACCAGCGTCGCCGCCTCCTCGTCGCCCGGGTCGGTGATCTCGAAGCTCGTCGCCGTCATGATGAGCCCCCACTCCTGCCGGGAGAAGGGCGACCCGTCGACCTCCGTCGAGAACTCCTCGTCGACGGCCATCCGGTCGCCGACGATCATGTCCTGCCAGTCGCTCATGCCCGTCGGTAGGGGCTCGCGATCATAAAAGTCCGAGGCGGGAGCGTCAGAAGGCGTCGGTCGTCACGTCGACGTCGGCCGTCAGCGACTCCTTCAGCGAGTCGCGGACGTGGCAGATCTCCTCGCCGAGCGCGAGCACGTCGTCGACCTGCCGCTCGTCGAGGTCGGCTTCGATGTGCATGTGGAAGCCGATGGCGGTGAGGTCGTCGTCGTCGTCGAGTTCGGCCTCGGCCTCGGTTTCGATTTTCCCGAGCTCGAGTTCCAGCTCCCGTTGGGCGCCGGCCCGGCAGGCGAAGCCGAAGCAGGAGGCGTAGTCGGCGACGAGCACCTCGTTCGGCGACGGCCCCTCGGCGCCGGTGGCGTCGATGCTCAGCTCGAAGTCGCCCGCGCGGCTCAGGGCGTGGAACTCCTCCTCGTTGACGGTGGTGGTCTCTATGTCGGCCATTGCGCATCGGACTTCGCGCGGCTCCGATAAAAACCTCTCCCGATCGGACGGGACCGCGTTCGGTTGAGTGATGCTGGCCGAAAATCCACCGCCGGGTGGGACTTCCGAGGTCCCGTCGGCTCCGTTCGCACGTGTTCGGTCTTGACCGAACAGTACCCCGGGCGACGTGCCGTTCGGTTGCACGAATTCGGCGACCCGGGACGGCGACGGCGTCGTCTTCCCGACCGACGTCGGCTCCGGTGCCGGGAGAGCCGACGCCGCCGGCCTACAGTTCGAAGCTCTCGTCGCCGTCGAGGACGACCGGCTCGACGCCGTCGGTGGCCGCCTCGACCTCCCGCTCGAAGTCGGCGGTGTCGATCTCGATCGGCGGGAAGGTGTCGTAGTGCATCGGCGCCGCGTAGTCGGGATCGACCCAGTCGGCGGCGACCGCCGCCTGGCCCGGCCCCATGGTGAAGTGGTCGCCGGCCGGCAGCGCCGCGAACTCCGGCTCGAGGTACCGCCCGACGACGTCCCGCATCGCCGGCAGCAGGCTGGTGTCGCCGGCGTGGTAGAAGCCGGTCGCGTCCGGATCGGACTCCCGGGTCGGCTCCGCGTCGGTGACGACGAAGCCGGCCGGCACGCCCAGCGAGTGCTCGTGGCCCGTCTCGGCGCCGTTGGTGTGGGCCGCCTGCGTCATCGTCACCCAGGCGTCGCCGCACTCGACGGTCCCGCCGAGGTTCATCCCCATCCCGGCGACGGCGTCCTCGAGGCCGAACTGCTCCTCGGCGTAGCCGGCCAGCTCCGGGACGGCGACGAGCGTGGCGTCGGGGAAGGCCCCCGCGTCGCCGACGTGGTCGGCGTGGCCGTGGGTCAGCAGGACGTAGTCGGGGTCCAGCTCCGCCGGCTCGACGTCCGTCTTCGGGTTCTGGAAGAACGGGTCGATCAGCAGCTCCGTGTCCGCGACCGAGACGTGCCACGTCGAGTGGCCGTGCCAGGTGAGTTCCATAGCACCCGACAGTAGTCGCGTCGGCGTCTTAAGCGTGGGTGCCGCCCAGAGGATAGTGTTTAGTTACGACGAAGTAGCGTATTTCGGCGGCGGTGACGGCGTTCGAGGTCCCGCCCGACGCCGGCTGACTGGCCGGCTCTCGCGTAACTGAACATGGTCGCCCGGAGCCGTCTGGCCGTCGGTCGACCGCCCGCCGGTCGGCCGCAGACCGCGGTCTGGCCGCCGACCGCGCGAATTATGTGGTTGCCGTCGCCTACCGGCACGCATGGACGTCCGACGGGTCGACGGCGAGGCGGGAATGGCCGACGCCCTCGGCATCCGGCGGGCGGTGTTCATCGAGGAGCAGGACGTCCCCGAGGAGCTGGAGTTGGACGGCAACGACGAGGTGGCGATGCAGTTCGTCGCCTACGACGACGGCCGACCGGTCGGGACCGCGCGGCTCCGGGAGGGCGACGAGACGACGGCGAAGGCCGAGCGCGTGGCGGTCCTGTCCGACGAGCGGGGCCGGGGGATCGGCCGGCGGCTGATGGCGGCCGTCGAGGCCCACGCCGTCGAGGCCGGCTACGAGGTAGTCGTCCTCAACGCCCAGGTGCCGGTCGTCGGCTTCTACGAGCAACTCGGTTACGCGACGACGAGCGACGTCTTCGAGGACGCCGGCATCCCCCACCGCAAGATGCGGAAGGGGCTGTCGGAGCGAGACGAACGCTTTTGACCGGGCCGGCCGCACGGAACGGTATGCGATTCGTGCGCTTCCGCGACCCGAACGGCGACGTCCGCGGCGGGGAGTGGACCGGCGAGGACGGCGCCGAGATACGGGCCTACCCGGTCGACGGCCGCCGGTACACCGTCGCGTCGGAGCGGTACGCCGTCGCCGACGTCGACGTACTGCCGCCGACCGTCCCCTCGAAGATCGTCTGCGTGGGGCTGAACTACGCCGACCACGCCGCCGAGCAGGACGAGGAGCTTCCGGACCGGCCGCTTTTGTTCCTGAAACCGCCGAACGCGCTCGCGAGCCACGGCGCGACGGTCGAGCTGCCGGCCGGAAAGGAACGGCTCGACTACGAGGCCGAACTCGGGGTCGTCGTCGGCGAGCGCTGTCGAGACGTCGACGCCGCCGAGGCGGCGTCGGTCGTCGCGGGCTACACCTGCGTGAATGACCTCTCGAACCGCGACGACCAGCGCATCGAGACCAACTGGGTCCGGGGGAAGGCCTTCGACGGCGCCGCGCCGGTCGGTCCCGTCGTCGCCTCCCCCGACGAGGTGCCGGCCGACGCCGCCGTCCGCTGTCGCGTCAACGGCGACCTCCGGCAGGACTCCTCGCGGTCGGAGTTCATCTTCTCGGTGCCGGAGCTGCTGGCGGAGATCACCTCCTACATGACCCTGGAGCCGGGCGACGTCGTCTCGACGGGGACGCCGGCCGGCGTCGGCCCGCTGTCCGACGGCGATTCCGTCGCGGTGACCGTCGAGGGCGTCGGAACGCTCCGGCACGACGTGACGATCCCCTGATGTTCTACTGGTTCCGGCCGCCGGTCCACCTCTGTGAGTCGGCGTCCCCCGAGCGGGCGCTCTGCGGGACGCCGGTGACCGGGCTGTCGCCGACAATCCGGCCGTTCCCGGACGACGCCGACCCGGCGGCGTACTTCGAGGACCGCGAGGCCGACGTCTGCGGGAACTGCGAGCGGACGCTCGAAGCCCGGCGGCGGTAGCCGGCTCGTGTCGATCGTTGCGGGTCGGCGGTCGCCGGTCGTCGCGGACCGCTGGTCGCCGGCGCCGGGACGACGGAACTACAGGAACGCCGGCGGCATCCCGAGCAGCCCGGAGACGACGAGCAGTCCGACGGACAGCGCGACGGCCGTCAGGTAGAACGGCCGGGCGTCCCGGGCCGGCTGTCTGATCTTCCGCTCGTCGATGCCCCGCTGTGCACGGGCGCTGCCGATCTCGACGACGGCCGCCAGCCCGAGCCACAGCAGCACCATCGCGACGACGAGGTAGCCGCCGGCCGTGCCGGTCAGCCGGTCGACGGTGTAGCCGCCGGTGACGGCCAGGTAGCCGCCGGACAGCAGCGTCAGCAGCGCGCTGGCTCGGGTCACCCACTGTAGCGTCGAGACGACGCGCCCGAAGACGTCGGGCGAGACGTCGCCGTCCATCGCGAGCGGCAGCACGGCGAGGACGACGAACAGCACCGACCCGGTCCACAGCGCCGATAACGCCGTGTGGACGGTGTACATCGCGGTGTCTACGACCATGTCCGTCGGGCGCCCGGCACCCACTAATAGTCCCGACATCCGGCAGTACCGTTTTGTGCCGCCGCGCCGACCGGGGGGTATGGACCTGGCCGCGGCATTCGGGGCCGACCGGGCGGACTGTCTGGCCGTCGTCGGCGCCGGTGGCAAGAAGTCGACGCTGTACGCGCTGACGGCGGCGCTGGAGCGGGCGGTCCTGACCTCGACGGTCCGGGTACCGCCGCTGTCGGGTCACGTCGCCCGGCAGGTCGTCGCCGACGATCCCGTCGCCGTCGCCGACGACGTCGTGCAGCCGCTGGCGGTCGTTCCCGAGGAGACCGACGACGGCCGTTACCGCGGCTACGACCCTGCGGCCGTCGACCGGCTGGTTGCCGCCGCCGACGCGCCGGTGCTGGTGAAGGCCGACGGCGCCCGGCGGCGGCTGCTGAAGGCGCCGGCCGGCGACGAACCGCGGCTGCCGACCGCCGCCGACGTCGTCGTCCCGGTCGCGAGCGCCCGCGTCGTCGGCGAGCGGCTCACCGACGATCACGTTCACCGCCCGGAGCGGGTGGCCGACCTCACCGGCCGGGCGATCGGCGAGCGGCTCCGGGCGACCGACGTCGCGGCCGTCCTCGCCCACGACCGGGGCGGGCTGAAGGACGTCCCCGCCGACGCGACGGTGCGACCGCTGGTGAACATGGCCGACGATGCCGACCTCGAGGCGACCGCCCGCGAGGTCGCCGCCGAGGTCGCCGCCCACTCCCGGGTCGAGGCGGTCGTCGTCGGGCGGATGGACCTCCGGTTGGTGGTCGACGTCGTCGACTGACGGCTGGCTCAGAACTGCTCGACGTGCGGCCGGAGGTCCAGCTCCAGCGTCCACGCCGAGCGGTCCTGCTCGACGAGCATCCAGTAGGCGTCGGCGATCGCGTCGGGATCGAGGTACGCGGGGTCGTCGGCCGGGTCGTCGGGCGGCCGTATCGCGCCGTCGATGACGACGTGGGCGACGTGGATCCCCTCCGGGCCGAGTTCGCGGGCCATCGACTCGGCCATGCCGCGGCGGGCGGACGTGGCGGCGCTGAAGCCGACGGCACCCTCCCGGCCCCGGACGGAGGTGGTGGCGCCGGTGAAGATGACCGTCCCGCCGTCGCCGTCGAGCATGTCCTCGACGGCCGCCTGCGAGCAGTGCAGCGCCGCCTCCGGGCCGACCGCGAGTGCCCGCCGGAACTCCTCGGGGTCCTGCTCCAGGAGCCCGTCCCACGACGCTGCGCTGGCGTGGTTGACGAGGACGTCGATCGGGCCGAAGGCCTCCCGGACGCGCTCGATCGAGTGGTCGATGGTCACCGGGTCCGCGAGGTCGGTCGGCAGCGCCAGCGCCTCGCCGGGCGTCGCCGCCGTCAGTCGGTCGGCCAGCTCCTCGAGATACGACTCCGAGCGGGCCAGAAGCGCGACCGAACAGCCCTCCTCGGCGAACCGCTCGGCCACCGACGCCCCCAGTCCGGGGCCGACGCCCGCGACGACCGCTGTGCGTCCCATACCGCACGAAGCGGTCCCGGGGGTTTCAATCGTCGGGACGGGTCGTCGGCCGAGCCGGGGACGAAACGTTATGCCAGGGTGGTCCGAACGTCGGCACATGAACTGTCCTCGGTGCGGCGGGAGCGTGACCGTCTACCGGCTCGGCGAGCAGGAGTCGTACGTCTGCGGGGACTGCGAGTACGTCGGCATCGACGTCGAACACGGCGCGGAGCCCGAGGAGATGGAGTCGTGGGACGAGGCGATGGCGCGGTTCCGCACCCGGTTCGGCGACCCCGAGGACGCCGACGGCGTCGACGTCGGCGACGCGGACGTCGAAATCGGCACTGATGACGGGGCGACGGGCGACGCGGGCGGCTCGAACGGCGGCCGGCAGGACGTCGACAGCCTTCGCATGGGCGGCACGGACGCGGAAGACGCGGGCGCCGACGGGACGGGAGCGAACGAGACGGGGGCAAACGAGGCGGACGGTGCGGACGCCGACGACCGCGGCGATCTCGAATCGGCGGTCGTCCGGCGACGAGGCGACGGCGACGGCGACGCCTGATCGGGGGTGCCGTTTTGTACCGCCGCCGACTACGGGCGGGTATGCCGGAGCTCCGGATCACCGAAACACAGCAGGAGCGGTTCGAGACGCTCCGAGAGGAGCTGGCCGCCGAGCACGCGGGCCCGTACGCCACCGTCCAGCCGCAGGACGTCGTCGACTACCTGCTCGATCTGGCCGAGTCGGTCGAGGAACCGGACCGACGGGTCGACGGGCCGGCGGGCGACGACGGCGGCGACGCGTCCGGCGGGACGGCGGTCGGGGGAAGCGACGAGGCGACGGCCGACGACGGCGGGTCGCCGCTGCCGGATCCCGCCGCCGGCGGCGACCTTGACGGCGGACCGGGAGGTCTGTTGAATCTGCTGGAGCGACACGACGACAAGTGGCGGGAGGCCGACGGCGACGAGCGCTACGAGGTCGAACTCGAAAACGGGAGCGTCGAGACCGCCCGGACGAAAGACGACGTGAAGGCCATCCTCTTCGAGCACTACTGATGGGACTGCTCGACCGACTCCGCGGCTGGCTCGGGGGGTCCGGCGACCGGGCGGCGGCCGACGACGACGACGGCGCCGACGAGACGGATGCCGACGAGACGGGCGTCGACGACGGGCCGCGGCTGGACCCCGAGGGAGCGACGGTGGTGCGGTCGCGGGAGGAAGACGACCCCGTCGAGCGGCTCCGCACCGTCGAGGGGACGCGGAAGTCGGAACTGGAACCGGAGCTGGAGCCGACCCCGGACGACGAGACGGACGACGACGGCGCCTGAGCGGGCGCGGCGCGATCGTCGGCGCGGCGGCTGCCGGGCGTCCGACGCGACCAAACACCCATTACAGATGCCTCCATACGGTCCTCCACATGTCCGAGGAGAACTCCCCCGACAACGCCCTCATCCGGCTGTACGAACGGTACATCGGCGAACCGGAAACCGAGACGGACGTCTATCTCGGGTTCGGGCTGTTTTTCTGTGCGATCGGCTTCGCGGTCCTCGGGCTGTCGCTGTTCGCCTACGGTGCCTCCGTCTACGGCCTCCGGGCCGACGGTTACTTCGCCGTGGCGCAGCCGGCGTACCTGCTCGGAATGCTGTCGATCCCGCTCGCGCTCTTGGGCGTCATCGTCCTCCTGCCGAACGAGCGGCGCATCGAGTGGATCGGCGCGGCGGGCGTCGCCGTGACGCTCGTCGCCGCCGCCGTGTTCGTCACGTACTACCCGAGCGAGTGGTTCGAGTTCGGGACGACCCAGACGCTGTTGGTCGTCGGGACCTACGCGGTCGGACTGGCGGTCGTCACCGCCGCGACGGGGACGGCGCTGGTCGCCTATCGCCTGGAGCAGGTCCGGGCGCCGGTGCCGTCGGAGATCGACCCCGACCGGGAGTCGCCGGGCGAGACGGTCAGCGACGAGCAGGTTGAAGCCGACATCGACGAGGCGATGTCCGACGTCGACCTCACCCTCGGCGGCATCGAGCGGGAGGAAAACCGCCAGCTGGAGTTCAACACGGACTTCGCGGACGAGACCCTCGGGACGGTCGACGCCGAGCCGGACCGGACCGTCAGCTCCGGCGGCGTCGACGAGAACGTCGAGGGGCTCCAGCAGCTGACCAGCGGCGAACCGTCGACGGCGACGAGCGAATCGACCGTCGACGACGAGACGGCCGCGCTCAACGAGCTCAAACAGCAGAAAGAGCGGGACGAGGTGCCGGTCGACCCCGCCGAAAACGCCGGACCGTTCGCCCGCCTGCTGTCGCGGCTCGGGTTCCGGTAACCTCTCGATTGGAGTTACCACGCACATTTATTTGGCTGGCCGCCACGCTCTCGGTCATGGCAAAGGGCCTCGACGTCGGAACGATGAACATCATTTCGGCACGACAGGACGGCGCGGACACGGTGTACGTCCAGCAGCGGAACTCCTTCGTGGAGATCGAGTACTCGGACATGGCCGAGCAGATGCTGTCCCGCAGCGACGTCCTCCACATCCGAAAGGACGACCAGGTGTACGTCGTCGGCGACGACGCCCTGGACTTCGCGAACATCTTCAACAAGGAGACCCGCCGGCCGATGCAGAACGGCATCCTCTCCAGCGACGAGAAATCCGCCATCCCGATGATGAAGCTCATCATCGAGCAGGTGGTCGGCGAGCCCGACCGGCACAACGAGCGGCTCTACTACTCCTCGCCGGCCGATCCGATGGACTCGGATATCTCGACGCTGTACCACCAGAAAACCCTGGAGTCGCTGCTCGACGACATGGGCTACGACGCCGAGCCGATCAACGAGGGGATGTCGGTCATCTACTCGGAGCTGGCGGACAACTCCTTCACCGGGCTCGGTATCTCCTTCGGCGCCGGCATGACGAACGTCTGTCTGTCCTACTACGCGGTGCCGGTGATGAAGTTCTCCGTGGCCCGCGGCGGCGACTGGATCGACACCGAGGCCGCCCAGGCGACCGGCACGCCCGTCGACAAGGTCACCTCGATGAAGGAAGACGACTTCGAGTTGAACTTCCGGACCGACGTCGGCGGCGTCGAGGGGGCGCTGTCGATCTACTACGAGAACCTGCTGGACTACGTCATCGACCGCATCGTCGAGGAGGTCGACGAGGAGGACGTCGAGGAGGGCCTCGACGTGCCGGTCGTCGTCACGGGCGGCACCGCCAGCCCCGACGGCTTCGCGGACCTCTTCCGGGACCACCTGGACGGCGCCGACCTGCCGTTCAGCATCAGCGGCGTCACCCACGTCGAGGAGCCGATGTACAGCGTCGCCCGCGGCGGGCTGGTCGCCGCCCGCTCCGACGAGGAAGAACAGCAGGCCACCGCCGAACCCGCCGAGCCCGCCGAACCCGCCGAACCTGCCGAGGACTGAACCGCCGGCCGCCGCCCGGCCTTCGACCGCTGCCGCTCGCGAGGGCCGCCCGGGTCGTCATTGTCCGCCGACGCCCACGTTCGGTCCGCCATCGGCCGCCGCCGCTCGCGACGCCCGCCCGGGTCGTCGTCGGCCACCGACGCACGCTCCGTCCGCGTTTGGATGAACGCCTACTTATATCGCCGCCCCCTCCGGAACGGTATGGAACCACGGGACCTGTCCGCGCACGTCGCCTACCAGGCGGGCCGCGGCGTCGAGGAGGTCGCCCGCGAGCTGGGGCTCGACCGGGAGGAGCTCGTGAAGCTGTCCTCCAACGAGAACCCCTTCGGGCCGGCGCCGAAGGCCGTCGAGGCCATCCGGGAGACGGCCGAGACGGTCCACGCCTATCCCAAGGCGGCGGCGACGGACCTCCGGGAGCGGCTGGCCGAGGAGTGGGGGGTCACGCCGGCACAGATATGGCTCGGCAACGGCGCCGACGGCGCCCTCGATTACCTCGCCCGGGCGATGCTCCGGCCCGACGACCGCGTGCTCGTGCCGGCGCCCGGCTTCTCGTACTACGACATGAGCGTCCGGTACCACCACGGCGTCGTCGAGGAGTACCCGGTCCGCAAGAGCGAGAACTTCGCCCAGAACCCGGAGATGGTGCGGTCGGCCTACGACGGCCACCGGATCGTCTACCTGACGAGCCCGCACAACCCGACCGGCAGCGAGATACCGCTGTCGGACGTCGAGACGATCGCCGAAGAGACCGACGAGGAGACGCTCGTATTGGTCGACGAGGCCTACGGCGAGTACACCGACCGCCCCTCGGCGGTCGGGCTGCTGGCCGACCGCGAGGACGTCGCCGTCCTGCGGACGTTCTCGAAGGCCTACGGGCTGGCGGGCGCCCGCATCGGCTACGCGGTCGTCCCGGAGGCGTGGGCCGACGCCTACGCCCGGGTCAACACCCCCTTCGCGGCCTCGGAGCTGGCCTGTCGGGCCGGGCTGGCCGCCCTCGACGACCGCGCCCACGTCGAGCGGGCCGTCGAGACCGCCCGCTGGGCCCGGGAGTTCATGGCCGACCACCTCGACTGCCGCACCTTCGGGGGCGCCGGCAACTTCCTGCTGTGCGAGGTCGGCGACGGGACGGCCGTCGCCGAGGCCGCGAAGCGGGAGGGCGTCATCGTCCGCGACACCACCTCCTTCGGACTACCGGAGTGCGTCCGGGTCACCTGCGGCACGCGGGAGGGCACCCGCCGGGCCGTCGAGGTGCTGAACGAGGTCATATGAGGGTCGCCGTCACCGGCACCCCGGGCGTGGGCAAGACGACCGCCGTCGAGGCGGCCGACCTCGAACTGGAGGTCGTCCATCTCAACGACCTCGTCCGGGAGGCGGGACTCCACGAGGGCGCCGACGACGAACGCGGCAGCCTGGTGGCCGACCTCGACGCCGTCGGCGAGCGGTTCGCGGGCCGCGAGGACCTGCTCGTGGAGTCGCACCTGGCCCATCACCTCGACGTCGACCGCGTCGCCGTGCTACGGTGTCACCCCGAGGAACTGCGCGAGCGGCTGTGCGACCGCGGGGAGCCGGCGGCGACGGCCGAGGAGAACGCCGAGGCCGAGGCGCTGGACGTCGTGCTGTCGGCGGCCGTCGAGGCCCACGGCCTCGGGGCAATCTACGAGATCGACACGTCCGACCGGTCGCCGACGGCGGTCGCCGCCGAGATCGAGGCCGTCGTCGCCGGCGACCGCGAGCCGTCGGCCGGCGAGGTGACGTTCGTCGACTACCTATGACCCTGGACAGGCTCCGGCCGGTCGCCGAGCGCGCGCTGACGCCGTTCGTGACCGCCGCCGACCGGGTCGGGCTGACACCGGACGGGGTCAGCGTCGTCGCCTTCGGCGTCGCCGCCGCCGCCGGCGCGGCCTACGCCGTCGCCGGCCGCTCGGCCGCCGGCGTCGGGCCCGACCCGCTGTTTTACCTGTTCGGAGCGGTGCTGGTGTTTCTGAACGGCTGGCTCGACCTGCTCGACGGCGCCCTCGCGCGGCGGCAGGGCACCGACTCCCGGGCGGGGGACCTGCTCGACCACGTCGTCGACCGCTACGCCGATCTCGTCATCGTCGCCGGGCTGGCGGCCGGGACCGGCCGGTACGCCCTCGGCCTCCTGGCGGTAACGGGCGTGCTGATGACCTCGTATCTCGGGACGCAGGCGCAGGCGGTCGGCCTCGACCGGGTCTACGGTGGCGTCGTCGGCCGGGCCGACCGGCTGGCGATCACGGGCGTCGTCACCGCCGTCGCCGCCGTCGCGCCCGGAACGGTCTACGGCCTGACGGCCGTCGGCTGGCTGCTGGTCTTCCTGGCGGTCGTCGGCCACCTGACCGCCCTCCAGCGGTTCTACCACGCGATGGCCGCCGTCGCGTAGCGGGAAAACCCTTTGATGCACAAGCCGCAAGGGGGGGTATGGTTCAGTGTGAGATGTGCGGCACGGAGACGGGGTCGCCGAAGACGGTCAAGATCGAGGGCGCCGAACTCGAGGTGTGCGACGACTGCGCCGACTTCGGCACGGAGGTCCGCACCGAGGAGACCTCCTCGACGTCGACGAAGTACTCCACCTCCTCGTCGTCCGGGTCGTCTTCGTCCTCGTCTTCGACATCAGGGTCGTCGGGCGGCGGTGGCGGCGGCGGCAGCCGCCGGGACATGTTCGACGAGATGGACGAGGTCGTCCAGGACTACGACGACCGCATCCGCGACGCCCGCGAGAGCGAGGGGCTCACACAGGAGGAACTGGCCGACCAGCTCAACGAGAAGTCGAGTCTCATCCGGAAGCTCGAGCGGGGCGACGTCCTGCCGAGCGACACCGTCCAGCGGAAGCTCGAGAAGTCCCTCGGCATCTCGCTGTCGGCGGCCGGCGGCGGCGACGACGCCGAGTGGTCCAGCGACTCCGCCGGCGGCGGCACCACGCTCGGCGACGTCGTCAAGCGGAAGGACTAGTCCTCGAACAGCACGTCGTCGACCTGCGGGCTGACGACGACCCGTTCGGTGCCGTCGACCGACTCTTCGAGTTCGACCGCCAGCAGCTCCGACCCCTTCTTCGGCGTGTACGTCCGCTCGACGACCGTCCCCGGCCGCGGCTCGCCGCCGACCGACACCCACACGCGACGTCCACTCATGGCCCCCAGTTGTGGCTCGCGGTCCGTGTATGCGTCGGTCGCCGGCCCCCAGCGGCCACGGGCCGGAATCGAGCGCTACGGAGGGATATGGAGCCCCCCGGACGACTTCTAGCAACCGTTTTTTGCCCATCGACACTGCGAACCGATGATGACCACCACGGGCGGGGACGCCGAGCGGTCCGGCGGCGACCGCGCGGAACCACGACGGCCGGTCACCCTCCGATCCAGCCTCGTGCGGTACGACGACGATCCCGACCGCCGGACGGTGTACCCGCGGGGACTGTCGGGCGTCGCCCGGATGTCGACGTGGCTGACCGCCGATGACGACGCCTTCGTCGACCTCGAGAGCGCGCGCTGACCGGGCGGGGGTCATCGCGAACGGGTAGCTATTTGCCGCCCGGGCCCGCGTTGCTGCCATGTTCGTCCTCGTCAACCTGAAGGCGTACCCCTGTGACCCGGTCGCGGTCGCCGAGGCCGCGGCGACGGTCGCCGACGACGCCGGCGTCCGCGTCGCCGTCGCCCCGCAGACGGCCCACCTCGAGGCCGTCGCCGCGACCGGCGTCGAAACGTGGGCCCAGGACGTCGCGCCGACCGAACACGGCTCCCACACCGGCGCGCCGCTGGCAGCGGCGGCCGCCGACGCCGGCGCCGCCGGGACGCTGCTGAACCACTCCGAGCGCCGGCGCACGCTGGCCGACGTCGACGGTGCCGTCCGGGCGGCCGAGCGGGCGGGCCTGGAGACGGTCGTCTGCGCCAACAACCCGCGGCAGATCGCGGCCGCCTCGGCCCTGGAGCCGGACGCCGTCGCCGTCGAGCCGCCCGAACTCATCGGCACCGGCACGCCGGTGTCGCGGGCCGACCCCGAGGTCGTCACCGACTCCGTCGACGCCGCCGCGGCCGTCGGCGACGTACCGGTCCTCTGCGGGGCGGGCATCTCGACCGGCGACGACCTGGCGGCGGCGGCCGACCTCGGCGCCGAGGGCGTCCTCCTGGCCTCGGGGGTGGCGAAGGCCGACGATCCGCGGGCGGCACTGGAGGCGCTCGTCGAGCCGCTGCGGTAGCGCGGCCCGGGTCAGGCCCCCGGCCAGTCGTCGAAGACGACGCCGGGGTCGGTCTCTTCGGCCCCGGCGTCACCGGTGCTGCCCCCGTCCGCCGCGTCGCCAGGTAGATCGACGTGTTCGAGGAAGGTCGCCTCGACGGCCCGGACGAGCCGGTCGTGATCCGAGGCGTCGCCGAGCCGGTCGTCGGTCTCCTCGGCGATCAGCTCCGGCAGCGCGTAGCCGTGCCGGCCGCGGGCGACGTGATCGACGAGCCCCAGACGCCGGAGCGACCGGTTGGCGGCGTAGGCGTCGCTGCGGTCGCCCGACCCGCCGGCGGCCGCGTGGGCCTCCTGTGGCGTCGCCGGGCCGTCGGCGCGGTAGCGGCGCAACATCTCCCGCTCGGTGTCGCTCAGCTCGTCTACCTCCCGCCGCAGGCGGTCCACGAGCGACTCGTCGGGCCGGAACACCGACGAATCTTCCCTCGGCAGGTCCGAGTCGGCGTCGGGCGCCGGGGGCTCCGACCGCCCGGGCGGGTCGTCCCCTCCCGTCGCGCCCAGTTCGGCCGCTCTGGTTTCGGCCACCTGCTCGATCAGGCCGTCGACGGGTCCGCTCGTCGGCTCGTCGTCCGTGAATTCCGACCGCTCCGGGGCGCCGCCCGCGTGCTCCTCGGCGGCGTCCGGCACCGGCGAGGGAGTCGGCTCCCGCTCACCGTCGCGGACCGCCTCGAGATCCGCCTGGAGTTCGGGGTCCCGACGGACCGCGGGCGGGTCGTCGAGTTCGGCTCGGGGTCCGGCGACCGAGGCCGCCGACAGCGGCCGGCCCGTCACCTGCTCCATCATCGCCCGCGAGAACCGGTCGGCCATCCGCTTGAGATCCTGCGCCTCCGACAGCTGCTGTTCGAGGTCGCGGATGCGCTCGTCCTTCCGCTCGAGTTCCCGCTCGAGTTCCGCGATGCGGTCCTCGCGTTGCTCCTGTTCCTCGACTATCTCCTCGAGTTCGCCCAGCAGGTCGCCGCTGACGCTTTTCAGCTCCGGCCGCTCGAAGTCCTCGAGGCCGGGCGTCGCGCCGGCGTCGAAGGTCCGCTTGCGCTCGAACTGGACGACCTGGACGTCGTCGTTGTAGTCGGTCTGGAGGAAGCACTCGCCGTCGTCCATCGCCTCGATGTGGTCGGCGTAGTCGCCGCCGAGGATGCGGCCGACCACCTTGGTGTCGTTGTTCCACGTCAGCCGGTGCCAGACCATCCAGTCGCACTGGGTGATGAAATCCTTCTTGACGTCGGCCGGCCGCTGGCTGATGCCGACGACGCCGAGGCCGTGCTTGCGGCCGCGCTTGCCCACCTTGATGAGCATCCGGCCGCACTCGTCGAGACCGCCGCCCTCGGGGATGTACTCGTGGACCTCCTCGATGAGCATCAGGAACGGCTGTTTCAGCTTCTTCTCCTTGGCGAACAGCTGTCTGGCCACCGCCGTCAGCAGTTCGCGGGCCTCCGACTCGTCGAGGAAACTCGAGACGTCGAGGATGATGGGGACGTTCTGCTCCAGGGCGAGTTCGGCGATCTTCTCGGCGTGCTCGACGCTGACCCGCAGGTCGCACTCCTCGTCGGCGCCGACGTGGAGTATCTCGTATTCTTCCTTCAGGCCGTAGTACTCGCCGTCGATGTCGACGACCAGCAGGCCATAGCCCTGGTCGAGCAGCTTCTCGCAGATGACGCTCGCGGAGTTGGAGTTGTGGACGAACACGCCGTCGGCGATGAAGTTATGAGCGACCGAACTGTCGCGCACGACCGCCGACGTCCAGCGCCTCTATCGCGCGATTGTACGTCTCGCGTCCGACCTTCTGTTTGCGAGTGTGGTTGTGGAGCGCGGCCGCTCTCGAACGGTCGTCGCCGTCGCGGTCGTTCCAGCCGCCGTCGCTCGCTGCCCGATTCAGCACGTCACCGAAGTTGGGAACCATGTCCTTCGCGTTGTAACTCTCGCCGGATTCGAGCGACGCGACACGATCCGTGAGAGCTTCGTGCTTGTCGTGGATGAGGAGATCGACCGTCTCGGCGAATGTCGGAATCGAGAAGCCGTCGACGCGCAATCGCGTGTACTCTCTCGTTTCGTCGTTGTAAGTGGTGTACGTGTCCTTGAGAGACGCCGAGACGCCGAACTGTCGCAGGAGTTCGACGACGCCGTCGAGCAGTTCGCGGGACTTCGACGTCGCCGTCACGCTCTGCCCTATCGTCCCGTCGCCGTCGAAGTACCCCGAGAGCAGGCCAGCCCGGAACGGAGCAGGCGCCTCGAACACCCAGTTCGGAACGTGTTTGCCGGCGGCACCGCGGCCGAATTCGGTGGCCAGGAACTCGGCGAGTGGCTTGAACCCGAGGGTGCAGAACCGGTCGTATACGTTGAACCCCGCCCCGTCGAGGAACTCCTTGATCCGTTCGTCGGTCGCCGAAAGCTGTATCGTCATTCTCGCGTCGAATGACCCTTCGGCGAGGTAGAGACCGACGATCCGGCCCTCTTCGGCGCCGAGTTCGAAGTACCGGTCCTCGACGCGCGATGCGCTCCGTATCTCCTCCTCGCGGATGTCCAGCGTGCCCGACTTCGTGACGTACTCGCCGAGATCGACCTCCGTGCGCGTCTCCGGCTCCGGCAGCGACCGCGAAAGCGGCATCCACGTCCCTTCTTCGACGTTCTCGCCGCGAACCGGTACTATCTCGAGGTCCTGGACCGTGAGGAAGCTGTGGTCCTCCGTGCCGACGAGTTCCGTGCCGTCCTCGAGCGTGATGCGTACGAGGTCGTCGGCTTCGTGGTCGAGCGTCGCTTGCACCGGACGGAACTCCTGTTCGAACGTCCGCTTGTTCAAAGAGAGCACATTCTCGCCCTCTTCGACCTTCTCGATCGGCTTTCGACCGGTTTCCGTGTACACCGGCGTCCCTTCGAGAATGCTCTTGCCGCTCCCGCTCTTGCCGGTTACGAACGACCGCCCGGTCAGGACGTCCACGACCGGCAGTTCGACGGGACTGCCGGCGGCGTCACCGCGGCTCACCTCGCCGACGCGGATCGTCTCCGTGTCCTCGCCCATCAAGGGACGACAGGCGATGGCCGCACATAGTTGTCAGTCAGACGGGCGTCATGCGAGGTTCACGGGATGAGCGCGGCCGCGTCACTGCGACTCCCGCGGGGGGGTCCGGCCGACGGGTCCTCGTCGACTGTCACTCCGGCGCCGGAGAGTGTCCCGGACGCGTCGTCCGTCACTTGGCCTCGGGCGACGGCGACGCGTCCTCGGCGTCCTCCGGCGTCTCCCTGTCATCGTCGCGCGCCCGAAGCGGCGTGATTCGCGGCCCTCGCTCGGTGTGTTCGACTTTGCCGTCGACACGGGACACCTCCGCGAGCAGTTCCGCGGTGACGACCTCCTCGGGGAAGCCCCGGGCCCGTATCTCGCCGTCCTGCATCGCGACCATCCAATCGGCGAGTCGGGCGGCCCCTCGATGTCGTGGAGGACGACGACCGTGACGTCGCTTTCGTCGCGGGGTGTCTCGATTATCTCCAGTACAGTTGGTGGTGCAGATCGAGAAACGTCGTCGGCTCGTCCAGCAGGAGCACGTCGGTGTCCGAGCACCATCGCGATCCACGCGAGCTGTTTCTGCCCGCCCGAGGGGCTGCCGACCATCCTCGCCGGTGAGGTCGCTGGCGTCGGTGCCGTCGTCGCGCGCCCCCGCGGCGGCCCGCTCGGCTCCGTTCGTCCGCACCGGATCGTCCGCGCCGCTCGCTATGTCAGATCTCACCCATGCGCTGCTGTTTCCGCATCAGATACGGGAAGTAGGGCCCACCGACGAGCCCGATGACGACGCCGACCGGGACCTGGATGAGGGTGAGCGCCAGGCGTGCGCCGACGTCCGCACCGACCATCAGCGCCGGATCGACGAACAGACAGCGGACGATGAGCCCGACGAACTCCCGAGAATGAACGGGCTCGCCAGCTCGTTCCGCATAACCGCTTGGAAGATGGCCCCTGAGACGGCGAGGTTCATGCCGACGATGATGGTGACGAACACCCGTGGCAGGCGGATGTTCCGGACGACGAGGCTCTCGCGGCTCATCTCCGGCAGGTCGCCGCCCAGGAGGAACGCGCTTCAGGCCTGCCGGCTCGACACGATGTCGGGGTCGAAGACGGCGCCCCACGCCCGTCCGAGCGTCATCGAGTAGGCGCCGACGCTCACCTGCACGAGCCCGGCGGCGAGGACGACGGCGAGGCTCCCGACGACGGTCGTCGGGAGCCTCGGGTCGACAGCCACGCGAACCGACGACCGTTCCTCGCTCGGGTCGTCGGCGCGGTTCCGGGCGTTCGGTCGCTGCTTATGTTCGTCCACCGGCCCGGCTCCCGTCGGGCCGTCGAACGGCCGGCTCCGTCCGCCGGGCCCCATCGGGTCCGTCGATGGCCGCGGTACCGCCGATGGACATCAGGCCTCACCGGTGACGATACCGGCCAACTCCTCGCGGTCGAACAGCTCGCCCGAGTAGATTTCGGGGAAGTAGCCCGTCGCGTACCGCTCCAGGAGGAACAGGTGATGGAGCGGCCCCGAGTAGATGGGTCCGCCCCGGAACACCATGTCGTTCCGGACGGCGGCGAGCTCCGACGCGGTGTCGTGGTCCTTCATGAACGCGAGGACGGTCTCCTCGAACTCGGCGCGGCTCTTTGCCTCGTGGCCTCGGACGAGAATCGAATCGGGGTCGACCTCCAGCATCGTCTCGTAGTCGATCTGCCCGCGGTCGGTCGTCGAGAGCCCGTCGATGCCCGTTCCCGTCAGGGCGTCGGTGATCCCGAGGTCGCGGAACTGCTTTTTGTTCGTCCCCCGGTCGCTCACCCGGTACGGGGAGAACGCCTCGGGTTCGTCGCCGGCCGCGAAGATCAAAAGTGCGTTCGGCCGGGCGTCCGCCGGCGGCAGCTCCGCCTGCACCCGGGGGAGGTACTCGTCGTGGAAGGCCGCGAGACGCTCGAACCGCTCCGTCTCCCGGTGAATCTCGGCGACCTTCTCGAAGGTTTCGTACAGCGTGTAGTAACGGTAGTCGTGCCACCCGTCGGTCCGGCGGAAGACCACGTTGCCGACGAAGGGCGCGACGTTGTCCCGCAGCTCCTCGACGTCGGACTCCTCGAGCCCGAAAAAGCCGTTGTTGACGAGCCATCTGGGGTCGATGAGATGGAGGTCGGCGTCGAGTTCGTAGAACACCTCCTTGTCGATGCCGCTGTCGCCGTTGAGCTTCGTGAGCGATTCGACGTCGAAGTCGACGCCGTCGAGTTCCCCGTAGTGGTCGGAATGGAACCGCGAGGGGAGCCCCATCGAGAGAACCGAGTCGCCGTGGCCGAGTGCGACCGCCATGTCGCCGTAGCCCGGGAAATAGTGGGCGACCCGCTCGGGCGGGTCGTCGAACTCGACGGAGCCGACCGGCGCCATATCGACGGTGTAGGCGTCCTCCGAGGCCTCGGTCGGGGTCGCCGTCCCGTCGGTCGTCTCGGTCGGGCCCTCGCGGCCGCTCCCCGCACAGCCGGCGATCAGTCCGGCCCCGACGACCGCTCCGCCGGCCGTCAGGAGGTCCCTGCGCGTCGGCACTCCGCGCTCGCCATCGTCCGTCATACGATTTAGGCCAGCCTAAATGATAAAAGCGCTTTCGGATCTTTGCCGCTCTCAAACGAGGTCAGTCCTCGCCCCGGATGACCCAGTGGTCGTCGTCCTGGCGGACGAGGTGCGAGGGCTCCCGGAGCTTGGCGATGTAGCCGGTCGGTTGGTCGAGCAGTTCGTGGTCGGCGTCGACGCGGACGAGGTTGCCGATCAGCTGTGCCGACGGCGGCTTCTGGGCGGCCCCGCAGTCGTAGATGGTGAGGAACTCGTTGCCGTCGTCGGTCTCGTGGACGATGACGTGGGCGTGCGGGGCGAGCCGCCACCGCCGGTCGCCCGCGGCGGCGAGGTGGTTCATGTCGGTACTGCGACCGGCGCGGACAAAAGCGGTTCCGTTCCGACGGCGGTCCGTCCAATGCGGAGCCCGTTTCACCGGCCGATACGCCGCCGGCATACGCATCTCCGACACCGAAAGGTCGGACGACGGGGTACACGTTCGTACGCGGGCGTCTCGCCGCGACGGTCGTCGTTCTCCCCGGACTGACGATCGCGTAGCGGCGGCGCCGGCGGAGCCGGTCGGTGGCCCCGCCGAGACGCTGCCGCCGAACGGGAACGCACCGGAGGTCTCCCGCGGAGCCGGTCGCCGACAACCGACCGCCGGCCGTCAACCGAAGTCGGTGAGGTCGGCCTGGCCGGGCCGGCTGCCGAGGTCTTCCCTGCCGTCGTCGTCGTCGCCATCGGCCGACTCATCGCCGTCGGCCCAGACGTCCAGGCTCGCTTGGTCGCGATCGGCAAAGGAGAGGTTCGACAGCCGGACGCCGAGCTTCCGGACCGTCGCGTCGGCGAACTCCTCCAGCAGCTCCAGGGCGACCGCCTCGGCGAGGTCGGGATCGTCGACCGGCCCCGACAGCGACCGGGCGCGGGTGTTGACGTCGAACGGCGGTTCGACGATCTTCACGCCGATGGTCCGGTAGAGGGCCCCCTTCGCGGCGGCCCGGTCGGCGACCTCTTCGGCGAGCGCCCGGACCTTCTGACGCTTCTCGGCGGAATCGTCGGTCGCCTCGACGAACGCCGACTCCCCGGAGAGGCTCTTCGGCCGGCCCGTCGGCTCCACCTCGCGGTCGTCCTCGCCGCGCGCCTGGGCGTGGATGTCGCGGCCACGCTCGCCGAAGGCGTCGACGAGCGCCACCTCGTCGGCCGCCGCGACGTCGCCGGCCGTCTCCAGCCCCATCGATCGCAGCTCGCGGGCGGTGACCGGCCCGACGCCGTGGAGGTCTGCGACCTCCATCGGCGCCAGGAACGACCGGACCTCCGACGGCCGGACGACGACGAGCCCGTCGGGCTTGTCGGCGTCGGAGGCCAGCTTCGCGGTCGTCATGTTCGGCGCGACGCCGACCGAGGCCGTGACGCCGGCCGCTTGCTCGATGTCATCTTTGAGCCGGCGGCCGAAGGCGGCCGCCTCGTCCCACGGGCGGTCGCCCAGATCGAGGTACGCCTCGTCGACGGAGACGTTCCGAACCGTCTCGGCCGCCGCGTCGAGAACCGCCTGGACGTCCTCGGCGACCGACTCGTAGAACGCCATGTCGACGGGCCGGTAGATCCCGGTGTCGGCGGGGTCGTCGGCGTCGGCCCGCCGCGGCAGCAGCTCCAGGGCCTCCGAGATGGCCATCGCCGATTCGACGCCGTAGTCGCGGGCCTCGTAGCTGGCGGTGGCGACGGCGCCGTGGCTCTCGCCCGGCTCGTACCCCATCCCGACGACGACCGGCTCGCCCCCGAGGGCCGGCTCGCGGAGCCGCTCGCAGGCCGCGTAGAAGCAGTCCACGTCGACGTGACAGACCACCCGCTCGGGCGGCTCGACGCCCGGCAGCCGCTCCATATCCGGGCTTCGGCGCCGCACGTCTATAAGCTTGCGAGAGCGAGGCGGAACTGGAATCACTCGTCAAGACGGCCCGTAGCGCCGGACGCGGCGGCCGAACGGCGACTCGACGACGACGCGCGCTCCGGCCGTCAGCCGACGGGCTCGAACCGCCGGACCGGGGCGTCCAGCCGCTCGAGATTGGCCTCGATGGCCCGCCGCATCGCGTCGTCGATGCCGGGCAGGACGCCGACGGCGACGGCCGCCTCGTAGGGGTGGGCCTCCAGCTGGCTCCGGGCTTCGAAGTGCCGGCCGTAACCGGGCGTCTCGCGGTCGGTGTCGCTCGCGAACACCCGCTCGCGGAGGCCCACGCCGGCGTTGGCCTCGGCCTTCGTCGACAGCACCTCGAGCCGCTGGCCGGCGACCGATCCTTCCGGGTACAGCGCCACCAGCAGGTCCGTCACCGGGTGCGGCGGCTCCTCGCCGGGGTCGGGGGCGTAGGCGCCCGGCACCCGTTCGAGATTGCCGTCGGACCGCACCTCGTAGGCGACGAACCGCGGGATTCCGCCGCCGTGGAGGTGGGCGACGACCGCGGGCTCGAGGCCGCCGCCGAGCGGCGCCGGCTCGCCGACGTGGACGACCGCCGAGAGCACGCCTCCGCTTGGCGCCGCGGGGTCCTCACACTTGGGGTCCGTACGGCGACGGAGCCGTCTCGATCTCGGCGTCGGCCGAACTGTCGTCAATGGTCCCCGTTCCGCCGGTGCCGCCGGTGCTGCCGGTCGGCGTCGGCGTCGGGGCGGACCGCCCCGAAATCACCCGCATGGAAAACCCACTTGCCGATGCGGCCGCAACCGGACACCGATGAGCGCGGAGGCTCCGACGGACGCCGAGACGGCCGTTCGGGAACTGCTGGCCGACCGTGGGTTCGACTACGACCCCGAGACGGTCGCCCTCGACGACGCGGCGGCGTTCGCCCGGCTCGCCCCGCCCGTCCGGGAGTGGTGGGTCGAGGAGTTCGGCGCCTTCGTCCCGGAGAACGGCGGGCTGTTCACGCCGCCGCAGAAGGGCGCGGTTCCGCGCATCGACGACGACACGAACACGCTCGTCTGTGCGCCGACGGGCAGCGGCAAGACGCAGGCGAGCTTCTGTGCCATCATCGACGACCTCTTCCGGCGGGCCCGCACCGAGGACGGCCTCGACAACAGCGTCCACTGTCTGTACATCTCGCCGCTGAAGTCGCTGGCCAACGACATCCACCGCAACCTCGCGGAGCCACTGGACGGCATCACCGAGAAGCTGCAAGCCCGCGGCGAATCCGTCGAGATCAGACACGCCATCCGTCACGGCGACACCAGCGACAGCGACCGCCAGCGGATGCTGAAGACGACGCCGCACATCCTCAACACGACGCCGGAGACGCTGGCCATCCTGCTGAACAGCCCGAAGTTCAAGAAGAAACTCGAGACCGTCGAGTACGTCATCGTCGACGAGATCCACTCGCTGGCGGAGAACAAACGCGGCACCCACCTGGCGGTGTCGCTGGAGCGGCTGGAGGCGATGTGCGAGACGTCGCCGACGCGGATCGGCTGCTCGGCGACCGTCGAGCCGCTGGAGACCGTCGGGGAGTTCCTCGTCGGCGGCGACTACACCGACGACGGCTGGGAACCCCGCGACTACGAGATCGTCGACGCCCGGTTCGTCCGGGAGTTCGACATCGAGTTGGCCTGTCCGACCGACGACCTCATCAACACCCCGCGGGAGGTCGTCACCGACCGCTTCTACGACCGGCTGACGGAGCTGATCGACGACCACACCAACACGCTGGTGTTCACGAACACGCGGTCCGGCGCCGAGCGCGTCCTGCACAACCTCCGGCAGGGCGGCGACTTCGACGAGTCGAACTCCGGCTGTCACCACGGCTCGCTGTCGAAGGACCGCCGCAGGGAGATCGAGGAGGGGCTGAAGACCGGCGAGCTGGACGTCGTCACCACCTCGACGTCGCTGGAGCTGGGCATCGACATGCCGTACATCGACCTGGTGGTGCAGGTCGGCTCCCCGAAGTCGGTGGCGGCGCTGCTGCAGCGGGTCGGCCGGGCCGGCCACCAGCTCGGCGAGACGGTGAAGGGCCGGGTCGTCGCGCTGGACCGCGACGAACTCGTCGAGTGTGCCGTGATGCTGAAGAAGGCCGAGGAGGGGTTCGTCGACCGGGTGTTCGTCCCCGAGGACGCCGACGACGTCGCCACCCAGCAGGTGTACGGCATGGCGATCAACGGCCCGCGACCCGAGGCGGAGATCCGGGAGATCCTGCGGAGCGCCTACCCCTACCGGAGCTACGACGACGGCGACCTCGAGCGGCTGTTCCGGTACCTGACGGCCGACTACGACGGCATGGAGGACAAGAACGTCTACGCGAAGGTGTGGCGGGACCGCAACGACCCCCCCGGTGGGGAGTACCACTACGACGACTTCGAGCCGGGGACGCCGCTGGTCGGCAAGCGCGGCCGGATGGCCCGTGTCATCTACATGACCAACATCGGCACCATCCCGGACTCCTTTACCTGCGACGTCTACACCCGGGCGGGCGACGAGTGGGTCGGCCAGCTCGACGAGGAGTACCTCGACACCCTCGACGGCGGCGACGTGTTCGTCCTCGGGGGCAGCCGCTACGAGTACCGCTACCGGCGGGGGTCGAAGGTGTACGTCGACCCGACGAGCGCCCGCCCGACGGTGCCGTCGTGGTTCTCCGAGCGGCTGCCGCTGTCGTACGACCTCGGCCGGGAGATACTGGCCTTCCAGCGGCGGCTGCTCGACCGCCTGGAGCGCGGCCCCTCGGCGGTGCGGCGGTGGCTCCGGGAGTTCCCGATGGACGAAAACACCGTCCGGGCGGTTACCCGGATGTTCGACGCCCAGGCCCGGTACGGCGGCGTCCGCAGCGTCTCGACGGACCGCCGACTCGCCGTCGAGGTCGAACTCAACCACGACGAGTACCAGCGCAACTACTACGTCCACGCCAACTACGGCCGGCGGTTCAACGACGGCCTCTCGCGGCTGCTGGCCTACCGGTGTGCACGGGAGGCCAACACGAACGTGACGGTCGCCGTCGCCGACCACGGCTTCACGCTGTCGATGCCGATGAACCGCCGGGTCGACCTCAAGGCGCTGCTCGCGGACATCGACCCGACGGCGGTGCGGGCCGACCTGCGGGCCGCCCTCGACGGCACCGACCTCCTGAAACGGTACTTCCGCATCAACGCCACGCGGGCGCTGATGATCCTCAAGCGGTACAAGGGCCACGAGAAGTCCGCCAGCCAGCAGCAGGTCTCCAGCGAGATGCTGCTGGGCTTCGCCGACGACAAGGAGGCCTTCGCGGTGCTGGAGGAGACCTACCGGGAGATCCTGGAGGACAAGCTGAACGTCGAGGCCGTCGAGACGTTCGTCGCCGGCGTCCGAACGGGCGACATCGACGTCCACCTCCAGGAGGTCGACTCGCCGACGCCGCGGGCCTTCGGGCTGGCGACACTGATGGCCAGCGACGTCGTCCTCGCGGAGGACGAGTCGGCGGTTCTCCAGGAGTTCCACGACCGCGTGATGGCCGAGATCGACGACGACGGCGACGGCGTCACCGTCGACACCGGCGGCTGAACGGCGCGGCGCCCGCGATTTCCCCCCGGCCGACTCGACGTTTTAGCGGAGCAGCGTCTCGATGGCCTCCGGGACGACCAGCACGTCGCTGTCCGGGGCGACGGCGTCGCCGACCGTCGGGCGGGCCGTCATCAGACACTCCTCGACCACATCGGGCGACTCGCTGTTCGTCACGTAGATGTCGTGGGCCCGAAGCGCCCGCGCGACGACGAAGGCGCGCTGGGCGCCCGGCTCGTAGCCGTCCCGCAGCCGCTCGTACAGCGCGTCGGCGTCGTCGGCGGCCGAGAGCCGGTCGTGGAACCGCCGCTCGCCGGCGCCCTCGCCGGCGCCCTCCGGCAGCGCGGCCGGCAGGACCACGCGGCCGTCCGGCCGGAGCGGGTTCCTCGCGCCCAGCACGACGTAGGTCGCCGCCCGACTCGCCTGGTAGAGATTGGTGTCCTTCGGCGCGCCGACGCCGGCGACGACGGCGTCGTAGCCGTCGTCGACCTCGACCGACAGCGCCGCCCGGGCGCTGTCGGCCAGCGCCCGGACGACCCGTCGCGGGGCGCCGGCCGCGACGTCGAGTACCCCGGTCGGGCCGCGGGTGACGTTCAGGCAGAACTCCAGCCCGCAGGCCTCGCCGGCCTCGTCGACGGCCGTCCGGAAGGGGTTGTCGTCGATGCGGCCGAGCCGGACGCCGTCGCGGGCCAGCATCTCCGGGCCGTGGGTGTGCCGGATGAGCGGCTCGCCGCCGGCGCCGATCGCGACGGTCTTGCCGCCGCCGGAGAAGCCGGCGTACTGGTGCGGCTCGACCATCCCCGTCGAGAGCACGCGGTCGGCGGCCGCGACCCGCCGATCGAGTTCGACGGGGACGCCGTCGACGCGGCCGACCTCGACGACGTCGTCGGGGTCGTGGTTGACCGCCAGGTCGGCGTGGTCGCCGAGCATCGCCGCCAACTCGTCGTCGGTCATCGGCCGGTGGAGCCCGAGGCCGACGACGACCGTCACCTGCTCGCGGGCGACGCCGGCCCGCTCCAGCGCCGACAGCAGGACGTCGACGAGCACGTCGTCCGGCGTCGCCCGCGTGAGATCGGTGACGACGACCGCGACGGTGTCGTCGGGGGCGACGACGTCCGCCGGCGCCGGCCCGACCGGGTCGGCGACGGCACCCTCGGCGGCCGCCCGGACGTCGACCGCCTCGCCGCCGGGCGGCTCCGCGACCGTCACGTCGCAGTCCGGCAGTTCCACGTCGACCGTCCCGTCGCCGAGCGGTACCTCGACGCCCGTCATCCTTTGATATTGCAGACGGGGTAGCACCGCGCCACCCGGTCGCCGATGCCGAGTTCGTCGCTGACCCGGACCACCTCGTCGACGTCCTTGTAGACGCCGGGGGCCTCCTCGGCGATGGTGGCGCCGCTGTTGGCCTTCACGTACACCTCGTTGCCTTCCAGGTCGTCCCGGACGTCGCCGCCCCAGAACTCGTCTTTGGCCTGTGTGCGGCTCATCAGCCGACCGGCGCCGTGGGCCGTCGACCCGAAGGAGACGTCCATCGACGCCTCGCCGCCGCGGAGCACGTACGAGCCGGCGCCCATGCTGCCCGGGATGATGACCGGCTGGCCGACGTCGCGGTACGCCGCCGGCACCTCGGGGTGGCCGGCCGGGAAGGCCCGCGTCGCGCCCTTCCGGTGGACGAACAGCTCCCGCTCCTCGCCGTCGACCGTGTGGACCTCCCGCTTTGCGATGTTGTGGGCGACGTCGTACAGCAGTTCCATCTCCAGGTCCTCCCACGGCTCGCCGAAGACGTCGGCGAACACCTCCCGGGTCCGGTGGGTGATGAGCTGGCGGTTGACCCACGCGAAGTTGATGGCCGCACACATCGCGCCGTAGTAGTCCGCCGCGAGCTGCGAGCCGGCCGGCGCCGCCGCCAGCTCCTTGTCCGGCAACCGCGACAGCAGGTCGTCGTGGGTCTCCTCGATGTCGCGGAGGTAGTCGTTGCAGACCTGGTGGCCCAGCCCCCGCGACCCGCAGTGAATGAGGACGACGAGCTGGTCCTCGTCGAGCCCGTAGGCGTCGCCGACGGCCGCGTCGTAGACGTCGGTGACGCGCTGGACCTCGAGGAAGTGGTTGCCGGAGCCGAGCGACCCCATCTGGTTGCGGCCGCGGTCCCTGGCCTTCTTCGAGACGGCCGCGGCGTCGGCATCCGGCCGCCGGCCCTCGTCCTCGCAGTGGGCAAGGTCGGACTCGACGGCGTAGCCTTCCTCGAGACACCAGTCGACGCCGCGCTCCAGCGCCCGCTCGACGGAGTCGCCGCTCCCGTCGGCGATGCCGCCGCCGCCCAGCCCCGACGGGACGGCGTCGAACAGCGCATCGACGAGTTCCGCCTCGCGGCCCCGGATGTCCTCGTAGGTGAGGTTCGTCCGGACCATCCGGACGCCGCAGTTGGAGACGACGAACCCATTGGCGAGGAAGTTGTGAGCCTCGTGTTCGACGCCGATGTCGTAGACCGGTTCACGGCCGGCCGGTTCGATCGACTCGATTTCGACGGGTACCGTGAGGTTCTCGCGCACGTCGGTCGAATCGCAGAACGCCTCGAACGACGGGAAGTCGGCCGGCGGGCGCACACATCGGTCTGAGCTCCGCTGTGCGCTCCTTTTAATGAAATAGTCGGATACGTTGAAACTGGTTTTGATTTCGTCGACTGGAATACCCCCATCGGTGAGCGCGTCAACCTTTTCAGCGATACGTTCGCGCTGTTCGAGTGTATTCCTCTTTAGTTTCAGATATTGTGTAGCCAGGGCCGCCAGCCGCTCCTTCTTCTGATTGTATTGGTATCCAATACATGTAAAAAACCGAATGAGATTCTCCGAGTCGCTTTTTATTCCAAGTCTTAGTCGTTTCATATCTTCCCGCGAAGTATCTGCGTCGAATCGTTCGACTTTGTTCGTTTCCACCCCCATTTTGTTCAGATACTCCGCAACTTCCTGCATGAATTGCTCACCGGCGTCGGCGTGCTTTTGTGTTCTATTCTGTGATATTTTCGGACAGTACAGGTTCTTGTCCGCCTTTGCAGCCGGGGCACTCATTTCGGCTCCGAAGAACGCCGACAGATATAGTGCACGCTGCCAGTCGGTTAGCTGCTCAAGATAGTCTGGTGTCGTGAACCTCGATTCTACCTTCTCGCCCGATGGTGTACCTAATCGTATCAACAATTGACGGAAGGCGTTGGCGGTGGCTTTTATGCTGTATTCAGTGCGTTCGAAGGTACTTCCGTTAAATTCGTGTTTTCGCTTGCGCGAGTAGACCTTTGAAGGCTTAAACCCTACCGCTCGGATGTCCTCACGTATGGATTCAAGATCTTCGGACTCACCATAGAACCATGTCTGCCCGTGACTACCGAATGTACCGTCTCCCGTATGAAAGCCGACAAGCTTCAGCAGATGATTGAACGCCTCGTCAGTAGATTTCAGTGGAAGGAGATTGCGTTCTTTCAAAACCCGGATTAGCTGCGGATCTTCGTCGGCAAAATGCTCCTCAGTCAGGACGGTAAATTCCTCAGGATCTTGATCTTTGATACCTTCGAAGGGATATACGAGCACAGTATCTCCTGGTTCCAATTCACTGAGCCTCGTCATTCCGTCTGGAGTCCGGAATTTGTGATCGGGAGTGGCTCTGACTGTATCGCCAGTTTCGGTTTTAACCTCATTGACAGACTTAGACGGATTCTCCGTGAAAAGCCGTATGTCGGATACCATTGACTCTTCAGCAGCGACTACCGCGCTTTCATCTTCGAACCGTTCCTGTAGGTCAGATATTTTTATTTTCCGTCCGAACTCAACAGATACTTCTGAATCTCCTGTCAAGCAATTTATATCATATCCCACCGCTCCGGGCGAAATACAGCCGTTCTCGGCGTCGATGCCGGCCACGCCGCCGACCGGGAAGCCGTACCCTTGGTGGCCGTCCGGCATGCAGACCGCGTACTTCTCGACGCCGGGGAGGTGCGTCGTGTTGCGCAGCTGCTGGAGGCTCTTGTCGTCGGCGATCTCCTCGAGCAGCGCCTCGCTGGCGAAGACGCGCGCCGGGGCGCCCATTCCGTCCTCGGGCGGCATCTCCCAGACGTAATCGCGGACCTTGTGGAGCGTGATGTCGCCGGCCTCGAACGTGGTCATACGGGACGGTTCGCCGCGGCCGTCCCAATAAGTTACGACCCGGCCGGCGGCGAGCGAGAGCGGGTGCGACGGTTCGTCGAGACAATAGACGGGGTACCGAAACGGTGAGCAGGTCAGCAGGTCACCGGCAAACGGCCGGCAAGTCAAAATCCAAGTGAGCGGGTCAGGACCGAGTCCAAGCATCCGCGAGGCGCGCGCCGCGCGCCGAGCGGTTTGGTTCGAGAGACGCCATCGGCGTCTCTCGTCATCACGAGAGAGCTTCGCTCTCGAACGACGCCGGGCGCGAACGGAGTGAGCGCCCGGTTGCGGGTTTTTTCCCCAAGTTTTTGCGAGTCGAGCGGGACCGAAGGTCCCGCTGACCGTGCGAGCGGGCCGAAGGCCCGCGAGCAGAGAGTGGTTCCGCGCCGCAGGCGCGGAACCCGAGTGAGTAAAAAGTGGGGTTTCCTAGAAGCCCTTGCCCTGGAGTTCGCGGGCGATGATCATTTTCTGAATCTCGGTGGTACCCTCGTAAATCTGGGTGATCTTGGCGTCGCGGTAGAGCCGCTCGGCGTCGAAGTCGTCGACGAAGCCCGAGCCGCCGTGAATCTGGACGCATTCGTTGGCCGCATCGACCGCCACGCGAGAGGCGAACTCCTTGGCCATCGACGCGAGTTTGGTGTTCGGCGAGCCGCCGGAGTCGACCGCCCAGGCCGACTTTAGCGTCAGTTGCCGTGCGGCCTCGGTTTCAGTGTGCATGTCGGCGAGTTTGTGCTGGATGGCCTGGAAGTCGCCGATGGGCTGGCCGAACTGCTCGCGCTGTTCGGCGTACTCCAGGGCGCGCTCGGCG
>PXRL01000022.1:132696-155061 GCA_003020965.1 Halobacteriales archaeon QS_4_69_225
AGCCGTTGTAGCGGCCCTCGGCGTCGGGGTCGGTCTCACAGAGGACGACGAAGTAGTCCCCGACGGAGCCGTTGGTGATCCACATCTTGTGGCCGTCGACGACCCACTCGTCGCCGTCTTTCTCGGCGCTCGTCGACACCGAGGAGACGTCCGAGCCGGTGTCCGGCTCCGAGATGGCCGCCCCGGAGATGGCGTCGCCGCGGGCGACGGGGTCGATGAACCGCTGCTTCTGCTCTTCGGTGCCGTACTCGAGGATGGCCTCGGTGCCGAAGCTGGCGGCGAGGATGGACAGCCCGATGCCGGGGTCGGCGGCGAACAGTTCCTCGGCGATGAGCACCGAGTCGACGGCGTCGTAGCCGGCGCCGCCGTACTCGACGGGGATGGTGGCGCCGCATAGCCCCATCTCGGCGGCCTCCTCGACGATGTCGTGGGGGAACTCCTCCTCGCGGTCGTACTCCGAGGCGTGGGGCCGGATCTCGTTGTCGGCGAACCGGCGAACCTCCTCGCGCATCCGCTCCTGCTCCTCGGTGAGCCCGAACTCCATGGCCGAATAGAGGTGTGCGGATACAAAACAGTTCTCACGGCAACTACCGGCCGTATTAGTGCGGGCCGGACGGCTGCGGCCGTCGTGGCGGCGGCCGGGCGGCTTCGGTCGGAAACGCTTCGGACAGAAACGTTGAAACGAATGCGGCGAAACCGTCAGGCTGTTATGATGGAGTTCGACGACATCGAGACCGTCGCGGTGCTCGGCGCCGGCAGCATGGGCCACGGCATCGCGGAGGTCGCCGCGCTCTCGGGGTTCGAGGTCAACCTGCGGGACGTCGAGGAGGAGTTCGTCCAGAGCGGCTACGACGACATCGAGTGGTCGCTGGAGAAGCTCGCCGAGAAGGAACGCATCACCGACGACGCCGCCGACGACGCCCTGGCGCGGGTGACGCCGTACGTCGACGTCGAGGCCGCGGTCGGCGACGCCGACGTCGTCATCGAGGCCGTCCCGGAGAAGATGGAAATCAAAAAGGAGGTCTTCGCCGACGTCGAGGAGCACCTCCCCGAGGAGGCCATCATCGCGACGAACACCTCCTCGCTGTCGATCACGGAGCTGTCGGAGGTGACCGAACGGCCCGAGCGGTTCTGCGGGATGCACTTCTTCAACCCGCCGGTCCGGATGCAGCTCGTGGAGGTCATCTCCGGGGGTCACACCGCCGCGGAGACCCTCGAGGTCGCCGAGGAGCTGGCCGAGGCGTTCGACAGGACGCCCGTCCGGGTCCACAAGGACTCGCCGGGCTTCATCGTCAACCGGATTCTGGTGCCGCTGATGAACGAGGCCTGCTGGATGGTCTCCGACGGGTCGGCGACGATGAGGGAGATCGACTCCACGACGAAGTTCGACATGGGGCTGCCGATGGGCGCCTTCGAGCTGGGCGACCAGGTCGGCAACGACGTCACCTACCACGTTCTCGAGTACATGCACGAGGTGCTTGGCGAGGCCTACGAGCCGGCGCCGTTCCTTGAGGAGGTCGTCGAGGACGAGCGGTACGGCAAGAAGACCGGCGAGGGGTTCTACGACTACGAGGGTGATGGACCGGACATCCCGACCGACGCCGGCACCGACGAGATCGAACACCGGCTCGTGGCCGTCATGGCCGACGAGGTCGGCACCCTCGTCGCCGAGGACGTCTCGACGCCGGCCGACATCGACGAGGCCGTGATGCTCGGCGCCGGCTTCCCGGACGGGCCGGCGAAGATCGCCGACGAGGTCGGGCTGGAGGCGCTCGTCGAGACGCTGGAGGAACTCGGCGAGGAGACCGGTCACCCGCGGTTCGAGGTCTCGGAGGGGCTGCGCGAGGCCGCCGCGGCCGGCGGCTTCCACGGCGGCGGCGACGACGGCGTCGAGTTCACGAACATCGAGGTCCGGCGTCCGGGCGACATGGTCGGCCAGATCGTCCTGGACCGGGAGGCCCGGATGAACACCATCAACCCGGACCTGCTCGACGAGTTCGACGAGGCGCTGGACCTGCTGGAGGCCGACGACGAGATTCGGTCGGTGCTCGTCACGGGCACGGGCGACCGGGCCTTCTCCGCCGGCGCCGACGTCACGTCGATGGCGTCGAGCGCCGAGCCGCTGGAAGCGATCGAGCTGTCCAGACACGGCCAGCGGGTCTTCGGCCGGCTCGAGAAGCTGGGCATGCCGGTCGTCGCCGGCATCGACGGCTTCGCGCTGGGCGGCGGCTTCGAGCTGGCGCTGTGCTGTGACTTCCGGCTCGCCTCCGAGCGCTCGGAGCTCGGCACCCCCGAACACGACCTGGGGCTGCTGCCCGGCTGGGGCGGCACCCAGCGGCTGACCCGCATCGCCGGCTTCGGCCGCGCCAAGGAGATCGTCTTCACCGCCGACCGGTACGACCCCGAGACGATGTACGACTACGACGTCGTCAACGAGGTCGTCCCCACCGAGGAGTTCGACGAGCGGGTCCACGAGTTCGCCGCCGACCTGGCGGCCGGCCCGCCCATCTCCCAGAAGCTCACCAAGCGGGCGATGCTCCGCGGCTACGAGGACGTCGACGCCGGCCTCGAGCTGGAGGCGCAGGCGTTCGGCCACCTCATCAACACCGACGACCTGATGGAAGGCATCACGGCGTTCATGGGCGACCGCGAGCCCGAGTTCGAAGGCGAGTAACTTCTTTTCGGCTCGCCCGACCCGACGCCGATCCGCCGGCCGAGCCCGGAGACGACCGGGGCCGAAACGCCGAACCGTCGCCGGCGCCTACGACCGTGCGATGGTCGGCTCTCGCACCCTCACCGCTCTGGCGGGGCTCCTCGTCAGCCTCGCGGTCAGCGTCGCCGTCTACGTGTACACCGGGTCGCTGCTGCTGTTCCTCGTCGTTCCGTTCGTGCCGTTTCTGTTCTCCTCGTCCCCCCGAGACGAGGCCGGGACGCACGAGAAGCGCCCCGTCAAGCGGTGCCCGTCGTGCGACTTCCGTGCCCGCGACCCGGAGTTCGACTACTGTCCGCGGGACGGCCGGCGGCTCCGAGAGGAGTGACCGTCGCCGCCGGCACGTCCGCCGACGGGCTTAACAGGCGCGGTACGAAGTATCGTGGATGGGTGCGGTCGAAACGGCGTTCGTCGACGACACGGTCGCCGCGCTGGTACTCGCGGCGGCGCTCGGGCTGTTCCTCGGCCTCGAGCGGGAGTGGTCCGACAAGCGGGCCGGCATCCGGACGTTCGCGCTGGTGAGCCTGGCGGCAGCGGTGTTCACCGTTCTCGAGCGGCCGCTGCTGCTGGTCGTCGGCGGCGCCTTCGTCGTCGTCGTCGCCGCCGTCCTCGGCGTCCAGGGACTGCTCGAACAGGCCGAAGGGCTGTCGCTGACCACCTCGACGACGCTACTGATTGCTTACGGCATCGGCGTGCTGGTCGCCTCGGGGCTCGTCCTCGAGGGAGTGACGGTCGCGGTCGTCTCCTCGCTGCTGTTGGTGCTGCGGACGGAGCTCCACGACGTCGCCGACGCCCTCTCCCGCGAGGAGGTCCGGGCCGGCAGCGAGTTCGCCATCCTCGCGTTCGTCGTCTATCCGCTGCTGCCGGCCGCCGAGCGGAGCGTCGGCGTCGCCGGCATGTCGGTGACGTTCCGGCCGCGGGTCGTCTGGCTGATGGTCGTCTTCGTCGCCGGCATCGGCATCGTCAACTACGCGCTCGTCCGGCTGTACGGGGGCCGCGGGGTCGCGGTGACGGGCTTTTTCGGCGGGCTGGCCTCCTCGACGGCGGTCGTCGGCGCGACGCTCGACCACGTCGACCGCGGCGGTGCCGCCGGCTACGGTGTCGCCGCCGTGGCGCTGGCGAACGCCTCGATGGCGCTCCGGAACCTCGTCATCGCCGTCGGCTTCACCGTCGGCGCGGGCGTCCTCCTCGAGCCGGTCCTCCCGCTGGGGGTGGTCGTCGTCGGCGGACTCGCGGTCGCGGCGGTCGCCGCCGACCGGTCGGCGTCGATGGACGTCGACCTCGACAGCCCGTTCGCGCTGCGGTACGCCCTGGGCGCCGGCGGGCTCTTTCTGGCCGTCCTGCTGGCCGGCGGGCTCGCGGAGGCCCGGTTCGGCACCGGTGGGCTCTATCTCGCGGCGCTGCTGGCGGGGCTGGTCTCCAGCGCCGGCGCCACCGCCTCCGCGGTCGTCCTTTACGACAGTGGCAGCGTCACGGGCGTGGAGGCGACGGTGGCGGTGCTGCTGGCGACGGCCGCCAGCATCGCCGTCAAGGTCGGGCTCTGTGCGTTCGCCGCCGATCGGACCTTCGCCCGCGGCGTCGCCGCGACGAGCGCCGCGCTGCTGGCGGCGGCCGGCGGCATCACCGCGCTACTGGCGGCAGCTTGAGGCGAAACTGTTCGGATACGAACCTCGGACCGTCGTCGACCGTGACCGGCAAAAAACACCCCGCGCTCGACGGCTCCGGCTCGCTGTCTCGGGCGACCACCGACTTCCGAGATGACGAATGATGGCTCTGTGAGCGTCGGACGACCCGGCCCGCCGCTCAGAACTGGTAGCGGCGGTCGTCGTTCTGGTCGGGCTGTGGGAAGTCGTTGCCGCCGGCCATCTCGTCGTAGGTCATCCCGGAGAGGTACTCGTCGTAGACGATGTCGTAGTCGCTCCGGAGATTGAAGTCGAGGTCGCCGGTGTCGACGGCCGACCGGAACAGCGCGTGGACGGCCCGTCGGAGGAGCTCGTCCGTCGACTCCGGTCCGTAGGCGGCCGTCAGCATCGCCAGCTCGTTCCGCGTCTCCGCGTCCAGCTCGATTGAAACCTCCTCGCCGAGGTCGCCGTAGGCGGCCTCGACGTCCGCCGTGAGCTCGTCCAGTCCCATACCTGCGGTCGGGCCCGGGCGGCGAAGTGGGTTTCGCTCCGACCGCCGGAACCGTCACACACAAGCGCGGCCCGCCGGAACGGCAGTTCGATGACCGACGCGGTCGACATCGCTGCCGACGTCGAGGTCGGGACCGTCCGGACGGCGCTGTTGGAGTGGTACGACGCCGACCACCGCGCGTTCCCCTGGCGGGAAACGACCGACCCCTACCGCATCCTCGTCTCGGAGGTGATGAGCCAGCAGACTCAACTGGACCGCGTCGTCGACGCCTACGAGGAGTTCCTCGCGGAGTGGCCGACCGTCGAGGACCTGGCGGCCGCCGACCGGGCCGAGGTGGTCGCCTTCTGGACCGACCACTCGCTGGGCTACAACAACCGCGCGAAGTACCTCCACGAGGCCGCAGGCGAGGTGGTCGACGGGATGGACGGCGCGTTCCCCCGCTCGCCCGACGGCCTGCAGGAGCTGATGGGCGTCGGCCCCTACACCGCCGACGCCGTCGCCTCCTTCGCGTTCAACGACGGCGGCGCCGTCGTCGACACCAACGTCGAGCGCGTGCTGTACCGCGCCTTCGACGTCGAGGACGACGACGAGGCCTTCGAGGCGGTCGCCGCGGCGCTGATGCCCGACGGCGAGTCCCGGCGCTGGAACAACGCGATCATGGAGCTCGGCGGCGTCGCCTGCGAGAAGACGCCGCGCTGTGACGAGGCCGGCTGTCCGTGGCGGCGGTGGTGCGACGCCTACGAAACGGGCGACTTCACGGCGCCGGACGTGCCGACCCAGCCGAAGTTCGAGGGGAGCCGCCGGCAGATGCGGGGGCGGGTCGTCTCGGTGCTGACCGAGTTCGAGGAGCTGGCGCTCGACGAACTCGGCCCCCGGGTGCGCGTCGACTACACGCCGAAGGGTGTCCTCGCCGGAGGAGAGGGCTCGTCGGAGGAGGGAAGCGAGTCCGACGGCGTCCTCGCCGGAGGAGAGGGCTCGTCGGAGGAGGGAAGCGAGTCCGACGGCGTCCTCGCCGGAGGAGAGGGCTCGTCGGAGGAGGGTAACGACTCCGGCGGCGAGCACGGCCGCGAGTGGCTCCGCGGGCTCGTCGCCGACCTCGAGGACGACGGCCTCGTCGAGGTCGAGCCCCGCGACGGGGAGGCGGTCGTCCGACTCCGTCGCTGACGCCGACCCGGGAAATTAAACCCTCGGCCTCGAACTCCGGGTATGAGCGACGTACACGTGGCGGCGGTCGCGGGGAGCCTCCGGGACGACAGCTACACGCGGCTCGCCTGCCGGCGGGCGCTGGCCGCCGCCGAGGGGTACCAGGACGTCGAGACGGACCTGCTGGACCTCCGGGCGTTCGACCTGCCGGTCTTCGACGCCGACGCCGGGGAGGCCGGCGACGCGGCGGCGCTCTGCCGGCGGCTCCGGGCGGCCGACGCCGTCGTGCTCGGCAGCCCCGTCTACCACGGCTCGTACTCCTCGGCGCTGAAGAACGCCCTCGACTACTGCGGCTTCGACGAGTTCGAGGAGACGACCGTCGGGCTGCTCTGCGTCGCCGGCGGCGCCTTCCCGACGACGACGCTGGATCACCTCCGCTCGGTCGCGCGGGCGCTGAACGCCTGGGTCCTACCACATCAGGTCGCGATTCCGCGCGCCGACGGGGCCTTTCAGGACCGCCAACTCGACGACGAGGACGTCGCCGAGCGGGTCGACACGCTCGGCCGGCGGCTCGTCGAGTACGCCAGCATCGAGCCGGACGTCCGGACCGTCGCGGCCGAACGAAACGCCGGCGCCGACGACTAACCGTCCGGGCCGGTCCACTTGTCGATGGTCTGCCGCTGGCCGCCGTCGGCCCAGATGACCCGCACTGTCGCGTCCGGCGGGACCGTCACCGTCCGGCTGTCGCCGACCGCGACCGGCGTCGGCCACCGCTTTTCGACGCCGCCGCCGCGGATGACCAACAGCGCCGACGCCGACACCGTGTCGCCTTCCTCGTGGGTGACCGTCAGCGTCTCGGCGTCGGCGTCGTAGTCGAAGCCGAACCGCGTCTGCGGGACCGTCACCGACTCCGGGGTGGACGGCTGCCCGACGAGCACGACGATTCCCGAGAGGCCGTCGGTCCTGCCTTGGAGTTCCTCGGCGGTCGCGTCGACGAGAAACAGCCGGTCGACGGGGCCCGGCGAGACGCCGGCGCCGTAGACGTCGCCTTCGATTCGCTCGAAGGGAACGGCGCCCTCGGGGGTGAGCTGCCCGTCGGCGAAGCTGGTGAGCCGCCAGTCGGCGAAGTCGACGAAGGCGCCGTTGGCGAAGAGCTGGAAGACGAACGCCCCCGTGCCGTCGTCGTACACCGGTGCGACGAAGCCGGCCCGGGCGTCGACGGTCATGTCGCGGCCGACGGCGAGCTCCGACGGCCGGGACTCGCCCTCGAAGGCGCCCTCCAGCCGGAAGGCCCGCGGCGGGTCGTCGTACTCGATGCGGGAGCCGCCGTCGGCGTTCTCGACTGTCGCCGCGCCGTCGACCATCCCCGGGTAGTCGACGACGCCGTCCTCGACGAAGCGGCTTTCCGGGGCTGCCGTCTCCGTCGGCGACGCCGTCGACGTCGGCTCGGGGGTCCCGTCCGGCGTCGTGCCGCCACAGCCGGCCAGCAGGCCCGTCGCGCCGGCCGACCCGATGGCCGCGAGGAGTCGACGCCGGTCTGGAGCGTCCATGTCCGGCGGTGTCGCCCGGCCGTGAAAACGGCGGCGGTCGACCTCGGAAGCCTCATACCCCGCCCCGTCGAAGCGGCGGACGTGACACAGTGGGTCGAGAACCCCCGGGGCGGCCGCGAGCGCGGGCCGCGCGGGCTGGCCCGCGCCTGGGTCGAGGTGTTGATCCGGCCGCGACGGTTCTTCCGCGCCGGCGTCGCGCCCGGCGACCAGGCGCCGGGGCTGACGTTCGCCGTCGCCGTCGCCGCCGCCTTCGTCGGCGGCCGGCTGCTGCTGGCACCGTCGTCGCTGGCGGGCTACGAGCGGATTGCCGCCGCCACCGGGAGCGTCTACCTGTCGGCGGTCGTCGTGGTCGGCGTCGCCTGCTTTCTGGTGGCGCCGCTGACGCTCCACCTGGCGGCAGCAGCCGGGACGGTCGCGCTGATCGCCGTCGTCGACGACCGGGCTGGCGTCAGCGAGACGGTCCAGGTGCTGGCCTACGCCGCCGCCCCCGGTCTCTTCGCCGCGGTGCCGGTGCCGGCGGTCCGGGCGGCGGCGGCCGCGTACGGCGCGCTGCTGGCGGCCGTCGGCTTCGCCGTCGTCCACGAGACGTCGCCGCCGCGGGCGGTCCTCGCGGCGACGGTTCCAGCGGTGTTCGTCTTCGGCTTCGCCTTCGGCGGCGTCGCCGCCGCCGAGACGGTCGTCGCCGCACTCCGCGGGAACGGGCCCGCCGTCTGGGCCCCGCCGACCCGCCGGGGCGATTCCGACAACCGTTTTAAGCCCCGTGCCTTCCGATACGCCAATGGCTAACTGTATTATCTGCGGCACCTCCGCCGATGGGCCCATCTGCGAGGTCCATCAGGAGGACGTCGCGTTCGAGTTCGAGGGTAATCATCCGTCGCAGTTGACGCCGAAGCGGTTCTACCGCGGTCGCGTCGACGGCTACGCCGACTTCGGCGTCTTCGTCGACATCGGCAACGTGACCGGCCTGCTTCACCGCAGCAAGCTCGACCAGCGGCTCGAGAGCCTCGACTGGGAGGTCGGCGAGGACGTGTTCGTCCAGGTGAACAACATCCGGGACAACGGCGACATCGACCTCGGCTGGTCGATCAGACAGAAGGAAGCGGAGTTCCGTGGCGTCCTCGTCGATACGCCGGACGGCGACCGCCTCGCCGACGAATACCACGGCGACGATGACGACGACGGCGGGCCCGGGCCGGAGTCGGACGAGACGGCCGAGCGGACGGAGGACGACGAGAGCACGGCGTCGGGATCAGGACGGACGGGGACCTCCGGGACGACCGAGACGACTGAGACGACCGAGACGACTGAGACGACTGAGACGACCGAGACGACCGAGACGACCGAGGCAACCGAGACGGCCGACTTCGACAGGGTTCCGGTCGAGGAGCTGGGCGACCACGTCGGCGACGTCGTCCGGCTGGAGGGGGAGGTCGTCTCCGCGCGACAGACCTCCGGGCCGACGGTGTTCGAGCTGCGCGACGAGACGGGCATCGTCGACTGTGCGGCCTTCGTCGAGGCCGGTGTCCGGGCGTACCCGGACGTCGAGGCCGACGACGTCGTCCGGATCGACGGCGAGGTCCGGCTCCGGCGCGACGAGATCCAGGTGGAAACCGAGTCGCTCGTCCTGCTGGACGGTACGGCCGAAGCGTCGGTCCGGACGCGGATGGAGGAGGCGCTGGACGCCCGCGCCCGGCCGGACGAGGAGGCGCTTCTGGCCGACGACGACGCGCTGTCGACGATCGCCGACGACGTGACCGGCGCCGCCGCCGCCATCCGGCGGGCGGTGCTGGAGTCGCGGCCGGTGGTCGTCCGCCACGACGCGACGACGGACGGCTACGTCGCCGGCGCCGCAATCGAGCGGGCGGTACTGCCGCTCGTCGAGGCCGAACACGCCGCCGCCGACGCGGTGTATCACTACTTCGACCGTCGTCCGCTCGAGGACGGCGTCTACGACATGAACGACGCGACGAAGGACGTCACCCGGATGCTGGGCGACCGCGAGCGCCACGACGAGAAGCTGCCGCTGTTCGTCTTCGCCGCGGCGGCCTCGACGGCCGCCTCCACCGACGGGCTCGAGCTGCTGGACGTCTACGGCGCCCCGCGGGTCGTCCTCGACGGCCGGTCGGCCGACGAGACGATCGCCGCGGCCGTCGACTCCCCGGTGACGACCGAGGAGCGGTCGGCCGCCACCGTCGCCGCCACCGTCGCCGCGGCGGTCAACGGCGACGTCCGCGAGGATCTCCGGCACCTGCCGGCGGTCAGCTACTGGGAGGAGGTTCCGGAGCCGTACGCCGAGCTGGCGGCCGACGCCGGCGTCGGGGCCGACACCGCCAGGGACCTCCGGGAGGCCGTCGCCCTGGAGGCGTTCTACCAGTCCTACGAGGACAAGCGCGAGCTCATCGTCGACCTGCTGTTCGAGAAGCGGACCGGGCTGGCCGGGCAGGTCGCCGAGCAGTTCCGCACGAAGCTCGACGCGGAGCTCGACACGGCCACCGCCAACCTCGACGAGCGGACCGTCGACGACGCCACGGTGGCGGTGCTGGACACCGACGCCTACACCCACGAGTACGACTTCCCGCCGACGCGGCTCCTGCTCGACGAGCTGCAACGGCGGCTCGACGCCGACGTGATCATCGGCGTCGGCACCGACGAGCTGGGCGTCCGGACGGACGGCACGCTCGACCTCGAGGCACTGGTGGCGGCCCTCCAGCTGGAGGCGCCGGACGCCGGCGTCACCGACCCCGAGGCCCGCGAGCCGCGGGTGGAGTTCCTCGCCGGCGAACGCGAGGCCGTCCTCGACGCGGTCGTCGACGCCGTCGCCGAGCGGGCGCTGGCCGCCTCGGTATGACCGAGTAACGTCCGATCACCCATCGATTCGTAGACTGAACTGCGAGTACCGCCGTTGACGGACGGTCTCGCGCTCCGAGGCCGTTCGTGAGTGCGAAAAAACGTTCTCATAGATTTCACAGCTATCGCCGCGATTCGACGAGGGCGCCGAGACGACGACACGGTTTCGGTCGGGTCGCCCCCGTCGGTCGGAATCAACAGTCTCTCGACGGTCGTGGCGGATCAGTCGTCGTCCGTTCCGGAGGGGGACGACTCGTCGTCCACCGGCCGGGAGTTCTCGAGCCGTCCGGTCGTGTAGCCGCGCCAGTCGTAGCGGTCCTGGAGCCACAGCGCGACGTTGACCAGCGCCAGGAGGACCGGTACCTCGATGAGCGGACCGACGACGGTCGTGAAGGCGACGCCGGAGCCGATGCCGAACACCGCGACGGCGGCCGCGATGGCGAGTTCGAAGTTGTTCGAGGCGGCCGTGAACCCGATCGCCGTCGTCGTCGAGTAGTCCGCACCGATCTCCCGGCCCATCCCGAAGCTGACGAAGAACATCACGACGAAGTAGATCGTCAGCGGCACCGCGATCAGGAGGACGTCGCTGGGCTGGCCGACGATGCGCTCGCCCTGCATCGCGAACATCACGATCACCGTGAAAAGCAGCGCGATCAGGGTGAGCGGGCTGATCGTCGGCTCGAAGGTCTCCTCGTACCACTCGACGCCTTTCGTCCGGGTGCCGACGTACCGCGAGAGGATTCCCGCCGCGAACGGGACCCCGAGGAAGAGCGCGATCGCCCGGAACACCTGCATCGGCGTGATCCCGAACTCGGAGATGCCGGCGACGAGCGTCTCCATCCCCAGGACCGGCGGGAGAAACAGCGCGAAGAACCAGACGTACACGCCGTAGGTGAGGATCTGAAAGACGCTGTTGAACGCGACGAGTCCTGCGGCGTACTCCGAGGAGCCCTCGGCGAGTTCGTTCCAGACCAGTACCATCGCGATACACCGGGCCATCCCGATGAACACCAGCCCGAGGAAGAACTCCGGCCGGGCCGGCAGTCCGGGGACGAGCCCGCTGAAGAAGAAGACGGCCAGGGCGAACATCAGGGTCGGGCCGATCAGCCAGTTCTGGATCAGGCTCAATCCCAGCACCCTGACGTTTCTGAAGACGGTCGAGAGCTGGCCGTAGTTCACCTTCGCCAGCGGCGGGTACATCATCAGGACGAGTCCGATCTCCACGAGATGGAGGTCCTGGATGGGCTGGGTCACCGACGGGGCGACGTAGCCCAGGCCGACACCGACCGCCATCGCGCCGAAAATCCAGACGGTCAGGTACTTGTCGAGGAAATCCATCGACCGCGGGTCTCCGCAGTTCGGACAGTCGCAGTTCGCGCCGTGGTCGTGGTCGACGTTACTCATCCGCGCTCACGCTCCCTTCGAGGACGGTGACGAGCGCCACGGCGCGGTTGGTCGCGCGGTACATCTTCCAGCGTCCGTCCTTGCGTCCCTCGACGAGACCGGCGTCTGCGAGCTTCGAGATGGCGTGACTGAGACCGCTCTCGCTGACATCGACGACCGCGTTCAGCTCGCAGACGCACAGCTCCTCCTCGGCGGCGACGAGCACGCGTACGAGCGTGTAGCGGGTCCGGTTGGCGAGCGCCGAGAGTACGTCGAGTTCGCTCGCTACCTGTTCGGTTCCGAGTTCCGTTCCGAGCGTCTCGAGCTCGTCGAGCCGGCGCTCGACGTCTTCGCTGCAACACTCCTCGAGTCCCTCGTCGAGATACCGTCGGAGCCGTTCCGTGGTTTGTGCCATCGAGGATTACTTGAACACACATTCAATTAACCGTTTCGTCAGATGGTCATCGGAACGATCCTCTATATCCGGAGTGCGAACCCGCCCGGAGGTCGGCCGTCGTCGACGTCGGTCCGTCGATCGATGAAGAGAGAACGCGACGAATAATTGCCCGTGCTTTCAAGTTACATGGCAAGAGATCAGTCGTCGACCGTCATCGGCCGGCAGGTGGGGCACGTCCTGGGGTTCTCACAGTCGTACGTTTCAGCCTCTCGCGGAAGCCTACTTTTTGCCATTTTAGCGTTCTCCGCTTCGTAGGCCGCGTAGGTGCTCACGCCGGACTGTGTGCTCGTGACCGAGAAATGACCATCCGTCGCTCGTGTGTCCGCGTAGGTACGCTCCTGGTCCGTCTCGTTCGACGTGCGAGCGTACAGGAAGTCGAACGGCTTTTTCAGGTATTCGGCGAGTTCGGTCACGTTTCCTCCGTTGAACAGTTGAGTACTTGCCCAATTAAGCTCTTCGATTCGACTTCCGAACGCCGCATTCGATACGGTACCTGACGGCTGAAATCCACATATCGAGTATTGCCGGATACATTCTGAAGAAATTAATTGAGAGCGAATTGAACTGACTGCTTGAGGTGGCTGCATCGAAACGGCAAGCTCGAACGGATGCACCGGCAGGCAGCGACGGCAGTGATACCCACGGAGGCTGTCCCGAGATGGACCGCTAGCCATTTACCGCCGAGAGCCCTCGTCACCGACGAATGAGCACCGACGTCGACCCCGCCGAGTCCGAGGCGTTCGAGCGGGTCTGCGAGTCGCTCGTCGAGGCCATCCTGGCGGGCGACGTCGACCGCGAGGGTCTCGAAGCCGCCAAGACGGACGTCTGCCGGGAGTTCTCCGCGCCGAAGGTGCCGAAGAACACCGAACTGCTGGATTATGCCCCCGAGGAGCACCGCGAGGAGTTGGAGTCGGTGCTCCGCCGGAAGCCGGTGCGGACCGCCTCCGGCGTCTCGCCGGTCGCCGTCATGACGTCGCCGCACAACTGCCCGCACGGCAAGTGTCTCTACTGTCCCGGCGGCCCGGGCTCGGAGTTTTCCTCCTCGCAGAGCTACACCGGCCACGAGCCCGCCGCCGCCCGCGGCGTCCAGAACGACTACGATCCCTACGGCCAGGTGACGCTGCGGCTCCACCAGCTGCGGGAGATCGGCCACCCCGTCGACAAGGTGGAACTCATCCTGATGGGCGGGACAATGACCGCCCGCAGCCACGATTACCAGGAGTGGTTCGTCAAGCGAGCCCTGGAGGCGATGAACGACTACGACCTCGACGCGGAGCCAACCCCGAGCGAGGCGGAGTCGTTCGCCCCGGACCCCGACGAGGTCGAGTTCCGTTACCTCGAGGACGTCATCGCGGAGAACGAGACCGGCGACGTCCGGAACATCGGCACGACGTTCGAGACCAAGCCCGACTGGTGTGACCCCGAGCAGATCGACCGGATGCTCCGACTCGGCGGCACCAAGGTCGAGGTCGGCGTCCAGACCACCTACGAGCGCGTCAACCGCGAGATGCACCGCGGTCACGGCGTGCAGGCCAGCCTCGACGCCAACCGCCGGCTCCGGGACGCTGCGTTCAAAGTGGGCTTCCACATGATGCCCGGCCAACCCGGTATGTCCGCGGAGATGTGCCTGCAAGACTTCCGGGAACTGTTCGACAACCCCGACTGGCGGCCGGACTACCTGAAGATCTACCCGACGCTCGTGGTCCGCGACACCGTCACCTACGACATGTGGCGCCGCGAGGAGTACGAACCGCTGCGGAACGAGGAGGCGGCCGAACTGGTCGCCGAAATCATGTCGATGATCCCCCGCTACACCCGGGTCCAGCGGGTCCAGCGTGACATCCCCGCGGACTTCATCGACGCCGGCGTCTGGAAGTCCAACCTCCGGCAGATCGCCCGCAAGCGGATGGACGAACACGGTTGGACGTGCGACTGCATCCGCTGTCGGGAGGTCGGCATGAACGACGAGGAGCCCGAGAACGTCGAACTGGACGTGCTGACCTACGAGGCCGCCGGTGGCACCGAGCACTTCATTTCCTTCGAGGACTTCGAGAAGGACCTGCTCGTGGGGTTCTGCCGGCTCCGATTTCCGAACGAGCCGGTCCGGCGGGAACTTGACGAAGCCGCCCTCGTCCGGGAACTGCACGTCTACGGCGACGAGGTCGGGGTCGGCGAGGACGGCGAGGGCGACCACCAGCACGAGGGGTACGGCCGCCGACTGCTCCAAGAGGCCGAAGACCTGGCCGCCGACGCCGGCTTCGAGAAGCTGTCGGTCATCTCCGGCATCGGCGCCAGGGAGTACTACCGGGAGAAGCTGGACTACTACCAGGACGGCCCGTACGTGTCAAAGCGACTCTGAGGGGTCGTCGAAGTCGCCGCGGCAGTAGCATTCGATAGGGGACCGAGAAAAAGGAAGCCGAAGAAAGCCCTCGGCGCTTTCGACTTCTGCTCGCGGGCCGGAGGCCCGCTCGCACGGCCCGAGGCGACTCCGTCGCCTCGCTGCCCGCGGCTCGTTGCGCGCTTCGGGCGCGTTGCGCCCTGTAGTGTCCTCGCGCGGCGTTGCCGCGCGAGCGGGCCGAGGGACCTTCGGTCCCTCGCGGCTTACGTCGCCGGGGTTCGTCGAGAGCGCCTCGCCCTTTCAGTCCACCAGGATTCGGTTGACCGGCCGGCAGAAACTGGCTCGTTGGTCGGTGCCTATGTGAACATCGCCGCCACGGTCGAGCGTGGTTTTCTGTCCGTCAGCGATGCACCGCACACGTTCAGAGTGGAGGTGCTGCCGGATGGGTCGGCCGGCGTCGCGTCGATGCTGGTGCTGACCGTCGGCCTCGTAGCGCTGTTCCTCGACCAGCTGTGAGTCTGGGCCGTCTTCGTGGTAGGGTTCGCCGGCGTCGTCCCGCTGGTCGCGGTGCTGTCGGAGGGCGGCGAGGCGGTCTCGAAAACGTCGCGCGACGGCGGAGACGAGTCGACAGAGGCGTCGTGCACCGAGGCGCCCGAGACCCTCCGCGAGCGGTACGCCCGTGGCAAGCTGACCCACGAGGAGTTCGAGCGAAAGCTGGAGGCGCTGATGGAGACGGAATCGCCGGAGCGCGCCGAGCGACGGGTCGAACGCGAGCGCGAGGGGGCCCGACGGCGACCGCCGCCTCGCTCGACGGCCCGGATGCCGCCCGGTTTGTCGCCGCGTATCCCGTCGACGACGGCGACCTCCGGCTCCCCGGAGCCGTGGACCATCACGTCGGGGTCGGCGTCGCACATGCCCGCCGGTAGGCCGGGCGCGCGGATCAACTCGGCGCCGTCGGGCGACGGCGGCGCGGGGTTGATGTGCTCCGGCGTCGTACCAGCGGCCGTGACGCGAGTGGTCGCCGACGGAATCCACCTGCTGGAGGTCGGCTGGCCGGAACCGATCGGCGCCAACGCCTATCTCATCGACGACGGCGAGGTGACGCTGGTCGACGCCGGACTGCCGGTCGGCCGACGGTCGCTTGCGGCGGAGCTGTCGGCGGCCGGCCACGGCGTCGGCGACCTCGACCGCGTGCTGGTCACCCACTACGACCTCGACCACGTCGGCGGCCTCCGGGGGCTCGACGCCGATGTTCCCGTCCACGTCGGCGCCGCCGACGCGCGGCTGGTCGACGGCACTTGGGCGCCGCCGCCGGCCCACCCGAAGGGTGCCTTCCACCGACTGCTGCGGCGGCTGTTCCCGCTATCGGGGGACGTCCGGCCGGTGACCGACGGCGACCGCGTCGGCGGCTTCCGGGCCGTCCACGCCCCCGGCCACAACCCCGGGCATACCGTGTTCCTCCACGACGACCTCGGGGCGGCGCTGCTCGGGGACCTGGTCCGGGAGCGGGACGGCCGGTTCCGGCCGCCGCCGTGGGTCGACTCCTACGACCTCGACCGGCTGGCGGAGAGCGTCGACCGGGTCGCAGGCGAGTCCTTCGAACACGCCTGCGTCGGCCACGGCCGGCCGGTGTCGCCGGACGGCGGCGACCGCCTGCGGCGACTGGCGGCAGAACTGTAGCCGGCCGCGGGCTTTTGCAGGCGGCGCACGAACGAGGAGTATGGACCTGGCAATCGTCGGCGCCGGCGCCGCCGGCGCGGCGGCCGCCTACGCGCTGCGGGCGACGAACCACGACGTGACCGTGTTCGAGAAGTCCCGCGGCGTCTGCGGTCGCGCCGCGACCCGCCGACGGGGCGACTGCACGTACGACCACGGCGCCAACTACGTGAAGGACGACAGCGAGCGGGTGACGGAGCTGCTGACCGAGACGCTGCCGACGGAGGGGCTCGTCGCCGTCGACGACCCCGTCTGGACGTTCGACGCCGACGGCCGAATCGCCGAGAGCGACCGGCCGACGGAGACGAAGTGGAGCTACGAGCGCGGCATCACCCAGCTAGCGAAGCGACTGTTCACGGAAACGGACGCTGAAGTCGCCTTCGAGACGCGGGTCGGCGGGCTCGAGCGGACCGGCGACCGCTGGCGGCTCGACGACGTCGACGACGACCCGCTCGGGAGCTTCGACGCCGTACTGCTGACGCCGCCGGCGCCGCAGACGACGGAGTTGCTGACGGCGACGACGTGGGACGACCCCCGCCGGGCGGAGCTGGCGGCCGCCGTCGAGGCCGTCCCCTACCGGACCATCTACACGGTGCTGCTGCACTACCCCTTCGAACTCGACCGGCCGTGGTACGGGCTGGTCAACACCGACCGCGAGCACGAGGTGGGGTGGCTCTCCCGCGAGGAGTGCAAGGACGGCCACGTCCCCGACGGCGAGTCGCTGCTGGTCGCCCAGATGTCGCCGGCGTGGTCGAGCCGCCGCTACGACGACCCGAGCGACGAGGTGAAGGCCGACGCGGCCGGTATCGTCGCGGAGCTGCTCGGCGACGAACGGCTGGCCGACCCCGACTGGACCGACCGCCAGGGGTGGCTGTACGCCCTGCCGGACGAGGGCGCCGACGCGGAGACACTCCGGGCGGCCGAGCCCGAGGGGCTCTACTTCGCCGGCGACTGGGTGGCCGGCGACGGCCGGGTCCACCTGGCCGTCGAGAGCGGCCTCGACGTCGGCGAGCGCATCGCCGAGTAGCGACTACTCCCGGTAGACGCACGCCTCGAGCGTCTCGCCGGCACCAGACAGCACCGACGAGCCGTGGAAGACGAGGCCGGCGTCGAAGTCTCGGCGCAGGTGACGTCGTGGACCCCCTCGAGGAGTTCCGTCGGTATCCCCCGTCCGTCGGCCGGCGGCGGACGGGCCGAAGACCCAAGCCGGCGGCGACCGCGATGGGCGGTATGGCCCCGCAGTACGAGCCCGTCGAGTCGCCCGACGCGACGACCGTCTTTCCGTACCACGACTTGGAGCCGCCGACGACGGCCGACGTCTACCGGGCCCGCGAGGTGGTCGCCGACCGCCTGCCGGAGACGCCGCTCGTTCGCTCGGAGTGGCTCTCGGCGGAGCTCGACGCCGAGGTCTACCTCAAGCGCGAGGACACGCTGCCGACCGGCGCGTTCAAAGTTCGCGGCGGGGTGACCCTCGTCGCCGACCTCAACCCGGCGTTCCGCGAGCCGGGGCTGATCGCCGCCAGCACCGGCAACCACGGCGGGTCGGTCGCCTACGCCGCCCGCGAGTTCGACCTACCTGCGACCGTCTGCGTTCCCGAGGACGCCAACCCGGGGAAGGTCCGCGCGATGGAGCGATTCGACGCCCAGGTCGTCCGTCACGGGGCGACGTTCGACGACGCCCGCGAGCACGCCGAGCGGCTGGCGGCCGAGGACGGCTACCGGTACGTCCACTCGGCCAACGAACCCGATCTGGTCGCCGGCGTCGGGACCGCGGGCTTGGAGGTGGTCGACGCCCTGCCGGACGTCGACGTCGTCTTCTGTCCGGTCGGCGGCGGCTCAAGCGCCGCCGGCTACTGTCTGACCGTCGGGGCCGTCGCCGACGCCGAGGTGGTCGGCGTCCAGTCGGCGGCCGCGCCGGCAATGTATCGCGCCTGGGCGGAGGGGACGCTGGAGCCGCACGACCGGATGGAGACGGTCGCCGAGGGGCTGGCGACGAGCGTCCCGTTCGCGCTGACGACCCGACTGCTGCGGGAGCGGCTGGACGACTTCCGACTGGTCGACGACGAGGCGATGCTGTCGGCGGTCCGGCGGCTCTACGAGGCCGAACAGGTCCTGATGGAGGTGGCGTGTGCCGCGAGCGTGGCGGCGCTGCTGGAGGCCGGCGACGAGGTGGCCGGCCGGACGGTCGTGCTGCCGGTGTCGGGGCGGAACCTCGAGGCCGAGAAGCTGCGGTCGATCCTCGACGGCTGAGCGGCCCGACCCGTCAGGCCTTTCTCCGGGCCGCCGCAGTTCCAGATATGGACCGAAAGCGGGCGATGACCAGCGTCGACCTCGCGGCGCTCGTCGGCGAGCTCCGGGGGTACACCGGCGCCGTCGTCGACAAGGCCTACCTCTACGGCGACGATCTCGTCCGGCTGAAGATGCGGGACTACGAGCGCGGCCGGATCGAGCTCGTCCTCGAGGTCGGCGACCCCAAGCGCGCCCACGTCGCCGCCCCCGAGCACGTCCCGGACGCGCCGGGCCGGCCGCCGAACTTCGCGATGATGCTGCGGAACCGCATCGCCGGCGCCAACCTCGAAGGCGTCGAGCAGTACGGTTTCGACCGTATCCTCACCTTCCGCTTCGAGCGGGAGGACGGGACGACGCTTCTCGTCGCGGAGCTGTTCGGCGACGGCAACGTCGCGGTGACGAACGAGGACCGGGAGGTGGTCGACTGTCTGGACACCGTCCGGCTGCGCTCCCGGACGATCGCACCCGGCAGCCAGTACGGTTACCCCGACGAGCGGTTCAGCCCGCTGGACTGCGGCTACGGGGCCTTCGCCGCGAAGATGGACGACTCCGACACCGACGTCGTGCGGACGCTGGCGACGCAGCTGAACTTCGGCGGGCTGTACGCCGAGGAGCTGTGCACCCGGGCCGGCGTCGAGAAGACCGTCGACATCGACGAGGCGACCGAAAGCCAGTACGAGGCGCTATTCGGCGCCCTCGAGCGGCTCAGAGAGCCCATCCTGGCCGGCGAGACCGACCCGCGGCTGTACGAACACGACGGCGATGTCGTCGACGCGACGCCGCTGCCGCTGGAGGAACACGCCGACGCCGGTTACGAGGCGACGGCCTTCGAGAGCTTCAACGGCGCCATCGACGAGTACTTCCACCGGCTGGAGCAGGAGGCCGACGCCGAGAGCGACCCCGGGAGCGCCCGGCCGGACTTCGAGGCCGAAATCGAGAAGTACGAGCGTATCATCGACCAGCAGCGCGGCGCCATCGAGAACTTCGAGGAACAGGCCGAGGCCGAACAGCGGAAGGCGGAGCTACTGTACGGCAACTACGACCTCGTCGACGAGGTGTGCTCGACCGTCCGGGCGGCCCGCGAGGACGAGGTGCCGTGGGACGACATCGAAACGCGGTTCGAGGAGGGCGCCGAGCAGGGCATCCCCGCGGCGGCGGCGGTCGTCGGCGTCGATGCCGCGGAGGGGACGGTGACGCTCGACCTCGGGGACGCCGAGGTGGCGGTCGACCCCTCGATGGGCGTCGAGAAGAACGCCGACCGCCTCTACACCGAGGCCAAGCGGGTCCGCGAGAAGAAGGAGGGCGCCCAGGCTGCCATCGCGGACACCCGCGAGGACCTCGAGGCGGTCGAGAAGCGCCGCGAGGAGTGGGAGGCCGCCGACGGGAACGACGAAAGCGAGGGCGATGAGAACGTCGAGCGCGACTGGCTGTCGATGGAGTCGGTGCCGGTCCGCTACGACGAGAAGTGGTACGAGCGGTTCCGCTGGTTCCGGACCAGCGACGGCTTCCTCGTGTTGGGCGGTCGCAACGCCGACCAGAACGAGGAACTCGTCAAGAAGTACACCGAGCCGTCGGACCGCTTCTTCCACGCCCAGGCCCACGGCGCGCCGGTGACGGTACTGAAGGCGACGGAACCCGACGAGCCGGCCCGCGACGTCGAGATCCCCGACGCGAGCCGGGAGGAGGCCGCGCAGTTTGCCGTTTCGTACTCGTCGGTCTGGAAGGACGGCACGTTCGAGGGCGACGTCTACGAGGTCGACCCCGATCAGGTGTCGAAGACCCCCGAAAGCGGCGAGTACATCGAGAAGGGCAGCTTCGTCGTCCGCGGCGACCGCGACTACTACCGCGACGTCTCGGTCGGCGTCGCCGTCGGCATCAAATGCGAGCCGGACACCCGCGTCGTCGGCGGGCCGCCCGCCGCGATCGAGCCGCGGACGGAGACGTCGGTGCGGCTCGAACCGGGCCGGTACGCACAGAACGACATCGCCAAGCGGATCTACCGGACCTTCCGGGAGCGGTTCACCGACACCAGCTTCGTCCGGAAGGTCGCCAGCGCCGACCGCGTCCAGGAGTTCTGCCCGGCCGGCGGGAGCCGGACCGTCGACGACTGACGTCGTATCGTCGCGACGGCCGACCGCCGGGGCCCGCACCGGCCGTCCCGACCCGGTAGGGCGACCGTACGATCGCGGGCCGGTGGGCCGCGTTCGGTCGGACGAGCGCCTGACGGTCGGCCGGCGTCGGGTGGGAGTTCGGGCGGGAGGGGGCGTTCGGAGACCCCGCCATCGCCGCCGAAGTGCGCCGGGCTTCTCACCGGAAGGCTACCGGTCGGCAGCGCGCGAGATATAAGCGGCCGCGTCCCCTCTTCGAGACGTGTTCCGCGCGTCGCTGTCGTACGCCGTCCGGCGCGGCCGTGCCGTCGTCGCCGGCGGCGGGCTCGTGCTCGTCACCTTCCCGTTCGCGCTTGCGGCCGCCGTGGAGGGCCGGCTGCGGTACCTCGCGCTCTTCGGGCTGCTGCCGTGGCTGCTGCTGCGCGGCTACTACGTGCGGGTGATCCGGACGACGGTCGGCCGCGAGCACCCGACACTGCCGCCGTTCGATCGGCCCCGGCGGCTCCTCCGGGACGGCCTCGGGTCGCTAATCGTCGCCGGCTGTTACCTGCTACCCGGAGCGGTCGTCCTCGGGCCGCTGGCCTACGCCCGCGCGGTCGGGACGGACGTCGGGACGCTCGTCGGCGGCCTGCCGTCGCCGGTCGCCGACGTCGCCGTCTCGGCGACGGGCGTCGTCGTCGTGGTCGCGCTGATGTACAGTTTCGGGGCGCTGTACACGATTCCGGTGGCGGTGACGCGGTTCGCCCACGCCGACCGGCTCCGGGCGGCGTTCGACCTCCGGCGGGTCGTCGCCGGCGCGCTCACCGAGGATTACGCCGTCGCCTGGGGGATATCGATGTTACTGCAGGCGCTCGGCTTCCCGCTCGCGTACGCTCTCCGGCTGCTGCTCGTCGGCTTCGCGCTGCACTTCGTCGTCGGCGCCGCCGTCCGGTACTGCTACGGACAGGGCGTCGGCGCCGGGCTGGGGCTGTCGCCGGTCGTCCCGGATCCCTCGCCACGGCGCGGGCGGAGCGACCGCCGGGGCCGGCCGGCCGATGACGACCCGGCCCGGGTCCGCGGTGCCGACCGGGAACGGGAGCGTACTTAGGGCCGCCGACCCGAGGACCGGCATGCGCGTTGCCGACCGCGAGGCCGTCGAGGGCGACCGCGAGCGCATCACGGTCGTCCCCGAGAGCCTCGACGACCTGTGGCATCTCACCTACGTCATCGAGCCGGGGGACCTCGCCGCGGCCGACACGACCCGGCGCATCCAGCGCGACGACGACAAGACCCGCGACACGGGCGGCCAGCGCGAACCCATGTGGGTCCGGCTTTCGGTGACCGACGTCGAGTTCGCGAAGTTCTCCAACCGGCTGCGCGTCGGCGGCGAGATCGTCGACTGCTCCCGGGAGGACCAGCTCGACTTCCATCACACGCTGAACGTCGAGGCCCACGACGAACTCACGATCGAGAAAATCTGGCAGGTCGACCAGCTCGAACGGCTCGAAGAGGCCGTCGAGGCCGCCGAACAGCCGGACGTCGCCGTCGCCACCGTCGAGGAGGGCGCCGCCCACGTCCACACCGTCGCCCAGTACGGAATCGAGGAGCGCGCCTCCATCACGGGGACGACCGGCAAGGGCGAGTTCGCCCGCTCCCGCGACGAACTGTTCGAGGAGCTGACCGCGATTCTCCGCCGCCTGGACGTCGAGGCG
>PXRL01000023.1 GCA_003020965.1 Halobacteriales archaeon QS_4_69_225
GTCCGACCGCCGGCCCACCGACGCCGCGTCGGTGTCGCGTCCGTCACAGACGGCCGTGTACATCGCCGGTCGCTCCCGGGCCCGGAGAGCGGTCTCTCGGCTGCAAACCATGGAAGTCGAAATCGCAACCATTGGCGGATACGAGGAAGTCGGACGGCAGATGACCGCCGTCCGCGCCGGCGACAGCGTGGTCATCTTCGACATGGGACTGAACCTGTCGAAGGTGCTCATCCACGACAACGTCGAGACCGAACGGATGCACAGCCTGGACCTCATCGACATGGGGGCCATCCCGGACGACCGCGTCATGTCCGACATCGAGGGCGACGTACAGGCCATCGTGCCGACGCACGGCCACCTCGACCACATCGGCGCCATCTCGAAGCTGGCCCACCGGTACGACGCGCCCATCGTGGCCACGCCGTTCACCATCGAGCTGGTCAAACAGGAGATCGACAGCGAGGAGAAGTTCGGCGTCCAGAACGACCTCGTGAAGATGGAATCGGGCGGCACGATGTCGATCGACGAGCGGTGCGAACTGGAGTTCGTCAACGTCACCCACTCGATCATCGACGCCATCAACCCCGTCCTGCACACGCCGGAGGGGGCGGTCGTCTATGGACTGGACAAGCGGATGGATCACACGCCGGTCGTCGGCGACCCCATCGACATGGAACGGTTCCGCGAGATCGGCCGCGAGGGCGTGCTCGCCTACATCGAAGACTGCACCAACGCCGGGAAGAAGGGCCGAACGCCGTCGGAGTCGGTCGCCCGCGCGCACCTGAAGGACGTCATGTACTCGATGGAGGACTACGACGGCGGCATCGTCGCGACGACGTTCTCCAGCCACATCGCCCGGGTGAGCAGCCTCGTGGAGTTCGCCAAGGACATCGGCCGGCAGCCGGTGCTTCTCGGTCGGTCGATGGAGAAGTACAGCGGCACCGCCGAGCGGCTCGGCTTCGTCGACTTCCCGGACGACCTCGGGATGTACGGCCACCGGAAGTCCGTCGACCGGACGTTCAAGCGCATCATGGAGGAAGGCAAGGAGAACTACCTGCCCGTCGTGACGGGCCACCAGGGCGAGCCGCGGGCGATGCTCACCCGGATGGGCCGCGGCGAGACGCCGTACGAGCTGGACAAAGGCGACAAGGTCATCTTCAGCGCCCGGGTCATCCCCGAGCCGACCAACGAGGGCCAGCGCTACCAGTCGGAGAAGCTGCTGAGCATGCAGGGCGCTCGCATCTACGACGACATCCACGTCTCCGGACACCTCCGGCAGGAGGGCCACTACGAGATGCTGGACGCGCTGCAGCCGAAAAACGTCGTCCCGGCCCACCAGGACATGAGCGGCTACTCCGACTACGTCACCCTCTGTGAGAACGAGGGATACCAGGTCGGCCGCGACCTCCACGTCTCACGGAGCGGGAACATCGTCCGGATCACGGAGTGAGCTACGCCCGCCCCAAGCGCGGGACTTTCACCCATGATGGGTTTCCACACCACCCTTGACGGCGGCGGACGCGGGTTGCACGCACAGCGTTCTGCCGGGGAGGACTGTTCCGTTCCCGCCGGCGTACTCTCGTCGGGCGTTATCCGGCAAGGTGCTGGCCTATGAGAGGCATCGTCTCGTTCTCGCGAGATGTGCCGGCTCGCACCGTCCTCAGAACGCGAAGCGTTCTGATGTGCAAACGAGACGCGAAGCGTCTCGTTAACGTCCCCAGAAATCTTCGATTTCTGGTGTGCGAACGAATCGCTTTGCGATTCGTTGCCGTGAGCGAAAGGGGACTGCGTCCCTCGGGCGATCGAGTATCGCCCGACGACAACGTGGCGTCGGAGACGCAACGAGCAAACGGCGCGAGCGCCGTCGACGGCGGGGTTTCCGCCTTGGAGGAAAAATGACGGCCACGGACCGCGTCGAGGCCGCCGTCGCGGACCGCCGCGAGCTCGTCAACGACGCGATCGCCGAGCAGCTGCCGGTGAAACACCCCGAGCGGCTGTACGACGCCTCCCGGTACCTGCTGGACGCCGGCGGCAAGCGGCTCCGGCCGACGGTCCTGCTGTTGACCGCCGAGGCCGTCTCGGAGGTCGAACCGATGGCGGCCGACTACCGCGCGTTCCCGTCGCCGGCCGGCGGCGATGTCGACGTCCTCACCGCCGCCGTCGCCATCGAGGTCATCCAGTCGTTCACGCTCATCCACGACGACATCATGGACGACGACGACCTCCGGCGGGGGGTCCCGGCGGTCCACCGCGAGTACGACCTCGAGACGGCCATCCTCGCCGGCGACACGCTGTACTCGAAGGCCTTCGAATACATGCTCGACACGGGCGCGCCGGCCGGCCGGAGCGTCCGGGCGCTGGACGAGCTGGCGACCACCTGCACGGAGATCTGCGAGGGCCAGGCGCTCGACGTCGACTTCGAGAACCGGGAGGCGGTGACCACCGATCAGTACCTCGAGATGGTCGAGTGCAAGACGGCGGTGCTGTACGCGGCGGCGTCGGCGATTCCGGCCATCCTGCTCGGTGCCGACGACGAGACCGTCGAGGCGTTGCACGGCTACGGCCTCGACGTCGGCCGGGCCTTCCAGATCCAGGACGACCTGCTGGATCTGACCGTCGCGAGCGACGCCCTCGGCAAACAGCGCGGGTCGGACCTCGTCGAGGGCAAGCAGACCATCGTCACGCTGCACGCCCGCGATCACGGCGTCGACGTCGACGGGCTCGTCGGCGACGACCCCACGGCCGCGGAGATCGACGCGGCCGTCGAGCGGCTCGAGGCCGCCGGCAGCGTCGACCACGCCCGCGAGCTGGCCGAGGAGCTCGTCGAAAGCGGCAAGCGCCGGCTCGAGGTGCTCCCGCAGTGCGAGGCCCACGGGCTGCTCGGCGACGTCGCCGACTTCCTCGTCGAACGGGGCTACTGAGACACGGCGACCGGACGGCCGGTAAAGGATTTTTGCCGCCGGCGTCCACGTGTTCGGAATACCGATGAGACGCGAGATGCTCACCACGGACTTCCTCGACCGAGCGGTCGACCTCTACGGCGACGTGACCGGCGTCGTCGCCCACGACGAAACGGAGTACACGTACGCGGAACTCGGCGCCCGCGTCGGCCGGCTGGCGAACGCCCTCGCCGAGCGGGGCGTCGAGCAGGGCGATAGAGTGGCGCTTCTGGCGCCGAACACCCACTACTTCATCGAGACGCTGTACGCGACGAACGGCCTCGGCGCCGTCTTTGTGCCGATGAACTACCGGTTGACGGCCGACGAACTCGGCTACATCCTCAAGGACTGTGCGGCCGACGTCGTGGTCGCCGACTACGACTTCGCCGGCAATATCGAGCCGATCCGCGAGGACGTCCCCGCCGAGCAGTTCATCGGCTACGAGGCCGACCGCATCGACGGCGACTGGGAGGACTACGAGACGGTGCTGGCGGCCCACTCCGAGGAGGCGCCCGACCGGCCCGACGTCGCCGAGGACGACGACGCGAGCATCAACTACACCTCGGGGACGACCGGCGACCCGAAGGGGGTGGTCCGGACCCACCGGACCGAACACTGGCACGCGCTGGTGCTCAACCAGCACATGGAGATCCGCGACGACGACACCTACCTGTGGACGCTGCCGATGTTCCACTGCAACGGCTGGGGCCACACCTACGCCATCACGGGCACCGGCGGCACCCACGTCTGCCAGCGGACCTTCGGCGCCGCCGACACCTTCCGGCGGGTCCGCGAGTACGACGTCAGCTTCCTGTGTGGCGCGCCGACGGTGCTGAACAACCTCATCCAGCACTACGAGGACCGCGGCGGCGACGTCGAGACGACTGGTGCCCGCGAGGTCCGCATCGCAACCGCGGGCAGCGCGCCGGCGACGGCCACCCTCGAGACCGTCGAGGAGGAGTTCGACTGGCGGGTCATCCACATCTACGGCCTGACGGAGACGGCACCCATCATCACGACGAGCAACTCGCCGCGGCGGCTGGCCGAGCGCGGCCGCGAACTGAAGGTCGCGCAGGGCGCCGAGACGCTCTGCACCGACGTCCGCGTCGTCGACGAAAACGGCGGGGACGTCCCCCGGGACGGGGAGACGGTCGGCGAGATCGTCGTCCGCGGCAACCAGGTCATGGACCGCTATCTCGACAAGCCCGAGGCGACCCGCCGGGCGTTCAACGACCGCGCCGAAGGCTACTTCCACACCGGCGACCTGGCGACCGTCGACGCGGACGGGATGGTCGCGATCCAGGACCGCAAGAAGGACATCATCATCTCCGGCGGGGAGAACATCTCCTCCATCGAGGTCGAAGACGCCATCTACGACCACGAGAGCGTTCTCAAGGCCGCGATCATCCCGGTTCCGAGCGACGAGTGGGGCGAGACGCCGACGGCGCTGGTCGTCGAGCAGCCGGGCGCGGACTCGACCGAGTCGGAGCTCATCGAGTTCGTCAAGGAGCGGCTGGCGAACTACAAGGCGCCGACGAGCGTCGAGTTCGTCGACGACCTCCCGGAGACGGCCACCGGCAAGGTCCAGAAGTACGAACTCCGGAAGCGCTACTGGGAGGACGAAGAGCGGCTGGTCGGACAGGGGTGACGCGGCGGGAATCCCGGCAGTTTTGACCCTCCCGACGGTACCGGACGGTGATGGACGAGGACCTCCGCGAGCGGGTCGAGCGGGCCGCCGAGACGGCCGCGCTGTTCAACGCGCTGAAACACGGCAGCGACGCACAGGTCGACGCCATCCTGGGGCCGATGATGGGCGAACACCCCGAGTTCCGCGAGCACGGCGACGAGATTCCGGGCGTCGTCGCGCCGGTCATCGAGCGGGTCAACGGGCTCTCGACGGCCGAGAAGCGCGACCGCCTCGGCGAGTTGGCGCCGGAGCGGCTCGCGGAGCTGGACGCCGACGACGACGCCGACGACCGGGCGCTGCCGGAGCTGCCGAACGCCGAGGCCTTCGAGGAGGTCCGGATGCGGGTCGCCCCCAACCCGAACGGGCCGTGGCACCTCGGCCACGCCCGGATGCCAGCCGTCATCGGCCGGTACAAGGAGCGGTACGACGGCTGGATGCTCTGTCGATTCGACGACACCGACCCCGAAACCAAGCGGCCCGATCTCGACGCCTACGACGCCATTCTCGAGGCCATCGACTACCTCGGCTTCGAGCCCGACGAGGTGACGCGGGCGTCGGACCGCGTCGAGACCTACTACGAACACGCCCGCCGGCTCATCGACGCCGGCGGCGCCTACACCTGCAGCTGCGGCGGCGAGGAGTTCTCGGCTATGAAGAACGACGCCGAGCCGTGCCCGCACCGCGACAAGAGCGCGGCGACGACCCGCGAGGAGTTCGACGCGATGGTCGCCGGCGAGTACGACTCCGGCGACGTCGTCCTCCGGGTGCGAACCGACATCGAGCACAAGAACCCGGCGCTGCGGGACTGGGTGGCCTTCCGGATGGTCGACACCCCGCACCCCCGGGAGGCCGCCGCCGAGTACCGCTGCTGGCCGATGTTGGACTTCCAGTCCGGCGTCGACGACCACCTCTTCGACGTCACTCATATCATCCGCGGTATCGACCTGCAGGACTCCGCCAAGCGCCAGCGGTTCGTCTACGACTACTTCGACTGGGAGTACCCCGAGGTCGTCCACTGGGGTCACGTCCAGGTCGACGCCTACGACGTGGCGCTGTCGACCTCGACGATCAAAGAGCAGGTCGAGGCCGGCGAGCTGGACGGCTGGGACGACCCGCGGGCGCCGACGCTCGCGAGTCTGCGGCGGCGGGGGATTCGCGGCGAGGCCATCGTCGACGCGATGGCCGAGCTCGGCACCTCGACGTCGAACGTCGACCTCGCGATGTCGTCGGTGTACGCGAAAAACCGGGAGCTGATCGACGACGAGGCCGACCGCCGATTTCTCGTCCGCGACGGCGTCGAGCGGCCGCTCGTCGGCGGGCCCGACACCGCCGAGGCGCCGCTGCACCCCGACCACGAGGACCGCGGCGTCCGGGAGATTCCCGTCGGCGAGGCCGTCCGTCTCGAGCCGGCGGACCTGCCGGCGACCGGCGAGCGCGTCTGGCTGAAGAGCCTCGGCCCCGTCCGGAACACCGGCGACGCCTTCGAGTTCACCGACGACGACATCGCGGTCGTCCGAGAGGGCGACGTCGACGTCGTCCACTGGGTGCCGGCGGCGGCGAGCGTCCCGCTGCGGCTGCGGACGCCCGACGGCGACGTGACCGGCCGCGTCGAGCCCGGCCTCGCCGCCCAGGAGGCCGGCGACGTGGTCCAGTTCGAGCGGGTTGGCTACGCCCGGATCGACCGCCTCGACGACGACACCGTCGCGTACTTTGCCCATCGGTAGCCGAGCGAACGAATCTTACGTCGGCGTCCCCGTGTTCGATACATGACCATCGATCCGGAGTTCGAGACGACCCGCGAGCGCGAGGGACAGGAGCACGACGTCGACGTCTGGGGGCCGACCGACCCGCCCGAGAAGCTGGGCATCCGCGGCACCCACGTCGCCGTCGACTTCGACATCTGCATCGCCGACGGGGCCTGCCTGGAGGACTGCCCCGTCGACGTCTTCGAGTGGGTCGACACGCCCGACCACCCCGAAAGCGAGATCAAGGCCAACCCGACGAACGAGGAGCAGTGCATCGACTGCATGCTGTGCGTCGACGTCTGTCCGGTCGACGCCGTCGACGTCGACCCCGGCCGGGCCGGCCGAATATAGCGGTCGACGCCGGGTCGCGTCCGGCGAGGTAGTGTCTCCGTCGTTCACAGGGCCACGAACAGAAAGCCCGCGAGCACCGCGGCCGTCAGGACCACCTGCGTCGCCGCCGAGACGAGTATCCCGACCGTCGCGTAGGCGGCCGCCCGGCCACCACGTCTCGGGTCGCCGTGGCGGCGGTACTCCAGGCCGAAGACGACGGCGAAGATTCCGAGGACGAAGCCGACGGGCCCGAGCACGACGGCGAGGACGAGACCGCCGCCCGCCGCGGCCGCGGCCGTGCGGACCGAGGCACCGCCGGCCCGCGCGGAGACGGCGCCGCCGAGCCAGTCGACGGCGACCGCGAACAGCGCCGTCGTGACCAGAACCGCGGCGGCGACGGGACCGGGGGTGCCCGTCGCCAATGCGTGGTAGCCGACGCCGGCCGCCGAGAGCAGGCCGCCCGGAATCACCGGCAGGAGGCTGCCGACGACGCCGCCGACGAGCAGCGCGACGGCCACGACGAACGGGTCGGCGTGGAACACGTCGGAGCGTCGACGGCGACCGATATAACTCTACGCCGAAGCTGTCAAGCGTCCGGCGGACCTCCGGACCGGTCATGCGACGGCGCGTCGGGACGAGCCTCTACGCGGGGGTCCTGCTGGCCGTCCTCGGGGCCGTCGCGTTCGTCACCGGCCAGCCGTTCGTCTTCCCCAGCCTCGGACCCTCGGCGTTCACGCTCGCCGCCGACCGCCGGGGCGGGGCGGCGCGGTTCTACCGAGTGGTGGGGAGCCATCTCATCGGAGCCGTCGCCGGATTCGCCGCCTACGCGGTCGTCGCCCCGGGGGTCGTCGTCACGTCGACGCCGCCGGCGCTGTCGGTCGACGGCGCCCGGCTGGCCGCAAGCGGCGTGCTGTCGGTCGTCGCCACGAGCTGGGGGATGCTCGCGGCCGACGCCGTCCACCCGCCGGCGTGTGCGACGACGCTCATCGTCTCGCTGGGGCTGCTGTCGACGCCGCTCGAGGTGGCGATCGTCGCCGTCAGCGTCGTCGTCCTCGTGGCGGTCCACGAGGGCGTGTTGTCCGCCGTCGGGGCGGTTGCCGACGTCGACGCGGACGCCGACGCCGACGCCGCGGACGACCGCGCCTGACCGGTCGCCGGCCGTCGGCCGCCCGCGCCCGTCAGTCCCGGTAGCGATCGACCTCTTCCCGGGCGAGGTCGCCGCCGTAGCGGTCCACGAGCGGCCGGTAGGCGTCGCCGAGGGCGCGCATGCAGCTCCGCCGGGAGACGTACCCCAGGTCGTCGACGGCCTCGTCCCACGGTCGCGCCTGTAGCACCTTCCGGACGAGCAGCCGCTCGGCGTCGGCGTCGAGCGCCGTCCCCTCGAGCAGCGCCCGCAGCGCCAGCCGCCGGAACGGCCGCGGCGCGGCGTCGTACAGCCCGGGGCCGTAGGCGGCGCCGACGACGGTGCGCCACTCAGCGGCCGACAGGTCGAGAGGGATGGTCCCGCCGGCGGCCGCGAGGGCGCCGCGGACGATATCGGGGTCGGCGTCGTCGAGGGCGTCGGTCAGGACGCTGCCGATCCGGCGGCGGAACCACGCCACCTGTCGCTCGGCCAGCGCCTCGCCGGCCGGCGACAGCGGCCGGAGCATCAGTGCCGAGTACTCGCCGCTGTCGTCGTTGCGTGTCGCCGAGAGGTGGACCGTCCGGTAGCCGCCCGCCCGCCAGAAGGAAAGTAGCTCCGGGGTGGCGCCGTAGCCGACACAGAGGTAGTCGACGACTCCGGGGGCGGTGTCGTCGCTCGCGTCGCCGTCGCCGTCGGAATCGAACTCGGCTTCCACCGTCGACAGCAGCGCCGAGCCGAGCCCGCGGGACCGGGCGGCCCGGTGGGTGGCGATCCGCATCACCCGCAGCCCGACCGGCGCGGCCGCCTCGGGATCCCGGAGTTGGCTCGTCAGCACGTCCGGCAGCATGTTGCCGCGGACGCGGCCGCCCTCGTACATCGCCCGACGCGTCGCCGCCGGAAGCCCGCCCTCCCGGGCCAGCAGGGCGACGGAGACGAGGTGGCCGTCGACGCTCAGTCCCCGGATCGCGATGTTGGGCGCGTCGAGCAGCCGCGCGAGGTCGTCGGGGTCCGTCCGGTAGTGGGCCTCGACCAGCAGGCCGAACGCCTCCCGGAGGCGGGTCTCGTCGGCCGCCAGGGCGTCGGGGTCGAGCCGCTCGTAGGTCGCCTCGTCGGGGTCGGCGCCGGCGACCAGCGGCTCGACGGCCGGCCGGGCGTCCAACATCAGCGCCCGGAACAGCCACACCTCGACTGGGTCGGCCGGGGCGTACCGGATGGGCGTCGCGAGGTCGACGTCGGTCACCTCGCGAGCGTCCTCGAGGCGGTCGCGGAACCGGACGTCGAAGCCGCGGCCCGACCCCTCGTAGCCGCGGACGGTCGTCGCGAAGCAGGCCGCCGGCGCGACCGCGAGCAGGGACTCGAGCCGCCGGACCGGGAGTGCGGCGGCCTCGTCGACGACGAGGGCGTCGGCGGCGGCATCAATGGCGGCCTCCGGCTCGCGGAACCGGACCCGGCCCTCGTCGGCGACGAGTTCGGGACGGTCGGCCGTCCGGCGGTCGTCGGACAGCGCCTCGAGGGCCGCAAGCGCCTCCGCCGCCCGGTCGAAGCCCTCCGCCGCGTTGCGGTAGGCCGGCGCGGTGACGAGGACGTCCCGGCCGGCGGCGGCGAGGGCGGCAGCGGCCAGCCCGGCGGCGCTGGACTTGCCGCGGCCCCGGTCGGCCTCGACGACGACGGCGGTCCCGGGCTCGCGGAGCCGCTCGCAGGCGGCCACCGCGTCGCGCTGGTCGGCGGTGCGACAGGCCTCGTAAACCGCCGTCGGGAACGCGTGGTCGTCGGGCGGGGCGACCGTCCCGGCGTCGAGCCGCGGCGCGGGGTCGGTGAGGCCGTCGGCCTCGACGCATCTCTCGTCGACGTCGACGACGGCGACGCCGCGGTGGGCCCGGAGCGTCCGGACGAGCCGGCGCCGAAACCGGCCGGCGACGTCGGCCGGCTCGAACGGCGGCACCGCCAGCGTCTCGTCGAAGCCGTCGCGGGTCGCCGGCCAGTCGTCCAGCGGCGGCGTCGCGAGGACGAGCAGGCCGCCGCCGTCGACGGCGCCGGCGGCCCGGCCGACGGCGTTCGGTCGGCAGGCGTCGTGGCAGTCGACGACGACGGCGTCGTGGGTCGTCCCGAGCAGTTCGTCGGCCCGCCTCGGCGGGAGCCGGTCGCCGACGGGGTCGCGCTTGGAGACGGAGACGACGTCGGCCAGTGGTTCGCAGGCCACCGCGGCGCCCCGGTAGCCCGCCTCGCGGCCGCCGGCGAGGACGAGCAGTCGGCGCTCGTCGGCCGCCCGCGCCTCCGCACGGAGCCGCCGGGCGACCGTTCGGACCGCGTCCATGCCGGCGCCTGGGGACGGACGCTCAAGGCTCCACCGGCCGCCGCGCCGACGCGCTTGATAAGGGTTAAATGTCGTCCCGACCCATCGGCGTGTATGAGCAGTGACAGTACCCGGCGGCGGGAACGGAAGTGCATCTCCTGTGGGATCAACATCTCCGGGACGAGCGCGGCGAAGTTCGACTGTCCCGACTGCGGGTACGTCATCTACCGGTGTGCGACGTGCCGCAAGCAGAGCACCCTCTACGAGTGTCCGGACTGCGGGTTCACGGGGCCGTAACGATGGGGAAGGTCGCAGCCAAGATGAAGGTCATGCCGGAGAGCCCGGACGTCGACCTGGACGGCCTCCAGGAGCGGCTGGAGAACTCCCTGCCGGAGGGGGCGAAGATCAGCCGGGTCGACCGCGAGGACGTCGCCTTCGGGCTCATCGCGCTGTTCCCGACGGTCATCATCCCGGACGAGGGCGGCGGCACCGACACCGTCGAGGATGCCTTCGGCGGCGTCGACGGCGTCGAGAGCGTCGACGTCGACGAGGTCGGCCGCATCTGACCGGCCCGAAGCGGTACTGTTCGAGAGAGATGAGCGGACTTCGGCAGTGATGGTGGCGTGTCCGAACTCTCCTCCCGCCCGCTTCGTTTCGAGGCGGTCGTCCGCGAGCACGAAACTCTCCGATGTTCGGACGACAGCGAGCAGCAGCGAGACGCGACCTGCGAGGCCGACCGGAGGGAGGCTTCGGTTGGCCGAGCGGTGGGACCCGCGAGGCAGCGAGCGCCTCGACGGCGAACGGCGTCCTCGCGAGTGAAGCGAGCGAGGGCTCGGCAGAGCGCCGCTCTGCCGGTGAGCACCGCGAGCCGTGAGCCGCGGGCAGCGAGACGATGACTCGGAGTCGCCTCGGGCCGTGCGAGCGGGCGGCGAGACGGTTTTACCGCCTCGAGTTCGCGGCGCGGAGCGCCGCGCATGGCCCGCGAGCAGCAGTCGAGAGCACCGAGGGCTTTCTTCTGCGTCCTGTTCTCTCGGTTCGTATCCGGACACTGCCGTCGGGGACATGGAAAGCGATTTATCCGCCCACGGGCAGCCTACACCTGAATGAGCCTCTCGCCGTCGGACCGCGAACTCGTCGAGGCGGAGCTGGGCCGGGCGCCGACCACCGCCGAGGAAGCGCTGTTCGAGAACCTCTGGAGCGAGCACTGCGCCTACCGTTCCTCGCGGCCACTGCTGTCGGCGTTCGACGGCGAGGGCGAGCAGGTGGTCGTCGGCCCCGGCGACGATGCCGCCGTCGTCGCCCTGCCCGACCCCGCAACCGGCGAGCCGGGCGACACCTACGTCACGATGGGCGTCGAGTCCCACAACCATCCCTCCTACGTCGACCCCTTCGACGGCGCGGCGACGGGCGTCGGCGGCATCGTCCGCGACACGATGTCGATGGGCGCCTACCCGATCGCGCTGGCCGACAGCCTCTATTTCGGCGACTTCGACCGCGAGCACTCCCGGTATCTGTTCGAGGGCGTCGTCGAGGGCATCTCCCACTACGGCAACTGCATCGGCGTCCCCACGGTCGCGGGCAGCGTCGCCTTCCACGACGGCTACGAGGGCAACCCCCTCGTGAACGTCGCCTGCGTCGGCCTGACCGACGCCGAGCGACTGGTGACGGCGACGGCCGAGAACCCGGGCAACCGCCTCATGCTGGTCGGCAACGCCACGGGCCGGGACGGCCTCGGCGGCGCCTCCTTCGCCAGCGAGGACCTCGACGAGGACGCCGAAACCGAGGACCGACCGGCCGTCCAGGTGGGCGACCCCTACGCCGAAAAGCGGCTCATCGAGGCCAACGAGGAACTGGTCGAGGCCGACCTGCTGCGGTCGGCCCGCGACCTGGGCGCGGCGGGGCTGGGCGGCGCCTCCTCGGAGCTGGTCGCCAAGGGCGGCCTCGGCGCCCGCATCAATCTTGAGGCCGTCCACCAGCGCGAGCCAAACATGAACGCCCTGGAAATCCTGCTGGCCGAATCACAGGAGCGGATGTGCTACGAGGTCCGCCCCGAGGACGTCGAGGCCGTCGAGGCGATCGCCGAGAAGTACGACCTCGGCTGTTCGGAGGTCGGCGAGGTGACCGACGGCAACTACGTCTGCACGTTCGAGGGCGAGACGGTCGTCGACTGCCCCGCGGAGTTCCTCGCCGACGGCGCACCGACCGACGACCTCGAATCGGTCGAGCCGGAGCCGCCCGAGCGGGACCTCCCGGACGTCGACCTCGAGACGGCCTTCGAGGCCGTCGTCGCCGCGCCGACCACCGCCTCCAAGGAGTGGGTCTACCGCCAGTACGACCACGAGGTCGGCACCCGGACGGCGGTGCGGCCGGGCGACGACGCGGCGCTCGTGGCGATTCGAGAGGCCGGCGACGGCGAGACGGGCGTCGGCCTGGCGCTGTCGTCGGGCGCCGAGCCCGACTGGACCGACGCCGCTCCCTACGAGGGGGCCCGCGCCGCCGCGCTGGAAAACGCCACCAACCTCGCCGCGATGGGCGCCGAGCCGCTGGCGGCGGTCGACTGTCTCAACGGCGGCAACCCCGAAAAGCCCGAGGTCTACGGCGGATTCGAGGCCGTCGTCGACGGCCTGGCCGACATGTGCCGGGAGCTGGACGTGCCGGTCGTCGGCGGCAACGTCTCGCTGTACAACGACTCCCCGGCGGGGCCGGTTCCGCCGACGCCGACGCTGGTGATGGCCGGCACGAAGCCGGGCTACGAGGCCCCGCCGGCCGCCCTCGACGGGGCGGGGACGCTGCTCGTCGTCGGCAGCGGCGACCGCCGGCTCGGCGGGTCGCAGCTGCTCGCGGAGTTCGACGGCACCGACCACTTCCCGGCCGTCCCCAACGACGCCGCCGCGCTCGTCGACGCCGTCGCCGACGTCGCCGATCGCGGGTCGACGCTCGCGACCCACGACGTCAGCCACGGCGGGCTGGCGGTCACGCTCGCGGAGCTGGTCGGGCCGGCCGGCGCCGCGGTCGACCTCGGGGGGTCGTCGCCGCTTGAGGCGGCCTTCTCGGAGGCCGTCGGCCGGGTCGTCGTCGAGACGACCGACCCGGCGGCCGTCCGCGAGCGGTTCGACGGCGTCGCACCCGTCGAGCGGCTCGGCGAGACGACCGACGACGGCCGGCTCGAGTTGACCGTCGGCGGGGCGACGCTCGACTACACCGCCGCGGAGATCGCCGCTCTCCGGAACACCATCGGGGCGGCGCTGTAGCGGCGACCTACCTCCGGCGTCCGTCGCGGGCCCCTACCGCGACGGCAGTCGGCCGAGTGCGCCCCTGGCGCCGCGTCTGACGGCGTCGAGGCTCGGCGGCGTCTCCTCGAAGCGTCGCCCGATCCGGAGGCTCACCCACCCGAGAGCGGCCCCGAAGACGACGTCCGTCGCCCAGTGGATGCCGAGGTACATCGTCGAGACCGCGACGCTGACGGCCAGCACGGCCGCGATCGGCGCCCACGGCGGGTACTCCTCGCGGGTCGTCCACGCCAGCAGCGCCGCGGTCACCGACAGCGAGGTGTGCAGCGACGGGAAGACGTTCGTCTGGTGGTTGATCGACGCCGTGAGGAACTGGTACTGCGTGTACTGGGTGAACAGCAGCCCCTCGACGTCGCCCGCGATGAGGTTCCGGGGGCCGTAGGCGATGAAGGCCACGTAACAGCCCACGCCGACGAGGTAGTTGGCGGCGTAAGCGACGACGGTCCGGCGGAGCGGCCGCGCGTCCGGAAGCGCGACGTACGCCACCAGCGGGAACGTCAGGAGGAAGACGTAGCCGAACACGTAGACGAACGAGAAGTACGTCGTCAGCCGAGGCGAGCCGTGGGACTGCAGCCAGACGACGAACTGCGGCGTCGACTCCGGGTAGACCGGCCACAGCAGCAGCCCGTCGAGCCGGTGGACGAGCGGGGTGACGTTCAGCCCGACGAGCCAGGAGATCCCCGGTCCGACGTCGCGTGCGAGCTTGTTGGCGAGGAGAACGACCGCGAGCAGCCCGAGGTACGGGACGACCGACGCCAGCCGGCGGCGGTATTCCCGTCGCGTCCGGGCCAGACGGTCGCGGCCGACGATGACGCCGCTCGCGACGAGCAGCATCGCGGCGACGACGGCGAGCACCCGTCCGGCGATGACCCCCAGCATCAGCCGGCCCCTCTGGTGACGAGGCGGTCGCCGTCGTACTGGTAGCCCGCCTCCCGGAACGCCGCGCGCGCGGCCTCGACGTCGAGCGCTCCGGCCTCGCCGAGGAAGGGGAGTTCGGCGGTGCCGTCCCAGGCGAGGCCCTCGGGCGTCCACGGCGGCCGCAGCGGTGCCTCGGCGGCGTCGGCGTACCCCCGGAAGGACGCCGACACCAGCGACTCGCGGTCGAGAAGCCGGGCGACGACCCGGCGGAACCGTTCGTTGGACAGCGGCGGCCGTCGGCAGTTGTACCCCACCATGTAGAACGGCTCCGCCCGGGCGAGCAGGAGCTCCAGCCCCTCGGTCCGGCTCACTCGTGGGAGCCTCCCGGCCCCGATGCCGTCGGCGGTGACGTCGGCCTCGCCGGCCTCCAGCAGCTCCGCGGCGGCGTCGTCGGACGGCGCGACGGTGAACGCCACCCGGTCGAACGCCGGCGGCTCCGCCAGCGGCCCGGGTATCCCGTCGGTGTCGTCGCCGTACAGGAAATGCGGCTCGAACCGCTCGAGCGTCAGCGATCGGTCGGGGTCGGCGGCGACGAACCGGAGCGGGCCGCTGCCGACGGGGTCCTCGTTGGACCGGACGAGCGCCTCCGTCGTCCCCTCGGCGACGTCGACGCCGGCGACGTCGGCCGCGCCGACGTACTCGCTCCAGACGTGCTCCGGGAGGATCGGCACCGAGAGGGCGCGCCGAGCGACCTCGCGGTGGTCGGTCGCGAACGCGAGACGGACGTCGCCGTCGACGACCGCGGCGTCGTCGACGAGCGAGACGGCACCCCGTCGCCACGGCGTCGGCACCGGCGTGTCCATCCCGCCGAGGGAGGTGTCCGCCAGAAACGCGTAGGTGAAGGCGACGTCCGAGGGGGCGACCGGCCGGCCGTCGTGCCACGGGGTCTCCCTGAGCGTCACCGTCGCCGTCAGCGGGTCGGTCTCCCACTCCACCGTCCGGGCCAGCCACGGGACCGGCGCGTCGGCCGGCCGGCGCAGGAGCGGCTCGTACAGGAGGTCCGTCACCCGACTCCGGCTCCGGTGCTCGACGGCGATGGGGTTGCGGTTGCGCGTGGGCCGGACGTCGCCGACCGTCGGCCGCAGGGTCCGGTCGTCGCCGGTCCGCTCGACCCGGAGGTAGTCCGACAGCCGCGTCGGGCCGCCGGCCGGCCAGCCGTCGAACCGGTCGGTCCGGGCGGCCGCGATCCGGTCGCCGAAGGCGACGACCGTGAACGGCTGTAGCTCGACGGCGCGTCTCTGGATCTCGTCGACGACGGCCGCCCGCTTTTCGCCGGCGACCGCCCGCTGCTCGGCCAGGAGGTCGTCGACGGCGACGCTGCTGAAGCCGAAGGGGTTCTGCCAGCCGGCCTCCCCGCCGTACGTCGAGTGCAGCAGCGTCCGGAGCTCGTCGGGGCGTCCCTCGCTGGGGTACCGGCCGACGTAGAGGTCGAAATCGTGGTTGACGAGGACGTCGCGGCGGAGCACGTCCGGCGACTTCGGCGTGACGTCGGCGTCGACGCCGGCGCGTTCGAGGTTCTCGCGGAGGGCGTTGGCGACGCGGATGGCGTGGGTGTCGTGGCTGGCGGGCACGGAAGCGATCGACAGTGACAACTGCCGGTAGCGGTCGCGCCCCGCCAGGTTCCGGAGTTCGCCGACGCAGCCGCCGGTCGCGGCGACGGACCCCGCCGCACCCGCAAGCAGCGCTCGGCGGCGGAGGGCCGGTCCGGGGGACATTCTGCGTCCCGTTGGCGGGCGCAGAATAAAAACCTCCTCGTCCGGCACGACCGGACGCCCCCGCAGGCCCGCGACGACGGCCGCCCGTATCGTCGGTCGACCCGCCGCGAGCGCGGAGCGACGGGAACTTAATACCCCCGAACGACGTGCCGGTATGGCTCTCGAACTGGGGCGGCGTCTGGTCCACGCCTCCGGCGCCGTCGTCCCCGGCGCCTACCTCCTCGACGAGTACGTCCTCGGGGCGGGCGTCGTCACCTGGCGCGTCGTGCAGGCCGTCGCCGTCGTCGGGCTCGTCGTGACCGCGGTCCTCGAGGCCGCCCGCCTCTCCGGCGCGCTCGAACACCCCATCTACGACCGGCTCACCCGCGAGTACGAACAGGAGAAGGTGGCCGGCTACGCCCTCTACGTGCTCAGCGCGACGGCCGTCGTCTTGGCCTTCGAGCCGACGGTCGCGGTGCCGGCGCTGTTCATGCTCACGCTCGGCGACCCGGTGAGCGGGATGCTGTCGACCGGCGAACTCCGGACGGTGAAGCGACCGCGCGTGCTCGGCGGCATGTTCCTGGTCAGCCTGGCGCTGGCGTACCCCTTCGTCGGCGCGGCGGCGGCCGTCGCCGGCGCCGCCGGCGCGACGCTGGCCGACGGTATCAAGCCCACCGTCGGCGGCTACGTCGTCGACGACAACCTCACCATCCCGGTCGCCGCCGCGGTGCCGATGTGGGCCGTCCTCCTGCTGTCGTGAGCCTACAGTAGTAATAGCGGCACGCCGAACGTCACCGCCAGCCCGACGGCCGCGACGACGGCGCCGAGGGCAACCCGTCCGGCCGTGTAGTCGCTCTGCGGCGCGGTCGTCCGCCCATTCGCCTCGTCGTCGTGATCGTGGCCGTGGTCGTCGGTCATACCTGCGGTTCGGCGGCACCGGCACTTCGAGCTATCGATTTCGCCCGCGGATCGTCGCGGGGCGCCGGAGCGTCGACGGATGCGGCCCTCATACTGATTGTCGCGATACTGCTCGGCACGGCACCGGAAAGGGGCTGCTTCGACGTTCGAACTCCGATTCGTTCGACACTCGGCGGCAACGACTCCCAATAATCACTATCAGACGTGGTCCTCCGGCATGAGCGCCTCGAACGGCTGGGCCTCCAGCCACCCGCAGAGCCGGACCAACTGTCCGGTCGCCCGTTCGAACATCTCGGCGCCCTTCTCGGCGGTGGCGTCGGTCTGGTCGCCGAGGACGCCGTTGTCGGTGTTGTCGGCGGCGTCGTAGAACGTCCGGGCGCCGTAGCGGATCATGTCGGCGGCCTCGAGGTTGACCACGCCGTCGTCGCGGGCGTCCTCGAGGCGGTCGTCGCGGGTTAGTTCCGGCGCGAGGTGCTGGATCAGCGCCGTCTCCTTCGGCCCGCCGTGGGGGCCGTTCCGTGCGAACAGGTCGTCGACCAGATCCGGGATGCTGTCGTTCCACATCCACTCGACGGCGTACAGCAGCTCCTCGTCGCGGAGCCGGCGGCCGACCTCCCGGAGGTGTTCGACGTTGCCGCCGTGGGCGTTGACGTAGATCACCCGGTCGATGCCGTGGTACGCGAGGTTGCGGGTGAGCGACTCGACGTAGTCCCGGAAGACGGGCGCGTCGACCCACATCGTCCCGTGGAACTGCCGGTGGTGGGGGCTGACGCCGACGTTCACCGTCGGCGTGCAGACCACGTCGGCCCGGTCGGCGGCCTCGCGTGCGAACGACTCCGCGATGAGGTGGTCCGTCGCGAGCGGCAGGTGCGGGCCGTGTTGCTCGGTCGAGCCGAGCGGCACGAGCGCCAGCGACCCGTCGCCGAGAGCCTCGCCGGCCTCCGGCCAGGTGACGTTACCTATGTACATACCCGGACGTCGGCACGGACGGTCAAGAAGGTGGGGTACTCGATCACGTCGCTCCGTCGTCGCCGGCCCGCCCCGCCGTCGTGTCGCCGCCGTCGGCGACGGCGCCGCGGACGTCACCCTCCTCGGCGTCCGCGTCGGCCTCCAGGGCCGTCGCGATGCGCTCCAGGGCACGGACGAGCCGCAATAGCAGGTGGACGACGAGCACCGCGACGGCTACCGACGCCAGCAGGATGACGCCGGCGAGGAGCCGCTGGATGATGAGCACGCTGTACAGGAGGACGACGACGGCGACGACGGCGGCGACGCCCGCCAGGAGCCGTCGGTCGACGCCGATACGGGACGACATACGGCCCTTCCAGCGGCGACAAAGATTAAATGTGACGCCGCCGCCCGGACCAGTCGCCACAGCAGGTAGAGGACGACGAGCGGGATCACCAGACCGAGTCCGGGCAGTAGTTGTCCTACTATCAATGCGCTGTAGACGACCGAGAGTACGAAAACGATTACATCTCTGCCACTGAAACTGGAAATTACAAACTTTCTATATACAATAGTCGATAGGACGCTCCCGAGTCAGACCGGCTATTCACGTTAACTTGGCGTAGAAAACAGTAATATACTAGATGATGTAATCGTCAGCCAGAATCATGAAACGGAGAAATCTGTTGACGTCGGCCGTCCTGACGGGCTTAGCCGGCTGTTCGCTCACCGGCCCCAGCGACGAGGCGGCTGAAACACAGCCCCGAACCGATACCGAGACGCCGACTGCGACGGAGACACCGACTGCCACCGAAGACGAGTCACCCGATTTTTCGTCCGAGAGGCCGACCCCGGCCGGTGATGTCGGCCGAATCGAGGCGGTCCGGGCGCACCCACTCCCCGAGTCCGTCCCCCTGGAGAGACGCGTCGAACTCCTCGAGCAACCGACCAGCAGTCAGGGCGGGACGCTTTTCATCTCGCTCCGAAATACGGACAGTCGTTCCTGGTACCTCACGTCAGATGCTCCGGATCTCCCGTTTCACGCGTCCTTTTGTTCGGGGCACCATTTAGCGGTCGATTACGGGTCAGCCGACATCTCCAACGGGTGTCCGATCGGTGGAAGTGCCGTGCCGAGAGTGATCGGCTCAGAGACGCTCGAACCGGGCGAGGCGGTCGCCGATGAGCGGGTCCTCGTCACGTCCGACGTTGCCAAGACCTGTTTCGCGGCGGGCGAACACCCCTTCGACAACAAGTACGGCATCCGAAAATCAGAGGAGGACGACGATTCGGGACTTGCATTCAATTGGAGATTCGACGTCATCGTCGCCGAGTGACCCGGACTCGGGTCCACAGGAGTCCGTTCGGGAGGGACCGACTGAAATGGGTTGCTACCGGTTCTACCGGGGAGCAGGCCCGTGATTCATCGTCTCCAGCCGCGGAGGTAGTTGACTACGAGTCGCGCCATCCAGTAGTTCTATACCGGTCGGTCCCGCATCTATCAGTACATAAATGCGACAGTACCACGACCTCGTCTCGGACGTCCTCTCGGGCGGGACGTACAAGCCGAACCGGACCGGCGTCGACACGGTCGCCGTCTTCTCCCAGCACTACGAGGTCGACCTCCGCGAGGGCTTTCCGCTCCTGACGACCAAGCGGATGGACGGCTATCGGTGGAACTCGCTCATCCACGAGCTGCTGTGGTACCTCTCCGGGGAGGCGCACATCCGGAGCCTGCGCGAGGAGACGAAGATCTGGGACGCCTGGGCCGACGACGACGGACGGCTCGACACGGCCTACGGCCGCTTCTGGCGGCGGTTCCCGGTGCCTGACGACCCCGCCCGGCTGCCGGGTGAGAGCTGGCCCGACGACGCCCACCGCTGGACGACGACCGAGACCGCGCCCGACGGCACCGAGCGCCAGGTGTTCGACCAGCTACGGTACGTTCTCGACACGCTGGCGGAAAGTCCCCACTCCCGTCGGATGGTGGTCAACGCCTGGCACCCGGCCAACGCCGCCGTCTCGACGCTGCCGCCGTGTCACTACACCTTCGTCTTCAGCGTCCAGGGCGACCGGCTGAACGTCCATCTCACCCAGCGGTCCGGCGACGTCGCCTTGGGCGTCCCCTTCAACCTCGCGGCGTACGCGCTTCTGACCCACGCCATCGCCAACCGCACGGAGTTCGCGGTCGGCTCCTTCGGCCACACCGTCGTCGACGCGCACGTCTACTGCGGCGAGGGCGACCGCGGCGCCTGGTACGCCGACAACCTGCCGGCGCTGCAGGAGCGGCTGGCGGCCGTCGAGGACCGCGCCGGCTACGCCGACGTTCGGGCGTGGCTCGAGGAGACGGCCCCGCCCGAGCCCGACGGCGATGGGTACGACCACGTCCCCGGCCTGTTGACCCAGCTGAGCCGCGAGCCGCGCGAGCGGCCGGCGATCGAGGTGGCCGACCGCCCGCTCGACGAGCTCGCCTACGATGACGTCCGGCTGCGGGGGTACGACCCCGCGCCGGGCATCGAGTTCGCGGTGGCGGAGTGACCGTGAGCGCGAGCGCGACCGACCGAATGTGCGTCTCGCTCGTCGCCGCCGTCGCGGCGAACGGCGTCATCGGGGCGGACGGCGAGATGCCGTGGCACTACCCCGCGGACCTCGCGCGGTTCAAGGAGACGACGATGGGGCATCCGGTCGTGATGGGCCGACGGACCTACGACTCCATCGCGGCGCGGCTCGGCGGCCCCCTGCCCGGCCGGACGAACGTGGTGCTGTCCCGCCGCGACGACCTCGACCTCCCGGAGGGGGCCGTCCACGCCCGCGGCGTCGAGGCGGCCCTGGAGGCGGCCGGCGAGGCGCTCGACGGCGACCGCGAGACCGTCTACGTCGCCGGCGGCGCCTCCGTCTACGAGCAGTTCCTCGACCGCGCCGACGAACTCCGGCTCACGGAGATTCCCGAGCGACCGGACGGCGACACCTACTTCCCGGAGTTCGGCCCCGAGTGGACCGAAACCGACCGCGAGACCGACGGCGAGCTGGCGTTCGTCACCTACCGCCGGGAGTGACGACGGTCGTCGGCGACGCGGCGGCCGACGTGGCCGCCGACGGTGCTCAGACCGACGATGTACCCCGCGCCGACCGCCACGAGGACCGCCACTCCCCCGAGTCCGGTCATGCCGCCGACCGCCCGGTAGATCGGGAGGACGGACAGCGCGACGAGGGCGAGCAACACCGGCACGGCGACGCCACCCGCGAGCGCACCGACCCGCAGGCCGTCGCCCGCCTCGCCCGCCCGGAGGTAGCCGGCGACGCCGCCGCCGAGGAGCGGCGCCAGCGGGACCACCGTCGCCGACAGCACCGTTACCGCGGCGCCGACGAGGGCGTTCGTCCCTACGCTCGTCGTCTCGTCGGCGCCCGTGGTGGCCGTTTTCATACCACTCGGATATATTCGAACCGATAAAAGGACTGCGCCGCGCGGCGGGTCGCTCCGGTCCCGGAGGCCTGCTCCCGCCAGGCCGGGGATTTTAGCCGCGGCGCCCCGTGGTCGGGGTATGGCAACGGAGGGCGGCGACTCGGCCCCGACCCCGACCCCGAATCCGGACCCGGCCACGGACCCGGCGGCCGACCCCCGGGCGGAGTACGATTACACGGCCGGCGAGGTCGAGCGGCCGGAGCTGGTGGCGGAGCTGGAGCCGCTGGTCGACGGCGAGGTGCGGTTCGACGAGTACACCCGGACGCTGTACGCGACCGACGCTTCGGCGTACGCGATGACGCCGGTCGGCGTGGTCTTCCCGACCGACGTCGACGACGCCGCGGCGGTCGTCGAGCGCTGCCACGAGCGGTCGGTGCCGGTGCTGCCCCGCGGCGGCGGCACGTCGCTCGCCGGGCAGACGGTCAACGAGGCGGTCGTCCTCGACTTCACCCGCCACATGGACGGGGTCCGCGAGATCGACCCCGACGGCCGGACGGCAACCGCCGAACCGGGCGTCCGGCTGGGCGATTTGAACGCCGTTCTCGCCGACCACGGGCTGAAGTTCGCGCCCGACCCGGCATGGGGCGACCGGAGCGCCCTGGGCGGCGCCATCGGCAACAACTCGACCGGCAGCCACTCGCTGGTGTACGGCAAGACCGACGCCTACCTCGAGGACGTGGAGGTGGTGCTGGCCGACGGCACCGTCCACCGGTTCGGCGCGGTCACCCCCGAGGAGTGGCGCCGGCGGGCCGACCGCGACGACCGGGTCGGGCGAATCTACGCGGCCCTGCTCGAGGTCGTCGAGGCGTCGAGCGAGGCGGTCCGGGAGGCGTACCCGGAGCTGAAGCGGAACGTCTCCGGCTACAACCTCGACCGGCTCGTCGAGGAGTACGAGGCCGTCCGGGCCGGCGACCGCGAGACAATCAACCTCGCGCGGGTTCTCGCCGGCAGCGAGGGGACGCTCGGCGTCGTCACGGAGGCGACGGTCGCCCTCGAGCCCGTCCCGGAGACGAAGGCGGTGGCGCTGCTGTCCTACGAGGACCTCCTGTCGGCGCTGTCGGACGTCGCGACCGTCCTGGAGTTCGACCCCGCGGCCGTCGAGGTGCTGGACGACGTCCTGCTGGAGTTGGCCCGGGACACCGCCGAGTTCGGCGAACTGGTCGCGGAGACGCTTCCCGAGACGGCCGGCGGCGTCCTGCTGGTGGAGTTCTACGCCGACGACGACGCCGAGGGCCGGCGGCTGGTCGCGGAGCTGCTGGCCGACCGCCACCCGGAGACGGCGACCGTCGCCGACCCCGACGACGGCAGGGAGACGGACGCGCCGGTGCGGGCCGTCCACGCCGCCGAGGCCCACGACGAGGCCGACCGCGAGCGGTTCTGGAAGCTCCGGAAGTCCGGGCTGCCGATCCTGCTGAGCCGGACCACCGACGAGAAACACCTCAGCTTCATCGAGGACACCGCCGTCCCGCCGGAGCACCTCCCGGAGTACGTCGCGGAGTTCCAGGAGCTGCTGGCGGACAACGACACGTTCGCGAGCTTCTACGCCCACGCCGGGCCGGGCTGTCTCCACATTCGACCGCTCATCGACACGAAGTCGGTCGACGGCGTCGAGACGATGGAAGCCATCGCCGAGGGCGCGACCGACCTCGTGTTGGAGTACGACGGCAGCGTCTCCGGCGAGCACGGCGACGGCCGCGCCCGGACGGCGTGGAACCGGAAGCTGTACGGCGAGGCGGTGTTCGAGCTGTTCCGCGGGGTGAAGTCGGCGTTCGACCCCGAGTGGCTGCTCAACCCGGGGCAGGTCTGCGGCGACGTCGAGCCGACCGACGACCTCCGGATCGGCCCCGACTACGAGTTCGACGCCGGCTTCGAGCCGGCGCTGTCGTGGGACGACGACGGCTTCCAGGGGATGGTCGAGCTGTGTCACGGCTGCGGCGGCTGCCGGGGGCCCCAGGAGACGACCGGCGGGGTGATGTGTCCGACCTACCGGGCCGCCGAGGAGGAGGCGCTGAGCACGCGCGGCCGGGCCAACGCCCTCCGGGCGGCGATGTCCGGCGAGCTCGACGCCGCGGCGACGGACGACGAGTTCATGACCGAGGTGCTGGACCTCTGTGTCGGCTGCAAGGGGTGTGTGCGGAACTGCCCCAGCGAGGTCGACCTCGCGAAGCTGAAGGTCGAACTCCAGCACCAGCGGCACGACCGCGAGGGGGCGACCCTCCGGGACCGGCTGTTCGCCAACGTCGAGTGGGCCGCCCGCCTCGGCAGCGCGCTGGCGCCGCTGTCGAACCGGCTGGCGTCGCTGCCCGGCGCGCGGGCGCTGCTGGAGCGGACGATCGGCATCGCCCGCGAGCGGCAACTGCCGACGTTCCGCCGCGAGTCGTTCGTCGACTGGTTCGACGCCCGCGGCCCGGCCGTCCCCGAGGCGGAGGCCGCCGAGCGAGTGCTACTGTTGCCGGACACGTTCACCAACTACACCGAGCCGGCGGTCGCGAAGGCGGCCGTCCGGGTGCTGGAGGCCGCCGACGTCCACGTCCGGGTGGCCGACGTCGGCCCCGCGGGACGGGCGGCCTTCTCGAAGGGCTTTCTCGACCTCGCCGAGGAGCGGGCCCGCGACGTCGTCGCCGAGCTCACCCCGCGGGTCGAGGAGGGGTGGGACGTCGTCGTCTGCGAGCCGTCCGACGCCGTGATGCTGCAGTCCGACTACGCCGACCTGCTGGGCGACACCTCGGCGGAGCCGCTGGCGGAGCGCACCTTCGGCGTCTGCGAGTACCTCGACGTCCGGCGGCTCGACGAGCGGGTGGCCTTCGACGCGCCGACGGAGTCGCTGGTCTACCACGGCCACTGCCACCAGACGGCGACGAAGCGGGACCACCACGCCGTCGGCGTCCTCCGGCGGGCCGGCTACGACGTCGAGCCGCTGGATTCGACCTGCTGCGGGATGGCCGGCGCCTTCGGCTACGAGGCCGAGCACTACTCGATGAGCCGCGCGGTCGGCCGGCTGCTGTTCGAGCAGGTCGACGCCGCCGACGGCGCTCCGGTCGCGCCCGGGGCCTCCTGTCGGACCCAGCTCGGCGACCGCGAGGACGGCCCCGAGCCCGACCACCCGATCCAGCGGCTCGCGGCCGCGCTCCGGTAGGCGCCGGCCGGCGATTCGGCCGCCGTCGCCGCGAGCCGAACGCAGGGATTTTATGATCCGGGAGTCGACGGTCCCGTATCAATGGGCTGGTCGCGTGCGGGTCGGACGCTGTCGGTTCTCCTTGCGGGCGTTCTGCTGCTGTCGGCCGCGACGGTCGGCCTCGCCGTCGGCGGGCCGACCGCCGACGGGGCGGCGAGCGACGGCGCGGCGGCCCCCGCACGGACGGCGGAGTCGCCGGCACTGTTGCAGGACGCGACGGCGTTCGGGCCGTACACAGACAGGAGCCGAGTACGGGCAGCGGGGTCGCCGGCGCTGTTGCAGGAGTTCGAGGCCGACCGGACGGCCTTCATCATCACCATCTACGGGAACGGCTCCGCGGAGTGGCGGTTCCGGTACGAGCGGGCGCTCAACGGCTCCGAACGCGACGACTTCGAGGCGTTCGCCGAGGAGTTCAACGACGACGAGACGGAGCTGTTCACCAACTTCCGGACGCGGGCGCGGTGGCTGACCGACAACGGCTCGCGGGCCACCGGCCGGGAGATGCGCGCGACGGGGTTCGCCCGCGACGCCCGCGTGGAGGGGTTGGCCCCGCAGACGCAGGCGCTCGGCGTCGTCGAGCTGTCGTTCCACTGGGAGGGGTTCGCCCGCCCGACCGACGACGGCGACGTCGAGGCCGGCGACGTCTTCGAGGGCGGGCTCTACGTCGGCCCCGACCAGGAACTGGCCTTCGCCGCCGGCCCGAACCTGGCGTTCGTCCGCGCCCAGCCCACCGATGGCCGCGTGCTGTCGGGCGACTCGCTGGCGGAAAGCGACACCGTCACCTGGACCGGCGAGCGGTCGTTCACCGACCAGCGCCCCCGGGTCGTGCTGGCCGACGCCGAGTCGGTCGACGACGCGGGAGCGACGCCGGCGGACGACGACGGACGGGGACTGCTCCTGCCGATGGGGGTGCTACTGGTGGTCGTCGCGCTCGGCGGCGGCGCGGCGGTGGCCTACCGGAGCGGGGCGCTGCCGCCCGGCGGGGGGGCGGCCGCCGGGGCGGAGACCGACGCCGGCGACGGCGGGACGGGTGCGGGCGCAGGCGCAGGTGCGGGTGTCGCCGCCGACACCGTCGACGCGAGCCCGGCGGTCGACGTCAGCGAGGCGGAACTGCTCTCCGACGAGGAGCGCGTCATCGACCTGCTGGAGGACCGCGGCGGCCGGATGAAGCAGGTCGACATCGTCGAGGTGACCGACTGGTCGAAATCGAAGGTGTCGATGCTGCTGTCGGACATGGAAGAGGACGACCAGATCTCCCGGCTCCGGGTCGGTCGCGAGAACATCGTCTCGCTGGCCGGCAACGAGCCCGACGCCGCCGGCTCGCCGTTCGACGACGAGGAATAGGGGAGTTGCTACTCTTCGTTAATTGCACTCGTCGACGCTTTCAATATCGAACTGGTTATTAACCCAGACGGTGGTCCTAACGTAGGTTCTCGGGCTATCATCACAGCACGTATCGTCATCGTAATCGTTGGTTCCATCGGTGTACTTCTGGTAATTGAAAGTCCACCGGGATGAGGCATTGACTCCGAACTCTCCCGTCTTCAAGGTATTGATGAAGATCTGGACACCCGCAGATTCGCACGGGTCGCTCGGGAAATCCGATTCGGAAGATCCAGCAGCGTTGATATCCCAGTAACACGTCTGTTGACTGTCGTCATTCTGCGTTTTTTCATAGTCAATCGGATCGCTATCGACAGAAGAAGCTACGATATAACCTATCACTAGCCCCGCACTGGCTGCTGCATAAACGCCGCCGGCGGCCGAGCCAGCGACGCCGCCGATGGTTACAAGCGTGTCCACTATACCACCGCCGTCAGACCCGTCATCATCGTCGGGCAACGGGTCATCGAATTTGTAATCGGTCTTGTCGCAGAATGTGCCATGGTAGACCTGGAATTCGACCGAACCCGGATACGCCTTGGTGTCGTCGCAGGCCGTCAACGACTCCGGAACGTCAACAAAGTGGCTGAGAACATCCAGGAACCTCCCATCGTATATCTTGTTCTCGTCATCGTCGTTCTCGCCGTCGTCGTTGTACCCATAGCATCCCTCCATCAAGTTCGAGACGGTGGCCAACTTCCAATAGCTCTCGGCGGATTCATCATCGTTGCAGTCCGGGTCCGATTCCCAGGACATGCTTTCCTCTATTACCGTTTCCGCCAGGGCATCGGTCTTGTCCTCCGAATCGTGATCATCGTCCTCGCAGTCACTCATGTATCGTCACCTCCATTGCGTCGGTCTTCGATGTAGGCTGCGGCGGACGTGTTCTGTGGAACCCCGGTATCGGGGACTGGAGGAATGCCATCGTATCCAGGGGGTGATACGCCTTTGCCCTCGTTCTGCAGGCCGCCCTTGATTTCTTCCGCAGTCGCCCCCGTACCGACCGCCCCTAAGGTGAACCCGAGTTTGGCGTAGTCGCTTCCGGACCGCGTGAGGTATCCAGCTAACCCATCGCCACGGTCATTCAATTCAATTTCCAGCGCTCGGCCGTCGGACACGTGTTCGGGTCGTCGGCTCTGGAACCAGTAAACGGGCCAACCGTTCTCCAGCTTGTTAGGCTCCAGCGGGTCGCTACCGCTCGATAGGTCGCTGCTACTCAGCGGTATAGTGAACCCGCCGATTTCGAGGTTCCCCTGTATCCCCTCCGATGAACGGGTCACCGTCCCCTCACATGACCCCTGAGTGGCGTGTGTCAGGGTGTCGTAGGAGACGCCGACGAAGGACTGTTCCATGCTGGATGCCTCGGCGTTCGCCATACTGACGCCGAACAACCCGATGCTAGCAGTCGCACCAGCAGATTTTAGCAAGTTCCGTCGCCTCAGACTCTCTTTTCTTGGCATGCAAACACAAACCATAATACATCCACTAAAATTTTACTGTGCCGTTCGTAGTTCGATTTTACAATATATTAACGAGGAGTCTCCGTATTCAATAATTGTAAATAGCGGATACCTCAACAGTACCCTTCGATTAGTGGACGGCCCGGAGCACTGCTCACTGGTCAGTGGTGGCAATATACGATCGCCGTCCGAAGTCCAATCGTGGTCGAGTAGCCCGAAATGCCTGTCCACGAACGCCGAACCGACGGCCATTTGAGCCGGGCGATCCGACCGTCGTGCATGGGAGCGGACCGACCCGAGGCGACGGCGCCCGACCGCCGCGACAAGACGAGCCCGTGGCCCGTGGTCGTCGTGCTCGGCATCGTCCTCAGCGAGGTGGGGATTCTGTTCAACCTCTATCCGGTGTCGGTGACGGGGCTGCTGCTGTTCACCGGCAGCGTCGCCGGCATCGTCACCGAGGCCGGCTACGCGGTCCGGCCGTGGCGGCTGCTCGTGGGGCTCGGCGCCGCCTTCGTCGTCGTCGGGCTATTGATCGTCGGCTCGCAGGTCGACGGCGGCCTCGCGTCGTATCTCGACGCCGCCGCCCGCGACGACGGCATCGTCCAGCGGGGCTACACGGTCGCCGCCGCGGGTGCCATCGCCGCGCTGGTCGGCATTGTCGGGTCACGGACGGTGGACCGGGTAGTGTTCAGATAAGAGACCGAGAGAAAGCCCTCGGCGCTTTCGACTCCCGCGACTCGCTGCGCGCTTCGGGCGCGTTGCGCCCTGCAGTGCTTGCGTCGTCGGGGTTCGTCGAGAGCGCCTCGCCCTTTCAGTCCGCCAGGAGTCAGTTGACCGGCCGGCAGAAACTGGCTTGTCAATCGGTTCTTATCTGAACACCGCCGCGGACCGCTAGCGCAACGCCTTTGTGTGGCTGCCCGAACGATCGGACGATGAGCGATCGCATCTTCGACCGCGAGACGCTCCTCGACCTGACGGTGAACGTCATCCCGCTCGGGATACTGGTGTTCTTCGTCGGGGCGTACGCGTTCATCGGCTCGTTCCCGGACGACCCGGTGATCGTCCTCATCCAGATGTCGATCATCGTCCTGACCGGCGTCGCGCTGTCGGTGCTGACGTACTTCTCCGGGAAGGCCATCTCCGGCGCGGAAAACGAGATGGACGACTACATCCCGGCCGGCTACTCCGAGGCCGACGCCGAGGTGGCGGGCGTCCCCAGCGAACCCGAGTCCGACGCCTCCGACGGCGCGGAGTGACCGGTCGGCTCGGGCCGTTCCCGGCGATGGCACCGACATAGCATAACCTTTCTTTACCCGCGGTTCGTGGTCTCGATTATACACGATGGCTGCAGAACAGCTCGCGCTGACCGTTCTCATGGGGGCTCTACTGGTCGGCATCGGCGCGTTCTTGGCCCGCACGGAGAACTGGCGCGCGTACGCTCCGCTCGCGGGCGATCCTGCGGCCACGGGCGGGAGTCACGAACACGAACAGGGCCATGGCCACAAGCCGTCGGGTATCATCCGGTGGTTGACGACCGTCGATCACAAGGACATCGGCGTTCTCTACGGAACCTACGGCGTCATCGCGTTCCTGTGGGGCGGCGTCGCGGTGCTGCTGATGCGGCTGGAGCTGACGACCCCGACCTCGACGCTCATCGAACCGTCGCTGTACAACGCGCTGCTGACCAGCCACGGGATCACGATGCTGTTTCTCTTCGGGACGCCCATCATCGCGGCGTTCGCCAACTACTTCGTGCCGCTACTGATCGGCGCCGACGACATGGCCTTTCCCCGGATCAACGCCATCGCCTTCTGGCTGCTGCCGCCGGGGGCGCTGCTCATCTGGGCCGGCTTCTTCACCATCCCGCTGCCGGTCGACATCGGCCCCGCCCAGACCTCCTGGACGATGTACGCCCCGCTGTCGGCCCAGCAGCCCAACCCCGGCGTCGACCTGATGATGCTCGGACTGCATCTCACCGGCGTCTCGGCGACGATGGGCGCCATCAACTTCATCGCGACCATCTTCACCGAGCGCGGCGAGAACGTCACCTGGGCCAACCTCGACATCTTCTCCTGGACCGTCCTCACCCAGTCGGGGCTCATCCTCTTTTCGTTCCCGCTGCTCGGCAGTGCGCTCATCATGCTACTCCTCGACCGGAACTTCGGGACGACGTTCTTCGCCGTCGAGGGCGGCGGTCCCATCCTGTGGCAACACCTCTTCTGGTTCTTCGGCCATCCGGAGGTGTACATCCTCGTGCTGCCGATGATGGGGCTGGTGTCGTGGATCCTCCCGAAGTTCGCCGGCCGGAAGCTGTTCGGCTTCAAGTTCGTCGTCTACTCGACGCTGGCCATCGGGGTGCTGTCGTTCGGCGTCTGGGCCCACCACATGTTCGGCAGCGGGATGGACCCCCGCATCCGGGCGTCGTTCATGGCGACGTCGCTGGCCATCGCCATTCCGTCGGCCGTCAAGACGTTCAACTGGATCACGACGCTGTGGAACGGCCGCATCCGACTGACCGCGCCGATGCTGTTCTGCATCGGCTTCGTCTCCAACTTCGTGCTCGGCGGCATCACCGGCGTCTTCCTCGCGGCCATCCCGGTCAACCTCGTCCTCCACGAGACATACTACGTGGTCGGGCACTTCCACTACATCGTCATGGGGATGATCGCCTTCGCCGGCTTCGGTGCCATCTACTACTGGTTCCCCATCGTCACCGGGAAGATGTACCAGAAGACGCTCGCGAAGTGGCACTTCTGGCTGTCGATGATCGGCGTCAACATCACGTTCTTCTCGATGCTACTGATGGGCTATCTCGGGATGCCGCGGCGGTACGCCACCTACGACTTCAACCCGGCGCTGGCGCCGCTGGCCTCCGTCGAGCTGCTCCACCAGGTGACCACCTTCGGGGCGTTCCTCATCGGGCTGGGAACGCTCGTCTGGCTGTGGAACATCGTCCAGTCGTGGGCCGAGGGCCCGGAGATCACCGACCCCGACCCGTGGAACACGAAGCGGGACGGCCTCCACGGCCGCGAGTTCGCGTGGTTCGAGGAGCAGCTGGCCGCCGACGGCAAGCTTGCGACCACCGACGGCGGCGAGGCGAGCGATGCGAGCCGAGGCTCGTCGGAGCTACGGTCCGACGGTGGTGAGGCCGACGAGGAGCAGCTCGCCACCGACGGGGACGCGGAGGAACAGGCACAGCCCACCGACGACTGACGCGGCCGTCGTTTTTGGGTTTCGCGGACTACTGTTCGGCGACGGTCTCGACGCAGCTGGGAGCATTCCGCTCGATGAATGCGACGACGGCCTCGGTCCCCTGAGAGCCGTCGGCCGTCGTCGCGATCGCCTCGCCGTCGGCGAAGCGGACGAGCGTCGGCACCGACTCTGTCGACGGAATCGTCGGCATCCCGTCTCGACGGAGTCGGCGGCCGGCTTCGCCGCTACCCGGATGGTGTATCCTTCCGACGCCGCGGACGACGACGCGTCGGGTGCCCGCTCGGGCGGGGCCGCGCGCGTCGACAACGTCAACAGGAGGCAACGCTGGCCAGTTATAAGCAACGTATATACGCGGGGCTTCTAACGTCGCGTGAAGGCCACCGGGGCCACCATACCATGCAAGGACAATCACAACAGCAGGCGTACGACCGCGGGATCACGATCTTCTCGCCGGACGGACGTCTCTACCAGGTCGAGTACGCCCGCGAGGCCGTCGCGCGCGGCACCGCGAGCGTCGGCGTTCGGACGCCCGACGGCGTCGTGCTGGGTGCCGTCCGGCGGGTCCGGTCGCCGCTGATGGAGCGGGACAGCGTCGAGAAGCTGCACAAGGCCGACGACCACGTCGGCATCGCCAGCGCGGGCCACGTCGCCGACGCGCGGAAGCTCATCGACTTCGCCCGCCGGCGGGCCCAGACCGAGGAGGTACGGTACGGCGAGGCGGTCGACGTCGAGACGCTGACGAAGGCCGTCACCGACAACATCCAGCAGTACACCCAGACCGGCGGCGCCCGGCCGTTCGGCGTCGCGCTGCTGGTCGGCGGCGTCGACGACGGCGAGCCGCGGCTCTTCGAGACCGACCCCTCGGGGACGCCGTACGAGTGGCAGGCGACGGCCGTCGGCGGCGACCGCGAGGCCATCCAGGACGTCCTCGAGGAGGGCTACCGCGAGGAGATGGACCTCGACGCCGGCATCGACCTCGCCCTGGAGGGACTCGGGGTGACGAACGACGACCTCTCGGCGGAGGGCGTCGAGCTGGCGACGATCGACGTCGAGTCCGAGCGGTTCGAACGGGTCGAGGAGGACGTCATCGCCTCCCACCTCGCGGACCTCGAAGGCGACGAGGATGCGTGACCCCGACCCCACCGACCCCGGCCTGACGCCGCGGGAGTCGCCGTACGAGCCCGAGGTCGGCGGCTTTCGGGACGTCGAGTCGCCCGACGATTCGGTGCTGAAGACCGGGACGACGACGGTCGGCATCGCGACGGAAGGCGGCGTCGCGGTCGCGACTGACATGCGGGCGTCGCTGGGCGGGCGGTTCGTCGCCAACAAGGGCGTCCAGAAGGTCGAGCAGATCCACCCGACAGCGGCGCTGACGCTCGTCGGCTCCGTCGGCGGCGCCCAGTCGTTCATCCGGACGCTGCGGGCGGAGGCGTCGCTGTACGAGACCCGCCGCGGGGAGCCGATGGACATCGAGGCGCTGGCGACGCTGGCGGGCAACTTCGCCCGCGGCGGGCCGTTCCGGGCCATCCGGCCCATCCTCGGCGGCGTCGACGACGACGGCTCCCACGTCTTCTCGCTGGACCCCGCCGGCGGCGTGATGGCCGACGACTACACCGTCACCGGCAGCGGCACGCAGATCGCCACCGGCGTCCTCGAAACCGAGTACGAGCCGGGGCTGTCGACCGACGCCGCTGCCTCCCTCGGCGCCCGGGCCGTCGAGGCCGCCGCCGAGCGGGACACCGGCTCCGGCAACGGCGTCTACCTCGCGACCGTCACCGGAGAGGGCGTCGACATCCGCGGCCACACGGACTTCGACGAGGCGACGTAGCCGCCGTCGTGTGGGCGGCGCGACACCTGTTGGCCGTCCCGGGCGACCCGCCTGCGCCTCGGCCCGTCCGCGTGCCGTGATCAACCGCCGCGGACGGACGGCGATAGAGACATGATTGCATAGCACCGACGCCAGCCCAAACGGGGACACGGCGGAGGGTATCTCGAGCGGCTCGTGCTGATACTACTCGTCTGCGCCGCGTTCGCCGCCGGCAGCGGACCGCCGGCGCGAGCTACGGCGCCGGCGAGGCGAACTACACCGCCGAGGTGCTCGGCGACCCGAGTCCGGCCGCGACGGAGGTCCGCTACGGCCTGCGGGTCGTCGGCCGGTCGGGCGTCGGCTTCGAGACGTTAACGCGGACCAGCGCGACCTACGAGGCCGAAAGTCGAGCCCGGTGTGACGCCACCGGCGGCGGGACCTTCGGCGTCGACCGCGGAGCGACGCGCGGCGGCGACGAGATCGACGAGATTCTGCAGAACAACATCAACTCCGTCTCCGGCGGCGAGAACGGCGCCTCGACGTACCTGGACGACGGCGACGGGGTGGTGTCGGTGACCGGCGTATCGACGATTCCGACGGGCCGGGCTGGTACCAGGTCACCGGTACGACGGGCGGCGTCACCGCCGACGGCGAGGAGGCCATCTTCCGGAGCGTCTCTCCTACTTCTGCACCTGCGACTGCGAGGACGAGACCGTTTACAGTTCGGCCCACCGGGGCCGGGGCAATGGGTTCGGTCTTCCCGCGGCGCTGGCGGGGCTGCTGGTCGCGGCGTTCGCGGTCGTCGGGCGGCGGTGGTCGTCTCCGCTCGGGGTGGCAAACCGGCACACGGAAAGATGAAGCGCAATCATTATACGTTTCTTCCCGATACGTTCTGATGCGCTCCGTTGGTGTAGTCCGGCCAATCATCTTGCCCTCTCACGGCAAGGACCAGGGTTCGAATCCCTGACGGAGCACTTCTCAAGCGAACATCGTGAGCGCGAGAAGCGCACACAGAAGGGATTCGAATCACGCGAGACGAACGTAAGTGAGTCTCGCACCGGGTTCGAATCCCTGACGGAGCACTCTTCTGAACGAGCGCAGCGAGTGAAGCTGGAAGCGCAGGGGAGGGATTCGAAGCACGGAAATCCGAGCGGAGCGAGGATTTGCATCGGGTTCGAATCCCTGACGGAGCACTGTAGCCGCCGGCTTCCGCAATCGGGTGACGCGCACACCGAGGTATGAATTGCCGGCCGGAGCCTCCAGTACTGGCCGCGAAACCTCGTGCGTACGGTGCGCGGACGCGATGACGTTCGTCGAGTACAACACGTCGTTCGGCCCCCTCGCGGCCGATGACACGGTACCGGGCGACGAGGCGGTCCGGCGGCGGACCGACGCGGTCGTTCGGTCGCCGTGTCGACTGTACCTGGTGCTGAGACGGACTCGACCGGGTCCGACGGGCGCCCCGTCGCCCCGAAGCGGGCGGCCGGGGCGGTCGGGGTGGTTGCCACCGCGACCGGTTTGTCAGTAAATTACTTACTACACCGGTTAAAAACTGGTCGGCAGGCCGTTCACGCCATGTCAAGCGAGGGAGAACGGAGAAACGTCCTGCGGCGGAACCTGCTGCGGGGCATCGGGGGTGGCTCTCTCGGCGTCTCGACCGTCGCGGCCGTCGAGGTCGTCGGCGCCAGCGACGACGACACCGTCCGTATCCCGACGCTCAAACGCGGCGAGACGGTCGTCAAATCGAAGGAGGTTCCGGAGTCGTGGCACAACCACACGCAGGACTCGAAGAACGCCCGGGAGAAACTGGTCGAGGAACACCTCGACGACCCCGGGGTCGAGAGCATCTACTCCGCTCGGTGGAGCGAGCGGTTCGACGGAAAGAACGGCCTCCTCATCAAGGCCGAGATCGACCCCGACACCTACGAGGACAGCCTCCCGGACTCGAAGGACGGCATCCCGGTCCGAACTACGGCGGCGCCCGACCTCCAGCTCGGCGACTGCTGTCACCACGACGACTACGACCCCGTCCCCGGCGGCGTCGCGGTCCAGGCCTCGAACGGCGTCGGGAGCGCGGGCTTCTGCGTCACTGACTCCGACGGCGACGAGCGACTGCTGACGGTGAACCACCTATGGGCGACCTGCCAGGACAACAGTGGACAGACCCTCAAACAGCACACCGACGCGTTCGGCGAGGTCGACGAGTGCGACACGAACGCCGACTACGCGCTCGTCAGGCCCACCAGTTCGGAGGAGATCGACGACCTCCAGGTGTACGTCAAGGGCGGCCCGAGACAGGTGGGTGGGTACGTGCCGGAGTCCGGCGTCGACGACCTGGTCTCCTCGAACGAGACCTGCTACGACACCGGGGCGACGACCTGTACGACCGAAGGCACGATCGAGGGAACCGGGCTCAGTTCGCCCGGCTACCGGTGCGTCGACTACGGGAACAACGGCGTCAAGGCGGACATCGTGGCCGGCGACGGCGACTCCGGCGGCCCTATATTCGCGCTGAAGAACTACGACGGAAACGAGTACGTCAGCATCATCGCACACTGCAGCACCTTCAATTCCGACGGATCGGTCAGCTGTCACTGGGGATCCGGAGAGAAGGGAAGCCCCATCTACGGAACGGCGTTTCACCACCTCAAGAACGACCACGGACTCAACCTCTGTTGAGCGATCGTTCGAAGCGAGCGTCGATCCGTGGGCGATCCCCGAGCCGAGAACCGGGAGATGTGCGTACCGACCGACGCCGCTCCCGCCCGCTGTCGTCCCGTCTCGAGGCCGTCCGCACGCGCTCCGTCGTCCCCGTCCGGCGTCTCTCCGGACCCGACGGCTGCCGCGGAGCCCCCTGGTGGAACGAAACGGGTGTTTCGTCCCGCGATCGCGAGACGTCTCCTCCCCGACGCACCGTCCGGATATGAGACGCCGAACCTGCGTCGCGTCGCTGGCGACCCTCGCCGCGACCGCGGGATGTCTCGGCGGCACGAGCGACGCGGACGGCTCTCCCTCGCCGCGAGCGCCGAAGACGGTTTCCGCGTCCGACGTCGGGTCGGAGGAGACCCCCGACGGCATCGAACTGAACGTGACGGTCGACGACGACAGGATCACGGAGGGCTCGACCGCACGCGTGTCGCTCGAGTACGCGAACACCGGCGGGGAGACTCGCGTTCTGAACATCGATCCGGACGCCCCCGATCCGGTGTCGTCCGTCGACGACGCCCCGGGGCTCGTGCTCCTCTCGGACGCCTACGACCCGGAACAAATCTCGAGCGGGTGCTGGAAGCCGGCACGGGACCGGTTCGTGCAGCCCGCCGTGGCCCACAGGTACGAGATCGCGCCCGGCGATACCGCGACGCTCGATTACGACGTGTGGGCGGCCCCGACCCAGGACGGCTGCATCCGCCCCGGCACCTACCGGCTCGACCCCGTGTACGGATCGGCGACGCTCGCGGTCGACGACAGGTAGCCCGGTTCGAGAGCGTCCTGCCGACCCGTCGAGCGGACCGCGCGGGGTAGCCGTCTTGAGGCTGTACCCGAACGCGACGAGGGTCGCGGCCTCGACGGCGGCCGTTCCGGCGACCGCCGGGGTCGCGGCCGGCGAGCCTCCGCGACCGCGTCACCGGTCGACAGCGCCGGACGGCCGTCTTCGCGCCGTCGACGGTCATCGGCATCCGGCTCGTGCTCGGCGGGCTCGACGTCGCCCGACGAGCGGTGCCGGCACCGCTGGCCGATACCGGGAGCCGTTAGCCTCGCGACGACCGACGTGGGCCCATGGCGAGCACGTTCCGACACACGGAGGGGCTACTCGACGCGCTGGCGGACCGGAGCTTCGAGCGGCCGCCGGCGCTGGTGGCCAACGCGCACGTCACCGGCCTCGGCGTCGCCCGCGCGCTGGCGGCGGCCGACGTGCCGGTGGTCGCCGTCGACCGGAGCCCCGACGGCGTCGCCCCGCCCTCGACGGCCGTCGATTTCGCCGGCCGGGTCGCATACCCGCTGGACGACCCCGACGGCTTCGAGGCGGACCTCGCGGCGGTCGTCGACGCCGTCGGCCGCGACATCGTCGCCTTCGGCTGCATGGACGAGTGGGCCCGGGCCTTCGCCGCCGCCGACGTCGACGGCCTCCGGCGGCCGTTCTCCGGGCCGGAACCGATGGATCGCGTGCTCGACAAGGAGTCGCTGTACGCCGCCGCCGAGGAGCTGGACGTGCCGTACCCGGAGACGTACCGGCTGGCCGAGACCGACCCCGGGCGGGCCGCCGAGGAACTCGGCTTCCCGCTGGTCGTCAAGCCCGCCCGCAAGCGCGAGTTCGAGGAAGCCATCGGGACGAACGTCGTCGAGGTCGACGACGAGGCGGCGTTCGAGACGGCCCTGTCGGCCGCCCGGGACGCGGGCGTCCGGGTGATGGCTCAGGAGCGGATCGACGTCGAGCGGGGCGAAGACCACAGCGTCGGCTCCTATGTCCCGCCGGGCGGCGCCGACGACGCGTTGGCGCTGGTCGCCAACCCCGCGGTCCGGTATCCGCCGTCGTTCGGCACGTCGACGCTGGTCGAGACCGCCGAGCGGCCGGCGCTCCGGGACCGCGCCCTCGGCGTGCTCGAGGCCTGCGGCTACCACGGCATCAGCGAGGCGGAGTTCGTCTACGACGCCGACCGCGGGGAGTTCCTCCTCCTGGACATCAACACGCGGCCCTGGAAGTGGATCGGCCTGCCGGTCGCGGCGGGGCTGAACCTCCCGCTTGCGGCGTACGCCTCGGTGACCGACCTGCGGTACGAGCCGGACCCGGCGGCCGACACGCGGTGGATCTACCTCCGGGACTACCTCGAGCTGCAAGCGACGACCGAGGGGGTCCGCGACCGCCTCGACCGCGAGACGTGGCGGCGACTCCTCTCCGGCGCCTTCGAGGATCGCGACGACCTGACGACGGGCGTCTACCGGCCGTCGGACCCCGGTCCGGCCGCGAAGCTGCTGGCGACGGCGTTCGCCGACCGGGAGTACTACTGCGCCTGCTGAGGCCGCTTGTCGGCCCGTCGGGGCTCTCGGGGTTCTCGGCGTCGGCCGCGGGGCGGGCCCGCGACGGCCTCGACGTCGACCGGCGGTGCGGCGCCGCAGGTGCCGACCGGTCAAAAGAGGGATACGGCCCGCCCCGGTGGGTGAAGTATGCTCTCGGACATCGACAACGCCCGGCGGCTGATGCTGCTGCTCGGCGACGAGGGGTTCACCGAGGCGCTGACGGAGGCCGAGGAGCTCGTCGAGGACGCGAACGACACCCTCGACCGGGTCGAGGAGATCGAGGACGAGGCCGCCGCGGCGGTGCGAGAGGCCAACGAGACGATGCTCGCCGTCGACCGCCGGCTCGACAAGGTCGACCGCACGATCAGCCTGCTGGAGGCGAAGATCGAGGCGGGGTTCAGCCTCGCGTTTTTCATCTTCGCGGCCAACGCGTTCTTCAGCGGCGAGCTGCTCTTCGCCGCCGGGCTCGCCGTTCTGGGGCTGCTCGGCGCCGGCCAGCTCGTCGTCACCATCGCCAACATCCCACAGGTCGAGAAGATCCAAGCGGCCGTCGTCTACCTCCTCGAGTGGCTCGACGACCGACTCGAGAAGCGGGCCGACGACGGGGCCGGCGGCCGGCCTGGCCGGGACGGCGCCGACGACGGGACCGACCGGCTCGACGACCGAAACGCGGCCGACGATGGGGCCGACCGGCTCGGGGAGCAAGCCGACGACGAGGCCGATCGATTCGACGACCGAAACGCGGCTGACGACGGAACCGACGGCCGGCCCGACCGAAACGCGGCCGACGGCCGGGAATAGCCCAGTACGGCCGAGGCTGCGTACCCTTACTTCTCGCCGGTCGCCAGCCGCCGCAGCAGGTCGTCGACGGCCTCCAGGCGGTCGTCCTGGCCGTCGATGCCGTGTCTGTCGGCGAGATACGCCGGATCGTTGTAGCTGACACGCACCGCCGAGCCGTCCGCCCAGACCAGCAGCTTCTGCGGCAGATCGATGGCGACGCTGCGGGCCGCCCGCATCAGCGGCGTCCCGACGTCGGGGTTGCCGAAGATGAACAGCGTCGTCGGCGGCAGCTCCCGGTCGACCGAGGCGGCGTTGGCCGCGTGATCGACCGTGGCCAGCAGGGTCAGCCCCGCTGTCTCGATATCGCCCTCGATGCGGTCGACGGTCGTCTCGAAGTCCTCCTCGACGGTGACGGTGACCAGACCCGCCCGGTCCCGCCGTTCGGTGTCTGTCTGGCTCATAGTCGGGGTCGCTTCCTCCTCGTCGCCGGCCGTACAGCCCGCGGCGGCCGCCGCGCCGGTGGCGCCGAGCAGCCGCAGCAGCGTTCGTCGCTCCATCCGGACCGTGGTGCGGTGTCCGCGAACAAATCGTTTTCGCGAACGCGCGGACGAAGGGTTCGACCGGAAATCGCAATGCCGCTCCTCGGCGACCGGCGGCCTTCGAAGCGCGCAGACGTCAGCTCGCTCCGGCTCGCGGTGCCGGTTACCCGCCGCTCACCGGGCTACCGCCCGGTTCGGGGACGCTCGATCTCCGTCGGGCACGACGCCGACACGGGGCGACAGCGGGTACCGACCGGATCAGCCCGTGCGGGCGGCGACTGCCCGACCTTCGGCGCCGGCGCGACGCCGCTCGACCGCTTGACGACGTCGAGACCGGAAGCGACGACCGGCTCGGCTACGACCGCGACACGGAGGACGCCCGGGTGCGGTCGGAGCTGTATCTCGCCTCCGGAATCCGCGTCCGACCGCCGACCTCCCGGCGAGCGGAGCAGGAATTCGATTCTTCGGCGCCCCGGCGTCGCGGCGACATGCGCCGGGTCCGGCACGCGGACTACCGACGCCGGTAGACGAGCAGCGCGGCCGCGAGCAGTCCGGCCAGCGCGGCCAGCGGCGTGAAGCCGGGGCCGTCGCTGATGGTCGGCGTCGGGCGGTCCGCGGGGACGTTTCCGCCGCCACCGTCGTTCTGTTGCTGCGTCTGCGTCGCCTGGCTGCCACCGCCGTTGCCGCCGTTGCCGCCGGCGCCCTGTCCGGACTCCTCGTCGACTTCGTCGTTGCCGCCAGCGTCGTTGCCGCCGCCACCGCCGGCGTCGTCGCCGCCGCTGCCGCCAGGGTCAGCCTCGGTCGGGACGGGCGTCGGCGTCGGCGTCGACGTCGCTACCGGGGTTGGCGTCGGCGTCGCGGCCTGCTCCTCGCCGCCGTCGCCGGTTTCGCCGTCCTCGTTCGGCGGCGGCCCGAGCTTCTGTCGGGCCTCCTGTTCGCTGTCGCACTCGCAGATGTACTGGTAGTTCGACCGCAGGTTGATGCCGATCCGCTCCTTGGGGTCGGGTTCGCACTCCGAGGACTCCCGAGGGTGCGAGTTCTTATCCGTCTCGCCTTTCGGGCGGTCGTTGCACTTGTTCGAGATGGTGCCGTTGGCGTACCCCTTGACGCGGTACCAGCCGGGCTCTTCGGACATCTTCAGACACGGGCCGTCCCGGGAGCCTTTGCCCTGCCGGGCGACGACGGTGTCTCGCGGGGCGAAGTACGGCGGGACGTTTCCGCTGCCGAAGGCGTCCCAGTCGAAGAAGTACACTCGGAGTCCGTCCTTCTCGAGCGGCGACTCCTCGCGGTGTTCGAGGAGGCTCTCGTCGGACTGGAAGCCGCTGTTGTCGCTGCCGCGGTCGATGCCGAACTCGACGGTGTTGCCGGAGGTCGTACACTCGCTGTAGTCGATGAACCCCGTCGTGTCGAGTTCGATGTAGTCGAAGTAGATGCCCTCCTCGCCGCCCTGCTGTCGGATCGGTTCGCCGGCCCGCGCGAAGTAGGTGATGCTGGCGTTGTGGCCGTCCTGTTCGCTGTGGACCGGGTGGTTGCCGGGGTAGTGGTCGGTCTGGTCGGGGAACGTGATCCTGAACTTGACCTCGCCGTCGCTGGTGTTGTACGTCGGCGCCTCGTCCTTCCCGTGCTGGTCGGCGGCGGCCGGCCCAGCCGTCACGACCACCGCGAGACCGCCGACGACCACCAGCGTCGCGACGACCAGAAGGGCCGTCGTTCGCTGCCGTGTGCTCCGCGACATATTTGCGAAAGATCGGTACCCCGATTAAAAGATGTGATGCTGGCAATCTATCGCTATTTATGTCGACCCCGCGACGGACGGGGTCGTGTCGGGCCGTCCGGGCGCGGCGAACGGGTCGACCGCATTCCCCCATCGGCGGCCGCTGTCCGGGGGCGCGGCCGGCGCCGTCGGTCCCGTTTTCCGGCTGGCGACCCTACCCGTGACAATGACTGTCCGAGACGGGCCCCGGGGCGACGACGAGCGGACGCCGCGACGGAACGGCCACGGCGAACCACCGGCCGACGTCGCGGTCGACGACGCCGAACTCGGGGCGGGCGCGACGGGCTCGGCCCGAACTCCGACCCCGGATCGGACGACGCACGGCGAGCCGGCGGTCGAGGTCGAGGGACTCCGGAAACGGTTCGGCGAGGGCGACGACGCCGTCGTCGCCGTCGACGGGGTCTCCTTCGCCGTCGAAACCGGCTCCGTCGTCGGCCTGCTCGGCCCCAACGGCGCCGGCAAGACGACGCTCATCAAGTCGGTGCTGGGGATGGTGCTGCCCGACGCCGGGACGGTCAGGGTTCGCGGCGTCGACGTCGACGATCGGCCGCGGGCGGCCTACGCCAGCGTCGACGCGATGCTGGAGGGTGCCCGCAACGACTACTGGCGGCTCACCGTCCGGGAGAACCTGCGGTACTTCGCGGCGGTCGGCGGCGTCGACCCCGACGCCGTCGCCGACCGCCACGACCGCCTGCTCGATCAGCTCGGGCTGGCCGACCGGGCCGACACCCCCGTCCGGGAGCTCTCCCGCGGCATGAAACAGAAGGTGTCGCTGGCGAGCGTGCTGGCCGGCGGCGCCGAGGTGGTCTTCCTCGACGAGCCGACCCTCGGGCTCGACGTCGAGAGCTCCCGGATTCTCCAGCGGGAGCTGCGGCGACTCGCCGAGGCCGAGGGGCTGACGGTCCTCATCAGCAGTCACGACATGGACGCCATCGAGACGGTCTGCGACCGCGTGCTCGTGATGTCGGACGGCCGGGTCGTCGCCGACGACGACGTGGACGCGCTGCTGCGGCGGGCCTCGGCCGGCCGGGTCGCCGTCGCCAGCCCCGACCTCGACGACGCGACGGTGGCGTCGCTCCGCGAGCGGTTCGACGTCGCCGCCGTCGAGTTCCGCGACCACGCCCCCGGCGCACGGGTCGAGGTCGCGGCCGCCGGCGACGCCGTCTACGGGCTGCTGGACCACCTCGAGGCGGCGGGCGTCACCCCCGAGCGGCTCCGGACCGTCGAGCCGGACCTCGAGGAGGTCTTCGTCGGCCTCACCGACCTGGAGGACGAGCCGTGAGCGCCGGCACCGACGGCCGCCGGGCCGGCTACTACCACCTCGCGCGGGCCGTCCTCCGGCGGGAGTTCCTGCTGTTCGTCCGCTACCCCGCCGACGCCCTCGGCGGGGTCGTCATCTCGCTGTTCTTCTTCGGCATACTGTTCTACGGCGGTCGGATGCTCGCCGGACAGGCGCTTTCGGACTCCATCGAGGGCATCGTCGTCGGCTACTTCCTGTGGACGCTGTCGGTCGGCGCCTACTCGTCGATCTCCAACGACATCGGCAGCGAACTCCAGTGGGGAACCCTCGAACGGCACGTGATGACGCCGTTCGGCTTCGCGCCCGTCGCGCTGCTGAAGGGCGCCGCCAAGGTCATCCGGACGTTCTTGCTGTCGACGGTCATCCTGGCGGCGATGCTGCTCATCACCGGCACCACGCTCGAACTGCACGCCGTCACCGTCGTCGTCGTCGCGACGCTGAGCGTCCTCTCGGTGCTGGGGCTCGGCTTCGCCGCCGGCGGCGTCACCGTCCTCTACAAGCGCATCGGCAACTGGCTCAACCTCATCCAGTTCGGCTTCGTCGTCCTCGTGTCGGCGCCCGTCCTCGAGCTGCCGTGGCTGAAGGTGCTGCCGCTGGCCCACGGTAGCGCGCTGCTGCAGCGGGCGATGGTCGACGGCGTCCGGCTGTGGCAGTTCCCGGCGGCCGACCTCGCGCTGCTGGTCGGCGTCGCCGTCGGCTACCTCGGCTTCGGCTACGCCGTCTTCCGGGCGGCGACCCGCCGCGCCCGCCGGCTCGGCGTCCTCGGGGATTACTGACGCCCGGCGGCCCGGCGACGACTGGCGACCTGGTGGCGCTGATGATGGCTGGCGACACCGGCGGCTCTCCGGCGACGCGGCCGATAGAAAACCCGCGACGACTACTCCGCGAAGTAGCTGGTGAAGAACCCCGAGAGGAACGCCGACACCGCGACCGCGAGGGCGACCTCCGTGAGGTCGTACTCGTCGCCGTCGTCGGCGGCGGCGACCGTGGCGGCGACGCTGATTGCGACCGAGACGATACCGTTGACCGTGTGCTTGCGGAACGAGCCCATACACCGGCTTCGACGGCCACCGACAATAGAATTGTCATCCCGGCCGGCCCTGCGGGACCCGACGATTCAACCGGCTGCGGGCCCTCGGTCCGGTATGGCCGAACGCGTCCTCTCGGCGGTCGACCGCCGGAAGCTCGACGACGGCTCCGACGGGGCCTTCTACGACTCGCCGCGGTTCGTCACCCACGCCGACGACGGCTTCCTCGACCGCCTGACCGGACTGTACGCCGCGACCGTCCCCGCCGGCGGCCGGGTATTCGACGCCATGAGCAGCTGGGTGTCGCATCTCCCGGACGACGACTACGAGCGGGTCGTCGGCCACGGGCTCAACGCCGACGAACTGGAAGCGAACGACCGCCTCGACGAGTGGTTCGTCCAGAATCTCAACGAGGAACCGGCGCTGCCGCTCGACGACCGGTCGGTCGACGCCGTGCTGTGTGCGCTGTCCGTCCAGTACCTCCAGCACCCGGCAACGGTTTTCTCGGAGTTCGCCCGCGTGCTGGACGACGACGGGGCCGTCGTCGTGAGCTTCACGAACCGGATGTTCCCGACGAAGGCGGTGCGGGCCTGGCGGACGGCCTCGATGGACGGCCGCGAGGAGCTGGTCCGGTCGTACGTCGCGGCGACGGACCGCCTCGAGACGGTCCGAACCGTCGACGAGCGGCCGGACGACGACCCCTTCCGGGCGGTCATCGCCCGCCGCTGACGCGGTCCGACCCGACGGTATTTACTGGGGAGAGAGTGGCGTCTTTCGGCGGTGATGACGACGTGTCCGGACGCCCCCTCCCGCTCGCTTCGTCACGAGGCGTCCCTCCCTTCGATCGGTCGGCCTCGCGCCGCGAGCGGTCGGCCCTGTTCGAAGTCCCGCCCGACGTCGGCTGACCGGCCGGCTCTCGCGTAACTACACAGCATCTCCGGACCGCAGCAAAGCCTCAAGCCCGTGGCCCACGAACCGTCGGTGTGCAGCGCTCGCTTCTCGTCTACGACGGCAGCAACGCCCTGTTCCGGGCCGCCGCCGCGGCGGTCACCGGCAGCTTCGAGGACGTCGAGGCCGTCCGGTGGGGCACCGAGTCGGTGCAGGCGTTCCTCGAGGCGCAGTTCGGCGGCCGTCCCTTCGCGTTCATGCTCGTCGAGGCCGACGTCGTCCACGTCGGCGAGGAGACCGTCGCCCGGGTCCTGCGGCGGGGCGGCGCCGCCGACCCGGTCGTCGACGGGGGCCGGCGGGCCTACTCGGCGGTCGCCGGCCCGTTCACCGAGGCTGTCCACGGCCGCCGGGCGGCGGACCTCCACGGGACGTTCGATCTGGTACCGGAGGCGGCGGCGCACCTCGAGGAACTCCGGCAGGTCCACGAGGTGCCCGTTCGGGAGCCCTAACCGGTGAGCGCGCGGTCGATGGCCCTCTCGACCGGCGTCCGGTCGATGGGGATGACGTTCTGGAGGTCCCGCTCGGGGTCGACCGTCACCGGGTGCCGCATGCTCTCGACCAGCGGCCGGGCGATGGCGTACTGGACGTCGGTCGTCAGCCGGAGCCAGTAGGACGACAGCTCCGGCGACATCACCGGCACCGGGACGATGAGCACGCGCTTGCCCTTGGCGTCGGCCGTCTGCCGCAGCAGCGACTGGTAGGACCACACCGACGGCGCGCCGATGTCGTAGGTGCCGCCGCGGGTCGCCTCGGCGTCGAGCACGTCGACGAGGTAGGTGATGGCGTCGTCGGCGGCGACCGGCTGACAGGGCGTCCGGACCCACTTCGGGACCGTCATCACGGGCAGGCGGTCGGTGAGGTCGTCGACGATGCGGAAGCTGGTGCTGTCGGTGCCGATGATGATGGCCGCCCGCAGCACCGTCAGGTCGAACTCGCCGGCGCTGAGCACCGACTCGACCTCCCGGCGGGAGGCCAGATGCGGCGAAAGGTCCCGCTCGTCGCCGCTGATGCCGCTGAGGTAGACCACCCGGTCGACGCCGGCCGCCGACGCCCGTTCGCGGAACCGGCGGGCGTAGGTCCGGTCCAGCTCCGCGAAGTTCTCGGCGGTCAGCGAGTGAATCAGGTAGTAGGCGGCGTCGACGCCCTCGCAGAGCCCCTCCAGCGTCTGCGGATCGCCGAGGTCGCCCTCGAACGGCTCGACGCCGTCCGGGAACTCCGCGCTGTCGGCGCTCCGGGAGAACGCCACCACCTCGTGGCCCGCCTCCAGCAGCGCCTCCACCAGTCGACTCCCGACGAACCCGGTCGCGCCGACGATGAGTACACGCACGACCCGGGCTACGGTCCGACCCCGGAAGGATGTTCCGTCGGGACCACCGACGGTGTTCGACAAGCGGTGACCGGCGAGCCAACTTCCGCCGGTCAGTCGGCCGGCTCCCGGCGGACCGAACGGGCGAGACGCTGCGCGGCGGCGACGCCGTGGTCCGAGAGAGCGACGTTCTCTCGTCATCTGCTCGCGGGCGGCGGCGCCGCCCGTTCGCACGATCCGCGGGACCGGAGGTCTCGCTCACTCACGAACGGCGCTTCGTGCCTTTCGAACGACCACGGAACCGGGTGCCGGCAGCGCCGGCACCCCGCGCGGCACCGTCGCGCGAGGACACCACAGGGCGCGACGTGCCCGAAGTGCGTCGTTCGGAAGACTTCTGATCGTCCGCGATCACGAAGCTCTCCGGGTTTCGGACGACAGCGAGCAGCAGCGAGACGCGACCTGCGAGGCCGACCGGAGGGAGGCCTCGGTTGGCCGAGCGGTGGAAACCGCGAGGCAGCGAGCGCCTCGACGGCGAACGGCGTCCTCGCGAGTGAAGCGAGCGAGGGCTCGGCAGAGCGCCGCTCTGCCGGTGAGCACCGCGAGCGGACGCGCGCAGCGAGACGACGACTCGAAGTCGCCCCGAGCCGCGTGAGCGGGCGGCGAGACGGTTTCACCGCCTCGAATTCGCGGCGCGTCGCGCCGCACCGCGCCGCGCATGGCCCGCGGGCAGCAGTCGACAGCGCCGAGGGCCCTCCCCGCTTTCCGTTCTCTCGATCTTCGTTCGAGCACCATTCCGTGGAGACGTACGCTTAAGACGGTCGCGACAGCAGATGACGGTATGCTCGCCGACGTCGACCGCGTCGCGGTGCCGGGCGCGGGCAACATGGGACACGGCATCGCCGAGGTCGTCGCGATGGCCGGCTACGAGGTGACGATGCGGGACGTCGAGCCGGCGTTCGTCGAGGAGGGATACGGGGAGATCGAGTGGTCCCTGGAGAAGCTCGCCGAGAGGAACCGCCTCGACGAGTCGCCGGCGGCGGTGCTGTCGCGGATCGAGACGACGACGGACCTGAAGGCGGCCGTCGACGACGCCTCCGAGGCGTTCGACTGGCTCCGGATCGAGGCCCGCATCATCGACGAGGCCGCCGGGCTGGTCGGACAGGGCGTCGCGACGCCGGAGGACATCGACACCGGGCTCCGGCTCGGCGCCGGCTTCCCGGAGGGGCCGTGCCGGCGGGCCGACACGCTCGGGCTCGACACGGTGCTGGAGAAGCTGGAGACGCTGCGGGAGGCGACCGGCGCCGAGCGGTACGAGCCGTCGGATCACCTCCGGGAGCTGGTCGAGGCCGGTCGGACCGGCGAGGACGCCGGCGCCGGCTTCTACGAGTACGGCGCCGACGCCGGCCGCGATTACACGACGATCGACGTCGAGCTACGGAACGACGGACTGCTGGCGGTGACGCTCGACCGGACCGAGCGGTTGAACGCCCTCGACCAGAACATGATGAACGAGATCGTCCACGTTCTGGAGACGGCGGACCTCGAGACGGTCCGGGCGGTGGCCTTCGAGGGCGCCGGCGACCGGGCCTTCTCGGCGGGGGCGGACGTCACCGGCTTCGCGGGCGTCGACCCCCACGAGGTCGAGGTGACGCCGGTCTTCCGGACGGTCGCGGAGTTCCCCCGGCCGACGCTGGCGAAGATCGACGGCTACTGTCTCGGCGGGGGCCACGAACTGGCGCTGGCCTGCGACCTGCGGATCGCGACGACGGACTCGGAGTTCGGCTTCCCGGAGATCGACCTCGGGCTGATCCCCGGCGGCGGCGGCACCCAGCGGGTCGTCCGGATGCTGACCGAAGCGCGGGCGAAGGAGCTCGTCTTCCGGGGCAACCGCATCGACGCCGACACCGCCGAGGACTGGGGGCTCATCAACCGCGCCGTCCCCGAGGCGGAGTTCGAGGCGACCGTCGAGGAGTTCGTCGACGACCTCGTCTCCGGACCGCCGGTCGCCCTGCGGAAGGCGAAGCAGGTGATGGACGAGGGCCGCGACGCCGACATCGACGCCGGGCTCCGCATGGAGTCGCAGGCCTTCGGCCTGCTGCTGTCGACGGAGGACATGTCGGAGGGCGCCGAGGCGTTCACCGCCGACCGCGACCCGGAGTTCGAGGGCCGATGAGCGACGACGACGCCGACCCGCCGTCCGTCTTCGCCGGCATCGAGGAGGGCGAGACGACCGTCACGCAGGGCCGGACCATCACCGAGGCCGACGTGACCAACTTCGCCGGCGTCTCCGGGGACTTCAACCACCTCCACACCGACGCCGAGCGGATGGACGAGTCGATGTTCGGCGAGCGCATCGCCCACGGCATGCTGGTCGTCTCGGCGGCGACCGGCCTGCTGTGGCAGTCCCGGTCCCCCGAAGAGCGGGAGGCGCTGGTGGCCTTCTACGGAATCGACGACCTGCGGTTCCGGCAGCCGGTCTACGTCGGCGACACGATCCACGTCGAAAGCGAGGTCGTCGAGACCCGCCCGCGGGACGACGGCCCCGGCAACGGCACCGTCCGGGCGGCCGTCGAGGTCGTCACCCAGCGCGACCAGACGGTCGTCTCGTGTGAGATGACGTCGCTGTTGCGGTAGCAGGGTCGTCTCGTCGAGCCGTACGGTCGGTCGGGGCCGTCCGGCGCGCTGTTTGAAACTGGCAGATGGCCCCCGACAGATGGGTAGTCGAATCGAATCCTTCTCTCGACACACGGACTGTACGCCGTATTCGGCCGGCGCGAGCGGAAGTGACGGGATCACGACCCGCGGGCGGCCACAAGCCATATACCCCACAGGACGCGACGTTCGCGCCGTGAATACGCGACCGACTGCCCGGCTCGCGCTCTGTGCGGGACTACTCGTGGTCGTCGGAGCGGCCACCGGCGTGGCGGCGACGGCACAGACGACCGGCGTCGCCGTCGACGCGACGCCGACGGACACCGACGAGGCGGAGTCGACGCACACCGTCGTGTTCACCGTCGGTCCGGACGCGGAGTCGGCCGGCGGGAACTTCGACAGCATCCGCGTCGATTACTCCCGGGAGACGCCGTCGGCCGACGTGAGCAACGTCGGCGCGGGGACCGTCGAGCGGATCGGTGTCGACCGCGGCGGCGACGACGTCGGCACCCGGCTCGACGAGACGGCGACGATCAACGAGGTGACCGGCGAGGCGGACGGCAGTGCCATCCTCGTCGAGACCGCGGGTGCCCTCGGGCTGAGCGAGGGCGACGAGGTGGTCGTCGTGCTGCGGCCGGTCCAGAACCCACAGAACGAGGGGACGCCGTCGGCCGAGGTGACGCTCAACACCCAGGGTGCGGCCGACACCGCGACCGACGCGGTGACCTACGAGGCCACCTCGGCGTCGGTGTCGCTGTCCGACCAGCGCACCGACGGCGACAGCGTCACCGTCGACTCGGCGACGCTGTCGGAGGGCGGCTGGGTCGTCGTCCTGAACGAGGGCGGCCGCAACGCCGACGCGGTGCGGGGCCGAACGTACCTCTCCGCCGGGAGCCACTCCGACGTCGAGGTGTCGCTCGACGAGCCGGCGTCGTCGGACACGGAACTGACCGCGCAGGTCCACCACGACACGAACGGCGACCGGCTGTTCGATTACAGCGGCGGGAACGTCGACCGGCCGTACGAGAACGCCGACGGCAACATCCAGGCCAGCGACACCGGCCAGGTGACGGTCGACGAGGGCGGAGGCGGCAGTACCTCCGCGCCGACGCCAACCGCGACGCCAACGCCCACGCCGACTCCGACCACGACCCCGACGCCCACGCAGACTGCGACACCGACCGCGACGGAGGACGGCGATGGGTCGGGAACGACGGAGATATCGTCCGACGGCGACGGGTCGGAGACGGCTACGGACGGCGACGGAGCGACCGCGACGGACGGCGGCGAGGCGGCTGCCGAAGGCGGTGACGGGTCCGAGACGACCACGGACGACGAAGGGACGGCGACCGACGGAAGCGGAGCGGCGACCGACGGCGATGACGACATCGGCTCAGGAGGCGGCGGGACCGGCGCCGACGGCCCCGGCTTCGGCGCGGTCGTGGCGGCGACGGCGCTTCTGCTCGCGGCGCTGACGGCGCGTCGCCGGGGGTGAGGCGACTCAGTCCTCGTAGGCGAGGCTCATGACCCACTGCGAGAAGGCGTCGCTCTGGGGGTCGACTTCCTCGTCGCCGACGAACGGCGAGAGCATGTCCCCGGCCATCAGCATCGAGAACTCCAGGTCCCGGGGGTCGCGGATCGGCGTGACGAGGTAGGTGTTGTGACCGTCGTAGACGGTCTCCTCGCGCTCGACCAGCTCCTGCTCCTCGAGGCCGTCGATGATGCGGCTTCCCTTCCGGGAGTCGACGTCCAGTTCCTTCCAGAACTCGCTCTGATGGATGCCGCCGGTCTCCCGGATCAGCTCCAGTCCCTCGCGTTCGATCTCGGACAGTCCGTTCTCGGCGGTACTCATCACCGAAATCTGGGCCGTCGCATTTTTAACGGTAGCGGTGTAGGGCGCTAAGTCCCCATCCTCAAGGAGTACCGCAGGGAGCGAAGCGGCCGAGGAGCGTTAACGAATCGCTCCGCGATTCGTTCGCACACCAGAAATCTTCGATTTCCGGGGACGTTAACGAGAGCGAAGCTCTCGTTCGCACATCAGAACGCCTCGCGTTCTGAGGACGCAGTAGGGTGGGGATACAGCGCCCGTCATCGTCGTCCAAACGCTTACAAACCGACAGCATTAAAGCCGATTCGTAGCTCCGATGCGGTACGCCTACAAATACCGACTGTCACCCACTCCCACCGTCGAGCGGGAGCTTCAACGGCACATCGACATCTGTAGGCAGGCGTACAACCACTTTCTGCACGAACTTCAAGAAGCGGACGAGTACCTGTCGCGGCACGAGATGCAGTCGATGCTCCCCGAGATGAAAAACTGGTGGGACGACCTCTCGGACGTGTATTCCAAAGTCCTCCAGATGGTCGTCAAGCGGCTTTCCGACAACCTCTCCGGGCTCCGGAAGTTGAAGGAGAACGGTCACAACGTTGGGGAGCTACGGTGGAAGTCTCCCACAGAGTACCGGAGTCTCACCTACAATCAGTCCGGCTTCGACGTGGACAGGAACACGGGCCGCGACGAAGGGGGTGAACTCCACCTTTCCAAAATCGGAACCATTCCGATTCGCCTCCACCGCGACATACCCGAGGACGCCACGGTCAAGCAGGTGACTGTCAAGAAGGAAAAGACCGGCAAGTGGTACACCACCGTCGCGGTCGAGTTTGACCGAGAGCCGCCAGCCAAACCGGACGACCCAGAGCGCGTCGTGGGCATCGACGCTGGCATCATCAAGCAGACCCACGATACCGATGGTGTGGCTGTCAAGCCCCCGGACCTCTCGGACGAGCGCAACCGTCTCGAACGTGAGCAACGGAACCTCTCGCGGAAGGAACACGGGTCGAACAACTGGCAGAAGCAACGGCAGACGGTCGCCCGCCGCTACGCCGACCTCAAGCGGAAGCGGCGCGACTTTCTCCACAAACTGTCGAACTACTACGCCCGGGAGTACGACCTCGTGGCGGTCGAGGACCTCGACGCGAAGGAGTTGATGGAGGAGCCGGGCAACAGCCGGAGCCGGGGGTCGGCGGCGTGGGCAACGTTCAAGCGGTTTCTGGAATATAAGTGCGAGCGCGAAGGCACGCACTTCGTAGCTGTCAGTCCCAGAGGGACGACCAAAGAGTGCGCTTCGTGTGGCGTCCCGACGGAGAAACCGCTGTGGGTCCGTGAACACTCCTGTCCTGCCTGCGGGTTCGAGGCAGACAGAGACGCGAACGCGGTCGTCAGACTGCGTCTGACGGGCAGCAAACGCGAAGCGTTTGCGACGGCATGGAACGTTCTTTCCCGCGGCCTCGATCAAGTAGGAGCGGGACGCTCCGAATCAACGTCCTCAGAATCGCTCCGCGATTCTGATGTGCGAACGAGAGCTTCGCTCTCGTTGACGCCCCCGGAGACTGCGCTCCCTGCGGACACGGTAGTGTCTGCAAAGCGCGTCATCGAACGGGGAAGCCCCTGCCTCAAGGAGCCGCCAACGGCGGCGAGTAGGCAGGGGTAAGATTCACATGCTGTCGTCGACCCGCTCGTACGGCGTCCGGCAGGGCGGGCCGTCGGCGAAGGCGAAGACGCGGTCGTCGCCGAGCCGGACCAGCGACGACGAGCGGGTGCCGAAGCCGTCGCCGTGGACGCAGACGCCGAACTCGTGGTCGGCGAGGACGTCGCCGGCCCGGGCGGTCCAGTCGGCGGCCGTCTCGCCGTCGCGGGGCCGCAGCGTCTCTTGGAGCCGGTCGGCGGCGTCGGCCTGCCGGCGGCCGGCGTCCGGACGGGCCGGCGGGCGGAACCACTCGCCGTCGGCGCCGACGTTGACGACGACGTGGACGCCCGCCGCAAGCGCCCGCGTCCGGCGGCCGTCGAGGGGGTCGTCGGTGCCGCCGTTCTCAACGAGCCGGCAGGCGTCGTCGTCGGCCATCAGCAGGTGAAACGGCGCGTAGTCGCGGGCTTCGAGTTCGGCGTCGACGCGGGCGGCGGCGTCGACGGCCGTCCGCGCCGACAGCGCCTCGTCGACCAGGTGCCCGCGGGAGCGGTCGCCGTCGCCGGCCGCCCAGCGGTTGGTGATCGCCGCGAGGACGCCCGCCTCGTTGTAGCCGAGCCAGGTGCCGCCGGCCCGCTCGTCGCGGGGCGCGAGAACGGCCGGGTCGCCCTCGCGGACCGACGGCGGCGCCGCCGGCCGGTCGAACGACTCGTCGCGGTTGGCGGCGACACAGACCGGCGCCGTCTCGAAGACCCGCCAGGCGACGACCAGCGTGCACACGGCCGCCGTTACGGCTCCCCGAGAGTTAAACCCGTCAGTCGTCGGCACCGAGTCGCCGGCGGACGGCCGCCCGGTCGACGGTGCCGGAAGCGGTCCGCGGCAGTCCGGCGGCGAAGCCGACCGTCCGGGGGCGCTTGAAGTCGGCCAGCCGGCCCCGGCAGTGTTCCCGGAGGTCGGCCGCCGACGCCTCGCCGTCGGCGACGATCAGCGCCGCGACCCGCTGGCCCCACTCCTCGTCCGGGAGCCCGACCACGGCGCAGTCGGCGACGGCATCGTGACGCCGCAGCGCCGTCGCCACCTCCGCGGGGTCGACGCTCTCGCCGCCGGTGACGATGGTGTCGTCGAGCCGACCCTCGACGTACACCCGGCCGGCCTCGTCGCGGTGGCCGCGGTCGCCGGTCCGGAGGCCGGCGCTGCAGAACGCCTCGGCGGTGCGGTCCGCGTCGAGGTAGCCCGGCGTCACCACGGCGCCGCCGACGACGAGTTCGCCCGACTCGCCGGGGTCACAGCGCGCGTCGGCTTCGTCGACCACCGACAGTTCGGCGAACAGCAACGGGTGTCCGACCGAGTCGGGGTGGTCCGCGGCGACCGACGGCCGGGCGGTCGCGATCTGCGAGGCCGCCTCCGTCATCCCGTAGGTCGGCGCGACGGGGACGCCGCGGTCGTCGGCCCGCTCCAGCAGGTCCGGCGGGCAGGGGGCGCCACCGACCAGGACGACCCGGAGGTCCGGCAGCGACCCGGCCTCGAGGAGTCGCTCGAGCATCGTCGGCACGAGGGAGACGCCGGTGGCGTCGGCGGCCCGCATCGCCGACAGTGTCGCCGCCGGCTCGAAATCCCGCTGGACGGACAGCGCCGTCCCGTAGAGCACCGACCGGTAGACCGGCGCCAGCCCGCCGGTGTGGTACATCGGCAGCGCGACGTGCCAGCAGTCGTCGGGCAGCAGGCCGAGCCGGAACGCCGAGGCCATCGCGCTGGCGAGGACGTTCGTGACCGTGAGGACGACCCCCTTCGGGTCGCCGGTCGTCCCGGAGGTGAAAAGCACCGCGACGGGGTCGTCGACGGCCCACTCCGGGAGGTCGAACGGCTCGGGGTCGACGGCCGACAGCGGCTCGGCGCCGGCCGTCGGGTCGTCGTCCAGCGACAGCACCGGCGCGTCGGCGGCCTCGACGGCGGCCGTCTCCGTCGCCGTCTCGCAGACGACGGCCGCCGGCGACACGCGGTCGAACCGGGCGTCGAGCTCCGCGGCCGTCGCCCGGGCGTCGACGGGAACGAGCGTGGCGCCGAGTCGCTGGGCGGCGTGGACGACCTCGACGAACGCGGCCCGGGTGCCCGAGCAGACGGCCAGCGGGTCGTCGACGCCGACGCCGCGGGCCGCCAGCCGGCCGGCCAGCGTCTCGACGCGGCGGTCGAGGTCGGCGTACGTCGCCGCGGCGTCGACGTCGCCGGCGGCCGCCAGCGCCGTCGCTTCCGGGGTGGCGTCGGCGCGGACGGCGAGCCAGTCCCGCATGAACGCCGGCCCGTTCATTCCGGAGATATATTTGATTTTCCCATCCGGCGACGGCCGTGTTTAGTTACGAGAGAGTGACGTACTTCGGTGGTAACGGTGACGTTCCCGGACGCCCTCTCCCGCTCGCGGGCTGCGGCTCACGGCTCACTTCGCTCGCCGGCAGAGCGTCGCTCTGCCGAGCCTTCGCTCGCTTCACTCGCGAGGACGCCGCTCCGCCTCGAGGCTGCTCTCGCTGTGCTCGCTCGGCCTCGCCGCGCGAGCGGTCGGCCCCGTTCGAGGTCCCACCCGATGCCGGCTGACCGGCCCACTCTCGCGCAACTAAACACGACCTCAGCAGCGGCCGGCGACGAGCGATCACTCCAGCGGGAGGCTGCCGTCGCCCTGCGGGACCGGGACCGCGCCGTCGGCGGCCGTCGCGACGTCGTCCCGGAGGTCGTCGGCAAGGCGGTCGCCGGTCGCCAGCCCGCAAGTCGGGACGTCCGGCAGCGACGCCGCGAGGTGGACGGCGCCGGCGCGGGCGACGGCGGCGTCGATCGTCGTCGTGACGACGGCCTCGCGGCCGGCGGCCCGCGCCCGGACCGCCGCTGCCCGGGCGCGGTCGACGCCGCCGAGGGCCATCGGCTTGCAGACGACGACGTCGGCCGCGTCCGCCTCGAGGACCGCATCGACGCCGTGTTCGACGACCCCCTCGTCGAGGCCGACGCCGACCGGCCCGCCGGCCAGGGCGGCGTGGCCCTCGAGATTCGCCGCGGTCAGCGGCTGCTCGACGAAGGCCACGCCCATCTCGGCCAGCGCCCCGAGGGCGCGCTCGGCGGTCGCCGGCGTCCAGGCGCCGTTGGCGTCGGCCCGAAGCTCGACGTCGGGGCACCGCTTTCGGACCGCCTCGAGACGGTCGAGGTCGGCCGACAGCGGGCGGGCGCCGACCTTCAGTTTCACCGCCGGGAAGCCGGCGTCGACGGCACGGGCGGCGGCGTCGGCGGTCGCCCCGGGGTCGGCGTCGCCGATCGTCGCGTTGACGGGCACCGCCTCGCGGTCGACGTCGTCGTCGCCGAGGTTGCGGTAGAGCGGCCGGCCGGCCGCCCGGGCTCGGGCGTCGAGGACGGCCAGCGAGACGCCGTGGCGGGCGGCCGGCGCGCCGGCGAGCGTGTCGTTATCGAGGGCGGCGACGGGATCGGAGACCCCCCGCAGGGCCGTCTCGCAGGCGTCGAGCGACTCGGTCCAGCCGGGCAGCGGCGTCGCCTCGCCGACGCCGGCGGCGCCGTCGACGGTGACCCGGACGAGAAAGCCCGTCCGCTCGTCGACCGTGCCGGCGGCGGTCGAAAGCGGCCGCGACAGCGGCAGCGAAAAGCGCTCGACGTTCATACCGCGAGCCCGACCGCGAACAGGGCCGAGTGGGCGAACAGCAGCCTGCCGGTGCGTTCGAGGGCGGGGTTCAGCGCCGCCCCGTCGGAACGGGTCCAGATTGTCCGACCGACGGCCGCCGCGAGCGGCGCGGTCGCGAGCGGCAGCAGGACGGCCGGCTGGTAGCCGTCGAGCCAGAAGACGACCGGGACGACGTAGGCCATCCCGACCAGGGTCGTCCACTCGAGGCGGCTGGCCCGGGAGCCGAGGATGACCGCCAGCGTCCGCTTGCCGGCGGCGGCGTCCGTTTCCCGGTCGCGGACGTTGTTGACGACGAGGATGGCCGTCGAGAGGCCGGCCGCCGGGAGGGCGGCGACGACCGCCCGGACCGGCAGCGTCCCCGGCGGGAGGCCGACCGGCAGGACGACGCCGGCGCCGGCGGCCGCCTGGACGTAGTAGGTGCCGGCGACGGCCACGAGGCCGAAGAAGACGAACACGAAGAGGTCGCCGAGCCCGCGGTAGCCGTACGGCAGCGGGCCGCCGGTGTAGGTGACGCCCGCGACGACCGAGGCCAGCCCGACGACGAGGATCGGGATGCCGCCGACGTAGACCAGGTAGACGCCGCTGACGATCGCCAGCCCGAAGGCGGCGTACATCGCGCGCTTGACCGCCGCCGGCTCGATGAGCCCGCCGGCGGTCACGCGGGTGAACCCCTCGCGGTCGCCGGTGTCGGCGCCGCGGACGGCGTCGTAGTAGTCGTTGGCGAAGTTGGTCCCGACCTGCAGCAGCAGCGCCCCGACGAGCGCGAACACGGCGGGTAGCGGGGCGAAGACGCCGTCGCCGACCGCCAGTCCGGTGCCGACGACGACCGGCGCGGCCCCGGCCGGCAGCGTCTGCGGCCGGGCCGCCATCAGCCACGCGCGGGTCTGGGAGACCGACTCCGTCATCGTCGGCTCTCGGGGCGGCGACGACATAAGTACGCGGAAGCCGACCCCGGGGCGGCTCGGCGTCGGGGGCGGGGGCGGGAGCGTAGAAGAGTTACGCTGCGGTCTCGTCGTCAGCGTCGCCGACGTCGACCTCGAGGTCGTCGACCTGGTCGGTGACGTCGTCGACCTGCTCCTGCAGCGTCTCCGTCTGCTCTTCGATCCGCGCCTGCAGCTCCTCGAGCTGCTCCTCGAACCGCTCCTGTAGCTCCTCGCTCTGCTCGTCCAGTTCGTCCTGGAGGTCCTCGACGGTCTCCTCGAGCTGGTCGTAGACGTCGGCGACCTGGGTTTCGAGGTCGTCGGTGGTGTCGGTCAGCGCCTCCAGCTGCTCGTCGACGGTCTCGAGGAACTCCTCGAACAGCTCGTCGACCGACTCCGCGCCGTCCTCGAGGTTCGTCTCGAACTCCTCGAGGGCGTCGGTCTGGGTTTCCTCGAGGGTGTCGAGCTGTTCGATCAGCGTTTCCCGGAGGTCCGCGACGACGGCCTGGTCGCCCGGCACCGCCGCCTCGACGGCGTCGAACGACGTCTCCACGCCGGTTCGCACCAGGTCGCTGCTCCGTTCCTGAACGTCCCGAACCGGACCGACGGCGTCGACGGTCCGCTCGTTGACGTCGCGCTGGAACTCCACCGTCCGCTCGAAGACGTCGTGGGTCTGTTCGATCGCGCTGCGCTGCAGGTCGAAGGCCGCCGTCACCGGCGAGTCGCTGCCGTTCTCGCTCATCGTGTCTCCGGCTACACCCCCGGCGAACATAACTCTTTCCTTCCAATACCATCTGCTACCACTCAACTACACTCAGTGTCAGACACCGCGCGGGCGCGTCAGTAGTACCAGTCGAACTCGTCGAAGTCGGGGTCGCGGTTCTCGACGAACGCCCGTCGGCCCTCGGCGGCCTCGTCGGTCATGTAGCCGAGCCGGGTCGCCTCGCCGGCGAACACCTGCTGGCCGACCAGGCCGTCCGAATCCATGTTGAAGGCGTACTTCAGCATCCGGATCGCCATCGGCGACTTCGAGCAGATGGCCTCGGCCCACTCCAGGGCGGTCGCCTCCAGCTCCTCGTGGGGCACCGCCTCGTTGGCCATCCCCATCTCGACGGCCTCCTCGGCGGAGTAGATCTTCCCGAGGAAGAACACCTCCCGGGCCACCTTCTGGCCGACCTGGCGGGCGAGGTAGGCCGACCCGAAGCCGGCGTCGAAGGAGGCGACGTCGGGGTCCGTCTGGAGGAACTTCGCGTGCTCGGCGCTCGCCAGCGTCATGTCGCAGACGACGTGCAGCGAGTGGCCGCCGCCGACGGCCCACCCCGGGACGACGGCCACGACCGGCTTCGGGACGTGTCTGATGAGCCGCTGGACCTCGAGAACGTGGAGCCGGGGGGCGTCCTGTGACTCGGCATCCTCGCCTCCGTCATCGTCTTCGTACTCGTAGCCCGCCTCGCCCCGGATGCGCTGGTCGCCGCCGGAGCAGAACGCCCAGCCGCCGTCCTTCGGCGACGGGCCGTTGCCGGTCAGGAGGATGCAGCCGACGTCGGTCTGTCGCTTCGCGTGGTCCAGCGCCGCGTGGAGTTCGTCGACCGTCTCCGGCCGGAAGGCGTTGCGGACCTCGGGGCGATCGAAGGCGATACGGACCGCGCCGACGTCGGTGCCGCGGTGGTAAGTGACGTCCTCGAAGTCGTCGGTGACCGGCTCCCACCGGTCGGCGTCGAACAGGTCCGAGACCATACCGGCGTTCGGGCCGGCCGGCGGAAAAACCCCCCCTCACCCCTCAGACCGAGTCGACGACCCGCTCGGCCAGCGCCCGCCGGTCGTCGTGGTTCCGCCCGCTGTCGGCGACGAATTCGATGATCTGCGCGCCCTCGCTTCCGACCGACTCGGCGAACAGCTCCCGGAACCGCTCGCGGTCGTCGGTTCGGGCGAACGCCAGGCCGTGTAGCTCGGCGGCCGGTTCGAAGTCCAGCCCGTGCGGCGTCCGGAACCACTCCTCGAACGTCCCGTGGTCCTCGATGGGCAGCAGGTGGAAGATGCCGCCGCCGTCGTTGTTGACACAGACGATGGTCGCGTCGAGGTCGAACCGCTCGACGGCCAGCAGGCCGTTGGTGTCGTGGTACTGCGCCAGGTCGCCGACGACGGCCACCAGCGGCTCCGCGACGGCCGACCCGGCGCCGAGTGCCGTCGAGGTGACGCCGTCGATGCCCGAGGCGCCGCGATTGCCGAGTACCGCCAGGTTCGCCGCCCGGGGCCGGCCGAACCGGTCGAGGTCCCGGACCGGCATCGAGTTCGACACCATCACGGTCGCGGGGTCCGGCGCCAGCGCGACGACGTCGGCCAGCACCGCCCCCTCTTCGGGCTCCTCGCCGTCGACGAGTTTCCAGTATGCGGTCTCGGCCTCCAGCACCCGGCGGCCGAAGGCCCCCCGGTCGCGGTCGACGGCGTCGGCCAGCGCCGCCGCCAGCTGCGTCCCGTCGGCGACGACGAGGTCCGTGGCGGCGAACGTCGCCTCCCGCCAGCCGCCCGCCGGGTCGACGAGGAACTGCCGGGCACCGGCGTCCCGGAGGTACTGCCGCAGCGGCTTCGAGGTCGGCGAGGCGCCGAACCGGACGACGACGTCCGGCGTCGTCTCGACGGCGGGCAGGTAGGCGTCGTAGCCGCCGCAGACCGGCCCCGCCTCGGCGAGCGGGCCGAACCGGTGGCCCGACAACGGGTCCGCCAGCACCGGAAAGCCCGTCGCCGCCGCCAGGTCCGCCAGCGCGTCGTCGGCCGGCGCCGGCCGGTCGGTCGGCCCGCAGACGACGAGCCCGCCGTCGGCCGACTCGACGGTCTCGGCCAGCCGGTCGCGGTCGGCCCGGGCGAGTCGGCTCCGACCGCGCGTCACCTCGACGAATGGCCCCTCCCGCCCCGTCGCCGCCAGCGGGTTAGCTTCGAGGAACGTCTCGGAGACGGTTACCGCCGGGACGCCGGCCGGCGCCGCCTCGGCGTCGGCGTTCGGCTCCAGTGGCTTCCGCAGCGGCACGTTCAGGTGGACCGGCCCGGGATGAGCGCCGGTCGCCGTCCCGACTGCCCGCGAGACGGCCGTCCGCAGCGACCGCAGCTTCCGGGCGGCCGGCTCCGGCTCCGGCAGCGTCCGGTAGCTCCGGACCGCGTCGCCGTACAGCTTCTCCTGGTCGACGGTCTGGTTGGCGCCGCTGTCCCGCAGCTCCGGCGGTCGGTCGGCCGTCAGCAACACCATCGGCACCCGGGCGGCGTCGGCCTCGACGACGGCGGGGTGGAAGTTCGCCGCCGCCGTCCCGGAGGTGCAGACCAGCGGCGTCGGCCGGCCCGTCCGCTTCGCCCGCCCGAGCGCGAAGAACGCCGCCGACCGCTCGTCGAGATGCGAGAACGTCTCGACGTCGTCGCGTTCGGCCAGGGCGACCGTCAGCGGCGTCGACCGGCTCCCGGGGGCGAGGACGGCCGCCTCGACACCGGCCTTCGCGAGTTCGTCGGCGACGAGTTCTCCCCAGAGGCTGTTGACGTGCATCACTCCAGCTCGTCGAGGATCGGCCGGTACTTCAGCTGGACCTCGTCCCACTCGCGGTCGGGGTCGGAGTCGCCGACGACGCCGACGCCGGCGAACAGCGTCGCGGCGTCGTCGCGGGCGACCGCCGACCGGAGTGCCACCGCGAAGGAGCCGTGGCCGGCGGCGTCGAACCAGCCGACCGGGGCGGCGTACCAGCCGCGCTCGAAGGGCTCGGCCTCGCGGATGGCCTCCAGCGCCGCCCCCGGCGGCAGCCCGCCGACGGCCGGCGTCGGGTGTAGCGCCTCCACCAGCGTGAGCACGTGCTCGTCGTCGGCCAGCTCGGCGGTCATCGGCGTCTCGATGTGCTGGACGGTCGCCAGTCGGCGGATCCCGCGTCGGCCCGTCCGGACCGATGCCGCGTAGGGCGCCAGCTGCTCGCGGATGGCGTCGGCCACCAGCTCGTGTTCGTGGACGTTCTTCCCGTCGTCGAGCAGCTCCGCGGCGAGCCACTCGTCCTCCTCGGGCGTGTCGCCGCGGCCGGTCGTCCCCGCCAGCGCGCCCGTCTCGACGGTCCGGCCCCGGAGGCCGAGCAGCCGCTCGGGCGTCGCGCCGAAGAAGCCCGCCTCGCCGTCGTCGGGCTCGAAGAGAAACCGGAAGCAGTCGGGGTAGGTCTCCCCGAGCCGGGCGAGGACGTCGGGCGCCGACAGCGGGCGCCGGAGCCGCGCCTCCAGCGCCTGCGCGAGGACGACCTTCCGGAGTTCGCCGGCGGCGATGCGGTCGGTGGCGGCGGTGACGCTGCGGCGCCAGGCGGCCTTCGAGGTGGTCCGGTGCCGCGAGTCGATGCCGGGCGGCTCCCCGTCCGGCGGCGCGGCCGCGGGCAGCCGCTCGCGGGCGGTCGCCAGCCGCTTCTCGACGGCCGCGGCGTCGGCGTCGACGGCGTTGACCGACAGCCAGGCGGCGTCGTCGTCGTAGGTGAGCTGCACGCGCGGCAGGACGAACCCGGCGGCGGGGTAGCCCGCCCAGGTGCCGACGGCGCTGTGTTCGTCGTGAAACGAGAAGCCGCCGAACAGCCGGGGCCGGGCCGACAGCGCCCCGGCGTGAACGTCGCCGGCGGAGAACAGCTCCTCGGCGGCCGTCCGGACGGCCCCGAACCGGTCGGTACCCTCGGCGGTGATCGTCGCGGCGGCGCCGCCGCCGACGACGGTCGCCTCGTCGGGGGCCGCCCAGAACGTCCGTGGAGCGTCGGCGGCCGCCAGGACGACGCGGGGACGCGGCGGATCCGGCACCCGCACCGCGCGGCTGACCAGGGCTCGCTCGACGACCGACTCCTCGCTCCGCGGCGGTCCCATTTCACCTACGTTGGACCCCCACCGTCTTAGCTTACCTGTTCGGCGCGAGCGCTACAGCTTCGACTCGGCGTCGTCGGCCAGTTCCGCCATCCGCTTGCCGATGCGGCCGGCGTCGGAGAACTCGTCCTCGCTCATCACGTCCGCCAGCCCGTTGCCCAGGACGAACACCGCGTGTTTGTGCTCGCTTTTGGACTTGTGGACGTCGTCCGGCGTCACGTCGAGTTCGTCGTAGGGGTCGAACGCCGAGGCGTCGACGTCGTCCATCCCCCGGAAGTGCTCCATGATCGACACCATCTTCGCGTGCAACTCGAGGAGTTCGTCCTTGTGCATGTTCGTGTGGTACCGGAAGCGGACGTTTATGCCTTACGCGGGGCGCCGCCGCAGGTGGCCGTCGCAGCCGCTGTTCGTCGCCGTACCGCGGGCCAGGAAGAAACCGTCAGAAGACGTACTCGTCGTCGTGCCCCATCATACCGTCGTCTTCGATACCGGGTTCTTCGTCCTCGACGGGGCCGCTCGTCTTGTATGCTCTGAGGCCGGTCGACAGCAGTTCCTCGATGGCGTCCTCCCGGCTGACGAACTCGCCGTCTTCCACCATCTGGGCGATTCGCATCTCGAGGTGCTCCGGGACGGTCAGTTGTACCTTCGGCATCGGACACGTGCGGTTTCGGGGATAGGGTACAAAAGTTTGACGGGGAAATTTTCGTTCCGACAAAGATGTGATCCGGTTCATCAAAACTATCTTTCCAGAAGCGTTCAGGGCGGCGGCGATCGAACGACAGCCATAGGGAGGCCGGGGCCCGTAGCCGGAGGCATGAAGGACGTGACGGATCTCCACGCGGAGTTCGGCGGCGAGCGGCTCCCGCCGGGACAGCGGAAGACCAGCCGGTTTCCCGTGCTGTCGAAGGGCGGCACCCCGTCCGTCGACGACCCGACGCTGGAGGTGTGGGGCGCCGTCGAGGAGCCGCTGACGCTGTCGCTACCGGATCTCGAGGCGCTCGGCGCCGAACGACAGCGACAAGACTTCCACTGCGTCACCGGCTGGTCGCGGTTCGACTGCGAGTTCCGCGGCGTCCCGTTCCCACGGCTCGCCGAGCGGGCCGGCGTCGCCGACGACGCCGTCCACGTGATGTTCCACGCACACGACGGCTACACGACGGATCTCCCGCTGTCGGAGTGCGACCGCGAGGAGGTGCTGTTCGCCTGGGAGCTGGACGGCGAGCCGTTGCCGGCCGACCACGGCGGCCCGCTCCGGGTCGTCACCCCCCACAAGTACGCCTACAAGGGTGCCAAGTGGGTCTCGGGCGTCGAGTTCCTGACCGAACCGGAGCGGGGCTACTGGGAGAAGCGCGGCTACTCCGTCGACGCCAACCCCTGGAAGGAACGGCGGTACGCTTGACATCCTCCCCGCGCTAAAGCGCGGGAATTCCCACGGCGCCGCACCGCTGGGTTGGGATATTGTGGTTCACGGTACCACCTGTTCTTGTGGGCGGACTCTGCCCGTGGATTTGTCGAACAGGCGTACCGATGGCTGTGCCAAACAGCCGTTACTCCTATCCATCGCTGGATTCGGAGTTACCGTCGCCCGCATATTCTCCGCCGCATTCAGATCACTATTCGTAACTAACCCACACTCATCACATATGTATAGTCCACGTTCCACGCGGTTGGAGTCAGCTCCCGTGCCACACTCACAACACGTCTTCGATGTCTTCAACCGGGCTTCATCAACACGCTCCACATCAATACCACGGTCTTCAGCTTTGTACTCAATGTGGCTGAGAAGCATTTCAAACGCCCAGTCGTGCAACCGCTTGTTGCCGTGCCGCCCCCAGTCCTCATCCTCGCGAATGTGCTTGGGGTGACCAACGGCAATCCGTCCAACATCACGCTCTGCGCACTGCTGCACTACGTTGGCAGCGAGCGCGTGCAGGAAGTGGTCTTGTCGTCGGGATTTCTTCCGTCGCGCCCACTCTGCGTGGGTACTCGGGCCGTCTTCGCCCTCCGTGCCATATTCCTCTTGTTGGAAGTAGTGGGCATCTTCTTTCAGCGCATTGCCCGGATACAGCAGTGTCTCGTCACCGATGGAGACAGCTGCCGTATTGCAGATGCCGAGATCAACACCGGCGGTCTTCTCACCGGGCGTATCGGGCGCGTCAACCCGCACCTTACAGACGAAATGCAGTTCCCACTCATCACCAGTCCAGACGGCGCGCACCGTCTGGACGGTTTCAACATCTGCGAGCGTTTGACTGTCGTCTGTTTGGAGTCGGTACTCGCAAAGGATGTAGTCGGCGGCGTACGGAGACGGCTTCATATTCCGCCCTTTAGAGAGGCGAACGCGGCCGTACTTCGTGTCGATTTTGAAGCCATTGTTTTTCCACGTGACGGTGGAGCGTGGGTGGGTGTCGCCGTGTTTGCGGTAACTGGGCGGGTTTGCATCTGAGTCGTCTTGTTCGTACCATGACACGAATGCTTCTCCGAGTTCCTGAAGAACTCGTTGACTGGATTGTGAGTGTAAATCCGCGTAGCGGTCGTGCGTTTTGAGATACGAACACAGTTCCTCAGCGTCGGGAATGTGGTCGATAGCGTCCCAGACACGCGAGATCGTCCACCGACCGACATTCCACAATTTTGATGCGGCGAAGCCATGCGAATCAAGTTCGTCACCGATTTGCGAGTGGTTGCTGACACTCGCTTTGAGTGTGCGGGTGACGACCTGATCCGCCATATGTAAACAGAGTAGTCTGAGTTATATAATAGTCCGGATAGCTGCCACCCGTGGAATATCCAGCCGGAGCAGCATATGTTAGATGGATTCAAAGTTGTCGGCTTCATCCCCGCCCTGAAGAGCGAGGCTTTCGTCTTGCACTTTTAGTAACCGACCCCACCCTACTTCGCTCGGTCTGACGACCTCGCTCGTGGAGGGTGGGATTTTGATGTGGTTTTCGTCCTCAGTTGGCGCGACGGGGCGTCTCGTGCGCCCCGCTTACCGGACGCCCTTCGGAGTCAGCAAACCCACCATCTGGGGCCGGGCTACTGCGGCCCGTACTGCGCGACGCTTGTGGCCGCACAGCACTATCCAGCGGTACAGACGGGCGCAAGTTAATGGTTGTCTCCCACTATGTCGATTTCCTCTCCGACCTACTCGCTCGTGGTTCGAGACGCATCGCGTCTCGTCATCACGAAAGACCGGATGTCTTTCGAACGACTTCGCTCGCTCCGTGAGATCGGGGGCTGCATCTTGAATTATACTGACCCGAGCAGTAGGTATAAACCCCTTCTGTGACTTCCGTCTGTATGGACGCCCGGACCGTTGTATCGGAGTGGGAAACCTCGCCGTTCGACGGCGGGACCGACGAGTTGGCTCGGCTGGGACGGCGCGGGTTCAGCGGCGCCGTCGAGTCGGACGGCGACTGGCTGTTCGTCGCCGACGGCGAGGCCGTCGCCGTCGTCGCGGGGTTCGAGACGGCGCCGACGGCGACCGGCCTCGACGGCTTCGACCCGACCGGCGGCCGGCGGCACGAGGCGGCGGCGGCCGCTGCCGCCCGACTAGCACCGATGCTCGCCCTCGGCGGGGAGGTCCGCGGCGAGTACTTCAGCGACGACACCCCGATCGCGACGGTCAACGAGACGCTGTCCTCGGGCGGGTTCACCGGCTACCTTGAGCTCGCCGAGAACGTCCTTTCCGGCGACTACTACGTCGTCTACGACGACGGCGAGCCGTCGTACGCCGCCTACCTCGGCGCGACCGGCGAGCCGGTCACCGGCGAGGAAGCCGAGACCAAGATGAAAAACGAGGTCGGCATCTACAGCGTCGTCGCCGCCGACCTTCCGCCGGTCGAACTTCCGGCCTCGCCGGAGTCCGCGGGGTCGGCCGCGGCCACTGTGGCCGACCGGGACGTCGGCGAGACGGACAGCGCCGTCTCGGAGCCGGGCGAGACAGCAGTATCCGACGACACGCCGGCGACGTCCACCGACACGCCCGCGACCGGACCGGCGGCGACCGACGACGGGGTCGGGACCGGCGACTCCCCGGCGGTCGAGCCGGACGACGAACTCCGGAGCGTCCCGTCGCTGGACCCCGACCGGACCGACCGTCCCGGCGACGCGGCCGACGCCAGGGCGACCGCGTCGGCGGTTGAGGCGGACGACGTTGCGGGCTCGGAAACGACCGGGACGGACGACCGGGTCGGGACCGGCGAGACGGGACCGGCAACCGGCGACCCGGACCGCGGCGTCGTCGAGACGGACGAGACCGAACCGACGACCGGGGACGCGGGCTCCCGTGGGGCCGGAACCGGGGAGACGAACGGCGTCGGGACGGCGTCGACCGGACCGGAACGTAGCGCGGGGCCGGCCTCCAGGCGGTCGGGCGGCACCGACGCGGCGGCGGACGCCGCCCTCGGGGAGGTCCGCGCGGAGCTGCGACGACTCCGGGAGACCCAGGAGCGGCTCGAACGTCGAGTCGCGGCGCTGAAGGGCGGCGACGACGGTAGCACGTCGTCGGGGACCCCAGGACCGTCGCTGTCGCCGACGGAGGCGCTGTCGAAGACGACGCTGTTCGTCCGCGAGGGGACCCGCGGCGGGCCGACCCTGGAGGACGCCCACCAGGGACGGACCGACCGGGACGCGCTGGCCGCCAACGTCGAGCTGGAGCGACACACCCGCTTCGACGCCGCGGGCGCGACGGTCGGCGGCGAGCCGTACGAGTCGTTCCTGGAGTCCTCGCGGGCATACAGGTTCGTGCGGTGGCTGACGACGGAGCTGCCCTTCGAGATCCGCGCTACCGACTCGGCGGACGCGATGCGGCACCTCTACGACGCGATTCCGGACGTCGACCGGGCGTTCTTCGAGGAGACGGTGGCCGTCGGCGACGGCGACGAGCGCCGCGAGGTGACCTTCGACGTCGTCGTCCGCGACCGGGAGGGCGAGCCGCTCGTCGTGGCGACGCTCAAGGAGGGCCGCGAGCCGACCGGCGCCGCCGCCGTCGAGCCGCTGGTGACGGACGTCTCGGATTTCTGTGCGGCCAACGACACCGTCGCCGCCGCCTTCGTGGTCACCGCCAGCTACTTCGAGGCCGACGCCACGGAGCTGGCGCGGGAGGCGACGTCCGGGAGCCTCCTGAGCCGCGGGCGGTACCGGAATTTCGTCAGCCTCGCCCGGAAGAACGGCTTCCACCTCTGTTTCGTCGAGGGCCGGGAGTCGTCGCTGTACATGACGCTACCCGAGCTGTGAAACCCCCCCGGTCGGTTGAACGCGAGCGCAGAACGAGCCTCAGTTTCAGCCTTAGCCTTCGATCTCGGGGACTTCGTCGATTTTCATCCCCTCGAGTTTCTCGACGATCTCGTCGAGATCCGCGTCGAGGTCACTGACGAACCCCGCGGTGTCTTCCGTCGTGATGGCGCCCTGGCTCGACGGCTCGATGAGGTTTTCCTCCTCGAGAACGCGGAGCGAGTAGCGGACCTTGTGGTGCGGGTACCCCGTCTCGTTCGACATCTTGACGATGCCGATCGGCTCGTTTTCGATCACCATCCGCAGCACCTGTAGGTGGCGCTCCAGCATGTCCACTTCCTTCTCAAGTCGGTCTATCATGGCACTTGTTAACTTGTGTTTACCCGATTTAAATGTTGTTGTCTGTCTTACTCGCCGAGCGCTCGGTACGTCGCTGCTCCCGAGTAGTTCGGGAGGAGGATATATATCCCTTGTGACCGCGACACACGAACCGCGGACCATGGCGGCCGACGGCGCGCTGGCCGGTCGCTCCGGGCCGGACGCGGCATTGCGGCACCGAGGCGGCAGGGCGGCGGGGCGACCAGTACCGAAATCTGTTTACCCCGCTGGTCGGTACGTCGCGCCGATGACCGTAACGATCGTCGGTTCGCAGCTCGGCGACGAGGGGAAGGGTGGCATCGTCGACGTTTACGGCGACACCGCCGACGTCGTCGTGCGGTACCAGGGCGGCGACAACGCCGGCCACACCGTCGTCCGCGACGGCCAGGAGTACAAGCTCTCGCTGGTGCCGTCGGGAGCGGTCCGGGGGAAGACGAACGTCCTCGGCAACGGCTGCGTCGTGAATCCGGGGACGCTGTTCGAGGAACTCGACGCGCTGCGGGAGCGGGGGCTGGACCCCGACGTCCGGGTCGCCCGCCGGGCCCACGTCATCTTCCCGTACCACCGGGTGCTGGACGGCATCGAGGAGGAGATCAAAAGCGAGACCGACAGCGAGGTCGGCACCACCGGCCGCGGCATCGGTCCCACCTACGAGGACAAGGCCGGCCGCCGAGGAATCCGGGCCGGCGAGCTCGCCGACCCCGAGATTCTCCGGGACCGGCTGGAGTACGTCGTCCCGCAGAAGCGCGCCCTCGCCGAGGAGGTCTTCGGCGTCGAGGCCGGCGAGGCGTTCGACCTCGAGGCTCTCTACGAGGAGTACAGCGACTACGGTCGCCGGCTCCGCGAGGAGGGAATGTTGGTCGACGCCGGCGCCTTTCTCGCCGACCGCATCAACGACGGCGCGGCCGTGATGTTCGAGGGCGCTCAGGGGACGGTCCTCGACATCGACCACGGCAACTACCCGTACGTCACCTCCTCGAACCCGACCGCCGGCGGCGCCGCCGTCGGGGCCGGCGTCGGGCCGGCCGTCGTCGGCGACGGCGAGGTCGTCGGCGTCGTGAAGGCCTACCTCTCGCGGGTCGGCAGCGGCCCGATGCCGACGGAGCTGGCCGGCGTCGAGGGCGACACCCCCGGCTACGACGGCGACGGCGACCCCGCCGAGGAGGAGCTGGCCGACCACATCCGCGAGGCCGGCGGCGAGTACGGCACCGTCACCGGCCGTCCCCGACGGGTCGGCTGGCTCGACGTGCCCATGTTGCGGCACGCCGCCCGCGCCAGCGGCTTCACGGGCCTCGCGGTCAACCACATCGACGTCCTCGCCGGCCTCGACCAGGTGAAGGTCGGCCACGCCTACACGCTGGACGGAGCGGAACGCCTGACGATGCCGACCACGACCGAACGGTGGGCCGACTGCGAACCCACCTTCCGCGCGTTCGACGGCTGGCCGGACGTCGGGCCGGGACGCGAGGAGACGGTAGTGGTAGAAGATCCGGTGTAAGGGAGCCTGTTCGTTTGTCGATCCTAGGTCGATGGCGGTAGCAGGCGAACCGCCTCGGAGTCAAGTGGGACGAGAATCTTCGATTTCCGTACGACCCCGAGGCACTCGGCCTGCCCCGCACGTAGACGATTCTTTCGACGCCTGCATCTGGATCATTCTTCAAAGCAATCCTCTCGAATAGCTTCACGGCCGTAGTCGGTCAACGATTCGAATGAACCATCCTGCGGAGTTTCGTCTGTGCCTCCGAACTGGGTCTTCTCTACGAGGCTCACGTCGTCAGGGGAGGCGGAAACGTCGAATTCAGTACACGCCTCGACCGGTTGTTCGAGGAAGTCCTGATCAGTTCGTATCTCGACCCAGTCCTCCTCGTCTTCGTCCGACGAAGTATCCGCTATTGCTGGAATCGCAACACGGAGTTTCTCCCCTGAGTCCAGATCGGCCTCTCGAGTGAGGAGGAGAGACGGCATCGCTCCATCATCACCCCGCATGGCCTTTACTTCGACTGAAATCGCGCGTTCCGCAGTGACCGTTAGCAATCCTGAACTATAGCGAGAGATCCACGCAGGCGAGGTAGGGGTCGGTGCCGACGAACTGCTCTGATTTTCGGTGTCCGGGCTGGTCGCGCCCGGACACCCCGAGATGGAAGCGACACCGCCCCCAACTAGCGCCAGTAATTCTCGTCGATTCATAATTATTTACACGAATTAATCCGATCGTTCAAAACACATGGTAATTCTTCGGGCTCACCGCATCCCGGGGATCCTGCGCTGGAGCTTCAGCGCTCCGTTCATGACCTTCGCGTACAGCCAGTACGGCATCCCCGGCGGAGCGTCCATCGCAAGGCGCTTCTGGACGGCGACGGTCTGGGGCTCGGTGTACTTCATCAGGCCGTGTTCGCCGTGGCGGCGCCCGATGCCGGAGTCCTTCACCCCGCCCATCGGCGCGTCCAGCGCCACCCAGGCGGCGGCGTAGGACTCGTTGATGTTGACCGTGCCGGTCTCGATACGCGTCGCCATCTCCTTGCCGCGGTCGACGTCGTCCGTCCAGATCGAGGCGTTCAGCCCGTAGTCGGAGTCGTTGGCCTGCTCGACGACGTCGTCGGTGTCCCTCCACTCGTAGACGCCGACGACGGGGCCGAACGTCTCCTCGGTACACAGCGCCATCGACTCGTCGACGTCGGTCAGGACGGTCGGCTCGTAGAAGTACGGCCCCAGGTCGGGGCGGGCGGTGCCGCCGGTCAGCACCGTCGCGCCCTCGGCTTTTGCCTCCTCAACGTGGTCGGTCACCTTCTCCAGCTGTTGTTCGGAGACGAGACTCCCCATGTCGACGTCGTGGCTGTAGTCGGTGCCGAGCCGCATCGATTCGACGGCGTCGACGAACCGCTCGAGGAACCGGTCGTAGACGTCCTCGTGGACGTACAGCCGCTCCAGGGAGATGCACAACTGGCCGGCGTTGGTGAAACAGCCCCGGATGAGCCCCTCGACGGCCCGGTCGACGTCGGCGTCGGCGCAGACGATTCCGGGATTCTTGCCGCCCAACTCCAGCGAACAGTCGGTGAGGTGCTGGCCGGCCTGGCCGGCGACGATGCGGCCCGTCGCGCCCGAGCCCGTGAAGCAGACGTAGTCGGCATCGGCCACGAGCGGCTCGCCCAGCGGCTCCCCGAAGCCGGTAACCACCTGGAAGGCGTCCCGCGGCAGGCCGGCTTCCCGGAGCAGTTCGACGGCCTTCAGCGCGGTGTAGGAGGTCTGTTCGGCCGGCTTGAGCACGACGCTGTTGCCCGCCAAGAGCGCGGGAATCGCGTCGGAGACCGCCAGCGACAGGGGGTAGTTCCACGGCGAGATGATGCCGACGACGCCGACGGGGTGGTGGTGGACGGTCGTCTCGGTCAGCCCCGGGACGGCGGCCTCGCGGGACTCGCTTTCGAGGTAGTCGGCCGCTCGGTAGGCGTAGTGGCGGGCGGTGATGGCCACGTCGAGCACCTCCTCGTAGGCGTGTCGACGGGCCTTGCCGCTTTCGGCCTGGATGAGATCCAGCAGTTCCTCGCAGTGCTCGATGACCAGGTCGTGGTAGCGCTTGAACACCGCGGCGCGCTCCTCGACGGAGCGGTCGGCCCACGCCGTCTGTGCGTGGTCGGCCCGGACGAAGGCCTCCTCGACGTCGTCGGGGTCGCAGGCCGGAAGCTGGCCGATGACCGCGCCGCTGAACGGCGTTTCGACGTCGAACCGTTCCTCCCGGGGCCCGGCCGTCGTCACGTACGACTCCAGCCCCGCCAGCAGGTCGGTCTCGACCGATAGCTCGCTCTCGGCGACGGTTTCGGAGACTGTCATACCCCGAGATTGGCGCCACACCGTGTTAACGGTACGGGAACCACCGAAAACGACGCGATCGTTTCGGTTGAAGTTGGATGGCAGCGGCCGTCACGGTAGGGAGACGACCCGCGTCAGTGGATGCCGAGCGCCTCGATCTGCTCCTGGTACCGATTGCGAATGGTCACCTCGGTCACCTGCGCGACGTCGGCGACTTCTCGCTGGGTCTTCTTCTCGTTGCACAGCAGCGACGCGGCGTAGATGGCCGCCGCCGCGTAGCCGGTCGGGGACTTCCCGGACAACATCCCCTTCTCGGCGGTCACCTCGATTATCTCGCGGGTCTTCTGTTCGACCTCCTCGCTGAGGCCGAGCTCCGAGCAGAACCGCGGCACGTACTGGACGGGGTCGACCGGCTCGAGCCCAAGCGACAGCTCTTGGGCGATGTAGCGGTAGGTGCGGCCGATCTCTTTCTGCTCGACGCGGGCCACCTCTGCGACCTCGTCGAGCGAGCGGGGGATGCCCTCCTGTCGACAGGCGGCGTACAGCGCGGCCGTGGCGACGCCTTCGATCGACCGCCCCCGGATGAGGTCGTCGTCGAGCGCCCGTCGGTAGATGACCGACGCCACCTCCCGAACGGAGCGAGGAACGCCCAGCGCCGACGACATCCGGTCGATTTCGCTGAGCGCGAACTGGAGGTTGCGCTCGCCGGCGTCCTTGGTGCGGATGCGCTCCTGCCACTTCCGCAGGCGATGCATCTGCGAGCGTTTCTCGGAGGAGATGGACCGGCCGTAGGCATCCTTGTCCTTCCAGTCGATTTGGGTGGTCAGCCCCTTGTCGTGCATCGTCTGAGTGGTCGGCGCCCCCACCCGGGACTTCGACTGTCGCTCGGAGTGGTTGAACGCCCGCCACTCGGGGCCGCGGTCGATGTGTTCCTCCTCGATGACGAGCCCGCAGTCCTCGCAGACGAGTTCGCCCCCGTCGCCGCTTCTGACCAGCGAGTCCGACTCGCACTCCGGACAGCCCGTTTCCTCCTCGCTCTCGGTTTCGTCCTCGCTGGTGCGCTCTCGCTGGCGGGTGGGCCCTGGCATTATGCTTATATGGTTTGCCTACTCCACATATAAATGCTTTGCACCGACGGGTTCTTGCCGAGTCGAGGCCGAGCGGCGCCGGCCGCAACTGAGCGCCGCGGAGCCTCGACCCGGCCCGTTATTTGGACGGCGCGTAAAGAAGGGGTCACCGCACCGGCGTCGTCGCGCGCCCCCGGTAGACGGCCGAAGACGGCATTTTGCCGCCGTTTCAGCACGGCGGTCAGACGGGCGCTGCCGGCGAAGAAGTCGACCGGCGCCAGCGCCGGCGCCGCCGCCAGCAGCCGTAGCAGTGCGAAGCCGGCGATCACGCCGGCCGCGAGCACGCTCGGCGGCGGACCGCCGGGGAGTCGTCTGTCGGACGGTACGGTCACATCCGTGAGTCACGGGGCGTGTCGCCCCAGGGTTCCGCCGGGAGTCGGACCCGCGTGGCCCCGCCGGCACGGACCCGTCGTACCGGCTGCTGTGAGTTCCCTCGCGGGGCGCCGGCGATGTTGCCGCCGGGCACCACGCTACCGCGCCGGGTCGACGCGGCGGTGACGAACCACAGCAGTCGATATCAGTCGACCGCCGCCTCGAGGACGCCGAAGCCGCTCCGGAGCCGCGCGGCCGGGTCGTCGACGTCGCCGCCGAAGTCGACCGTCACCCGGGCGTCGACGTACAGGTCTAAAGCGTCCGGGCGGACGCTCTCGAGGTCGTGGACCTCGACGTCGTCGACGCCGGCGACGTCACCGACGACGCCGCGGACGCCGCCGGCCACGTCGCCGGCGGCACCGCGAGGCACTCGGACCGAGACGGTCAGCCTGTGGACTGGATCGAGCATACGCCCCCCGGCGGGAGTCGAACCCGCGTCGCGTGGCGATACCGGCGGCTGTCGGGGGGAGTCGTCACTCGGCGACGCGCGGACCCGTCCGGACGACGCGAACGACGACCGGACGGCTCGGCTGTTGGGTGTCGGCGGCGCAGGAAGGCGGGGCGCGCCCACGGGGCGGGACCCTCCGACGGCCGGAGGATACCGTCGCGCCGCCGAACCGGGAGCCGGTTACGCGGCGCGAATCGCGAGCGCGATGGAGGCGGTCGACCACCCGTTCGCCCCCGCGACGCACCGCTCGATGGCGGCCGAATACGTCGGGGTGAGAGTGGTGGTCATGCCAATGGCCTCCGTTCGGCTTGCAGTTGCAATCGGGTCCGTATTAACCGTTGTGCCGGCTCGTGAGACGCTCACATGCCGATCTCCGTCCGACGGTGTACGGACCCGTCGCGGAGTGAACAGCTCCGCGGCCGCGGGCGCCCGCGGTGCTACATCCCGTCGGTGCCGACGACCGCCTCGCGGCCGACCGCCGCGACGTCGTCGTGAGCCCGCTCGTCTCCGACCGACAGTATTGCTGCCTTCGGCTCCTCGTACGACGGGAGACGTCGAGCGTGGCGCCGGCGTCCCCCTCGGTGAACACCCCGACCGGCCGGTCGCGGCCCCGGCCGTCGCTCGTGCGGCAGGTCTCGGCAGACGCCCGCTCATCCCGTGGCGGGGAGTCAAGTGGCCGGCCGCCGAGGAACGGCCGTGGAGTCGTACCGCCTGCCGCACGTCGACGACGTCGGGCCCTTCGAGTCCGGGCACCTCTGGGTGCAGGAGCTGATCGACGGCGGCCGGCTCCGGTTTCGGCTCCGCTCGTCCGGTCGCCTGGAGTTCGGCGACGACCGACGCACCTTCGAGACGGTTCCGCCGCGGTACCGTAGCGCCGTCCGACACGTCCGGGAGACGCTCGACCGCGGGGCGCTGCGGGCCGCCGTCGACGACGTCGAGACGGTCACCTTCGTCGCCGAGGCCACCTACCGGCGAGCCGTCCCGTACGACCTCGCGGAGACGCCGCCGGCGCTCGGGCTGGCCGTCCTGGAGGCGGGGACGCCGCTGTCGCCGGACGCCGTCGAGGGGGTCTACGGCCGGCTGGGGCTGGAAACGGTCCCCGTCGTCGACCGCGAGGTCCGGGCGGCCGACTTCGACGCCGATTCCGGCGCGGTTCCGGAGTCGGCGTGGTACGACGGCCCCGCGGCCGGCATCGTCGTCCGGAACAAGACCGGCGACCGGGCGAGGCTCCCGAACCCGGAGCTGGAGCTCGATTACGACCCCGAGCCGTTCGAGGCCGACGCCGCGACGCTGGCCGAGCGGCTCGCGACCGACGAGCTCCTGGAGCGGGTCGCCGACGGCCCGGAGGCCTTCGAGCGGGTCTTCGAGGCGGTGCTCCGTCGACACCACGGCCGGCTGCTGCACCGGGAGACGGCCGTCGACCGCGAGACGCTCCGGTCGGCCGTCGGCCGCCGCGTCCGGGAGTGGCACGACGGGAACCCGAGTTGAATACGTCTGAATAGACGGTGGAACGATTAGGCTCCGGCCCCGAATCCGGGTCGATGACGCGACGACTTGCCCGATATGGGGTGATATGCCCGTGACCGACGAGCCGGAGCTGACGCGGCGGCGGCTGCTCGCGCTGTCGACGGCGACCGCCGGCGGGGCGGCGTTTGGCGTCGGCGCCGTCGCCGCCGAGGAGGACCGCTCGCGGCGCGACGACACCGTCGAGAGCCACGACGGGACGGAACTGGCGCTGACGGTCTACCGGCCGGCTGGCGCCGCCGCCGACGAGCCGGTCCCGATGATACTGCACTCCCACGGCTGGTCGGGGTCGCGGACCTCGGCGGCGGGGGCCTTCGGCCGGGAGCTGGAGGCCGGCTTCGGCGTCCTGAGCTTCGACCAGCGGGGCCACGGCGAGTCCGGCGGCCAGGCCCACGTCCAGAACCCCGCCCTGGAGGGCCGGGACGTCGTCGAGATACTGGACTACGTCGAGGCCCTCGAGTGGGTGGCCGACGACCGCGGCGATCCGACGGTGTTCGCGATGGGCGGCAGCTACGGCGGCGCCTACCAGCTCGTCGGCGCCCTCACCGAGACCGCGCTGACGGGCCGGACCCGATTCGACGGCCTGGCCCCACAGATAACCTGGTTCGACCTGAGCGAGTCGCTCGCGCCCGAAGGGGTCGTCCGCAGCGCGTGGGTGTCGGCGCTGTACGCCGCCGGCGCCGCGAACGTCCCCGAGTTCGTCCACCGGGCGTTCCTCTACGAGAGCGCGACCGGCCGGTGGCCGGACGGCGACGACCCCGCCGAGCCCGACCTGGACTCGCGGTTCTACCGGAACGGCCCCAGCGGCTTCCTCGACCCGCAGGACGGCTTCTGCCGGCGGCGGGTCCGCCTCGGCGTCCCCGTCCTCTTCGGACAGGGAACCAGCGACAACCTGTTCAACCTCAACCAGGCCTGGAAGAACTTCGAGCGGGCGCTCGCCGAGCCGGCCCGGCGCCGGAGCGCGGTCGTCGCCTACAACGGTGGCCACGCCCTGCCGAACGCTCTGCCGCCGGGGCAGCTCAATTTCGACGACGCCTGCTCGCCGGACGGCGACTTCGGCGACCTGCGGCTCCGGTTCTTCCGGGCGGTGTTGGACGGCGGCGGCGCCCGCGACGTCGTCGGGTCGCCGTACAGCCTGACGACGGCGGACGGCAGCCGGTGTCTCGCCCTGGAGACCCTCTCCGACCGGGAGACGCTGGCGGCGGGCGTCGACCTGGAACTCGCCCACGACGGCGACGGCCGGCTGTCCGTCGAGCGGGCCGCCGGCCTCGACGGCCGGACGCTCGCCCGGACCGAAGGCTTCCCCGGCAAGTACGACCCCGCGACTGCGACCGCGGCCGCGGCCGTGACCGAGACCGAGACCGAGGGCGGAAGCGTCGCGACCCCGACGGGCGCCGGCGCCCCGGTCCACCTCGAGCTGGCCGACGGGCCGCTGACCGTCGGCGGCGTGCCGACCCTCTCGGCGACCGTCACGACCGTCGGCGTCGACCAGCGGGTCTTCTTCGCGCTGTCGGTCGGCGAGTCGCCCGCGACCGCCCGGGTCGTCCAGAACAACATGCTGCCGCTCCGGGAATCCGAACCGGTGGTCGGTGCCGACCGCACCGTCGAACTCCCCGGCGTCGCCGTCGACGTCGCCGACGGCGAGCGGCTGTATCTCACCGTCTCGGCCGTCTCCGACATGTCCTTCGCCCACGGATCGACCCGGACGCCCGGCGCCGTGGCGCTCGAGGACCTGTCGGTCGGCGTGCCGACCGTCGAGTAGTCAGCCGGCGAGTTCGAACCACCCGACGCCGCAGGCCGTCGCGGCGTGCTCCGAGGTACTCGACGATTCGGGGGGGCCCGACGGGTGCATCGTCCCGCCGGACGACCGCGCGGGACGCTATCACGGCCACACAATCCTTTTGACCGGTCGGTCAGCTACGTACGGTGTGATGAGTCCTCCAGCCGCCGCCACGCCGGTCCCCGAGCGTAGCGGGTCGCCCTCCGCGCACGCGATGGTTCTCCAGGTGTATCGATGAACCGGTCGTCGCTCCGGCGGGTCGCGGCGGCGCTGCGCGAGCGGGCCGGCGCCGTGTTCAAGAGCCGCGAGGAGTTCGACCTCACGGAGGGTGACATCGCCCGGCCGCTGTTCTACCTCTCGCTGCCGATCGTCGTCACGAACCTGCTGCAGACGGCGTACAACCTGGTCGACACGATCTGGCTGGGCCGCTACAGCACGGAGGCGCTGGCGGCCATCAGCTTCGCGTTCCCGGTCGTCTTCTTCGTCATCTCGCTGGGGCTGGGCGTCGCCGTCGCCGGCAGCATCCTCGTCGCCCAGAACGTCGGGGCGGGCGAGGAGGCCCGCGCGGAGTTCGCCGCCTCCCAGACGGTCGCGTTCGCGGTCGTCGGCTCGCTGCTTCTGGGCGCGTTCGGCTACCTCGCCGTCGGCGACATCCTCGCGTTTCTGGGCGCCTCCGGGGCGGTGCTGGACGGCGCGACCGCCTACCTCGAGATCGTCTCGCTCGGGATGGTGTTCGTGTTCGCGTTCTTCGTGTTCATGTCGCTGATGCGGGGGTACGGCGACACCATCACGCCGATGCTCGTGATGTTGGTGACGGTGGTGGTCAACCTCGTGTTGGACCCGTTTCTCATCTTCGGGTGGGGGCCGTTCCCCGAGTTGGGCGTCGTCGGCGCCGCCTACGCGACGGTGTTCTCGCGGGCGCTGGCGACCGTCATCGGCCTGGGCGTGATGTTCGGCGGCGTCCGGGGCGTCGAAATCCATCTCGCGCAGATGCGACCCGACCCCGGGTTCCTGCGGAGGCTGCTGCGGGTCGGCGTGCCGGCCTCCGTCGAGGGCACCGGCACCGCCGTCGCCGTCAATCTGATGTTGCTCATCGTCGGGGCGTTCCCGACGGCGGTGGTCGCGGCCTACGGCGTCGGCGTCCGGATGTTCTCGGTCATCTTCCTGCCGGCCATCGCGGTCGGCCGGGGCGTCGAGACGATGACCGGCCAGAACATCGGCGCCGACGAGGAGGATCGCGCCGCCACGACGACCGACTTCGCGGCCAAGGCCATGTTCGGCGTCCTCGCGGCCGTCGGGGTCGTCGTCTGGCTGCTGGCGGCCGACATCGTGGCGATCTTCTCCGACGACCCCGAGGTGGTTGAGGTCGGCCGGCTGTTCCTCCGGTACGTCGCGCCGACGTTCGGCTTCACCGGCGTCTTCCACGCCTACAAGGGCGGCTTCCGGGGCGCCGGCCGCACCCTGACGGCCGCGGTCGTCTCCATCGCCGTCCTCGGGGCCATCCGGCTGCCGTTCGCGTGGGTCGCCTCCGGCCCGCTCGGCTACGAGGGAGTGTGGCTGGCGTTCACCGTCTCGAACGTCGCCGGCGCCGCGGTCGGCTACCTCTGGTACGCCCGGGGCCGGTGGCGCGGCGCCGACCTCACCGGGCCGGAGGCCCCGCCGGCCGGCGCCGGCGCCGGCGAGGTGGCCGACGCCGAGACGCCCGTCGACGACTGACTGCGGTGTCGTTCGCCGGCGCGCCGACCCGCCGACCCGCCGGCGTGATCCCCGAGGCGAGAGCTTCCACGACTTCGACACGCCGGCCGACATCGACGCGCTCTTCGGGGCCGACGGGTAGGCCGAACCCGAAAGGGCTACTACGTGGGGCCGGAACGTTCCGGTAGAGTCACCTCGTCATGAGACGACGCTCGCTGAACGCACTCGTGGCCGCGGTCGCGCTCACGCTTCCGTGGGTCGCCGTCTGGCTTCTCGAGACCGCGCTGCCGGCGCTGTCGGCCGGCTACGAGCCGCCGGCGAGCGTCGCGGCGATGCCGACGGGCGGGGTCGTGCTACTCAGCGGCGTCGCCGTCCTCGGGGCGTCGTTCCTGCTCGCGTGGGGCGCCGAGACGGCCGAGAAGGACGTCCCCCGGTCGTTCGCCATCGCGGTGCTGGCGGTGCTGGCCGTCGCCCCGGAGTACGCCGTCGACGCGCTGTACGCCTGGACCGCCGGCAGCCTCGCCGGCACCCCCGAGGGCGCCGAGGCCGGCAACCTCGCCGTCGCCAACATGACCGGCGCCAACCGCATCCTCATCGGCATCGGCTGGGCCGGTATCGCGCTGTTCACCGTCTACCGGGCGGGCGCCGACGACGACCCGGCGGTCGTCGAGCGACCCGGCTTCCTCGCCGACGCCGTTAGCCTCGACCGGGACATCGGCCTCGAGGTGGTGTTCCTGCTGGCGGCGACCGCGTGGGCGTTTCTCGTCCCCCTCGGCGGCGGTATCGACGTTCTCGACCTGTTCGTGCTCGTCGGGATCTACGTCGCCTACATCCTGGTCGTGTTGCGCGGCGACGTCGACCCCGACTCCCACCACGTCGGCGTCCCCGCCTACCTCCAGACGTTCCCGAAACCCCGGCGGATCGCGACCGTCGTCGCCCTCTTCGTCTACTCCGGGCTGTTGATATTCATCGCCGTCGAACCGTTCGCCCACGGCCTCGAGAAGCTCGGTACCGCCGCCGGCGTGCCGCCGTTTTTCATGATCCAGTGGGTCGCGCCGCTGGCCTCCGAGGCGCCGGAGCTCATCGTCGTTCTCTATCTGGTGAACAAGGCCCGCTCGACGGCGGGGTTCAACGCGCTCATCTCCTCGAAGCTCAACCAGTGGACGCTGCTCATCGGGACGCTCGTCGTCGTCTACTCGCTGGCGCTCGGGCAGTACGGCGCGCTGCCGTTCGACCGGAAGCAGTCGGCCGAGATATGGCTGACCGCCGCCCAGTCGCTGTTCGCCATCGCCGTGCTCGTGGACTTCGAGATCTCCGTCCGGGAGGCGCTCGTCATCCTCCTGCTGTTCTGCTCGCAGGTATTCTTCGAGTTCCTCGTCGTCCAGGACGTCGTCCTGCCGCTGTCCTCGTACGAGCTGCTGCTGTCGTACAGCGTCGTCTACGTCGTCCTCGCGGTCGGGTTGTTCGTCGGCCGGCGGCGGGCGCTGCGGGGGCTCCTCGAGGACGCCGCCGGGGTCATCGGCCGCGCCGCCTTCCCCGAGGAGGAGCCGGCGGCCGGCGCCGACGACTGACCGCCGCGGTTTTGACGCCGCCGGCCCACGATCGAGCATGGACGTCGTAGCCATCGATCACGTCAACCTACGCGTTCCGGCGGACGGCGTCGACGAGGCGACGGCGTTCTACGGCGACCGACTCGGGTTCGCCGTCGAAGGGCTGGACCGCTACCGCGACGGCGAGCAGTCGTTCTTCGACGTCCGGCTGACGCCGGGCGCCGTCGTTCACCTGTGGCCGACCGACGCATTCGAGCCGCCGTCGGGCGACGGGTTCGATCACCTCGCACTACGGATCGAGGCCGACCGCGAGGCCGTCGTCGAGCGGCTGTCGGCGGCCGGCGTCGACGTCGAGATGGAGCTGGACGCTCCCCTGGGTGCGACCGGCCGGGCGCCGGCCGTCTACGTCGAGGACCCGTTCGGCTACCGGCTGGAGCTGAAGACGGCGGCCTGAGTCGCGGCCGTGCGGGCGGTGCGGGCGGCGCGGGCGACACGAACGATGCGGGCGACCGCCGGCGACTCAGTCGACGGGGCGACCGCCAGCGACTCAGTCGATGGGGCGGCCGCCGGCGATCCTGCCGACGGGACGAAGTGCCTCGGGCCCGAAGAAGTGGTATGAACGTGCCGTTCTGCGAGACGCCGGGGCAGTCGGCCGCCGTCGGCGTCGCCGCGGGTCTGCTCGCCGGAGGCGTCGGGGTGGCGTCGGCGCTGGAGCCCGTCGCGGTCGTGGCGCTGGCGGCCGTGCTGGCGCTGGTCGGCGAGACCGCCGGCCACCTGTCGTGCGGCGACCGGCAGTTCCGGGCGGCGGTCGAACGGGTCCGGCGGTGAGGCCGCCGTCCCGGCCGCGCGGATTTCCCCGTGGAAAAAGCATATGTCCCGGACCCGCGAAGGTGGGTCGTATGAGCGACGCCGATACCGCTCCCGAGGAGCGCGTCAACGAAACGACCAGTTGGCCGGAACTGGCCATCAGTCTCTACGACCGGCTGACCGGCCGCGGCGCGGTCATCACCTACGAGTTCGAGGACATGGAGGTGCTGGTGCCGAGCAAGGCCGGCGACGACGCCGACCACGCTCACTGGGAGGTCGACGGCACCCTCACCATCACGACCGAAGAGCGAGAGTGAGCGCGTCGACCGGGACGCCGGCCGACCTGGCCGCCGTCGTCGAACGCGTCCGCGAGCGGCCGGGACTGGACCTGGAAGCGAACCTCTCGGTGACGGTCGACGGGGTCGACATCGCGGTGACGACCGACGACGACCGCCTCCGCGTGCAGGTGCCGTCGGTGCTGGCCTGCGTCTCGGTGCTGTCGGCGACGCCCGAGGAGGGACTGGCGCTGCCGTCGGCACTCGCCGCCGCCGGGCTGACCACCGAAGTCCGGGTCGGCAGCGCCGTCGTCGCCGTCGCCGGCGCCGACGCCGCTCCGGGCCGGCTCACGCGGCTGCTGTCGGTCGGCCCCGTCGAGGTCCGGGCGCTGGCGCTCGCCGCCGCCGCCGTCAGGCTCCGGTAGCCCGGCGTCGTCCGAATGGGCGACGGTGTCCCGCACGAACGCTCTGCAGGTGGAACCGGAGGGGCTTCCGTGTCGGTCGCGATCGACGACGGCAGCTGAGATTCCTCTCCGAACCGTACCGGTAGCGTCGGAGAAAATCTCGTAGAGAGTTAGACATAGAAAGCCAGCACTCTCGACTGTTGCTCGCGGACCGCAGGACGATTCCGCCGTTCCGTTCGAGGCGGGTTCACCGCCTCGCCGCTCACTCGCACGGCTCGAGGCGACGCCGTCGTCTCGCTACCTGGGGCTCGTTGTCGCTCGAGAGAACGCCGCTTTCTCGTGATGTCGCCGGAATCCCGCGGATTCTGGCCGCTTGCCGGACGTCGTCCGGTACTGTCGGCGGAACGCGGTGCGTTCTGACTGCACGCGGAACATCCTCGATCTCCCGCACCGACGAACGACGCATCGCTCGAACCACGCTTCTCGGTCGCGGTGCGGCCTGTAATGTCCTCGCGCGACGGTGCCGCGCGGGGTGCCGGCAGCGCCGGCATCCGGTTCCGTGGTCGTTCGAAAGGCGCTTCGCGCCGTTCGTGAGTGAGCGGGACCTCCGGTCCCGCGGACCGTGCGAACGGGCGGCGCCGCCGCCCGCGAGCAGATAATGAAAGGGCGTCGCTCTCTCGGACCACGGCGACGCCGCCACGCCGGCGGCTCGAGGAACCGCCGGCCCCTCGCTGTCGTCGGCGCACAGCGCCGACTGCCCGAGGGTGCCGACGGCTCCCTCGTTGCCTGCGTCGCCTACACCGGCGAGCTGTCGGGCCCCTTCGGAGTTCCCGCCCGAGGTTAGTTGTGCCAGCCATCTTCGCCTGTCCGAACGGTGCTGGCACACGTAACACAACTAATAAGTTGTACAAAATCATCATCCATGCATCGAAGTTGAGCAACGAATGGATCGAACGAAAACACACGTCGCCGTTTCTGCCGTCGTCGGGGCCGGCTATCTCGTCGTGGCACTCAACGCCCCGAATTGGATTCACGGTCTCGTAACGGTCGAGATCGTCCCGTACACCCTGTTTTCTGCACCACCGGATACACAGCTGTTGTTCGGGGCGATGTACCCAGGCGTCTTCCTGCTCGGAGCGGTTGCGACCTATGCATACCTCGAAAGGGGGTTCGTGTTGCCGGGGGTCGTGGTGATCGTTCCGTACCTCGCCGCCCTGTGGTTCGACGCTCGACGTGACCCGGATCGAGCAGATCTGATGTCGATTGTGGACATCTACCTGATCGGATGGTTCGTCGTCCTCGGTGCCGCCCTCCTCGCTCTCGGCCTCGAATGGGGCCTACGCCGGCTCCGAACAGCCTGGACCGCTACCCCTGAGAGCGGATAGGAGAAATTTTGAATATCCTCGAGGGATTTGCCGGCGAGGGAACTACTGCGTCCATGTGCAGACCGGGTCCGTCCGTCGGGGATCGACCGGGAGGATGGTCCATCACTAAAAGAACACGGTGCCGTGGTGGCGGGGCCGGTCGTCCCGCTGCTTCGTCCGGTAGGTGTCGAGCCGGACCTCCAGCTGCTCGCGGAGGTCGCCGGCGGGGATGAGCTCGTCGACCTGCATCTCGCTGGCCTGCTTTCTGATGTCGATGTACTTGTCGAACTCCCCCTTGGCGGACTCGACGAAGGCGTCCTTCGCGTCGCCGTCCATGTCCTCGAGTTGACCGCCGAACAGCGCGTGGACGGCGGCGTCCGGACCCATCACGGAGATCTCGGCGGACGGCAGCGCCAGCGTCGCGTCGGGGCCGAAGGAGGGGCCGGCCATCGCGTAGATACCGGCGCCGTAGGCCTTCCGCGTGATGACGCAGAACTTCGGCACCTGGGCGTTGGAGGTGGCGTAGATGAACTTCCGGCCCTTCCGGAGGACGCCTTCCTTCTCGACCTGCGAGCCGATCATGTAGCCCGGCGTGTCACAGAGGTACACGAGCGGGATGTTGTAGGCGTCGCAGGTCCAGACGAAGCCGGCGCCCTTGTCGGCCGAGTCGGGGAAGATGGCGCCGGAGACGTGCTCGGGGTTGTTGGCGACGACGCCGACCACCCGGCCGTCGATACGACCGAGGCCGGTGACGAGTTCGGGCGCGAAGTCGGGCTTCAGCTCGACGAACGAGTCGCGGTCGACGACCCGGTCGATGACCTCGCCGACGTCGTAGGCCTCGTTCGGCTCGTCGGGGATGACGGCGTCGAGGCTGTAGGGATTTTTCCTCGGCGGCTTCGGCGCCTCCTCGGGGGGGTCCTCGGCGTAGTTCTGCGGTAGCAGCCGGAGTATCTCCCGGGCCCGCTCGGCGGCGGTCTCCTCGTCGGGGACGACCAGGTCGGCGCTGCCGGAGTGTCTGGCGTGGACCTGTGGGCCGCCGAGCTGCTGCATGTCGGTGGACTCGCCGGTCATCGCCTCGACGATGCGCGGCGAGGCGATGGCCATGCCCGCGATGTCCTCGACCATGATGAGGTAATCACAGAAGACGGGTGTGTAGGCCGACCCGGCGACGTCGGGGCCGTACAGCACGCCGATCTGCGGGATCTCGCCGGACATCCGGCACTGGTTGTAGAACATCTTCCCGCCGCGGTAGCGGTCCATGTGCGTGTCGCCCGGTTCCCGCTCCTCGGCGTTGAGTCGGGCACCCGTCGAGTCCACCAGCCGGAGCATCGGCACGCCCAGATCGAGGGCGCGCTCCTGGATGCGGATGACCTTCTCGACGCCCATCTGGCCGAGCGATCCAGCCTTGACGGTGTAGTCGTTGGCGGTGAAGGCGACCTTGCGGCCGTCGATGGAACCGATACCTGTGACGAGACCGTCGGCCGGCAGGTCGTCGTCGCTGCTGTGGCTGGCGAAGCTGCCGTCCTCGTACTCGATGCGGTCGAAGATCATGTCGAGGCGGTCCCGGACGAACAGCTTCCCGAGGTCCTCGATCTTGTCGAAGCCGCGCTCGGGGCCGCCGGAGAGGACGTCTTCCAGCTCCTCGCGGACGGTCTCCTCCCGCTCGGTGACGACGGCGCCCTCCTCGCTCCAGTTCTCGCCGGCCTCCGCCAGCGTGCCGCCCTCGCCGACCAGCTCCACCCCCCGGCCGAGGTGCTCCGAAACCGCCGTCGCGATGGCCTGTGCGATCTCCTCGTCGGTGTCGTCGTCGATGTGTATCTCCATGGTGAGGTGGAAACTTGCCGTGGGTTTAGAGTTTCCGACGGTCGCGTGTGCCGTGATATACCAACGCAGCGCATAAGAGTTGTGGGTGGGCGGCTGATACTGTTCAGTGAAGAAGGGGTAGCGTCTTTCGACGGTAATGGGGGGTGTTTCCGGACACTCCCCCTCGCTCGCTCGGCCTCGCCCCGCGAGCGGTCGGCCCCGTTCGAGGTCCCCCCGACGCCGACTGACCGGCCGGCTCTCGCTTAGCTAAATACTACCACCACGACGGCAGTCGCCGGTATAACTCCCGGGTCGGCGGCAGCGACTGCCGCCCACCGGCCGGTTTTAGCCGACCGCGGTCGTAGGGGAGGTATGGCGACCGCGCTGTTCGTCGTGAGCGAGCACGGCTACTGGGGCGAGGAGTGTATCGAGCCGCTGACGACGCTGGAGTCGGCCGACGTCGACGTGACGGTCGCGACCCCGACGGGGTCGCCGCCGGTCGTCGACGAGCGGTCGGTCGACCCCGAGGAGGTCGGCGAGGAGCTGGCCGCCGAGGTCCGGGAGGTCGACGACACGCACCCGGAGCTGAACGACCCGGTACCCGTCGCCGAGGTTACGCCCGGCGAGCACGACGCCGTCGTCCTGCCCGGCGGCCACGGCACGGAGTGGGACGTCAACCAGGATCGCCACGTCCGGCAGCTACTTCTCGACGCCGTCGCCGGCGACGACGGCGTCGCGCTCGTCGTCTGTCACGCCGTCGGAATTTTGGGGTTCACCCGCGAGGCCGACGGCTCGTTCCTCGTCGACGGCCGGTCAGTGACGGGCTTTCCCAACGACTGGGAGGAGGGTATCGTCGACGCCGACGACCGGATGCCGGACGGCCGGAAGCTCCCCTACTGGGTCGAAGACGAGGTGACGGCCGCCGGCGCCGACTGGGACGCGGAACTGGACGCCGACGAGAGTGTCACCGTCGACGGCGACCTCGTCACGGCCCGCGGGCCGGGGTCGTCGGCGGCGGCCGCGGAGACGCTGCTGGAAGAGCTGTCGGCGTGACCGCCGCGCGGGTCACCGGAAGTCGAAGCTGACGTCCTCGGCGGGGACCGCCGGCTGGATTTCGTTGCCCTTCTCGAACCGGACGAAGCTGAGGTAGTACGGCTCGCCGCAGCCGTCGCCGTCGGTCTCGGCGGCGCCGCAGACGATGACGACGCCGTCGGCGTCGGCATACGGGTCGCCGTCGTCGTCGCCGGCCTCGCCGGCCGCCTCGTGGGCGTTGGCGTACTCCCAGCCGTCCAGCGGGTCCGGCGTGACGCACTTGTCCTCGAGGTACGCCCCCCGCCGGAGTTCGGCGACGGCGCCACAGCGCGGGCAGTGATAGGAGACGGTGACCATACCGGCGGTAGGGTCCGGACCGCAATAGGGGCGTCGAATCGGCAGTGTTTCATCACGCGAGAGCCGGCCGGTCAACCGATATCGGGCGGGACCTCGAACGGGGCCGACCGCTCGCCGGGGTAGGCGACGCAAGCAGAGAGGGACCGGAGGTCCCTCTTGAAGCCGGCGCTGTGCGCCGACGACCGCGAGGGAGCCGACGGCTCCCTCGGCCCGCTCGCGCGGCGGTGCCGCGCGAGGACACCGCAGCGAAGCGAGGAGCGTCGTTCGGAAGACCTCCGGTCTTCCGTGATCACGAAAATCTTCGATTTTCGGACGACAGCGAGCAGTAGCGAGGCGCGACCGCAGGGAGCGCCTCGAGACGCTATTTCCTCCTCACTGAATACTACTGTCGGAGCCGCCCGAAGGGGTTATGCCGCCGCCGGCCGACGGTGCGGGCATGATAGACGAGGCGGTCGCGGAGATCGAGGCGATGCAGACGCACTCGTCGTCGGCGGTCGCGGTGATGGCCGCCGAGGCCCTCCGGGAACTGCTGGGCCGGGAGTACGCCACCGTCGAGGAGTACCGCCGGGCGCTGGAACGGAACAGCGACGCGCTCCGGCGGGCGAACACCTCCCACGCCTCGCTGTTCACCACCCAGCGGGAGATCGTCGATCGGGTGACGACCGACGATCACGACTCCGTGGCGGCGGCGAAGGCGGCGACGGCCGACGCCGTCGACGCCGTCGTCGAGAAGGTCGAGCGGGCCAAACACGAGGCCGCACGGGAGGCCGTCGATCTGCTGGAGGACGGCGCGACGGTGCTGACCCACGACTTCTCGACGACGGTGATGGAGGCCGTCGAGCTGGCCGGCCGGGCCGGCCACCACCTGGAGGTGTACGTCACCGAGGCCCGGCCGCGGCACATCGGCCGGAAGGCCGCCCGGACGCTCTCGGCGATCGACCGCGTCGAGCCGACGCTGATCACCGACGGCGCCGCCGGCCACTACCTCGACGACTGTGACCGGGTCGTCGTCGGGATGGACTGCATCGTCGACGACGTCCTCTACAACCGCGTGGGCACATTCCCCATCGCCGCCACGGCCGCCGAACTCGCGGTGCCGGTGTCGGTGCTGGGCTCCAGTGCGAAGCTCATCGGCGACGGCTTCGCCTTCGAAAACGAGTTCCGGCCGGCCAGCGAGGTGATGCTGGAGCCGGCCGAAGGGTTCGACGTCGGCAACCCCGCCTACGACGCGACGCCGACGCACCTCGTCGAGAGCGTCGTCACCGACGACGGCGTCCACCGGCCGACGTGACGGGCCCGACGTGACGCCGGGCGTCGGTGTCAGCAGCGACGGCCGGCCTACTGGAAGGTCCGGCCGACCTGCCGGTCGTCCGGCTCGGTGCCGGGGGTGAACTCCTCTTCGATCTCCTCGTAGCGCTCGCGGGTGTCGTCGTCGACGCTGGCGCCGACCTCCTCGAGGGCCGTCTCGAAGTGGTCGGCGGTCACGCGGACGTTGTCGACGCTCTGGACGGCCTCCTCGGGGTCGACGCTGTCGATGAACTCCCGGGTGGCGGCCATCGAGGCCTCCCGGCAGAGCGCCTCCAGGTCGGCGCCGACGTAGCCGTCCGTCCGGGCGGCGACGTCGTCGAGGGCGACGTCGTCGGCCAGCGGCTTGTCGCGGGTGTGGACCTCGAGGATGCGCCGGCGGGCGTCCTCGTCGGGGACGGGGACGTGGACGTGGCGGTCGAGCCGCCCCGGCCGCAGCAGCGCCGAGTCGATGAGGTCCGGCCGGTTGGTCGTCGCGATGACGACGACGTCCTCCAGGTCCTCGAGGCCGTCGAGTTCGGTCAGCAGCTGGGAGACGACCCGCTCGCCGACGCCGCTGTCGCCGGCCCGTTGGCCCCGCTCGCCGGCGATGGCGTCGATCTCGTCGAAGAAGACGACCGTCGGGGCGTTCGACCGAGCCTTCTCGAATACCTCGCGGACGCCCTTTTCGGACTCGCCGACGTACTTGTTCAGCAGCTCGGGGCCTTTGATCGAGATGAAGTTCGACTGCGCCTCGTTGGCGACGGCCTTCGCCAGCAGCGTCTTGCCGGTGCCGGGCGGGCCGTACAGCAACACGCCCTTCGCGGCGTCGACGTCCATCGTCTCGAAGACGTCGGGGTACTCCAGCGGCCACTGGATGGTCTCGCGGAGCCGCTTTTGAGTGTCGTCGAGGCCGCCGACGTCGTTCCAGGTGGTGTCGGGTACCTCGACGAAGACCTCCCGGAGCGCCGACGGCTCGATGTCCCGCAGGGCGCTTTTGAAGTCGGCCTCGGTGACCCGCATCGATTCCAGCATCTCGGCGTCGATCTCCTCGGCCTCGAGTTCGAGGTCCGGTCGGATGCGCCGCAGGGCGTTCATCGCAGCCTCCTTGGCGAGGCTCGCGAGGTCGGCGCCGACGAAGCCATGGGTGTTCTCGGCGTACTGCTCGAGGTCGATACCGTCGACCAGCGGCATCCCGCGGGTGTGGACCTGCAGGATCTCCTTGCGGCCGCTCTGGTCCGGGACGCCGATCTCGATCTCGCGGTCGAAGCGGCCGCCGCGCCGCAGCGCCGGGTCGATGGCGTCGACGCGGTTGGTCGCGCCGATGACGATGACGTCGCCGCGCTCGTCGAGGCCGTCCATCAGGCTGAGCAGTTGGGCGACGACCCGGCGCTCGACGTCGCCGCTGGTCTCGCCGCGCTCCGGGGCGATGGAGTCGATCTCGTCGATGAAGACGATCGCGGGGGCGTTCTCCTCGGCCTCCTCGAACACCTCCCGGAGCTGCTCTTCGCTCTCGCCGTAGTACTTCGACATGATCTCCGGGCCGGAGATGGTGGTGAAGTAGGCGTCGATCTCGCTGGCGACGGCCTTCGCCATCAGCGTCTTGCCGGTGCCCGGCGGGCCGTACAGCAGCACGCCCTTCGGCGGTTCGATGCCGAGCTGCTGGAACAGCTCGGGGTGCCGCATCGGCAGTTCGATCATCTCCCGGACCTGCTCGAGTTCCTCCTCCAGCCCGCCGATGTCCTCGTAGGTGACCGACGGCGTCCCGCCGTCGACGCCGGCGGTCGAGCCGCCACCCCGGCCGGCGATCTGCTCGGCGGGCCGCTCGCTGATCTCGACCTCCGTGGAGTCGGTGACGACGACCGTCCCGCCCGGCTCGGTGTCGGCGATCCTCAGCGGGATGCGCTGGCCGCTGCGGGACGACAGCGGCCCCAGTCCGAGCGAGAAGGGGACGTTCTGACCCGTCGTGACCGCCTGGCCGCTGAGTTTGTCCCGGATGTGCGGCCCGATGTTGCCCCGGATGCGGAGGTTCTGCGGCAGCGCGACGGTCACCTGCTTGGCCGGGTTGACGTCGGCGGCCTCGACCTCGACGCCGTCGTCGATGCCGACGTCGGCCTCCTGGCGGAGCCGGCCGTCGATGCGGATGACCCCCTTGCCCTCGTCTTCGGGGTAGCCGGGCCACACGCGGGCGACCGCCCGGGAGTCGCCGCTGTCCATGACGATGTAGTCGCCGTTCTCGAGGTCGAGGTCGGCCATCGCCGCGCGGTCGATGGCGGCGAGTCCCCGACCCGCGTCCTTCTGCTTGAGGGGCTTGACCGTGAGCTTCATGCTGGGTCCTCCGTCTCGATGGTGACGACTCCGTTGTTCATAACTGCACGGGCCGCGCCGGCCGGCGCCTCGAACTCCCGGTGGCCGCCGTCGGTGACCACGACGACCGTTCCGTCGACGACCTCGGCGTGGCCGTCGGCGGGCCCGACATCCGCGACGATGACCGACCCGTCGTCGTAGTCGTACCGGCGGACGGGACCGTCCGTCTCTTCCCGTGCTGACCGTAGATTGTGTTCCATACTAACTCCAAGTTAGTGGTTGTAGTATATAAAACTTTGCTTGCAAAATCCACATACGCGGTCGCTCGACCGAACATCAGTAGAATTGCGGTTCGGGTTTCTCGGCCGCGTCCGGAGGAGCCAACAGCGCCCCCCAAGCAATCATCCGCATCAGTCAATCGATGCGCTTCTCGGTCGGCGGGTGCGTCGAGAACACCGACGCCGGCAGCCCCCGCTCGCCCCCGAAGATGCACGTCGGGGCCGTCGCGCCGTCGACGTCGGTCGCCGGAACGCCGACCGGCGGCGGTCGTGGCGTTTATCGCCCGACCGCGCCAGTAGCCGCCATGGAGACGGTCGACCACGACGGCCGGACGACCGCCTATCGCGCGACGGACTTCGGCGACGGCCCCCGGGTCTGCTACGTCCACGGCGCCGGCGGGAGCCACGAGGTCTGGGTCCGGCAGTACGGCGACCGCGAGGGGCCGCCGGCCGCGGCCGTCGACCTCTCGGGCCACGGCGACAGCGACGACGTCGAGACTGAGCCGGGAACCGAGACGCTTTCGGCCTACGCCGACGACGTCGTCGCCGTCTGCGAGGCGACCGGCGCGAGCGTCGTCTGCGGGCACTCGATGGGCGGCGCCGTCGCGCTGTGGGTCGCCCTCGAGCGGGCCCTCGATCTCGAGGCGCTGGTGCTGGCGGGCTCCGGCGCCAAGCTGAGCGTCGACGAGGGGTTCCTCGAATCGCTGGACCGGGGCTTCGAGGCCGCCGTCGCCTCGCTGCACGTCCCGGACGTGCTGTTCCACGACCCCGACGACGAACTGACGGACGTCTCCGAACGGGGCCTGCTCGCGACCGGCCGGGCCGTCACCCGGCGGGACTTCCACACCTGCGACGCCTTCGACGTCCGGGGCCGGCTGGCAGCCGTCGACGCCCCGGCGCTGGCGCTCTGCGGCGAGTACGACCCGATGACGCCGCCCCGGTTCCACAAGTACCTCGCGGCGGAGCTGCCGGACTGCGAGTGCGTCGAACTGTCGGCGGCGGCACACATGGCGATGCTCGAGCGGCCGGCGGCGTTCAACGACGCCGTCCGGTCGTTTCTATTTTGATACAGCGAGAGAATCCCGGCCATCAGGCCGTCATCAGAAACCGGAGATTTCTGATTGCCCGTCAGACGTAGTCTGATGACCGGGCGTGAATTGCGTCAGCGTCAGAACGCTTTTTATTCGTGCGGCCCGTTCGCACACCCAACCGAGGCGGCACGACCGCCCCCATGTCGGGACAATCGGACAATCTCGGGATTCCTGTCCGGCTCTTGCAGGCACCCCTTGTGGGAACGGCACAGGATACCGACACAAAACAACAAGGTACCTCCGAATCCCCCACGGGATAGGAGTAACGGGGGCGTGGCACTCCCAGCACTTGTCGGTGTGCGAACGTAAGTTCCCAACGCTTCCGCCTTCGGCGGTGAGGGGAAGCCGCGCCGTCGCCGGGCTACGCCCGGCTGCTTGAGGGAGCTTCGCTCCCTCTCCGTTCACGACGCGGAGGATGTCACAGCCGTTCGGCGGCGTCCTTCTCGACCAGCACCTCGGCGTTCGGCTCCGGCAGCGTGACGACGGTGCCGGCGCCGAGGTCGTAGTCCCGGTCGTCGGCGCCGACCACCTCACCGACTTCGTCGGTGATCCGGACCGTCGTCCGCGGCAGTCCGGGAATCGACGACCCGCCGTCGTCCGCCGGGTCGGTCGTCCGGTTATCCGTCCCGCCCGCTGGGTCGACGTCGGCTCCGGGACCGGGCCCGGTGTCGGTGCCGGCCTCCGCTCGTTCCGGCGCTGCCGCCGGTGCCGGCGGGTCGTCGGCCGACGGCGTCGACGGCTCGTCTGACGAACCGGGGGCCGGGTCTGCCGATGCCGACGCCGACGCTGACGCCACGGGCGGCGCCGCGTCCGCGGGACCGTCGGTCGTCGTCCCGTCGGACGAAGCGGCGTCGGTCCCCATCAGGTCCGCGGCGCTGACGTCGGCGTCCGCCGCGTCGGCGTCCGCCGCGTCGGCGCCCGCCGGCGACGAGTCGGACTCGACCGGCGACGGGTCGCGTCCGGGGTCGGCCGGCGACGCGGCGTCGGTTCCGGCGGTCGCGTCCACGTCCGCGCCCGTGCCGCCACCGGGGTCGACCGAACACGATACCGACGGGCCCTCGCCGTCGGTCGCCGACAGGACCGCCTCGCGGTTCCGCTCGATGCGGGCGACGAGGTCCTCGAACAGCTCCTCCTCCTCGTCGGTGAGGCCGTCGTCGTCGACGGGCATCCCGGCGGCGGCGATGGAGGCCTTCTTGACGACCTTGCCGACCCGACGCTCGTAAACTGCCTCGACGGTCCGTTCGGCGGTCTCGATGTCGTCGGTGAGCCGCCGAACATCCGGCGAGGAGAAGGGGTCGTCGGCCGCCTCGACGGCTCGGGCGCGCTCCTCGGAGAGCCGCTCGACGAACTCGCCGACCTCCCGGTAGAACGACGGTCGCAGGTGCTGGAGGTCGCTGGACTGCCGTTCGCGGGCCTGCACCGACTGGAGTTCGTCGAGGTTCATTCTCCGGCCTTGGTCGCGTGGCCGCGGGTCATCGCGAAGATGCCCGCGTACTCTGGCACCGAGTGGACACCCTCGGGGAAACTAAAGCTTTCGCCGCCGAGTTCGACGGTCGTCGGCTCCCGGACGTAGACGGCGATGTCGTTGCCGACGAACGTCTCCGGGACGGCGTCGACCAGCGGGTCGAAGTCGTCGACGTCGGCGCGGTCGATCCGGCGGACGGCGAGGCCGCTGCCGCCGTGAAGGCTCCCCGGCAGCCGGATGAGTCGGTTGATGTCCGTCGTCACCGGCTCGTCGATCGGCGCCGCCTCCTCCGCGACGACCCGCTCGAACAGCCTCCGCGCGAGGCCGTACACCGCCGGATGGACGTCGACGTTGCCCGACGCCAGCGCCGCCCGATTGTCGCGGGCGGCCGACAGCGCCGCCGTCGCCTTCCCCTCGCCGATGCCGTCGAAGCTCCGGAGCCGCTCGAGGGCCGCCGACTCCTCGGCCGCGAGCAGCTCGTCGACGAACGCTTCGAGCCGGTCGCGGGTCCGGCCGGCCCACCCCCCGTCCGGTAGCGACCGCTTCTGGGCCGGCGACGAACGGCCGGCGCTGCCGGCGACGGCCTCCGTCCGCACCACGTCGTCGAACGCGATACCCTCCCCGAGCAGGTAGTCGACCACCTCCCGCCGCGCCCGCCGGTCCAGTTCGGCGACGCCGGGGTCCCGGACGTGGACGTGGTAGCCCCGGCCGCCGGAGAAGACGATCGTCATGTCCTCGAAGCCGAGGTCCGACTCCAGCAGGTCCAGCAGCCGCAACAGCGCGTCCTTGCAGGCCGACAGCATCGCCGCGTAGCCGTCCGTCTCCGGGTCGACGCCCGGCAGGTGGTCGGCGTCGAGGTCGAACACCAGGTCCGAGCCGCGCCATCCCTTCCGACCCATGCTGCCGGCACCGGGGTCGTCGTACCGGCCCGCCGAGAAGTAGGCGTGTCGCGGCCGCTCGCCCGCCAGGAAGTCCCCGAGGTCGCCGCCGCCGACGAGGTCCAGATGCGAGCGGTGCCGGATCATCGTCGTGCCGCCGTCGCTCCAGGTGATGTACCCCCACTCGCGCTCGTTGGTGGCCGGCGGCGGCGACACCGACGCCCGCCGGTAGTAATCGCCGAACCGACCGCGGAGGTACTCGCGGGTGCGGCCGTCCATGCCCCGGCGTTCGGAGGTCGGTCGAAAAAGGGTTTGCTCTCGGCTACCGGCGGTGTTCAGATAACTACTGATTCATAAACCCAGTTTCTGCTGACCGGTCAATTGACTCCTGGCGGACTGAAAGGGCGAGGCGCTGCGTGGCGGCGAAGCCGCCACGTTAGATGGCGGCCGGTTTCACCGGCCGCCCACTCGACGAACCCCGGCGTTCGCGGCGCCGTGCGCCGCGAGCTCGGGAGAGCTTTGCTCTCCCGGTGACGCAAGCAGAGAGGGAGCCTGCGGCTCCCTCGGCCCGCTCGCGCGGCAACGCCGCGCGAGGACACTGCAGGGCGCAACGCGCCCGAAGCGCGTCGTTCGGAAGACCTCCGGTCTTCCGTGATCACGAAAATCTTCGATTTTCGGACGACAGCGAGCAGTAGCGAGGCGCGACCGCAGGGAGCGCCTCGCGCCGAGGGCTTTCTGTGTGTTTGAGCCATTCTACGAGTTCTCATCTGAACACTCCCCGGCTACCCGCCCGGCATGAACCGAGACAACGTCTCGGTGATACCGCCGTCGCCAAGCCGGAGGTAGTAAGCGTCGCCGTCGTCCTCGTAGTAGCCGTCGACGCGGCGCTGAATCTCGAAGCCCAGGTGCTCGTAGAAGGCCAGCGCCGCCTCGTTGGTCGCCCGGGCGTGGCAGGTCACCGAGCTGTGATCGTCGGCGACGGCGGCGACCAGCCGGCGGCCGAACCCCTCACCGCGGTAGTCCGGGTGGACCGCCAGAAAGAGGATGTAGCCGTCCCGCCGCGTGGCGGCGAAGCCGACGACGGCGCCGTCGTCGTACCCCGGCTCGATCAGGAGGTACGCCTTCGAGCGGCGGTACGCGTCGGTGAAGAAGCCGTGACGCTGCTTGAGAACGTCCTCCTCGCGCCGGATGCGCTCCTTCAACTCCCACGCCTCGTCGACGAAGTCGTCGTCACCGGTGTCGACGAGGCGTGTATCGACCGTGACACTCACTACCGTCATTTATGAACGGGTCGGATATAACTCCACCGCCATCCTTCCGTCGTCGCGTAACCCTTTCGTCCGTCCGGCGGTTCGACCCGGCCGATGGACGACAGCGACCGCGGTGACGGGGGGCGGACGGCCGGGCGGTTCGAGCTCCGGCGACACACCGCCGACGTCGCCGTCGAGGCGACCGGCGACTCCCTCGGCGAGGTCTTCGCCGCCGCCGGGGCCGGGTTCACCGCCGCCCACTGCGAGACGGTGCCGGCGACCGGCGAGCGGTTCGGCTTCGGCGTCGGCGCCGACTCCCGGGAGGCGCTGCTGTTCGACTACCTCGACGAACTCGTCTACCGCCGCGACGCCGACGGGGCGCTGCCGACCGACCACGAGGTGACGGTCCACTGGAACGGCACCTGGGTCGCGGAGGCGTACGCCCGCGGCGTCCCCGTCGACGCCGTCGACGCCCGCGAGATCAAGGCCGTCACCTACTCCGAGATGACCGTCGAGGAGACCGACGACGGCTGGCGGTGCTACGTCGTCCTCGACGTCTAAACGCCGAGCGACTCCAGCAGGTCGAGCCCGACGCCGAGGTACTCGACCGTCCTGAACCCGAGGTAGATGCCGACGATGCCGAGCAGCCCCGCCAGCTGCGGCGGCGCGGGGATGGGAACGCCGACGAAGGCGAAGACCGCCCCGGCGAGAAAGCCCGTCAGCAGTGCCAGCAGCGCGACGACCGGTCCGTTCATACCGCCCCCAGGAACGGGGCGGAGGTAGGGGTTGTGATGCCCCGGCGCGTCCGGAATCGCGCCGCGCCCGCCGGCACGGGCCCCGCGACGGGATGTTGCCGGCGGTCGGTCGTCGCATCCGACCTCACGAGTAGTCGTCGCCGCCGTCCGTGCCGACCGGTGACCGTCGCTATGCGACGCTGTCGTCGCCGTAGATGTCCCGTATCTCCGCCTCGAAGCGGTCGGCGACGGCCCGCCGTTTGAGCTTCATCGACGGCGTCAGCAGGTCGTTGTCCGGCGTCCACTCCGTCGGCACCAGCCGGAACTCCTTGATGCGCTCGGACTTCGGCAGCTCCCGGTTGACGGCTTCGACCTCGGTCTCGACGAACCCCCGGACGCGGTCGTCCTCGCAGATCGCCTCGCGGTCGTCCGGGAGGTCGATCCCCTTCGACCGGGCCCACGCCTCGACGGCCTCGACGTTCGGCACGAACAGCGCGCCGACGAACTTCCGGTCGTCGCCGACGACCATCGCCTGCTCGATCCGCTCGGAGGTGGCGAACTCCGACTCGATGGGCTGGGGGGCGACGTTCTTGCCCGTGTCCAGGACGATGAGCTGCTTCAGCCGGTCGTGGTAGACGAGGTAGTCGTCGTCGGTCCGCTCGACGATGTCGCCGCTGCGGAACCAGCCGTCCTCGGTGAACGCCTCCTCGGTCGCGCCCGGTCGCTCCCAGTAGCCCGACGTCACGTTCGGGCCCTTGACGTGGAGTTCGCCCACCCTGCCGTCGGTCCCTTCGTGGCGCTTCTCACCGACGACGGAGCCGTCGAGCCGGACGTCGACGTTGACCAGCGGCGGCCCCAGCGTCCCCGCCCGGGGGTCCTCCGGCGGGTTGACCGACACGACCGGCGCCGTCTCCGTCAGCCCGTAGCCCTCGTAGATCGGCAGTCCCATCCCCTCGAACAGCCGTGCGAGCCGCGTCGAGAGGCTGCCGCCGCCGCTGATGAACGCCTCGACGTTGCCGCCGAGCTGCTCCCGGACGTTCGAGAACACCAGCCGGTCGTAGAGGGAGTGTCGCGCCCGCAGCAGCGGCCCCGGGGAGTCGGCGGCGGCGTACTCCCGGGCGACCGCCACCGCCCGCCGGAACACCGACGACGGTGCCTCCGACCGCATGTCGTCGAAGATGCGCTCGTAGACCCGCGGCACCGACGAGGCCGTCGTCGGCTTCACGAGCCGGATGTCGTCGGCGACGGCGTCCGGCGACTCGGCGTAGGCGACCGTCGCCCCCGAGGCGAACATCAGGAAGTGTCCGGCCACGCGCTCGAAGACGTGCGCCAGCGGCAGAAACGACAGCGCCCGGTCGGTCTCGTCGAAGACCGGCAGCTCCGGCTCCTTGTCCGGCCGGGGGCCCATCCGCTTGCGGATGCCGTTGACGTTCGCCCGGAAGTTGCGGTGGGTCAGCTTGACGCCCTTCGGCTTGCCCGTCGTCCCCGAGGTGTAGACGAGCGACGCCAGCGCGTCGACGTCCCGCTCCGCCAGCCGCGTCTCGTAAGCGTCGCCGTCGAAGGCCGCCCGCCCGCGCTCGTACAGCTCCGCCAGCGAGATGACGTCGTCGCGGTCGTCGTACCCCTCGAACTCGTCGACCACGACGACGAACGACAGCTCCAGCTCCGACTCGACCTCGAGCAGCCGCTCCAGCAGCGTCTCGTCCTCGACGACGACCCCCTCGGCACCGGGGTCCTCGAGCAGGTACTGCACCCGGCTCGGCGACGACTCGGTGTACACCGTCGTCACCACGGCGCCCGCCGCCAGGAGCCCGAAGTCGGCCTGTGCCCACTCCATGCGCGTGTTCGAGAAGATACCCACCCGCGTTCCGTTCTCGACGCCGAGTTCCCGGAACCCAGCCGACAGACAGCGGACGACGTCCTGCATCTCGGCGTAGGTCAGGGCCGCGAACTGGCCCGCCGGTGCCGCCGGCACGACGTCCGGAGCCAGCGAGCGGTCGTAGACACCCCCTTTGTACCACTGGGCGTCGCGGCTGGCGTGTCGGGACGCGCTGGCCTCGAACAGCCGCGGGAGCGTGTTCTCGCCCGTCACCTCGTCCCCGTAGGCCGCCTCCGCGCGCAGCCACGCCGGCTCGTCCGTGGACATGGTTGTAAAGGCTGACGAGCCAGCTTTATGTGTGTGACGTTCGCCGGGGGCTGCCGGCCGCAGGCGCCGACCGATAACAAAATCCCCTTGTCCGTGGGCCCGAACGCACGGACGTGTTCGTCTCGCTTCCGGACATCGCTCCCGGCGGGTGGCGCTACGCGCGGCCGGCCGCCGTCGCCGCCGTTCCGGCGTTGGTCGTGGCACCGCCGCTGGCGGCGGCCTGTCTCGCGGCCGCCCTCGCCGCGCTGTGGTTCCACCGCGACCCGGAGCGGTCGCCGCCGCCGGCGGGCGTCGTCGCCCCCGCCGACGGCCGTATCTCCGAGGTTCGCGACGAGGGCGACCGCCTCCGCGTCGTCGTCTTCATGAACGTCACCGACGTCCACGTCAACCGGGCGCCGGTCCCCTGTTCCGTCGCCGAGGTCACCCACTCGCCCGGCCGGCACCTGCCGGCGTTCAGCAAGGAGTCCGACCGCAACGAGCGGGTCGTCGTCGACTGCGGCGACACCGAGGTGACGCTCGTCGCCGGCGCCGTCGCCCGCCGCATTCACCCCTACGTCGAGGCCGGCGACGACCTCGACCGCGGCCAGCGGCTCGGCCACATCTCCTTCGGCTCCCGGGCCGACGTCCTCCTGCCGCCGGAGTTCGACCGCGACGACGTCCGCGTGACAGAGGGCCAGCACGTCCGCGCCGGCGAGACCGTCGTCGCCGCCTGATACCGGTCGCCGCGCCCCCACCGCGGGCTGCCAGCCGCGACGGGAAGGCGCCGGCGCACGCACGACGCTCCTCCGCCGTGTGGCCACGGACACGACCACGCCGACCGGTACGAGGTCGCAGGCTTTTATCCGTGCCGCGCCGTAGCCGCTGCCGTGTCGCGAGAGGCCACCGTCCAGGGGGAGTTCCACGCCAGCGACCGGGACGCCCGCGCGCTGATCGAGGGCGACGACCTCGAAGCGTACGACGCCGTTCTCGTCGAGGGGCGGTCGCCGACGCTGGTGGTCCGGGACCTGACGCTCGGCTACGCCGTCTTCCTCGTCGGCTACGTGACGCTGATGTGGGTCCAGACGGCCGTCGCCCGGGCCCGCGGCCGCGTTCGCGCCGGCGCCACGCTCCGGGTGGCCGCCGACCGCGCCGACGCCGCCTTCCACGACCGCATCGACGCCGACACCGCGACCGTCTACGGGATGGTGCCGCCGACGGCCCGCCGGCTCGCCGGCGCCTGGCTTTTCGGCCTGCTGGCGCTGGCCGTCGTCGCCGGCGTCAACCGCCCGCTGCTCGTCGTCCTCTCGTGTTCGGTGCCGTACATCTACACGTCCGTCGCCGTCGTCTTCGTGAAGATCGTCGGCGACGGCCGGGCGGCCCACATGGCCGACCGTGTCGACACCATCGCCGAGAAGCGCTCATACGACCGGGTGGCGGTGCTCTGCGGCGACGCCCACCGCGACGCCGTCGGCGAGGCCCTCGAACGCCGCGAGTGGTCGGTCACGACCCGCCGGACCCGACACCCGCTCGGACGGCTGCTACCGTGGTGACGGCGGGTCGATCGAGGGGCGCTCGGGCGTCTCCTCCGACTGAAGCCGGTACGGACGACGATGCTCGGCGGCGGTCGGCTCACGGTCCGTGCTGTCTGACAGGTGTGGCGTGTCGAACGGTGTGGGTGTAGTCGAGACACTACGACGGCCGTGTCCGGGAACGGTAGCCGAATCCGCCGTACACGACGCCTGTGCCACGACCGCGTGGGGTGAGCGTTCACGTGATTAATCAAAAAGACTCTCAGACACAAAATCTCGTGAGATATACCTATCTGACCCGTAGTGGGCCTGATGAGCGAAGGCGGACGCAAGGGTGGTGAGTACCGATACCATGATGACACGTTGCGTATCCTCCACGTCGACGACAGCCAGGCGTTCTTGGAGATGACCGAGACGTACCTCGACAGGGAAATCTCCGACGCGGACGTGACGGCGGTGACGAGACCGACCGAGGCCGTCGACCTCCTCAGCGAGCGGTCCTTCGACTGTCTCGTCAGCGACTACGAGATGCCCGGGACCGACGGGCTAGAACTGCTGGAGCGTGTCCGGGAGACGCACCCGAACCTCCCGTTCCTGCTGTACACTGGGAAGGGCAGCGAGTCGATCGCGAGTCGGGCGGTCAACGCCGGCGTCACCGGCTACCTCCAGAAGGGCGGGCCCGAACAGTACGAACGGCTCGCAAACAGGGTCACTCACGCGGCCGCGGAGTACCGCGCGACGCTCGAGTCCGAGCGGTACTCCGCCGCCCTTCGGGGGCTCGGGTACCCGACGTACGTCGTCAACTCCCGTGGGCGGTTCAGCTACGTCAACGGGGCGTTCGCGGATCTCACCGGCTACGACCCCGAGCGGCTGGTGGGGTCGGAGCCGTCGCTGGTCAAGACCGAGGCAAGCGCCGAGCGGGCGGACGAGGCGCTGCGGTCGGTCGTCTCGTCGTCGGGCCCGGACGTCGAACAGTTCGAAATCGAGATTCGCACGGCCGACGACGAGATCGTCCCCTGTCAGGACCACATCGTGCCGCTGCCGTTCGAGACGGAGTACCGTGGCTGTACCGGGATTCTCCGCGACATCACCGCCCAGCACCGTCGGCGCGAAAAGCTCGCCAGGAAGAACAAGCGGCTGGAGTACTTCATCTCCGCGGCAGCTCACGACCTTCGGAATTCACTGATGACCGCACAGGCGGCGGTGCCGCCCGCCCGGCCGGCTGCCGACTCGGAGTGTTTCGACCAGCTCGAGGACGCCCACGACCGCTTAGAGCGGATACTCGACGAACTGTTGACGGTCGCCCACAAAGGGACGGACACGGCCGTCACCGAGTCGGTCGACCTCGACGAGGCGGCCGGCGCCGCGTGGGAGAGCGTCGATTCGGACGCCGCCGACCTCTCGGTGGAAGACTGAGGGCGGTCGGGGCGAGTCCCACCAGACTCCGTCGGTCGTTCGAGAACCCGTTCCAGAACGCGGTCGCACACGGCGGCGAGACGGTCGACGTCACGTTCGGAACGGTCGACGACGGCGCCGGGTTCTACGTCGCCGACGACGGTCCTGGCGTTCCCTCGAACGACCGCGAGGCGGCGTTCGAACCCGGCTACACGGCGGGAGACGACGACGCCGGATTCGGCCTCTCGATCGTCCGCCGGATCGCCGACGCGCACGACTGGACGGTGTCGGTAAGCGAAAGCGCCGACGGAAGAGCACGGTTCGAGATTACGAACGTCGACCGCACGTCCGCCGACGCACACCACGTGGAGTCGACGCCGTGATCGGGTAAACCGGCAGTAGTCCGGGCGGGCCGCCCGAAGCGCGCGGCCCGCCGTGGCCTCCGGGCTCCGACCAGGCGGAGATCGGTCGAGAGGGTCGCCGGCGTCTCGGCATCCACCCGGTGGATTCGGATCGGCACGGGTCACACGGACAGTCGCCCGCACCAACTGAGGGGGGCTCGCGGTCGGCCCCTATCGGGAGCAGGGAGGCACAGACGGACGCACGGTTCCGAGAACGGCCTCGGCGCGGGGTTTCGAGGGCTCCGGGCAGGAGCGCGTGAAACGACGGCGACGGTGTTGCGAAACCGCTCGTCGCGTCGGCACCCGAGCCGGCGGACGTGGGGACGGTCGCGCTACGCCAACGACCGTCGGACGCGCCAGCAGTCGTGTATGGGCGTTTCGAGCGGATCGTAAGAGTGCTCGCTAGGGGATTTGAACCCCTGTCGTTGGCTCTCTTCGTTTCGAGGGAAACGATCCCTCAAAAAACACGAAAGGCCAACATGATTGGCCGTGCTACACCAAGCGAGCATCAAGTGAGGTTGCGTGTGCACAAGTTATAAACCTGTCTTTCCCGTTCAGTCTCCCTTCTCCGCCGGATGTTGGAGTTCGGTTTCGAACTTGAGTTCTCCGTGGTGGACGTTCATGTGACAGTCCCGACAGAGCAGAATGAGATTGTCCATGTCGTGTGCCTCGGAACGGCTCGCGCCGGGCGCGTCGATGAACTCTTGGACACGTATGATGTGGTGTACCTCCAGCCTCGCCTCGTCGTCGTCCGCACCACAGTTTTGACACACCTCGTCTCGACGGTTGACTGCCTTCCGGGCCGGGTTCCACCCTGGGCCGTAGTGATGCGTATGTCCTCCCTGCCAGTTCGGGTTGGACTCGCCGAGACGTGACTCCGACATCTTGGCCCGCGTTTCGGCCGATTTCTCCCGGCCTTCGAGCGCCCGAGATATTCTCTCTCTCGCCGATTCCGGAACTTCGTTACCGACGTGTGACTCCGACATTCGTTTCCTCGTCTCCTCCGAAAAGTCTCGCCCCTCCATCGTCTCGGCGATCCGCTCCCGGACCGACTCGTCTCTCGTTTCGCCGTACAGCGGGTGGTTTTCGCCCTCGATGTCGCGGGTCTCGATGCCGTGACGGTCCATCCACTCCCGGATCGTCCGCGGCGAGACGTCGCAGGCGTCGGCGATTTCTCGTTGGGTCCAGCCGTCGTCGCGGTAGCGGGCCGCGAGCCACTCGGGGTCGCGGTAGTGCGGCGGCACGACGGGAGTTGGTTCCCCGACGGTACAAGAATGCACGCCGAGCCGAGGGTGCCGCCGGGTCAGGCGATGTCGCGGCTGGTGTCGATGTCGACCTCGTCGGATAGCTCCAGCTTGATCACGTCGGACAGCGCCCGGCCGCCGCGGAACTTCGGGACCGCGAGGTGGTTCTCGATGCGGTCGCCCTTCACCGACGTCTCGAGTTCGAAGACGATGTCGGCCATGTGTTCGGTCGTGTCCCGCAGCGGCGGCACGTCGTGGCCGTCCAGACAGTGCAACAGCGCGATGCTACCGGTGTTGTAGATGTGGTTCTGTAGTTCGTTGAGGAAGTTGCGGTAGCGGGTCGCCTCCTGCCGCTCGAGCACGTCGACGGGGTCGACGATGAGGTTGGAGTCGTCGGGCAGCGCCGACACCAGCTTGGCGGCGTTGTCGAGCGGCGCCTCGCCGGCGATGTCCCGGACGGTCGGGTCGCCGGTGGAGGCGTCGGCGGTGTCGATGCTGGCCGCGACGAAGTCGCCGCGGCGGTCCAGGGAGAGATACAGCGTCCCGCGGGTGGCGGTGAGTTCGTAGAGGAACAGCTCGGCCTGGCTGGCCGGCTGGGCGGCGAGGGCGACGACGCTGCCCTCCGGGATCCCTCCGTCGAGCTTCCGGTCGAGGACGTCGATCCCGGTCCGGAGACGCTCCGTCATCGGTACGTACTGGGATTCGAGGCGGCTAAAGGTTTCTGGCGGGTCGGCGGTCACGCCACCGGTTCACACGGTGAAGGGCTGTCGGGGGATTCAAGACCGTCCGTTGCGGGTGTACCGCCAATGCGTCACGACCACCTGCTCAGCGCGAAACAACTGTCCCGCGGCGACATCGAGACGGTGTTGGACCGCGCCGCGGCGCTGGCCGACGACCTCGGGGCGGTCGCCGGCGCCCACGTCGACCGGCTGCTCGGGCTCTGCTTTTTCGAGCCCAGCACGCGGACGAAGATGTCCTTCGACGCCGCGATGAAGCGGCTCGGCGGCGACACGATCGACATGGGCGGCATCGACTCCTCGTCGGTGACGAAAGGCGAGAGCCTCGCCGACACCGTCCGGGTGATCGAGGGGTACGCCGACGCGCTCGTGCTCCGACACCCCTCGGAGGGGTCGGCCCAGTTGGCCAGCGAGTTCGTCGACGTGCCCGTCATCAACGCCGGCGACGGCGCCGGCCAGCACCCCACGCAGACGCTACTGGACCTCTACACCATCCGGGAGAACGCCGGCTTCGAGGACCTGTCGGTCGGGATGATGGGCGACCTGAAGTACGGCCGGACGGTCCACTCGCTGGCGCACGCGCTGACGAACTTCGACGTCAGCCAGCACTTCATCAGCCCGGAGAGCCTCCAGCTCCCCCGGAGCGTCCGCTACGACCTCCACGGGACCGGCGCGCAGATCCGCGAACACACCGACGTCGAGGAGGTCGTCGAGGCGCTGGACGTCCTCTACGTCACCCGCATCCAGCGCGAGCGGTTCCCCGACGAGAACGAGTACCGCAAGGTCGCCGGCGAGTACCGCATCGACGCCGAGTTGCTGGAGCGGGCCGGCGACGACCTGACCGTGATGCACCCGCTGCCGCGGGTCGACGAGATCGCCCCCGACGTCGACGAGACCGACCACGCGACCTACTTCCAGCAGGCGCACAACGGCGTTCCGGTCCGAATGGCGCTGCTGGATCTGATGCTATGACCGACACGGAGCTCCGCGTCTCCAAGATCGAAGACGGCACCGTCATCGACCACATCTCCGGCGGGCAGGCGCTGAACGTCCTCGCCATCCTCGGCATCGACGGCGGCTCCGGCGAGGAGGTCTCCGTCGGCATGAACGTCCCCTCCGACCGGCTCGGCCGCAAGGACGTCGTGAAGGTCGAAGGCCGGGAGCTGAATCAAGACGAGGTGGACGTCCTCTCGCTGATCGCTCCCGCCGCGACCATCAACATCGTCCGCGGCTTCGACGTCGTCGAGAAACACCGCGTCTCCCGGCCGAACGAGGTGACCGGCGTGCTGTCGTGTCCGAACGCCAACTGCATCTCGACCGACGGCGAGCCGGTCGACTCCCACTTCGAGGTGCTCGACGACGGCGTCCGCTGTACCTACTGCGACACCATCGTCCGGGAGTCCATCACCGCCCACGTCAGCGTCACGTAGCCGTCCGGCGTCGGGACGGTCTGCGTCGCGTTTCGGCCCGCAGGGACGAGCAGGTAGCGTTCGGACGAGAGACCTGGAGCGAAAGGAGGGCCAGCGAGGAGTTCGAAAGCCGACCCCTCCGGCCCCACCCGGCGAGATATGTCCGACTGGCCACCGCGTATTTTACACCGCCGGCGAGCGCGGGCGAACCGTTATGTTCCCGGCGGCCGTTGTCTCACCCGCATGTCGAAGAAGTCACTGGCGCTGGTCGCCGTCGTCCTCGCGGCGGTCGCGCTGTACGTGATGCGGCGGTAGCGACGCCGGCACCGGCACCGGTTTCCCCGTCTCCGGTCGCCGCCCGTCCGAACGACTTACGCCCGGGCAGTCCCGACTCCGGGTATGTACGACGTCGTCACGCGCAACGAAGAAGAGACGCGGTGGCCGGAGTTCGACCGCGCGTTCTTCGAGGTGAAAGACGTCACCGGCCGGTCGGCGGAGCCGGTCGAAGAAGCCGTCAGCATGGTCTCCTGCTTCGGCGACAACGCCGCCGCCGAGGAGACCCCCGCTCTCCGGCCGGTGACCCCAGAGAGGACGCCGGCGACCCGCGAGCGGCCCCACTTCGACTGGGCGTACGTCTGCCCGACCCACGAGGACTACCGCGCGGGACTGCTGGAAATCATCGAGGACTGCGCCGCGGTGACGCCGGACGTCCGGCTCGACGACGTCGGCTTCCCGCGGCCGGAGTACTGCTACTGCGACCGCTGCAACGAGCGGTTCGAGACGTGGGTCGAGACGCGCCACGAGGCCGGCGAGGGGCCGCCGCCGGCCGACACCGGCTCCGGGGACCGCTTCGCCTGGCGCGCGGCGGTCATCACCGACTTCGTCGCGGCGGCGGCCGACCGGATTCCCGGTCGGACGTACCTGACGCTGTACCCGGACCCCTACGGCGACCACCTCTACGAGCGGGCGGGGCTGGACCTGCCGGCGATCGAGCCGCACGTCGACGAGTTCGTCGTCCCGCTGTACGACACCCACTACGGGACGACCTACTGGCTGGAGACCATCGCGAGCGGCTTCGCCGACCGGCTAAAGACGCCGTTCAGCGTCGAGCTGTACGCCGTCGACGTCGAAATCGACGACCTCATCCACGCCGCGGAGGTCGCCGAGGCGTACGGCGAGTCAGTGGTGTTCGGCTACGAGGCCTCGAACGCCCGGGCGGCGCTCCGGCGGATGGGCGCCGACGAGGGCGTCGAGTGGTGAGGGCCGTCGCTATCGGCTCGCCCGCGCGGCGGCGATGACGTCCTCGCGGTCGCGGGTGTCCTCGGGGACGGCCTCGAGCGGGAACCAGCGGGCGGCAGTTATCTCGCCGTCCGGGTCCGTGGCCGCCGGCGTCGCCGTCGCCGAGGCCCGCGCGCCGAACACCGGCATCACGCCCCAGGTCTCGTGGTCGCCGTGGACCACCTCGACGCGGACCACCATCGCCAGCCCGTCGTAGCGGGCCTCGACGCCGGCCTCCTCGCGCAGCTCGCGGCGGGCGGCCTCGCGGAACGTCTCCGACCCTTCGAGGTCGCCGCCGGGCAGCACCCACATGTCGACGTCCTCGTGGCGGACGAGCAGCAGCTCCCCCGACGGCCGGGAGACGACCGTGTGGGCGCCGTAGGGGGCGCCGTTCTCGCGGATGCGCTCGGCGAGCGTCCGGAACCGGCCGCGGGAGATCCGCTTCCGGTAGGTGCGTTCGAGGTGGTCGTCGTCGTAGCGGTCCCGGAGCCGGTGGCGGGCCCGCTCGGCCGCTCGGTCCGCCTCGTCGGTGAGATACCACAGCCCGTCGAAGGCGGTCATGGCACCACCGAAATCGGGGACGTTCGGCGTGTCGCGTCGTACATACACGGTCGTTCGCCGCGGCGGGCAAAAACCGTTCGGAGGGCGAAACGACGGGCTTTACTTCGGGCGGCGAAAATCCGTCGACATGGGATTCGAGAAGGGAGACCACGTCGTCTTCCACGACAAGCACAGCGAGTACGACGGCGAGACCGGCGAGGTGACGCAGGTCTCCGAGACGATGTTCGGCGACAGCACCTACATCGTCCAGTTCGACGAGGGCCAGGAGGCCGGCATCCCCGAGGACGCGCTCGAAGCCGCCGAGGAGTGACCCCGTGAGCGCCGTCCCGTTTCACTACGTCGACCTCCGGGCCTTCTGCTACGCGACGGAGGACGAACGGCGGGTGGCGGCGGCGCTGCGGACCTTCCTGCCGGACGACGCCGACCTCGAGCGCGAGGAGACGGAGGGCCACAACGGCGACCGCATCCTCGTGCTGTCGATCCGGCTGGAACGGGCCGACGAGGTGAGACACGTCCTCTCGCGGCTGGCCGAGATGGACGACCTCGACGGCCTCCTCGACGAGCTCGACGGGCGGATCGACGACAACTGCGCGTTCTTTCTCGGCCTCGACAAGCAGGCCGCCTACGACGGCGACGTCAGGCTCGGCGACGGGCTGATGCTCCGCGGGAAGGTCGAAGCCTACCCCGCCGAGCGCGAACGGGCCATCGAGACCGCCGAGACAGCCCTCGAGGAACTCGCCGCCGGCGACGCGTAAGCCGGGCCGAGGGAGCCCCGAACCCCGAGCCCGGAGACCCCTCCCGCGCCGGGACGGGCGACGGAAACGGCGTACTGGCTTCTCGATGCTCTATGCCTCGCTGGCCGCCCGCGGCCCGCGCCGAGACGAGCGAGGAGACGGCATACCGACACGACCGATGCCCAGCGGTTCTCGACGCCGCGGCTGCCCGTGTCGGGACGAGCGACGGAGACGGCGTACCGACGGTTCGCGGGCCGGTCACCCGACTGTCTCGACGCCCGTGACCTCGAACCGGGCGCCGCCGGCCTCGCTTTCGGTCACGTCGACCTCCCAGCCGTGTGCTTCGCAGATCTGCTCGACGATCGCCAGCCCGAACCCGCTGCCATCGTCGCTCGTGGTGAAGCCGCTTTCGAACACCTGCGACCGGTCCTCGGGCGGGATCCCCGCGCCGTCGTCGGCCACGTAGAAGCCGTCGTCGGTCGGGCCGACGGTGACCCGCACCGACTCGCCGCCGTGCTCGATCGCGTTCCGGAAGAGGTTCTCGAAGATCTCCGGGAGCCGGTCTTCGTCCGCCCGTATCGTCGCCGACCCCTCGACGATGAGAGACGCCTCGCCGGTCGAGACCGTCTGCCAGCACCGCGAGACGCCGTCTTCGAGGTCGACCGCGGTCGTCTCGCCGACCACCTTCCCCTGTCGGGCCAGCGCCAGCGAGTCGTCGAGAAGCTTCTCCATCCGCGTCAGCGCCCGCCGCACGTCGGCGAGGTGCTCGCTGTCGCAGTCGTCGGCGGCGAGTTCGGTCCGGCCCTTGGCGACGCTCAGCGGGCTCCGCAGGTCGTGGGAGACGACGCCGGTGAACTCGTCGAGCCGGTCGCGCTCGCGGGTGAGTTCGGTCTCCCGCTCCCGCAGCAGCTCGAGCTGGGTGATCCGCGCGAGGACGACCACCAGCGTGTCGCTCCACAGTTCGATGAGATCCACGTCCCGTTCGGAGAAGGCGTCCGGCCCGGTGGCACCGATGTTCAGCAGACCGTGCCGACCGAGCGGCACGATCACCTCGCTCCCGATGGGCGTGTCCTCGTTCAACCGTCGGTCGTCCGCCCGGACGTCGTCGACGTACCGGAGCTCCTGCTCCTGGTACACCTCCCAGGAGATGGACTCCGCCTCCGCGGTGTACGTCGGCGGCTCCGGAACGAGCTCCCGGCCGCGCTCGGAGATGGCGACCGGTTCGAGCGCACGCTGGTCGTCCGTGCTCAGCCAGACGCAGGCGATGTCGAACTCCAGGACGGTCTCGATGCTCTCGATAGCGTGCCGTGCCGCCTGCTCGACGTCCCGCGTTTCCAGCAGCGTCTTCGTCGTCGACTGCAGCTGCTCCAGGACGGTGTTGTACCGGGTGATCTCCTGTTCCTGCCGCTTCCGGCGCGTGATCTCGCGGACCGCGGCGAGGATTCCGCCGACGGCGTCGTCGTCGGTGAAGTTCTGTGCGCTGCTCTCGATCCACCGCCACCTCCCGTCGGCGTCCTGCACCCGGAACTCGGCGGTCGAGACGCGGTTGGGGTGCCGCTGCAGCCGGGCGAACTGCTCGGCGACCTCGTCGCGGTCGTCCGGGTGGACGTTCTCCAGCGGATTATCGCCGGCGACGTCCAGCGGGTCCCACTCCATCAGCGGCGACGGCGGGCTCTGGTACTCGACGGTCATCTCCTCGTCCAGCACGACGAGCAGTTCCGGGGAGTACTCGACCAGCGTCTCGTACCGCCCGAGTTCCTCTTGGCGCCGTCGCTGTTCGGTGATGTCCCGTATCGCGCCGCGAATCTTGGTTACTTCGTCGCCGTCGTAGACGGGGTCGCCGATCGTCCGGACCGTCTTCCGGTCGCCCGACGCGGTGATCAGCCGGAGGTCACACTCGTACGAGTCGCCGCGTTCGCGGCAGCGTTCGACCGCCGTCTCGATCGTCTCCCTGTCGTCGGGGTGATAGAAGTCGAGCGCCGCTTCGACCGTCGGCTCGAACTCCCCGTCGGGGTCGAGGTCGTGAACCGCGTACGTCCCCTGGGTCCACGACAGTTCGCCGGTCTCGACGTCGGCCTCCCAGCCGCCGACCCCCGCCAGCCGTTCGGTGTGGCGCAGCAGTTCCTGGCTCCGTTCGAGCTTCTCCTCGCGTTCTCGCCGCTCGGTGATGTCGGTGTAGATGCCGAACCCGCCGGCCCCGTCGTCGTAGATGGCGTTCTGGAGCAGGAACCTGCGGCGGCCGTCGGCGGTCTTCCGCGTGATCTCCTCGGCCTCGACCCGTTCGCCGCCCATGATGTGGTCGTTGATCCGTTCGGCTTCCTCGAGTTCGTCCTCGGGGACGATGTGGTCGTCGAGCGAGTCGCCGACGACCGCGTCGGCGTCGTAGCCGAACGTCTCCTCGAAGGCGGGGTTGACCCGCTCGACGACCGGCTCGCCGTTTCGGAACTCGACGTCGACGGTCGGCTGCGAGAGCCGGTCGAACAGCGCCCGAAACCGCTCTCGTTCCGCCTCGACCCGCCGTTCGGCCCGGAACTGGCTCACGACGTTGTCGATGCGGTTCGCCAGAAGTTTGTACTGCTCCGGGTCGGGCTCCTTCTGGAGGTAGTCGGTGACGCCGGCGGAGATGGCGTCGCTGGCGATCTCCTCGCTTCCCTTGCCGGTGAACAGGATGAACGGCAGGTCCGGTCGGTCCTCGCGGATGCGACGGAGGAACTCGATCCCGTCGGTGCCCGGCATGTCGTAGTCCGAGACGACGCAGTCGTATCCGCCGCCGGCGAGCCGGTCGAGCCCCTCGTCGGCGCTCCGGACCGTCTCGACCGCCATGCGGTCGTCCTCACGTTCGAGGAAGGTCGCCGTCATCTCCCCGAAATCCCTTTGATCGTCGACGTGCAGCACGTTGATCGGGTCGTCCATCGTTCTCCCGGTCGACACCGATACGTGTGCTTCCGCGTTGAAGAACCCTCCCCTCGGGGAAATCGCCCCGATCAGTTCGCTCGCCCGAGGCGGGCTGCGGCCCGTACTCGGCACGGATCCGGTCGGCGTGTGTGGTCTGCGACGCCCTCGAAGGACCGCCGCGGGCGCCGCAGACGTCACGACGTCGCGGTCGGATCGGCCGCACCCGCGGGTTCAGTCGTCGCGCAGGTCGTCCATGTGGTCGATGCGCCGTTGGAGCAGTTCGGCGGTGCCGATGTCGTGACGGACCCGCAGCCCCGTCTCGCCGGCCTGTTCGAGGGCGTCCTCGGCGACGGCCTCGGCCCCGGTGATCGTCTCCCCGTGGCCGACGACGGCGAAGGACCGCGAGGTCGTCGTGTAGACGCCGTCCTCGCGGGCGTCGACGCTGGCGTAAAACAGCAGCGCCTCGCCGGCCGACTCCGGGTCGATCCCCACGCGGGCGCCGGCGGTCGGGTCCGTCGGGTAGCCGTCCGGGACGGCGTACTTGCAGACGGTCGCCCGATCGGCGAACTCCAGGGCCGGCATCCCCTCGCCGTCGCGGGCCGCCGCCAGTAGCTCGACGAAGTCCGTCTCCAGGGCCGGTAGCGTGTTCATCGCCTCCGGGTCGCCGAAGCGGGCGTTGAACTCCACGACCTTCGGCCCCTCGGCGGTCAGCATGAACTGCCCGTACAGGACGCCCTTGTAGTCGGCCAGCGCCTCGACGACCGCGTCGATGATCTCGACGGCCGCGGCGTAGTCGGCCTCGGTCATGAACGGCAGCTCGAAGGTCGCATCGGAGTACGACCCCATGCCGCCGGTGTTGGGACCCTCGTCGCCCTCGTAGGCGCGCTTGTGGTCCTGGACGGCGGGCGTCACCCGGTAGGAGCCGTCGGCGACGAACGCCTGGATCGTGAACTCCTCGCCGACGAGCCGCTCCTCGAGGACGAACTCCTCGTAGTCGCCGTCGAGGATGTAGTCGACGCCCTCCGCCCGCGTGAGCTGGTCGCCGACGACGCGGACGCCCTTGCCGCCGGTCAGCCCCCGCGGCTTGATGACGAGGTCCTCGTCGGCGTTCCGGAGGTGGTCGGCGGCGGCCGCGGGGTCGTCGAACGTCTCGAAGGCCGGACAGCCCGGAATCGCGTGTTCGGCCATGAACTCCCGCTGGAAGGTCTTGTCCGTCTCGATGCGGGCCGCCTCGGCGCGGGGGCCGAAGGCGTAGACGCCGGCGTCGTCCAGCGCGTCGGCGACGCCGGCCGCCAGCGCTGCCTCCGGGCCGATGACGGCGAGCGTCGCACCGACCGACGCCGCGTAGTCGACGATCGCCTCGGCGTCGGTCTCCTCGATCCGTTCGACGCCCGCCGCCAGCGCGTCGATACCGGGGTTGCGGTTCGAGGCACAGGCGTACAGTTCCGCGTCGTCGGCGTCGTCCACCGCGCGGGCGATGGCGTGCTCCCGGCCGCCGCCGCCCACGAGCAGGACCGTCTCGGTCATACCCGAACCCGCGTCGCAGGTACGCCTAAACGTTGCCATTCGCGGGAGGGTAGTGTTCAGGTAAGGATTCTGAGGTCCAGAAAGCCCTCGGCGCTCTCGACTTCTGCTCGCGGGCCGGAGGCCCGCTCGCACGGCCCGAGGCGACGCCGTCGCCTCGCTGCCCGCGACTCGCTGCGAACCACGCTCCTCGGTCGCGTTGCTCCCTGTGGTGTCCTCGCGCGGCGTTGCCGCGCGAGCGGGCCGAGGGACCTTCGGTCCCTCGCGGCTTGCGTCGTCCGGGGTCGCCGAGTGGGCGGCCGGTTTCACCGGCCGCCACGCAGCGCCTCGCCCTTTCAGTCCGCCAGGATTCGGTCGGTTCCCCGGCAGAAACGGACCGGCTCGCCGGTGTTTATTTGAACACTGCCGGTGGGAGAGACGCCGCCGGGGCGCGGCGGACGGCGCCTGCGGCCGGCAAAACCGCCGCTCAGACCCGCTCGCCGGTGCTGTAACCGCCGGCGACGCTCCAGCGGAGGTCGTAGTTGCCCGTCGGCTCGACGTCGCAGACGCCGGCGAGCGACTGGACCCCCGTGACGCCGCCGGTCCACTCGACGGCGTAGGAGCCGCCGACGCCGGTCTCTTCCGTCGCGTCCAGGCCGTCGGTCCCCGCCGACAGCGGGAACCCACCGAGGTCGTCGCCGCCGAGCGTGACGGTCGCCTCGTCGCCGTCGGAGGTGACGGTGGCCGTCTCCGCCAGGTCGCCGCCGCGGACGGCGACGCCGGCCGAGAGGACGGTCGCCTCGGCGTCGCGGCCGAACGTCTCGTCTCTGACGTCGACGGCGGCCCACAGCCGGTACCGGCGGCGCCCGGAGTCGAGCCGGTAGCTCGCCACCGACGCGTCGACGACCGGGAAGCCGGCGGCGCGGTCGATCTCCGCCGGCGACAGCGTCGGCTGGACGTCGCCGGGCTGTCGGGCCGTCGCCCGGACGACCGGCAGTCGCTGGACGTAGGCGACCTCCGGATCGGCCTCGGGCGACTCGCCGGTCCCCCAGACGCCGTCGTCGCCGTAGATCGACGCCATCTCCTCGACGTACGAGCCGAAGGCCGCGGCGTCGAGTTCGTCGCCGACCCCGGGCGTCACCCCCCAGGTCGTCGAACTGTCGACCTCGGTCCGCCGTCGCGTGACGCGCTCCTCGATGCAGCCGGCGGCCGCGACGCCGGCGACCAGCCCGCCCCCCGCGCGGAGGGCCTCCCGTCTGGACAGCTCCATGCCCGACGGTCGGGCGGGGTCGTTGAAATAACCCGCCGTCACGGGGTCGGGTCGCCGGCCAGGTCACGGGCGTTTAGTAGCTGGCGGCCCTCCCTCCGGCATGGAAAACCGCCTCGACGAGGCCGCCTCGCCGTATCTCCAGCAGCACGCCGACAACCCCGTCGCCTGGCAGCCCTGGGACGAGACGGCCCACGAGCTCGCCGAAGAACGGGACGTCCCCATCTTCCTCTCGGTCGGCTACGCCGCCTGTCACTGGTGTCACGTCATGGCCGAGGAGAGCTTCGAGGACCCCGCAATCGCCGAGCGGCTCAACGGGTCGTTCGTCCCGATCAAGGTCGACCGCGAGGAGCGGCCGGACGTCGACAGCGTCTACATGAGCGTCTGTCAGATGGTCCGCGGCCGGGGCGGGTGGCCGCTGTCGGTGTTCCTGACGCCGGACCGGCGGCCGTTCCAGGTGGGGACGTACTTTCCGCCGGAGCCGAAACGGGGGCTGCCGGCGTTCGGCGACCTGCTGGACGACGTCGCCGACTCCTGGAACGACCCCGACGAGCGGGCCGAAATCGGAAAGCGGGCCGACCGGTGGGCCGACGCCGTCGCCGACGAGCTGGAGGCGACGCCGGAGGCCGGCGGCGAGGCCCCCGACGAGGCGTTTCTCGACGCCGCCGCCAGCACCGCCGTCCGGCGAGCCGACCGCGAGCACGGCGGCTGGGGCCGCGGCCAGAAGTTCCCACAGCCCGGCCGGATTCACCTGCTGCTGCGGGCTTTCGACCGGACCGGCCGCGAGGAGTACCGCGACGTCGCCGTCGAGGCGCTCAACGCCATGGTCGGCGGCGGACTCTACGACCACGTCGGCGGCGGCTTCCACCGTTACTGCGTCGACCGCGAGTGGACGGTGCCGCACTTCGAGAAGATGCTGTACGACAACGCCGAGATTCCGCGGGCGCTGCTGGCCGGCTACCGGGTCACCGGCGCCGACCGCTACGCCGCGGCCGTCCGCGGGACCTTCGCGTTCGTCGAGCGCGAGCTGACCCACCCCGACGGCGGCTTCTACGCGACGCTGGACGCCGAAAGCGAGACGCCGGACGGCGACCGCGAGGAGGGCGCCTTCTACACGTGGACGCCGGCGGAGGTCGAGGCGGCCGTCGACGAGTCGACCGACGCGGCGCTGTTCTGCGACCGCTACGGCGTCACCGAGGCCGGTAACTTCGAGAACGGCCGGACGGTGCTCACGGAGTCGACGCCCGTCGAGACGCTGGCCGAGGAGCACGACCTCGCGCCGGCCGCCGTCGAGGAGCGACTTGCCGGCGCCCGCGAGGCGGTCGCGGCGGCCCGCGCCGAGCGCCCGCGGCCGCCCCGCGACGAGAAGGTGCTGGCCGGCTGGAACGGGCTGATGATCTCGGCGCTCGCCGAGGGTGCCGTCGCCCTCGACCCGTCGTACGCCGACGCCGCCGTCGAGGCGGTGTCGTTCTGCCGGGACCGGCTGTGGGACGCCGACGACCGCCGGCTCAGCCGCCGGGTCAAGGACGGCGACGTCGGCGTGGAGGGCTACCTCGAGGATTACGCCTTCCTCTGCCGCGGCGCCCTCGACTGCTACCAGGCGACCGGCGACGTCGAGCAGCTGTCGTTCGCCCTCGAGCTGGGCCGGGCGATCCGGGAGGACTTCTACGATCCCGAGGCGGGGACGCTGTACTTCACGCCGGCCGGCGGGGAGTCGCTGGTGGCACGGCCCCAGGAGCTGACCGACGCCTCGACGCCGGCCAGCACCGGCGTCGCCGTCGAGCTGCTGTCGCGGCTGGCGCTCGTCGCCCCCGAGGCGGGGTTCGACGCGGTCGCCGAGACGGTCGTCGAGACCCACGCGGAGACGCTGGAGTCGGAGCCGCTGTCGCACGCGGCGCTGGCGCTCGCGGCCGACGACCGCGCGGTCGGCGCCCTCGAGCTGACGGTGGCCGCCGACGGCCTCCCGGAACGGTTCCGGGCCGCCCTCGCCGACCGGTACCTGCCGACGGGGTTCCTCTCCGTGCGGCCACCGACGGCCGACGGCGTCCGGCGGTGGGCCGACGAACTCGGCCTCGAGGCGATTCCGCCGCTGTGGGCGAACCGCGAGGCACGCGACGGCGAGCCGACGGTCTACGCCTGCCGGGAGTTCACCTGCTCGCCGCCGAAACACGACGTGGCCGAGGCGCTGGCGTGGGCCGACGACTAAGGGTCCGACGCTTCCAGTTCCGCCGCCAGGTGGACGACGACCGGCAGCTCCTCGCTCTCGACGAACCGGGCCAGCTCCCGGCCCTCGTCGTCCTCGACGACGACGGTCGGGATCAGCTCGATGCCGTACGCCTCGACGCCGGGGCCGACCTTCGAGCCGTCGTCGGCCGTCTCGACGGGACGGTGTTCGACGGCGTCGACGCCGGCCGCCTCCAGCGCCGCCGCCAGATCCGGCAGCTGCGAACGACAGTCCTTGCACCAGTCGCCGCCCCACACCTTGACGACGACCTCGTCGGCGGCCGCCTCGAACGTCGCGACGGCGTCGTCGTAGGACTCGGCGTTCCAGACGGGGTTCGGCCGCATCGTCTCCAGTTCCATGGCTCACGGTTCGGCGCCGGCGTCTTAACCGCCGCGCTCCCAGATACGGTGTTCGGATGAGCGATGGCCGGCCGACCACACCTCGCCAGGTGGGACCCGAAGGCCCCGGGCTCTCGGCCAACCCCGACGACGCAGGGACCGCGGGACGGGATCCGAGGGCGATAAGTTCGAACGACGGCTCCGCGAGCCGCCGTTCGTCATACCGGAAGAGCGAAGCTCTTCCGTAGATCGCGGATCTCCGATCCGCTCACTCCCGGAAGTCGCCGATCGCCGGAGACAGCGAGTCGCGGCGGCCGAAAGGGAGGCTTCCGGGACGGTCACCCCGGTGCGGTCGCAGGTGGCGCTTTTCTCCGAACGGGACCAGGGTTGTAGCCGGAAGCTTACGTTCTCGCAGCGTCAAACGGCGGGCGTGCAGAAAGACCGGCTCGTTTTCGGGCTCACCGCCGTCTTCGCTGCGATGACGGTGCTCGTGATCCTGGTAGCCGTCGCCGCGGTCGAGCCGGTTCTCCTCGTCGTCGCGCTGCCGCTGGGCGCCGCGACGGTGCTGTTCTGGTATCAGTCGTCCGGCAGACTCCGCGAACGGGTCTACAGGAGCCGGCGGTCCGGCGGCCGGACCCGGGAGTCGCGGGGCGGGGTCGGCACCGGCGCCCGCAGGGAGACACGCCGCGACCGGCGACGGGCCGCCGACGGTGACGGCGGCCGGCGACGACGCCGTGGGTCCCGCAACCGCTCGCCGTCGGGGCTCAGTCCGGCGGAAGCGTACCGCCGCCTGGACCTCGAGGCCGGCGCCGACGAGAGCGAGATCCGGCGGGCCTACCGCCGGAAGGTCAAGGAGGTCCACCCGGACCGCGGCGGTGACGAGGAGGCCTTCAGGCGCGTGACGGAGGCCTACGAGACGCTGACCGAGTGAGGGATTTATTCCGGCGGCGGCCGACCGCTCGGACATGAGCGACGTGCTCTCCGACGACGACCTGGCCGCGCGGCTGCCGGACGGCTGGCAGCGGGACGGCGACGTCATCGCCCGGACCTACGAGTTCGACTCCTACCTCGAGGGCGTCGGCTTCGCGGCGGCGGCCGGCGGCCTCGCCGAGGAGGCGTTCCACCACCCCGACGAGCTGACGGTCGGCTGGCGGGAGGTCGAGGTCCGGCTGACGACCCACGACGCCGGCGGGGTCACCGAAAAGGACACCGACCTCGCCGCCCGTCTCGACGAGATCGCGGACTGATGGCCGCGGCGGAGTACCTCTTCGCCGTCGAGCTCGAGGTCGACCCGTCACATCAATTACTCCTCACCGAACACCATCCGTAGCACGGCCGGAAGGCACTTGTCCGCGAACGCGCTACCGGCCGGCAGTGACGACACGGACGTACGACCGCTGGGTTTTCGACCTCGACGGGACGCTCGTCGACGTCGAACCGGGGTACATCCACGACGTCTTCGGCCGGGTCGGCGACCGGCTCGGCCGCGGGTTCACCGCCGAGCAGGCCGAGACCGTCTGGCACGGGCTCGGCGGCCCCCGCAACGACCGCCTCGCGTCGTGGGGCGTCGACGTCGAGGCCTTCTGGAAGGCATTCCACGCCGAGGAAAACGGCACCGCCCGCGCGGAGGCGACCTTCCTCCACGACGACGCCGCCGTCGTCGGCGAGTTGACCGAGCCGACGGTGCTGGTGACCCACTGCCAACGACACCTGACGGACCCGGTGTTGGACGTGCTGGACATCCGCGACTGGTTCGACGCCGTCGTCTGCTGCACCGAGGAGATCGGCTGGAAGCCCGACCCCCGGCCCGTCCGCATGGCGCTCCGCGAGGCGGGCGCCGAGTCGGGCAACGGCGTGCTCGTCGGCGACGGGCCGCACGACGTCGGCGCCGCCTGGAACGCCGGCCTCGACGGCGCCCACGTCGAGCGCCACGGCCACGAGCGGCGGGGGCTGTGCGTCGTCGGCGACCATCGCCTCGACCGCGTCGACGAACTCGTCCTATCGTAGCTCCCGGCGGTGACCGCGCGACCAGCCGCGACGCCGGACCGACGGACCGCGATGGAACCGTCACCGGTCGGGGCGTGGTACCGACCCACGTTTGGAAGGTGTTGCCACAACCCCTTTTATGAGCGAAAAGCTTCGTATAAATTCTCTGGGTCGGTATCGGACGGTGACCCAGCGACACCTCGCGGCGAGGAGAAACCACGAGACTGCGCCGGGTTCGTCGCCGCGGCGACCGACGTTTGGAAACTCTTGTCACAACCGCTTTTACCGCTCGAAAGTATCGCATAAATTCCCGGCGTCGGTATCGAGCGGTGAGCCGGGAGGTCGCCCCGACGGGGCCGTCGAGCGCGCGACGGCCGTCAGGACGGAGCCGTAACTGGCCGGGGTCCCAGCGCGGCGTCGCGGGGCCGACGACGACCCTCCCGGGTGCGTCGGGGTGCCGCTCAGTCGTAGCGGTCGTCGTCCAGCGGGAGCTCGAAATCGCCCTCCGCGACGGTCTCGACCGACGCGTCGAGCTCCAGCCCCGTCCCGCACTCGGGGCAGGGGACCGCGAGCGACATCCGAAGCTCGCCCGTCTCCTCGTAGACGTCGAGCACGTCGGAGTCCGACGGGTACACGAACTCGGCGTCGATGTCGTGAGCACACGCCATATGCGGGTCCAGATCGGAATCGGTTGTAAACCTGTCGTCCGAACGAAGCGACGCCGCGGCCGCCGGTCGGTATCGACCGTCCGTGGCGTCCCGCCGGGTCTCGGCGCGTTCCGTTCCGACCGCCGGTGGCGCCGTAGCGACGCGCGGCTGTCGAGGCGAGAACCCCGACGAGGCGCCCGGCTACCGCCCGTACCCCGGCAGCGACCCGAGGACGTCGTCGGCGTCCTCGACGGCCCGTTCCAATCGCCGGACGCCGGGCTTGTCGGCGCGGCCCTCGGCCGCGAGGACGCGGACCCGCTCCTCGCCGCAGGGGACGAACCCCGTCCCCAGCCGCTCGGCGGTCGCCCGCAGGCCGAGGCCGGCGTCGGCCGCCCCGGCCAGCACCTTCCGGGCGGGCGACTCGTGAGCCCGGACGGCGAACTCGAAGCCGTCGATCGCCTCGACGAGGTCGTGCCGCTCGGCGCCGCGGTCGTCGGCCAGCGCGGCGACGGTGGCGCCGAGCGTCGTCCGCAGCCCCGAGTCGGTCGTCCGGTTGACGAACCGCAACTCGCGGTCGACGAGGTCGGCGACGCCGTCGATGTCGTCGGGGTTGCCGTCGGGGACGACCAGCCCCCACTCGCGGGCCCAGCCGCCGAGAGCGACCGCGCCGTCAGGGTCAAGCTCGGCGTCGCCGGTGACGACGGCGACGTCGGTCACGCCGTCCCGGAGCCGGCGGAGCCCTTGGCGGCTGCCGACGCCGAGATAGCGGGGCCGGTCGACCCGATCCAGCAGTCGCGACAGCGCGGGGTCGTCCTCGCCGGCGCCGAACAGCGCCGGCGGTCGGACGTCCGGCGAGAACAGCCGCACCTCGACCGTCTCGCCGGCGGCGAGGTACTCCACGTCCGGCGGGACGGCGACGACGCCGTCGGCTTCCACGAGACTCGTCGTCGCGCCGCTGCCCTTGTCGACGGGGTAGACGAGCGTCCGGCCGTCGCCGTCGCCGACGAGCCCAACCGGCATGTAGCGCAGTCGGCCCTCGTCGTACCGCTCGCGGACGGCCATCGCCCCCTCGACGGTCGCCGTCTCCGGCTCCGGCAGGCCGGCGGCCGCCCGGATCGCCGGCGCGACGAACGTCCGGAAGATGGTCAGCGCCGACACCGGATAGCCCGGCAGGCCGACGTAGGCGCTCCCGTCGGAAGGGTCGCTTCGGTCGTCTTCCGAGCCGTCCGAGCGTGGCTCGGAGACCCCCAGCCGCCCGACCAGCATCGGCTTGCCCGGCTTGACCGCCACGCCGTGCAACAGCAGTTCGCCCGACTCCTCGACGACCCGGTAGATGACGTCGACCGCCGACGCCGACGTCGACCCCGACGACAGCACGAGGTCGCACTCGTCGGCGGCCTCCCGGAGCGCCGACTCCATGGCCCCGTAGTCGTCGCCGGCGTGGGGGTAGAGCCGCGCCTCGCCGCCGGCGGCCTCGACGGCCGTCGCCGTCGTGTAGCTGTTGACGTCGTAGATCTCGCCGGCGTCGCTTTCGAGGTCCTCGCCCGGCCGGACCAGCTCGTCGCCCGTCGAGATGATACCCACGGTCGGCCGCCCCCGGACCGGCACCTCCTCGACGCCCAGCGCCGACAGCAGGCCGATTTCGCGGGCGGTCAACACCGTCCCGGGGCCGAGCGCCCGCCCGCCGGCGGCCACGTCGGCGCCGGCGAACATCACGCGGTCGCCGGGCGCCAGCGAGGTGCGGACGAGGACGGCGTCGTCTTCGCGGTCGGTTCTTTCGACCATCACCACCGCGTCGGCACCGGGCGGCAGCACCGCGCCGGTCGACACCTCGACGCACTCGCCGTCGCCGACCTTGACGTCCGGCTCGGCGCCGGCGTGGACCTCGCCGACCAGCTCCAGCCGCGCGGGGTCGGCCTCGTCGGCGCCGAAGGTGTCGGCTGCCCGGACGGCGTAGCCGTCGACGCTGGCGCGGTCGAACCCCGGCACGTCCAGGTCGGCGTCCACCCGCTCGGCCAGCACCCGGCCGCGGGCCTCCCGGAGCGGTACCGTCTCGTCGTCGGGCCGGAGGTCCAGGCTTCCGATGGCCTCGCGGGCCTCCTCGGGCGGCGCCAAGTCGCGGAACTCCTTTCTACTCATTGTACTCCCAGTTCTCGACGGCGACGGTCTCGCCCGCCGGAATCCCCTCGCGGGCCTCGGGAACGACGACCCAGCCGTCCGACAGCGCGACGCTGGAGAGGACGCCGGAGCCGCCGGCCCGCGTCGGCGTCGCCTCGAGGCCGTCGTCGGTCTCGTCTCGCGGCTCGGTCCCTTCGCTGTCGTCTCGCGGGGCGGTCCCTTCGCCGCCCGGCGACGTGCGCTCCAGTCGGACCCGGGCGAACGTCCTGACGCCGGGCTCGCTGCGTATCTTCCGCGCCAGCGTCGCCTCGCGGGTCGGCGGCGGCGACCGCGGCATTCGGCCGAGGTGCTCGATCAGCGGCCGGAGGAACTGGACGGCGTTGACGATGGCCGCCACGGGGTAACCGGGCAGCATCACGACGGTGACGTCGTCGACGCGGCCGAGCGCGACGGGATGGCCCGGCTTCAGCGCGACGCCGTGGACGAACACCTCCCCCAGCTCGGCGACCGCATCCGGCACGAGGTCGCGGTCGCCGACCGACGAGCCGCCGGTCGTGACGACGACGTCGCGGGTGAGGTCCCGCTCGACGGCCGCCCGCAGCGTCTCGGCGTCGTCGGTGACGATCTCCCGGCGGGTGACGTCGGCGCCCCACCGCTCGGCCAGCCGCGAGACGGTGAGTCGGTTGGTCTCGACCACCTCCCCCGGCGCCGGCTCCGCCTGGACGAGCTCCTCGCCGGTCGGAACGACCGCCACCTCCGGCTCGGCGACGACCTTGACGACGTCGACGCCGACGGACTTCAACAGCCCGAGGTCGGACGGCCGGAGCCGGTCGCCGGGGTCGTACAGCCGTTGGCCGGCCGCGACGTCCTCGCCGACCGGGGCGACGTTCGCCCCCTCGGCGACGGCGTCGAACACCTCCACGTCGCCGCCGACCGGCTCGGCGGCCTCGACCCGGACGACGGCGTCGGCGCCGTCCGGCAGTTCGCTTCCGGTATGGACGCGAATCGCGGCGTTCGGCCCTACGGAGTCGGCCGGCCGCAGGACCGCCGGCGAACGGTCGGAGGCACCGAAGGTGTCCTCGGCGCGGACCGCCCACCCGTCCAGCGCCGCGCGGGCGTAGTGCGGCACGTCGCGGGCGGCGTCGACCGGCTCCGCGACGACCCGGCCGTCGGCCGCCGACAGCGGCACCCGCTCGGTGCGGTCGACCGGGTCGGTCTCCAGCAGCCGCGTCCGCGCCTCCGCCAGCCGCGTCCGCCGTTTGAACCCGGACCGGCCTACGTCTGTCATACCTCCACTGTGGGTGCCGGACCCAAAAGCGTCACTCCGGGCGGTCGGGGCCGGCGACGGGGTTTCGAACCGTCGCTCGGCGCCGGGCCGTGCGGCGTGGTACCGGGCGTCAGCCGGTCGCTGCCGGCGGTGAACGGGACATATCGGGGCCTTTAACGAGCCCGCGATTCTACGTCGGGACATGCAACTGCGCGAGGCGTTGGGCGACCTCCCGGAGACGGTGTTCGCCGATCTGCTGGAAAGCGAGGAGGCATACCTCCTCGTGTTAGATATGCCGGGCGTCAACGCCGACACGGTCGACGTGACGGTTGAGGACGGCCGGCTCCGCGTCGAGGCGCGCAGGGCGAAGTCCGTTCCCGACTCGTTCCGCTACCTGACCGAGGAGCGGTCGCTGTTCCTGGACGCGGAGCTGCCGCTGCCGCCGGACGCCACCGGCGCCGACGCCGACGGCGAAATCGACCGCGGCGTCCTCCGACTCCAACTCCCGAAGTCGGCCGACGACGGCGGCGAGCGGATCCCCGTCTCCTGAGGTGGCATCGGGTGGTGCTCCGTTCCTACCGGCGGTTCGTCGTCGTCGCCTACCAGTTCCTGCCGCTGCTCGTCGCGTACGCCCGCGACCGCAACCGGTTTCTGCTGTTCGGGTCGGGCCGGCAGGTCGACGCCGGGACGCGCCGCCGCCGGGCGCGGTCGCTGCTCGATTCGCTGCTGAGACTGGGGCCGACGTTCATCAAGCTCGGCCAGCTGCTGTCGACGCGGCCGGACGTCCTGCCGCCGGAGTACGTCGAGGAGTTCGAGTCCCTGCAGGACGACGTTCCGCCGGCCGGCTGGGCCGCGGCCCGCGAGGTGCTCGAGACGGACATCGGCTCCGTCGAGGAGACGTTCGAGGAGTTCGACACCGAGGCCATAAGCGGCGCCAGCCTCGGGCAGGTGTACGTCGCGACCCACGAGGGCCGGCGGGTCGCGGTGAAAATCCGCCGGCCCGGCATCGAGCGGCTCGTCGAGGCCGACCTCCGGGTCATCCGGTGGTCGCTGCCGATTCTGATGCGGTTCGTCGACCAGGCGCGGTCGTTCTCGCTGGAGACGCTGGCCGACGAGTTCGAGAAGACCGTCCGCGAGGAGATGGACTACGAGCGCGAACGGCGGATGCTCGAGGAGATCGGCGAGAACCTCGCCGACAGCGACCGGGTGCGGGTGCCGGCGGCGCTGCCGGAGCTGTCCAGCCGGCGCGTGCTCACCATGGAGTACGTCGAGGGGACGAAGATCTCCGAACTGGAGAACCTCGACGCCCTCGGGGTCGACCGGACGGAGCTGGCGATGACGCTGCAGCGCGTCTACCTCCAGATGATCGTCGAGGACGGCGTCTTCCACGCCGACCCCCACCCCGGTAACCTCGCCGTCAGAAAGGACGGCACCATCGTCTTCTACGACTTCGGGATGTCCGGCCGGGTCGACCCGTTCATCCAGGACCGCATCGTCGACTTCTACATGGCCGTGGCCCGCCGGGACACCGACGCCATCCTCGACACGCTCGTGGAGATGGGGACGCTCAGCCCCGAGGCTGACCGCGAGGTGATGTCGAACGTGATGGAGCTGGCCATCGCCGACGCCCGCGGCGAGGAGATCGAGCAGTACCGCGTCCAGCAGATCATCCAGCAGGTCGAAGACACCATCTACGAGTTCCCGCTGCGGCTGCCGCCGAACCTGGCGCTGGTGCTGCGCGTGGCGACGGTCGTCGAGGGCGTCTGCGTGACGCTGGATCCCGACTTCGACTTCATCGCCGTCGCCACCGATTACCTCGGCGAGGAGGGGTTCATCGAGGAAAGCGCCCGCGACTACGTCGAGGAGCGGGCCGGCGAGCTCCAGCAGTTCGGCGAGTCGCTGGTCCGGGTGCCGCCGAAGCTCGAACGCACCCTCGACAGCGTCGACCGCGGCGACGTCACCGTCCAGTTCGAGGTGGCCGACGACGAGCGCGCGCTGGATCGCCTCGCCAAGCGACTCATCCTCGGCGGGCTGCTGTCGGCGACGGTGATGGCCGCGGCGGTGCTGTACGCCTTCTCGACGCCGGAAGCCGCCCTCGTCGCCGCCGGTCTCGCGGTGCCGGTCGCGCTGCTGCTGTGGCGGTCGTTCCGCGAGCCGAGCGGCATCCGGGCGACGCCGCAGTTCACCCGCCAGCAGATGCGCCAGCGCCGCGACGACTGACAGTCGAGTGTTGGATAGCCCGGTAGTGTTCAGATAAGAACTCGTAGAGAGGTTTGGAGACGTAGAAAGCCCTCGACGCTCTCGACTTCTGCTCGCGGGCCTCCGGCCCGCTCGCACGGCTCGAGGCGACTCCGTCGCCTCGCTGCCCGCGACTCGCTGTCGTTCGAGAGAGCGGAGCTCTCTCGTGATGACGAAAGACGCGTTGCGTCTTTCGAACCACGCGCTTCGGGCGCGTTGCGCCCTGTAGTGTCCTCGCGCGGCGCTGCCGCGCGAGCGGGCCGAGGGAGCCTGCGGCTCCCTCGCGGCTTGCGTCGTCGAGGTTCGCCGAGAGCGCCTCGCCCTTTCAGTCCGCCAGGAGTCGGTCGACCGGCCGGCCCTCGTCTAACCAAACACGGCCGAGCGTCGGGCCGGCGGGCCTCCGTCCGGCGGCCTTTTGTCCGGCCGCCGCGATCCGACGACATGGAGATCGAGCCGTTCGCCCTCGAGCGGTGGTTCGCCGAGGTCGAACACGACGCCGACCTCATGCTCGCCGAGAGCGGCGTCCGGCCGCTGTCGCCGGACCGCTTCGACACCGACCCCGAGGACCTGGGCTACGTCATCCCGACAGCCGGCGACCCCGAGTTCCGGGCCGAGGTGGGCGCGCTCCACGACCGGTCGGCCGCCGAGACGCTGTTCACCTGCGGCACCCAGGAGGCGAACTTCCTGGCGTTTCTCGCGACCGTCGAGAGCCACGCCGTCGTCGTCACGCCGACGTACGGCTCGCTGTCGGCCGTGCCGCGTTCCCTCGGCGAGGTGACCGAGGTGCCGCTCGCCGAGGGCTGGCGGCTCGACCCCGAGGCCGTCGTCGGGGCGCTGCGGCCCGACACCGACCTCGTCGTCCTCAACAACCCCAACAACCCGACCGGGCGCTACCACGACGCGGCGGCCGTCCGAGCGGTCTACGAGGCGTGTGCCGACGACGACACCCACCTGCTGTGCGACGAGGTCTACCGGCTGCTGGCCGAGAAGCCGCAGCCGCCGGTCGCGAGCCTCGGCCCGTACGGCCTCTCGACGGCCGGCGTCTCGAAGTCCTTCGGTCTCGCGGGGCTGCGGTTCGGCTGGCTCTGCGGCCCCGAGGCCGTCGTCGACGCCGCCGAGCGGTGGAAGGACTACACCACCATCGCGCCGCCACGGGTCGGCCAGCACGTCGCCCGACAGGCCCTCGACGACCGGGCGGAGATTCTCGCCGCCAACCGCCGGCTGGCGGCCGACCACCGCGCGGTCGTCGCCGACTTCCTCGAGACGCACGGCCTCGGCTGGTCCGACCCCGACTGCGGCGTCAACGCCTTTCTCGAGGTGCCGGACGGCTTCGACGGCGGCGAGGAATTCTGTCGGCGGCTGGTCGAGGCGGAGTCGGTCGTGCTGGCGCCGGGGGAGGCGTTCGGCCACCCCGACCACGTCCGCGTCGGCTACGGACTCCCGCGCGAGGAACTCGAGGAGGGACTGGCGCGGCTCGGGTCGTTCCTCGAGCGGGCGTGACCGTCGCCCGACGACCGGAACCGGCGTGCCGCTCGGAGCCGGCGGCGGGCGCCCGTCGGCCGACGACCCGCTACGACCACGCTTAAGCGTCGCACCGCCCGACGCGACGGTATGCCGAACGGGACCGACGACCTACTGTCGGGCGTCCGCACGGTCGCCCGCTCGTACTTCCCGGACGGGATGAGCCCCGCCCACGACTGGTTCCACGTCCGGCGCGTCGAGTCGAACGCCGAGCGGCTCCTCGCGGCGCGGCCCGACGCCGACGGCCGGGTGGTCCGGCTGGCGGTGCTGCTCCACGACGTCGGACGGGCGCGAGAGGACCGCGGCGAGATCGACGACCACGCCGAGTGGGGCGCCGCCGAGAGCGAGCGGCTCCTCCGCGAGCGGGGCGTCGCCGAGGAGACGGTCGCCGCCGTCGCCCACGCCGTCCGCGCCCACCGGTACTCCGGGCCGGTCGCCCCCGAGACGGTCGAGGCGGAACTCCTGAGCGACGCCGACGACCTCGACGCCCTCGGGGCGGTCGGGGTGGCCCGCTGTTTCGCCTACGGCGGCGAACGGGGGTCGCCGATCCACGACCCGTCGCTCCCGCCCGGAGCCGACCCCACCGACGCCGGCCGGACGCAGTTCAACCACCTCCACAGGAAGCTCCTCGACCTGCCGGAGCGGATGCACACCGACGCCGGACGGGAGCTCGCCGCGGAGCGCGCCGACTTCGTCCGGACGTTCGCCCGGCGGTTCGAGGCCGAGACGGAGGCGGGGGTCGGCCGTGGCGACGACCGCTGAACTATTGTTCGCGGCGTGCAACGACCCGTCGTGCACGCCGACGCGGTCCTGTTCGACGTCGACGACACGCTCTGTCGGTACCGGCGGACCGGCGACGAACTGCTCGCGGTGGCCTTCGAGCGGACCGGCCTCGACCCGTTCGTCACCCTCGCGGAGTACCACGACCGCTATCCGGAGTTCGTCGACGACAGCGACTCCGTCGCCGACCTCCGGGAGCGGTGTTTCGCGGCCATCGCCGCCGAGAAGGGCCGGGACCCGGAGGCGGGCCGCCGCGTCGCCCGCGCCTACGCCGACGAGCGCGACCACGGTAACGTCGAGCCGACGGCCGGCCTCGACGCCGCGCTGTCGGCGCTCGACGATCTGCCGCTGGGGGTCGTGACCAACGGCGCCCCGAAGATGCAGTCGGCGAAGCTCGCCGGGCTCGGCCTCGCGGACGCCTTCGACGTCGTCGTCCACGCCGGCTACGACGCCCCGGCCAAGCCGTCGCCGGCGCCGTTCCGCGAGGCGCTGTCGGCGCTGGACGCCCGCCCGGAGCGGACCTACCACGTCGGCGACTCCCTGTCGTCGGACGTCGCCGGCGCGCGGGCGGCCGGCGTCGGGGCCGTGTGGCTGACCGGCGAGGAGCCGGCCGCGGCGTCCGACGAGGAGCCCGACTTGGAGCCGGAGCCGGACCACGCCGTCGCGACGCTGGCGGAGTTGCCGGGCGTCCTCGGTCGGTAGTGGGCCGTCGGCGGCTCCGGCTCTGGCTCTGGGCTCACCCGCCGGGGGTGACGTCGGTGACGGTGCCGACGCCCTTCGAGCGGCCCTCCCGGAAGACGAACCGCTGGCCCTCCTCGACGGTGTAGGGGCGGAACTTGAACCGGACGCGGGCGGTTCCGGTGTCGCCGGGCAGCAGCTGGCCCTCCTCGGGGTGGATGGAGACCGTCTCGCTGACCGTCTCCAGGTGGACCACCGGCTCGTAGCCGTCGTGGATGCGGGTGGGGTGGTTCAGCACCATCACCTCGGCGGTGAACTCCCGGACTGCGTCGGGGTCGGCCGACCGCGGCAGCAGCACCATCCCGCGCTCGAGGTCGGCCTCGCCGATGCCCTTCAGCGCGATGCCGACGATGCGGCCGGCCGACGCCTCCTCGACGCGGTGGTAGTGCATCTCGATGGAGCGGACCTCGACCTCGCGGAAGGCGCCGTCGGCCAGCGGCCCGACGAGCAGTTCGTCGCCGGCGGCGACCGACCCCGAGCGGATGGTCCCCGAGGCGACGGCGCCGACGCCGGTGACGTTGTACGTCCGGTCGATGTACATCGAGAAGTCGCCGTCGGTCGGCCCGGTCTTCGGGAGCCGCTCGAACAGCTCGTCCAGCACCGGCAGTCCCCGCATCGTGACGGCGCTCGTGGTCACCACCGGCACCACCTGCTCGTTGATCTCCTCGATTGCGGCCTCGACGCCGTGCCGTTCGACGGACAGCGGCGTCCGGTCGGCGTCCCGGAGCAGCCGCTCGACCTCGCGTTCGACCTCGGCGACGCGTTCGTCGGAGACGACGTCGGCCTTCGTGATCGCCACCAGCGTCGGCAGCTCCGTCGCCAGCAGGATGCCGAGGTGTTCGCGGGTGGTCTTCGTCGGGCCGTCGTCGGCCGCCACCGTCAACAGCCCGTAGTCGAGTTTCTGGCCGACCAGCCCCCGGATGGTCGTCCGGAGCCACGGCTCGTGGCCGACGGTGTCGACGAAGGAGACGAGCCGGTCGGCCTCCTCGACGACGCGGGCCCGGTCGGACTTCCGGTGGGGGTTGTCCATCCGGACCGACCCCTCATCGTCGAAGCCGTAGACGCCGTATGAGAGGTCCGCCGACAGGCCCCGCTCCATCTCGTGGGGCTGGACGTCGAGGAAGCTCCGGGTGCCGCCCTGACCGTCGTCGGGGTCGCCGGTGACGAGCGAGCCGACCAGCGTCGACTTGCCGTGGTCGACGTGGCCGGCCGTCCCGACGACGATGTGGTCGTCGTCGACGTCGAGGACGGCCCCCTCCTGCAGCGTCGCGATACCGACCAGCCCGTCGGTGTCGGTCTCGCCCCGCGTGACGGTCCCGTCGTCGGCGACGCCCCACGTCCGGACGTCGTCGATGTGGGCGTCGGCCTCCTCGGCGATGAGCGACAGCACGTCCATCGTCTCGGAGAAGGCCGACGGCTCGATGCCGGCGACGCCGCCGTCGTCCGTCACCCCGACCACGTACGTCGCCTCGCCGTCGCCCGACAGCACCCGGTGGCGCATCTGGGCGACGAGCGACTCCAGCCGGCCGTCGGCCAGATGCACCGCACGCGTGAGCCGTTCCTTGAACTCGACGCTGCCGTCCTCCCGTTCGCCGCGCTCCAGGGCCCGTCGAAGCGCGGCGCGGTCGGCGCTCATGCCGGCCGGAGGTTGCGACCACACCGACAAAAGGATTCCCCCGGAGCGGCCGGAATCGGCCGTCTCCGTCGGACGAACCGGCGTTCGGCCGCCGTGCTGTTCCCGCGGCCGCCGTTACGGCCATAGCGGTTAAGTGCGGCAGATGTGTGTGCTGTTGCAATGGACCGTGCCGTGGGTCCGGACGACGGAAATTTCAGCGGAGCCGACGGCACGGCCGGCCCGAACTCGTCGTCGGCCCCGGTCGTCGTCGCCGTCTTCGGAGCGGTGCTGTTCGCCGCCGACGTCGGCGCGGCGCTGGTTCTGCTCGGACCCGACGGAATCGCGACCGCGGGCGGCGTGGTCGGGCGGCTCGTCGCGGCGCTGTTCTGCGGCGGTATCGTCGCCGGCGGCTACTGGCTCGGCCGGAGCGACCTCCAGGCGGGTCGCCACCACCGGATCGCCGGCTGGGTCGCGGCGGCGGCCGCCGGCTTTCTGGCTCTCAACCTCGTCATCATCACCGTCATCCCGGCGCCGACGACCTACGAGAACGTCGCGTGGGCGCTGTTCGCGCTGTACGTCGGCGGCGCGGGCGGTCTCGTGGTCGGCCTGGTCGAGGGCCGGGCGGTCGAGCGGGCCGTCGCGGCCGAGCGGGCGCTCGTCGAGACCGAACGGGCCGAGTCCCAGCGGCGGCGGCTCGAGTACCTCAACGGCCTCCTCAGACACGAGGTGCTGAACAACGCCGGCATCATCAAGGGGTACGCCGAGCTGCTGCTGAACGAGGAGGAGCTGCCGGCGTCGGCCCGGGCGTCGGTCGACGTCATCCGCCGGCAGAGCGACGAGATGACCGACGTCATCCAGGACGTCCGGACGCTCGTACAGGCCGCCGACGTCGCCGAGACGACCGAGCCGGTCGACGTTACCGCCGCACTCGAAGACGAACTCGCGGCGCTGCGAGCGACACACCCGGCGGCGGAGACGGACCTGCAGGTCGACGGAACTCCGTACGTCGCCGCCGACGACCTCCTGTCGCGCGCCTTCTCGAATCTGCTGTCGAACGCCGTCGAGCACAACCCCGCCGACGACCCGACCGTCTCCGCGACGGTCACGACAGCGCCGGAGCGCGTCCGGATCGTCGTCGCCGACGACGGGCCCGGGGTCCCCGCCGCCGAGCGGGCGGAGCTGTTCGAGCCCGGAGAGGGTGGCCACGGCTTCGGCCTCTATCTGGTCCGGATGCTGGTCCGGCGCTACGGCGGCGAGGTCGAGCTGTCCGAGACCGGGCCGGACGGCTCCGTTTTCGTCGTCGACCTCCCGCGGGCCGAGCCGCCGGCGGGCGACGCCGGCGAGGTCACGACCACGGAGGCGGCGACGACCCCGGGCTGAGGCGGGCGGCTACCCGTCGGCGCGGATTCGGTCGAGCGCCTCCAGGAAGCCGTCGGCGAAGGCTTCCTCGGTCACGACGTCGGCGGCGGCCGTGGCGGCGTCGTCGGCGTTGGCCACCGCGTAGGCCCGCTCGACCGCGCCGAACGCCGGGACGTCGTTCTCGGAGTCGCCGACGGCGACGAACGCCGCCGGGTCGCGGTCCAGGGACGCGGCGGCCGTCTCCAGCCCCGCCGCCTTGTCGACGGCCGGCGACTTGACGTGGTAGGCGTACCCGGTGTCGACGACCTCCAGCCCGTGGGCGGCGGCGGCCCGCTCCAGCGGCGCCAACGGCCGCTCGCGGGCGACGGCGAGTTCCGTCTCCCGCCACCGGTTGACCGTGTCGACCGCTCCCCACCCGAGGTCGTGGCCCGCCTCGCGGTAGGCCTCGGCGACGGCCGTCGCCGCCTCCGGGTCGCCGTTGAAGACCACCTCGTCGGCGGCCCGGACGTGGACGACGCCGCCGTTCTCGGCGACGACGTTCACCGGAATCCCGGCGAACTCACACAGCGCGACCGGGAACGGAAAGGCCTTGCCGGTGGCGACGACGACCGGCGCCGGCCACTCCCGGAGGGCGTCGAACGAGCGGGGGTCCAGCGAGCCGTCCGGGCGGGTGAGCGTGCCGTCGACGTCGACGGCCAGCGGCGGAGCCATACCGGGCGTTCGGGCGCCGCAGGTATCAAGCCTGCCGCCGCCGTACCGCGGGACGTGACCCCGAGAGTCGCCCATGCCGTCGACGACGTCTACGCCGTCGACCCCGAGCTGATGGGGACGCCGGGGGCGCTGACGCTGTATCTCGTCGACGCCCCGGCGCCGGCGCTCGTCGACACCGGCTCCGCGAACTCGCCGCCGCGAATCCTCGAGGCGCTTGAGGAGGTCGGCGTCGCCCCGGCCGCCGTCGAGCACGTCCTCGTGACGCACGTCCACCTCGACCACGGCGGCGGCGCCGGCGCCCTCGCCGAGTCGCTGCCGAACGCCACCTTCCACGTCCACGAGCGGGGCCTCCCGTACCTGACGGACCCGGAGAAGCTGTCGCGGCTGAAACGCAGCGTCGACCGGGCGATGGGCCTCGAGGATGCCTACGGCGACCCGGAGCTGCTGCCGGCCGACCGCTGTCGCGTGGTATCGGGCGGCGAGCGGGTCGACCTCGGCGACCGCGAGCTCCGGCTGGTCGACGCCCCCGGCCACGCGCCGCATCACTTCGCGGCCCTCGACCCGGCGACCGACGGACTGTTCGCCATCGACGCCGCCGGGATGTTCCTGGCCGGCGAGATGCGCCCGACGACGCCGCCGCCGGACTTCGACCTGGAAACCAACCTCGAGACCGTCCGCCGGCTCCGGGCGCTGGAGCCGTCGGTGACGTTCTACGGCCACGTCGGCCCCGGCGAGGACGCCGTCGCGGAGCTGGACCGCTACGAGGCGATGCTGCCGGAGTGGGTCGAGACCGTCGCCGACCGCCGCGACCGATTCGGCGACGACGTCGACGCCATCGTCGAGGCGCTGGAGGGGCGGTGGATGAGCCCGACCGTCGACCGGGACGTGGCGGGCGTGCTGGACTACCTCGACCGGACGGACGAGTAGGGAGCGTCGAGACCGCCGACGCCGCGGCTCAGTCGGCGGCCGCGCCGGTGACGACGGCCGGCTCGGCGCGCCGGCTCAGCCGGACGGCCAGCACCGTCAGCCCGAACGCGAGGAGGGATAGCCCGAGGACGGCCAGTTGGCCCTCGTCGCCGAAGGCCCGTCGGGCGAGCACCAGCTGGGCGACGACGACGACCGCGCCGGCGGCTGCGGCGACGGCCGTCGAGCGGGCGCCGAGTTCGCGGCCCCACAGCGCGACGACCGACAGCGCCGCGAACAGCCCGAAGCCGACGGCATAGTAGACGAACTGCGCGGCCTCGCCGAAGGTGACGAACAGCCGCGGCGTCAGCGCGACCATCACCGGGAACGCGAGCAGGGCGGCGCCGCCGGCCCGCCGGATCCGGCCGGCGGAGACGGTCGTCTCGGCGGCGTCTGTCCAGGTCGTCGCCGCCACGAGCAGCCCCAGGATGGTCGACGCCAGCGCGAAGTGCAGCGTCAACACGACGATGGAGTAGCCGAAGACGAACTCCTGGACGAGAACGGTGAAGGCGCCGAAGACGACCTGTACGGGCGTCAACAGCACGGCACCGAGCGTCGCCAGCCGGACGCGGCGCTCCCGGCCGCCGCGCCAGGCGGCGATCGTCGAGGCGACGATGAGCAGCCCGGTCACCATCGCCACCAGCCGGTGGGACCACTCGATGAACGACATGAAGTTGGCGGGAAAGAGCCCGAAGACGGCGCCGTCGCACAGCGGCCACCGGGCCTCGCAGGTGAGCCCGGCCCCGGAGGTGGCGGTCACCACCCCGACGAGTGCCGTGACCGCCGTCGCGGCGGTCGTCCCAGCGAGCAGCCGACGGAAGTCCATACCGGCGGTCGGGACCACGGGAGCTTATACCCCGCGGAACCGGTCGACGCGGCGGCGACGACCCGTCGACTGCGGGCCGGCACGAGGGTCGCCGTCGTGCCGGTGGGTAGCTTTTTGAGGCCGCTGGACGGTAGTGCAGTATGGGACTCGACGAGGACTCTCTCGACTATCACGGCCGCGAGCCGCCCGGGAAGCTCGAGATATCGACGACCAAGCCCACCAACACGCAGCGGGACCTCTCGCTGGCGTACTCGCCGGGCGTGGCGGCGCCCTGCGAGGCCATCGCCGACGACCCCGAGACGGCGTTCACCTACACCGCGAAGGGCAACATGGTCGGCGTCGTCTCCAACGGCTCGGCCGTTCTGGGGCTGGGCGACATCGGCGCCCAGGCGTCGAAGCCGGTCATGGAGGGTAAGGGCGTGCTGTTCAAGCGGTTCGCGGACATCGACGTCTTCGACGTCGAGCTGGACCAGGCCGACCCGGAGGCGGTGGTCACCTCCGTGAAGGCCATGGAGCCGACCTTCGGCGGGATCAACCTCGAGGACATCAAGGCGCCGGAGTGTTTCGAGATCGAGTCGACGCTCCGGGAGGAGATGGACATCCCGGTGTTCCACGACGACCAGCACGGCACCGCCATCATCTCCGGCGCCGCACTGTTGAACGCCGCCGACATCGCCGAAAAGGAGCTGTCGGAGCTGGAGATCGTCTTCTCCGGCGCCGGCGCCTCCGCCATCGCGACCGCCCGGTTCTACGTCTCGCTGGGCGCCGACCGCGACGACATCACGATGTGCGATTCCTCGGGGATCATCACCGAGCGGCGGGCGTCGGCCGGCGACGTCAACGAGTTCAAAGAGGAGTTCGCTTGCGACCGCCCGGAGGGCGACCTCGCGGACGCGATGGCCGGCGCGGACGTCTTCGTCGGGCTGTCGGTCGGCGGCATCGTCGACGAGGCGATGGTCCGGTCGATGGCCGACGATCCCATCATCTTCGCGATGGCCAACCCCGACCCCGAGATCGACTACGAGACCGCGAAACGGGCCCGCGAGGACACCGTCATCATGGCGACCGGCCGGTCGGACTACCCCAACCAGGTGAACAACGTCCTCGGGTTCCCGTTCATCTTCCGGGGGGCGCTGGACGTCCGGGCGACGGAGATCAACGAGGCGATGAAGGTCGCCGCCGCCGAGGCGCTGGCCGACCTCGCCCGCCAGGACGTCCCGGACGCGGTGGTGAAGGCCTACGGCGACCAGCCGCTGCAGTTCGGCCCCGACTACATTATCCCGAAGCCGCTGGACCCGCGGGTGCTGTTCGAGGTGGCGCCGGCCGTCGCCGAGGCGGCCGTCGACTGCGGCTGCGCCCGCCGGGAGGTCGACCTCGAGGGGTACGCCGAGCGGCTGGAGGCCCGGCTCGGGAAGTCCCGGGAGATGATGCGGGTCGTCCTCAACAAGGCCAAAAGCGACCCCAAGCGGGTCGTCCTCGCGGAGGGCAGCGACGAGAAGCTGGTGCGGGCGGCCTTCCAGCTCGTCGACCAGGGGATCGCCGAGCCGGTGCTGATCGGCGACCGCCAGGAGATCTGGACCCACGCCGACCGGCTGGGCCTGGAGTTCGAGCCGGAGATCGTCGACCCCGAGGCCGAGACCCTCGAGCCGTACGCCGACCGGCTCCACGAGCTCCGCAAGCGGGACGGCGTCACCCGCCGGGAGGCCGCCGAGCTGATCACCGACGGCAACTACCTCGGCAGCGTGATGGTCGAGATGGGCGACGCCGACGCGATGCTGACGGGGCTGATGCACCACTACCCGTCGGCGCTGCGGCCGCCGCTGCAGATCGTCGGGACCGCCGACGACGCCGACTACGCCGCCGGCGTCTACATGCTCACCGTCGACAACCGGGTGGTGTTCGTCGCCGACGCCACCGTCAACCAGAACCCCGACGAGGACGTCCTCGCGGAGGTGACCCGCCAAACCGCCGACCTCGCCCGGCGGTTCAACGTCGAGCCGCGGGCGGCGCTGCTGTCGTATTCGGACTTCGGCAGCGTCGACAACGAAGACACCCGCGAGCCGCGGGCGGCCGCCGACCGGCTCCGGGCCGATCCGGACGTCGACTTTCCGGTCGACGGCGAGATGCAGGCCGACACCGCCGTCGTCGAGGACACCCTCGAGGGTACCTACGACTTCTCCGAGCTGGACGAGCCGGCGAACGTGCTCGTGTTCCCCAACCTGGAGGCCGGCAACATCGCCTACAAGCTGCTGCAGCGGCTCGGCGGCGCCGAGGCCATCGGCCCGATGCTCGTCGGCATGGACGAGCCGGTCCACGTGCTGCAGCGCGGCGACGAGGTGAAGGACATCGTCAACCTCGCGGGCGTGGCGGTCGTCGACGCACAGAACAACGAGGATTGACGTCCTCCCACCCCTGGCGGGGTGGGATTCCTCCGTGGGCAATCCAGCCAGCCTGATTACCCCGGCTGCGAACTTGCGGGTTTGCCGACGCTGGTTTGGTCACTCGGCCGCGAGTGGTCTCCAAATACGGCAGGTCTCCACTCGTGGCCGTCCCACTCCCAGTACGCCCCTGACTCGGGTGCGTCCCTGCGGCGTCCAGCACGCAGGGCGGCGGGCCGCGCCATCGGCCCTTCTTCGGCTTGCAGTACGTTCCACGCCCCAACGACATCGCTGTGGGCCTCCAGCTCGCAGTCCCGACACCGAAACGCATCACCATCTCGACGCACCACCGGGCTCCCACAGGCCGGACACGAACTGCTCGAGTCGGCCTCGCTCACCTCCACGACGTCGATTCCGACATCCCCGAACGTGAGTCCGAGGCGGTCGAGAAGCTGCCGATGCGACCAGAAGCTGTGCGTCTTCTCGTTCACCGTCGTCGACCAGTGAGTATCGAGCACGTCGGTGAGATCGCCTACATAGACGGTATCGACGTTCCGTGCCAGCAGCCACTCCGCGGCGTGCTTGACGGCGGCATCGCGGGCGTGGTCGCGCTTCCGCCCGCGGTCGTCGTAGAGGCGTTCAATCTGGCGGCTGGAGTGTCGACTATCGGAAAGCTCGGACTGCAACTCGGCGATGCGGTCGGACAGGCGTCGGAATCGGTCGAACTCCGGCCGAGCGTGGTACACCGTGGTTTCACCGTCGTCGGTGACGACGGCGAGGGTGTTGTTTGCGCCGACGTCGATGGCCGCCGTGTGGGTCGCGTTCTCCGGCTGGAGTGTGTGAGTGAAGCCATCCTGCCGCTGTTCCCGGAGGTGGGCTGGCTGGATACGGACGGGATGGGTGACGCGAATCCTGTCGGCGGTCTCGTCGTAGACGAGTTCCATTCTGCCGTCGTCGCCGTTCCATTGTGGATCGCCGCGGAGTTCGAGTGTGAGTCGTTCCTGATGATCGAAGTCGTAGCGGTCTTTTAGCACGTCGCCGACGCCGAACTCGAGTGTGCTCCGCGTTTCGTTCCAGTCGGAAAGTGTAGAGATCGTTGCGGACGAGACCGTGAAGTTCGTAGCCATCGTCGCGGGTGCCCCAGTAGCCTGGCGGACTCGGCTTCTCCGTGACCGATGGTTCGGCGTCGCTGTGGTACGTGTCGAGGAGTCGGAAGAACGACCGCCACGCCTCCGAGTTCTTGCGGGCGACCTGTTGGCACGTTGCTTTTCCGAGGATGGGTGCGTAGTCGTCGTAGAGATCGTCGAAGTCGGCCTTCCAGACATTGCCGTCGCCGCTGAAGTATTGTTGGCGGCGTCGGTATGTAATTTGATTCCACAGGGGGGCGTGGGCGGCCAGCCAGTCGAACAAGCAGTGTCGATACCGGTCGCTGACCGGTTCCGCAGTGTACTCGTTCGTGCGCTGTGGTGGGCCGCTCACAGAGATTATGTCGGCCGGTTTTCGATTTAAATAGTGGGATTGCAGGCGGCCGACACTCGGTGAAATGGCACTCAATTGTCGGCTTCATTCCACAGCTGAAGCCGTTGGCTTTCGCCTCAAACTCTGTAACCGACCGCGAACGTGAGCGCCGGCATCGCCGTCGTCGACGCACGGGATAGTGAGGGGCGGTCGGCCGCGGGCCGACGGCCGGCGGAGAGTCCCCCGTCCGTCCGGCGCCGGCGCCCGGCGGTGGGTGAACGGCCGGAGGACGCCTCGAACCGTTCCATCCCGCGATGTTCGGGTGCCGCGTGTCGAAAGCTTGAAACGGGGTTCACTCGACGACACGGGTATGACGCGCAGCTACGGCTTGGACCGTCGGGCGTACCTGAAGACGGTCGGGGTCGCGGGGACGACGGCGGCCGTCGCCGGCTGTACGGGCAACGGCGACGGTGACGGCGGCGTCGAGGTCGCCTTCGAGATCGAGACCGGCGAGGAGTACGGGCTCGGGGTTCGCGAGGACGACGGCGGGCGGCTCGAGGCGGTCAACAGCGGCCTGAGCGCGGCCCGCGAGGACGGCATCTACGACGCACTCTACGAGGAGTACATCGAGTCCGGCGAGGACGCCGGCGACGTCACCGAGGGCGCCGACGGCGGGACCGACGCCGGCACCATCGTCGCCGGCACGGCCCCCGGCTTCCCGCCGTTCGAGTTCGAGAACGGCGACGGGGAACTGGTCGGCTTCGACGTCGAATTGACCGAAGCAATCGTCGCCCGCACCGACTACGAGTTCGGCGGCTTCGAGACCTTCGAGTTCGACAGCCTCATCCCCGCCCTGCAGGACGGCAACATCGACCTCGTCGCGGCAGCGGTCACCGTCACCGAGGACCGCGACGAGCAGATCGACTTCTCGGACCCCTACTACGAGGCCAACCAGGCCGTGCTGGTCCGTTCGGGCGCCGACTTCGACCCGAGCGGTCGCGAGGACCTCGAAGGCAGCGTCGTCGGCGCACAGAGCGGCACGACCGGGGAGGGCGAGGTCGACAAGCTCATCGACGACGGCATCATCTCGGAGGGCGACAAGCGCACGTACGACAACTACGAACTCGCGGTCACCGACCTCGAAAACGGCAACATCGACGCGGTGATCATCGACGTCCCGGCGGCGGCGGACTTCGCCGAACGATAGGTCGATAGATGGACCCGACACCGGTTCAGCTGGGTGGCTGGGCGACCGTCGCCGACAACTGGTGGGTGTTCGTCCAGGGACTGTACGTGACGGTGGTGCTCACCGTCGGGAGCCTCCTGTTGGGTTTTCTCGCCGGCTTCCCCGCCGGCGCCACGGAGGTGTACGGCGACGGGCCGATGGCCTCGCTCGCCCGCGGGGCCGGCATCCTCCTGAGAGGGACGCCCATCGTCGTCCTCATCGTACTGTTCTTCTTCGGGGTCCCGTGGCCGGAGGTCGGGAGCCTCGGTTTCGGCGGATGGGGGCTCGTCGAGGGGTTCACGGTCAACGGTCAGGCACTTCTCGCGGCGACGGCGGCGCTCGGCCTCCGCTCTGCGGCCTACCAGTCGCAGGTGTTCCGCGGGGCCATCCAGAGCATCGACGAAGGGCAACTCGAGGCCGCCCGGTCGGTCGGCCTCTCGAAGGTCGAGGCGGTCCGGCACGTCGTCCTCCCGCAGGCGCTCCGGCGGTCGATTCCCGGCTTCCAAAACGAGTTCACCATCGTACTGAAGGACACGAGTATCGCCATCGCTATCGGCCTCGGGGAACTCCTGTACCGGGGACGGCAACTGTTCATCCGGAGGGACGTGGACGCCATGTTCGAGGTCGTCCTCGCGATCAGCGCCATCTACTTCGTGCTGACGTTCGCGACGAACCGGACCCTCGACCGCATCGAGGAGCGCTACGCGGTTCCGACGGGGGAGTCCAGCTGATGAGTCAACTGCTCGAGTTCGGCGACGTGTACAAGTCCTTCGGCGAGGAGACGGTGCTCCAGGGCGTCAGTTTCGGCATGGGCAGGACCGACGACATCGACGATGGCGACATCTACCTCGAGGGCGAGTCCGTCCACGCGATGGACGTCGACGCCCTCCGCCGTCGCGTCGGGATGGTGTTCCAGGGGTTCAACCTCTTCGCCCACCGCACGGCGCGGGGAAACGTGACCCTCGGCCTCGAGAAGGTCCGGGGGATGTCGACCGAGGAGGCCCGCTCGGCCGCCGACGAGAACCTCGAGCGGGTGGGGCTGGCCGACCAGGCGGATTCGTACCCCGCGGAGCTGTCCGGCGGGCAGAAACAGCGGGTCGGCATCGCCCGGGCCCTGGCGATGGAACCCGAGTTGCTGCTGTTCGACGAGCCGACCAGCGCGCTCGACCCGGAACTCATCGGCGAGGTGCTCGAGGTGATGATCGACCTCGCCGACGGCGGGATGACGATGCTGGTCGTTACCCACGAGATGAGCTTCGCCCGGTCGGTAGCCGACACCATCACCTTTCTCGACGACGGCAGGATAGCCGAGCGCGGCCCGCCGGAACGGCTGTTCGAGCACCCGGAGAACGACCGCACGACCGAGTTCCTCGGCGAGCTGGACTCATGACCGACAGGGCGGGTCGCGACGTCGGTGTCGGCGGGGTCGTCGGGCCTCGGCGGGTTCTCGTCGTCGGGTTCGGCGTCCTCTTCTGGGGCTGGCTCGTCGTCCGGTGGCTCCACGACTGGGTTCTCGTTCCGGAGGTCAACACCAGCGACCGCGAGCCGTTCGTTCCGCCGGCGCTGTTCGAGGCCGGTGCGACCCGACTTCAGACACTCGCCGCACGTGGCGCCCCCGGAGCGGGTGCCCTCGAGTGGTCAGCGGGCGGCCTCGAGTTCCTCGCGTTCGGCGCCAGGGCCATGCCCGCGCTGGCCACCGGCGCGTGGTTGACGGTCGTGCTGACGGTGGTGTCGATACTCCTCGGGCTCGTCATCGCGATACCCCTCGCCGTCGCCCGGACCTACGGCGGAGCCCTGCTGCGCTGGTTGGCACTGATGTACACGGAGTTCGTCCGCGGGACCCCGCTGCTCGCGCAGCTTTTCGTCCTCTACTACGGGCTCAACGCGTCGCGGGTCGTCGTCGCGCTTCCCGGCGTCGGCAGGGGACAGTTCGTCTCCAACACCGCGATCCCGGTGGCCATCATCGGGTTCGTCATCAACAGCAGCGCCTACCAGGCGGAGTACATCCGCTCGGCGCTGCAATCTGTCGACCCCGGACAGCTGACGGCCGCCCGGTCGGTCGGACTCTCGCGGCTGGAGGGCATCCGGTACGTCGTTCTCCCGCAGGGGCTCCGGTACGCGATACCGGGCTGGACGAACGAGCTGGTGTACCTCGTGAAGTACTCCTCGCTCGCGGCGTTCGTCACCGTTCCGGAGCTGTTCCGCGCCGCGCGGAACATCTCATCGAACACGTTCCGCGTCCTCGACATCTTCCTGTGGGCGGCGATACTCTACCTCGCCTTGGTGCTGTCGCTATCGGTGGCGATGAGCCGCTTCGAGGCGGCCGTCGCCGTTCCGGGCGTCGGCGGCCCCGGCGAGCGCGACTGACTACATGAACTCCGAGAGGCCGGCCTGGTCGTCGGCCGCGTCGGCCTCCTCGGCGTCGTCGGCATCGTCGGCGTCGCTGTCATTGGCGCCCTCCCCGTCGACGTCGGCACCGGCCTCGGCGCCGTCGACGTTCGCGTCCGACCCGTCGCCGGCGTCCGTCCCCTCGACGGCGGCGAACGCCCCGCGGGAGCCCTCGACGGCCGCCTCCTCGCCGCGGCGTTCGGCCTCCTCGACGATGCCCTGGACCTTGTTGGTCGTCTTGCCGGAGCCGGTGACGAAGGCGACGTGGTCGGCCTCGAGGTCGTAGCGGGCGGCCATCCGGATCGTCAGCTCGCGGTTCTTGCAGTGGTGGGTCATCGTCGCGAGGTACGGCATGAGCTCCCGGCGGGCGGTGGCGGTGGAGACGCCGGCCCGCTCGGCGACGCGCTCGGCGACGTAATCGCGGGTCGCGTCCCGCGAGGAGCGGTACGGTGCCCCTCCGTAGCGGGTCCAGCCGCCGCGCTCCGAGCGGCGGGCCGCCGCCACGCCGGCCGCGAGGTTGTCCGTCGCGTACCGCCAGTAGCTGTAGTTCTGCGTCGCCCGGACCCGCCCCAGCCAGACGTCGGCGTCCGCCAGGTGGTCGTAGGCGTCGGCCAGCTCGGCGCCGTCGTACACCTTCGGGACCTTGTCTTCGACCCACTGCAGGAGGTCGTCGGGCGTCTCGTCGGCGTCGTAGGTGGTCCGCAGCGCCGCCTCGGCGGGCTCTTCCTTCAGGACGGCGTCGAGAAACGAGAAGATGTCCTCGGTCTTGTCGCGCCGGCCCTCCGTCGCCTCGGCGGTCACCGCGCCGTCTTTCACGCGGGACTGGAGGTCCTTGATCGCGCCGCGGAGGTCACCGCGGTTGCGGTCGGCGATGGTCTCCAGCACCGACTCCTCGAAGGTGACGTCCTCGCGGCGGCAGATGTCCCGCAGCACCGGCACGATGGAGCGCGAGGAGACGTCCCGGAACTCGACCTCGCGGCAGGCGCTCCGGAGCCCGGCGGACATCTCGTAGTAGTCGTTGGCGATGAGCACGACCGGTTGGCTGGCGTCTTTGACCAGCCGCGTCATCGCGGCGGCGCCGCCGCGGTCCTTGTGCCGGTGGAGGTTGTCTGCCTCGTCGAGGATCACGAGCTGGCGCCGGCTCCCCAGCGTCGCGTTCGAGGCCGCCCGACCCGCGAACCGCTCGATCTCGTCGCTGGTGCGGGCGTCGGAGGCGTTCATCTCCAGGACGGGCCACCCCATGTCGTTGGCCAGCGCGTGGGCGGCGGAGGTCTTGCCGACCCCCGGCGACCCGTGGAGGACGACCGCGTCGCCGTGGTCGTCCCACGTCTCGGCCCACTCCTCGAAGGCGTCCCGGGCCTTGTTGTTGCCCCGCACCTCCGACAGCGTCGTCGGGCGGTACGTCTCCGTCCAGTCTGCCATTACACGGCGTTGGCGGGAGCCGGATATAGTGGTTGCGGAGCCGCCGACCTACCGCTCGGCCAGCCGCTTGCCGAGCGCGTGGAAGTACGGCGAGACGACGGCGTTGACGACGCCGACGACGACGAGCGTCCCGCCCAGCACGGTGTAACCGCCCTCGCCGAGCCGGGGCCACAGCCAGCCGCCGAGCGACCCGAGCAGCAGCCCCACGGAGACGCCCGAGGCGCCGCCCTCCACGATCTCCAGCAGGAACACGGCCACGCCGAGTCCGAGGAGCCCGTAGACGACGAGCGGCCCGGGGTCGGTGCTGACGGCCGCGGCTCCCACCACGGCGACGCCGGCGACCATGATGCCGTAGCCGACGAACCGCAGCGCACGCCGCTGGCCGGCCACCTCCTCGGACTCCGTCTCGTCGCTCATGCACCCCGGTTCGGCAGCCCGGCGTTAGGTTCTTCCCATTCGGTCGGCCGGCCGCCCCGGCACGGACCGCGCGGCTCCGGACGGGTCCGGGTCGTCGCTCGCAAGCGTACCGCGCGAGGCGACCGTGACCGCCGGCGTCGGACCTCTGTGCCGCCGGCGTCGCCCGACGCTAGGACGTACCGGAGCGGGAGGAAGGCGACGAGACCCGCGGCGGCGCCGTCGACGAGGTCCCCGAACAGTAGCTGTGAGGCGGGCGAAGGCGGGAAGCTGTGCGACGAGCGCGGGCCGGCCGAGCCGCTCGGGCGCGAACGGGAGACGCCGAGGGGCTCGTCGATCATCTTCGTCGGAGCGCGTGGCGGGGGCGGCCCGACGGGGTCCGTGGGCCCGGCGGGCGATTCTGCGGCTGACCCGGTTCACTCGCCCCAGTTGCGCCGCTCGGTCGGGCGCTCGGACAGCGCCATCACGTCGAGCGGTTCGTCCTCGGTCTCGACGGCTTCGAGGGCGGCGCGGGCGCTCGGCACCGTCGAGAAGTAGGTGATGGTCTCCTCGACGGCCACCTCCAGGATATCGCGGTCCCGCGAGAGGATGACGTCGACCTCGCCGTCCCGCAGCGCCCCCGGCAGGTCGTCGAACTCCTCTTTCTCGCGGACGTCGAAGTGCCGCTCGGCGGCCTCCCGGACGTCGGAGACGTCCTCGTTCTTCTGGGAGAGCCCCCGAAGGGTCTCGAGGTCGACGACGGCCGTCCCCTCGGTCGGGATGGGCTTGCCGACGGAGTCCTGGGCCTTCAGGTACGCCTTGCCGAACGAGCGGGCGGTACCCATCACCTCGCCGGTGGACTTCATCTCGGGGCCGAGGCGGGGGTCCGAGCCGGGCAGGCGATCGAACGGCAGGACGACCTCCTTGACGGAGACGTGCTCCGGTACCTGCTCGTGGGCGCGGAGTTCGTCAAGCGACTGACCGGCCATCACCTTCGCCGCGAGCTTCGCGATTGGGACGCCCGTGGCCTTCGAGACGAACGGCACCGTCCGCGAGGAGCGCGGGTTGGCCTCCAGAACGTACACTTCTCCATCGCGGACGGCCAACTGGACGTTCAGCAGGCCGACGGTGTCGAGCGCGCGGGCGATCTCGAGGGTGACCTCCCGGACCCGCCCGAGCGTCTCCGCCGACAGCGACCGCGGCGGGATCACGCAGGCCGAATCGCCGGAGTGGATGCCGGCGGCCTCGACGTGCTCCATGATGCCGCCGATGAGGACGTCGTCGCCATCGGCGACGGCGTCGACGTCCAGCTCGACGGCATCGGCGAGGAAGTCGTCGACGAGGATCGGCTTGTCCGGGGCGACCCGGACGGCCTCCTCGATGTACTCCTCCAGTTCCGCGTCGGAGTAGACGACGTCCATCGCGCGGCCGCCGAGCACGTAGGAGGGCCGCACCAGGACGGGGTAGCCGATCTCGTGGGCCAGCTCCAGCGCCTCGGCCTCGCTGGTGGCGGTGCCGCCCTCCGGCTGGCTGATTCCGAGGTCGGTCATCAGGGCGTTGAACCGGTCGCGGTCCTCCGCGAGGTCCATCGCCCCGACGCTCGTGCCCATGATCTCGCAGTCGAGGTCGCGCCGCCGGAGTTCGGCTTCGAGGGGACCGCCGACGTTGACGGACGTCTGGCCGCCGAACTGGACCATCACGCCGTCGGCGTCGGTTTCCGCGACGACGTCGGCCACCTCCTCGGCGGTGATGGGCTCGAAGAACAGCCCGTCGGAGGTGTCGTAGTCCGTCGACACCGTCTCCGGGTTGTTGTTGACGACGTGGGCGTCGATGTGTTTTCGCGGGCGTTGCCCGCTCGAATCGTCCGAGGCGCTGGGCGCCTCGCTACCTTCCTCCCGTAGCGCCCGGACGGCGTGGACCGCACAGTAATCGAACTCGACGCCCTGGCCGACGCGGATGGGCCCGCCGCCGACCACGACGACCGACTCGACGTCCCGGTCGACCTGGACCTCGCTGGCGCCGCGGCCGATGGGCGGCTCACGCGCCGAGTAGTAGTACGGCGTCGAGGCGCGGAACTCGCCGGCGCAGGTGTCGACCTGCTTGTACGTCCGCCGGGAGGTGTCGGCCTCGACGTCGCCGACGGTGACGCCGCTGCCGTCCGGCTCGACGCGCTGGCCATCGTCGTCCGTGTCGGCCGCCTCCGAGGGAATCCAGGAGGCGTGGGTGTCGTTGAACTCCCCGCCGGCGATGGCGGTGATCTCCTGGTTGGTGAAGCCGACGTCGGCGGCGGCCTGGAAGTCGCCCTCTTGGGCGGCCGCGGCGGCGTCGGCGATCCGCTCGAACCGCTCGACGTACCACTCGTAGATGCCCGTCAGTTCGACCACCTCCTCGACGGAGTAGCCCCGGCCGAACGCCTCGAACATCGCGTAGGGGCGGTCCGGCGTCGGCCGGACGAGGTAGTCCGTTTCGAGTTCCTCGTCGTCGACGGTCGTCCAGTCGACGGCGGGGTCGTACTCCGAGGAGCGCAGCGCCTTCAACAGCGACTCCTCGAACGTCCGGCCGATGGACATCGCCTCGCCGGTCGACTTCATCGCCGGGCCGAGCTCGAACTCCACGTCGGAGAACTTGTCCTTGGGCCACCGCGGCACCTTCGTGACGACGTAGTCGATCGCGGGCTCGAAGGCGGCGGTCGTCTCGCCGGTGATCTCGTTGTCGATCTCGTGGAGCCGCTTGCCCATCGCCACCTTCGCGGTGACGCGGGCGATGGGGTATCCGGTGGCCTTCGAGGCCAGCGCCGACGACCGAGAGACGCGGGGGTTGACCTCGACGACGCGGTACTCGCCGGACGGCGTGCCGTCGTCCCGCCAGGCGTGCTGGATGTTGCAGCCGCCCTGGATGCCCAGTTCGCGGATGACCTTCAGCGCCGAGTTCCGCATCTCCTGGTGGGCCTCGTCCGGGATGACCTGCGAGGGGGTGACGACCGTCGACTCGCCGGTGTGAATCCCCATCGGGTCGATGTTCTCCATGTTGCAGATGATGATACAGGAGTCGTCGGCGTCCCGCATCACC
>PXRL01000024.1 GCA_003020965.1 Halobacteriales archaeon QS_4_69_225
CGCCGGGCCGGGGCGCACCTCGACGACGTCGACCACCCGGGAGTGAGAGCCGAGTTGCCGGGCGAGAAGGCCGTCGCTCTCGGCCTCGAGGGCGGCACAGGCCGCGAGTTCGAAGGCGAACTCCCGCACGGCTTCGGATAGGGGACGCTCGGTGAAAAGCCGTCGGCTCCGGCTGGAGGGACCGCGCTGCCGGCCGTAGGTACGTGAAGGCCGATTCGGGGCACCCGACGGCAGCCGTTCGACGAAAGCCGTTTCACGGCACCGGCGTTCGAGATAGCTACGGTCGACGTACCGTAGTGATCGCCGTGATCGTTTGCCGGTACGATCGCCCGACTGCGGGCGGTCGGTCCGATGATGACTCGCGGCAATCGGCACGAGGCGTTCGATTTCGGCATAGGCACTCCGAACTCGAAGTCCTCGTTCGACGCGACCGCCCACCCGCCTACTGGTATCGTACGACTCGCGTTAGGGTGGTGTTTAGTCACACGAGAGCCGGGCCGGTCGACCGGTGTCGGGCAGGACCTCGAACGAGGCCGACCGCTTGCGACGCGAGGCCGATCGATCGAAGGGAGGGAGGCCTCGAAACGAAGCGAGCGGGAGGGGGCGTTCGGAAACGCCGCCACTCCCGCCGAGGTACGCTACTCCATCTTAACTGCACGCTACCTGCATTAAGCGATAGATTACTACACGACCTGCATCGGGAGGTAGGTTGGAGTTTCCGATGACACCCCGGATACCTACGCAACGATTCTCAGGGAAGGGAGTAAGAGCGGAGGGAAGCAGCACCGATCCTGCCGGCGGCGCTCGGCGTCACGGCGGGGGCTATCACGGCGAAACGACCGTCGCTGAGGTCGGTTCCGCCGGCTCGAGCTTCGGCTCGAATCGCCGGCAGGGAAGGCAACCCCGCCACAGGAGGCGGACACGATGTTGAGCACCGGACCGGCGGCGACGGCCGATTCGCGTGGCGACCGCGATGGCGAGCGGCAGCCCGGACCGGCCGGCCGTCTCGTGCTGGCGAGCGTCGTCGTCGGACTCCTGGGGGTGCTCGTTCTCGGGGTCGCCGCCGGACCCGCTGCGGGACAGAATGAAAGCGACATCAACGCGCCCGCCGTAGCGTACACGGAAACTGCGGGCGGGGACGTCCACCTGGTCGACGCGGACGGCGACACCGTCGACACCGGCGTCGACGCGGACATCATCGGTCCGGTCGCGGACATGGACAAAGACGGGACGCTCGACGTCACCGCGGTGAACGAAAACGGCAACATCATCTTCATCCCGGCCGTTTCCGATGCGTCCTCGACGACGCTCACCACCGACTCCCTCAAGAATAACCCGGGATCGAGACCCATCGCCATCGGTGACGTCGACGACGACGGAACCCTCGCCGTGCTGTACTCGAACCAGAACGACGGCAACTTCCTATACAGGGTGGAGCCGGGCGGGTCACCCCGGGTGATTTACGACGGCGAAGAGACGAAGGGTGTACTCGGTCACGGTGACTTCACCGGCGATGGCGCCGACGAGACCGTGTTCAGGGGAAGCTCCGAACGGATAAAGTGGGTCGACGAAAGCGGCACCGTCGGCGACACCGGCACCGCGAACTACGGCAGCAACAACGGCGTCGGTCTCGGTCGGCTGGTCGACTACGACGGCGACGGAACGAGACGGGTCTCCGCGATAGACGGGAGCAACGTTCCCGCACTGATCGACTCGAACGGTGAGTTCTATCGGCCGGACGACGACTACCAGGAAGCGAGCAAGGCCCCCGTCGCCGCAGCCGATCTCACGGGTGACGGCAACTTCGAGATCGTCCATCGGAACACCGACACCGGCACCATCTACTACATGACGACCGACGGTACCAGTGTCGAGTACGTGCCGGGCAACAGCGCCATCGAGGTGAGCGACACGCAGGGGCTCTCCGGAACCGGGGACGCGGTTCGCCTCGACGCCACCGCCGCGGACTACGCTTCGGGGCCGAACGTGAGCATCCGTCGACCGGTCGACGGCGAGACCTACACCAGTCACGACGTTCCGCTCGATGTCAGCGCCGACGAGGCGAGTGACTGGTCCTTCAGCGTCGACGGCGGTGACAGGCACACGGTCGCGGACGCCAACGGCACCCGAACGCTGAACACGGTGATGTCCGGCCTCGCCGACGGCCAGCACGACGTCACCGTCTACGCCGAAACCGACAGCGGGGTCGGCACCGCGAACGCCAGTTTCACCGTCGACACCACGGCGCCGAGCGTGAGCATCCGTCGACCGGTCGACGGCGAGACCTACACCGGTCACGACGTCCCGCTCGATGTCAGTGCCGATGAGAGGAGCGAGTGGTCCTTCAGCGTCGACGGCGGTGACAGGCACACTGTCGCGGACGCCAACGGCACCCGGACGCTGAACACGGTGATGTCCGGCCTCGCCGACGACCACCACAACGTCACCGTTTACGCCGAAGACAGCAGCGGGAGCGGGGTCGGCACCGCGAGCGCCAGCTTTACCGTCGACACCACGGCGCCGTCGGTATCGAACTTCGTCGTCACCGATCCGGACGGACAGGACGTCTCGGTCAGCTTCGACAGCGACGAGACGGTGACCGACATCGGCGTCGACCTCGCCGGCCCGGAGGATACGACGCTGACCGAGTCCGACTTCACCGAGAGCGGCGGCACCTACACCGCCACCTACGAGGGCGACAGCGACGGCGACTACACCGCCACGCTCGAGACGGCCCGGGACGCCGGCGGCAACGAGGGTGCTACCGGCCAGTCCGACGGCACCACCGTCGACACGACCACCCCGGCCGTGACCGTCGAGGAGCCGACCGACGGCGGATCGTACGACGCCGGCGACGTGTCACTCGACATCACCGCCGACGAGACGAGCGACTGGACCTACAGCCTCGACGGCGGCACCAACGAGTCGCTCACTTCCGACGCCGGGCTCTCCGACCTCGCCGACGGCCGACACAGCCTCACCGTCTACGCCGAAGATGCCGCCGGCAACGTCCGGGCGGAAACCGTCACCTTCACCGTCGACACCACTGCACCGACGATTCCGGCGGACTCGTTCGCCGTCGACAATCCGGAGGACCGAAACGTCTCGGTACGCATCCACAGCGACGAACGGCTCGAGAACATCGGCGTCGACATCACCGGGGCCGAGAGCGCCACCCTGACCAAGTCGAACTTCACCGAGGACGGCGGCACCTACACCGCCACCTACGAGGGCGACAGCGACGGCGAATACACCGCTACACTCGAGACGGCCGCGGACGCCGTCGGCAACGAGGGCGCGACCGGTCAGTCCAACAGCACGGCCGTGGGTGCGTTCTCCTTCGGCAGCGAACCGTCCGACGGCGGGTTTGCCGACGGCGGGGAGCTGGATTCGGACGGCGAGGAGACGGTCGTCAGCGCCGAGAGCGTCTCCCCGGGCGACTCGGAGGCCGACCGAATGCCGGGGGCGTACGTCAACGTCTCGAACCCCGAACCCGGACAGATCCTGCTGGTCAACGAGACCGGGGCCATCGTTGTCGTGAGCGGGGTCCTGGTGGACAGCAACGCCCCGGAGAACGGGACCGCACTCGCCGACAGCGACGCCGACCCGGCCGCCAATATCCCGCCGAAGCTACTGCTCGTCGAGACCAACACCAGCGACGACTTCGAACTGTCCGTCCGGACGTACGAGGTCGACCTGACGCCCAGCAGGACGCTGATGACGGTCGAGCCCGAGTCCGCGCAGGCCGACCGGCCCGAGAACGCCGAAGCGATACGGCCGGCCGCCGGCTCCTTCGAGTCCGAGACCGGCACCGTCGCAGCCGGCTACGTCGGCATCAACACCACGCTCGCCTCCGAGGAGGTCGACGGTGCGACCTTCCAGTTCAGCGTCCGACAGGAATACCTCGAAATGCTCGGTGTCGCTCCCGAAGAGGTAACCCTCCACCGGCAGGTCGACGACGGCCGGTGGGAGGCCAACGAAACGACCTACCTCGGTTCCGTCGGCGAGTACCACCGCTACGAAACCGAAATGTCCGAGGTCACGACGCTCGCGCTGGGCACCGGCGTCTCCACGACGGAAGTGACGAACGCCAGCCTGGAGGAAACCGCCATCGAAGCGGGCGAGACGGCCGCCGTCACTGCCGCCGTGGTCAACCGCGGTCGGACCGCGACCGAAAGGACCGTTCGATTGACCCACGACGGCAACACCGTCGATACGGCGACGGTCGAACTCGAGGGCAACGAAATCACGACCGTGACGCTCGCGCACACGCCGGACTCGACCGGCGAGTACGACCTCTCGGTCGAGTCGACCGACCTCGAGACTCTGGTCGTCGAGAGGGAGACCGGACCCGACGAGACGGAGGGGTCGGGGACCGACGGTGACGGGCCCGGCTTCGGCGTCGGTGTCGCGCTGGCGGCGCTCTGTGGCGTGGGCTACGCACTGCGGCGGCGGGACGGGTCGGTCTGAGAACCGCCGAGGGAACCTCGCCGGTGCCCGAAAGGGCGACAGACGGGAGGGATCGCTCCCTCGTGCTCGCCGTGCGTGTCTCGGCGTCGTCGGGCTTTGCCCGACTGCCTGAGGGAGCTTCGCTCCCTCTCTGTCGTCGGGCGACGCCCGACTGCTTGAGGGAGCTTCGCTCCCTCTCCGTTCACGCCGGGGTAGGTGACCCGCATCCGTCCGGTCGAATCCGCTCTCGTCGGGGCAGTTCCTCAGTCGTGATCGTGGTCGTGGGCGTGGCCGCCGTCGGAGGCCGCCTCGTCGCCGGCCACCAGCGCGTCGGCGTCGCCCTCGATCATGTCCATGTTCTTGAGGTTGTCCCGCTCCTCGAAGTCCTCGATGGCGTCGACGAGGTCCGCCTGCGTGAGCGTCGTCCGGTCCTCGGTCAGGGCGTCGAGAACGGCCTCGCGGAGCACGAGCCGGAGGTCGCTGCCGGTGAGCCCCTCGGTCGCCTCCGCCAGCTCGACGGGGTCGAAGTTCTCGACGTCCATCCGGCGGGTGACGATGCCGAGAATGTCGGCACGCATGCCGAGGTCCGGCTTCGGGAAGTTGACGATCTCGTCGAACCGGCGCCAGGCGGCGGCGTCCAGCTGGTCGGGGTGGTTGGTCGCGCCGATGAGCAGGACGTCGTCCTGAATGAGCGACACCTCGTCGATGCTCTTCAACAGCGTGTTGACGGCGCGCTTGATGGCGGCGTGTTCGTCCGACGAGCGCGTCTTGGCGACGAAGTCGAACTCGTCCATGAAGAGGATACACGGCGAGAGTCGCTTTGCGACCCGGAATGTCTTGTCGACGTTTTTGGCCGTCTCGCCGAGGTACTGGCTGGTGATCATCGACAGCTTCACCTCGACGAACGGCAGGTCCAGGTCCCGGGCGAGGGCGCGCGCGACCGACGTCTTGCCGGTGCCCGGCGGGCCGACGAACAGTAGCTTGCCGATCTCCCGGAGGCCGATCTCCGCCAGGTAGTCGCGGTGTTCGATCGCCTTGACGACCTTGTGGATCTCGTTTTCCTGGTCGTCGGTCAACACGAGGTCCTCCAGCGTCATCTCGATCTCCTCGGGGGCGCGGACCTCGACGAGGTCGAGCATCTCCTCTTCGTCCTCGTCGAACATCTCCTCCAGCAGCGAGTCGATCCACACCCGGTCGGCGTGGATGGGGCGGTTCTGCTCGCGGGCGGCCTCGTAGACGACGTCGTCGGCCTCCTCCTCGAAGACGAACGCCAGCGTCGGGTTGCCCGACAGCCGGTCGGTCGAGATGCGGTCCAGCAGCCACGACTCGGCCATCTCCCGGTCGGTGAACTCGATCTTCCCGGAGAAGTCGTCCCGGTCGGTGAACATCAGCCCCGAAACCGCCTCCCAGGGACGCTCGATGCCGGTCGCGGCGGCGGCCGTCGAGTTCGTCGTCGTCAGCGGCCGCTCGACCTCGCCGTCCTCCCAGAACACCCGTCGGTACCGCGGCGGCAGATCCCGCTCGTCCAGCTCACCGTTCTCCGTGTAGATGGCCGCAGTCAGCAGAAACTCGACGACCTCAAGCTCGGGACTGCTCATTCTCGGATACATTGCCGGGCAGCAGATATAAGCCCGTCGAATGACGTATTCTCCCGGCCGTCGACCGGCCGATGACCGGACGCCGCCGGGGGAGGCCGACGACCTACGGACACGATCCGGCCGACGCGACGGCCGAAGCGGGCGAGAGAGACAGGATTAACGTAGTAGGAGCCGAACCACGGAGCCGTATGAGCGATTCCACGCCGGTCGTCGTGCGAGCGTATCGAACCCCGTTCGGCAAGGAAGACGGCGTCTTCTCGGAGGTTCGTCCGGAGGACCTCTCGATTCCCCTGATCGACGAGATACTCGGCGAGACCGGCCTCACCGGCGCCGAGGTCGACGACCTCAAGTGGGGCTGTGCCCAGCAGCGCGGCGAGCAGGGCAACAACATGGCCCGCGTCATCGCGCTGATGAGCGAACTCGGCGAGGCGACGCCGGCGACGACCATCAACCGCTGGTGTGCCTCCTCGGCGGAGGCCGTCATCAACGCCGCCGACGCGGTCCGCGCCGGACAGCGGGACTGCATCATCGCCGGCGGCGTCGAGTCGATGTCGCGGGTGAAGATGGGCGGGAACAACGAGATCCACCCCGGACTCAACGACCACCACAACGTCGCGGCGCTACAGATGGGCATCACCGCCGAGGAGGTCGCAGAGCGGTACGACGTCTCCCGGGAGCAACAGGACGCCTACGCCGCCCGCTCCCAGCAACGGGCCTGCGCCGCCACCGAGGAGGGGCGCTTCGACGACGAGATCGTCCCCGTTCAAGGCCACGACAACGACGACGGCGAGGAGATCATCGTCGACGAGGACGAGGGCCTCCGGCCCGGAACGACCGAGGAAAAGCTCGCCGAGCTGCCGAGCGTCTTCAAGACCGACGGCACCGTCACGCCGGGCAACGCCTCCCAGACGACCGACGGCGCCGCGGCACTACTGGTCACCTCGCGGGCCTTCGCCGAAGAGCACGGCCTCGAGGAGCTGGCCGCGATCGGCAACAACGCCGTCGCCGGTGTCGAGCCCGAAGTGATGGGCACCGGGCCGGTTCCGGCCTGCCGGAGCCTCTTCGAGCGGTCGGGGGCGACCGCCGACGACTACGACCTCGTTGAACTCAACGAGGCGTTCGCCTCGCAGTGTTACCACTGCCAGCAGGAGCTCGGCTTCGACGACGAGATATACAACGTCAACGGCGGCGCCATCGCCATCGGCCACCCGCTGGGCGCCTCCGGCGCGCGGCTGCCCGTGACGCTCATCCACGAGATGAACAAGCGCGACGACGCCGAGCGCGGCCTCGCGACGGAGTGCGTCGGCTTCGGGCAGGGCGCCGCAATCGAGTTCCACGCGAACTGACGGCCAGCATTCCGTGGCCGCCGGCTCCGGCGGCACCGTCTCGCGGCGACGGTCCAGAGCCCGCCCGATCGTCCGCGAAAAGCTCATTACGGGAGCGCTCGTTCCCGTCGATCATGGTCAGCCACGTTCTCGGAGCCCTCATCGTGGCGTTCGGCCTGGTCAACGTAGTGTGGCCCTACAAGGTCGCCCGCTTCGAGGAGCAACTCGACGCCATCGGCAGCAAGCGCTCGTGGGACGAGGTCGAACCCGCCGAGTGGAAGGTCACGCTCACCCGCGGCATCGGTGTCGTAATCGCGCTGTTCGGCGTCGCCGTCTTCCTGAGCGTCTGACCGCCGGCGCCGGACCCCTGGCCGGCGCCGAACTCACCTGCCGGTCCGCGGTCCTCCCTTTCAGGGAGAGGGAGTCCCGCCGTCGACGGCGCTTGCGCCGTCTGCTCGTGGCGTCTCCGACGCCACGCTGTCGTCGGGCTCCGGCCGGCTGCCCGAGAGACGTGGTCCCTCTCCGTCGTCGAGCTCCGGCCGACTGCTGGGGAGCTTCGCTCCCACTCCGTTCACCCGGGGAGGATGTCAAAGTTCGCCCTTCGTGCTCGGTGTGTCGCCACGTCGGTCGTCGATCCGCGTGGCGTCGTCCAGCGCCCGCGCGAGCGCCTTGAACAGCGCCTCGATCTCGTGGTGGGCGTTGTCGCCCTCGACGGCGACGTGTAGCGTCAGCCCGGCGTTCGTCGCCAGCGACTCCGCGAAGTGTCTGGCCATGTCACTGGTGAACTCGCCCACCGATGGCTGGGAGAAGCCGCCGTCGAAGTAGAACCGCGGTCGTCCGGAGACGTCGACGACGACGTCGGCGACGGCCTCGTCGAGCGGCACCCGGCGGTCGGCGTAGCGGACGATGCCGCGTCCGTCGTCCAGCGCCTCCGCCAGCGCCTCGCCGAGGGCGATGCCGACGTCCTCGACGGTGTGGTGGTCGTCGATCTCCAGGTCGCCGTCGCAGCGGACCGTCAGGTCGAACAGCCCGTGGGTAGCGACGGCCTCGAGCATGTGGTCGAAGAAGCCGACGCCGGTGTCGACGGTGCTGTCACCGTCGCCGTCGAGCCCCAGCGTCACCTCGATTTCCGTTTCGGCCGTCTCGCGTCTGACCGCCGCCGTCCGGTCCGTCATGGGTGGGCGTTCTCGCGCTCGTTTAAGCCGGTTGCGGCGCTCGGCACCTGGCGAGAGACGCGTCCCACCCGGTTTTTTCTGTCTGGCCGACATATCGGGCGGTATGCTCGAGTTGGTCAGCCTGGCATGGTCGGCCTGGAGACTGAGTAGCAAGCGGCTCGGCCCCTACGGCGCCGCGGCGGTGACGGTGCTGTCCGTCGTCGGGTTCGTACTGCTCCGCAACAAACTGGAGGAACGCTACCCCGAACTGGCGGACGACCTCGAGAAGGCGGTGTAATCCGACGTTCGTCCGATTCGACCGTTCGTTCCCCCGCGCTGGAGGGGTACGGCCACGACCGCCCGGAACCTGCTCCCGGCCGCGGCGGCGCCGACCGAGCCGGTCGCACCGGCGGTCCCGCCGAGCACCCGCGAGCGAAGGGACTGCTGGCCAAGGTTGTCTTGGCGTGCGAGCGAGTCCGATAGCTCGTCTAAACGTCGTTCGCCTCCGCGAGGGTGAACGCCCCCTCGTACAGCGCCGTCCCGACGACGGCGGCGGCGGCGCCGGTCTCCCGCAACGCCCGGAGGTCCGCGAGCGAGGCGACGCCGCCGGAGGCGACGACGGGGACGTCGACGGCGTCGACGACGCGCTCGACGGTCTCCCGGCGGACGCCGTCCATCCGGCCCTCGACGTCGACGTCGGTGAACAGCACCGCCGCGGCGCCGGCCGCCTCGTACCGGGCGGCGGCCTCGGCGGGGTCGAGGCCGGTGGCTTCCGTCCACCCCTCGACGACCACCTCGCCGTCGCTGGCGTCGAGACTCACCATCACGCCGTCGGGGAACTCCCCGGCCACCGCGTCGACGATGGCGGGGTCTTCGACGGCGGCGGTGCCGAGGATGACCCGGTCGACGCCGGCCTCCAGCAGCCGGCGGGCGTCGTTGGCCGTCCGGATGCCGCCGCCGAACTGGACGTCGACGTCGGTCGCCTCGACGACGGCCTCCAGGGCGTCGGCGTTGGCGCGGTCGCCCTCGAAGGCGCCGTCGAGGTCGACGAGATGCAGCGTCTCGGCGCCGGCGTCGACCCACCGCTCGGCGGCCGCGACCGGGTCGCCGTACCGCCGGCCGGTGTCCCGCTCGCCGCCGACGAGCTGGACCACCTCGCCGTCCTGCATGTCGACCGCCGGGACGACCTCGAACGAAGGGAACATACCCGGAGTCGGAACGCGGGGCGACAAAAGCGTACGGGCGACAGGAAGTACGTACGGACGACGGAAGCGTACGGATGACAAGAGCGTACGGGCGACGAGAGCGTACGGACGACAGGAATCCACCCGTCGCGCGAACGCGACGCTTATGCGGCGCCCGGGTCTATCGTCGGACATGGAGCCGCTGCTGGTCGTCGGGCTGGCCGTCGCGATGTTCGTCGGCTACAACATCGGCGGCGCCAACACGGCCCCGGCGTTCGGTCCCGCGGTCGGCGCCGGCGTCGTCGGGAAGCTGCTGGCGGCCGGGCTCATGACCGTCTTCTTTCTCGCCGGCGGCTGGACGTTCGGCCGGGAGGTCATCGGGACGCTCGGCGGCGACATCGTCCCGAGCGAGCTGTTCACCCTGGAGGCGAGCATCGTCGTGCTGTTTTTCATCGGGCTGGCGCTGTTCGTCTCCAACGTCCTCGGCGTCCCGGCCTCGACGTCGATGACCGCCGTCGGCTCGATCGCCGGGCTGGGGCTCGCGGCCGGCTCGCTGGATTGGGAAACGATGGGTCGCATCGTCTCGTGGTGGATCGTCGCCCCCATCGTCGCCTTCTGGATCAGCGGCGTCGTCGGGCGGTACTTCTACCCGCGGATCAACGCCTGGGTGGCCATCCCGGAGTCGGAGGGCAGCCCCTTCGACGGCGACGCGACGCGCCGGGAGTTCGTCGGGGCCCTCGTCGTCGTCGGCATCGGCTGTCTGATGGCGTTCTCCAGCGGCGCCTCCAACGCCGCCAACGCCATCGCGCCGCTGGTCGGCAGCGGCGAGCTGGACGTCGACGTCGGCATCCTCCTGGCGACGGGTGCCGTCGGCCTCGGGGCGTTCACCATCGCCCGGCGGACGCTGGACACGATGGGCAACGACCTGACGGAGCTGCCGCTGACGGCGGCCATCGTCGTCGCGGTCGTCTCCGCGACGGCGACCACCGCGCTGGCGGCCATCGGCATCCCCGCCAGTTTCGTCATCATCGCGACGATGAGCATCGTCGGCCTCGGCTGGGGGCGGGCCACCCGGACCGCGACCGCCCGCGAGGCCGTCGCGGGCGATCCGCCGAGCGTCTCCGTCGGCGCCCTGACCGCCGACGACGCCGCGACCGTCGGCGACGCCGGCGGCGGCGGCTCCTCCCCGCCCATCGGCGAGGAAAACGCCGGGGACATCCCCGCCGCCTCCGACCTCTTCGACCCCGAGACCACCGGTCGCGTCATCCTGATGCAGAACGTCGTCCCCGCCATCGCCACGGTCGGCGCATTTCTCGTGTTCCGGCTGCTGTCGTTCATCTGAGGCACCGACGGCGGCACAGCACCGGTGCCAACAGCAACCTTCAAACGGCCAGCGTCCCAACGTTCCTTCGATGCCCACGGTAGAATATCTCAACTACGAAGTGCTCGACGACCACGGCTGGTCGATGGACGACGACGACCTCTTCGAGGCGGCGGCCGACGCCGGCCTCGACGACGAGGACTACGGCTCCCTCGACGTCGCCGAGGGCGAGTACATCCTCGAGGCCGCCGAGGCCCAGGGGTACGACTGGCCCTTCTCCTGCCGGGCGGGCGCGTGTGCGAACTGCGCGGCCATCGTCCAGGAGGGCGACATCGACATGGACATGCAACAGATCCTCTCCGACGAGGAGGTCGAGGAGAGGGGCGTCCGCCTGACCTGCATCGGCAGTCCCGCCGCCGACACCGTCAGGATCGTCTACAACGCCAAGCACCTCGACTACCTCCAGAACCGCGTCATCTGAGCGGCACTCCGGTATCGCTTTTCCCGTCGTCGGGTTGGACCGGAAGCGACGGCACCGTGCGGCGGGTCAGACCGCGAGGTCGACGCCGGTGACCTCGAACCGGGCGCCGCCGTCGGTGCCGGCGACGGCCTCGATGGTCCAGTCGTGTGCGTCGACGATCTGTTCGATGATGAACAGTCCGACGCCGGTGCCGTCGGCGGCGGTCGTGTAGGAGTGCTCGAACACCTGGTCCCGTTCGTCGGCGGGGATGCCGGTGCCGTCGTCCTCGAGGTAGAAGCCGTCGTCCAGCAGCCCGACGGTGACGTCGACGGAGCCGCCGGCGTGGTCGATGGCGTTGCGGAAGAGGTTCGTGAGCACCTCCCGGAGCCGCGGGGGGTCACAGGAGATCCGTGCGGTTTCCTCGACGGTGCAGGTGGCGTCGGTCATGATGACGTCTTCGATGCTGGCCTCGACGACCTCCCGGAGGTCGACTCGGCTGCGCTCGTCGATGGCGATACCCTCCTTTGCGAGGGCGAGCAGTTCGTCGATGAGTCGACTCATCCGGTCGACGGCCTCGATACCGTCGTCGATGTGCTCGCTGTCGGTCTCGGCCCGCGCCAGCTTCAGCTTGGCGTCGGCGACCGCGAGCGGGTTCCGGAGGTCGTGGGCGACGGTCGCGGCGAACTGATCGAGCGTCTCGTTGCGGTCTTCCAGCTCCTGTTCGCGGTGTTTCCGCTCGGTCACCTCCCGCGTGAACCCGGCGACGGACTCGACGTCGCCCGAACCGTTGCGGACCGGCTTGCACCGCGACTCCACCCAGATGCGGATGTCGGCCGAGCGGTCGATCCGGAACTCTATCTGCTGGGGATGGCCACCCGACACCCGCTCCATGGCGCCGGTCACCCGGTCGACGTCCTCGGGGTAAACGTGCGTCAGAAACGACCTCGGCGCCGCCCGCAGGCGGTCGACGGAGCCGCCGAACACCGTCTCGTAGGCGTCGTTGATGAACTGCAGCTCCGACCAATCGGCCGAGAACATGAACAGGACTTCGTCGGCCGCGGCGCTCAGCGCCCGGAGCGTCCGGTCCGTCCGGCTCGCCTGCCGCTCGCTCCGGCGGCCGTCGACGTGCGTGAGGATCCGCTCCGTCAACAGCCCGTACTGTTCGTCGGTTGCCCGCCGGACGACGTAGTCGGTGACGCCGGCGCGGATGCTCTCGCTGGCGACGGCCTCGCTGCCGGTCCGGGTGTACATGACGAACGGGAGCTTCGGGTCGTGGGCCCGGACCACCTCGAGCAGCTCGACACCGTTCCGGGCCGGCATGTGGTAGTCACTGACGATGCAGTCGACGTCGGTCGTGCGGTACGTCTCGAGGGCGGCGTCGACGTTGGTGGCGGTCATCACGTCGAAACGGTCGCTTTCCCGCTCGAGGCCGCCCGCGAGCAGCGACACCAGCTCCGCATCGTCGTCGACGCACAGAACCAAAACGTCGGAGATCGTGTCGTTCATGATAATACCTCACGAGGGGATCGTATTTGAGCTTCCGAGGAGTTTCAGTATCTGATCACGCGCAGGTCCGTCCGCGTCGGCCACGGCCCCGGCCCCGGATCGGACGCGGGAAACGGGCTACGTCCGCCGCTCGAGGGCCGCAAGCAGCGTCGCCGCCTCGACGACCGTCGCGGCGGCGCCGGACAGCTGCGCCAGCGCGACCCGGTGGGTCTGCTCCGCGACGTAACGCGTGCCGTCGAGTTCGCGGTCGAACGTCACCGTCGCGTCGTCGACGACGTAGGGATCGAAGCCGAGCGCCGAGGCGATCCGGGCCGCCGTCGAGACGCGGCGGTCGGTCGTGAACCCGACCAAGACGGGGCGTTCGACGCCGGCCGTCCGGAGACGGCTCTCGAGGTCCGACCCGAGAAAGGCGCCGCCGCCGCGCTCGGTGACGACGGGCTCGTCGTCGGCCGGCGTCGCCGCGGGCTTGAACGCGACGCCCGGCCGGTTCGGGTGGAACGGCGACCCCGCCTCGACGGTCTCGTGTCTGACGTGGACGACGGGGAGCCCGGCCGCCCGGTACCCCTCGAGCAACTCCGCGACGTGGCGCTCGGCGTCGGGGTTGTTGCGGGCGCCGCGGCGGTCGTCGTAGCCGCGCTGGACGCCGACGGCGACGAGCCCCGACGCCGACAGCTCGACCGTCTCCGGGTCCCTGTACGGCATCTCTCCCGTCGTAGCCGTCGGGCCGGCATATGCGTTCCCACGCGGGCAGTTCTTTCCGAACGCCCGACGGCCCGGCCGCGTCGGACGCGAACGGAGCGTCCCGTTCGAACTCCCGTCCGACGTCGGCTGACCGGCCGACTCTCGGTTGATCGAACGTGGCCGCGGTCGCTTCCGCAACTACCAAATAGCCGCTTTCCAAAGGTTAGGACGATACAACATGGCCAGGCCGGAGGTTCTCGAACGAGTCAAGGAGGCCGAACGCGAGGCCGACGAGATCGTCGCCGACGCGAAGACGGCCCGCGAGGAGCGCGTCGCCGAGGCCCGCGAGGAGGCCGACCGCATCCGCCGGGAGGCCCGCGAGGAGGCCGACGAGCTGGTCGACGAGCGGCTCGCCGAGGCCCGCGAGGAGATCGACGCCGAGCGGGAGGCAATCCTCGAGGAGGCCCGCCAGGAACGGGAGGCCCTGGAGGCCCGCGCCGAGGAGCACCGCGAGGCGACCATCGACCACGTCGTCGAGCTGTTCACGGAGGCGGTGGATGCTCAGACCTGAACGCATGAGCCGGGTCTCGGTGACGGGATCCAAGCGCGTGATGGACGAGGCCATCGAGACGATCCACGACCTGAATCTGCTGGACGTCACCGACTACGACGGCTCCTGGGAGGGGTTCGAGCCCGGCGATACGGCCGAAGGCGCCGAGGAGGTCTCCCAGAAGCTCGTCACCGTCCGGGCGCTGAAAAGCACCCTCGGGGTCGACGCCGACGACGCCGGCCGCGTCCGCATTCTCGAGGACGACGAGCTCGACGAGGAGATCGAGCGCATCCGGACGGCGGTCAACGAACTCGACGACCGCCGCTCGGCGCTGGAAGACGAGCTGCGGACGGTCGACGAACGGATCGAGACGGCCCGCCCGTTCGTCGAGCTCGGCATCGACGTCGACCTGCTGTCGGGCTACGAGTCGCTGTCGACGGCCGTCGGCGAGGGCGACGCCGAGGAGCTGCGGGCGGCACTTGCCGACGCCGACGCCGTCGATGCCTTCGAGCTGTTCGAGGCCGACGAGTACGTCGCGACGTTCGTCGCGCCCGCGGTCGACCTCGAGGACGTGCTGGTCGGGACGCCGTTCACCCGCTACGAGGTGCCGGAGCTCGACGACGCCGGCGAGGCGACGAGCCCCGAGGCGTACGTCGAGGAGCTGCGCTCGCGCCGCGACGAGCTCGCATCGGAGCTCGAAACCGTCGAGAGCGAGCTCGACGAACTGAAAGAGGAGGTCGCGGACTTCCTCTTGGCCGCCGAGGAGCAGCTCTCCATCGAGGCCCAAAAGCGGGAGGCGCCGCTGAGCTTCGCGACGACGGACAACGCCTTCGTCTCGGAGGGGTGGATTCCCAGCGAGCGGTTCACCGACCTCGCGGAGGCGCTGGGGTCGTCGGTCGGCGACCACGTCGAGGTCGAGGAGCTGGAGCGGGCCGACTACCGCGACGGCTCCGTCGGCGGTGGCGAGACCGGGCGGGAGGCCCCCGAGCCGGGCGTCGGCGACCCCGTCGCCGCGACCGACGGCGCCGGCGACGACGAGGTCCGTGCCGACGGCGGCTACGCGACCGACGACCGCCCGATGGGCGACACCGAGCCGCCGGTCGAGCAGGACAACCCCGCCGGGGTCCGGCCGTTCCAGCTGCTGACCCGGGCGGTCGGCAAGCCGAAGTACACCGAGGTCGACCCGACGTTCGTCGTCTTCCTCACCTTCCCGCTCATGTTCGGCTTCATGATCGGGGACATCGGCTACGGCGCCGTCTACACCGGTATCGGCTACTACCTGATGCGGAACTTCGACTCCGAGACCTTCGACGACCTCGGGAAGATCGCCGCGGCGGCCGGAATCTCGACGCTGGTCTTCGGCGTCCTCTACGGCGAGGTGTTCGGACTCCATCTCGACACGCTGCCGGTCGTCGAGACCGTCTACGGCCACCCGATCATCGAGAAGGGGCTGTCGCCGGACAGCACCGAGTGGGCGCAGGCGTGGTTCGTCGTCACGGCGCTGTTCGGCGTCTTCCACCTCAATCTCGCATGGATCTTCGAGTTCGTCGAGGAGTACACCTTCCACGGTCTCCGGGCGGCGCTGGAGGAGGTCGGCGGCTGGCTGCTGGCGCTGAACGGCCTGTGGCTGTTCGTGTTCAGCCGGATCGGCGCCCCCGAGGAGGTCGGCGGCCCCGGCGGGCCGAAGCCCGCCCTCATCTTCGAGGTGTTCGCCAGCGGCGAGGGGGCGGCCTTCGCGCTCGGCTTCAGTGGTTTCTCGCCGATCGTCGGCTACGTCGGTCTCGTGATGACCGCGGTCGGCATCGCGCTGCTGGCGCTCGGGCCGACCCACGAGCTCATCGAGGTCCACCAGGTGCTGGCGCACGTCCTGTCGTACCTGCGCATCGCGGCGGTCCTGCTCGCCAAGGCGGGGATGGCCTTCGCGGTCAACCTGCTGTTCTTCGGCGCCTACGAGGACAGCGAGGGGTTCCACTTCCTGCTCACCAAGGCCAAAGCGCCCGCCGAGGCCGAGCTGATGTTCCCGGGGCTGATCCACGGCGGCGCCGGCGCGCTGCTGGCGGGCATCGTGGTACTCATCGTCGGCCACGTCGTGGTGATGATCCTCGGCATCACCTCGGCCGGTATCCAGAGCATTCGGTTGGAGTACTTCGAGTTCTTCTCGAAGTTCTACGAGGCCGGCGGCGACGACTACTCGCCGTTCGGCCACGAGCGGCGGTTCACCGCCGAGGAGTGAGAGTAGCGCTCTCCGGCGTCCGCCCACCCGCCGCTGTGGCGCATCTATCCGCCTGTACCGCCCGTAATCGGCGGCCTCGGTCGTCGTATTTGAGAAGTTTTATAGCTACCTGGAGAGCAGTTCGAACCGTCCGAAACGCAGTCAACGGGACCTACAAACTATGATGGAAACACTCGAACTCGCGAGCGTGGTACTGCAGGACGGTAGCGGAGGAATCTCGGGGCAGGCCGCCGCCGCCATCGCCGTGGGCCTGGGTGCGCTCGGCACCGGCTACGCCCAGAGCCGCATCGGGGCGGCCGCCGTCGGCGCCGTCGCCGAGGACGACGACATGTTCGTCCCCGGGCTCATCTTCACGGCGCTGCCCGAGACGCTGATCATCATCGCGTTCGTCACCATCTTCCTGGTGTAACGCTCGGCTCCACCACCTCACCATGAGTCTCGATACGATCGTAGAGGACATTCGAGAGGAAGCCCGCGCGCGTGCAGAAGAGATTCGGACCGACGGCGAGAGCCGCGCCGACGACATCGTCGCGGACGCCGAGGCCGACGCCGAGCGCATCCGCGAGGAGGCCCGCGAGGAGGCCGAAGACCGGATCGAGCAGGAGCGCGAGCAGGAGCTGTCCGGCGCGAAGCTCGAGGCCAAACAGCAGCGGCTCGAGGCGCGCCGGGAGGTGCTCGAGGAGGTCCGCGACGACGCCCGAGACCGCATCGCCGCCATCGACGGCGACGAGCGCGAGGAGCTGACCCGGACGCTGCTGGCGGCCGCCGCCGGGGAGTTCGCCGCCGACGAGACGGTCCGGGTCCACGGCCACGAGGACGACACCGAGTTGCTGGAGACGGTCGTCGACGACTTCGAGGGCTTCGCGGTCGGCGACCCCGTCGACTGCCTCGGCGGCGTCGTCGTCGAGTCCGACGAGTCCCGCGTCCAGGTGAACAACACCTTTGACTCCGTGCTCGAAGAGGTCTGGGAGGACAACCTGGGCGAGATCAGCGCGCGACTCTTCGAAGAATGAAGGTCAGAACGGAAGGGAGTTCGAACTACGAGTACGTCAGCGCGAGGGTCCGGTCGCGGAAGCGGAAGCTGTTCGACGAGGACGACTACCGGAAGCTGGTCCGGATGGAGCCGAGCGAGATCGCCCGATTCATGGAGGAGACCGAGTACGAGACGGAGATGAACGCCCTCGGGACGCGGCACTCGGGGGTCGACCTCGTCGAGTACGCGCTGAACCGCAACCTCGCGAAGCACTTCGACGACCTGCTGACGTGGGCGGAGGGCCCGCTGTACGACTACATCGTCAACTACCTCCGGAAGTTCGACGCCTGGAACGTCAAGACGGCCGTCCGGGGGGTCTACACCGACGCGGCCGCCGAGGCCGTCGAGACCGACCTCATCCGGACCGGCGAGTTCCCGGACCGGCTCCTGGACCGGCTCGTCGAGGCCGGCAGCATCGAGGAGGTCGCCGAGGCGCTCTCGACTACCATCTTCGGCGACCCGCTCGCCGAGGCGATGTCGGACTTCGAGAGCGAGGGCGTCCTGGTCCCGCTGGAGAACGCCGTCGACCGTGCGTTCTACACCCACCTGATGGACGAGCTCGGCCGGAGCGTCCCGAACTCGCCGGAGGGGCTGTACGGCGAGTTCCTCGAGGCGGAGATCGACTTCCGGAACCTCCGGAACGCCCTCCGGATCGCCCGCAGCGGCGCCGACATCGACCCCGCCGAGTACCACATCGAGGGCGGCGGGCTGTTCGACCCCGAGGAACTCCGACAGCTGGCGACCAACGTCGACGAGCTGGTCGAGCGCGTCCGTGCGAGCACGTACGGCGACGAGCTAGCGACGGCACTCGAGGAGCTGGCGGCGGCCGACTCGCTCGTCGGGTTCGAACGGGCGCTGGAGACGGCGCTGCTGGAGTACTCCTCGAAGCTCTCGAACCGCTACCCGCTGTCGGTCTGTCCGGTGATCTCGTACGTCCTCGCCAAGGAACGGGAGGTCGAGAACGTCCGGGCGGTCGCCCGCGGCCGCGAGGCCGGACTGGACGTCGAGGAGATCGAAGCGGAGCTGGTGATAATATGAGCCAGGAGATCGCCGTCGTCGGCAGCCCGGAGTTCACGACGGGGTTCCGGCTGGCCGGCGTCCGCCGGTTCGAGAACGTGCCGGACGACGAGAAGGCCGCCCGTCTCGACGAGGCCGTCGAGACGGTGCTGGACGACGAGACCGTCGGGATCGTCGTGATGCACGACGACGACGTCGAGGAACTGTCCCGTACAGTCCGACAGCGCGTCGAAACGAGCGTCGAGCCGGTCGTCGTCACGCTGGGCGGCGGCACCGGCTCGGGCAACCTGCGCGAGCAGATCAAACGCGCCATCGGCATCGATCTGATGGACGAGTAACCATGAGTCAGGCAACCGACACCGAAACCACGAGCGAGGGAGTCATCGAGAGCGTCAGCGGCCCGGTCGTGACCGCCGTCGACCTCGAGGCCCGGATGAACGACGTCGTCTACGTCGGCGAGGAGGAGCTGATGGGCGAGGTCATCGAGATCGAGGGCAACGTCAGCACCGTCCAGGTGTACGAGGAGACCTCCGACGTCGCCCCGGGAGAGCCGGTCGAAAACACCGGCGAGCCCCTGACGGTCGACCTCGGTCCCGGGATGATGGACAGCATCTACGACGGCGTCCAGCGCCCGCTGGACGTTCTCGAGGAACGGATGGGCGCCTTTCTCGACCGCGGCGTCGACGCGCCGGGTATCGACCTGGAGAAGACCTGGGAGTTCACCCCCGAGGTCGAGGAGGGCGACGAGATCGCGGCCGGCGACGTCGTCGGCGTCGTCCCCGAGACCGAGAGCATCGAGCACAAGGTGCTCGTCCCGCCGGACTACGAGGGCGGCGCGGTCACGAGCGTCGAATCGGGGGAGTTCACCGTCGAGGAGGCGGTGGTCGAACTCGACTCCGGCGAGGAGGTTCGGATGCGCCAGGAGTGGCCGGTCCGACAGCCCCGACCGACCGTCGAGAAGGAGACGCCGACGACGCCGCTGGTGTCGGGCCAGCGCGTACTGGACGGGCTGTTCCCCATCGCCAAGGGCGGTACCGCGGCGATTCCGGGACCGTTCGGCTCCGGAAAGTGCGTCACGCCCGACACGCCGGTGCTGCAAGCCGACGGAGAGACCGTTCCCATCAAGGAGCTGTTCGAGCGGCTCGCCGGCGAGCGAGCCGACGACGGGGGGGAGGCGCTCGTCGAGGCGGAAGCCGAGATCATGACGTTCGACGAGAGTGCCGGCGAGATTCGGCCGGCGGCCACCTCCCACGTCTACCGGGGCTCGACCGACCGCCTCGTCCGCGTCCGGACGGCCAGCGGCAGAGAGCTCGAGGTGACCCCGGCACACAAGCTGTTCCGGATGGGGGGTGACCTCCGGATAGAGGAGACGCCGGCCGGCACCCTCGAGGTGGGTGACTCGCTGGTGATGCCCCGTCGGCTCGACGTCGGCGGCGAGGCGGTCGCCGTCGACCCCTACGAGCTGCTGCCCGACGCTCGGGCGGTCGAGCCCGGCGTCGTCGAGACCGTCCGGGCGGCGATCGAGGCCGCCGACGCACGGAAGACGGACCTCGCCGCGGACGTCGGCGTATCCGACGACGTGTTCATGAACTACGCGCTGGGGCGGACGAGCCCGCCACTTTCGTTCGTGAGCGACGTGTGCGAGCGGCTCGACGTCGAGCGCCCGACGGTCGGCCACGTCAAACCGGGCAGCAACGGAACGCCGGTGGCGGTTCCCCGTTCCGTCGACGCCGCTTTCGCGGAGTTCCTCGGGCTGGTGCTCAGCGACGGCATGCTGACCGACAAGACCGTCCGGTTCTTCAACGACGACGACGAACTCCGGGCACGGTTCGGGGAACTCGCCGAGCGACTGTTCGGCATCGAGGTCGCCGAGACGGTCCACAACACCGTCGAGACGGCCGAGATTCGGAGCGTCGTCGTCTCGTCGCTGCTCGCGGCGCTCGGCGTCCCCGAAACGGAGAAGTCGACGACCTGTACCGTGCCGGACGCGGTACGCACCGGTCCGGACGCGGTCGTCGCCGCGTTCCTCCGCGGGTACTACCTCGGCGACGGCTCATTCAGCGACGGCACGGTCGAGATAACCACCGCGAGCGAGGGGATGGCCTCGGACCTGACGTACCTGCTGGCCCGGCTCGGAGTCCTGTTCCGGGTCCGGCGGCGGACGGTCGGCAACACCAACGTCGACACGGTTCCGGTCGGCGCGGAGACGATGCTCGAGATCGCCGAGGCCGCGAGCTACGCCGAGTTCGCCGACGCCGGCGTCGAGACCCACAACTACACCGGGCTCGGTCAGCGACCGGGCCGCGGGACGTTCGACGACATCGCCGACGTCCTCGCGGACGGCGGAAGCACGGTCTCCGAGCGCGTCTCGTCGGTCGCGGACATGCTCGACGACGTCTTCTTTGATCCGGTCGTCGAGATCGAGACGGTCGACGGGGAGCGGACGGTCTACGACGTGACGGTCCCCGGCACGCAGAACTTCGTCGGGGGAGACGTCCCGTCGGTGCTTCACAACACCGTCACTCAGCACCAACTCGCCAAGTGGGCCGACGCCGACATCGTCGTCTACGTCGGCTGCGGCGAGCGCGGCAACGAGATGACCGAGGTCATCGAGGACTTCCCGGAACTGGAGGACCCCAAGACCGGCAAGCCGCTGATGAGCCGG
>PXRL01000025.1:0-597 GCA_003020965.1 Halobacteriales archaeon QS_4_69_225
CAATCCGGCTTCGAACTCAAGAACACGAGTGGCCGGGCGCAACTGTGGCTCTCGAAACTCGGAGAAATCCCCATCACCTTCCACCGCGACCTCCCCGACGATGCCGAAATAAAGACCGTCACCGTCAAACGCGAACCCACCGGCAAGTGGTACGCCATTTTCGGTGTCGAAACACCCGACGACCCGCCGGAGAAACCCGAGAATCCCGAGCGGTGCGTTGGTATCGACGTGGGGATTCTCAAGTACGCCCACGACACGGACGGAACCGCCGTCGAATCGCTTGACCTGTCCGAAGAACGCGAGCGGTTGGAACGCGCACAGCGCGACCTTTCGCGGAAACAGCACGGGTCTGCGAATTGGGAGAAACAGCGGCGCGTCGTGGCCGAACGCCACGCCGACCTGAAGAACAAGCGGCGCGACTTCCTCCACAAACTCTCGAACTACTACGCCACCGAGTACGACTTCGTGGCAGTCGAGAATTTGGACGCAAAGGGATTAGTCGAACTGCCGGGCAACTCACGGAACCGCGCAGGAGCGGCGTGGGGGACGTTCCTGCGGATGCTCAAATACAAGTGCGAACGCGAAGGCACGCACTTC
>PXRL01000025.1:708-42271 GCA_003020965.1 Halobacteriales archaeon QS_4_69_225
CACTCCGAATTAACGCCTGTGGAGACTGCACTCCCTGTGGATACCTCGGTGTCTGCAAAGTGCGTCGTGGAAGTAGGAAGCCCCACCCTCAAGCGCGAGTCGTCAGGCGAGCGGTAGGGTGGAGTAGTTCACTCCGTCTCAGAAGAAATAAACCGGGGCCGTCCGCCCCTTCGGTATGCGCAGAAGAGCATTCATGACGGCGGTCGGGATGACCGCGGGGTGGACGCTGCTTCCGGGGACGACCGGTGGGGCCGACACCATCCCCGACCTGGCGTTCGATTCGACGGGTAGCCTGCTCGACGCCGACGGGGAGACGCTGACCGACGACTCGCTGATAGCCGTCCGGGCGGAGACGACGGCGTCCAACGAGGACGCCGACGGCAACGGCGACGCCGTTTCCTACCCCGACGGCGCCGACATCCCGCTCGTCGCGGTCGACGGTAGCGTCGTCGGGTTCGGCGCAATGTTGGTCACCGACGACGCCGACTTCTCGTACGGCAACGAGGAGTTCGTCCTGAACGTCTGGGACGACCAGATCGGCGGCGGGACGGTGCTGTGGGACGAGGGCCACGGCCAGTTCTACGACCTCTCGCAGTTCTCGCAGTTCGAGTCCTACGCCGAGGACCGCGGCTACACCGTCGAGGCGACGACGGACCTGGAGTCGGACCTCTCCGGCGCGGACGCCGTCGTCGTCACCTCGCCCTCTGACTCGTTCGGCGACGCCGAGAAGGACGCCCTCTCATCGTTCGTCGCCGACGGCGGGACGGTCCTCCTGCACGACCAGTCGGACTTCGACGACTTCGACGAGACGGCCAACCTCGACGATATCGCCTCGGCGCTGGACCTCGACTTCCGGTTCAACGACGACCAGGTGCTCGACGACGACAATAATGACGGTCCGAACTACGTGCCGACGACCGGGCGGTTCAACGAGTCTTCCTTCGATTACTTCGACGACCGGGAGGGCATCTCGACGACGGGGTTCCAGCGGGGCGAGACCTACGAGGCGACCGTCGAGAGCGTCGCCGACGGCGACACGTTCACCGCCCGCTTCGAGGACGACAGCACCGAAGAGATACGCGTCCTGGGCGTCGACACGCCCGAGTCGCCCGACGCACAGCAGTTCGAACGGCCCGCCGAGTGGGAGGGCCTGGCCAGCGACGCCCGCCCGTTGATCGAGGAACTCGCCTTCGACTCGACCAGTAGCCTGCTGGACGAAAACGGCGACCCGATGTCGGGCGGCGACGGCGTGCTCGTGACCGCCGAGTCGACGGCGTCCAACGAGGACGCCGACGGCAACGGCGACGCCGTCTCCTACCCCGACGGCGCCGACATCCCGCTCGTGGCCGCCGACGGGACGGTCGTCGGGTTCGGCGCGATGCTGGTTACCGACGACGACGACACCTCCTACGGCAACGACGAGTTCGTCCGGAACGTCTGGGACGACGCGGTCGGCGGCGGGACGGTGCTGTGGGACGAGGGCCACGGCCAGTTCTACGACCTCTCGCAGTTCTCGAACTTCGAGTCCTCCGTCGAGGAGGCGGGCTACACCGTCGAGGCGACGACGGACCTGGAATCGGATCTCGCCGACGCGGACGCCGCCGTCGTCACCTCGCCTTCCGATTCGTTCGACGACTCGGAACTGTCGGCGCTATCGTCGTTCGTCGACGACGGTGGCGCGGTCTTCCTGCACGACCAGTCGGATTTCGACGACTTCGACGAGACGGCCAACCTCGACGACATCGCGTCGGCCCTCGGCGTCGGATTCCGGTTCAACGACGACCAAGTCGTCGACGACGAGAACAACACCGGCCAGTCCTTCCGACCGACGACGACCCGGGTGACCGACGCCTTCCGGTACGGGGCCGACCGGGCCGGCGTCGACGGCGAGACGCCGCCCGCCGACTACCCGTACCTCGCCGAGTGGGCCGAGAAGGCGACGGCGTTCGCCGAGGACGAACTGCTCGAGAAGACGGTCGACGTCAGTTTCGACGACAGCGAACCCGTCCGTGACGACTTCGACCGGTTGCTCGCGTACGTCACCTACGACGCGAGCGGCGACGGGTCCCGGGAGACGCTGTACAACGCCCGGCTCATCGAGAACGGCTACGCGCGGGTGTACGGATCGACGCTGTCGCGTCACGAGGAGTTCTGGGCGCTGGAGGACGCCGCCCGGATGGACGGGGCCGGCCTGTGGGCCGAAAGCGACGTCGGGGCGGCGGCGCCGATCCGCGACCGGCCGGTGACGGAACTGTTCGTCCCGGATGCGGTGGCGGTCACGACCGAGAGCGGCGACCCCGCGGCCGACCGGGTCCCGGTGGCCGCCGAGTCGACCGCCTCGCCCGCCGAGGCCCCGCTGGTCGGCACCGACGAGGCGAACAACGCCGCCGTCGTCGGCGGCCTCCTCCCCGACGAGGGGTACGAACTCCAGGAGGGCTCCGGCTACAACGTCGCCGGCTACGGCAACTTCACGTTCCTCGCGAACCTCGTCGACTCGCTGGCCGACGGGACCGGCCCGGTGCTCATCGACGGCGGGCACGGCCAGTTCGGCGTCGACTACGGCCTCTCCAACGAGGACGCCGCCTACTTCGGCCGCTACCTCGAGGGCTTCGACGTCGCCTTCGAGCAGACCAACGACGTGACGGGCGACAGGCTGGCCGACGCCCGCGCGCTGCTCGTGACGACGCCGCCCGAGGCGTTCACACAGGCGGAGCGAGACGCCGTCGCCGCCTTCGCCGACGACGGCGGGGCGGTCGTCCTCCTCGGCTCCGGCGCCGCCCCCGACGAGGCGACGGGGAACCTCGACGACCTCGCGGCCGCGGTGACGGACCTCCGGGTCGGCGGTCAGGTCACCGACGACGAGCGGAACCTCGCCGGGGAGCCGGCGGACCCGACGACGCGGAACTTCGCCGCCGGGTCGGGGCTGTTCACCGCCTTCGGCGCCGAGAGCGGCGAAGACGGCGACGGCGGCGGCGACGCCGACGAAACGACGGTGTCGATCCGCTTCGGCGGGCCCTCCGGGCCGAACCTCGCCCGCGACGCGGCGACGACCGGCGATCTCCTGGCGGACGCGTTCCCCTCGGGGCTGTCCGGCTTCCGCGTCACCGTCGCCGTCGACGACACGGACATCGTCGAGATGGCGGGCGCCAGCTATCCCGACGCGTACGCGCCGACCGAGGAGCCGGCGGTCGCCGCCGACGGCTCGTTGGTGACGGTAAAGGCGGCCGACGCCGACGAGACCGTCCAGCCCGGTGCCGAGGACGTCGTCCTCGCCGGCGTCGACTTCGACGCGCGGGCGCCGGGGACGACGGACGTCTCCATCACCGTCGAGTCCATGGACGACGACGACGGCTCGCGCGTCCCGACGACGACGGCCGACGGCACGCTCGAGGTCATCGACCTCCGGACGGTCGGCGACGGTGACACCCCGACGGACCCCGACGGCGACGGTCGCTACGAGGACGTCAACGGGAACGGCCGAATCGACTACGACGACGTCGTCGTCCTGTTCACCAACAAGGAGACGACCGCCGTCGAGGACCACCAGGAGGCGTACGACTTCAACGACAACGGTCGGTTCGACTTCGACGACGTCGTCGAACTGTCCGAGGAGGTCTCGGGCGACTGATGCCGGAGCGCACGCGGGCCGCGGTCGTGGCCCTGGCGGTGGTCGGCCTCGTCGCCGGCGGAGCGGCGGCCGGCGCACAGACGACGCCAACGGTCGAGCCGGGCGACGCGACGGTCGCAGCCGGCGAGACGGCGACCGTCGCGGTGACGCTGTCGGCTGCCCCGGACGGACTCGCCGGATTCAACCTGACCGTCGAGGCGACGGGCGGGACCGCACGGGTCGTCGGCGCGAGCGCCGCCGACGACTACGGTATCACGACCGAGCGGGTCGAGGACGGTCGGGCGACGCTCGAGGGCGTCGACATCGACGAGAACGTCCGGGCGGGTGCGACCGACGTCCGGCTCGGAACCGTGACGGTCCGCGGCGAGCGCGCCGGCGAAATCGACCTCTCGGTGTCCGTCCGCCGGATGGACGACGACGACGGCGACCCGGTGTCGCCGGAGACGGAGCCGGCCGCCCTGACCGTGACCGGCGGTTCCGGGGACGCCGGAAACGGGAGCGCCAGCGGATCGGACGCGTCGACGGCGACCGCCGCTGTAGGCGGCGGTAACGACGGCGGACCGACGTCGACCGGGACCCCGGGGACGACCGAATCCGCCGGCACACAGGCTTCCCCGTCGGACGGGGAAGCGGCGGCCGGCGCCCGGGGAATCGCCGGGATACCGTCGGACGTCGTTGCGGTGGCCCTCGTCGCGCTGCTGGTGGTCGTCTCCTTCGTCGCGGGGCTGGCCGTCGGCCGGTTCCGGTAGCGACGCCGGACCCGGAGACGGTCGCCCGGGTCAGGCCTCGCCGAAGGTGGCGGTCGGGTCCGGCACGACCCGGACCAGCACCGGCAGCGCGGCGACGACGACGACCGCCTCCAGCCCGCCGGCGACGAGAAACGCCGCCAGGAAGCCGAGGCGGTCGGCGACGGCGCCGCCGACGAGGATGCCGCCCAGGAAGCCGAGACTGCCGAAGACGTTGAACCCGCCCATCGCAGCGCCGCGCTCGCCCGCGGCGGCCATGTCGGTGACCAGCGCCATCGTCGCCGGCGCCACCAGCGCGCCGAGGACGCCGACGACGACCATCCCGGCGGCGGCGACGGCGGCCGTCGGCGCGAGGCCGACCCCGACGATCGCCAGCCCGTAGCCGACCGACCCGGCGACGACCGGGACGACGCGGCCGACGCGGTCCGACAGCGCCCCCAGCGGGTACTGCAACAGCGCGAACGGCGCGAAGAAGCAGGCGAGTACGAGGCCGATCGCGGCCGGGTCGAGGTCGAAGGTTTCCCCGAGGTAGAACGTGCCGACCAGCCCGAAGAACCCGGCGGTGAAGCGGTCCGTGAAGCCGAAGACGTAGGGGACGAGCAGCTCCGGCGTCCGCCGGACGCCGGCGAGGACGTCGCCGAGCCCGGCGTCCCGGCTCGGCGCACGGTCGGGGACGGTCGCGGCGACGGCGGCGACGGCGACGAGCAGCGCCGCGGAGGCGACGAGCGGCGCCAGCGGCCCGATGGCGTACAGTTGCCCGCCGACCGGGGCGCCGAGCGCCGCGCCGGCCCCGATGGCGATGCCCGCGGCGCCCATATTGCGGCCGTGACCACCATCGAGGTCCATCAGCATCGTGATGGCCAGCGAGAAAGCGCCGATGGTGAACGCGCCCTCCACGAACCGGAGCGCGAGCGCGAGCCCGAACCCGCCCGTCCCCGTGCGGACGGCGGCGACGAGTGCGAGATACGCGGCTGCGCCGCCGACGGCCCCGGCGACGATGAACGGCGTCCGTCGGCCGGTCCTGTCGGAGACGGCCCCCCAGACCGCCGAAAAGAGGACGAACGCCGCCAGCTGGACCGCCAGGAACGCGGTGCCGGCGTCGATCGTCGGCGCCGCCCCCAGCGCGGCGACCAGCTTCTCGACGCCCGGGTAGACGAGCAGCTGCGTGAACAGGACGACGAAGACGACGGCCGACAGCCGGACACGCTCGCTGCGGCTCACACCCCATGTCGGGTCCGGCGGCATAAATCTGATAGGTTCGCGCCCCCGGCGTGGCTCGCGAGGCGGCGGCCCTCGACGGCTGCCGACCGACTCAGCGAGCGGGTCGAACCCAATGGGGCCGGTCGCTTCCCGCATCCTGCCGGTGATCAGCACGACGTCGAACTCACATCGGAACACTACCCGCGAGGCGTACCGGCAGTCCGCGTTTCCGGGATGTCGTGCCCGTTCGTCGCGCGTACCGGCGACGGCCGCGTCTCGGTCGGCGCCGACGGCGCCGACGACGACTCGCGCGGCACCGTCGTCACCGGCCGTCTCCCGCGGCCGCCCGGTTGACCCCGACGAATGCACAGCTATTCCGGGCTCCAGACCCTACCCGGGGTATGGGCGCCGAACGCGCGTACCGGTGTTCGGGGTGTTTCGACCACACGGTCGACCGCGGGTTCGACACCTCGCATCTCTCGACGAACTGTCCGGTCTGTGACTCCTTCGAGCGGTTCGTCAACGACGACGTCGTCGCGCAGTTCCGGGCCTTCGAGGAGTCGCCGCCCGACGGCGTCGACTGGGAGCGGCTCGACCGCCGCGAGCGGCTCCTCGTCAGCGAGCGCGTCGTCCGTACCGACCGCAGCGTCGAGGACTTCGAGATCAGGGAGTGAGCGGCCCGGCGGTTCGCTGCCGCTCGGTACCGCTCGCTGTTGGTTCGGAACAGAACGGGCCGAGAGGGATTTGAACCTGAGCAAGACGGTCGGTCTCGCTTCGCTCGACCGCTGCGACTTGCAGGGTTCAAATCCTTCTCTGCCGGTTCACTCGACGGCTCGCTGTGCTCGCCGTCTCGTTGCACGGGCCGAGAGGGATTTGAACCCCCGACCATCTGGTTAAAAGCCAGACGCTCTGCCAGACTGAGCTATCGGCCCGCGCCCCGCGATAGTCGTGGTTCGGAGTAAATCCTTTCGGTCGGATTCTCTCGCGGTCAGCGGTCCGCCTCCAGCGCCTCGGCGATGACGGTCCCGGGGTCGGAGTCTTCGAGCGCCGCCCGGCGGCGGAGTTCCCGGTAGGCGTCCGGTGGCAGCGACACGCCCATGCGCCCGAGATCGATACCCTCGGCCTCGAGGGCAACGTCGACGCTCTCGCCGTCGTTGATCCGGGAGGCGGCCGCCCGGACCTCCCGGACCGTGAGGTCGTGATCCAATGTCGCCCACGCGAGCAGGAACCGCGACTCGCCGGAGACCCGGGCGATGTGCTTGGCGGCCGTCGGGGCGATCTCGCCCGAGGCGACGTGCTGGCGGATCGACCGCGGCAGGTCGTGCACCCGAGCCCACTTCCGGATGAACGCCACCGTCACGTCGCCGCCGGCACGCTCGGCGGCGGCCTTGTACGAGCCGGTGCCGCGGACCAGCGCCGCACACGCGGCCGCCCCCCGGAGCATGAACACGTTGTCGTCGTCGCCGACGGAGTTGTTCGCGAAGTTGCCGACCGTGTCGGCCGCCGTCGCGAGGCTCTTTCCGTCGGTCGGATCGAACTGGACGGCCCGCTCGCCGGCGAAACGACCGCGGATGACCGGATGGCCGACCGGCGACTCGCGGTCGGCCGGCGGCTCGGCATCCGATCTGTCGCGCATTGATGTCGGCTACGCGGAGCGAGAAGAAAAACGTCCCGCCCCGGCTACGTCTCCGACTCCTCGTCGCGCTCGTCGGACATGTGCTCCCAGATCTCGGTGCAGCCGCAGCCGTCGTCGACGTCCTCGAGATGGCTGGTGTCGACGTCGTCGTCTCGCTCGTCGTCCGCGGGTCGGCTCATCGATCTCCCTCCTCGTACAGTTCGGGAGCGACGTCCGCCGAGGTGTGCTGCCGCCCCTTTTCCCGCCGTCGATCACTCATCGTCCGCCCGTTCGCTCCCGCCCGTATTAATAACCACATTCCACGTCAAAGGCGCCATTGCTCCGAGGTACCGGAACATGGTGCTTCTTCCTGTGACGGTGGCCGACGACGGAACCGGAAGACGGGAGCCGGTTCGACGGCCGAACAGCGTCGTAACGACGGACGAGGCGACGGGCTTACCAGGCGGCGTCGCCTCGGTCCGCCCGTGACCACGTCGGTACATCAGTTGGACGACGGGGCGTGGCTCAGCGTCAACGACTCCCGGGAGGTGAACGTGAGCGACCTCTGGTGGCTCGCGCGGCAGGACTTCTGCGACTGCGAGATGGCGGACTTCCTCGCGGAGGGGTTCGTCGAGATCGGCGTCGACCACCCGGACGTGGAAGGCCGGGTCGCCGGACAGTGCATCGCCTGCGGCGAGAGCGGCGTCACCGACTGGGTGACGCTCGGCCGGGTCGTCGACCCCGACGAGGGCGAGTTCTACGCCGTCGATCCGACGAGCGTCCACGTCCCGGAGCGCCGACGCCGGCTCGCCCGCCCCGCCGAATCGTAAGCAAGGGTTGCCGGTAGGGGCGAGACGCGGGGAGGTTTGACGAGACGCTCGGTGGTTTATGAGTTCCGCCGCACCGTACCCGTATGGCTAGCAAGGTCGAAGGCTGGAAGGACGAGGTCTACGGCGAGGAGGTCCGTGACCACCTCTTCCGGTTCGCCGAGGAGGGGTGGAGCGCCATCCCCGACGAGGAACACGACGCCTGGTTCGAGCGGTTCAAGTGGTGGGGGCTGTACCACCAGCGGAAGGGTCAGGAGTCGTACTTCATGATGCGCGTCGGGACGCCGAACGGCCGGATGACGCCCGAACAGCTGCGAGTCGTCGGCGAGATCGCCCGCGACTACGCTACCGGCCCGGTCGACAACCCCGAGTTCGGCGACGCCTACTGCGACTGGACGACCCGCCAGTCCATCCAGATGCACTGGATCCAGCTACAGGACGTCCCCGAGATCTTCGAGAAGCTGGAGGCCCACGGCCTCTCGACCATCCAGGCCTGCGGCGACTCCTGGCGGAACATCGTCGGCTCGCCGATGGCCGGCCGGGACGCCGACGAGCACATCGACGCCTGGCCCGTCATCAAGGAACTCAACGAGACGTTCAAGGGCAACGACGACCACTCCAACCTTCCCCGAAAGTGGAAGGTCGCCGTCACCGGCGACACCCGCGGCTCCGGACAGGCCGAGATCAACGACCTCGGCTTCGAGCCCGCGACGAAAGACGGCCGGAAGGGGTTCAACGTGACGGTCGGCGGCGGCCTCTCCCGGAAGGAACCCCGCTTCGCCCGCGACATCGACGTCTTCGTCACGCCGGACACCCTCCCCGACGTCGCCGGCGGCCTCTCGGCGCTGTTCCGCGACAACGGCGACCGCGACGACCGGTTCAACGCCCGCATCAAGTTCCTCGTCGACGAGTGGGGCACCGAGAAGCTCCGGCGCGTCCTCCAGGAGGAGTACGTCGACTTCGAGCTCCCGTCGGCCGGCGAGAACCTCCGCGAGGGGTACACCTACAACTCCGGCCGAAGCGACGAGACCGGCGACTACGTCGGCGTCCACGACCAGGTCGACGGCCAGAACTTCGTCGGCCTCTCCGTGCTCGTCGGCCGCATGGGCGCCGAAGACGTCATCGAGTTGGCCGACCTCGCCGAGAAGTACGGCTCCGAGCTGGTCGGGCTGACCCAGCGGCAGAACATCGTCGTCGCCGACATCGCCGACGAGGACCTCGACGAGTTCCTCGCCGAGGACCTCCTGGAGCACTACTCGCCGGACCCCCACCCGTTCATGCGGGGCTCCATCGCCTGCACCGGCACGGAGTACTGCTCGCTGTCCATCGTCGAGACGAAAAACCGGATGGTCCGCTACGCGCGGTGGCTGAAGAACAACGTCGAGCTGCCCGAGGGCCTCACGGACTTCCACATCCACCTGTCGGGCTGTACGGCCTCCTGTGCCCAGCCGCAGATCGCCGACATCTCGCTGCGCGGCATGAAGACCCGCAAGGACGGCGAGCCGGTCGAGGCGTTCGACATCGGCCTCGGCGGCGGCCTCGGCGAGAACCCGCAGTTCGCCGACTGGGTCGAGATGCGCGTCGCCGCCGACGAGGTGCCCGGCTACATCGAGAACCTGCTGGGCATCTACGAGGAACGCCGCGACGAGGGCGAATCCTTCCGCGAGTTCATCGCCCGCCACACCGACGACGAGCTCAACGGCCTCGCCGAGCCCGAGGAGACCTCCTACGAGGACCCCTACCTCGGCAACACGAAGCTGACGTGGTATCCCTACGCCGACGACAGCGACATGGACGCCGCGCCGACGCCGGCCGACGACTGAGCGGCCCGACCCGACCCGCGCCGGCTGCCACCCGGACGCGGCGGCTCCGGGCGCAGTATTATCATTCTCGCTCCCGAAGCGAAAGCATGCCCGGACACCGGTGTCCGGGCTGCGACGTCGCCATGGAACGGGTCGACTACTCCACCGCCGACGCAGCCGGCGCGACGGCCCGTGCGCGCATCGACGACCCCCGGGAGTCAGGTACGCTCGGCGTCGGCGGGAAGACGTATTTAGAGGCGTATCTCTGTGCGGACTGCGGGCTGGTGCGGTTCTACGCTGACTGACCGTCGCCCGCCCCCACGGATTCCGCCGCCAGCCCGGCTGTTTAATCCGTGGAGACGCTACGGGAGACGAAACCACAGATGTCGGACACCGACCGACCGCACGACGTCGTCGTCTGGGGCGCCACCGGCGTCGCTGGCGGGCTCGTCGCGGAGTACCTCGCCGAGCGGTACGACCCCGAGGAGCTGGCGCTGGCGCTCGGCGGCCGCGACGCCGACCGCCTCGACGCGCTAGCGGCGGACCTCGCCGAGACCAACGACCGGCCGCCGATTCCGACGGTCGTCGGCGACGCGACCGACCCCGAGAGCCTCCGGGCGCTCGCCCGCGATACCCGCGTCGTCTGTACGACCGTCGGCCCGTACACCACCTACGGGACGCCGCTGGTCGAGGCGTGTATCGACGCCGGCACCGACTACTGCGACCTGACGGGGGAGGTCAACTGGGTCCGGGAGACCGTCGACCGGTTCCACGGGGCGGCCGTCGACGCCGGAGCCCGGGTCGTCCACAGCTGTGGCTTCGACTCCGTGCCCGCGGATCTCGGCACCGCGCTCGTCCAGTCCCGCGCGAGGGAGGCGTTCGACGCGCCCTGCGAGACGGTCCGGATCCACCTCGAGGACGGCGACGGCGGCGTCAGCGGCGGCACGTTGGCCAGCTTCGCCGAGCTGTTCGACGCGGCCTCCTCGGACCCGGTGGTCCGGCAGACGCTCCGCAACCCGTACTCGCTGGCGCCGCCCGGCGAGCGCGACGGCGTCGACGGCGGGATGCAGCGGCTCCCCCGGGCCGACCGCGACAAAGAGGTCTGGACCGCCCCCTCGCCGATGGCGCCGGTGAACGAACGGGTCGTCCGGCGGAGCAACGCCCTGCTCGGCTACCCGTGGGGCCGGGAGTTCCGCTGCACGGAGGTGGTCGACACCGGCCGCGGACTACCGGGGGCCGCCGCCGCGACCCTCGCCACCGGCGGGCTCGGGCTGTTCGCCGCCGCCATGTCCGTCGATCCGGTGCGGACGGGGCTCCGGCGGTTCGTCTTCCCCGACCCCGGCGAGGGGCCGAGCGGGGATCAGGCGGAACACGGCCACTTCACCGTCCGCGTCGTGGGCCGCGGGACGGCGCCGGACGGCCGCTTCGCTGTCGAGGCGGTCGTCGGGGCGGACCTGGACCCGGGCTACGGCGCGACGGCGCGCATGCTCGGGGAGTCCGCGATGTGCCTGCTCCGCGACGAGACCGACTCGCCGCTGGACGGCGGCGTCCTGACGCCCGCCTCGGCGATCGGCGTCCCGCTGGCCGAGCGGCTCCAGGAGGCCGGCTTCACCGCCGGCGTCGACGAGGCCGCGACCGGCCTCGAGTAGCCGCCGGCCGCCGCGGGCGCGGACCGCCACTATAATAGCGCCCGTGCCGTACGGAAGTCATGGACGACCGCGTGCGCGAACACGCCGAGGTGTTGGTCGACTGGAGCGCGCGCGTCGACCCCGGCGACGACGTCGTGGTCGGCGTCGCGGAGGGCGCCCACGAGCTGGCCGTCGCCGTCGCCGAGAAGCTCGGCGCCGTCGGCGCCAACATCGTGACGACGTACGACTCCGCGGAGGCCTCGCGGGCCTACCTTCGGGCCCACGACGACGACTTCGGGACCGGCGACCACGAGCTGGCCCTCTACGAGCAGGCCGACGTCGTCCTCCGGCTCGGCGGCGGCCGGAACACGACCGCCCTCGCCGACGTCGCAGGCGACACCCGACAGGGCTACTCGCGGGCCCGGACCGACCTCCGGGAGGCCCGGATGGCGACGGACTGGGTGTCGACGGTCCACCCGACCCGGAGTCTCGCCCAGCAGGCCGGCATGGCCCTCGCGGAATACCGCGAGTTCGTCTACGACGCCGTCCTGCGGGACTGGGAGGCGCTGGCGGAGAGGATGGCCCAGATGAAGGCGATTCTCGACGAGGGCTCGGAGGTGCGCCTCGTCACCGAGCGGGACGGCCGGCCCGACACCGACGTCACGATGTCGGTCGACGGCCGGACGGCGGTCAACTCCGCGGCGTCGGTCGCCTACGACTCCCACAACCTCCCGTCCGGGGAGGTGTTCACCGCGCCGTACGACGCGGAGGGCGAGGTGTTCTTCGACGTGCCGATGATCATCAACTCGACGCGAGTCCAGGGGGTCCACCTGACCTTCGAAGACGGCGAGGTGGTCGATTACGCCGCCGAGCAGGGCGAGACGGCCGTCGGCGACGTTCTCGACACCGACGCGGGCGCCCAGCGGCTCGGCGAACTCGGCGTCGGCATGAACCGCGGCATCGACCGCGTCACCGACAACATCCTCTTCGACGAGAAGATGGGCGACACCGTCCACATGGCGCTCGGCCGGGCCTACGACGCGAACCTCCCCGACGGCGAGTCGGGCAACGACTCCGCCGTCCACGTCGACATGATCACCGACGTCTCGGCCGACTCGCGGCTGGAGGTCGACGGCGAAACCGTCCAGCGGGACGGGACGTTCCGGTTCGAAGAAGGCTTCGAGGAGTAGCGTTGTCGAACGCAGTGAGACAACGGATACCGAGCGGGGAGCGATAGCGACCCGCGAGGAGTAGCGTTGCCGAATACAGTGAGACAACGGATGCCGAGCGGGGAGCTACAGCGACCCGCGAGGCGTAGTCGTCGCCGGACGGCTCGGCCGCGGTGGCTACCACTCGACGGCGAACCCGAGCGTCTCGCGGTCGGCCGTCGCCGCCCGGTACTCCCGTTCGGTGATCGTGAAGCGGTGCTGGTCGGTCACCTCGCCGTCGGGCCGCGGGGAGTGCTGTCGCAACAGCCCCTCGTGTCGGCCACCGTACCGCTCGACGTACTTCTCGATCATCCGCCGGGAGGGCTCGTTGCCCGCCGCGCAGGTGGTGTAGTACGCCTCGAGGTCGTAGGTCTCGAAGGTCAACTCGACGAAGGCCGACGCCCGCTCGAGGCCGTACTCGTTGCCCCAGTACTCCCGGGCGAGGACGATTCCGGAGCCAGCGCGGCGGGCCTCCCACTCGGGGGTGTAGGCCGTCGTCCCAACGATTGCGTCGTCGCTCCGCCGCCGGAGCAGGTAGCGGGCGCTCTCGCCGTCGGCCCACTTTCGCTCGGCGGCGTCGACGAACGCGACGACCTCGTCGAGGCGCTCGAAGCGGAACCAGGGCATGTGCTCGGTCGCGGCGCCCCGCCAGTCGTCGCGAGCGACGAACTCGTAGAACTCGAAGGGGTCGACGCGTTCGTCGAACCGTTCGAAGGCAAGTCTATCCGTCTCGATTCGGTCCGGAAAGAGTCTCTCTCCCGTCATGGTCGTGCCGGGTCGCGGCCGGCGACCGGTCGGAGGGTGCTGCGGCTCCGACCCGGGAGATGCACACGCGTGGTGACACAGTCCACCGAGTTGTATCTTTCCAACGCGGGACGTCGTCTGCGGGTGGGCCTCCGTGTCGCCCCGTCACCTCTCCCACCACTCGCTGCGCTCCCGTGTCGTCGCTCTCCACGTCGCTCCTCCCGCTCGCTTCATTACGAGGCCTCTCTCGCTATGCTCGCTCGGCCTCGCTGCGCGAGCGGTCGGCCCCGTTCGAGTTCCCGTCCGACGCCGGCTGACCGGCCGGCTCTCGCGTAACTACACACGGCCCGTCGGACGGCTGAGGATAGTAAGCCCCCTTCTGTTTCGACCCGGCATTCGGCTGAGCGCCCGCCGCGTCTCCGGGCTACCTGTGGCGGCGGGCTTGCACCGGTGAGGATTCGCCGTTCCACCCGTTCCCGCCCGTTAGCGGCACGGCCGCCCGGCTCGCGGCTCTCGCCGCTCGCACATTGGCGGCAGAGCCGCCCGACCCTCGGCGGGTTAGCTCCCTTCCCTCGCGGGTCGGTTCGCGCGCCCGCGGCGGGGCCACGAGCGCCACGGGCCGCCGGTGGCGGCCCGTGCGCCTCATCGGTCGGGGCGGGGGGTCTCGTTTCTGTTCCAGCGCCAGCGGTCTCCCGCTCCGGGCTTGCGCCCGGTCACCTGCCCGGAGGGTGGGGGGACTTTCCTCATGGGCGCGCCAGGGGCACGCCCACGGGAGCCGGGCTTCCTCTGCCGGCTCTCGCTACGCCGGTCCGTCTGTTAAGCCGTTCGGTGCGCCCGGAAGCCGACCCGCTCGGCGTCGGCCGCCGCGCGGTCGGCGGCCGCCTCGAGGTCGAACGACGCGACCACCTCGCCGTCCCGCACCACCGGCTCCATGAGTGGCTCGCCGTCCGCCGGACCGCCCTCGTTCGCCCGGGCGACGTGGTGGCCGCCGTCCGGCGTCCGGTAGACGGCCTTTCGGCCGGAGAGTTTCCCGCGCTTCGCGACCGGCTCGCCGTCGACCTCGACGAGATCGAGGGCGAAGTCGACCGGATCGGCGTCGGTCACGTGGCTGCCGACGCCGAAGCCGTCGACGACGTCGCGCAGTTCGCGCATCGTCGTCGGCGTGAGGCCGCCGCTGACGAGCACGTCGACGTCCTCGAAGCCCGCCTCCTCGAGCGTCCAGCGCGTCTCGCGGACGATGTGCCGGAAGTCGCCCCGCCGGGAGCCGGTGGTGTCGAGCCGGACGCCGTCGAATCCGAGTTCGGCGGCCCGCAGTGCCTCGTCGGTCTCGTCGGCGTAGGTGTCGCACAGCGCGACCCGGGCGACGTCCTCGTCGACGGCCTCGTCGAAGGCCCGCCAGGCGTCCTCCTGGTTGCCGGGTCCGAAGCAGATCACCAGCGCGTGCGGCATCGTCCCCGACGGCTCGCGGTCCATGAGGTCGCCGGCGGCGACGTGAGAGAAGCCGTCGAAGCCGGCGAGCACCGCCGACCGGTCGACGATTCCGGCGATCGAAGGGTGGACGTGACGGGCGCCGAAGCTGAACACCGGCGTCTCCGGGGCGGCCCGGCGGGCCTCCAGCGCCGCCGTCGCCATCCCCGTCGGCTGGGAGAGAAATCCCAGAAGCGACGTCTCCAGCCGGCAGAACTCCAGGTACGGCCCCTCGATCCGCATCACGGGCCCGCCGTCGAACAGCGTCCCCTCCGGCAGCGCGTCGACGTCGACCGACCGGCCCGCGAGCAGGCCCGCGGCGTCGGTCAGCCCGGCGAACAGCTCGAACGCGCCGGTCGGAAACTGGTCGGCGGTCACCTCGGCGACGACGTCGGGGTTGCGGCCGGCGTGCTCCAGGGCCTCCTCGGTCCGCAGGAAGTACGCGTCCGTCGCCCGCCCCTCGGCGATGGCCTCGTCGGGAACGACATCGAACATACCGACACGACGGCCGGCGGGTCGGAAAAGGCTACGCCCTCGCCCCTGCCGCCGCCGGCGCCGGTCCGGGCCCGGGTGCCGTCGCGGCCGTCGCGGCCGGTGCCGGCGCCGGCGCGTACACCTCCGACAGCCCCTCGACGGTCGGCGCCTTCACGACGGTGAGGCTGGCGCCGTCCCGACGGACCCACACCGCGCCGTCGAACGGCCCGTCGTCGAACGTCCAGATCGTCTCGCCGCCGACGGTCCGGGGGCGGCCGCCCCAGTGCTCCAGCACCCGCTCGTGGCCGCGCTCGAACTCGGAGGCGTCGGCCGGGTCCCGGAAGGTCACGTTCCAGACGTAGGCCGTCTCGTCGCCGCGTTCGTAGGCGTGGAGCCGGTCGGCGTACCAGCCGTCGGCGTACCGGACGTCGTAGGTGAACGGTCGCTCGGGGTCGAGACGGCCGTTCTCGAGGTTGACGAACGCCGAGCGGTCGACCACCGACCGGTTCGGGGCGTAGTCGTCCCGGAAGGTGTAGGCGAACATCGACGCCAGCCCCGCCTGCCCGACGGTTGCGCCGGCGGGCTCGCCGCCGACGGTCACCCGGTTCCAGGACCGGTCGCTGCGGTCCGACAGCGTCGCCTCGCCGTCGCCGCCGGTCCCGTACGTCGCCGGCTCGACGACCGCCGCGCTCGTCGCCGGCGGGTCGTCGTACATCGCGTCGACGGCGTCCCAGCCGCCGCGCTGGCGGTGGTGCCGGACGAACGACGGCCCCTCGGCGTACGGGAAGAAGCCGACGTAGTAGACGCCGAAGTGAAAGTCCTCGCCGACGGCGCCGCCGGAGCCGGAGCCGCCGTCCGTGCCGACGCAGTTCCACTCGCTTCCGCACCGCCGCTCGTAGGCCTGCTGGACGACGAGGGCGTCGCCCTCGACGAGACCGTTCCGTGCGTTGACCCCGTCGAGGGTCGACTGGTTGCCGACCGTCGAGAGGTCGAAGTGCTGGTCCTGGAGGGCGTGGTCCAGCTCGTGGGCGAGGGTGAGCTCGTCGCCGAGCGTCGCCGGCTCGGACTCGCTGACGAGGACGATGTCGCCCGACCCCGGCCGGTAGAAGCCGAGGACGTTGTCGCCGCGGTTGTCCCGCCGGACCTCGCGGACGTCCTCGTCGGGGCCGACGAGGAACAGAGCCTCGAACTGTGCGTTGTCGACCGTTCGCTCGGCCCCGCTGCCGTTTTCGACCGTGATGCCGCCGTACTCCTCCCGGTACTCCTCGCGAGTGACGAGCTCGACCTCGACGTCCTGTTTGAACTCCAGTCCCCGCAGCGTCTCGACGCGGGCCATCGCCCGGTCGACGACCGCCTCCAGCTCCGCGTCGGTGAGCCCGTCGGCGGCGTCGACGTCGAGGCCGCCGTCGGGCGTCGCTCCGGGGTCGGCCGACACCGCCGGTTCCGACTCGGGCTCCGACGACACCGCCGGCTGGTAGCCGGCCGAACAGCCTGCCAGAACCAGCACGGCGACGAGGGCGACCGCCGCGACCGGACGTGTCTCCATCACCAGAGGGGAGGGCACCGACGCGGATAAGTTCCCGGAGTCGCCGCCTGGTGTTTACTCAAGCAGGAGCCGGCCGGTCAGCCGGCGTCGGGTGGGAACTCGAACGGACCGGCGCGTAGCCCGCCGCCACGGGCGGTACCTCAGCCGGCCGGTCAGCCGGCGCCGGGGGACCTCGAACGGGGCCGACCGCTCGCGGAGCGAGCCGACGCAAGCAGCGAGGGAGCCGACGGCTCCCTCGGGCAGTCGGCGCCGTGCGCCGACGACCGCGAGGGACCGGAGGTCCCTCGGCCCGCTCGCGCGGCACCGCCGCGCGAGGACACCGCAGCGAAGCGAGGAGCGTCGTTCGGAAGACCTCCGGTCTTCTCTCCTAACCGAACACGACTAGTCGCCGCCGCGTAACGCTCTTGCGCCCACGCGTCGAACCGCCGGCCATGCAGTTCGACCCGGACCGAACCGCGGTCGTGGTGGTGGACATGCAGAACGGCTTCTGTCACCCGGACGGCTCGCTGTACGCGCCGAACAGCGAGGCGGCGATCGAGCCGTGCGCGGCGACCGTCGGCGACGCCCGCGCGGCCGGCGCCGAGGTCGTCTTCACGCGGGACGTCCACCCGCCGGAGCAGTTCGACGGCAACCACTACTACGACGAGTTCGACCGCTGGGGTGACCACGTCGTCGAGGGGACGTGGGACGCGGAACTCGTCGAGGAGCTCGACCCCCGCGAGGACGAACTCGTCGTCGAGAAGCACACCTACGACGCCTTCCACCGGACGGAGCTGGAGGGCTACCTCGAGGCCCACGGAATCGACGACCTGCTCATCTGCGGGACGCTGGCGAACGTCTGCGTGCTCCACACCGCCGGTAGCGCCGGCCTCCGGGACTACCGGCCCGTCCTGCTGGAGGATGCCGTCGGCTGCATCGAAGAGGACCACCGCGAGTACGCCCTCGAACACGCCGACTGGCTGTTCGGCGAGGTACGCGCCCGCGAAGACGTCGGGTTCGCGTAGGGCGGCGTCGCCGTCTCCGACGGCACCACGAGCGAACGGTCTCGGAGACGCGACGGCCCCGACGGCCGCCGACCCGGCTCAGGACCCGAACGGACGGTAGGCGCCCTGCCCGACCGCGACGGGTCGCTCCTCGCCGTCGGGCGTCTCGCTGACCACCTCGACGGCGGAGACGCCGACGGTACTGCCGGCCCGGACGACCTCGGCGGTCGCCGTCAGGTCCCCCGCCGCCGGCCGCAGGTAGTTGACGTTGAGGTTGATCGTTGCGACGTCGTCGTCGATGGGATCGTCCAGGTACGGTCGCAGCGCGATGCCGCCGACCACGTCGACGAGCGTCGCGGCGACGCCGCCCTGGACCGTCGGCGGCTCCGTCGGGTTCGTCAGCTTCGCGTCGAAGGGGACCGTCCCGACCATCCGGCCGGCCTCGAAGGCCTCGACGGTGAACCCCAGCCACGAGAGGAAGGTGTGCTCGGACTCGAGGTACTCCTGCAGCACCGCGACGGCCTCCTCGGGGACGTCGTGCGGCTCCACGTCGGTCATACCCACGCTGGCGGTGCCGCGGGCTTGTAGCCACCGGTCGGCGCCGCGCCCGACCACCGGGCTGATACTGATCATTGCGATACGTCTCGACACGGTAGTGAAACGTGGACGCTTCGACGTTCCAAATTCCGATTCGTCCAACGCTCGGCGGTAACGACCCGCAATAATCAGTATGAAGAGCCCGGAGGCCGTATCTCTCCGCGGTGACCGACGCGGACGCGCTCGACGAGTTCGACACCGCGGCGCTGGCGGCGGGGTTGGAGACCTTCGGCGGCGACGACGCCGAACGGCGGGCCGTCGCCCGGCACGCCCGCGACCTGGCCGACAGCGGCCGCTACGAGGCCGACGTCGACGTCGAGCTCACGCCGGAGCACGTCGTCGTCCAGCTCGCCGACGCGCCCGAGGGGTCGCCGGCCGACCGGTGGAACTGGTGGGTCGGTGCCCTCGAGTTCGCCTACGGCGGCTACACGGAGTTTCAGCTCCGCCGCTGGCGGGAGTGACGCCGGCGACCGGCCCGACCCCCGCGCTTTTCCGTCCCCGGGCGCTCCGTTACATATGGGATTCGGTAGCTACGACGAGTCCGAGCAGAAAGACCAGAACGTCGAGACCGACGACGCCGCCGCTGTCAACGTCCACGGGAACGACCACGACGGCGACGTGGAGTTCGAATTCGACGAGACCGGGTCGTCGCTCATCGACCGGCTCGACGACATGAAGGACGACGACGAGAACTGACGCGACACGACGGCTGGAGCCGATGAACCGACGAAGCTTAACCGTCCGGGCCGCTACCGAACGGTCGTGAAGCTGCAGTTTCTCGGCGGCGCCCGCGAGGTGGGCCGGAGCGCGGTCCTCGTCGACGACGCGTTGCTCCTGGATTTCGGGCTGAAGACCGCCGACCCGCCGCAGTACCCCGTCGGGTCGCTCCGGAGCGGCCCCGCCGCCGACGCCGAGGCGGTCGTCGTCAGCCACGGCCACCTGGACCACGCCGGCGCGGTGCCCGCGCTGCTGTCCGGCGACCGGCGGCCGACGGTCCACTGGACCCCGCCGACCCGCGAGCTGGCGCTGACGCTCGCCCGCGACACCCTGAAGCTCCACGGCGGCACCCCCCGGTGTCCGTTCACCGAGGAGGACGTCCGCCGGCTGACCGAGGTCTCCGAGACCCACGGCTACCGCGAGCCGTTCGAGGCGGCGGGCCACCGCGTGGAGTTCTTCGACGCCGGCCACATCCCCGGCAGCGCACACGTCCTCGTCGACGACAGTGAAGTGCGGAGCACTTCGAGCAGTCGGACGGGGTCCGACGACACCGAGGTACGGAGCACCTCGAGCAGTCGGACGCGGTCCGACAGCGGCGACACCCGGTTACTGTACACCGGCGACTTCCACGCCGGCGGCCGCGGCCAGCGGCTCGTCCCGAGTTCGACGGCCCGGCCCGAGGCCGACGTCGTCGTGACCGAGTCGACGTACGCCGACGTCGACCACGAGCCCCGCGAGGCCGTCGAGGAGCGGTTCGTCGAGAGCGTCCGGTCGACGCTGTGGGAAGGCGGGACGGTCGTCGTCCCGGCCTTCGCCATCGGCCGGACCCAGGAAATGATGCTCGTCTGTGCGGCCAACGACATCGACTGCTACGTCGACGGGATGGGCGTCGAGGTGACCCGGCGGCTCCGCCGGCACCCGGAGTTCCTCCGGGACGCCGACGCGATGTCGCGGGCGGTCTCGAACGCCCGGTTCGTCGGCGGCCGTGACGGCCAGCGCAAGCGCATCGCCGACCAGTCGACAGTCATCATCACGACCGCCGGAATGCTCTCGGGCGGCCCGGCGATGACGTACGTTCCCGAGATTCACGCCAACCCGGTCAACAAGCTCTGTTTCTCCGGCTACCAGGTCGAGGGGACGCCCGGACGCGAGGTGCTGGACACCGGCGCCGCCGAGATCGGCGACCATCACCTCCGGGTGAGCGCGACCGTCGAGGCCTACGACTTCTCGGCGCACGCCGACCGCGAGGGACTGTTGGAGTTCCTCGACGCCTACCGCGACACACCTCTGCTCATCAACCACGGCGACTCCTGTGCGTGGTTCGCCGACGAACTCGAAGCGCGGGGCCACGACGCCCGGGCGCCGGAGCTGGGCGACGTCGTCGAGGTCTGACGACGGGGGGGTCCGTTCGGCGCCCGATTCACCCGTTCGGCCGCGTCGGCAGGAAGAGGTCCGTGAGCGCGGCGGTTCCAGCGCCCACCGCTATCGCCCCGACGGCGCTCAGGACCGGCGTGATCCCCCCGAGCACGGAGAATCCGGGGTAACCGCGGAGGAGTAGCGACGTCCCGACGAACAGGGCGAGGAGGGTCCCGACGCCGGCGGCGACGCCGACCGCGCCCGTGGTGGCCTTCGCGCCCGGGGAGGTCCGGAGGAACAGTCCGGCGAGCACCCCGGAGACGACGGCGAGCACCGGCGCCATCGCGCGCCTGCAGCGCGAACGCCGCGCCCACAAGCCCGAAGACGAGGACGTTGTAGACGACGAACCGATCCGTCTCCGTCGCCCGGAGCCACCGGCCGGCCCGCTCCCACGGAAAGGTCGGGTCCCACGCTTCTTCGCCGCCGTCGGCCTTGCGTTCGGTCATACGCTCGTCGTGAACGTGTATCGAATTAAAAATCTTCTGCCGCGACGAGCCCGTATGACGGTGCTTAAACCGCCGTCTCTCCTACGTTCGGCGATGACCGACCGCCCGCTGCCCGCCGGATCGACGCTGCTGGTCGACCTCGACGGCGTCGTCGCGGACAACCTGCCGCGGCTCTGTACGTACCTCCAGGACACCTACGGCCACGAGGCGACCCCCGCCGACATCGACGAGTGGACTTACGAGGTACCGGAGGCCGACGGCCACGTCGGCGGCGTCATCGCCGAGTTGATGGCCGACCACGCGGCGTGGTATCTCGGGGGGATGGAGCCGTGTCCGGGCGCCGCCGACGCGCTCGACCGCCTCCGGGAGCGGTACCGCGTCGAGATCGCCACCCACCGGATTCCGGAGACCCACGACGTCTCGAAGGACTGGCTCGCCGAGCACGGAATCGTCTACGACGCGTTCCACGACGAGGTGCCGAACGACAAGGGCGCGCTGGCGGGCGACGCGCTCATCGACGACTACCACGGCAACGTCGGCGACGCGCTGTCGGCTGGCAAGACGGGCGTCCTGATGCGACAGCCGTACAGCGACCCCACGGCCGTCGACGGCGCCCACGTCGTCGACTCCTGGGCCGACGTCACCCGGCTGCTCGCGTAGTACGGGCGGCCTGCGCCGGGTCGTTGCCCGCTCGCCGCGGCGGGAGTCGGAGACGGAGCGATACTCCGGTGGTCCGGTCCGGCTCCGCACGACGACTCCCGTCTCGCCGTTCGCGCCCGTGGCACCGACCCTTTTGACCCCCTCGCCCGAAGTCCACACATGGACACCTTCGACATCGGCGGCGACCTCACCGTCCGGCGGCTCGGCTTCGGGGCGATGCGAATCACCGGCGAGAACGTTCTCGGCGAGCCGGACGACCCGGACGACGCCCGCGAGGTGCTACGGCGGGCGGCCGAGCTGGTCGATCTCGTCGACACCGCCGACTCCTACGGCCCCGGCGTCTCCGAGCGGCTCATCGGCGAGACGCTGGCGCCGTACGACGACGTCGTCGTCGCCACGAAGGGCGGACTGCTGCGGACCCGCAACGGCGAGTGGCTCCCCCACGGCGACCCCGACTACCTCCGGAACGCGACTCTGTGCAGCCTCGACCGGCTCCGGACCGACACCATCGACCTCTACCAGCTCCACACCCCCGACCCCGACGTCGATTTCGAGGCCAGCGTGACCGCTCTCGCCGAGCTGAAGGACGATGGCGTCGTCGACCACGTCGGACTGTCGAACGTCGACGTCGAGCAGTTGGAGACCGCCCGCGACCACCTCGAGGTCGCGACCGTCCAGAACCGCTACAACGTCGGCTACCGCGAGGAAGCGCCGGTGCTGGAGGCCTGCGAGCGCTACGACATCGGCTTCATCCCGTGGTACCCGCTGGCGGCCGGCGACCTGTCGGACGTCGATGGCATCGAGTCGGTCGCGGCCGCCCACGACGCCACCCTCCAGCAGGTCGCGCTGGCGTGGCTGCTGGAGCGCTCGCCGGTGATGCTGCCCATCCCCGGCACCTCCAGTCTCGCCCACCTCGAGGAGAACGTCGCCGCCGCGGAGATAGAACTGACGCCCGAGGAGTTCGAGAAGCTGTCGTAGCGACGAGTTATACTATCTATCGTGGCCTCTGAAACGGTGATTCGCCGTCCGTCCCAGGCCACACGGAGCCCTCGTACGCGACCGTCGGGTCACGTACATATGACCGACGGTATCAGGAGCCCACGACGGTCAGGTCAACGACTTCACGGAGTCCGTCGACATCGAAATCCGAATCCGAGACGGCGAGCGACTCGCCGAGCACTCTCGCGGTGCCGGCGATGAACGCGTCGCGGGCGGAGAGCGGCGTCCCCTGTTGCCGCAACTCGTCCTGTAGCTCCGCTGCGCCCCGGGCGAAGCGCGCGGTTCCGTCCACGACGGTGAGCCACTCCAGTGCGCCGTCGACGGCGTCGAGGTCGGTCCTGTCCGGTCGATACACTTCGCCCTGGTAGACCTCGAACAGAACCAGCGGCGGCGCAACGGCGCGCTCGCCGGCGTTTCGCGTGATACACTCGATGGCCTCGTCGACGCCGTCGAGGTAATCGATGAGGACGCTGCTGTCGTACAGCGTCATCCACCGAGGTCCCGTTTCATTTCGGTTCGTGCTTCCCGCGCCGCGGTCGCAGCCTCGCTATCGGCCCACAGACCTGCTCCCTTCCGGACCGCCTCGCGGCGCTCCGCGACGAACCGCGACAGCAGGTCGTCGAACGTCTCCTCGTCGCCTTTCAGCGCCGCGAGCGCGGCGTGGGTGTCCTCGGAGACGCGGATACTCTTGCTCACGCACGTGTTTACGGACTCGTATACAAGTCTCTTCGGCCCCCAGTATTCAGTCGAGCGAGAGCCGGCCGGTCAGCCAATGTCGGGTGGGGACCCGTTCGGAGACGCCGTCATCACCGTCGAACTACGTTCACTATAATCAAGCACGCCCCCGCGTTCGGCTCTCATTCGTAGGAATAGTTGGGGGCTAGCCCGTCGCCGGCCCGGTGGCCGCCCCGCTCGCCGCCGTCGTCGCCGCGGTCGGTCATACCTCGGATAGGCGCTCCGGGCGTATCATACTGATTACCGTACCTGTTTCGCGGCACGATCGCACGCCGTCGTACGGTCGACACCGAAACGACGCACGGTAGCCAGTATCAGTCCTCCCCCGCGGCGGCCTCGACCTTCGAGGCGTGTTTCTCGAGGTCCGCCGCGAGATCTCGGGCCTCCTCCGGCGACAGCCGCACCGTCTCGGCGTGCGGTTTCAGGTGCTCCAGCTGTGTGTTGTCCAGCTCCAGTTGCAGGCTGATGTGGTCGGGGTCCCGGCGTGGACTGGTCACGTTCACGACGGCGAAGGCCTCCTCGGTGAAGTCGTGGCCCTCCGCCTCCCCGTCGAGGAGGTCGAGCGTCGTGTACGCGTTGACCTTCATGATGCGGTCGGGCATATCGGCACGGACGGCCGGCCGGCGGGTAAGCGTGGCGCTCGCTCCGCTCGCGCCTCCCTGCCTCTCGTCGGTGATACGGTTCCGTCGTCCAATCCTGGTCGCGGAGCGCTCGACCAGCAAAGACGGGCCGGCGTAGCGACAGGGGCCCAGACACACCCGACCCCTGTCGACCCCGGCGTGCGGGATACGGTGGATAGGCTCGGTGAACCCACCCGACGTGTCCCATCCGGGCCACGTCGGATACGCCAACGAGGAGTCTCGCCGAAGCCCGGTCGAGATACTCGACGAGGGCCGTAACGTCAGCGCCACCGGCGCGCTCCGGGGCCATTTTTATTTTTCAGCGGTAAAATGGGCCGGTGATGGCAGCGTCGCGTCGGGCCCTCCTCGGCTTGCGACGGCCGCGGAACCGTACCGTGGGCGCCGTCGCCGCCGTACTCGTCGGGTACGCACTCGCGTTCGTCGCTCGACTGGGTACCGTGCTCCCCTTCGTCGATCTCGGTATTGTTGCGTTCGCCGCTGGACTCGGAATTGCCGCATACGCCGGCTGGGCGCGAGGTGGCGCCCTCGCGGGTCTCGGCGGTGTATTTGTTCCGCTGTTGTGGATCAGTTTCGTTCCGCCGCTCGTCGGATATCTACGAGGATTAGAATTGGCTGGAAGTCGGTATACCACGATACGTATGGGGCAGGCAGAATATACACCAGAGAAAGAACTTCAGGTGGCAGTCGGTCAGGTGCCGTTTCTGTTGATTGTCGCGCTTCTGTTCGGGGGGGTTGCGTTCCTGCTCGGTGCCGGCGCCAGACGAGCCTTCAAACGGTAAGCGACGCTCCGACCCGCCGACCCAGAGCTACCCGTACTATCACTCGTCAGTTGCAACCCCCGCGTTCTCCAAGTTCGGCGGCGGGATGGTCGTCGGTACGGCTGGCGTACCGGAATCAGTCGTCGCGTCGAGCGGATATTCCCCCGTGCGGGTGCTCTGTGCTCGGCACGGCGGCCGAAACGGCTCCGAACGCCGGTAACTCCCTCGACAATCGAACTGCGTCTCGACGCACCGACCCGGTCTCACCGCAACGCCGCTTCAGTACCCCTCCCTTCGGTCGGTCGTCCCGCTGCTCGCGGGTCGCCCCGCTCCCCGCTCGCTGGTAAGGAGGCATCCTTACTCGCGTGTCGTCACTCCTTCCGGTCGTTCCTCCCACTCGTTAGCAAGGAGGCGGCGAGCGGTAGCGAGCCGCCTCCCTATTCAAACACCAGCACGGTCGCCTCGTCGGCCTCCAGGACGACGACCTCCTCGCCGCTTTCGGCGCGCTGTTCCTCGACGATGTCGAACATCTCCGGCTCGACGGTCACCGACTCGTCGCCGATATCGAACTCGACGTGACCCCGCGTTTCCAGTTCGGCCTGGAGTTCGGCGGGGTCGGTCGCCTCCAGTTCGCCGACGACGTCGCCGGCGCGGTCCCGGAAAGCCGGCCCGAGTTCGCTGTGCTCGACGTCGACGTCGACGGGCACCATCTCGACGCTGGGACTGCCCTCCTCGACGTAGACGGGGCCGTTGACGGCCTCCGCGAGGTCGTAGGTGTCCAGCGGCCGGGCCTCCTCGAGGTAGACCTCGATGCGGTCGAGGTCGGCGTTCAGCGGCACCCCCTCGCCGGACTTCCACCCTCGCACCGCGGCGGCGACCTCGGCGACGATGCTGCCGCGGGCGGCCGCCTCCGGGTCGGTCGTCGGTGGCTCCGGCCACGAGGCGCCGTGGACGCTGCCGTCCGTCGGCAGGTGGTCCCACGCCTCCTCGGTGATGAACGGCGCGAACGGCGACAGCATCCGCAGCGACGCCGATAGCGCCGCGAGCAGCGCGTGCTGGGCGGCCTTCCGCTCGCCGGGGCGGCCCTCGTAGAGCCGGCCCTTCACCAGTTCGAGGTAGTCGTCGGCGAGGTCGTGCCAGACGAACTCCCGGACCGCCCGCAGGGCGCTGTCGAAGCGGTACTCCTCCATGTCTTCGGCGACGCTCTCGGCGACCCGGGCGCACCGCGAGAGAATCCACTCGTCGGCGTCGCGGTAGGCGGGATCGGTGACGTCGGGCGTCGACTCGTCGACGTGGCCGGCGGCGAACTTCGTGATGTTCCACAGCTTCGTCTGGAACCGGCTCGCCGACGTCACCTCCTTCCACTGGAATTGGATGTCGGAGCCGGGCTGGCCGCCCAGCGCGAGCGCCTGCCGGACGGCGTCGGCGGAGTACTCCTCGACGGCACCGGCCGGCGAGACCACGTTACCCCGGGACTTGGACATCTTCCGGCCGTCGTCGCCGAATATCATCCCGTTGATGAGCACGTCGTCCCACGGACGGGTCTCCTCCAGTGCTGCCACCCGCAGCAGCGTGTAGAACGCCCACGTCCGGATGATGTCGTGGCCCTGCGGCCGGAGCGCGACGGGGTCGAACGCCTCGTCGGGCTCCCCGGAGATGTACATCGGCGAGATGGACGAATCCATCCAGGTGTCCATCACGTCGGTCTCGCCGGTCCAGGCGTCGCCCCCGCACTCGGGGCAGGCGTCGAGGGCCGGGTCCTCGCCCGCCGGGTCGACGGGCACCTCCTCGGCGCCGGCTATCTCGACGTGGCCGCAGTCGGCACACTCCCAGGCCGGGATGGGGGTCGCGAACACCCGCTGGCGGGAGATGACCCAGTCCCACTCCATCCCTTCGGTCCACTCCTCGAGGCGGTCGTACATGTGGTCGGGGTACCACTCGACGTCGCGGGCAGTCTCGAGTATCTCGTCCTGGCGGACCTCGACGAACCACTGCTCCTTCGAGAGGATCTCGATCGGCGTGTCACACCGCCAGCACTGGCCGACGGACTGCTCGGTCGGCTCCTCGTCGACGAGGTGGCCCGACTCCTCGAGGGCGGTCGCTATCTCGTCTTTGGCCTCGTCGACGGACAGCCCCTCGAACTCGCCGGCGAGTTCGTTGAGGTGGCCGTCCTCGGTGAACACGGGGCGCAACTCGAGGTCGTGTTCGACCCACCAGTCGACGTCCTGTTTGTCGCCGAAGGTACAGATCATGACGGCGCCGGTCCCGAACCCGGAGTCGACGTCGTCGTCGGCGATGAGCTCGATCTCCTGGCCGAACAGCGGCACCTCGAAGCTGTCGCCGACCCGGTCGGCGTACCGCTCGTCGTCGGGGTCGACGGCCATGCCGACGCAGGCCGCCAGCAGTTCCGGCCGGGTCGTCGCTATCTCGATATTTTCGTCATCGACCCCGTCGAAGGTGACGTAGAACAGCGTCCCCTGGCCGTCCTCGTTTTCGACCTCGGCGTCGGCGATGGCCGTCTCACAGCGCGGACACCAGTTGACCGGGTGTTCGTCCTGGTAGACGTAGCCGGCGTCGGCCATCTCGACGAACGAGCGCTGGGTCTCCCCCCAGTAGTCGTCGTCCATCGTCCGGTACTCGTGGTTCCAGTCCTGGGAGAACCCGAGCGTGTGCATCGTCTCCTTCATCGCCGCGATCTCCTCGTGGGTGTGCTCGACGCACATCTCCCGGAACTCGTCGCGGGGGACCTCCGTGCGGTGGATGTCGTGGGTCTCCTCGACCTTGACCTCGGTCGGCAGGCCGTGACAGTCCCACCCCTGCGGGAAGAGAACGTCGTACCCCTGTAGCCGGTGGTACCGGGCGGCGAAGTCGATGTAGGTCCACTGGAGACCGTGGCCGATGTGGAGGTTGCCGGTCGGGTACGGCGGCGGCGTGTCGATGACGTAGTCCGGCCGTTCGGGGTCGTCGTCGTAGGCGTAGACGTCGCTTTCCCGCCAGTGGTCGCGCCATCGTTGCTCTGTCTCGTCGGGGTCGTAGCTGTCTGGAAGGTTACTCATAGTTACTGGTAGTCCCGCCGGTAGCCGAAGCGTGGCTGTCGAGAAGTCGCGCGGTTACAGCCCACGTACTACCGACGAAATCGCGCCCATGGCCGGACGGTGGGCCGTATCCGGTATAAACCTTCGGCCACTCCCGCCACGTTCAGTTACGAGAGAGCCGGCTGGACGGTCGGTGTCGGGTGTGGCCTCGAACGGGGCCGACCGCTCGCGGCGCGAGGCCGAACGAGCGCAACGAGGGAGGCCTCGGAACGAAGCGAGCGGGAGGGGCAACGCGGGGAGCGACGACACGGGAGCGTAGCGAGGCCGAGTGAGCGGGAGGGGGCGTTCGGACACGCCGTTATCGCCGCCGAATACGGTACTCCCTTCTGACTGAACACTATCGGCGGCCGTCGCGGAAGACGTATTCCGCCGGCCCTCCGAACGCCGACATGGCCGATTGGACCGTCGAAGACCTGCCGGACTGTGCGGGACGGACCGTCGTCGTCACCGGCGCCAACAGCGGCATCGGGCTGGCGGCGACGCGGGCGCTGGCGGCGGCCGGCGCCCACGTCGTGATGGCCTGCCGGAGCGTCGACGACGCCGAGTCCGAACGCAAGGCGATTCTCGAGGAGTACCCCGCCGCGTCGCTGACGGTCCGGGAGCTGGACCTCGCGGACCTGGCGTCGGTGCGGGCCTTCGCCGACCGCCTCGAGGTCGGCAGTATCGACGTTCTCTGCAACAACGCCGGCGTGATGGCGATCCCGCGGGGCGAGACCGCCGACGGCTTCGAGACGCAGTTCGGCGTCAACCACCTCGGGCACTTCGCGCTGACGGGACTGCTCTTCGAGCGGCTGCGGGCGGCACCGGCCCCCCGGGTCGTCACGCAGAGCAGCGGCGCCCACGCCGCCGGCGAGATCGACTTCGACGACCTCCACCGCCAGGACGACTACGGCAAGTGGGACGCCTACGCCCAGAGCAAGCTGGCGAACCTGTTGTTCGCCTACGAGCTGGACCGCCGGTGCGACGAACTGACGAGCGTCGGCTGTCACCCCGGCTACGCGGCGACGAACCTCCAGTATCGCGGCCCGGAGGCCGAGGGGTCCCGTATCCGGCTGGCGGTGATGAAGGTAATCAATGCCGTCGTCGCGCAGCCGGCCGAAGACGGCGCCCTGCCGATGCTGTACGCCGCGGCCGCCGACGGCCTCGACGGCGGCGAGTTCGTCGGCCCCGACGGCCTCCTGCAGATGCGCGGCCCGCCGGCCGAACAGGAGTCCTCGGAGCGGTCCTACGACGAGGCGACCGCCGAGCGGCTGTGGCGGGTCTCCGAGGAGGCGACCGGCGTGACGTTCCCGTAGTCGGTCAGGCGCCCTCGACCAGCCGGCGGAGCTGTTCCGGCGGCACCGCACCGCGGGCGGCGTAGTCGTCGTAGACGAACGTCGGGACGCCGGTGATACCGGACTCCCGGGCGTCCTCGAAGGCCGCCTCCAGTCGGGTGGCGCTGTCGTCGTCGGCGAGCGTCTCCGCGACGAAGCCGTCCGGAAGCCCCGCCCCGGCGGCGAGGTCGGCCAGCACCGCCGGATCGTCGATGTCCCGGTCGTCCTGCCACAGCGCCTCGAAGACGGCGCCGTGGAACGCCTCGAAGGCCGCCGGGTGCTCCTCGCTCGCCCGAAGGGCGACCCGCTGGGCGTCGTAGGAGTCGACGTCCTTCCGGAGTTCGCCCGCCATCTCGACGTCGTACTCCTCGGCCAGCCGGCGGACGTTCCTCTTCGCCTCCTCGTAGTAGGCCTCGTCCTTCCCATTATCGACGGAGTGGTCGATGGTGCCGTCGGGGCGGCGCTCGCTCGCCCGGAGGTCGAACGGGTGCCAGTCGGTCGCCAGCGGCTCGGACCGCTCCTCGCGGTACTCCGAGAGCGACGCGTAACCCAGATAGCAGAACGGGCAGACGTAGTCGGCGTACACCCGCAGCGTCGGCGCAGTCTCGGCCTCGGCTTCGGTCTCGCTCATACCGGACCTGAGCCTCGGACGGACAAAAGCCCGGTCCCGACGTGGCGGTCGGCCGCATTCGCGGCATAGGACGGCACGGGACGACATGGCACGCGGCGGCCGTCGCGGGCGGCCCACCGCAGACGGGCGGTCGGCCGACCGCCGCACCAACCATTTTACCGGCGGCACCGTACGGAAGGGTATGACGGGCTTCGAGGGCGACGCGCCGGTCGAGCGGGTCGGCTACGAGCCGATCAGTGTCAAGGAGCTGCTGGTCAAGATGAAGGACACCTCGGAGCTGCTGATCGACCTGGCGTACTCGGCGGTGCTGCACGGCAGCGAGGAGCTGGCGCGCGAGGTGCTGACCCTCGAAGAGCGGATGGACCGCCTGCAGATGCGGGCCCGGATGAGCCTGCTGATGGCCGCCCGCAACCCCGACGAGGTGGAGGCGCTGGCGCCCGTGCTGGGGCTGACGGCCGGCGCCGACCGCATCAGCGACGCCGCCGGCGACATCGCGAAGATCGTCCTCGGGGACATCGGCCTGCCGGAGGCGATGCGGGCGGCGCTGCCGGAGGCCGTCGAGACGCTCGTCCGGGGGACCGTCGCCGCCGACTCGCCGTACGCCGACCGGACGCTGCTGGAGGTCAACCTCGAAAGCGAGACGGGCGTCCGGGTCATCGCCATCCGGCGGGGCGACGACTGGCTGTTCAGCCCCGGCCCGGAGACGACGCTCCGGCCCGACGACCGGCTGCTGCTGCGCGGCCCCGAGCGGACCGTCGGCGAGGTGTACGAGACGGCCACCGGCGAGGGCTACGCGTTACCGGACCCGCCGGAGCCGGCCGTTGACGACCTCGAGCGGGCCGTCGACTCGGTCGTTCTGATGAAGAACCTCTCGGAGCTGGCCGTCGACCTCGCGTACGGAAGTATCCTCTTCGACAACGACGGCCTCGCCGAGGAGGTCCGCAACCTGGAGGTCGAGGTCGACGCCCTGCGGTCGCGGTTCGAGGCGTGGCTGCTGGGGGCGGCCGCCGACGCCGACGACCCCGTCGCCCTGCGCGGGCTCATCCACCTCGGCGTCTCGACGGAGGTGATCAGCGACGCCGCCCTCGACATCAGCGAGGGGGTGCTGCGCGGCCTGTCCGTCCACCCGGTCGTCGAGCTCGCCGTCCGGGAGTCGGACGAAATCCTCGCTCGGGTCGCCGTCGCCGAGGGCAGCCAGCTGGACGGCGAGCGGGTGGCCGACGGCATCCCGACGGCCGAACTGGGGATGAACGTCCTGGCCATCCGCCGGGGCGACGACTGGGTACTGACGCCGGACGCCGACGCGACGCTGTCGGCCGGCGACGTCGTCATCGCCAAGGGAACCCGCACCTCCGCATCGGAGTTCGAGGAACTGGCGACTTGAACTGCTTGACCGCATCCTCAACACTACTGCTATGGGCTCTCAATCCCCGAATCGAGTATACCCCCGAGGCAAGACGGTGTGAAAGGTAATCTTATAAGGCTCGGTTGAAATAAAAGTGTCGGGAACTGCGAGACGGCGGCGTATCTTGATGGTATAAGTCGATCAAAAGTCGTCTACGCGGTCAACAGCGTGTGGAACGCCCCTGACCGACACCTCGACCCCGTCCCTGGCGTGGAGAAAGCCGAATGTGGAAATGGGGCTACGCCGGCGGTAACGCCGTCCGGGGGCTGGTTCGGGAATGGCCGGCGACACCGGCGGCGTGCCGGGTTCGGACCCGCCGGTGAATGACCGCGCCGGCGCTACACACTGATGCCCGACGGAACCCAGTATTATGTTCTATGACCTCATATACAATAACGCGTAGAGAATGTCGCCGATCCACCTGCTTGAACTGAACCGCGCCGTCCCGGGCGGCCGTGTCGAGATGTTCGCCGTCACGGACGGCGACTACCCGGGCGGGTGGTTCTATCGATTCCAGTACTACGCCCCCGACAACAGGGCGATACTGCGCTACGACAACGCTCACGACGACGACCTCGGCAAGCACCACCGGCACATCCACGCCGGCGAGGACACCGAAATCGACTTCGACGGAATCGTGCTCCACGTCGCACGATTCGGACGTAACTAAAAAGCGGCTGAATACCACTCACGTCGCGCACGGCGGCTCGACGGACATTAACTCGCTCACTGGGGCGCAAGCCCTGCTGTTCAGCGATGCAGAGGTCGCAGAGCCGCTTCAAGAGGTCGCCGGGGAGATGCACCCGTGGTACGACGAGTACCGCTACGACTCGTTCGAGGACTCCGGCAGTGCCGCTGCACACTACCGCGAGGGGGAGTACCATCCCATGCTAGAGCACAACCTTGCGGACATCCACCGGACGTGGGAACTGGGCGAGGTCATTCGGGAGTACACCCCCAGTAAGGACATCAGTAGCAAGAAGTTGTAAATTAAGGCGCTTCAGAGCTAGCGATCGCACGCTCCGCAAGTGTAGCGGAAAAATACTTTATTCGCCCGGGTACCAAATTGCCTGTGACGACTTTCACTAACTCATTCAAAATAGATGTGCCAACACTCTCAGCCCTACAGTACAATATCGATCCTCAGCCACCGCAAGACAGTCCGTGGCAGGATCTAGATAGACTGGAAGATGCTGCGAACAGTGAGACTGGGGGCAGTGCTACACGATATTCCGAACATGGACAGTGGTGTATTATTGTCTTTGGACCACATGATGCTAGAGAACGCTTCAATACAAACGACGGCTACACGCTAACCAAACGACAAAGCCTATCGGTCGATCAGACTGACACCTTATATCACGAAGCGATATCAAGTGTCCTCCGCGATTCACTCGAATCATATCTTACTGAGTATGAAGACTATTGGGAACGTGCCAATAGTCAAGAGTTCTATCGGTCATCTCCAGATGGAACGGCAGCCGGATACGACGCCTACCAGGGGTACGAAACAAAGATCCAATACAATGATGGGTTCTACTTGACTGTTGATCCTACAGTAAAATACATTTCTAAACATTCTGTCGGAGACTATCTACGGAAAGTCGGTGACAGGGCGGCTGTGGAAAAGAGAGTGATCAATCGATATTGTACCCTAATGTCAAATGACCGTCCCTCAGTCAAGCTGGTCTCTTTAGCAGAAGATGCTACCGTATCTGATAGGACAATCGATAATAGTGGCACCAAGCAGTCGGTAATTGAATATGTAGAGAATGACTACAAATACCCAGACGAAATTGTGGAGAGGATACATGATGACGAACCGATTGCCCGGATAAAGTTCCCGTGGAGTGACAATCCAGTTGATTCGGCACCCTCGATACTGCATCCGTTACCGGAAGGCATCGAAGATGAAATGAGTGAATATTCGATTAAAGATACCGAGCAGCGGTGGAAGGAAACAACTCAGCTACTGAATCAAATTGACTATCTTCAGTTGCTTGACTCCCAATGCGGCGTTAGTAGCACACCACGCAAAGATGATTACTACAGTTTCAATTACCCCGCGATTCAGTTTGGCGAAGAAAAAATAGTTCGACTCGGTAATGAAAATGAGGTCGAGCCGAGGCAGACAATCTCACCACACAACTGGCGATACATCATCAGGGATTACCTCGATGAATACGGCGCAGCCGATGGATTCCTCGGGGCACTGAATATCGACGTTCTGTATCCAGAAGGGCGCCGTGACACGGCTATCGAAGCCCATCAGCTTGTCTCAGAATATATCTCTACCTATACAGGAACTGCCGTTACCGACTCCCCCGGGGGGGTTGCACACGATGATTATCAAAAGTTGGACCAATGGGTCCGTTCGAATGAAGAGAGAAGCGATGGTGTTCTTGTCCTGCTCGACTCACACTCGAACGATTACCTCGAGATCGTCTCCGAACTCAACGGGCTTCCTGCACAGGGGCTCCAGCTATCAACTCTCAGAGGATCAACGTCGAACGATGAGTTCGATGATTCCCTGTTCAACACTGCGCTGGGGATGGCAGTGAAGACTGGAATTCGACCATTTTTACTTGTTGATGGACTATCAGTTGACGTTTGTCTCGGATTAAGCGTCACGGGAGATGAGGTGAACAACGCAGCAGCAGTGCTTCTATCTGGGGATGATGGAGATCTTCTCTATCAAACGGAAACCAACTTAGCGACCGGTAGTAGTACAGTTACCGGAAAAGATGTTGTTAGTCGTGTGATCAGGCAGAGCCTCTCCCAAGCGATTAATAAAGGTCGCCTCGACCAGCCGAACAGTATTGCAATCCATCGGAACGGGGACTTCGGGGATGGCGAACTCGATGGGATTAGGGATGGAATTGAGACATTGATCAGTGATAACAACCTGCCTGAGACCGTCGATTGGTATGCCGCTGAAGTATCGAAAAATTCCCCATACCGACTGTACGAAACAGATGGAGATGCGGTCCGTACCGGTGCGACAATGAGGCTGGACGGATCAAACGCACTGGTAACGAGTTACGGTGAGCCGCATCTTCATCAGGGTTCCCCTCAGCCGCTATACTGTACAGTCAAGGACTCGTCTGGGCCGTTCGATATGACTGATGTTGCATCCGACATATTCGACCTGTCGTTCCTCAACTGGGGATCGCCTATGATGAAGGTCAAGCTGCCGCTCTCAACGTACCTACCACGGGAAATGCACGATATCCTCGCCACAGGGACCCGACTGCCATACCCACCTTTTTGAATCACACATTCAGCAGTTCACGGTTCGCTTCGGTTCTCTGTCTCACGGACGCTTCGGAACCCCCATCCAGAATGGAAGAACACAACCGGTCAAGATCGGGTTCAAGATACTCTTTAGTTGCTTCTACGACTAGCGTGAGCAATTTCTCATTTGTCCATGAGGAGTATCCTGCACGTTTGTGACCGGCTAAGCGTTCGAGATGGTCCTCGTATCTTTCCCGAGCACCCTCAGTCAATTCGTACATCTCCTGTGAAACGGACTCTCGTAACAGATCCTTCGTAAATCGATATCGGATATCATCTGGTGGATGCTCCCTCGCACTGCCTCGACTAACCAGACGGTATGGGTTTGCTGACTGCAATCTTCGTACCAGCGTGATGATATACGCTGGACCGAAAGTCAAGACACCGCAGGCGTCACACACCAATTCCGCGAACCAGTTCCTCCATGATGAAATAATGAGATCCTGATTCCGGCGTTTGAAATCGCTAGCCCAGTTTTGTAGTACGTCAATATACTTTCTCAGCTTGGCGTGCTTGTCTTCTCTCATTTGATCCACTATCGTGTGACCGAGTTCGTGGGCTAGTATGGGGGAGTTTTGTATCGCATTATTATCCCGAGGGAGATGTATTGCATAAAACTGACAATACTGTATCGGGTATGAGCCATACTCCGCCCAAACAACAGGTAGATATTCCCCGTCTACTGCGAGACGGTCATCAACCTCTGAACAGACTTCTTCTGTGTGGGTCAATCTTGAACCGTACTCCGGCTGCTGCCAGTTATTAACGGTCAGATAGACGAGTGCCCGCTGCAATTCTTCCAGTCGCTGGCTGATCCCATCCATTTCGTTGAGAAATGGATAGTATTCACGGGAGATCTGGGCTGAGGTGGCATCCTGCTGTTTTAATTGTTCGAATCGGTCGCCATATCTCTGAGCTTCGCGGAGCCTTTCCTCAAGTTCAGTCTCAATCTGACAGTAAGCACCCGGGAGGTCAAAATCAAGATTATCAGCCTGAAGCTGAACCTGCTCCAAGTGTGTCTCTAAATCATCCAATCGAGATATCGATAGGTCAGTTGGCAAGATTGTCTTGCAACTGTTTCGCTTCAGATTCGGAGATGTCACCCGCTATCTGTTCGACAGTCAGTAGCACCTTGCGGGCTTCCTCCAGCCCTGCGATTGCGGTCCTCTGTTGTTCAGCTTCTAGAATGGTTTGAATGGCTGTCCCTAGTCTTTCTGCCCCATCTTCGGGGACCACCCGCCACTCATCACAGAGAGCTTGTGCTAGTTCGTAGGTGTAATTGTCCGCATTTTCCGGCTCAATCAGGGCATCTCGAAGCTCCTCAAGCAGTTCTCTCGCTTCAGAGAGGCTGGAAATGAGCTTCTCGCTATCGCTGTCAGCTTCGATGCCCTCTCTTTCGTTCATGAGCATCCCAACGACTAACAGAGCGGAATTAGCCCGGTCACTGAAGCGGCGATTTTCATCATATCGCCGCTTTCTCCGCCAGATGCTCATCTGTTCTGTCGCTCAATATGGTTCGTTTGGATGTAAAAGCTTTGTTGCTTTTGAACAGTTTAGAATACGTGACCTGCTGACTATTTAAATATAGAGACATGATAGCAACAATGTGTCTCAAATATATTCTATCGTATATAATATCCCGATTCTCAGTCTTGACCAGTCCGCCTGCATGACTCCCCCTTTGCGAACGGTGTTTTTGTGATTATACGACCCTGTAGGTTCGCCCCCGAGTCTGTCCTTCGGCCTCGATCAGATTGTACTGTTCGAGCTTCCGCAGATAGTTCCGCAGCATCCGCTCAGACTTCGGGTCCCCTATGCGGTCGCGATACTCGGTGTAGAGCGTCTGTGGCTTCACGACTTCACGCTCGGTGATGATCTCGTACAGCGTCTGCTGATGCTCGTTCAGCCGGTCGAGACTCTTCTTGCGGACCTCTATCTTCGCCTCGGGGAGAGCAGCTTCAACCATCTCATCAGTGATGCGGTCGGTCTGCTGGTGCCGTGCCTGCCGGGCAGCCGCCTGCAGTGTCTTGATAGCCACCCAAGCATCGCCCGCGGCGACGTCGGTGATCTGCTCCAACTGCTCGGCGGTTACGGCGTCATCGTGGAGGCCCCAGCGCACGCGGTCCTCCAGAATCGACACGAGGGTGTCGTCACCATAGGCGTCAAATCGGACGCTGTTGGCACTCCGCAACCGACTGGCGAGGCGTTCGTCCAGTCGGTTGTAGAAGCGGTTCTCGTGGTTAGCGATTAGTACCAGCGTCAGTCCGCGTGTGCGGGCAAGGTCGTACAGGGTATCGGGTTGCTCAAGCTGGTCAACTTCCTCGATGATGACCACCGCGGGCGTCCCGCCACGGTCCGTAGACGGTCCACGAGAGCGTCCGTCGGGGTGGACTGCCGGTGAATGTCGAGTGCGTTATCGAGCGCTTTCAGTACGCTGTAGAGGACTTTGAATCGGGTGCGCTCACCCCAGCAGTTGGCGTAGCCGGTCTTCAGGTCCAGCACCTCTTCGGAGAGTTGATTGACTGCGTAGCGGGCAATTACTGACGTTTTTTCGCCGTAGCTCCGCTGACTAATCTTCTCTGTCCGGCGCTGAGCCCGGTCTAATGCAAAATACTCACCTACTGTTCAGGGGTGGGAGGAAGTTAATCACAGCACCGCTGTCGCGACGACCGACAGCACCACCACACCCAGGATGTCGCAGACGTTCGTCACGACCGGGATGGTGGTGTCGTCGGGGTCCAGCCCCCGGCGGTAGGAGACGTAGGTGGCCGCCACCGAGATGACGACCGCGAGCGCCGCCAGCAGCAGCCCGCTGACGACGGAGATGACGAACAGCTCGACGAGCGGCATCGGCTCGGCGACGGTCCGGCCGACGACCCAGGCGGCGACGCCCAGTGCCGAGAACACCGTCGCCGCCAGCAGCATCACCGCGGCGACGTTCGCCCACAGCGTCTCGTCGCGGGGGTCGAACGACAGCGTCCCGAGGTGGAGCCGCGTCGAGAGCCGCGCCGAGAAGATGGCCCCGAGGTTGCCGCCCATGCCGATCATCACCGGTACGAGCACCAACAGCGTCGGGTTGTCGAGGTAGGTCGCCTCCAGGGACTCGAGGACGAACCCCGAGCCCATCTCCAGAACCGACAGCACGAGCAGCAGCGGGAACATCGTCGCGACGATGGTCCGGGTCCGCCAGCTTCCGAGGTCGCTCACAGCATCACCCCGACGATCACGACGGCGACGTAGAGGAACACGACCCCGAAGATGTCGCCGAGCGTCGTCACGATGGGGCCGACGAGGTTGTCCGGGTCGAGCCCGAGTTCGTAACTGCCGAACACGAGCAGCAGCAGCCCGACGACGAGGACGACCGACGTGAGCAGCCCCGAGACGAGCGTGATGCCGACGAGTTCGACGAGCCGGGCCGACTCCCGGCCCAGCGCCCGCAGCACGCCCCACGAGAGGGCGCCGATGACCACCGAGATACCGATGCCGTTGACGAAGGAGGCGACGACGGCGTTGGCGAGCCGCTCGTCGTAGGTCAGTTCCGGCTCAATGAGCCCCTGGTGGAGCCCCGAGGAGAGCCGCGCGCCGAAGGCGCCGTAGACGTTGCCCCGCGTCGCCAGAAACGCCGGCAACAGCAGCAACAACCCGGGGTACTGCCGGAACGCCGCCCGCATCGCCTCGCTGCCGAGTACGCCGCCTGCGAACAGCCCGCCGAGGAGGCTCACCGAGAGCACGCCGATCGACTCCCGGTAGACGCGTCGGATCTCCTCGCCGTCCATGCTCGTGCGGTCGCGCGGTCCGGGGATAAAGTGAGGGGAAGCGGGCGGCGCGACCGGACGGCGAGCGTCCCCGGGGGGCCGAAACGCCCACCTCGACGAATTCAGGACGAATTCACACGAGCAGGACGCCCCTCCCGGTCGATCCGGAGACGAAGCGCCGCTGACCCAGCCGACCCGGGACGGCGAGACGTGAAACGAGTTCTCGGAGCGGATCGCCGTGCCGGAGAATCCATCGAGGCCGGCGGGTGGTCCTACGAGGAGGCCGACCGGGGGGAGGAGTCCATCCGGGACTCCCGGGACGGCCGGCGACTATTTATTGGAGTACGCTATTCAGCTGCGACCCGCCGCTTCTGCCCTCCACTGTGCTCGCGTCCAGTATTCGATTCCGCCCATGAGGACTGCTATACTCAGAGGAATCACGAAGAAGAATATATAAAGTGAATAGAAAGACGGAGGCCCGGCAGGCGCTCGATCGGTCCACACCTCCGCTGAAGAGCCGAGTATGAAACTGATATCGAACAGTAGTATGATTCCAACGGGAGTATAAAGATTGTAACTGAAATACAGTATCGAACAGACCGCCCCAAGCACGAACAGAACTGCTATCGGGACGCCGCCGCCAACGAATGAGTCGATACTAAACGAATACCCGGATACAGTGACGAAAGAGAAAATGAATGCAAAAACGAAGGCTACGTGAGCCAGTCCACCGAGAGAAATAAGAACGACTTGACTACTGTAGCGGGGCATATTGCTCATAACAATTGGAACGACCTCTATTCGACGTCAATAATTAATGATATCGACGAGCGCTCCTTCGCCAAGATTAGGGAACCGTATCGTAATGATTATTCACTCAATTAATCCTGTTATGATCGTTCGACAGTCAGTACAAAACCCCAATAGAACCTACTCATCGGGTCGTCGTTGTTATTAAAACTAGCTTCACTGGAATAGACGCGGTACTCCGACTCGATTCGATGGGCTCCCTCGGGGAAGCACACCGGCTCGTCGTGGGTGACGTGGATGTCGTAGGTCTCTTGAATCGTCTCGTTCGGGTCGAACCAGAGTGCCTCGATGACGTCATCGGCTTGTCGATACCCACGTGGGCAGTCGTCGGAGGCTCGGTCCGCCCAACCGTTACTGACGGCGATTCCGGTCTCGCTTTCACTCGAGCCGTCCGGCACACCGCCTTCGACGCCCAACGAACTGTCGGTGTCGTTCCGCAACTCGACGGCGAGTCGTCCCGGCTCCTCGCCGGCCGGTTGGGCGAGGAACTCGACGCCGGCACCGAACGGGGCGGCGTCCGGAAGCGTATCGACGCGCAGTTCTGTGAACGGACTCCCCCGGAGTTCGGTCCGTTCACTTCCGGTCGGTCGGTACGTCTCGGGGCTCCCGTCCGCCGGAGTCGATGAGGGTTCGCCGGAGGATTGACCCGTAGATTCTTTTCCGGCCGGTGTGGAATCGGATGTCCGAGTGGACCCGGACGGAGAAGTATCACCAAACGTGCAGCCGGTCGTCCCTACCAGTACGAGCGTCGATAGGAGACGACGGCGAGGGATCGCTTCGGAGTCCCTGTACTCCGCACTCATTACTGTTAACATTCAGCAAGGAGTTAAGAGTTTGTCGACAAGTAGTGGCGCCCGCCTCAGTGCACCGGATCGAGACATCATCTGTCGTACTGACTACTGCACTCGTGTACCGGTGCGACCGCTCGCAGCCGTGCGGTCGACATGAACTCACGTACAGCGGCCAGTATCAAACCGACTCGATTAGCATACCCTATATCAAGATTTATTAATATTCGAGGAGACGAAAAGATATATTGAGGTGCGTTAACACACCCATAGTGCAATGCGCGCAGCAGTACTCCAAGAGCACGGTGAACCGCTCGAGATAACCGAGGTGGACGCACCCGATGCGACCGCGGAGGGAGCCGTCATCGAACTGGAAGCCTGCGGCGTCTGCCGGTCCGACTGGCACGGCTGGATGGGCGACTGGGACTGGCTCGGCATCCAGCCGCAGCCGGGACAGATACTCGGCCACGAACCGGCCGGCCGGGTCGTCGAGACCGGCGAGGACGTCGAGACGGTCAGCGAGGGCGACCACGTCGCCGTCCCGTTCAACATCGGCGACGGGACCTGCCCACAGTGCCAGCGAGGGTTCTCGAACACCTGTGAGAACGTCGTCCCGCTGGGATTCGTCGAACAGGTCCAGGGCGCCTTCGCCGAGGAGCTGCACGTTCCGAGCGCCGACCACAACCTCGTGGAACTCCCCGACGGGGTTTCGTCGGTCGACATGGCGGGGCTCGGCTGCCGGTTCATGACCTCCTTCCACGGGCTGGCCCACCGGGCCGACGTCGAGGCCGGCGACTGGGTCGCCGTCCCAGGAGGTCATCGGCGGCGGTGCCGACGTCAGCGTCGACGCGCTCGGCATCGCCGAGACCTGCCGCAACTCGGTGCTCAGCCTCGGCACGCGCGGCCAGCACGTCCAGATCGGCCTCACCACCCAGGAGGAAGAGGGGATGGTCACGCTGCCGACCGACGCGATGGTGATGCAGGAAATCGAGTTCGTCGGCTCGCTCGGGATGCCGCCGACCCGCTACGACGAGATCTTCCGGATGGTCTCGACCGGCAAGCTGGACCCCAGCGCCGTCGTCTCCGGAACCATCGGTCTCGAGGGCGTCAACGAGAAACTCGAGGCGATGACCGACTTCGGGACCGTCGGTATCCCGGTCATCGACTCGTTTGAATGACCGACACGCACCACATGACCGACTACGAGGAGGCCTACGACAGCTTCGAGTGGAACGACGTGTTCGAGGCGGCCGACTGGGACGCTCCGGAGGAACTGAACGTCGGCTTCGAGACCTGCGACCGGCACGCCGGCGACGGCCGGGTCGCGCTTCACCACCTCGGGGTCGACGGCGAGGAGACCGAGATGACGTTCCGGGAACTCGCCGAGCGTTCGACCCGTTTCGCGCACGCCATCGCCGATCTCGGCGTAGAGCGCGGCGACCGCGTGTTCACGTACATGCCGCGCATCCCGGAACACTACGTCGCGCTCGTCGGCGCGCTGAAGCGCGGGGCGGTCTTCGGGGGTGTGAACGAGCGGTTCGGTCCCGACGGCATCAGTTACCGGCTGGACGACTGCGACGCCCGCGCGGTCGTCACGACCAGCGACAACCGCGACACCGTCGAGGAGGCCCTCGA
>PXRL01000026.1:0-193642 GCA_003020965.1 Halobacteriales archaeon QS_4_69_225
GTGAACGAGGCGGTGAAGCCGCCGGAGTTGCCGATGTTGGCGAACAGCTCGAACGGCCGGCCCGTCTCGGGGTCCTCGTTGATGTTGACGTACAGCTTCCCGTAGCCGGTGTCGATGCGCTGGGTGACGCCCCGCAGCACGTCCGGTCGGGGTCGCTTCTTGCCGAGGTCGACCTCCCGGCCGAGCAGGCTTTCGACGTCGGTCTCGAGGGCGGTCTCGACCTCCTCGCTGTCGAGGAAGCCCTCGATACCGCCGAATATCTCCTCGATGTTCTCGACGATGGCCTCGGCGGCCTCGGCCTCGTCCATGTCCGCGAACTCGGTGTTCTGGGCCCGCGTCGTCAGCACCTGCTTCGAGCGGGTGCCGTCGCGGTAGTAGGTGACGCCCTTGCCGCCGTGCTCGTAGATGTACTCGAACACCTCCTTGGCGTCCTCGACGGTCGAACTGTTCGGGGCGTTGACAGTTTTGCTGATAGCGGAGTCCACCCCCTCCTGGCAGGCGACCTGGACGCCGGCGTGCTCCTTGGCCGTGAGGTCGCCGGTCGTCACGAACAGCTCGCCGACCGCGTCCGGCACCGTCTCCAGCCCGTCGACGCCGTCGAACTCGTTGTTCGCCATCTGCTCCTGTGCTTCTCGCTTGACCGCCTCGACGTCGAGGCCGTTCTCTTCGAGAACGCGGAGGAAGTAATCGTCGAACTCCACCAGCATCTCGTCGCCCTGGACGTCGTCGGAGACGTTCTTGTAATAGGCGACGTTGTAGATGGGCTCACAGCCCCCGGTGGTGTTGCCGACCATGCTGGTCGTTCCTGTCGGAGCGATGGTGGTCGTGTTGTGATTGCGGATGGCGTAGCCGTCGGCCCACTCGTCGGCGTCCTCGCCGGTCTGGTTCTCGAACCACTCGCGGTAGGCCGTCGGGTCGGCGTACTTGGAGTTGTCCCACTCCTCGAAGACGCCGCGCTCCTCGGCCAGCTCGTGGGAGACCCGCTTGGAGCCGTGGTTGATGTGCCGCATCACCTGGCAGGCCACCTCGTTGCCCTCCTCGCTGCCGTACTCGATGCCGAGCTGGATGTACAGCTGCGCCAGCCCCATCACGCCGAGGCCGATCTTCCGCATCTCCCGGACCTTCCGCTCGATTTCGGGAACCGGGAAGTCCGACATCGTCACCACGTTCTCGAGGAACCGTGTGCCGAGCTCGATGCGCCGGTCGAAGGCCTCGAAGTCGAGGGCGTCGGCGAGGAAGGCGTCGACGGCCGACTCTAGGTCGGCGTACTCCTCGCCGTGGTCGTCGTACCAGACCCGCCAGTCCGGCGACTCCTCGGCGGCCAGCGTCGAGAGGTTGATGTGCCCGAGATTGCACGCCTCGTACTCTTCCAAGGGTTGTTCGCCACAGTTATGTGTAACTATTCCGTCACTTATGAGGGAATGTGTGTCGGGTTCCGTCAGGTCGTATACTTCCTCATTCCCGTCGGGATAGACGGATTCTACGGTAGCGGTGAACGTCTCGGACTGCGGCCCCCGGACGTACGAGCCGATTATTTCATCTAACTGTTCATTCTTATCCTCTCGAATGAACCCGATTTCGTCCCGGAACCGGATGATGTTATCCTTCGAAATAACGAGGTCGTGGAATCCCTTCGTTTCGTACTCCTTTTGTCCACCAGTACCGTCTGGAAGTTCCTTCGTCGTGGCGGGTTTGCGGTCTTCGTAAATCTTGCTGGCGATGCCGAAGTTGAGTAAGAGTTGCTGGGCTTCTCTCAGCAGATCGAGGCTAGCATTTGCGAGACGGATGGTACGTCCACGATTCTTGTTTCCTTGGACGCTTCCGTCGGCAGTGAACAGTGCCCGCAGGAAGCCGCGAGCCATCCCTTCGCTGCCGCGCATGACAGCATCCGGCACCTGGTGTTTCTCCTCGACGAGTCCGGCCTCTCCAGCGTACTCGTAGAGGCGGGCCGAGCGGATGCGCTGTTCGACCGCCTGGGCGCCGCGGTAGTCGTCTCCGCGGCTGATTTCGCTGACACCGATCTCGTAATCGGCGTTTCCGGTCGGCTCCCGGACGATTTCGTTCACGTCGTCGGCGAACTGTCCGGAGATCTCGGCGTCTTCGTCGTAGAAGTTCAGAACCGCCCGTTCTTCGCCATGTTTGAGATGCCCGTCCCCGACCATCCAGCCCAGAACCCGTCCTTCCTCGGCGCTCCCGTGCTGGCCGAACTCGCCTTTTCGGTTCTGGATGTGAACCGTATCACCAGCGTCGAGGGTCCCCGCTTCGACCCAGCCGTCGTCGGTCATCACGCGGTGGTCGGCGGTCAGGCGGAGTTCGTAGCCTTCCTCGGTCGTCAGCCGGTAGACGTCCTTCGTACCGGTCTTGTAGACGCTGCTCGCCTCCTTCAGTCGCTCCTCGCTCAGACGGCCGTCGACGACCACGTCGCGCGCGACGCCCTGCTCGTACAACTCCTCGGCAGGGACGAGTCCGTTCTCGGTGCTGATGAGCGTGTCTCCGGTCAAGCAAGGGTTCGTGGCGAGTATTCGGTGGTCGGGGTGCTTCTCGACGTCGAAGGAGTGCTCCTTGTTGATGCGCTCGAGGTAGACGACGCCGGGCTCGCCGTTCTCGTGGGCACCCTCGACGATGTCGTCCCACAGTTCCCGGGCGGGGATGGACAGTTCCTCGCCCACCTCGACGTACTCGCCGAGGCCGAACATCTCGTACAGTTCCTGGGTTTCGGGGGTGGCGACGTGAGCCTCGTCCGTCCGGGGGTTGGTGAAGGTGAACGCCTCGTCGTTTTCCACCGCGTTCATGAAGTCGTCGGTGATGCCGACGGAGATGTTGAAGTTCGAGAGGTGACCCTCGACGGCGTTCCGGAGGTGCTCCGGCACCTTCCCGTCGTCGTCGATGAGTTCGCGGGCCTCCTCGAGCGCCTCCGCGAAGGAGGTGTGCGTGAAGTCGTCGGGATCGTTCAGCCGGAGGGTCTCCGCCAGCGAGACATCCTTGTTTTTGGCGTGGATGAACTGAATGACGTCGGGATGGGACACCCGTATGACGCCCATCTGTGCGCCCCGCCTGGCGCCGCCCTGGGCGATAGTCTCGCAGAGTTGGTCGTACGTCCGCATGAACGTGATGGGCCCGGAGGCGATGCCGCCCGTCGAGCCGACGGTGTCGCCGTACGGACGCAATTTCCAGAATGCGTAGCCGCAGCCGCCGCCACTCTGAAAGACGGAAGCGGCATTTTTTGCTGTTTCATGGATGTTATTAATATCGTCGTCCGGACTCATTACGAAACAGGCGCTGAGCTGCTGGAGTTCATCGCCGGCGTTCATTAGCGAAGGCGAATTTGGGATGAACGAGAGCCGCTCCATCAGCTCGCGGAACTCGCCGGCCTTCTCCTCGACGTGGCCGCGAATCCCCTCGGGCAGCTCGGGGACGAGCGTCTCGTAGGCGAACTTGTTGGCGTTGTGGACCGACAGCGTCGTCTCGGCGTCGTCGTCGGCGGTGACGCCGGCGCCGAACACCTCGGCAGCGAGCTCGTCGCGGCGGGGGTGGTCGGGCTTGAGCTGGTCGGGCGTCACCGTGATCTCGCGGCCGCGGCGGTCGGCCTCGAAGACCGCCTCCGCCAGCGCGATGTTGTCGGCGACCCGCTCGAACAGCTCCTCCTGCTCTTCGACGTGGTCGCCGTCGGCGTCCTTTCGGAGGTACCGCGCGGGTAGGATGTTGTGGTAGGCGTTGCCGGTGAGTCGGTCGGCCATCGTCTCGCCTTCGGTTCGCTTCACCGGGAGTGTGATCTCGTCCGCGGAGGGGTCGGCGTCCGACATCACTCCGCCCTCCGGAGGCGAGCGCGCGGTTCGACGGCGATGCGTGTGGCACTGCGGTGGGTGGCGTGGATCATTCGTGACGACGAGTGCGTGTACGGCGGTGCCGATTAACCCTTCGACACCGGCGGGTATCTCTCGGGAGTCCGATACGTTCGCGGCGCCGGCGGTGTCCGTGCCGGCGGATGAATGTGCGCGTACTCTCTCGCGCGTACGGAACGATCGATTCGCCCGCAGCAACATAAGGATGAGTGGACCGGAGTGAAACTGAAATTGATGCCGGCGGAATCGCGGTACGGAAGCGGGGTTTTCACTGGAAATATTCGGGGGTTCGGGCGGAAGCGACCGGGGGACTCGACGGCGCGACGGCGACCGTCGCCGCCCGCTCGAACGGCACCGTCGAGACGGCCGGGCCGCCGACGTTCCAGGGTCAGTACCGCCGGCGCTACCGGCGGACGTGTACGCTTCGTGATATTTGGTCGGCGGCCGTCAGCCGCGGGCGCGCCCGAGGAAGTTGGCGACGAGATCGTGGCCGACGCCGGTCAGCACCGATTCGGGGTGGAACTGGACGCACTCGATGGGGTGCTCGCGGTGGCGGATCCCCATCACGACCTCCTCGCCGTCGTGGGTGGTCGTCGCCGTCACCGCGAAGCATTCGGGGACCTCGCAGGCGACGAGCGAGTGGTAGCGACCGCCCTGGAACCCTTGCTCGAGTCCGGCGAAGACCCCGTGGCCATCGTGGTCGACGGGGAAGGCCTTGCCGTGGACCGGCTCCGGCGCCCGGTCGACGCGGCCGCCGTACTCGTGGACGGCCGCCTCGAGGCCGAGACACACCCCCAGCGTCGGCACCCCGGGGCTCACCTCCCGGAGGACGTCGGCCGTCACGCCGACGTCGCGGTCGTTTTCCGGGTGGCCCGGCCCCGGCGAGATGACCACCGCGTCCGGGTCGACCGCCCGCACGTCCGCCAGCGACGCCGAGTTCCGTCGCACCGCCGTCTCGACGCCGTCGTGCTGGCTGACGTACTCGACGAGGTTGTACGTGAAGGAGTCGTAGTTGTCGACGAACAGCACACGGGTCATCGGGTCGCCTCCTCCGGATCGGTCTCGATGCGGTCCAGCGCCGCCAGCACGCCGTCCATCTTCTTGTCGGTCTCGGCGTACTCGGCGGCGGGGTCGGAGTCGGCGACGATGCCGGCACCGGCTCGGACGGTCACCCGGTCGGTACCGTCGACGCCGCGGCCCCGCTCGACGGTGGCCGTCCGGATGACGATGGCGAAGTCGGCGTCGCCGCTCCAGGAGTAGTAGCCGACGCCGCCGCCGTAGACGCCCCGCGGCTCGGTTTCGAGGTCGTCGATGATCTCCATGGCGCGGATCTTCGGCGCGCCGGCGAGCGTCCCGGCCGGAAACGACGCCCGCGTCGCGTCGAAGGCGTCGCGGTCCTCGCGCAGCCGGCCGGTCACCGTCGATTCGATGTGCTGGACGTGGCTGTACTTCAGGACGTTCATGAACTCCTCGACGCGGACGCTGCCGGCCTCGCTCACCCGCCGAACGTCGTTGCGCGCCAGGTCCACGAGCATCGTGTGCTCGGCGCGCTCCTTGTCGTCGGCGAGCATCTCGCCGGCCAGCCGGCGGTCCTCGACGGGGCTGGTGCCGCGGTCGCAGGTGCCGGCGATGGGGTTGCTCGCCACCTCCCGGCCGCGGACGGACACGAGCGTCTCCGGGGAGGCACCCACCACGACGAGGTCGTCGTAGTCCAGGACGTACATGTACGGCGAGGGGTTGACGTCCCGCAACGACTCGTACAGCGCCAGCGGGTCGACGTCGCCGTCCAGCTCCCGGGTCCGGGAGACCACCCCCTGGTAGATGTCGCCGTCGAGGACGTGCTCCTTCGCGCGGGCGACGGCCGCCTCGTAGTCGTCCTGCGGCCCGGCCCGCTCGGCGACCGGACGGAAGCCGTCGGTCGTCGGCGGACCGGCGTCGGCCAGCAGACCCCCGACGCGGTCCCGCTCGGCCAGCAGGCGGTCGTAGACGGCGTCGGGGTCGTCGCCCTCGCGGACGACCGGCGTGAACACCAGCGACACCGTGTCGGCCGCGTCGTCGAAGGCCAGCGTCTTCGTCGCGAGGACGAACTGCGCGTCGGGGAACCGCGAATCCGGCCGCTCGCGGCCGACCTCCTCGAGCCAGAGGTCGTACACCGCGTCGTACGCCAGGAAGCCGACGAGCCCGCCCTGGAGCCGCTGGCGGTCGGTCTCCGGGAAGTTCCGCAGCGCGACGTCGGGCAGCGCCGCCCGCAGCGAGTCGAGGGTGTCGCCGCCGTTCGGCCGCAACAGCCCCTCGTAGCGGTCGTCGAGCAGCTCGACCGACGCCCCGCCGTCGACCGTGACGACCGCGGCGGGGTCGTAGCCGACGAAGGAATAACGGGCGTGGCGGTCGGCACCGCGGCCGGCGCCGGTGCCGGCAGTGAAGGCGCCGTCGGGGTCGCTGGAGGCGACCTTCTCGGCGCTCTCCAGCAGGAAGGCGTACTCGTCGTCGTCGGCGTCGGTCGTCCGGCCGGTCAGCGCCGCGTACGCCGCGAGCGGCCCGGGGTCGACGTCCAATTCGGCGACGGCGCGGACGACGACCGGCCCGTCGCTCGCCGCCGCCCGGAACGACTCCCGGGAGATCACGGCCGGACCCCCGCCTCGCGGACGAACGCCGAGACGGCGTCGGGGTCCTTCCGGCCGGGGGCGGCCTCGACGCCGCTGGCGACGTCGACGGCGAACGGTCGGACCGTCTCGACGGCGTCGGCGACGTTGACCGGCGTCAGCCCGCCGGCCAGCACCACCGGCGACGACAGCGACGCCGCCAGCTCGCGGGTCCGGGCCCAGTCGTGGGTCTCGCCGGTGCCGCCGGCGCCAGACTCGTCGAGGGAGTCGACCACCAGGGCGTCGGCGGCGTCGTCGAAGTCGGCGGCCGTCCCCGGGGAGACCGCCCGCAGCACGTCGACGCCGGCATCCGTCGACAGCCGTGTTGTCTCCGCCGGCGACAGCTCGCCGTGCACCTGGACGGCGTCGGGGCCGACGCGGTCGAGGAGGTCGACGGCCGCCACGGGTGTCTCCGGCATCGTCACGAGAACGGTCGTCGCGAACGGCGGCGCGGCCCGGGCCAACTCGGCGGCCTGCTCCGGCGTCACCGACCGCGGCGTGTCCGAATCGACGCCGGCGATGAGCCCGACCGCGTCGGCGCCCGCCGCGACCGCCGTCCGGAGGTCCTCGGCGGTCGTGATCCCGCAGATCTTCGCCCGCGTCATGGGTCGAACCCGCGGAGCTCCTCCAGCCGGGCGGCCGCCGCCCCGGAGTCGACCGCCTCGCGGGCCGCGTCGACGCCGCCGGCCAGGCTGTCGGCCTCGCCGGCGACGTAGATGGCCGCCCCGGCGTTCGCGAGGACGATGTCTCGCTTGGCTCCCTCGACGTCACCCGCGAGGATACCGCGCATGTCGGCGGCGTTGTCGCTCGGCGACCCGCCGGCGACCGCCTCGAGGTCGTGGCTGTCGACGCCGAGATCTGCCGGCGTAACGGTGTACTCGGAGACCGCGTCGCCGTCGACCTCGGCGACGGTCGACTCGCCGTGGACGGCGAACTCGTCGAGGCCGGCGCCGTGGACGACCAACGCTCGCTCGACGGCCATCCGCGACAGCGCCTCGGCCAGCACCGGCACGAGATCTGGGTCGTAGACGCCGACCACCTGGGCGTCGGCGCCCGCCGGGTTCGTCAGCGGCCCGAGCACGTTGAATATCGTCCGCATCCCGAGTTCCTTGCGGGGGCCGATGACGGCCTTCATCGCCGGGTGGAAGACCGGCGCCAGCATGAACCCCATCCCGCGCTCCTCGATGCACGCCTCGACGGCCGGCGGCTCGGCGTCGATCGTGACGCCCAGCTCCTCGAGGACGTCGGCGCTACCCGACGCAGACGACACCGAGTAGTTGCCGTGCTTGGCGACCGGGACGCCGGCGCCCGCCACGACGAACGCGCTCGTCGTCGAGACGTTGATGGTGTCGTGGCCGTCGCCGCCCGTCCCGCAGGTGTCGACCAGCGGGCGCCGGTCGGGGTCGATGGTGCGGGCCGCCTCGCGCATCCCCTGCGCGAAGCCGGCGATCTCGGCTTCCGTTTCGCCCTTCGCCCGGAGCGCCGACAGCAGCGCGCCGATCTGTGCCTCCGTCGCCGCCTCGAAGACGAGCGTCGACGCCGCCCGGGCCTCCTCGACCGAGAGGTCCCCGCCGTCGGCCGCGCGCTCGATGTACTCGCTCATACTGGTCATCGATGTCCAATCCTGTGTTACAATGTACAAACGAGTACATCGGAATAAGACTGTCGTTACGCTCTCGGTCGCGGCGGGCGGAAAAGCGAGCGGCGGGCGAGGCGGGCGTTACTCGTCGCCGTCCCAGACGGGAGCGGGAACGGCGGGGTACTCGGTGGCGCTCGGGATGCCGGAGGTGCTGGGCTGGCACTCGCCGCCGGAGCAGTCCACGGTGCCGCCGACGCTACCGAACGGCGCCGCGACGTCGGCCTCTCCGTCGGCCGTCGAGTCGTCACCCCGCACCATCGGGTCGGTCGAGTACTGCCTGCCGCTGCCGTCGTCGTACGTCACCGAGGGGTTCGTTCCGACATCGCCGGAGTGGACGAGACCGCCGACGTGGCCGTACACCTCGGGTCCGTCGTCCTCGTCGTCCAGCGTCACCCGGTAGTAGACCCGCACGACGTAGCCGTCCTCGTACTCATCGTTCCTTTTGACGACCATGTCGTACCCGGGGTCGTCCGGCGGGTTGGACGGGTCGACCGCGGGGTCGTCGGGATCGACGACCTCACACTGGTTCGGCGCCACGCCGATGATGAGGTTCGCGACGCCCTTGGGCGTGATGAACGGTACCGGGTCCGGAGCGTCCTCGGGAAGGTCATCCCGGGAGGGTAGCTCCTCGTACGGGACGTTCTCGTTGGCCCGCCCGGGGACGTTCGTGCAGGTCTCCTCGGGCGGATCGGTGCCGAACTCGACGGTGACCGTCTCGGAGTCGGAGTCGGTTCCGCTGGCGAGGGTGGCGTTGTGGTCGCCGAGGTCGGTGGCCGACGTCTCCCAGGTGAAGTTGTACGCGCCGGTCTGACGGGGAGCGAAGCCCCTCTGGTCGACCTGCTCGCCGTCGATGAGGAGCACCACTTTGCCGCCGGTTTCGGTGTCGATTTCGGCGGTGACGACGAGCGTCTCGCCGGTCTGGACCGGACTGTTCGTGTCGGTGATTCGAACCTGGACGTCGCCGTTGCCACCGGCAGCGGAGGAGTCATCGGTGACGCCGTCGACGGTGCCGTCGATACCGACGCCGTCGTCGGAACCGATGGCCGCTGCCGCCGGAGCCGCGGTGAACGCGACCGTCATCATCACCGCGACGAGGCAGGCCACCGTCGTTTTGAGTGCTGTCCGTTTGCTCATACTTATCTTTAATTCACGTGTACTCTTGATTACCTTTTTGCCCGACATCTACGGGTTTTTAAACCAGAGCGCCGACGCTCTGCCTCTACCGTGTGAGACCGCTACAGTTCCACTCGAACGCGAGCGATCATCCGGCAGTCGTTCCGAAAGCTTCAATTGTATCACCGGGCAAGCGGATGACGCGACGCGGGTTCGTGGTCTAGGTCGGTTATGACACCTCCTTGACATGGAGGAGGTCGGCAGTTCAAATCTGCCCGAACCCACTCCCTTATACGGGGTTTCGGTGGTTCCGGTAGACGGTCGTTTGGTTTTCCCGTCAATTTCTGGAAGTGGTCGGCATGAGCCAGCAGGCGCGCCGCCGAAGTCGTTCCCGGCCAGGGGAGTCCGACCGCCGCACCGGGGCCGTCGAGGTTCGGTCGTTGCGCGGTCGCCGCGCGTATCCGGCCCGCGACCGGTCAGTCGGCGACGGCCGCCGCGAGCGGCTCCTCGACGTCGAGAAGCTCCGCGCTGCGCTCCCAGAGTCGCTGACAGGCCTCGGCGTCGGTCGCGTCGGGGTCGGGCGTCCGCCGGCGACACCGCGAGAAGTAACCGCCGGTGACGTCGGCGACCTCGTCGGCGGCGGCGAGGTAGACGACGGTGGCGGCGCCGTCCGCGACGGAGTCGGCGACCGGGAGCTCGCCGACCAGCTCGCCGAGCTGCGGTACCGGCGCCGGCAGCGTCCGCGAGAACTCGCTGCCGGGGACGATGCCGGGATGCAGCGAGTTGGACGTGACCTCCCGGTCGGCCGTCTCGAGCCGGCGAGCCAGCTCCGTCGCGAAGCGGACGTTCGCCAGCTTCGACCGGCAGTAGGCAGCCCACGAGGACAGTCCCGTCAGCGCCGCGAGGCCGTCGAGCTCCGGCGTCGCGAAGCGGTGGGCAACCGACGCCGTCGTCACGACGCGGGCGTCCGGCGCGAGCGTCGGCAGCAGCTCCGCCGTCAGCTGGTACGGCGAGAGATGGTTGACGTGGAACGTCCGCCCGACGCCGAGGTCGGTCTCGGAGTTGTCGTCGAACAGCCCGCCGGCGTTGTTGCAGAGGACGTCCAGTTCGTCGACGGACTCGCGGACGGCGTCGGCCAGCGCGGACACCGCCACCGGCCGCTCGAAGTCCGCGGCGACGAACCGCGCCTCGCTCCCGCCGGCCTCGATCTCGTCGACGACCGCCTCGCCGGCGGCCTCGTCGCGGCCGTGGACGATTACCTCGGCGCCGAGCCGGCCCAGCGACAGCGCCGCCGCGCGCCCGAGCCCGCTCGTCGAGCCGGAAACCAGCGCCGTCCGGCCGGACAGGTCGACGTCCTCGACGCCGGCTTTGGCCTCCGGCGGCCGTTCGGTTCCGAACATACGGTCGCTTCGGCCGGTCGGTTGATGTAGGCTGCGTCACGCCTCCGACCGGGCGCCGGCGTCCGTCACCTCTCCTCAAGCGCCTCGGCGGTGCCGACGACCATCGAGGGGACGACGAACATGAACAGGTGTTCCTCGAGGGGAATGCCGGCGATCTCGACCCCGGTCCGGAGCGGGATGTCGAAGATGCCCACCTCGAGGGTGTAGCGGTCCCACGCGTACGCGAAGGGATACAGCACGAGCGAGACGCGCAGCGCCTTCCGGGTGGAGTTCGTCCGCCGCAGCAGCGCCAGGGCGACGGCCCCCCACAGCAGCTCCGTCACCAGGTAGGTGTACCGGCCGAAGACCGAGATGTCGGGTCGCACGGTCCGACTACGCGGAGCCACGAGTTAGTACCTGGGGGAGTAGTTTAAAGAGTACAGACGGCGAACTCGGGGGTAGAAAGATGAACATCGCAGATATCGCCACCCGCGAGTACGTCCAGGTGGACGTCGACGAGCGGCTCGGGAAGGTGCGCTCCATCTTCGAGCGGGAGAATCCGAAGGGGATCGTCGTGGCCGACGACGGCGACTACGAGGGGATCATCGCGGAGCGACAGCTGTTGCAGTCCCACGTCGAGGACGACGCCAAGGTCCAGGTGCTGGTCCGCAGCGACGTGCCGACCGTCGAGCGGACCGACGGCGTCCGCGACGTCGCGCGGATGCTCATCGAAGGCGGCGTCAAGCTGGCGCCGGTGTTCGAAAACGAGGAGCTGTGGGGCATCGTCACCGAGGACGCGATTCTGGAGGCCGTTCTCGAGAACCTGGACGTCCTCACGGTCGAGCAGATCTGCACCGAGGAGATCGTCGCGCTCACCGAGGACGACAGCCTCGGGACGGCGATCAACCACCTCCGCGAACACGGCATCTCGCGGCTCCCCGTCGTCGGCGACGACGGCCGGCTGTCGGGGATCGTGACCACCCACGACATCGCCGATTTCGCGGTCCGGACGATGGAGCGACAGCACAAGGGCGACCGCTCGGGCGACACCGACCGGATGCTCGATCTGCCGGTGTACGACCTGATGTCCAGCCCCGTCGAGACCGTCGAGTTGGACGACAGCGTCCGAGCGGCCGTCGAGCGGATGCTCGACAACGACTACGCCGGCCTCGTCGTCACCCCGGACCACGACGACGTCGTCGCCGGGGTCCTCACCAAGACGGACGTCCTCCGGGCGCTGACCTACACCGAAACCGAGAGCATGGACGTCCAGATCACGAACATCAAGCTGCTGGACACCATCTCCCGGCAGGACATCTACGATGCGGTTACCGAGGTGACGGACAAGTACCGGGACATGCAGGTCCACCACGCCCACGTCCGGCTCCACGAGCACAAGGAGAAGCTCCGCGGGACGCCGTTGATCCAGTGTCAGATCCGGCTCCGGACCAACCGCGGGCAGGTCGGCGGCACCGGCGAGGGCTACGGCGCCGAGACCGCCTTCCACGTCGCCGTCGACAAGCTCGAACGGAACGTCCTCGAGCTGAAGGGCACCCGCGCCGACGCCGAGTACGAGGGCCAGGTCCTCCGGAAGCTCGGCGAACTGTAGTCGGCAGTCAGACCTCCTCGTTGACGCCCTCGAGACCCTCCCCGGTGATGCGGAACCGGGCGGTGTCGCCGGCGGGCCGCGAGCCGTGTTTCTCCAGGGTCGCCCGGCGGTTGCCGGCCCGGAACCGCTCGAGGCGGACCACGACGCCCGTCCAGTGCGTCAGGGTGTGCCCTCCGAGCGGCCGCACCCGCGAGGAGTCCGACTCGGGGTCGGAGAACACCTGGTTGGTGACGACGACCGCCAGGTCGTGCCGGCGGGCCAACGACAGCAGGTGGGTGACCTGCTTCGCCACCCGTCGGAGCGACTCGCCGCCGTCGTCGTCGTCGCGCGCGAGCCGGTAGAAGCCGGTCGCGCTGTCGAGGACGATCAGCTCCGTTCCGGCCGCGAGATCGGCGGCGTCCTGGACGGCCTCCCGCTGCTCGTCGAAGTCCAGTGCGTCCGTGATGATGACGCGGGAGGCGACGTCGTCGACGGCGTCGACGCCGGCGCCGGCGCCCGCCTCGGCGATCTGGCGGAACCGCTCGACCGACAGCCCCTCCGTGTCGACGTAGAGGGCGGTGTCGCCCGCGGCGGCGACCTCGACCGCGGCCGACAGCGCGAGATTGGTCTTGCCGGCCGCCGGCGGGCCGTACAGCTGGGTGACGGCGCCGCGCTCGAAGCCGCCGCCGAGCAGGTCGTCGACCGTCGTACACCCCGTCGGGATCGGCTCGCTCACACCGGCAGTTGGCCGCGTACCCGTATAAACCCCGGCAGTTCGTCGCCGGGCGCCGGGCGTCGACTCGTTCGTCGGCTCTCAACCTGACCCTCGGTCGTCGGGCTTATTGGACCGCGGTCGCATCGTCCCGACAGTGATCGTCGTCGCGACGGACGACTTCGAACTCTATTACGGGGCCGTCGAGGCGCTCCGCGACCGGGACGTCCGGTTCACCACCGTCGAGCCCGGCGCCGAACCCCCCGACGACGCCCGGGTGGCTCTCGTCGGCCCCGAGGACGAACACCCCGAGGTGGCGACCGTCCGGGCCGACCCGGCCGACCCGCGGCGCGCCGTCGAGGCGGCCGTCGGCGTCCTGCGGGGCGACGACGGCCGGACCGTCGTCGGGGTCGATCCCGGCGAGCGGCCGGGCGTGGCCGTCCTCAGCGGCGACACGGTCGTGGCCGCCTTCCAACTGCCCGCCGACGAGGTCGCCGACCGCGTCGCCGAGGAGGTGGCCGACGCCGCGGACCCGCTCGTCAGGATCGGCGACGGTGCTCGCCTTCGGGGGGCGAAGATCGTCGACGACATCGACGCCCCGGTCGAGCTCGTCGACGAGACCGCGACCACGCCGCATCTCGGCGCCGGGGCCCGCGGGATGGGCGACGTGCTCGCGGCGGTCAACATCGCCCGCCGCGAGGGCGACCGCATCGAGGAGCGGGACGTCGAGCCGACCGCCGGCGAGATACAGCTCATCAAGAACCGCTCGCGGGAGCGCAGCGAGAACGACCGCGCCATCGACGAGGAGCTGGCGCGGCGGGTCGCCGCCGGCGAGCTGACCGTCGCCGAGGCGCTCGAGCGCCACCGGTAGCGGCGCCGGTGCCGGCGGTCACCGCCGCCGGGCGGCCGCCGCGCGGTCGAGGACCTCCCGGACCGGGACGCCCGCGGCGTCGGCGACCCGGGCGGCGTCGTCGTACTCGGTGCTGACGTCGTAAACGGTCCCCTCGTCGTCGGTCGCGATCTTAACCGTCACCTCGAAGCGCTCGCCGCCGAACTCGACCTCGACGGTCTCGAAGCGCCGGTCGGCGACCCAGCGGTGGCCGACGGCGGTCTCCCGGACGCCGAGGGTGCCGGTTTCCTCGGCCAGCCGGCGGGCGACCGCCTCGACGCGTTCCGGCTTCGTGATGACCTTCACGAGGTGGCCCGGCCGGGATTTCTTCATCGTCGCCGGCAGGATCGTGACGTCGCGGGCGCCGGCCTCCGCGAGGCGCTCCTGGAGGCCGCCGAGGACCTCCGGCGTCGCGTCGTCGAGGGTGGTCTCCAGCACCCGGATGTCGTCGCGCTCGAGCCGACCCGTCGCCTCGCCGACCGTCGCCCGCAGGACGTTCGGGCGGTCCTCGAGGGACTTCCGGCCGGCACCGTAGCCCGCCGCCGCGACGTCCATCGACGGCAGCGAGTCGACGCCCTTGGCGAACCGCGCGAGAACGGCCGCGCCGGTCGGCGTCAGCAGCTCGGTCTCGACCGGCCCGCCCTCGAGCCGCCAGTCCGCCATCTCGGCGAGGTAGGCGACCGCCGGCGCCGGGACGGGGTAGACGCCGTGGCTCATCGACACCTCGCCGCCGCCGGCGGCGACGGGCGCCGTCACCACCCGGTCGACCCCGAGGTCGTCGACCAGCAGCGCCGCCCCGACGACGTCGGCGATCGCGTCGTCGGCGCCGACCTCGTGGAAGGCCGTCTCCTCGAGGTCCGTGCCGTGGACCCGCGCCTCGGCCTCCCCGAGCAGCCGGAAGGTCGCCGTCGCGTCCGTCTCGACGCCTTTCGGGAGGCCCATCGCCTCGACGATCTCGACGCACTCGGCGTAGCTCCGGTGGGGGCCGTGGCCCTCGGCGTGCGTGTGGTCGTGGTCGTCGTCGGCGTGACTGTGTTCATGACCGTGGTCGCCGCTATGCGCGTGGCCGTCGTCGGCAGCGTGGTCGTGGTCGTCGTCGGCGTGCTCGTGGTCGTGGTCGCCGGTGCCGTCGTCGCCGTCGACGAGGACGTCGACGGTCGTCGCCTCGATGCCGTTCGTCGTGGTTCGGCCGACGCGGTACGCGACGTCGAGGGCGTCCTCAACCGGCGCGAGGACGCCGGGGTCGGCGCCGGCGGCGACGAGGGCGCCGAGGATCATGTCGCCGCTGGCGCCGGTGCGGCCGTCGAAGGCGAGCGTTCGCATGGGTGTACCGGGGGGCCCGCGACGAAAAGTCGTGCGGTCGGGGTGGGGCTACTTCCGGCTCCTCCATGTTTAACCCTCGCCGGACCCCCGTGTCGACCATGCGCGCAGCCATCTACCGTGGCCCCGGCGACATCGCCGTCAAGGAGGTCCCGAAGCCCGAGATCGAGGCGCCGACCGACGCCATCGTCCGCGTGACCCACACCGCAATCTGCGGATCGGACCTGTGGTTCTACCGCGGCGAGAGCGACCGCGAGGCCGGCTCCCGCGTCGGCCACGAGCCGATGGGAGTCGTCGAGGCGGTCGGCGACGACGTGCGGTCGGTCGAGCCCGGCGATCGCGTGTTCGCGCCGTTCGTCGTCAGCTGCGGTCGGTGTGAGTTCTGCCGGACGGGCCTGCACACCTCCTGCGTGAACGGCGACTCCTGGAACGGCGACAACGGCGGCGCACAGGGCGAGTACGTCCGGTCGCCGCACGCCGACGGCACGCTCGTCCGGGTGCCGGACCGGTACGCCGACGACGAAGACGCCCTCCGGTCGCTGCTACCGCTGACGGACGTGATGGGGACGGGCCACCACGCCGCCGTCAGCGCCGGGGTCGGCGCGGGCGACACGTGCGTCGTCGTCGGCGACGGCGCGGTCGGCCTCTGTGCGGTGCTCGCGGCCCGGCGACTCGGCGCCGAACGCGTCGTCGCCGTCGGCCACCACGAGGACCGCCTCGAACTCGCCGCGGCGTTCGGCGCCACGGAGACGGTCGCCGAGCGCGGCGAGGCCGCCGTCGAGCGGGTTCGGGAACTCACCCACGGCGGCGCCGCCCACGTCATGGAGTGCGTCGGTGCGGCCTCGGCGATGGAGACGGCCATCGAGGTCTGTCGGCCGGGCGGCACCGTCGGCTACGTCGGCGTCCCCCACGGCGTGACCGACGAGGGACTGGACATCTACGCGATGTTCGGCGACAACATCACCCTGCGGGGCGGCGTGGCGCCGGTCCGCGCCTACGCCGAGGAGCTGAAAGCGGACGTCCTCGGCGGGACCTTGGACCCGTCGCCGGTGTTCACGAAGACGGTCGACCTCGACGGCGTCCCGGAGGGCTACCGCGCGATGGACGAACGCGAGGCGGTGAAGGTGCTGGTGAAGCCGTAAACTACCCTACCTTACTCCCTCGGCGTGGTCTGAGAGAGCGAAGCTCTCTCGTCATCACGAGACGGCTTCGCCGTCTCGAACGACTACGCGCCTCGGTCCTTGAGGGGAGGGCTTTGATGTGGACTCCCGGCAATCAGTCACCGGCAATAGGCTGGTGACTCTCGCCGTTCAGTGTCCCACCAGTTATACGCACGTTTACTGGTGCGTCTCCGCTCCCCGACGTGGGCGAGGACCGGAGTCTGTGTGTCCGTTTCCGAACGTACCGCGTCCCGATATTCTTCGCAGCGTTGTAATCCGCGTTCACTTCGTACCCACACTTCTGGCAACAGAATTGTTCTCCGTGACGGTTGTCGTCGTGCGTGAACCCGCAGTCCGTCCGAGAACAGCGTTGGGACGTATGGTTCGGCTCGACTTGTTCCACAGAGACACCCCGTTCAGGTGCCTTGTAGGAGACATACTCAAACAGGCGTCGGAACGCCCATACGTGGTGCCACTTCGCTTGGGGAAGGCGCTCTCGAATGTCGGTCAAGTCCTCGAACACGATCATGTCACAGTCATGTTCGACGGCCTCCGTAACGACTTCGTTGGCGACGGTGTGTATGTACTGTTTGCGCCACGCTTCTTCTCGTTTGCCGAGTCGAAGCAGTGCGTTGTGCGCGGCTTGCGTGCCGCGCTGTTGCATCTCGCCACGTCGCTTCTCGAACTCGCGGCACCAGTGGTCGTAGTCGTCTCCCTGCCAGAAGCGCCCGGTGGAGGAGACGGCGAGACTGCTAACGCCGAGGTCGATACCGAGGACTGTTTGGTGCTCAGTATCTTCCGAAACCTCTGCGTCCTCACCGTCTTCTCCTTTGGAGTCGTACTTCCGAGTGGTGATATGGAAGTAGAACTCGTCGTCCACTGCGTCGTACTGGAGCGTGCTTGCACGGAACTCGAACTCCTCTGACAGCACGTACTGTTCGTATGGTGTGGGGCTGTCCGAGGGAAGTTCAAAGCCACACTCGACACGTCCGTTGACCGTCGAGAGCGAAACTTTGTTCCGGTAGAACGTCGCGCTCCGCTTGTCGTAGAGCATGCTCCACGACGTGAACTCCGGTTGGCTCACTCGCTTTCCGTTTTTCCATCGTTCGACGCATCCGTTGACGGCTTGGACGCCGCGTCGGATGGCCTCTTGGACGAGGTTCGCGGTAAGGTCGGTTTCGTCGCGGAGTTCGTCGTAGAGCGCGTCTCGTGCGGTTGTGTTGGCCGTCACGCATTTGATATAGGAGTCGTCGGACCAACAGAACTCGGCGGCGCGGTTGGCGCAGTGAAGGAATTGTCGGGCAGATTCGTGGAGGTCGTCGCGGCGCTCGTCGGGGACGACGAGTTTGACAGGTGCGGTACGCCGGACCTCCATATTTCAGATGTATGATTGACAGTTCTTAAACGCTCGGGAGTTGGGTTGATCGAAGTGTGCCGGTTGTGTCGTACTATGTCGGGTTCCTCTCCGGCCTACTCGCTCACTACGTTCGCTGCTTGAGGCCGGGGGCTCCACCTCGAAAATGCTGAGTGCCGGAAGCCCTGTCTTCATCTCCGATGTTCGATCCGACCGAGGACGTGTCGCGCGACTCGGTGGCCGTCTCGGAACGGGACTCTCGGCAGTTTCCGTCACCGCCGGGGTCTGCGCTTTAGCACAGGTTTTCATCTTCAGATCGTCGTAGCTTTCGGATTCGATACCGACTGTATCGAGCCATCATCGACCGTCTCTATCGTCGGTAGCATTTCCTTCGACGTTCGCCGCGAGTCCCTTCAGGTCCTCTATACTGCTATTTGGAGCGAGCGAAAGCTGCCGGTCGAGAAGCCAGTCTATTCGCTGGGGTGATCAATCATCGGCGGGCCACGAGTCGACCTGTGTCTGCGTCGGCTCCCGCCGCTGGGCGTGCCACCGTCGAAGGCGACGCACCTCGTACCGGAGGGTCTGACGCTCGACGAGGCCGAATCCGGCGACAACTACCAAGAATCCCAGGACCGTCACCGCGGAGAGACCGGCGCCAAGCACCAGCCAGCCAGTCAGCGCGGCGGCAATCGGCACCACGTAAGCCACGAGGTTCGCCCGAACCGAGCCGAGTCGTTCGAGTAAGTCGAATCGAATAGCGTATGCCACTGCCGTCGCCGGAATGCCGACCACCAACAGGCTCGTGACCGCACGCGGGCCGATCTCAGTGACACTCGCCTGTGGTTCACCACTGAGGAGGCTCAGACCGTGGAGCAGGGCCGCACCGACTGCCATCGCCCATGCAGTCAGCGGGAGATACCCGATCCGTGGCCGCACCCGTTCGAGCAGAACGCTGCCGGCTGCAACGGCTGTAGCTGCCCCGAGGACGAGCACCTGACCGACGGTGCCCCCGCTCGCGAGCGCGCTCGGCGACGGCTGGACGATGATTACGATGCCAGCTAAGGCGACGCTGATTCCGACTGCACCGATCTTGGAGAGTCGGTCGCCGAGCGCCCACCACGCGAAAACCGGGGCGAGAGTTCAGCGCGATGAGGAACACTCCCGCGATTCCGATACCAAGGAGGTCACCTCGCGTCCGGGGCACCCACTTCGACCGAGACCGGGTCGCAACGACGTAGCTGGCCAACACCGCGGCACCGATGTCGAATCGGAGCCCGGCGAACAGGAGCGGCGGCAGTTCTCGCAACCCCGTCTTGATCGCGACGAACGAACTACCGAACAAGGTGGCTAACAGCACGAACAATCCAGCGTTACGATAGCGGGTGGGCAGGGACAGTTGCATCGCTCGTATCATAATTCGTTCACTTCCTGTCGGCAGCACCAGTCTCTTGCGGGCGTTCTTCTCATACTGTATCATAATGGCCAGAAACGCAAGAGGGCTTCGCGAGAAGCTGTCTCACGTATCGGTGTACCACGACCCACGATCGCACGTTCCCCCGCGAACGTCATGCTAAATTATGTCACAAATAGTATACTCATCGAATTCGAAGTACTTCAATGAGAACTGGTCCATTGGTCCGTTGATCGAACGTGGAAACTCCTACCGATTCTAATGGATGTTCTGAACGGTGTGAAGGATATCAATTCTTCACGATCAAGGTCGGGGGACCCCCCAACAGTTCCTTGAGGCTCTCGTCGTGTTCCCGAACTGCCGCACCCAGGGTGAACACCCCGACCCGTGTCCCTTCGATCCGGGGCCGTCCGTGGAGGACGTCGGGTGTCTTCACGATTCACACGACAGTGCTCGTATGTCTATGATTAGACGGAGCGATAAAATAAGCATTCAGTCGACGTAGTGAGCGTCTCACCCGCGGGGTTCGTATCGATATGGGAATTTCTTGACCGACACTCCCCGTGGGAGATGTCGATCGTTGGTCAAGAAGGAGCGGTCGCCGGGACGACTCTGCTCGGTCTCGAAGACGTCCTCGGGATCGTAGCCGTCGACCACGTCGGCGAGCAGCCCGTCGCAACGAAGATCGCGCGCGGTGACGAGGTCGGGCAGCAAATCGACGAGTTCCAGGTATCGAGCGGAAAATCGCGGAAATGTACCGGCAGGTCGAGACGGCGGCCGCGCTGGTGTGTCCGTCTGCAGCGGGCGCACGAGGGCACGAACACCGCCGTCTCGGCTTCGGACGTCGACGGCAAAGCTCCACTACTCGCAGACATCCGAGGATGTCGGCAGCGAGGCCGTTCAAATCGTTGGTGCCCGAGCGTACCGGCAGGGCCGCCCATCGGAACACCTGTACCGGTTCGCACGGAGCAGGCGCGTCGCCGCAGGGACCGACGAGATGCAACTGAACACTATTGCCCGCGCACCGAAATCGGATGGGCTCCCGGCCGTTTCAGAGCGGTAGGTGGCCGTCTCGCCGGGGTTCGCTCGCTCAGTCGTCGTGTGAACGCTCGAACTGCGGCTTTCGACCCTCGTTGAACGCCGCCACGGCCTCTTTGTGTTCGTCGTCGACGACACAGTCCCACTGGTAGGTAGCGGCCTTTCGGCAGTAGTCGTCGAAGCTCTGCTGGGGGTCGATTAGCCGGTTCGTGTGCTGGACCGCCGTCGCGGGTTTATTTCGGATCTCCGCCGCGAGGTCACCTGCGGCCGTTAGCGCGTCCGGGGCCTGTTCGACCGCGAGACCGATATCGACCGCGTCCTCGGGCGTGATATCGCGACCGGTCAAGAGGTACTCCCGAGCCTTCGACTCACCGACGAGACGCGGGAGGAGCCACGCGCCTCCGTCGCCCGGCACGAGGCCGACGTTCACGAACCCCTCACGCATGACGGCGTCCTCGCCGATGACACGGAGGTCGCAGGCCAGCGCGAAGTCACAGCCCGCGCCGATAGCGGGGCCGTTGACGGCCGCGATAGAGGGCGTCGCCATCGTTCGGAGATTCCAGACGAACTGCTGGATGAGCCAGAGAAAAGCCCCGTACTCCTCGGGCGATTGCCGGTCCCAGTCAGGCATTTGGGTGGTGTCCGCTCCCGAGCAGAAGCCCTTCCCAGCGCCGGTCAGTACGAGTGCGTAGACGTCAGTATCGGCCTCGGCCGTTCGTGCCGCGTCGTTGAGTTCGAGCACGGTGTTGCGGGTAAACGCGTTGTACACGTCCGGTCGTTCGATGGTGACAGTAGCGATACCGTCAGTTACGGCGAGACTGATATCGTCGTACGTCTCCATGCCCCACGCATCGCTTTTGCCGCATATAACTGGCCGGTCCACCGGCCGGAAGCCACCCGACGATTTATTATCTCAGCCGTGGCCGGTTCGGTAGCAAACGATGTCTCAGTCTCGAACGCGCGGCGAACCCGCTGCGTTCGCTCTACACGGAGGTTACTCACCGACGATGTCGTCCGTCATCGACGCCGTGACCGGTATCTCAGACATCCGCCGTCGCATCGCTTACATAGACCACCTGTTTCACCGACCCGTCCGGGGTGACGAGCCGTGAGTCATCACTCGGTACCGGCTGATACACCGCTTGAATCCCGGCTGCACGGCGATCTTCCGCTCACCGCCGCCGCCCCGGCAGCGACGGCTATCTCCGCTGACGCAACGGTGCTGACCAGCGGATTCGGCAGCGTCGGCTACCCGAAGGCAGTCCCGCTCGCGCTGGCCGAAGACGACCGTGATCTCGGGCTTACCCTCGTCCACAGCGGAAACGTCGGCGAGGAAATTGACGTCGAACTCGTCGGCTCCGGTGCCGTCGACCGGCGCTTTTCGTATCAGTCTTCCTCAGTTGCCCGAGCCGCGACTGATCGGCGCGAAATCGCGTTCAGCGACCGAAACGCCTCGGCTATCGGCGATGAGGTGCAGTACGGTCGGCTGGCTGACCCCGACGTCGCCGTCGTCGAGGCCGTGGCCGTCGGCGAAGACTGGTTCGTCCCGTCGACGTCGGTCGGACAGGTCCCGGCGTTCGTCGAGGCCGCTGACACTCTCCTCATCGAACTCAACCGCACGCAACCGCTCGAACTGCAGGCGCTTCACGACATCTACCGCCTCGAAAAGCCACCGAACAGAGGCCCGGTACCGCTCTCTGACCCGGGCGAACGGATCGGCGCGAGCTACGTCAGCTTCGACCCGGAGAAACTCGTCGGCGTCATCGAGACGGACACCTCCGACTCGACGTACACGTTTCGAGACCCGACCGGGGACGACCTCGCCATCGCAGCTAATCTCGGGTCGTTTCTCGCCACGGAGATGGAACGTTCCCCGGCGTTCGAGAACGCGGCCCACCTCCAGTTCGGCGTCGGATCACTCGGCAACGCCCTGATGGGTGAGCTGAAAGAGCTGGATTTTGGCGGCCGGGAGGTAGTGTACTTCGGCGAACTCATCCAGGACGGCCTCTTGGACATGCTCGACGCCGGCGGCCTCGAATGTGCGAGCGCGACCTCGATGGCGCTGACTGCTGACGGACAGGAACGTCTCTTTGCCGATATCGAACGGTACGCCGAGGACATCGTCCTCCGCCCCACCGATATCACCAACCACCCGGGGCTCATCGAACAGTTCGGCGTCATCGGCGTCAACAGTGCTATCGAGTTCGACATCTACGGCAACGTCAACTCCACGCACGTCGGCGGCAAGCGGATGATAAACGGCGTCGGCGGGTCGGCTGATTTCAATCGCAACGCGTTAGTCACTGTCTGTGCGCTCCCTTCGAGCCTGGACGACGGGGACATCTCTCGGGTGGTTCCGATGACGTTTCACGTCGACCATACCGAACACGACATCGATGTATTCGTTACCGAACAGGGTGTGGCCGACGTGCGCGGCTGCTCACCGACCGAACGCGCGGAGCGAATCATCGAGCATTGCGCACATCCCGATTTCACGCCCGAGTTACGCGAGTATCTCGAGGACGTGAAACGACAGGACGCCCACATTCCACACGATATCGAGCGGGCGGCTCGGTGGCAGGACTGACACCGCCGGCACTGCCCCTCTCAGGACCCGCCCAGTAGATACAGATACAGCCACAGGACGTAGCCGACGATGAGCATCGCGGCGGTCAGTATCTCAAACACCGCGACGTACCGCTCGCCGTGGGTTTCTCTGAACGCCTGGAACCGCTCGATGCGCCGCCAGATGGGCATGAGCGGCTCCGGGATGATCTCGCCGAGGCCGCCGGCCTTCTCCATCGAACTCTCGGCTACTTCCTCGGGAGGGATGTCGCTCGCGCTCATCTTTCCTCCGAGGCGGAAACCCCGCCGTTCACGGCGTTGACGAGACGCGGAGCGTCTCGTTCGCCCACCAGAAATCGGAGATTTCTGGGGACGGGGAGGAAGCCGACGCGGCACTGTGCAACTGCCGGAACCGGCGGGGCTGGTTTCCCTGCCGGTGCGTAACTATTAGGTAGCATGATATCGTATTCTGTAATACAGTCCACGGCCTCCAGAATGGACGCCGTGGACGGGCCGCAGTAACCCGGCCCCGAAGTCGGGAGCCGCGGACGGATGCCGCTCCCATCGGTGACAGGAGGGACGTTCCGAACCTGCCCGTCGAGGCAGGGTACATCCGGTACTGCACCGCCACACGGCGGGTGAGAAATCCCCTGCTCACTCCCGAAGTGACGCGCCTGAGGCTCACCGCCAATTGAAGTGGTGTGAGCCAGCCCCCCAACCGCTCCACGGTGGAGTAGGGGGAGTCGCCTCACCATGGGACCGTGGCTGGTCGTGCAACCCGCGTCCGCCGTTCCAAGGTCGGTGTGGAAACCCATCATGGGTGAAAGCCCCGCCCTTCAGGGCGGGCGTAGGTTACTGACTTGCCCCCCTGCGAAACGGCAGTCGGAGATCACGCATCAGCACCTTCTCGGCGAAGAACACCCCGATGAACGTCGCGATTCCGGCGATTTTCACCACGGTGCTCGGGTACACCATCACGACGACACCCAGCGCGGTCAACAGGCTACGAACGCCGATGACCCGCCCTGGCCGCATCTGGAACGGGTAGTTCAGTCCGTACGTCATCGTCACCGCACCGAGTAGCACTAGCAACCCGACACTGAGCGTTCCGACCCCGACAGATATCGCGATCAGCCCCGGGTTGTAGACGAACGCGACCGGGAGGACGAACAACGGCGCAGCGATTTTGATCGCCGCCCCACACGTCTTCCAGAAATTCGCCTCGGCGATGCCCGCTGCGACCACCGCCGCGGTGGCCACCGGCGGCGTAATACCTGCCAATATGGCCGCGTAGAACATCGTGTAATGTGCCGTGATCTGACTGAGACGCCCCCGGAGATGTTGATCAACAGTAGCGCTATCTTCGCCGGAACGCCGGTCGTGCCGAAGATGTTGACGACGCCGCTGATGACGACGAGGATGATCGCGATGGGGGCGAGGATAATCGCGCCGCGACGGAACCCGTGAACCGTGTTTCGAACCTGTGTCAGAAGCTCCGATCCGGGGCCGGTACTCGTGCTGTCCACCAGTCGTTGAACGGGTGGCATCAGGACGCCGGTGATAGTCATCGCGACGACGGTGTACAGCGCGGAGGTCATCACGGTGAACTGTGCAACCCCCAGCAGATAAAGGAGGATACCGAACGGAATGCCGAAGCGAATCGTCTCGAACAGCTTCTGCTCGTTCGAGAGCGTTTCATCGAAGAACTCCGAGAACTCCATGTCCTGGCTGCTACTATCGGAAATGGCGGTGTAGTGGACCGCGATGACGATCGAAATGACCAAAATTGCTGCCGGCACGAGGCCGGCTGCGATGATATCGAGATACGGCACGCCGAGATACGACGCCATCACGAACGCCGAGGCACCCATGACCGGCGGGAGCACCTGCCCCGACGTCGAGGCGACGGCCTCGATACCGGCCGCGCGGTGCCCCTCCATTCCGCTTTCTTTCATCGTCGGAATCGTGAACGACCCCGTCATCGCCGCGTTGGCGGTGTACGAGCCGTTGATAGAGCCGATGACGGCGGAGGCGAGCACCGCCGTCTGTGCGACGCCGGACTCGATGTACTTCGCCGCCACGATGGCGACACGGAGGATCAGGTCGAACGCGCCGTAGGCGAACAACAGGCCGGCGTACAGGAGAAACGGCGCGATCCAGGAGGCCGTAATCTGGGTGAGACTCCCGTAGAAGCCGTACAGGTCGGTGACCGTCGCCTGCAACAGTGTGGCCTCGCTCATCCCGGCGTGACCGAGCACGCCGGGGACGAGATTCCCGTACACCGCGTATACGAATACGGCGCCGACGAGGCCGAGAAAGACATTCCCGAACTCACGCCACGTGAGATACATCAGGGAGATGACGACGAGTCGGGCGAGCATGTACTCGTGTTCGAGTGCGAACCCCTGGCGAAGCAGATAGACGTCCTCGAAGTTCAGCGCGAAAAACGCGGACGCGGTCATGAGCGCGAGCGACGCCGGAATCAGTATCGCCCCGTCGATCCAATCGCCGTTCTCGACGGCCTTTCGCGTCTCGTCGAGCGCGTACACGGTCATGATACCGCCGACGAACATCGTCGCATACCGGACCTGTGAAACGGTCTGAGTGTACGCCCACGAGAGGACGCCGACCCAAAACAGCGTCGCTACCACCGTGACCGTAAGATCGAGGCCCCGGAGCAGTCCCGTCAGGCGTCCGGCCGAAGTCGTTTGTGATGTCATGGAGAGTTTGTCTTAACTACATACCGTGCCCCGCCGGTGGGGCGGCTCGATTACCGGTCGTTACTCGCCTTCCTGCAGGTTGCTGTCCCACGCGTCGTTGTCCTTGTAGTACTGGACAGCGCCGGAGTGGACCGGAATGTTCTCCCGGGCGGAGCCCAGCATATCGCCGGTTGAGGCGAAGTCGTTGAACTGATCTTCGCCCTCGTTGACCAGGTCGTTGTGCTCGTCGACGACACGACATAGTTCGTAGACGGCGTCGTCTTGGGCCTCGGGGTTGAACGTGTAGTTCACCTCCAGGTTCCAGTGGAACACCTCGTCGATCCCGATATCCTGGTTCATGCTCCAGTCGGCGTAGGCGGTCCGCCCGGCTCCGGCACCGGCGTATGACTCCGCGGACTCGATGAGCGCGTCGGTCGGTTCGACGTAGTGGACGCTGATCCGGGAAGCAAACTCCTGTACGAACCCGGTGTATCGGACACCCGGGGTTCCGTAGGCGATCGACGCGTCGATGGTGCCTTCCTCCATCGCGCCGGGCGCGTCACTGACGCTCATGTTCTGGATGTTCATCTGCTCGTAGACGTCGGCCGTCGGCTCTTGTGACCAGACGTCAAGCGTCGTCGCTCGCGTCGAGTATCCCGGCTCTGCCGGGTAGACGTTCGCACCGGCTAAGTCATCGAACGTCTCGATGCCGGTTCCGTCCCTGGCGACGATGTAGATGCTGTACGGGAAGGCGTAGAAACCGTACTGCGGGATGCGGTCGACCTGTTGCTCCGCGAACTGACCTCTCTCGTCGAGCGCCTTCGACAGTGAGTTGTTGTCCGTGATGCCCGCGTTGAACTGGTTGTTAGCCATCCGGCGGATGGTCCCGATGTAGCCCGGGCTCTCGATGGTTGAGTAGTCCAGCGTCTCACTCATCTGGCTCACGGCCCGTTCGACGGCCAGCCCGACGTCCTGGGTCCCGCCGGCGGACGTCCCGACGCGAAGCGAGAGACTCTGGCTGTCGCCGTCTCCGTCACCCCCGCCCCCGTCGCCGCCACTGCATCCCGCGAGTCCAAGTACGCCCGCAGTTGCGGCTCCGTATAAGAACTTCCGCCGCTGCATACTCCTGTCAGACATATACACGCACTCTCAAAACGTGGCTACCTTAATAATTTGATTGTTCCAATTCACCAATTTTCGTTATGGATGCTGTAAACACGACGGAAACGACCATCTGCTTTCAAAGCGGTAGTTGCAGAGATGGTTCCCCACAGTTTGCCATCATCTGCATCGCGAACAAGCGGAAGGAGCTGTTGAGCCGCGTCGACGACCGGCTTGTAAGCCGACTGCGCTCCAGCGAACACGCTCGGATGGACAAATACCACCACAAGCAACTGTACGATATTCTTAGGGCTCGACGAGACAGTATCACCAATGACCAACTCTATCGGATCGCGGATGCGGGCCGCCGCCCCGGCGTCGGCGGTGATGCGGACCCGGTGTCGGTCGGTGCCAGTTCCCGTCGTGGGGAGCGGTACCTCCGGTCGTCGGCCGACCCCTGCGCGGCGGTTCGTCGGGTGGCTCCTCTCGGGGCCAGCAAAAAACATATCTCCGGGCGGACCGGACCTCTTGTATCGCGATGAACGAGGTTCAACTGGAGGTCGCCAAGGCGTACCCCAACGACTCCGGCCGGGGGATCGCCCGACTCGACCCGGACACGCTGCTGCACCTGAAGCTGTCGCCCGGCGACATCATCGAGATCGAGGGCGCCGACACGACCGCGGCGAAGGTCTGGCGGGCCGACCGACAGGACTGGAACACCGACACGGTCCGCATCGACGGGTTCACCCGCCAGAACGCCGACGTCGGCATCGGCGAGCGCGTCACCATCCAGAAGGCCGAGGCGACGAAAGCCGACACGCTCGTGTTGGCGCCGCCGGAGGAGGCGTCGGTGCAGTTCGGCTCCGACGCCGCCGGCATGGTCAAGCGGCAGATCCTCAAGCGGCCGGTCGTCGAGCGCGACATCGTCCCCGTGATGTCCTCGACAAACCACCCGTTCATGCGGTCGCCCGGCCAGGCCATCCCGCTGATCGCCATCGAGACCGACCCCGACGGCGTCTGTCTCATCACCGAGGATACCGAGGTCGAGTTGCGGGAGGAGCCCATCTCGGGCTTCGAGAAGACCGGCGGCGGCATCACCTACGAGGACATCGGCGGCCTCGAAAACGAGATCCAGCGCGTCCGGGAGATGGTCGAGTTGCCGATGAAGCACCCCCAGATCTTCAAGAAACTCGGCATCGAGCCGCCCCAGGGCGTGCTGTTGCACGGCCCGCCCGGCACCGGCAAGACGCTGCTCGCGAAGGCCGTCGCCAACGAGACCTCCGCTTCCTTTTTCTCCATCGCCGGCCCGGAGATCATCTCGAAGTACTACGGCGAGTCCGAACAGCAGCTCCGGGAGATCTTCGAGGACGCCACCGAGGAGTCCCCGGCCATCATCTTCATCGACGAGCTGGACTCCATCGCGCCCAAGCGCGAGGACGTCACCGGCGAGGTCGAACGCCGGGTCGTCGCCCAGCTGCTGACGATGATGGACGGACTGGAGTCGCGGGGCCAGGTCATCGTCATCGGCGCGACCAACCGCGTCGACTCCGTCGACCCCGCGCTCCGGCGCCCGGGGCGGTTCGACCGCGAGATCGAGATCGGCGTCCCCGACGAGACCGGCCGCAAGGAGATCCTCCAGATCCACACCCGCGGGATGCCGCTGTCGGACGACGTCACCCTCGACCGGATGGCCGACGAGACCCACGGCTTCGTCGGCGCCGACATCGAGTCGCTGACGAAGGAAGCCGCGATGAAGGCCCTGCGGCGCTACCTCCCGGAGATCGACCTCGACGAGGAGGACATCCCGCCGAGTCTCATCGACCGGATGATCATCAAGCGCAGCGACTTCCGCGGCGCGCTCAACGAGGTGTCGCCGTCGGCGATGCGGGAGGTGCTCGTCGAGCTGCCGAAGGTCTCCTGGGACGACGTCGGCGGCCTCAACGAGCCGAAAAACCAGGTCCAAGAGTCCGTCGAGTGGCCGATGAACAGTCCGGAGAAGTTCGCCCGGATGGGAATCGAACCGCCGGCGGGCGTCCTGCTGTACGGGCCGCCGGGCACCGGCAAGACGCTGATGGCCAAAGCCGTCGCCAACGAGACCAACGCCAACTTCATCTCGGTGCGCGGCCCGCAGCTGCTGTCGAAGTGGGTCGGCGAGTCCGAGAAGGCGATCCGACAGACCTTCCGGAAGGCCCGGCAGGTGGCGCCGACGGTCATCTTCTTCGACGAGCTGGACTCGCTGGCGCCCGGCCGGGGCGGCCAGACCGGCTCCAACGTCTCCGAGCGGGTCGTCAACCAGCTGCTGACCGAGCTGGACGGCCTCGAGGAGATGGACGAGGTGATGGTCATCGGCGCGACCAACCGCCCCGACATCGTCGACCCGGCGCTCATCCGCTCGGGCCGATTCGACCGGCTCGTCATGATCGGCGAGCCCGACGTCGGGGGCCGCGAGCGCATCCTCGAGATCCACACCGAGGACACGCCGCTGTCGCCGGACGTCAGCCTGCGCGAGCTGGCCGAGATCACCGACGGCTACGTCGGCTCCGACCTGGAGTCCATCGCCCGCGAGGCCGCCATCGAGGCCCTGCGGGAGGCCGACGACGCCGAGGCCGTCGAGATGCGGCACTTCCGGCAGGCCCTGGAATCGGTCCGGCCGACCATCACCGACGACATCCGCGACTACTACGAGCGGGTCGAAGACGAGTTCCGCGGCGGCGGCGCCAACACCAACCGCCGGCAGAGCGGCCGCATTGGCTTCCAATAGAAACTTTTTGCACGGCGCGCTTCGCGCGCCGGCAAAAACTTTCATGAAAAAGACACGGCGGGCCTCCCGATGGTCGGCCCTTGGTCCCGCGCTCGGCCGTGTCGGCCTCGCGCGGTGAACCGCTTCGGGGGCGACCTGACGGACGCCCCTTCGCGGATGCTAGCTGATTTATTGGATTATTAGCGCGTATTGAGGGCGTGGTCGCCGATGCGTTCGAGGCCGCGGATGGTAAGACGGAGCCGCGACACCTCGCTCATCAGCTTCTCGATGTCCTGCCCGGAGGTGGCCCTCCTCGATCTCGCTTTCGACGAGGTCCCGAGCGGCGGCACCGGAGGCCTCCTCGTACATGGCGTCGATCTCGTCGTCCCGGGTGTCGATGGCGAAGCAAGCCTCGACATCCTCGTCGGCGTAGGCCGTCATCGCGTCGTCCACCATCTCAACGACGGCGGCGCCGAGGGCGGCCGCCGGCAGAGCAGCCGTATAGGCTTCCAGCAGCTCCTTTAGCTCTCCTCGCCGTGTTCGACGGCTCCGAACAGCGTCTCGACGCGCGGTCGCTCCTCGTCGGCGAGCTCCGCCGGGTACGCCGCCCCCAACACGACGTAGTCTTGATTGTCCTCGACGCGGGTGACGAGCAGCCGCAGCTGTCGCTCGCCGGCTTCGAGGACGATCGTCCCCTCGAAGACGCCGACGGTCGTCGACGTTCCCAGGACCGTCGTCTCCCGCTCGGTCACCGCGGCGAGATCGTCGGGGCCCTCGCCGTCGAGCCGCTCGGCGATCCGGTCCCGCATCCGGCCGGCCAGCTCCCGGCGGCTCTCGGCGGCGATGGGGTTGAACTCCTGGCCGGCGACGGCCATCGAGGGGGTGCTGAACGCCACCGCCACGACGAGCGACCGCGGCGTCTCGGCGAGCGTCACCTCGCGGGTGTACTCCGTCGAGTGATTGGTGACGGTCACGTCCCGCTCGCTGCCGCCGGCGGTCACCGTCCGCTCGACGACAACCTCCTCGGTGCCTTCCGACTCGTAGCCGGCCTCGGCGACCGCCCCGTCGGCGAACGTCGCCGGCGTCGACTCGAACTCGAACTCCTGCTGGGTGGCGGCGCAGCCGGCCAGCCCGGCTACGAGCCCGGCGGCGCCGGCGCACAGCTCTCGCCGTCTCATCGGATGTACAATCGCGGGACGGAAGTATATGCGCTGTGGCACGTTCGAGTCCCGATACCGCGGTCGCCGGCACCCCGGATCCCCTCGGCGGGACGCCGGACGACGTGACCGTCGAGGCCGTCGCCGCGGCCTTCGACCGCCGGATGACCGAAAACGAGGTCGCGCGGGCGGACCTCGAGCGGACCCTCGAGGCGCTCGCCGGCGACTCCCCCTCCCCGGACCTCGATGCGGACTCGCGGCGCAGGCACGGCTACCGGCCGGTTCGCGGCCGCTGGTCAACCACGCCGGGTTGTCGCCGGGCTGTGTCGTCGAGAACGTTCACGTCCTGCCCGGCATCCCCGCCGAGATGCGGCGGATGTTCGAGGAAGTGGCCCCGGAGTTCGACGGCGACCGCCGGTCCCGGACCGTCCACACGGCGGAACCGGAGGCCGATCTCGTCGAACGGCTCGGCGAAATCCAGCGGCGCTTCGACGTGTCGGTGGGTTGCTACCCCGACCGGGAGGCCGGCCACAACCGGCTCAAGCTGACTGCCGACGACGAGACGGCGCTCGCGGACGCGGCGGCGTGGCTGGCCGATAATGTCGCGCTCGTTGACCAGTAGTCGGCCGACGGGTCGCGCCACCGACGGCGTGTTGGGGTCGCTTCGTTCGCACGGCTGACAACCGTGAACACCGACACGGGATCGTCAGGGGCGAGTTCCGTTGCGTCACTGTCGAAGTCTCCGGACCCGGCGGAAGGGTCGAAGAGAACTGGGAGCAACACTACCCCGCCCACCGGATACCGGAGGACGGGATCTGTCGTGCTGCCCGAGGGCCGACCCGGAGACGAGTGACCCCTCGTACGCCAGCGTCGAGCGAGACGGGAACTCGGAGCCCGGACGGGGGCTCCGACGGGCTTTGCATCCGCGAGGCGCGAAGCGCCGAGCGGTTCGCCGCGCGCCCGTGGCGCGCGGGACCAAGGCCTGACCGTCGGGAAGGCCGCAGTGTCTTTTTCATGAATGTTTTTGCCGGCGCGCGAAGCGCGCCGTGCAAAAAGATTCAGTAGATGAGTTCGTCGTCGTTTTCGACCATGTACACCGTCCGGGCGGCGACGTTGACGGCGTGGTCGCCGATGCGTTCGAGGTCCCGGATCGTCAACAGCAGTCGGGAGACCTCGCTCATGAGCGCCTCGATCTCCTCGCCGGCGCCGGTTTCGATCTCGGTTTCGATGAGGTCCCGGACGACGGCCTCCGAGGCCACCTCGCAGCGGGCGTCGACCTCGTCGTCCCGCTCGTCGATGGCGAAACAGGCCTCGACGTCCTCGTCGGCGTAGGCGGTCATCGCGTCGTCGACCATCTCGAGGACGGCGTCGCCGACCCCCTGGACGTCGACGTCGGGGTAGCGATCCCGTTCGGCGGCCAGGGTGTAGTCGCCGAGGTTGGTGGCGAGATCCGCCACCCGCTCGAGGTCGGTGATGATCTTGAACGAGGCGGCGATGAACCGCAGGTCGCCGGCGACCGGCTGCTGAAGCGCAAAGAGGTCGATGCAGTCCTGCTCCAGGTCGAGGTACAGTTCGTTGATCTCGTGGTCGCCCTCGATCACCTTCCGTGCCAGCGCCTTGTCCTTCGATTCGAGCGCCCGCAGCCCCATCCGGACCCGGTCGATGACGACCTCGCTCATGTAGAGGACGTTCTCCCGGAGCCCCTGGAGTTGCTCCTGGAATTCCTTCCGTGCCATGTCTCCGAGTCCGACGGTCGGCCGTATGTACTTTCGGGCACGCTTCACGCGGCCGCCGGCAGCCCGGAGAGGATCGGCCTCCGAGCCCCGAGACGCGAGAGCCGAGGGTGACGACGGACTCGGCGAGTGTCGACTCCCGCCGGGAGCCGTCCATCAGTGTTGCTGGCATGGGCCTTCGAAGCAGCGATTCACCGCTCGTTCGTCCGAGGCCACGCGGAATCCCCCCGTACGACCGTCGATTCGCGTATCTATGACCGACGATGCGGGAACGTCGGCGAAAGGCGTAAGTATCATGTCGGATAAACAACCGGTCGGTATGGCGCTGACCGAGATCGACCACGTGGCCGCCGACGGTCAGACGGCGGAGTGTATCGACAACTGCTTCGAGGCCGCACAGGCCTGTGAGTGGTGCGCCGACGAGTGTGCGGACCTGGGCGAGGACATGGCTCGATGTATCCGGCTGTGCCGTGACGTCGCCGACGTGGCGACGCTGCACGCCAGACTGATGGCGCGGGACTCGACGGCCGAGTCGGACCTCGCCCGGACTTGCGCGGAGCTCTGCGAGGAGTGTGCCGACGAGTGCGCAGGGCACGACCACGACCACTGCCGGACGTGCGCCGAGGTACTCCGAGAGTGCGCCGAGAGCTGTCGGACGATGGCGAGCTGAGACTGCCGGCTGTAACTGCCCGTATCGATCCCGTGGGAGGACGGATTTCTGGACGACGTCCCGTCGGACGTCGCAGAAGAGTCTCGAGGAGCTACCCCAGGCGGTACGGGCGACTCGACGGCCGCTCGGCTCGACGACACGCTCCGTGGTCCTACGCACCGTTCCGTTGCGGTCGCGTACGTCTATATAATTTTGCGTGGGCCGACCCGTGGCCCCGCTTTCGCTACGCTCGGGTCGAACAGCCGACCCGAACCGCGCCGGATTTCGAACGCTCCGTCGTTCTGTTGAACCTATATATTTCACCAGAGATTTATACTATCGGTGGGTACGGGCCGCATGGAGACCCGAAAGGTCCAGGTGACCGGCGGCTCGACGTACACGGTTTCGCTGCCGAAGGACTGGGCGACGCGAAACGACGTCAGCGGCGGCAGCGTCGTCGAGTTCTACCCCGAGGAGGACTCGCTGCTGTTGACGCCACAGCAGGACGAGCGGAAGGTCGAGGGGACCCTCGACATCGCCGGGCTGGAAAGCGACGAGCTGACGCGGGCGGTCGTGACGATGTACGTCAGCGGCTTCGACGTCATCACCCTCGAGACCTCGCGGGTCAGCGCCGCCCAGCGGCGGACCATCCGGGAGACGACGCAGGGGCTGGTCGGGCTGGAGGTCATCGGCGAGACCTCCGAGCACGTCCGGCTGCAGGACCTGCTGGACTCCTCGGAGCTGTCGATGCACGACGCCATCACGCGGATGCGGCTGGTCGCGACGACGATGCTGTCGGACGCCGTCACGGCGCTGCTGGAAAACGACGGCGACCTCGCGGCCGACGTCGCCCAGCGGGACGACGACGTCGACCGACTGTGGTCGATGGTTTCGCGGGTGTTCCGGTCGGTACTGCGGGACCCCTCGACGGCGGCCACCATCGGCCTGGACCGGGAGACCTGTTTCGACTACCACTCCAGCGCCCGCCAGCTGGAGCGGGTCGGCGACCACGCGACGAAGATCGCGACCCACGCCGAGACGCTGTCGGCGCCGCCGGCCGACGCCGCCGACGCCATCGCCGAACTCCAGGAGGAGGCCGCCGAGATAATCGAGATGGCCATGGACGCGCTGCTGGAGGACGACCCCGACCACGCGACCGATTTGGCCAACGACGCTCGCGAGCGCGTCACCGGCATCGACGAACTCGCCCGGTCGGTCGACGAGGAGATCCGGGAGCTGGAGCCGCAGGAGGCCCAGCTGCTCGGATTGGTCGTCGACTCGCTGTCCAGAAGCGCCGACTACGGCGGCAACGTCGCCGAGACGGCGCTGCAGAAGGCCGCCCCGCGGCCCTGAGAACTCCGGCCGGCTTTTGTACGAGCCCGTCGTGTCACCGGTATGCTGACCGAGCTCCGCGAGGGGGTGTGGTGGTACGAGTGTACCGGCGTCAACGCGTACCTCGTCGCCGACGGCGACGGCGTCACCGTCGTCGACACCGGGACGCCGTTCGACGCCGCGACCGTCGAAGAGGCCGTCGAGACGGCGGGCTTCGGCCTCGGGGCCGTCGACCGGGTGCTGCTGACGCACTACGATCTCGACCACGTCGGCGCGGCCGCGAAGCTGGCCGTCGACGCGCCGGTGTACGCCGGCCGCGACGACGCCCCCTTCGTCGCCGGCGAGCGCCGTCCCCGCCTCGCCGGCGGGAAGTCGCTGCTCCAGTTGGCGGTCGGGCCGCTCGTACCGGACGTGCCGGACGACCGCGTCCACCCGGTCGCCGACGGCGACGAGATCGGCGGCTTCACCGCCTACCACACGCCCGGCCACACCCCCGGTCACGTCGCCTTCGTCCACGAGGACCGCGGCGTCGCCCTCGTCGGTGATCTCGTCGTCGAGCGGGGCGGAGAGCTGCGGCCCTCGCCGTGGTTCATCTCCTACGACGCCGGCCGCGTCGCCGACAGTATCGACCGGTTCGCGACCGACGCCCCCGGCTTCGAGGCCATCGGGATGGGCCACGGCACGCCGTTCGAGACCGGCGGCAGCGACCGGCTGGCAGCGCTCGCCGACCGGTGAGTTAGAGTATCTCCTCGGCGACGGCCGCCGGCCCCAGCAGTTCGGGGTCGACGATGTGGCCGGCCTGGCCCTTGACGAACTCCGGGACGGACTCGCGGGCGTAAACGACCACCCGCAGGTCGGGATTGAGGTCGACGGCGATGGGGACGCTCGTCGCGAGGCCGGCGTCGGTCACCACGAGGACGTCCGCCTCGACGATGCCCGCCTCTTCGAGAGCCGGCCGGTCGGCGGTGCCGGCGGCGTGGCTCACCTCGGCGCCGCCGTCGGCCAGCGCCTCGCTCAGCCCCTCGGGGTCGTCACCCGCGACGACGACCTCACTCATACTCGATCGTGGCCGGCGGCTTGTGCGTCACGTCGTAGACGACGCGAGAGACGTTGTCGTGGGCGCCGGTGATCCGCGACTGGATGCGCTGGAGGGTCTCCCAGTCGATCTCCTGGGCCCGGGCGGTCATGCCGTCCCGCGATTCGACCGAGCGGACCGACACCACCCACCCGTGGACCCGGTTGTCGCCCTTGACGCCGGTGGCCTTGCCGAGCACCGCCGCCAGCGCCTGCCAGGGCTCGTGATCGGCGAGTTCCTCCTCGACGACGTGGTTGGCCTCGCGGGCCACCGCGAGTTTCTCCTCGGTGACCTCCCCCAGTACGCGTACCGCCAGGCCGGGGCCGGGGAACGGCATCCGCTCGGAGACGACCGATTCGAGGTCGAGTTCGCGGGCCACCTCCCGGACCTCGTCCTTGTAGAGGTCCCGCATGGGTTCGACGATGCCGTCGAAGTCGACCCGCTCGGGCAGGCCGCCGACATTGTGGTGGGACTTGATGGTACCCTCCGACTCGATGCGGTCGGGGTAGATCGTGCCCTGGACCAGGTGATCGGCGTCGACCTCGCGGGCGACGGTCTCGAACTCGCGGATGAACCGCTCGCCGATGGCGTGGCGCTTCTCCTCGGGATCGGTGACCCCTGAAAGGGCATCGAGGAACCGCTCGCGGGCGTCGACGATCCGGAGACGCTCCATGTAATCGAACGTCTCGCGGACGCCCTCGGTCTCGCCCTTCCGCATCAGCCCGGTGTCGACGTAGACGGGCGTCAGCCGGTCGCCCAGCGCCTCGTAAGCGAGGGCGGCGGCCGTCGAGGAGTCGACGCCGCCCGACAGCGCGATGACGGCGTGGCCGTCGCCGACCGCGTCGTCGATCTCGTCGATCTTCTCGTCGACGAACGCCTCGGGGTCGACCATCAGGCCGTCACCTCGCCGGCGTCGATCTCGGCGCCCCCGAGGACGGCCTCCACGAGCGCGACGAACGGCGGCGACGCCCGCCCCGGCCGCGAACGGAACTCCGGGTGGAACTGGGTTCCGAAGAAGAACGGGTGATCGTCGAGTTCGAGTATCTCCATCCGGTTGCCGGCGCGCCCGGAGAAGGTCATGCCCTCCCGTTCGATGGCCTCGATGTACTCGGGGTTGACCTCGTAGCGGTGGCGGTGTCGCTCGGTGCAGGAGTCGGCGCCGTACACTTCGTGGGCGAGCGTGCCCGCCTCGACGTCGGTCTCGTGGGCGCCGAGCCGCATCGTCCCGCCCATGTCCTCGATCTCGTACTGCTCGGGCAGGATGTCGATGACCGGGTGGGGGGTGTCCTCGTCGACCTCCGCGGAGTGGGCGCCCTCCAGCTTGCAGACGTTGCGCGCGAACTCGACGACGGCCATCTGGAAGCCGAGACAGAGCCCCAGAAACGGCACGTCGTGTTCGCGGGCGTACCGGACGACGTCGATCTTGCCGTCGAGCCCGCGGGCGCCGAAGCCGCCGGGGACGACGACCCCGTCGGCCCGCTGGAGGCGGTCGGCGTGGGCCGCCTCCATCTCGTCGGTGTCGACCCACAGCACCTCGACGTCGGTGTTCGTCTCGAAGCCCGCGTGCTTGAGCGCCTCGTGGATGGAGATGTAGGCGTCCTCGAGGTCGTACTTGCCGGCGAGGGCGATCTCGACGGTGTCGGTCGTCTCGCCGGTGACGACCTCGCGCCACTCGTCCGCCCGGTCGGCCGGCGACGCTGCCGTCTCCTCGAGATCGAGCCGCTCCATGACGTACTCGTCGAGACCCTCCTCTTCGACCATCAGCGGGACGCGGTAGATGTCCTCGACGTCGGGGTTCGAGAAGACGGCCTCGACGGGGACGTCGCAGAACAGCGCGATCTTCTCTTTCGTTTTCGGCTCGAGGCGGTCCTCACAGCGCCCGACCACGATGTCGGGCTGGAGGCCGATGGAGCGGAGTTCCTTGACGGAGTGTTGGGTCGGCTTGGTCTTCTGCTCGCCGGCCTGGGAGTACGGCACCAGCGTGACGTGGGCGAAGAGGATGTCCTCGTCGTCTTCCTCGTGGGCGAACTGCCGCAGCGCCTCCAGATACGGCATCCCCTCGATGTCGCCGACGGTGCCGCCGACCTCGACCAGACAGATGTCGTTGCCCTCGGCGGCCTCCCGGATGCGGCGCTTGATGTCGTCGGTGACGTGCGGGATGATCTGGACGGTGTTGCCCAGGTAGTCGCCGGCCCGCTCCTTCTCGATGACGTGGCGGTAGGCCTTTCCCGTCGTGACGTTGTGGTCGAACGTCATGTCGATGTCGAGGAACCGCTCGTAGTTGCCCAGGTCGAGATCGACCTCGCCGCCGTCCTTCAGGACGTACACCTCGCCGTGCTGGTAGGGGTTCATCGTCCCCGCGTCGACGTTGAGGTAGGGGTCGATCTTCACCGCCGTCACGTCGAAGCCGGCGTCGGCGAGCAGCCGGCCCGTGCTCGCGGCGGTGATGCCCTTGCCCAGTCCGGACATCACCCCGCCGGTGACGAAGATGAACTTGTTTCCCAGAGAAGGGTCGTACCCAGTAAGCTCCGTCGGCATACCCACGGTGCGCGAGCGTCCGACTAAACCGGCGACCGCCGACATCAGCAGAGCAGCGGCGCCAGTCGGTCGGCGACCCGCTCGCCCTGCCCGACGAAGAAGTGGTCGGCGCCGACGGCCGTGACCAGTCCATCGCGGGCCCGGACCCGCTCGGCGACCGCCTCGGCGTCGACGGTGGTGTCCCGCTCGCCGTAGACGACTCCGACCGGGCAGTCGACGTCGCCGACGGCGTGGACCGCGTCGACGCCGCCGTCGAGACGCGCCGCCGGCGCCAGGACGCCGACGGCCGCCGGCGGGCGCCCGGCCCGACTCTCGGCGGCGGCCGCCGCCAGCGCCAGACAGCCGCCGAAGCTGTAGCCGAACAGCGACGCCGACGCGTAACGGTCCCGCGCCCACGCGAGGGCGTCCCGGACGTCCGATAGCTCGCCGTCGCCGCCGTCCCAAGCGCCGTAGTCGAATCGGAGACAGGCGCAGTCGACGGCGTCGCTCACCGCCCGCAAGTTGCGATCGGTGCGGCTGCCGCCCATCTCCGGGTGCGGCGGGCAGGCGACGACACACCGGTCGGCGTCGGGGGCGTCGAGCGTCCCCCGGACGTCGCGGGCCGACGGGACGAGAACCTCCTCGCTCATGTCGGCCGTTCGGGATCGTCGTCCTTCAGGCTGACCCGCAGCACGGTTTTTTAATCTCTGGGGCCACATGGACCGCGTATGGGCATCCTCTCGCGGGCATCGTACGTCATCCGGTCGAAGGTCAACGCGGCGCTGAACCGCGCGGAAGACCCCTCCGAGACGCTGGACTACTCCTACGAGAAGCTGCGCGACGAGCTGCAGGACGTCAAGAAGGGAATCGCGGACCTGACGACCCAGAAGAAGCGACTCGAAATCCAGAAGCGACGTCTCGAGGACAACGTCGAGAAGCACAACAACCAGGCCAGACAGGCCGTCGAACAGGGCCGTGAGGACCTCGCCAGAAAGGCCCTGGAGAAGAAAAACGAAAAGATGTCGCAGATCGAGGACCTGGAGGCGCAGATCGCCGACCTCCAGAACACCCAGGACGATCTCGTCGAGAAGAAAAACGAGCTCCGGAGCCGCATCGAGGAGTTCCGCACCGAAAAGGAGACGATCAAGGCCCGCCACGAGGCCGCCGAGGCCAGCGCCCGGGTGAGCGAGGCGATGACCGGCGCGGGCGACGAGATGGAAAACATCTCCCGTTCTATCGAGCGCGCAAAGGAAGACACCAAGGACATGGAAGCGCGTGCGGCCGCGATGGACGAACTGGAGCAAAGCGGCGCCCTCGAAGGGGCGCTGTCCGACGGCGACCAGATCGACCAGGAGCTCGAGGAGATGCGCCGCGAGGGCGAGGTCGAGACCGAACTGGAGACGCTGAAGGCCGAGACCGGCGACGGCGTCGAGGCGAGCGCCGACGGCAACCCCGACGTCGACGTCGAAACCGATGCGGATCCCGAGATTGAGGCCGAACTCGAGGACCTGAAGGAAGAGGAGACGGAAGGAGGCGCCGACGCCGAAGGCACTGCCGAGGGCGCCGCCGAGAGTACCGCCGAGAGCACCGACGAGGAGTGACTGAAACGGCGACTACCTGACGAAGTCCGGCTCGACCCGCTTCTCCGCGACCTCCGCGCGGAGGTGCTCGCGGAACGTCTCGACGTCGACGCCGTTGCGCTCCTCTTCGAAGCGGTCCCGTACGGAGACGGTGCCGGCCTGCTCCTCGTCGTCGCCGACGACGAGCATGTACGGCACCCGGTCGTCGTGGGCCTGCTGTATCTTCTTGCCGATGGTCCAGGAGCGGTCCTCGATCTCGACGCGGAACTCGTCGAGATACCGGTTTTTGACCTGCTTGGCGTAGCCGAGGTTGTCGTCGGAGATGGGCAGGACACGCACCTGTTCGGGCGCCAGCCACGTCGGGAAGTTGCCGTCGAAGTGCTCGACGAGCACCATGAAGAACCGCTCGTAGCTGCCGTACAGCGCGCGGTGAATCATTACGGGGCGATGCTCGGCGTTGTCCTCGCCGGTGTAGGTGAGGTCGAACCGCTCGGGGATGGTGAAATCCAGCTGGACCGTCGGCCCGTCCCAGTCGCGGCCCAGGGCGTCCTCGAACCCGAAGTCGATTTTGGGGCCGTAGAAGGCGCCGTCGCCGGGTTCGAGGTCGTAGTCGTAGCCGTCGGACTCGAGGACTATCTGGTCCGGGCGGACGAACAGGTGGCCGTCGTCGATGGTGAAGGCCCAGGTCCGGGAGAGCCCCGACAGTTCGCCGCGCTGCTCCTTGCGGTACACCTTGCCGTTTTCGAAGTAACGCACCGGCAGGTCGCGGTACGACCAGTTGTGCCCGTCGAAGATGGTGGCGTGGCCCGGGCAGTTCATCGGCTTCAGGCCGTACTCCTCGTCGTTGACGTCCAGGAGGAACATGTCGTCGACGTAGTTGTCGTAGTGGCCGGATTTCTTCCACAGTTCGGTCCGGAACACGTGGGGCGTCTCGACCTGGTCGTAGCCGGCCGCCCGGTTGAGTTCGTCGACGTACCCCTCCAGTTCCGCGAGCACCGTCTTGCCGTTGGGGTGGAACAGCGGCAGGCCAGGGCCGGTGACGTCGGGTATCGAAAACAGGTCCATCTCCCGGCCGAGTCGGCGGTGGTCCCGCTTTTCGGCCTCCTCGCGGCGCTCGAGGTACTCCTCGAGGTCCGCCTCGCTCTCGAAGGCCGTCCCGTACACGCGGGTGAGGGTGTCGTTGTCCTCGTCGCCCCGCCAGTAGGCGGCGGCGATATTCAATAGCTCGACGGCGCCGATCTCGCCCGTCGACTCGACGTGCGGGCCCCGACAGAGGTCCTCCCAGCCGTCCTGGACGTAGAAGGAGACCGTCTCCTCGCCGGCGGCCTCCTCCGCGAGGATATCCTGCTTGTAGGGGTTGTCCGCGTAGCGGTCGAGGGCCTCCTCGCGGGACCGCTCGACGCGCTCGATGTCGTGGTCGGCCTCGATGATGTCGTACATCTCGCCCTCGATGGCTTCGAGGTCGTCGGCGTCGAGGTCGATGCCGGCGACGTCGTAGTAGAAGCCGTCGTCGGTCGGCGGGCCGATGGCCAGCTTCGCCTCGGGAAAGCGCCGCTGTAGCGCCTGCGCGAAGACGTGGGCCGCGGAGTGCCGCAGCGCCCGCAGGTACTCCTCGGAGTCCTCGGTGATGATGACGAGCTCGCAGTCGGCCTCCAGCGGCTCCTCGCGGCCGGCGAGGTCGCCGTCGACGATTCCGCCGACCGTGTCCTCGCCGAGGCCCGGCCCGATCTCGTAGGCGACGTCCTCGACCGTCGACCCCGGCGCGACGGAGAGCTCGGAGCCGTCCGGCAGCGTCACGACGATGTCGCTCATGGTGACGACAAACCGAGGCGGCGGGATAAGTGTTTAGAGACAGTGATGGACGGCACTACATCACACGGGCGGGACGGCATCCGGCCTCCGGAGACCCGCACGCGTCGCCGCTCCCGGTGGGGTTTTGACCCTCCGGCGGCTGGTCCGTGCATGGACGCGTTCGAGGCGTCGGCGAACGTGCCGCGCGGCGATTTCGAGTTCGACCGCCGCCCGGCGACCGGCCAGTCGTTCGAGAACGCGCTGGCGAAGGCGCGGGCCGGCGACCGCCTCGACGTCGACGACGCCGTCGAGCTGTTGACGACCGGCACCGACGGCGACGGCATCGACCCCGGGCGCAAGGAGCGCGTGCTGGAGGCCGCCGACCGCCGCCGGGCGGAGGTGGTCGGCGAGGAGGTCACCTTCGTCGCCAACCTCAACAACAACGTCACCACCGCCTGCAACACCGGCTGTCTGTTCTGCAACTTCAAGGACCGCTCCGAGCGGTTCCGGTCGACGTACCAGGACGACCACGGCGGCTTCACGAAGACGCCCGCCGAGTCCCGGGCGGCCGTCCGCGACGCCGTCGAGCGGGGCGTCTACGAGGTGTGTTCCGTCTCCGGGCTTCACCCCGCCCTGGCGCTGGACGCCGACCACCAGGAGCTGCTGGAGGCCAGCGACCGCGGCGACCTGAACTACCGGCCGCCGGCGGAGTACGACGTCGACCCGCACACGTACGTCGAGCAGATCGAGGCGATGGACGTCGACGGCGTCCATATCCACTCGATGACGCCGGAGGAAGCCTACCACGCCCGCCGCGGCACCGACTGGAGCTACGAGGAGGTGTTCGAGCGGCTGAAAGCCGCCGGCCTCGACTCGGTGCCCGGCACCGCCGCCGAGATCCTCGTCGACGAGGTGCGGGAGACCATCTGCCCGGCGAAGATCGACAGCGGCGAGTGGCTCGAGGCGATGGAGGCGGCCGCCGCCGTCGGCCTCGACACCACCGCCACCATCATGTACGGTCACGTCGAGAACGAGGCCCACCGGGCGATACACCTCGATCGGGTGCGCGAGCTGCAGGACCGGACCGGCGCGATCAGGGAGTTCGTCCCGCTATCCTTCGTCCACGAGGAGACACCGCTGGCCGAGCGGGGGATGGTCGACGCCGGCGCCACCGTCCACGAGGACGAACTGATGGTCGCCGTCTCGCGGCTCTATCTCGACAACGTCGAGCACATTCAGGCGTCGTGGGTGAAGTACGGCGACGCCGGCGGGCTGAAGATGCTCGCCTGCGGCGCCGACGACTTCATGGGCACCATCCTCTCGGAGGAGATCACCAAGCGGGCCGGCGGCGACCACGGCGAGTTCCGCTCCGTCCGGGAGTACGCCGACATGATCTCCGCCATCGGGCGGGTACCCGTCGAGCGCTCAACCGACTACGAGAAACGCCGCCGCGTCGACCCCGACGCCGACGTCGTCGGGCCCGAACTCGGGCCGAAGGCCGACGGGACGCCGCTGCTGTAGCGGGGTCGCGGGGCTCGGGCGAATCACTTCCGAACTCCCGGAACGCCGACCGTCGGGCGTCGGGGCTCGGCGGAACGGAACGCTGTCGACCGCGACAGCTTTAGTATTATGGATGGCCGTAGGTGTAACTGCCGATGGCGAGTAATACGAAAGATCCCGAAGTAATACGCGTCTCTCCGAAGGGGCAGGCCACGATTCCGAAGGCGCTGCGCGAGCGGTTCGGCATCGAGACACCGGGTGAGGTGTTCGTCTACGAGGACGAGGGACGCATCGTCATCGAGCCGGTGCCGTCGCCCGACGAGCTGCACGGAATCCACGCCGGCGACCACGAGCCGGGCGCGGTGCTGGAGCGAACGCGAGAGCTGAAAGACGAGGAGAGGCGCCGGGAAGAGAAGCGAGCCGACCGGCTTCGCCCGCCCGAGGACGCGTGACCGGGGAGTACGTCTTCGACGCCGAGGCGATCATCGCATTCCTGTACAACGAACCCGGTCACGAGACCGTGTCGGAGCTCCTCGACGGCGTTTTCGCCGGAGAGTCGGACGGATTCCTGACCGAGGCGAACGCGAGCGAGGTGTTCTACCTCGTCGCCCGGTTCGAGGGTGTCGACGACACCCCGACGGACGTCTCGCTTCGGGAAGCCGACAGGGACATCCGCGCGCTCCGGCGACAGGGAATGGCGCTCGAATCCGCCGACTGGCGGCATGCGGCCGAGGTGAAGGCCGACGGCGGCATCTCGCTGGCCGACGCACACGCCGTCGCGCTCGCCGCCGACCGCGGAGCCACGCTGGTCGCGGGCGCGGACGACGACTTCGACGAGTTGCCCGTGGACGTCGACGTGCTCAGGTTCCGCGAGAAAGGCGTGTAGGGCCGACGCTCGCCTGCAACGTCGTCTCCGTTGGCATCCACGAATGGGCTCCGCCAGCCGGTACCGGCGCCCGCAGCGAGGCGAACGATGGTACCGGCTGAGTCGGAGTCGGACAGTCCGTTCCCACGGCGACGAACGAGAGCGCGGCACACGGACCGCCGGGACGGCGTGCCGCCTGCTCGCGAGTGCCTACACGACGGCGGAGCGGCCCGAAGCGACGCCGCGAGCACCGCCGTCCCCGGAGGAGTTATCTTCACGCGCCGAAACCGGGGCGTATGGTGGGCCGCAGGCAGGTGCTGGCCGGCGGGCCGCTGCTGCTCGCCGGCCTCGGGGGGTGTGCCGGCGCCGGCTTGACCCCGGGCTCCGGCGACGGACCCGACCCGGTTCCCGTCGAGACCGTCGAATACGAGTTCACGAATCGGGTCCCCGAGCCGACGAAGTTCTACTGGGGCTTCGAGGTCGACGGAGAGATCCGGGAGTGGATCGGCCAGCACGTCGACACCTACGAGGAGACGGGGTTCGCGCTCGGGCGGACCGACGTCTCCGAGGCCGCCCGTCTGTACGTGTTCGTCGGCGGCGACCTGGCGCAGACGGACATCCGGCAGTTCGACCGGGACAACGCGGTCACCGTCGTCTACGCGGTCGAGGACGGCTCCCGCGAACTGTGGACGGAGGCCACGCGATACGAAAACTGAGCCGGCTCACGCCTCCAGCAGCGTCCGGTAACGTGCGCCGGCCGCGTCGTTGGCGCCGATGGCCGCGGCGATGCGCGCCGAGAGCCACTCCCGGTCGGCGTACCGGTCGTAAACCGGCAGCCGCTCCCGGAGCGGCACCCCGGCCGTCTCGGCGATGTCTTCCAGCTCCCGGAGTCCGGGCCAGGCGTAGTCGGGGTTGATGTGGTCGTCGGTCACCGGCGAGACGCCGCCGAGGTCGTCGATGCCGCAGTCCAGCAGCTCGCGGACCGGCGCGAGGTTGGGCGGCGACTGCACCGACACCCCGACGGGCAGGGCGGCCCGGGCCATCGCCGTCGTCCGGCGCAGCGTCTCGACGTCGGGCGACCCCCGCCGCCAGCGGTCGTTCTCGCTGACCGGCTGGACGATGACCTCCTGGACGTGGCCGTACCGCTCGTGAAGGGAGCGAATCGCGAGCAGCGACTCCGCACGATCCGTCCAGTCCTCGCCGATACCGACGAGGATGCCGGTCGTGAAGGGTACGCCCAACTCGCCGGCCGTCGCGATGGTCGCGAGCCGCCGGCCGGGTTCCTTCCGGCGGGCGCCGGCGTGGACGTCGACCTCGGCGGTCGTCTCCAACATTACGCCCATCGAGGCGTTGACGTCGGCGACGGTCGCCATCTGCTCGCGGGTCTGGTCGCCGGGGTTGGAGTGCGGCAGCAGCCCGCAGTCCAGCGCGATCTCGCAGGCCGACCGCAGGTACGAGTGAATCGAGTCGTGGCCCCACGCCTCCAGCGTGTCGTGAATCCGGTCGTAGCGGGCGTCGGGCTCGTCGCCGAAGGTAAAGAGTGCCTCCGTACAGCCGGCCGCGGCGCCCCGCTCGCAGATCCGGCGGATCTCCTCGGGCGCCAGCAGCTCGGCCTCGCCGGGCGGGTCGTAGTAGGTGCAGTAGCCGCAGGTGTACCGGCAGGCGGTCGTCAGCGGGACGAACACGTTGCGCGCGAAGGACAGCTCGGGAGCGGAATCGACGTCGGCGGGCGTCACCGACAGCAGCCGCTGGACGTCGGCCTCGGCGACCGAGAGCTCGACCCCGTATGCCTCCGCGCCGAACACGACCGGATTGAGTGGTGGCGGGCGGTTAAATCGCTCGTCACCGGCGACGCCCGCAGTCAGTCGTCGCGGCGAACGTCGACCCGGCCGTCGGTGGCGGCGGCCTCGAAGCCGGCCTCCCGCAGCCACTCGTGGGCCCGGCCGTCGCCGTGCAACAGCAGCTCGACGAAATCGCGCGGTTCGTCGACGTCGACGGCGAGCCGGAAGGAGTCGACCGTCGCGAGGTCGGCGCCGACCTCGCGGGCTCGGTGCCGGTGGTCCCGTATCGAGACGCCGTGGTAGTCGAAGGTGAAGCAGTCGTGCCGGATGACGGCGGCGTTGGTGCCGCCGCCCAGCCCCGGCGCGAGGACGACGTCGGCGTCGGGGGTGAAGAGCCGCTCGACGGCGGCCGGCGTCGCCAGCGCCAGGTCCGCCATCACGACTGCGGTCGGCGGCTCGAGGCGGGCGTTGACGGCCGCCGTGAGCGGGCGGTCGTCGACGACGACCGGGAAGGAAACCTCCAGCGGCGCGGTCGACAGGACGATCGGCTCGCGGCCGGTCGCGGCCACCGTCTCGCAGACGTCGCGGAGCATCGCACGGGCGAATTCGGCCCGCTCGGTCGGCCCGAGGGCGCCGTCGAGCCGCGTCTTCGGGTCGTCGGCCGCGAACGGGACGAGAACGCACATCCTACCGCAGCCGGTCGGGGCTCTGCCGGCGGGAGCGGTAGACGTAATAGCCGCCGCCGAGGAGCGCGATTCCGGCGACGGCGGCGCCGCCGTACAGCAGCGTCGTCCGGGTGCGGCGGTTTCGCTGCGCCTCGGTCGTCGCCTCGTCGGCGAGCCGGTCGGCGTTGTCGTAGTTGCCGGCCTCGAAGGCGGAGACGGCCCGATCGAGCGTCTCCCGGCTCCCCTCGTCGCCGAACTGGTCGACGGCCCGCTCGGCCTGCTCGACGTCCTGCCGGGTCGAGTTGCTCGCCTGGGTGTAGTGGTGGGTCTCGTAGGTCCCGATGGCCTGCTGGGTGCCGCCCTCCCGCTCCAGCCGGAAGTTCGCGGCGGTGAACCGCTGCGGCGGGTCGTACCTCGGCGTCTCGAAGGCCGGCGTCGTGCCGGTGACCCGGACCTCGATCCGGCTGACGCCGGTTTCGATGTCGACCCGCCGGGAGAACGACTGCCCGTTGTAGGAGTCCTGGGCCACCTGGTTGCCGGCCTGGTCGTACTGCCGGACGGTCCAGGTGACGCGTTCCAGTTCGGTCTCGCCGACCAGCGTCCACCGCTCGAAGTCCTCGAAGAGGTTCGTCAGCTCGTAGGTCGCGTCGACCTCGGAGTCAACCTCGGAGGCGTCGGGGGCCGTCTGCGGGCTGCTGTCGACGGCGGCGACGGGGCCCGCGAGCACCGACGCCAGCAGCACCGCGAGGAGAACTGCCGAGCCCTCACGCCTCATCGTCACCGTACTCGATGAGGCTGTCGAGGTCGTCCTTGCTGGAGGCCCGGAGTTGTTCGACGTTCTCCTCGGCCTCGATGGCCAGCCGCTGCATCTCCCGGACCCGGGGAACGTCGGTCACCCCCGAGAGGACGACGATGGCCGCCACCCGGTCCTCGTCGGGCAGGGGGTAGTCGCCCGCCCGGACCTCCAGACAGTCCGTCGAGTCCTCGAGCCACTTCCGCGCCTTGTCGATGCCCTTCCGGTTGAGCGCCGCCGGCGGGCCGGAGACGAGCAGCAGCGCCCGCTGGGTGGAGTCGACCTCGCACTGGAGGGTGAGCTTGCCGAGCGTCGCCTTCCGGACCAGCGACGTGATGCGATTGGTGGCGTCGCCGGCGGTCGTCAGGCCGTTGTCATCGCTGCCGCCGCGGAGCCGGTCCAAAAGCCCGGTGTCCCGCGTGTCGACCTCCTCGCTGGCGTAGCCGATGGAGGTGATGCCGTAGTCGCCGAGCGTGTTGATTATCTCGGAGGCGTCGACGACGCTCTCGGCGACCTCGTCGCCGAGGGCCTCGATCTCGCCGGCGGAAAACAGCGCCCCGAACCGGGAGGCGATCTCGTCGTTGATCTCGGTGTAGCCCTCCTGGAGACTCTCGCCGCCGGTCTTGAAGGCGTCGTTGTCGAAGGCGAGCAGGTTGTCGACCGACTCGACGAAGTTCTGAAACGACTTGGCGGCGTTGCGGTTGTAGATGCCGCCTTCGTCCCTCGTCGGGAGGATGCCGAGCCCGTAGACCGGCTCGACGTAGAGCCGCTGGAGGTGGTCGGCCAGAAGCGGTGACCCCCCGCTGCCGGTGCCGCCGCCCAGCCCCGCCATGATGAGAAACGCGTCGATCTCGCTGGTCGTCATCCGGTCGATGGCCGACTGGATCTCCTCCATGTCCTCGCGGGTACACCGCTCGCCGAGTTCGGGCTCGGTGCCGGCGCCGTGGCCCTTCACCACCGACTGGCCGATGAGGACGCGGTTCTCCTCGGGGACGTAGTCGAGCCCGAGGAGATCCGCTTTCGCGGTGTTCACGGCGACGGCGTGGCCGACGATACCCGTCCCGCGGGTGGTGTCGTACTCCAGGAACCGGTCGAGGATCTTCCCGCCGGCCTGCCCGAAGCCTATCATTGCCAGTTTCATGAGAGGTCCGTACCGGAGAGTGCCGTCCACCGGAAGGATAAGCTTTCGGCCAGCGTCGAGCGGGAAGCCGACGCCGACGGCGGTTGAGGGCCCGCCGGCGGGCGGTACGGGTCAGCTTCCGACCGTCTCGGGGTCGACCCCGAGGTAGTCGGCGACCGTCCGTAGCTCCGTGGAATCGACCCCGAAGGCGTCGACGTCGTTGTCGGCGGTCGTGTTGTCGAGCCGCAGCGAGCGGTACTGGTCCGACCCCATCCGCGGGACGCCCGGCAGCGCGTCCAACACGCCGACCGGGACGGCGTCCAGCGACGACAGGCCGACCTTCGCCAGCGGCATCGGAACCGAGACGACGTCGACCGGCTTGCCGTCGGCGCCGTGGGCCAGCCGCGCCACCTCCGCCAGCGTCAGTACCTCCGGCCCGCCGACCTCGTAGGTCGCGCCGGCGTGAGGGGTGTCGTCGTCGGCCGGCCGGACCGCCGGCGTCAGGTCGTCGTCCAACTGCGGCTCCGGGCCGTCGTGGGCGACGCCCGCGACGGCGTCGGCCAGCATCGGCACGAGGTCGCCGACCCAGACCGGCTGGAACCGCGTCGTTCCGCCGCCCGGCAGCGGCGTCAGATACGGCGGCGCCAGCCGCTTGGTGTAGGGGATGAACTCGCCGCCGTCGCCGAACACCACCGACGGCCGGAAGATCGTCCACTCGGGGGCCGACTCCCGGACGATCGCCTCGGCCAGTCCCTTCGAGCGGATGTAGGCGGTGTCGCCCTCGGGGTCGGCCCCGAGGGCGCTCATCTGCAGCAACCGCGAGACGCCGTGGGTCTCGGCGGCCCGGACGACGTTCTCGGTGCCGTCCCGGTGGACGGTGAAGTGCGCCTCGTCGTCGCCGGCCGGCCGGAACAGCGGCGACAGCGCCACCAGGTTGACCGCGGCGTCCTTGTCCTCGAAGGCCGCCTCGATCGAATCGTAGTCGGTGACGTCGCCCGCGACCCGCTCGACGCCGGCCGGGAGGTCGCCCGACTCCGGGGTCCGGGAGAGGGCGGTCACCTCGAAGCCACGCTCGTCGAGTTCCGCACACAGTACCTCGCCGATGAAGCCGGTGCCGCCGACGACGAGTACGCGCATATAAGCGGCCGTTCTCGCCTGCTGGACTTAAATTGTCCCGGGACGGGCTCACGGCGACCATTGTGAGGCACTAAACCCCAGCATGGGCGGACGGGCTGTCAAAACGGTGTCCGACGGAAGCAAGACGATCGGTCCAAATCGTTATGATGTTGGGGATAATACCAACATACGTGGATGGCCCAGGACCACAATTTCCGGTACACACATGTCGAAGCGGGCCTCGTGGAGAACGTGATGCTCCAACGGACCGCAGACACCGACAGCTATCCGTCGGGCTGGAAATACCGGCTCCACCTGGGCACCCTGGAGGACCTGACGCTGCTTCGCTACGACAACTCTCACGAGGACACAAAAGGTCACGAGCTTCACACTGCGGCGGGCGACGTTGACGCCGGCTTCACCGGAATGGAAGCGGTCCTTGCGGAGTTCTGGGCGAGCGCGGATGAGTACTGGGACGCTGTCGGTGGCGACCCGCCGCGGCCGTACTGACCACCCAAATCACGACACTACCCATGACCACGACACTCCACATCACCGTCGGTAACCGGGAACAGCTTCGCGAGGACGCCCTGCAGTTCGTCCAGGCGGGCGACGCTGGCGACCTCGACGAGAGCGACCAGCAGGCGGTTCTGCAGTTCGGGTCCTACGACGACCTCGTCGACGTTCTCACGCCGTTGCGGCTGGACCTGCTCGGAGCGATCGCCGCCGACGACCCCGAGAGCATCCGCGAGGTTGCTCGGCTCGTCGACCGCGATGTCTCGGATGTCCACTCCGACCTGAAGCGGTTGGAGGTGCTGGGCATCCTCGATTTCGAAAAGGGCGGGCCCGGCGGGGCGATGCAACCCATCGTCCCGTTCGACCGGATCGAGATGCAGATCGACTATCCGCTTGTCGACGAGACGCCCACCGACGAGTCCCCGGCTAGCGCGGACTGAGGTTGGCGGGCGTCAAACAAACAGGTATAGCGTGATTGTATCACAGACCATCAGAACTCCCCCAGCGCGGACTGCTCGGCGGCCGCCAGCACGTCCTCGCAGGTCGCCCACGACTCGCGGGCGCAGGCGGGCAGGTCGCCGGTCGCCGCCACGTGCTCGCGGAGGAACGCGCGGGTGGTCGGATCGCTCGGGTAACCGCTGCCGACGGCGCCGTACTCCGCTTCGAGCGCCGCGACGTGGCTCTCGCGGGCGCTCTTGGCGAGGACGCTGGCGGCGGCCACCAGGTCGTCGGCCGCGTCGGCGCCGTGGCGGGCCCGGACGGTCGCGTCGGCGTCGAGCCGGCGGGCCACGCGAGCGGCGAAGCGGTCGGCGTCGACGTCGCCGGCATCGCACAGCCCCTCGTCGCCCGATTCGACGACCGCCGCCAGCGCCTCCGCCTGGGCCGCGACCGTGAGGTCGTTGGTGTTGCCCGCGTCGATTCGCTCGGGCGGCACCTCGGCGACGCCGACGGCCACGCGGTCGTCGGCCCGGAGGCGATCGGCGAGCCGCTCCCGGCAGTCGTCGCCGAGCCGTTTCGAGTCGTCGAGGCCGGCCGGTAGCGCCGTCCGCGGCGCCCGCACCGCCGCGGCGAACATCGACCCCAGGACCGGGCCCTTGCCGGCCTCGTCGGCGCCGAACTCCATGCCCGTCGCTACCGGACGTGGTGACAAAAGCGTGCCGCAGTGGTCACTGTAGCGAGGACAGCGCCGTCCGGAAGTTCTCGTCGTCGAACTGCTCGGCGAGGTCGGCGGTCTCGTCGCGGAGCTTCTCGATTTCCGCCAGCAGGTACTGGTACTGCTGGTCGTCGGCCAGCTCCTCGGCGGAGTACTCCTTTTCGAGGGCGATCTGCTTGGAGATGGCCGCGAACAGTTGCCGGACGTTCTCGTCGTACACCCGCCGGTGCAGCAGGTGGTCGACGAGTTCGAAGATGTCGTCCTCGCGGATGGGCTTCGTGACGTAGGCGTCGAACCCCATCTCGACGACGTCGACCTCGGGCTCGACGGCGGTGACCATCGCGACCTGCGGGTCCCCCTTTCGGTCCTGCAGCATCGACAGCACCGCACTGCCGTTCATCCCCGGCAGCTGGCGGTCCAACAGTACCACCTCGACGTCCTCGTCGTATTCCTCAAGCGCCTCCGGGCCGTCGTTGGCGACCCGGACCGGATACTTCTCGGAGAGCCAGCCGCTGTACAGCTCCGCGAGTTCGGGCTCGTCCTCGACGACGAGAATGACGTCTGAATTCATGTTCGTTCCGGCGGTTCGACTCGCTTTTGGGTGGTAGGGGACAATAAATCCCCGGTTGAATTGACCGCCGAGCCGACGGTATTCGCCCTCACTCGTCGCCGGCGGTGGCGGGCGATCCGGCCCGCTCGCGGCGGTACTCCGCGGTGAGGAACGGCTCGTCGGCCCCCTCGACGTCGACGACGTCCAGCGTCGACACCGTCGCGCCGACGCCGAGCAGCCCCGCCAGGCTCGGCTCCGTCCGGCCGTCGTCGCCGCTCACCAGCTCCTTGATGTAGAGCCCGCCCTCGCCGTGGACGTCGACGACGGCCGAGCGGTCGTCCTCCAAGTCGCCGTCGGCGTCGAGCACCGCCCGCTCGCGGATTTTGTCGGCGCGGCGGTGGTCGACCCGGTGGGGCGTCCGCTGGTCGATCTCGGCGCCGTCCAGCTCCGCCAGGGCCGCCTCGAACTCGCGTTCGGCGACGGGCTCGTCGAACTCGACGGTCGCCCGGTAGGTCTTCGTACCGTCGTGTTCCTTCACCCGCTCGACCATCTCGTAGCTGACGAAGGCGAGGTTCTCGACGGCGACCGTCTCGCCGTCGTTGACCTGTGCCCGCAGCTCCGCGAGGTCGGCGTCGCGGCGGCGCGGCCGTTTGATCTCCAGGACGAACGGCCGGCCGGCGCCGAGCATCAGCGCGTCGACGTCCTCGCGGCCGGCGCCGTGGAAGGTCGCGTCGGTGCCGCGGAGCGCGCTGAGAAACGGCGGTGCGACCAGCTCCTCGACGCTCTCGTCGTAGGTGTCCCACTCCGTCTGCGGGATGCCGCGCTCGAGCTTCCGGTAGCGGCCGTACACCGCCACCGAGTTGCGCTGGACCTCCACCGCGTCGGCGTCGAGATCCAGCAGGAACTGGACGTCGGGCCGCTCGAAGTCGACCTCGGCGCCGAGGCGGGCGCCGACCCGCCGGCCGACCTCGCGGTTCAGCTCGGTCTTCAGTTCCTCGCCGGCGTCGGGGGCGAGGCCGGCCTCCTCTCGCAGCAGCCGGCCGTTCTCCGCGAGCAGCGGCGGCACGCGCGTGCCGACCTGGTAGGTGTACAGTTCGGTGTCGCCCAGCGCGTCGAGCAGCCGCTCGGCCAGCGCCTCGAACCGCCCGCAGACACCCTCGCAGACCCAGCAGTCGCCGTCGGGTTCCTCGTAGGGCTCGTCGTCGGCCAGGGCGACGGTCGTCCGCAGCGCCCGGCCCCGTTCGGCGTTCGTCAGCCCGAAACTCCGGTCGGCGACCGGCCGGCCGAGACAGGCGTCGCACAGCGGGCCCGACGCCAGCAGCCCGCGGGCGTCGTCGATGAGACTCATCACCGGCACTCGGGGGCCCCGCAGGTAACACGCTTGCCATCGCCGCCGGCCGGTGCAGTTGCCACCCTCGCCATCGGCCGGGCGGCACACCCGCCCGCGGGGGCAGATACGCCGTCGTCGTCCTCTCCCCGGTCATTCAATTGGCCGGGGGCCGTAGCGCCTCCATGGACAGGGACACGGCGGCCGGACGCCGGGCGTCGTCGGGCGGCGCCGGCCGGCAGGGGTCGTCCGCCGGTCGGGACCCGGTATGATTCGCCGGACACTCAACCGCGTCAGCGGCGCCGAGGCGGCGGTTTTCGTCTCCGGCGTCGCCAGCATGGGCCTGGAGATCCTCGCCGGCCGGATCATCGCCCCGCAGTTCGGCAGCAGCATCTACACCTGGGGGACCATCATCGGCGTCTTCCTGGCGGCGCTGAGCCTCGGCTACCACCGCGGCGGCCGGCGGGCGAGTCGCCGGGCGACCCCGACGGGGCTGGCCCGGCTGTTCGTCCTGACGGCCGCCTACGTCGCGGGGCTGGTGTTCGCCGGCGACCTCCTCGTGCGGGCGACGGTCGCGTTCCCGCTGCCTTCCCGGACGGCCTCGCTGCCGGCCGTGGCGCTGCTGTTCGGGCCGCCGACCTACCTGCTGGGGTTCGTCAGCCCCTACGCCGCCGAACTCTCCGAGCGGGAAGGCACCGGCGAGGCCTCGGGTCACGTCTACGCCGTCGGCACCGTCGGCAGCATCGTCGGCGCCTTCGGGACGACGTACGCGCTGGTGCCCGCCCTCGGCACGGACGCCATCGGCTTTCTCTTCGGCGCCCTGCTGGTCGTGACGGCCGGACTGTTGACGCTGCCGAACCCCTCCCGGGAGACGCTCGGGGCGGTTCTCGGGACGATGCTCCTGCTGTCGGCCGCCATCGGCGCCGGCGTCGCCGGCGTCGCCCCCGAGGGCCGGGTCGTCTACGAGACCCAGACGGAGTACCAGGAACTGCGGGTCGTCGACCGCGGCGACACCCGGACGCTGTATCTCGACGGCCAGCGCCACAGCGCCATGGACCGCAGCCGGCCGACCCGCCACGTGTTCGGCTACACGCGGTACTTCCACCTGCCGTATCTGTTCGCCGAGGACCCCGAAGATATCGACCGGGTGCTGTTCGTCGGCGGCGGCGGCTTCTCCGGGCCCAAGCGGTTCCTCGAGGAGTACGACGCGACGGTCGACGTCGTCGAGATCGACCCCGAGGTGATCCGCGTCGCCCGGGAGTACTTCGCGGTGCCGGAGTCCGACCGGCTGAACGTCTACAGCCGCGACGGCCGGCGCTACCTCCGGGAGACGAACCGGACGTACGACCTCATCGTCCTCGACGCCTACAGACAGGACAAGGTGCCGTTCCACCTGACGACCGAGGAGTTCATGCGGCTCACCGAGCGCCGGCTGTCGGACGACGGCGTGCTGGTGGCGAACCTCATCTCGGCGCCGACCGGGCCGGCCTCGCGGTTCTACCGCGCCGAACACCGGACCGTCTCGCGGGTCTACCCCGAGGTGTATTCCTTCCCGACCGCCGGCGCGGGCGTCGTCCAGAACGTCGAGCTGGTCGCCACGAAGCGCGACGGCCGGCTCTCGCAGGCGACGCTCCGGGAGCGCAACCGGCGGCGGGCCGTCGGGCTCGATCTCTCGGAGGAGATCGACGACTACCGGTACGAGCCGCCCGACGCGGACGCGCCGGTGTTGCGCGACGACTACGCCCCGGTGGACTCGCTTCTGGACCCGATGGCCGGCCGCCGGTACGTCGTCGAGCGGACCAATAGCACGACGACGCCCGAGAATCGCTCCGCGGAGTCGGTGGACCTCGCCCCCGACGCGGCCGCCGCGGTGACGCCCGTCAGTCCCCGGCCCGCAACTCGTCCAGCTCCGTCTCGCGCTCGTTGATCGCCCGCCGGTAGGCCTCCTCGTCCTCGAAGTTGGCCGACTCCAGTCGTGCCTCCAGGACGAACAGCTCCACCTGCAGCTCGCGGGCCCGCTCGTGGTGCTCCGGCGGCACGTCCGCCGGCGGCTCCTTCGGGTACTCGTCCATGCCGTGCGTTGGGGCCGGAGGCGGCTATGCGTGTCGGCATCGGAACCACGCGCGAAGACGCGGTCGTCGCGGCACGGACCGTCGGGCCCAGGCGAGACATCGATGACTGCCAACAAGTTCATTCCGCTCCGGGGTTATCGGCGCGTATGAACGTCACGACGGGGATCGTGCTGGCGGCCGGCGAGGGGACGCGGATGCGGCCGCTGACGCACAACCGCCCGAAGACGATGCTTCCGGCGGCCGACCGGCCCGTCCTCGAGCACGTGCTGGACGTGCTCGTCGACTGCGGGCTCGAGCGCATCTGTCTGGTGGTCGGCTACGAGCGCGAGCGGGTCCAGGAGCACTTCGGCCACGCCCATCGGGAGGTGCCGCTGACCTACGTCCACCAGCGGAAGCAGCTCGGCAGCGGCCACGCTCTCCGGCAGGCCGCCGCGACGGTCGAGCCGCCGGTGCTCGTGCTCAACGGCGACCGGGTCATCGGCGAGGGAATCGTCTCGGGCGTTCTCGACGCCTTCGACGGCCGCCCGACCGTCAGCGCGCTCGAACATCCGACGCCGTCGAAGTACGGCGCCGTCCGGGTCGACGACGGCCGGCTGACGGAACTGGTCGAGCGGCCCGACGGCGACGGTTACCGGCTCATCAACGCCGGCGTCTACGCCTTCGACGAGCGGGTGTTCGACGCCGCCGGCCGGACCACCCGGCGGGACGGCGAGCTCCAGTTGCCCGACGTCATCGGGACGCTGATCGACGACGGCGAGGTGCGGGCGGCGCGGACCGACGGCCTCTGGGGCGACGCCACCTACCCGTGGGATCTGCTGTACCTGAACCGGGAGCTGCTCGCCCGCGGGCGAATCGACCGGCCGCGCCGGGCGGAGGCGGTCTGGGTGGCCGACAGCGCCCGGGTCCACGGGACCGCGACGCTACAGCCGCCGGTCGTCGTCTGCCCGGACGCCGAGGTGGCCGCCGGGTCGGTCGTCGGCCCGAACGTCACCGTCGGCCGCAACGGCACCGTCGGCGCCAACACCACGCTCCGAAACGCCGTTCTCGACGCCGACTGCCGGGTCGGCGACGGCGCGACGCTGATCGACTGCGTGGCCGGCCGCAAGGTCGCCGTCGGCGTCGGCTCCGCCGTCGTCGGCGGCCCCGGCGACGTCCACGTCGAAGGCCGGGTCTTCGAAGATCGGGCGCTGGGGGCCGTCCTGGCCGACCGGGCGACGGTCGGCGGCGGCGTCACGGTCGCCCCGGGAACGCTCGTCGGCGCCGACGCGACCGTCGGCGACGGGGTCCACCTGTCGGGCACCATCGCCGACGGCGCGGAGGTGGTCCGCTGATGTGCGGCATCATCGGCTGTGTCGGCTGCGGCGACGGGACGCTGTCGACGCTCATGCACGGCCTCTCGAAGCTGGAGTACCGCGGCTACGACTCCGCCGGCGTCGCCCTCGTCGGGGCGGGCGGGCTCCGCGTGGACAAGACGGCCGGGAAAATCGAGGCCCTGGAGTCGTCCGTGGCCGACCGGGACGACCTCGCGGGGACGATCGGCGTCGGTCACACCCGCTGGAGCACCCACGGCCCGCCGACGGACGACAACGCCCACCCCCACCGGGACTGCTCGGAACGGGTCGCCGTCGTCCACAACGGCATCATCGAGAACTACCAGTCGCTGCGGGACGAGCTGGCGGAATCGGGCCACGACTTCGACAGCGACACCGACACGGAGGTCGTCCCGCATCTCGTGGAGGCGGGTCTCGACGCCGGCAACGACCCGGAGACGGCCTTTCGGGACGCCGTCGCCCGGCTGGAGGGCAGCTACGCGCTGGCCTGCGTCGTCGAGGGCACCGAAACCGTCCTCGTCGCGCGCAACGACTCGCCGCTCGTGCTCGGCGTCGACGACGACGCCACCTACCTCGCGAGCGACGTCCCCGCCTTCCGGGCGTTCACCGACCGGGTCGTCTACCTCGAGGACGGCGACGTCGCCCGGCTGACGCCCGGCGGCTGGAGCGTCACCGGCGCCGACGGCGAACTCCGGGAGCCGGCCGTCGAGACCGTCGAGTGGGACGCCGAGGACACCGGCAAGAGCGGCTACGAGCACTTCATGCTCAAGGAGATTCACGAACAGCCGCGTGCCCTCCGGCAGTGTCTCCGGGGCCGCGTCGACGAACTCGGCGGCCGCGTCACCCTCGAGGAGCTCGACGAACTGGACGTCGACCGCGCCCACCTCGTCGCGGCCGGCACCAGCTACCACGCCGCCGTCTACGGTGCCCGGCTGCTGCGGGCCGACGGCGTGCCCGCACAAGCGTTTCTCTCCCACGAGTACGCTGTCGCACCGCCGCCGGCGGGAGAGGCGACGGTGATCGGCGTCTCCCAGAGCGGCGAGACGGCTGACACGCTGGCGGCGACCCGGACCGCACGGCGGCGCGGCGCCGAGACGCTGGCGCTGACCAACACCGTCGGCTCGACGATGGCCCGAGAGTGCGACCACGTCTGCTACATCCGGTCGGGCCCGGAGATCGGCGTCGCCGCGACGAAGACCTTCGCCGGCCAGCAGACCGCGCTGAACCTCCTCGCCCAGCACCTCTCCGACGGCCCGGTCGACCGCGAGCTGCTGGCGGCGCTGCGGGACCTGCCCGGCGACGTCCAGACCGTCCTCGACGGGACCGACGCCGAGGCCGTCGCCGAGACCTACCTCGACGGCGACGCCTACTTCTTCATCGGCCGGGCGCTGCAACAGGCCGTCGCCATGGAGGGGGCGCTGAAGATGAAGGAGATCACCTACAAACACGCCGAAGGGTTCGCCGCCGGCGAGCTGAAACACGGGACGCTGGCGCTGGTGACGCCCGACACGCCGGTCGTCGCCGCCGTCACCGGCGACGGCGAACCCGCCCGCAAGACCGTCGGTAGCGTCAAGGAAGTCGAGGCCCGCGGCGCCCCCGTCGTCGCGGTCACCGACGGCCGCTCCGACGTCGAGCGGTACGTCGACCACGTCCTCGAGATCCCGGAGACCCACCCGCGGACGGCGGCGATCCTCGCGAACGTCCAGCTGCAGCTGCTGGCCTACCACACCGCCGCGAAGCTCGGCCGGTCGGTCGACAAGCCGCGCAACCTCGCCAAGAGCGTCACCGTCGAGTGAGGTCGACCGTACCGAGTCGACTCCTGGCTCGTGAACCGACTACAGTTTCAGCACGGCGATGGTCAGCCCGACGCTGCCGACCGCCCCGAGCAGGAGAAAGGCCTCGTCGAACAGCCCCGTGTCGGCCATCACGCCGACGACGAGCGGCGAGGTGGCCCCGAGCAGCATCCACCCGGCCTTCAGCAGGCCGAAGCCGGTGCCCTGCATCTCGGTCGGGAGCGTGTCGGCGACGTACGTCTGGGTGACGACGATGGTGCCGTTCCAGGCAGCGAACAGCGCCGTCAGCGCGGCGATGGGGACGAGACCGTCGACGAACGGCAGCCCCCACAGCGCCGCGAGACAGGCCGCGAAACAGCCCAACAGCGTGCGCCGGAGCCCGATCCGGTCCATGAACGCGCCGGCCGTCGGCTGGACGATGGCCCCGAGAGCGAAGAACGCGCCGAACAGCGTCGCGGCCGTCGCCGGCGACAGCCCCTTCGCCTCGGTCAGATACACCGGGTAGAACGACGCGAAGCCCTGGATGAGGAAACTGAGCGAGACCTGGACGGCGACGATGGTCGGGATGGCCCCGCCGGAGATGCCGGCCCGCAGTCGCCCGAGCGTCGCCCGGACGGAGCCGTCGCCGACGGTCGCATCGGTCTCGGAGGTTCGAGAGGGCACGGCCGCCCGGAGCCCGACGGCGGCCACGGCGAAGCAGGGGACGAAGGCGCCGAAGCCGACCCGCCAGGTGAGCGCGCCCGCGGCCGCCGTCGCGGCCACCGGCAGGGCCGCGTTGCCGACGTTGCCGGCGGCCATCGTGAGCCCGACCGCCGACCCGGAGTCGTCCGGAAACAGGTCCGTGAGAACCGTGAAACGGGTGGGGCCGTACAGTGCGGTGGCCAGCCCGAAGGCGATCGTCGCCGCGAACAGCACGGCCAGCCCGGTCGCGGCGGCGACGGCGGCCATCGCGGCCGTCGAGACGACGGCACTGATTACCAGAACGTTGCCCTCGCCGACCCGGTCGCCGAGGACGCCGCCCGGGACGTGGCCGGCGGCGTAGGCGCCCCACAGCAGCGACAGCAGGAGGCCGGCCGCCGAGAGCCCGAAGTCGAACTCCGCCCGCAGGAACGGGACGAGCGCGGGGTAGACGAACCGGACGCCGATGGACAGCGCCCACCCGAGGCCGACGGCCGCCAGCACCGTCGCCGGGCCGTCGATCCAGCGGTCGCTGACGGCCGCTCGGAGCTCTGCGACGACTGAACGGACGGAATCGGCCACAGACGTGGTAATCGAGGGTGTCAAATGCCGGTTTCGTCTTCGGGCGACGCGACCAGTGCCACAGGCACGGGCAAGCGGTGGCCGGGACGCGGCCGCTGGTCCGGGTGACCGCGGAGGTCCGTAAGACGAGGCGAGGCGGTATGGCGAATTGCTCGCGACCGCTCGAGGGTCCTGGCCACGATCGTCGGTAAGGATGCCGGCTCTCCTCGCGCCTTTCGAGGCGATGAACCCGGTCGACGGCGTCGGAGGCTCCCGTTCCGCTCGGGCACGCCTGCCGGAGCGCGTCGGCCGCGTCGTCAACGACCCGTTCGCCGAATTCGCGAGCGACGGGGCGCCGTCGAGTTCGATTATGTCGGCGAAGTCGTGGGTCGCGTCTTCGTAATTCCCGGGGGATGTCCGATGGCGACGCGCCGTCGGCGATCGGGTAAGCGACGCCACCGCGGACGTGCGGCGCGGCCATCGAGGTTCGTCGCCGACCGAGCGGTGTGCGCGCCCGAACGCTCAAGTCGCGGTCGGCCGAACGCCGCGGCATGGACCGGCCGGTGATGCCGAACTACGACCGCTACGAGCGGGCCCGGCGGGCGTTCAGCTGGGACCTTCCCGAACGGTACAATCCGGCGCGGTACTGCCTGCACGCTCGTGGGGACTCGCCCCCGGCCGACCGGCCCGCGCTTCTCGACGCCGCCACCGGCGAGCGGTACAGCTACCGCGACGTCGACGAGGCGTCCGGCCGGCTGGCGAACGCCCTGGCCGCGCGGGGGATCGGCGTCGGCGACCGAGTGGGTGTCGTCGCACCGCAACGCCCCGAGACGCCGGTTGCACACCTGGCCTGCTGGAAACTCGGCGCGATCACCGTACCGCTGACGACGCTGTTCGGCCAGGATGCACTCGCCTACCGGCTCGACGATGCCGGCGCGCGGGCGGTCGTTTTCGCCCCCGCAGTTCGCGAGGCCCTCGCGGCCGCAAGCACGGACTGTCCGGACCTGGAGCTCGCGGTCGCACTCGAGGGCCGGCCGTACTATCACGGTCAGCCCGACGTGGCCGGCGAAGACGGGCCCGATACGGTCGATTGTGCGGTCGTCGGGTACGACGACTTCGTCGCCGACCGACCGCCCAGTGTCGACGTCCACGACGCGACGCCGGCGACGGACTCGGCGATCATGTACACCTCCGGCTCGACCGGTCCGGCGAAAGGCGTTCGCCACGGCCACGCCCTCTGGATCGGACGGGCGGCTGCCGCGTTCAATTTCTTCGAGGGCGCCCTGGATACGGACACCGTCGCCTGGACCCCCGCAGACTGGGCCTGGGGGTCGGCACTCGGCGGGCTACTGTTGGGGACGTGGCACCACGGCGGCACCGTCGTCGCCGCGCCGATGCGGGGCTTCGACGCCGAGGCCGCCTTCGCCGTTCTCGAGGCGTTCGACGTCACGGAGGCGCTCGTCCCGCCGACGGCACTGCGGATGATGATGACCGCCGACGCCCCCGACGACCTCGCGCTGCAGTGTATCGCCTCGGCGGGGGAGCCGGTCACCCCGGAGATCCTCGAGTGGGCCGACGAGGCCCTCGACGGCGTCTCCGTCAACGAGTACTACGGTCAGACCGAACTCAACCTGGTGGCGGCCAACGCCAGCCGGTGGTTCGAGACGCAACCGGGCAGCATGGGCAAACCCCTCCCGGGGTACGACGTCCGGATCGTCGACCCGGAACTGCCGGAGGGTGTCACCGACCCGGCCCCGCTCCCCGACGGCGAGGTCGGTGAGATCGCCGTCAGGCCGGACGACGACCGCGTCGTTTTCACCGAGTTCTGGAACCGGCCCGAAGCGACGGCGGCGAAGACCCGCGGCGAGTGGTACCTCACCGGCGACCTCGCCCGGCGGGACGACGAGGGGTACCTGTGGTTCGAGTCCCGGAAGGACGACGTGATCATCACCGCGGGCTACCGCGTGGGGCCCCGGGAGGTCGAGGAGACCCTCCTCGGGCATCCGGCCGCAGAACAGGCCGGCGTCGTCGGCGTTCCCGACGAAACCCGCGGGGAGGTGATCAAGGCCTTCGTCGAGCCGGCTGATGCCGCCGAACCCGACGACGGGCTCCGGGCGGAACTGCGCGAGCGAGCGCGAACTCGCCTTGCGGCCTACGAGTACCCCCGAGAGATCGAGTTCGTCGAGGAACTGCCGAAGACCTCGACGGGCAAGATCCGCCGGGTCGAACTCCGCGAACGCGAGCAGGGGTGAGACTGCCGGCGGAGCTAGAATGTGTCTCCAGCGTCAGCTCGCTGTGCGGGTCCCCCGGCGGTCGCGCAGCGAGACTGTCGGTCCATCGAGTCACGACGTCATTCATTCGGTCGTTCGATTGTCCCCTCGCTCAATGATCGAATATCAGCCTTGATTTCCTCGTGCGTGTCAGGACCGAATATTCCTTCGCCCGCGATATCAGCAATGTCATAACCGGGTTCAAGATGATCTTCGATGACTTCGCTGAAACTTCGGTCGCCCTTCTCGCGTGCGAGTTTCTGGTACACCTCATCGGAGATCGCGATGTTCCTGCTCATGGTTGTGTATGTGTATTCATACGCAAAATAAGTTCGCATGGCACTTAGCCGAGTCATCTACATGATTTTCCCTCGTATTCGCTGTATGGATTACCGTGCTTTTGGGATCCATCGACGAGCTGGTCGCCGAACAACTGTAGGGCTTCGCCGTCGGATTGTGTCCCGCTGAGTGAGAAAGTGTTACCCAACCTGGCCGTCATGGTTTATAATAATGATGAGTTCAGTTTCGGGTTACCACTATTTCGGACTGGCTTCGATGTACTGAAAAGCGTTTAGCCCAAGTACGTATGTGAACCTCCTATCGCCGACGATGGTTCCGGAAGACGCCCGGGACAGTAAAGCGGCTGCCCGCGAGTTTGCGGCTGAACACGTCCGACCGAACAGCGAGGCGTACGACGCCTCCGGCGAGTACCCACTCGACATCGTCCGAGAGGCCCAGGCGGCGGGGCTGGCTGGAAGCTACGTTCCGGAGGAGTACGGCGGTGCTGGCTGGACGCTTGCGGACCGACTCGCGGTCGTCGAAGAGTGGTTTCGGGCCGACGGCGGCATCGGACTCGCACTCCAGTTGGTCGATTTCGGCGCGAAGGTCGTCGCGATGGCGGGGTCGCCGGAGCAGCAGGCCCAGTGGCTGCCTGCGGTTGCGACCGGCGACGAGATTACGGGGCTGGCCGCAACGGAACCCTCCGGAGGATCGGATCTCGCCGGCATGACGACGACCGCCCGGCGTGAGGGCGACGAGTACGTCATCGACGGCGAGAAATACTGGACCAGCAACGGCGTCGTCGCCGACTGGATCGTCGTCTACGCACAGACCGGTGAGCAACGACACGACGGCTACTCTTTGTTCGTCGTCCCGACGGACACGCCGGGCTACGAGGCGGAGCCCATCACCGGAAAGATGGGGCTGCGCGCCTCCCAGCAGGCCCGTCTCACGCTCGACGGCGTTCGCGTGCCCGCTGCGAACCGTCTCGGCCCCGAGGGCGAGGGGTTCTACCGGCTCGCCTCGTTTTTCAACTACGGCCGTATCGCGGTCGCCGGCCACGGCATCGGACTCGCGGCCTCGGCACTCGAAGCCGCATGGGCGTACGTCCACGACAGGGAGCTGTACGACGACCCCGTTGCGGACAACCAGACCGTCCAGCACCGACTCGTCGAGAGTCGCGAACAGTTCGAGGCCGCGCGGGCGCTGGCCTGGACGGCCTGCGAGCACGTGATGGCGGACGATAATCCGGCCTTCTGGGCGAGTCTGGCGAAGAGCCACGCCACTCGGGCTGCCGAGGAGATCACACAGACTGCCGTCCAACTCCACGGCGGCGAGGGGCTCCGTGAGGAAACGCGTGCCAACCGTGCCTACCGGGACGTCAAGTACCCGTCAATCTACGAGGGGGCCAACGCTATCCAGCGCGACCTCGCCTACAGCCACTGGCCCGAACGCTGAGACGATCTCGGCGCGGGGGTATCGAACCTGCGTTCGCGTCGTAGACTAATTGCTGATCACCTCTTCGCGGCGTATAAATGCAGTGTTCGTATTTTGCACGGTGTTCTGTAGCGACCATACCTGAAATACGATTACTCTCTTGTTGTGCGAACGTGACGGACGTCGAACGGCACCGTTTTGTTTCCACGACACGGCTCTCTTACGTGGGTTTCACAGAAGTAGCAGCAACACGACGATCGGTTCATCAGTACAGTGACGATCCCATCGATCGATCGACGCTGGATACGATTTTCGAAACAGCGACCCTTGCTCCCTCCGGCTACAATCTCCAGCCGTGGGAGTTTCTCGTCCTCCGCGACGACGAAACCAAAACGGCACTCAAGGAGGTCGCAAGCGGGCAAGAACACGTCGTTGACGCCGACACGGCGGTCGTGATCCTCGGGAACACTGATCCAATGGCCCACGCGGAGACGGTCTTCGACGACTGGCTCGCCAAGGAATACATTCCGAACGAGGACGTTCGAGACACCCTACTCGATAACGTCGAGGCGATGGCCGGGATGTCGGAAGCCGAACGCCGGGTCTGGACGACGCGGTCGAGCGCCCTCGCCGCGATGACACTCATGTATGCCGCGTGGGAACACGGTGTCGCCAGCTGTCCGATGGAAGGGTTCGACGACGACGCACTCGTTCAGACCTTCGATATCCCCGACGGCTACGAACCAGTTATGATAGTGACGCTCGGCTATCCCGACGAGGAGGCATCCGACATCGAAAACGAGCGCAAGGGACGCCGACCGATAGAAAACGTCGTCCACTACGAAAGCTTCGATCCAAGCGCCGAAACGACGCTTGAAACGCCGGATATTGGCGGGTGAACAGGCGGGACACCGGTAGATAGCACCCGCACGAACCCGACGACGGCCAGCGCCCGTGGTCGGGCCGCCAATCCAGCGGTCGCTGGCGGCTGTCCGAATCTCTGCGGCGGCTAGACGGACGGAATCGGCTACACGCATGGTAATTACGAGGAATGAATACCGGGTTCGTTTTCGGGCGACTTGGCTGGAAATGTCGCGGCTGGAACCGAACCCGTTGGGCGCCGTGTCGAGTTATCAGTCTTCGCTGCGCCGCTGGTCGCTGAGTTCCTCCCAGACTTCGGCACAGCCACAGCCGTCGTCGACGACTTCCAGATGCGAGACGTCGACATCCCGGACGGCGTCGTCCGACTCCGTTTTCGAGCTGTCGTTACTCGAACTCATAGTAAATCAGACGACGTGCCCAGTACATAAATGTTAGGAGCGAGCAATCGAACTTCGGGGCACATGACGAAAACGGACGGAACGCAGTTGCTGGAATCACTGGAACTGAAGGAATACGAGCGGACGGCCCTCGATCAGCTCCTGCGTCTCGGCCGGACGACGGCGCCGAACCTGGCGGAGGCGTCCGGAATCCCGAAGGCCCGCGTCTACGGCGTCCTCGAGTCACTCGGCGACGAGGGATTCATCGAGATCATCCCCGGGCGACCGAAGGAGTACCAGCCGAAGGCCCCGGAGGAGATCCTCCAGCGGGCCAAGGCCAACCGCCGCCAGGTCTACGAGGCGTACTGTCGGGAGATCGACTCGGTGTCGGAGACGTTCCTGAACCACTACCGGCCACTGTACGAGACGGCGACGTCGGAGATCTCCCCGACCGAGGAGCTGTTCCGCGTCGTCAACGTCGGCGAGCCGAGCCTCCGGGAGACGCGCGAGATCTACCGGGATACCGATACCGAACTCGACATTACGACCAAGAGCTTCGAGTACCTCGTCGACGTCGAGCTGACGCTGCGGGAGACGATCGACCGCGGCGTCGACGTCTCGGTTCTGTTCGTCCACCCGTCGCATCTGACCGACGAAAACAGTCGGATTCAGGCGGAAATCGTCGACCGGATCGACGCGCAGTTCCCCAAAGTAGCCTACCGGTTCAGCGAGCAGCGGCTGCCGTGGCGCGGGACGCTCGCCGATCCGAGCCTCGAATACGAGACCGGCACCGCGATCCTGCTGGTCGAGGAGAAGGACATCCCGCTGCACATGCGGCAGGCCGCGGTCACGGACAACGAGGCCTTCGTGGCCGGGATGAGCCGCTATTTCAGCCTCATCTGGGAGCACGACAGCGTCGAGCTGTCCGACCGCTAGTTCAGGTTGGCGCGGATCTGCCGTCGGATGGTCTCCTCGACGTCGTGGGTCGGCTCCCAGCCAAGTTCCGCGCGGGTCTTGGAGGTGTCGACGCCGAACTGCTCGACCATCGTCTCCCCGGACCGGGGGTTTTCGACCGGTTCGACGTCGGGTTCGAGCCCCGCCTCCTCCTCGGCGACTCGCTGGACCGTCTCGGCGACGGCCATGACGCCGGGGTCCTCGTCGCTCGCGATCATGTAGCGGTCGACGCCGGTCTCGCCGGCGGAACGCTGCTCTCGGAGCCGTTCGGCGCTGCGGACGTACGAGCGGGCCACGTCGACGACGTGGACGAAGTTCCGCGCCTGCGTGCCCGGTTCGTAGACGGTCAGCGGCTCCCCGTCGAGCGCCCGCTGGATGAAGAAGTTGATGACCGTCCCTTTGGACACTCGCTCGCCGTCGACGGTGTACTCGCCGTAGAGGTTCGATTTGATCAGGACGTGCGCGGGGAAGTTGTCGGATGCGAAGCCCTCGATGGCCGTCTCGCCGAGGGCCTTCGTCCGGGCGTACCAGTTGAGCGGGTCCCGTGGCTGTCCGAGCGTGATGGGAAACGACTCGGGATCGCCCAAAAGCGCCATACTCGCGGGAAAGACCACTCCGATGTCCGCCTCGTGGCAGAGCCTCGCGACGTGGTTCGTCGCGACGACGTTCGTCTCGTAAGCCAGGTCGGGATTGTTGTCACAGTCGTCGACGCCGCTGATTGCCGCCAGATGCAGCAGAACATCGACGTCGCCGAACGTCGCCGCGAGTTCGTCCCGGTCCCGGATGTCGAGGTGCTGTACCTCGACGTCGCCGACCTGCCGGACCGTTCCTTTGTAGAAGTTGTCGGCGGCGACGACGTCCCACTCCGGGTGGGTAGTCCGAAGTTCGTGGACGACCCGGGCGCCGATGTAGCCGGCTGCGCCCGTGATGCCGACGGTGAAGTCAGACATCGCTCTCACCCCGCGCAGGGGAGGCCGGGCCGTCGGGCGTCGGTCCGTCGGCACCGAGCCGAGCCGCCAGGTCCCGGATGCCCGTCGGTAGCGTCCATTCCGGCTCGAAGCCTGTCTCTTCGAGGCGGCCGAAGTCGACGTGGTACGACGGGCCGGGCTGTTTCTCCCGGAGGTAGTTGACGTCCAGTTCGCAGTCGAGTTCCACGTCGACGACGTCGGCGACGGTCGCGATGCGGTAGTTCGCCGCGTCGGCGCCGACGTTGTACACCTGCCGTGGCCACCGGTCCGGGTCGGTCGCCGCCGTCCGGAAGCTCCGGGCGGCGTCCTCGACGTGGATGAACGGCCGCCAGTTCGAGCCGTCGCCGTAGACCGTCAGCGGGCGGTCCGTCAGCGCCCGGAAGACGAAGGTGTTCACCACGAGGTTGAACCGCACCCCCGGCGCGTAGCCGTAGTTGGTGCTCATCCGGAGGGCCGTCGTCTCCAGCCCGTAGTCGTCGGCGTAGTCCGCCAGCAACCGTTCGGACTCGTGTTTCGCCCGCGCGTAGGGGTTGATCGGGTCCGGCTCGACTGTCTCGTCGATTTCGCGCGACTCCGCGCGGCCGTAGTTGTTGCAGGAAGAAGCGAAGACGACGCGGTCGACGTCGAACTTCCGGGCGGCCTTCAGGACGTTTTCCGTGCCGCCGCGGTTGACGGCTCGCGTCTCGGCTTCCCGGCCGTGGGTGCTTTCGGCGCCGGTGATGGCCGCCAGGTGGATGACGACGTCGACGTCCCGCACGGCCGCCTCGATGGCGCCGTACTCGCGGACGTCGCCCTCCCGGAAGGCGAGGTCGTCGCGGCCGACGTCGGCACCCGTCAGGTTGGCCGGCGATCCCGTCGAGAGGTTGTCCAGCACCGTCACCCGAGAGACGGCGTCGTCGTCCTGCAGCCGCGGCACGAGCGCGCTGCCGATGTAGCCGCAGCCGCCGGTGACCAGCACCCGCATCGTCACTCCTCCAGAACCCCCGGCAGGAAGCGGTCCTCGTGAGCCGTGATGGTGTCTTGGCGCGGGACGATGGTCTCGAAGATGTCGCGGACGCCGGCCTCGAAGCTCTGGGCCTGCCCGTCGATGAGCGCGTCGTAGCGGTCGTTTTCAATCTCCATCTTGTGGGTTTCGTCCTCGTCGCGGGGGTTCTCGAAGTGCTCGACGGCGACGTCGAGGTCGAACTCGTCGCCGACGTCGGCGATGGTGTTCGCAACCTCGACGATGCTGATGGCGCGGGTGACCTGGTTGTAGACGGTGTGAGCGGCCGGCCGGTCGTCGGGGTCGGCCGTGGCGAGTCGAGCGAGGCCCTCGACGGCATCCTCGAGCGAGACGAACGGCTTGCGCTGTTCGCCCTTGCCGTAAACCGTGACCGGGTAGCCGGCGGCGGCCTGTGCGCAGAACCGGTGGCCGACAGTCCCGAAGTAATAATCGAAGTCGAACCGCGTCTTCAGCCGGTCGTCGGCCCGCGTCTCCTCGGTTTCGGTCCCGTAGACGATGGCCGTCCGGACGTCCGAAGTCGGGATGTCGAACTGTTGGTGGGCCAAGCGCATGTTCGCGGCGTCGTGGCTCTTTGACATGTGGTACCACGACCCCGACATCGCCGGGAACGGCACCTCGTCGCGCTCGCCCTGGCTTTCCATCGTGGCGCCACCCTCGGGGATCGGGAACTCGGGGGCGCCGTAGACGCCCGTCGTCGTCGTCTCGACGAAGTGGGCGTCCGCGAGGCCGTTCTCCTCGAGGCCGAACAGCAGGTTGCGGGTCGCCTGGAGGTTGTTGTGCTGGGTGTAATTGGCGCGTTCGCCGTTGATCTGGGAGTACGGCGCCGACGGCTGGGCGGCCGCGTGAACGACGGTGTCCGGCTCGTGGACCTGCAACAGCTCCTTGACGAAGGACTTCTCGGTGAGGTCTCCTTCGACGAAGGAGAGATTGCGGAGGCCGTGGACCTCGCGGGCGGCCTCGAGACGCTCGTCTATCGAGGCGACCGGCGTCGCGGAGACCGAACCGACCTCCTCGACCCACTCCCGGCGGGCGAAGTTGTCCACGAGGACGACGCGGTCGTCGGTTCGGTCGGCGATGCGAAGGGCGGTCGGCCAGCCGACGTAGCCGTCGGCGCCAGTGACGAGGATGCTCATTGTTACTCAGGATTTCAGTAACAGTTCCTAAAAGTCTATTGAAAAAGAGGCTCCGCGTCGTTTTACACGAGTGAGGGACAGACAAGCGGTAGTATTGGGCCTGCCATTCGGATCTATGGGTCCGCAGACGGTTCATCAGCGAGCCTGAACGATTCGTCATTACTATCCCACTCGTCAACGAGGTCGTCTTCGCTACGGGCATCTGTGTCCGCGGACTCCGGAAGAGAATCCGCGTCCAGTTCATCGAGCGTCGACTACCGGCGGCGCCCCGTCGATCGCGTCCGGCAGGTGCGCCCGTCGCGGCGTTGATATATCTGGCACCCGAGACGACGGTATGGAGGATTCTCAACGGGCGTTTCTCGACGACCTGCTGTCGACGTCGACGCCGTCGGGCTTCGAGGCGGCCGGCCAGCGCCGCTGGCTCGAATACGTCGAACCACACGCCGACGAAACGCGCGTCGACGCCTACGGCAACGCCGTCGCCGTCTCGGAGGGCGCTCCGGACGCGCCGAACATTGCTGTTGCGGGCCACGGCGACGAGATCGGGCTGATGGTCCGGTCGATCGCCGACGACGGCTCGCTGAACCTGACGCGCATCGGCGGCTCCGACCGCACCGTCACCCGGGGTCAGCACGTGACGGTCCACGCCGGCGACGACCCGGTCGACGGGGTCATCGGGCAGGTCGCAATCCACCTCCGGGAAGGCGACGGCGAGGGGTACAGCGACATCGAAGCGCAGTACGTCGATATCGGCGTCGAGGACGGCGAGGCCGCCCGCGAACTCGTCTCCGTCGGCGACCCCGTGACGATCGACAGCGAGATCGCGGAGCTGGCCGGCGATCGGGTCGCCGCTCGCGGGATGGACAACCGCGTCGGCATCTGGACCGCCGCGGAGGCGTTCCGGCGCGCCGTCCAGGCCGATCCCGATGCGACCGTGTACGCGGTTTCGACGGTGCAGGAGGAACTCGGCCTCCGGGGAGCGCGGATGGTCGGCTTCGAGGTGGAATTCGACGCCGTCATCGCCGTCGACGTGACGCATGCGACCGACCAGCCTGACTCGCCCGGCGACAAAGGAAGTGATATCGAACTGGGTGCCGGCCCGGTCGTCGCCAGGGGCAGCGCGAACCACCCGGCGCTGGTGTCCGCGGTGCGGACCGTCGGCGAGGACGCCGGTATCGACCTCCAGCTGGCGGCCGCCGGAAGCCGAACCGGCACCGACGCCGACGCGTTTTACACCGCAAGTGGCGGCACGCCCGCGCTCAACCTCGGACTGCCGAACCGCTACATGCACACCCCGGTCGAGGTGGTCGATCTTGCCGATCTCGATGCGGCTGCCGAGTTACTCGCGACAGTCGCCGCCCGAGGCGAGGAGTTCGCGCCGTTCGGCGTCGACATCTGACTTACTGCGTCGGATCGGCCCCGTTGGACTCTCCGAATAATTGAGAATTGGGTGTCAAAACAAATATAAGATAAGCTCCAGATACGGTCATTATGATAGATAATAAGATACGCCAATTATGGGGCTTGCTTACTCCTTCTCGATTTCCTAAAACTTCTGATAAGGTGATCAACTTTATTCTTATAGGTATAGCTCTACCAGTCGCAGCAGTCTTATCAGTAGTCAAAGATGCTGATCTAACTGGCATATTCACCGACATGTATCGCCAATTAATGCCACGGGATATGTTAATAACCTACAGAGGCAGTCTGTTTCTGGCGAGGCAAGGGCACATAGAAATATTCCTTCTCAATCCAGAGAGCGAACCATATGCATCCGAGATATTCAATCCAACTAATAAAGATGTCGTCGTGGATATGGGTGCTCACGTCGGAAAATATACTCTCCCGAGTGCAAGACGAGTCGGTAATGAAGGTCATGTCTTCGCCTTTGAGGCCATCCCTAACCACTACGAAGCATTAAAGAAGAATATCAAGTTAAATGAGTTTTCTAACGTTACAGCTCTTAATGCTGCAACATATGACGAGAATCAAGAGATGTGGTTAGTTGGATGGGATTTGAAATCAGATCCGGAACCAGATCATACAGCGGCGCAACATATTAATCCTGAAGGAAGTATGCCAGTAAAGGCGGTAACTGTAGATAGTGTCCTTGAAGAGCATAAAATCGAATCTGTTGACTACGTTAAAATCGACATAGGGCGGCAAGAATTGAGCGCCATACGAGGTATGGCAGATACCCTGCGTGCTTCTGATGAAGTGACAATGTTGGTTGAAATAGGAGAGGAGAATTTCAAGCATGTTGATTCTTTACTCACTGATTTGGGATTCAACGGAACTGCTCTTGACGATTCTTGGGGAAACGGCCTCAGAGATTATGTATACAGAAAGAAAACGCAGCATTAGATTTTAATATTACCTCTAACTGGTGTCGTGTATCAGCTGTACACGTGCTCTCATATTCCCAGCACACATGATAGGGCATATAGCGGTCAAACGGCCAGTAGTATTTTATTAACCCGTGGTCTTTACATATATATGATCGGTGGGATTGTCTCAACTTGTAGCAACAGACATCTATCAAATACTATGATTATATAACATGTCTGGGGCATTCGGGGCGTTCGAGTTCGCTATCTTAGTGGTCGCTGCGTTAGTACTGATATGGGGGTTCCAACGTTACCGGAATAACTTCCTCAAGACCGAGCTATCGGTCGCTGTTGGCGTCGCGTTTGGTTTGGTATCCCTCGCGATTGTACCACGGATCTTTGATTTCATCGGCGGTGCTCTCGATCTGCAACGTAGAGTGGTGATTGTTTCATTTCTCGCGAATCTCATGCTTCTGGGTCTGCTGCTCTACTACATCAGTAAACTCGATTCGATTAAAACGGACGTCGCCGAGCTCACTCGTAGCTTGTCGGTGGAGCAAGCGCCCAAAACTGACGGCGGACGTAGTGAAATCTTCGTCGTCATTCCAGCGTACAACGAAGCCGAGACGATCCGTGACGTCGTCTCTTCGCTTCCAGAAACAGTTCGGAAGTACGGAGTGCAGCCGGTCGTCGTGTCCGATGGGTCCGCCGATGCAACCGCTCGCAATGCGGCATACGACGGATCGATGGTCGTCGAACACCCGCTCAACCAGGGCCAAGGCGGCGCGCTACAGACCGGATTCAGGATTGCGATAAAGAACGACGCTGCAATTGTAGTCACGATGGATGGCGATGGTCAACATCCCGCCGATGAGTTGGAGCATCTGGTATCGCCGATCATCGACGACGAGGCGGACTTCGTGATGGGATCGCGGTACATCGGCGAGGATCACTCCGAGAACGGGCCCGTTCGGAAAGCCGGTATCCGGTTCTTTACGGCGACCATCAACCTGCTAACCAAATCCGAGGTGACGGACTGTACGAACGGATTCAGAGCGATTCGTGGATCCATGCTCGACGAGTTGCGACTCACCGAAGAACGGTTCAGTGCGCCCGAATTGATTATCGAAGCTCGAAAGAACGGAATGCGGATTCAGGAATACCCAGTTACGGTGAAGCAGCGCCAGGCCGGGGAGACAAAGAAGCCGCAACTCGGATACGCGATCGGCCTGGCCCGGACGATAGTAGCAACCTGGCTTCGATGATCGAGTACAGTTCGGTGTTCGCCAGCGATTCCACGGAAGATAAAAGGTCACGATGAATCTGCTCTACGTTACGAAAACGTCGCTGGTCGGAGAGGGCGGCGGCGGCGAGGAGCGAGCTCGCGAGGTCATAGACGGATTGGCGGACCGCAGTCACGACGTGACGGTAGTTTGTGGAAAAACGGAGGCCGGTCTCGAGAAACGGACGAGCTACCGTGACTGTCAAATCCGCCACGTTTGGTGCGGCCCCGAACGCGCGTTGGGAGATAGTTGGATCGGATTTCTCCTTCCTCGGTATCTTTTTGCGTTCTGTAGCCTCCCAGTGTTAGTACAGGAATTCACTCAATCCAACTACGATGCGGTGGTCGAGAATATGACGCCCTACCCGACGCTGACCATCCTACTTGCCAAGCTCTTTGCCGTTCCTATCGTCGCCGTACAGCACGAGTTCCACGGTCGGGACTGTATCGAGATGTACGGTCCCCTCACCGGCCGGATTCAACTCGTCGTCCAGCGGCTCCATCGGGCCTTTCGCTACGACGCGATCGTCGTCCCCTCGAGTCCTGTCAAGACGGCATTAAAAAAGTACGATGTTGCAACCGACCGCATCGAAGTCATTCCGAATGGCATCCACCACGGACAGTATCATCGCCCGGATGTCGAGTCAACTCCGGGACGGCTCGTGACCGTCGGGCGGCTCTGCAAACGCAAAGGGCAAGCGGACCTGCTACGAGGATTTGCAAAGTTGCAGGAGTCTCACCCGAGAACCCACCTCGACATCGTCGGGGCTGGTCCACGTCGAGCCGACCTCAAGGATCTCGCCGCGAAATTAGGTGTCAGGGAGAGCGTCACATTTCACGGGTTTGTCTCCGAGGAAGAGAAAATCCGGCTCCTGAACCGAGCCGAACTCTTCGTCTTTGGTTCTCATCAGGAAGGCTTCGGAATCGGAATCCTCGAAGCGATGGCAGTCGGATTGCCAGTCGTAGCTCGTGAGCTTCCTGTATACGAGGAATTCTTCGAGGACAACACCAACGGGTTTCTCGTTGATGAGCCATTCGTGGAGAATTTCGCTGACTCGTCGCAAACGTTGCTCGAGACAGACGAGAGACGGACTGAAATCGGTGCACGTAACAGGAAGGCGGCAGCCAATTACGGGTGGGAACACACCGTGGGCGATACAGAATCGCTTCTGATCGAAATCGCCGACAGTTCGGCGGCTACAGAACGAGATATCAGCGGTGAAATCGTATGACGGACAATCCAAACGTATTCCTCCTTACGATCGACGCACTTCGCGCCGACCACCTCGGATACCACGGGTACGAGCGCGACACGAGTCCGTTTCTCGACTCACTCGCCGACCGAGCGGCCTGTTTTTCGACCGCCATCTCTGCGAGTTCACACACACGCGAGGCGGTTCCAGCGCTTCTTACAGGGCGATACCCGGACGTGTTTGCATCCCAAGGGTATCGATGCGCTACCGAGACGGTTGCTGATCGTCTCCAGGTTGCTGGATACACTACGGCCGGCTTTCACTCGAACCCTTACGTTTCCAGAGCGTATGGGTTCGATAGTGGATTCGACACATTTGACGATGATCTGCATCTGGGGCAAAATCGCATCGTCGCTCTGATACAGCGTGCTTTGGACAAATTCCTGTTGAACAAAGGGGAGTATCATGCTCGGGCAGAGACGATCAACGAGCGGTCGCTGGATTGGATTGATACCGTGGACGACGGGCCAGTCTTTCTGTGGAATCACTACATGGACCCACATGGACCATACAATCCGCCTGACGGCTATTCGTACGCCGATAATGAAATATCGAACAGCCAGGCGCACGATCTCTATCAGACGGTGATCAACCGACCCGGAGAGGTAACCGAAGAGGAAAGACAATTACTCCTCGACTGCTACGATGGTGAAATCTGCTATCTCGACGAACAGTTGAGAAAGTTCTTCGATGAACTCGAAGAGAGAGAGCTGCTACGAGACAGTCTGGTCATAATCACAGCGGATCACGGTGAAGCGTTCGGCGAACACGGGTTCTTTACTCATCCTCGACAGCTCCACGAGCATCTCATTCACGTGCCGTTGCTCATCTCTCCTCCAGTTGGGGAAGAAATGAGTGATCAGGACGGGCCCGTGAGTTCGTTGGATCTGGTGCCCTCGATACTCGATAGTGCCGATTTGGCCTCTACCGGACTTCCCGGCAAGTCGCTCCTCCGCTCATCGGACCGGAGCGAATCGTCAGAGGAAAATATCGTTTTTGCGAGCGCGACCGGAGAAAACGAGCACGAAGGGATTCGTCGATTTGCAGCCAGGGGGCCAGACGTGAAGGTCCAGGTCGAACGTGACATCGGATCCGGTGATATCTTGCATGAGACAGCGTACGAGATGGACCGCTATTCAAGCGGACGTAATCCGCAGGACCCTACCGAGATAGGTGCAGGGGAGGTCGCGGAAAAATTACGAGAGTTTAGCGAATCGAGACTGCGCTCCGAGGACCGAGGATCAACAGAGGATGTCGCGAGAGCTAACTCGGACGAAATAGACGAGCGACTGGAAGCTCTGGGATACAAATGACCGAGGCAGCTGACGACGAGGCTCTGAACGTCCTGCTGCTGGCTGAAGATTTCTATCCTAAGGAATCCGGTGGTGCATTCATCGACTGGAATGTCGCAACGTATCTGGTTGAGCATGGAGACTCCGTAACGACCGTAACTCCCCGAAATGGGGATACTGCGCGGAAAGAAATCGTAAATGGGGTTGAGATTCGTCGCCCGTTCAGGGTGCATTCAAACGATAGACATCCCAACTCGATACGTGGGTTTCTCAGACGAATCCTATTTGCCCTGTTCCTCGTCCCCTATCTCTTTGTCCTGTGCTGGCGTCGAGAGTTCGACTTGATATATTCCACCAATCATTTACTCCATCCTTCAGCTGCAACTGTAGGATTCGTGAATCGACTACCCCACATCTCTTTTATTGGCTTCTCGCCGAGTATTCAAGAGGAACGATCAATACTCGATCCACTTGTGCTATTAGAACGGACAAATTTCCGATTTTTTATTGGAGACCAAGTGCTCTGTCAAACACCAAAAGTACAGGATATCTTATCCGAAGCGTTTAGTTGCAACGTTGAACGGCTTGATGGTATTGTAGACAAAGAAGCAATTAAATTGGCAATCGATTCAAGCAGTATATCGAAAGACTGCGCTCGTATGAGCGCAGATATTCAACTGATTTTCGTTGGTAGGCTTGTTGATATCAAGAACCCAACCAAATTACCGGACCTCATTTCCAATCTACCCTCAACATATTCACTACTCATTATCGGCGATGGCCCCAAAAGAGAAGCTGTGGAAGTGGCTGTTAATGAAAAAAGAGTGGGTGATAGGATTGAGATAGCGGGCCGTCTACCACATAAAGAAACCCTCCAATTAATACACGAGTCAGATATTCTTATTCTCCCTTCAGAAGCCGAATCGTACGGAGCAGTTGTGTTCGAAGCACTTTCACTGAACACGCCCGTAGTTGCCTCACCAGTCGGAGTGTTCCCAATGGTTGACCACCCAAATCTCAATATAGCTGAAATCGAGGATTTCGCTGATACTATATCTGAAATCAGTGTAGAAGAGGCAGACGGGATTAATTCAGATACGTTGGAAGAATTCGCTGTCGATCGGTTTGCGGAAAGCGTGCGTGAACAAATGTTATTTGAATACTCTTCTATTTAGCGAATACAAATTAAATAATAATTATCGACGCTACTATCTCGAATGACGAAGTTCCGAATTTAGCTCTTTCATATTCTTGATTTGGATTTGCTCCTTCGTCTTCGATTCAGAAATTCGTCGTAAGAAGGACCTGATCAGCGGCCACTGAACTCCATTTGCAGTCTCCCAAAGATGAGTCCAAATATGGATATTGGAATCCCGCTCAATTGCAGCAGTGAGACTCTTGTTGAGATTGTGTCTATGTAGGCGACGGCGAACGATTTTTGGTATCACTCTAAACACTGGATGTGGTTTCCTCTGCCCGGATTGAAGAAACGGTGCAGTTAACGACGGGAAACTCGTACAATAGGTTTCGATTATGTCATCCACCATCCTTGGTCGCTTGATCGGTTGGTTTCCAGTCAGAATCTCCCAGGCCAGTCGTACGCGATTTGGTGCCTCCTGTGATTCAGAATGTCTTTTACGAGGGGACCGTACGATTTCGATTCCATACTCCTTGAGAATGTCTCTGGGAGGGGGACTGTGCCGAGGTGGCACAAGGGAGACGGGGCGATCCAAGCCGAAGTCCTCGTGAGCTTCTAATACTTTATCGAATTCCCATTGGAGTGTCTCATTAGTTACATTGGCACATTCAACGTGCGTGAACGTATGAGTGCAGATTTCGTGATCGACTGAAGACTCCTGGATGCGTTCGACGAGACCAGGAGCATAGAATTCAGGTGCATTTTCTGGACCAGTTTTCGGGATATCATCAAACCATCCGTCCTCATGGCTTGCGTCATACGTAACGAGCGGATTGTGCCGCAGGAGGTGGCCGACGACGTTGAACGTCATTGGAATCCTGAGTTCGTCACAAAGTTCCAGTAATCGTTCGAGTGCTTCCGTTTCGGCTTTTCGGCCTTGGCTGAGAACGTCGAGATTGTCATACTGAATGACTCCCCATCCAAGTTCGACTTCGATACTAAACGTAACCGTCGCTGACACACCTCGTCCCTGTGCGTCGACGATTAACTACATTACTGTCTTCAGAGGAAGTATCCAGATAATCATCCATCGGGATTTTATACGTTCGCGTAGTTGATTCTCTAATGGCATCACCACGAACTGTCGTCGTGGGGCTGGATGGCGGTCATTTCGAACTAATTCAGCCTTGGATCAACGACGGTAAACTCCCGAATATCGAGCGAGCAATTGAGACAGGCATTTCGGCTGATCTCAATTCCGTTCTTCCGCCGGTTACGTCACCGAACTGGAAATCATATGCGACCGGTAAGAACCCAGGGAAACTGGGGATTTTCTGGTGGGAAAATATCGATGTTGAGAACGAGCGCGTCTACTATCCAACGGAGCGAAAAAATGATCACACCGAGTTCTGGGAGCTCATCGGCGAGAAAGAGTCCGCAGGGATTGTCGGCGTTCCAACGACTTATCCACCGAAACCAGTCGATGGCTTTGTGATTTCGGGCGCCCCGGACGGCGAAAATTCCGATTATACGCACCCGGAATCGCTTGAGAGTGAACTCGAAGAGTCGTTTGATTATGCCGTCACGAAACGGAACCGTCTGTCGGTCAATAGAGAGGCAGCAGTCGAAGAGATCCTTAAGTTGATCGACTCCCGGTTTCGAGTTGCGAAGGAGCTGGCGGATGAACACGATGTCGCCTTTCTACAGGTTACGACGTTCTATCTGAATTCGCTCCATCACTTCCTATGGGACAATGAGGCGACTCTGGAAGGATGGCAAATCGCTGATGAGCACCTCGGCGACTTTCTCGATGAAGACTGCAATCTCGTCCTCATGAGTGACCACGGCTCAACCGAAATCGAGACCGTGTTCAATATCAACACATGGCTGGAACGAGAAGGGTATTTGACGCTCAGTACGGGAATCGCCAATTACCTCTACAGAGCGGGTATTACGACTGATAGGCTGATACGGTTAGCATATTTTCTGGGGATTCCGCGATTGGCCGAGCGAGTGGTTCCGGAGCGACTTCTCAGACTCATTCCGGACGAGCACGGAGAACTCCGGCGTGAAGCCAAAACTGATAGTGTCGATTGGCGGCGTTCCGACGCACTCGCAAGTGGCCAAGGCCCGGTCTACTTGACGATAGATACCGACGAGAACCGATACGAACAGATTCGATCAGAGATCATCAGCCAACTCCAGCAGTTCAGGGACCCATCCGGACACCCGGTCGCAGACAGAGTACTCCCCGGCGAAGAGGTCTACAGTGGCCGGTATCTCGGTCAGGCTCCGGATATCGTGATCAACCAGAGCGACGGAATCCACATTGCCGGCTCGATCGGTCGAGACGATATTTTTTCGACTCCACGCAACGACGAATGGCGAGCGGAAAACAAGCGCCAGGGGATGTTCGTTGCATCCGGCCCGGATTTCAGCAATACTGTTCCGGATCAGTTATCAATTCTCGACCTCGCTCCGATGATGCTTCATCTTCATGGATGTGCTGTTCCACGCGATATGGACGGCTGCGTACCAAAAGCCGTTTTTGCCGGCGGGACGCCGCCAGCGGAGCGCGATATCGAATTCCGATCCCAGTCTAAAAAAGCCGGAGAGCGACAACGGATTCGAACGATAGCACGGCATTCATCCCTCTAATTCATTCGAGATATCCAAGATCTTCAAGACGGTCCTGGACATCGTCGGCTGCGTCCTCCTCTTCAAGCTCATCGATAACAGTTTCAAGTATAATTACACAGTATTTTTCGGTCGAATCGAACCCCATTTTCTCCGCACGTTCGCTGAGCCTCTGTTGAAGTTGCTTGTCGATATCTAATTGCATTATTAGGAGAAACTCGTATAGGCACATCCTTGTAGATTCCTACTTCTAGTCCGACACCTGTGGCAGGCGACCATTGGTAATAGAAGAGCATACATTAGAGGAAGTGATTATCTCTGACGAACTTTATGAGTGGGACGCTTGGCATCTTCGTCGGGTCTGTATCCTCTTTCAATCTCGGTCAAGCTGCTTCAAATATTGGTCAGGCGCTTTCTAACGAATTCACGATTCATCTGATTGCAACCGATGCAGGGTTTGCAGCGGACGTGTCTACTACTTATGACGGAGTTCACGGCACATTAGAACCTTGTTCTCTTCGCGGGGAGGTATCGGCACTCCAATCATACATCCAATCCCATGACCCAGATGCACTTTTTCAAATCACAAGCCCTCCAATTCACGGAAACATAGTAGGTAGTCTCGGGAAAACCCATGGAATACCGTTCGTGTACCGATATAGTGGAGATCGATTCTATGAATACAAGGTTTCGCGAGGAGTAACCAGACTTGTCCATTTTGGTCTTAACAATGTTCTCGGTCGAATTCCGCTCTACTTTGCAGATGTCTGTGTAACGCTGGGGTTAAGCGGGCAGCGGCGGTTGGAGAACCGCGGGGTGGCCTCCGAGGACATCACGATTATCCCTCCAATTGTCAATCGAGACCGGTTCTCTATGTCCACCGTAGAGCCGAATGACGATACCCCGGTCGGATTATTTGTCGGACGCCTGTCGCAACGGAAAGGTGTCGAAACTCTCGAACGAACGCTACCTGAAATACTCCAACGTCGCAGCGATATAGAATTTATACTCGTCGGCGAGCAACAAAAACCGATTGAAATTCCGGCGGAGTACTCTCACCGTGTTACAATCGCCGGTACAGTCCCACCTATGCGGATTCCAGCTTATTACAAACGTGCTGATTTTCTCGCTCACCCCACGCTTACCGAAGGGCTCCCACGCGTTGTACTTGAGGCACTTGCAAGTGATATCCCTCCCATAGCGCGGGATGTCGGAGACGTCGCCTACGCAACCGAAAACACCTTCCAGACGGATCGTGAGTTCATTGAGATGGTTTGTGATTTCGAGTCATTGAATGTCGATTCGAGCGATCCGTTTACTCTCGACACTCAACGGAATAAATACGTAAAACTATTCGAAAAGTTGCTACAATAGGGTGCTAAAACCAGGGGGCGAAACCGTCAAATTGACCCAGCAGAAAGGATAAGACGTACTGCGTCACGGCTTCCTAAATTTGACTACATTTTGTAGCCCAGTTGCTCTAATTGACGCTCGACAGTTCGTGAGAACTTGCCTTCGACCCGTCCAAGTTCTGACGGCGAGCTTGCGACGCTGGCCGCTGTCTCGGTAAGTGCATCTGGGGTTGATTCCCGATCCAGTAGTTCCCTTTCTCCTCGGTCCATCAAAATGTTAAATCCACCGTTGGGCGGTGTATGAACCACATCTACATCAGCAGTCTCCGTAAGTTCTCTAGTGACGTATTTGAACTCATGATTTCGAACGGTAATCGAGTGACCATGAGCGTCAAGTGCATCCGAGACGACTAACGGTGACCTCTTAATATCGCCATCGAGATGACTGTCTACGCCGCTCTCCGCTGGGAAGGTCGGGGGATCCACATCAATCACCTCTGCGATTAATTCGCCCAGCCAGGCCATTGAGAACGGGGTCGACAATCGTCGTGCGCCACCCTTCGGATCGCGAATCAAGAGAGGGACGTGGAGCAACTCGTCGTACGGATAATGCCGCGGATGACCGTATCGTCCTCTGTCGAACAAGGCCTCGCCATGGTCACCCGTGATAATCAGCACGGTATCCTTCCACTGGTTTTCGTGGCGCAACCACTCAATTATCTCGTCGATTCGGTTGTCGACATACCGAAGAGCATTATCGTATAGTGCCTCAAAGCGTGGGTCGAATCGGTCTGTCGCAGCGTGTGCATCGATCTGGAACTGGCGGCCTAGCGAAGGTGAATGTCCACCGCCGTCGCTGCCAGCTGCGTCTGGGTGGAGTGGACGATGTAGATCCATTAGATGAGTCCAGGCGAAAAAGGGGCTATCGACCGCCTCCAATGAGTCGAATAGGACGTCGAGTACCATCGGTGCTTGGATGGATGGCCATTCCGAGAGGTACTGATACGCCCGGCCAGCCGTAATGACTGGAACGGAGTCCAGTACGCCACACCGACTGAGTACGGAGCGAGTCCTGTCGATGGGTGAATCCGGTTGGGAGCTACGACTCGCTGCCGCCCTGTCGATACCGCCAGCTAAACTGAGATTTTCGAACTCGTCGAATCCGCTGTCAAAATTGCGCTCGGACGTAAGATGTGGATTGGTCAGCACGGCAGTGGTGTCATAGCCTATCGAGTGAAAGTGAGTAGCGAGGGTTGCATGGTCAGCAGGTATCGCCTTCCATGCAGGGTCATCACCGAAGTAGATGCCGTTATGTGAGTGCAGACCAGCGATCATGCCAGGAACGGATTCTGTGGTGTACGTCCCCGTCGCGTAAGCCTGGTCAAACAGAAGTGAGTCTCCAGCGAGGGAATCAAGCGTAGGCGTCGTTTCTTTGTGGTGGCCGGCGAATCCACACCGATCGTATCGCAAGCAGTCGACAGTTACGAGCAATACGTTCGGCATTCTGTCTGCCATGCAACTCACTGCATCATGTGGGGCAATAAGTCATTCTTCCCGAGGTATACTACGTCTCGGAGGGAAGCGAATTTGTCCGCGATACTGATGAGAAGTATGATACACACCCTGAATTATACACTCGGTTGTACGAGTGCTCGAGAACTAATTCTGGATCATATGTTAGTTTCCATATACCAGATTTTGATCGGTAGATTTCGATGCAATCTCGATAAGCGACTGTAAGTGGTTGATTTTCTCGAAAATCATTATTCAGATACATACTCGTCCGACTTTCGAACTTCGAGAAATCGATGTCACTATTCGATTCTCTCCTTTGAATACGTGTTGGTGGTGACTCACCAGCGTAATATTGGTCCGCTGCGATTGCTCCGGGTACTCTCTGGTATCCCCACTCCTTCGCCTCAACCTCTTCGGCAGTGAGATAGTTTCGATTAAGCGTATCCCAGTCGGGGGCTGCCGTCGGTGATACGCCAGCTGATATCAAGAGTGCGAATATACCGATGATAGCGGCGTATCGGGCAAGCGGTCGGAACGAACTCGCTGATTCAGCGACGACCCAATACCCACCAATTCCGATTAGGACGGCTAATAGCACCTCTACGTAAAAGATAGTCCGCACGGGGTTCACCCCGGCTGGATACAGCATTATCACAAGTGCGGCTAGTGAGGAAACAAACCCGAGAAGGAGGATATCTTGAGGCGGACCTTGATTCTTTACTGTTCGCCAGCACAACCCGAGCCACATGAGTCCGCTGATTAAGCCCATGAGAATAACATATGAGAGCGCAAACACCCGATCAGTGAAGGTATACGGATCAATTGCCAATCCTGGATTTGGGGGCGGAGAACCAGAAATTGAGGGCCCGTAGAGTTGGAAGACGACTGCTCGAATGAATCCCGTAACGAAGAGCAGCTGTACAGCAGTGAGGAGGGCGATAATCAAGAAAGCGCCTGTAGCCAGCCGTCTCACCTCATTACTCCGTCGAGTCGCAGGATGCATAATCCCGAGGAGCACTGCTCCGATCACAGAGAGCGTTGTGGCGACTGCCGATAGTTTGTGGGTGTATACAGCGCCCAGCATCGTAACAATTCCCAAAATTAGCCACCGTTTGCCTCCTGCGTTCGCGTAGGCGAAAATCGACGCCAACGTAAACAATAGAAATAATACCCCCGTGGACTGAGCGACCGGCCAGTAGGAGAATCGAGTACTGTAACCTAAAACTGAAACTACACCCGTCACTAATACTGTTGTCTCCGGAATGTTCGGGCGAAGCCGGTAAGCCAAACTCGCCGCAATTAGTGGGATAGCGACGCCACCGGCAATGGGATAAATAACACTTGCTGCCGGGGCTGAGAGTGCAGTTATCAGTCCCGTGATGGTTCCTTTGAGGATATGGAGAGGTGCTTGCTTATAGAACCCGAAGGTGATAGCCGACGTCTCACCGGCTTCCAACACACGAGCAATCTGAATTGCATAGGTGTCTGGATCCTGTCCGATCATTGACGCGGGAAATAAGAAAATGCGGAGTCGGTATGCTACGGCAAGGATGATTAAGACACAAATATATACTGGATAAGTATCTCGGAGAGACGGATCAAGTCGTGAAATAGCGATGACAGAGAGAACAGCAGTAGTTAAGACGATATTTACAGCCGGATACAGTTGACCTCCAAGGAGCGGCATATGTATTCCTGCAGATATCGAAATAAGCAAAACAATTATTACATACTTTTTACAATTTGCTTCAGAAATCTGATAACCATACATAATGAGAGAGAATGTACTATCGGCGAAATATTATTCCATGTATCCTAAGTCTTTCAGTCTATCCTGGACTTCTTCATCTGTTTCAGGAGATTGTGTATCGTGTGGAGTCATAGACTCCTGTTCATTGAAGACTACCTCTCGACGGAACGCGTCACTTGATTTTCGATAAATCTCATTGCGAACTTTCCCGTCGAGAGAGTGGGGGATTTCACAGCCATGCAAGTGAAGCATCGTTGGCGCGAGGTCGAGGATTGACACGTCTCCGAGCCTTTCCGAGTTGAAGTCAGGGCCTGACGCAACGAACAGGCCAATTCCCTTGTTTTCGCCTCTCCACCCGTCGTTTTCGGGGCGAGAAAAGACTTCATCGCGGCCCAGGCCTCCCTGAATGTGAACACCGTCAGTTTGTTCGATAATGAGGTCCGGAGCCTCCTCCACATACGGACCACTGTATACCTCTTCGCCTCGGTGGACATCTGCGGCGACCTTCGTCCCGTTGGGGCCGGTGAGGTTCATCAGTTTCTTTTTCAGCTCACTTCGAACCTGTTGGTAATCGGGTACCTGTCTGTCAATATACATCGGTCCCTGTCCACTCGCCAATGCCGTTGTTTCCTTCCAGTTGAGATTCGACATTTTGCTCTCTCGTTGAACCTCTCCTCCATTAGATGGTATCCGGTTGAGCAACCAGCTTGGTGCCGTCTGTCTGGCTAACTCCTGAATTCCTAATTTCGTTGACAGCCCTACCAATCGCTCTGTTGTAATTCCAATCCTTTCCATCGCCTCGCTGACACTGAGATCGGGCGTGAGATACCCCTGCTGTTCAAGCCAGGTATTGACATGAAACACGGTATCAATCTCGGTTGAACCATGATCACTCATCAGAACGATATTATACTCTTGATCGAGAAACTCGCCGAGATGTCTGTCGACGACTTTCCATCCTTCTAGCGTCTCGTTACCATTCCAGAAGTAGTGATGCAGCGAATTGAGGTAAAACGTGGTGACTTGGAGAAATTCGGGGCCGTACTCCCGAAGCAAGTACTTTGCTGTCCGAAACCGTAGGTCTATCAGGTCAGCGATTTCATCGGCAGCCTTTTGAGGTTGATTTTTAATTGGTGTACTCTTCGTAACCCGGTAATCGAGTCGTTCCTCCAGCTCTTTTTCAAGTCTTTCTGGATGAGTGTATCCTGAACCGTCGGCGTCCGGTGCTCCGGCCACGATGAACGGCTCAACATTCCGGGGTGGATACGTCGTCGGGACATTGATTACGCCGGCGGACGAGTGATTCCCGATGATCTCCCAGAACTCAGGATGCCGGGACTTCCTCTGTTCGGGGTAGTACACTCGCTCCTCGTTCATATCTACGTTTTCCCACCAAAAAATGCCGAGCTTTCCGGGATTTTTCCCTGTCGCGTAGGCCTTCCAGTTTGGGGACGTTACCGGTGGATGCACAGAATGCAAATCCGCGGTGACTCCGTTATCAACGGCACGTTCAATATTCGGTAGGTGGCCGGCTTCAATCCAGGGTTCGATTAACTCGAAGTGAGCACCGTCCAACCCTACCACGATGGTCTTTTTTCCGATCATTGATGTGTATCTAAACAATCTCCGCGTGACTCGGGTACACTAAGTTCGTCCATCCGCTTGATTAGTATTTCCCCTTCGTCTCGTCGTTTGGCAAGGTATTCTAATCCATCTGAAATAGGTTCCCACTGCCCATCGTTTGCCATATTGTAAACATGAGTCCAAAGGTGAACATGTCTGTTTTTCATCGCTGCTTTATCTACAGTGTCGATTAAATACTGCCTATGTAATGCTTGCCGGATTTGCCGAGGGATAATGGAAAACAGAGGATGAGGGCGAGACTGCCCAGTAGGAAGACTCGCCGCGGTCAGTGATGGATGAGGCGTCGCCGTCGTCTCGAGAATGCCATCTTGTCGCTTGAGAGTCGATGCGGGATGGTCACGAATGAGGAGCCACCAGAACGTCGAGGCCCAGTCCGAATTAGAAGAACCGTAACCCTCCATTGGTCGTCGAATCGTTTCGATGCCGCGGTCGGCAAGAATTGAATAATTGGGCTGTTGATGACGGGGCATCACGATAGATGTCGGCGCCGGGAGGCCGGCGTCAGCGTGAAGATTGTTGACAGTAGCGAGTTCGTCGTCAAGCTCCTCTGACGTTGCTTCATCGACCAATAAATGAGAGTATGTGTGGGTCGCAATTTCATGATCAGCCTCCCGGCTCAGAATTTCTCGAATCAGATCAGGGGCGTAGAAGAGTGGATCTGTATCAATATGTGTACCTGGATCTTCGGTCCACCACGACTCTGGATGGGGTCCAGGATGGGACCCAGAGCATGAGTCGTGAAACAAGTGCCCGACAATATTAAATGTGATTCGTAGGTTGAGGCGGTCGGCGAGGTCCAATAGACGGTGGAGCGTCTCGGTTTCAGCTGATCGGTCTGAGGAGAGGTGACCGTATTCGGCTTGATCATGCATTCCCCAGCCGAATTCTAATTCAATGCTCAGGGTAATGATGCTAGTCATATAAATTGATTTGCTTCGACTTCTTTCGATACCATTATATCATTATCCGATCCAACCGTCTTAGTAACATGGATTTCGACCAGTACTATTCTCAATGCGAAACCGAGGCTTAGTAGCAATAGTCGATTAAAATCACGTTAATACCATTTATGAATCATGATGAAGTACGGATATTATGTCCGGTTCGGCTGAACTCTCCGGGGCCAATACAAACAATATATCGGGAGGTGGCTAAAAATCTTCAAAAAGTATACGAGTTTTATGGCCTATGCGGCGTGAATATAGACAATGCAACAAATGTTTTATTTGATACTTTACCGATTGATTCGACTTGGCCACTTTACAAGCGCGGTATTACGCTGCTGAGACTTTATTTTTCGGACTATGATATCGTCCATACAGGGGCGTCTGGTTATAGGACCCATCCACTTCTGCTTCGTTTAGCCGATATACATGACGCGGTTCATATCCATACCCATCATACTACCACACCGAAGAATTACGAACAACAGTATTGGTTAGCTAGTCACGCTGAACACGTTACTGCCGTAAGTCAATTCGTAGCTGATTGGGCAGAAGACGAATTTGATTTATTAGACGTTACTGTCATTCCGAACGGTGTGGACCGTAATGAGTTCCGTCCTGATATGGCAACAACTGACGAGGATTATATACTTTTTGTTGGTCGGTTGATCAATCGAAAGAATCCAGAATTGATCATCAAGATAGCCAAACGACAGACCGATTTAAAATTTGCTATCAGGGGGAACGGACCTCTGAAGGAAAAATTAGAGCGTCGGGCGCCGGCAAATGTTGAATTTCTTGATCATCTTTCAGAAAGAGCATTGATTGAAGAGTATTCTCGGGCATCAGTAACAATCTGCCCATATGAAAACGAGGGGTTCGGGATGGTTGTGATTGAGTCAATGTCTAGTGGAACGCCAGTAATTGGACTTAATAGCGGTAATCTCTCTTCAATAATTAAAAACGGCCAGAATGGAATATTGTGTGAAACACTCGATATAGAAGATTGGATAGCTGCTTTGAAACATGTACAGACGAGTCAAGAGCATTTCGAGCCTCGGAAAAGTACGAAACAATATTCATGGGATATTGTTGCTTCGTCTTATGAAGCAATATATGATGAGCTAGTCTAATATATTGATAGCTTTTATAAATAGCTCTTCGGTCTGGTCAGTTTGTCGTTTCAGCATTTCTCGTGTTTCATATCCTTTTTTATTTAAAAGTGAAATGAGTTCTTTTTTATTATCTCCGAAGTGGGTGATTTTATCGTGAACTTCAATGTAGATTATTCGACATGAGCTGTCATTTAAGATATTTCCAAAGCCCTTGAGAGCGGAAAGTTCAGCACCTTCAACATCAATTTTCACCACGTTTGGTGGGGGTAGCTCTTCTGGTATTAAATTATCTGCTCGATTGACCTTGACTGAAAATCCTTCTGATCCCATTTCTGTCATCTCGTTTGTCTCATCTGTGTGAAGCGCGTAACTTAGCTTAACATTCCCTGACTTATCACCTAAAGCTTCAGTACGGACTGTAGCCTCCACACCATTTCTTTTTAGATTACGTTGGAGCGATTCACGTCGAAGGGGATGTGGCTCAAATGAAATTAGACGCTCATGGGGAACTTTCGTAGCCACAAGAACGGTGTACAGGCCGGCATCAGCACCAATGTCATAAAATACATCATCTGATCGGATTTCTTTAAGAAGGTCATTCAGGACAACAAGTTCTGCTTCAAGATACTGATCCCCAATGAGTGTGAAATCCGCAAATCTTCCCGAAGTATTGTTTACCTCAATATTTCGAACCCCAGACTTCCACTCCTGAAATCGGCGGTATAAAGATCTACTTTGATAGTCCAGACCGATTGTTTTAAATATTCGCTTGAGAGGAGATTCATTATATATCTTGCCGATATTACTCATGGTACTCAATTACGACTTTGTACAAGGTAAGTGTTTATAAACGTACTGCAACGCTGATGTGATCTAAATATGCATTTTAATGAAATAACCGCACGACACTCGGATCGAATAGCTGCTGCTCATGCGGAGCACAAACAAGCCTCAATTCAACAGTATTGTTTCGTAAAGCTCCTCAATGGCTGGGCCTACTCTATTAATATCATAATTATCGGCCTTCTCATTTCCCCTCTTTGCCATCTGAATATACCTTTTTTTATTATTGATGAGACGTGAAATCTCTCTAGCGAATTCCTTGGGTTGACCGTTTACTACCACACCACCAGGCCCCAGAATTTCCTCGGCAATACCGATATCACTTGAAACAACTGGAGTACTACTTGCTAACGCCTCAAGAAAAACTCGACCAAATGCTTCGCGGACACGACCAGGATATACAAATATATCGTGAGAAGCGTACACATCAGGTAGATTATGATTTTTTATATGACCTTCAAAGTTAACATAATCATCTAGACTCCTATTATCGAATTCATCCTGAATGACACCATCAAGATCACCGCCCTCTCCAACTACTGTCAACTCAATATTACGCTCGTAATGCTCACGAAGGATCGTTATAATATCTGGCAATTTATCTACGCCTTTGTCACTTGATAGTCTTCCTACATATAGAGCTTTAAATGCACCTGATGATCTCGTATTTATATCGGAGTCAAATATATTATTTTTAGGGATAGGTATTTTATAGAATTTTTTAGTAGGATAACCAAAATCGTCGTATATTGTTTTAGCATGATCACCATATACATGAAACGCATCAATATGATCAAGATTTTGTTCACATTTGTTAGCAATTCGAATGTCTCGAAACATATTTGTTTGCGAATTACCAGCAGAAATGCCTCCAGAAATAGATGCTCTGGAAATGAATTCTGATAAATTCAAGTGAGCAGTACAGGCTGAACATTTAGCGAACCCTCTAGAACTACAAGGATATTTCTCAAAGTATAAAACGTTATTTTTGGGGCAGATACTATTGTAAGCATTGAGTGTTATAATACTCTTGATTTCTGTTTTCCTACTGATTTTACCTACACTGGGAATTCCCATCCCCGTATAACAGTGTATAATCTCATGGGTTCGTAAATTGTCATTCGCCAGAATTTTTCTATTGAATTCCTCGCCCTGATGTCTCGGAAATGATGGATCAACATTGAGGAATTGAGTCTCAAGATCATCTGCAATTTTACTGGAATCATCAGGATTGTCTGGACAATATACGACGACATCGTGTCCTTGATTGTGAATATATCGTATATATTCTGTTGCAGCGCTCGTTTCCGAGATATCCTCATTTCTTGGGTATTTTAGGTGAATAAACCCAACATCAAGGGTACCGGGCATGAGATTTGTCTTTTTATATAAGTTTGTATTTATGACTGAATACCATACAGTTCGGCGTATGTACCGTCCTTCGAGAGCAAGTCACTATGCGAACCATACTCGGAGATACGACCGTCCTCTACAGTATAAATACAATCGGCATTCTCGACAGTTGAGAGTCGGTGGGCGATCGCGATGATGGCGTATTCTCGGTCCATCCCTTCGATTGCCTGTTGGACCTCCTTTTCGAGATTAGAGTCCAGATCACTCGTCGCCTCATCGAGGATCAGCAGATCCGCGTCTTCGAGGAGGGCCCGTGCCAGTGCGACACGTTGCTTCTGGCCGCCCGAGAGTCGAACGCCGTCGTCGCCGAGCAGCGTGTCGTAGCCCTTCGGCAGATCGTCAAGGAACTCGTCTACACGGGCTATCTCACAAACGCGCTCTATCTCTCGATCAGCAGCATCTCGATTTCCGATTGTAAGATTGTACTCCAGGGTATCGTCAAAAATAAACGGATTTTGCCGTACGACGGTTATCCGATCCCGCCATTCGCCGATATCCATGTCATCTATCGGAACCCCATTCGCTCGGATGTCACCGTCGTATTGTTGGTATAATCGCGCTAGGAGGGAGACGATCGTGGACTTGCCGGCGCCGGACTCACCCACGAACGCGATGTATTCACTCTGTTCAACTTCGAAGTCGATCCCCTGGAGAACGTTCTCTTCGCCGTCGTATGAGAACCTGACATCGTCGAATTCCACGTGTTTGATCTCTGCTGGAACATTTCCTGCTGTTGCGTTCGGTTCCTCATATTGTTCAAGCGTTTGGATGAACTCCTGGGTCCGGACGAGATGCGGGAGGTCATTCTCAATGCGATAGAACATCTGATTCAAATTGCTCACTCTCGGTCCCAGACGAAACATTGCGAATAGGAATACTGCAAGTGAGCTGATAGACAGGTTTGCGAAGGTGAGTGCGAAGTATATCAGTGCGAATACCGAGACGGACACCAGCAGGTTGTAGAACTTCTGTATCGCGGCCTCGTTCCGTCGTAATGATATCCGGGCGCCGGTATACTTGTTGACTGCGCCAACGAAGTCATCAAACAGCTCATCTGCGACGCCGAAGATGCGGATATCTCGGATGCCCTGTGTCCCGGCTTGGGCTGCCGCCTGTCGCTGTTCGTTCGCGTCGGCCACTTTATCTCCGAGATTATATCCTGGCTCGATAACTTGTCGCATGAGGACGGTAATCCCACCGAGCACGACGGACGTATAAAGTGTGAGCACGGGAGCGACCACGAGGGCGATGAGCAAGTAGACAACCGAGAGGAAAGCTTGTTCAATGAACTTGACGACACGCATGATCACTCGGCCCGCGTAGAACGTTTGCGTGATGATTGCGTTGAGAATGTCGTCTGACCCCTCTTGATCATAATACTCTACTTTTGCATCAAGTGCATCGTCAAAGGCCCGGATTTGGAGATCCCGAGTGTAGTACGTCCGAAGTGCTTCACGGAACCAGGCAACCATGAAGCTCAGCGTGTATCTGACTGTCATCACCAATGCGACTCCCACAATGACGAACTGCAGTGCAAATGGGATTCCAAGCGTTCGATAGACGGTTACAAAGACGCCAAGGAACCCGCTAGCCTCTGCGGCGGGATTCTCTGACTGTACTATCTCGATGATCGGCAAAATGAATCCGAGTCCGATTCCCTCTAATACTGCCGCCCCCAGTCCGAGAACAACGATCAGAACCGTAAACTTCGGATTGAATTTCGCGACATCGAACAACGCGTGTATTTTCTCCCGTCGTGGAACGTCGCCGATTTCGTCTTCAGACATGTGTAGAGGTTGACTGCATTGATGGATAGAGCAACTCGGGCAGCGTATATAAGTGCACTCTTTTGACAACGCTCGACCCAAGGCCCGATGCTACAGTCACGTCGGACAAGACTCGCTGACAGCGAGTTAATCGACCTGATTGATGAGACGTCATTTATCTCAGTTGGAATGAATCCGTGTGCGCTGTTCGATCAGGTGATTCACTGATCTAAGACGACCATCTCACGGAAGTTGAGCAAGTATTCCGATATACAAGGTTGACCACCCGCCTCACTCGAAGTCGACACAAATCTCGTATCTGGGCTCCGGCCAGCCGACCCGCTGGTTCAGGACGACTGCCTCGTAAGAATCGAGAGAATACTCTACACAGGATTCGACGACGGTTCTGACATCGGGCTTGTTGGAACTCGGGATGGTCTCCGGGACCTGCAGTTCGGCGATCCCATCTGGTGACTCTGCCAACCGCACCTCGGTGGGTGCCGCGAACAGTTCGCCGACCGACTTGGTCAGCGTCTCCTGCCGCTCTTCGGGGATGTCGTCCAGTGTCGCAGCTAAATTGTATATATCATGGTCCTGCATCCCCGGTGCACCTGTATTAGATACTGGATCAATACAGATTAAATATCTTTTCCTCTCACCCATCTCATCAATTGTACGTACGGTTCTGATCCCAATACAGCAGCACGAACGCATCACAGACTGTCGAAAAGACGATACATTCTGACCACCGCTCGGCTCAGGACGACCGCACGAGCGGCTCGTACCAGTCCCGGTTCGCCCGGTACCACTCGACGAACGTCGCGACGCCTTCCCGGATGGTGTGATCGGGGTCGTAATCGAGCAGCCGCTCGGCCTTCGACGTGTCGGCGTGGGTGTGGTCGGCGTCGGCATCGTAGCGCTCGGCGAACTCCAACTCGAGGTCGGGCGCCAGCTGGTCGCGGATCTCGGCCGCCAGCGTCCGGATCTCGATGGTGTCCGTCGAGCCGACGTTCACCGCCTCGCCGTCGGCGGCGGCCGACGACAGCAGTTGCCGGTTGGCGTCGAGAACGTCGTCGATGTAGGTGAAGTCCCGCGTCTGGGTGCCGTCGCCGTACACCACCGGCGGCTCGTCGTTGAGACACCGCGAGACGAAATTCGAGATGGCCATGTTCGGCCGCATCCGCGGGCCGTAGACGGTAAAGTACCGCAGCGACACCGTTGGCAGACTGTACACCTCGTGGTAGGCGGCGGCGTAGCGCTCGGCGGCCAGCTTCGAGGCGCCGTACGGCGAGACGGGCAGCGTCGGGTCCGTCTCCGAGAAGGGGACGTACTCCTCGCGGCCGCCGTACACCGACGACGAGGAGGCCATCACGAACCGCTCGAGGTCCGTCTCCCGGGCGGCATCCAGCAGGTTCAGCGTGCCGCCGACGTTGACCGCGTCGTACTCCCGCGGCGCCTCGACGCTCGGCCGGACGCCGGCCTTGGCGGCCTGGTGGTAGACGTAGTCCGCCTCGGCCACGAGATCGGCAACGAGCTCCGCATCCCGGACGTCGCCCTCGACGAACTCGTAGTCGACGCCCGCCTCGGCGGCCGTCTCGCGGTGGACGTCGAGGGTGTGTCTTTTGATGCCCAGGTCGTAGAAGGGGTCCATCGCGTCGAGGACCGTCACGTCGTGGCCGTCGGCGAGGAAAGCCTCCGCAAGATGGCCGCCGATGAAGCCGGCGCCGCCGGTGACGAGTACGTGCATACGCGTCCTCCGACGCCACCGATAAAAAGGACGGCGGAACGGTCGTCAGTCCGGCGCGTACGGGTTCGTCGCGTCCGCCAGCCGTGCAATCCTGTCGACGCCGTCGAATCCACCGTCGAAACTGTAGAAGTAATCGATATCGTGGTGACGAGCGTACGCGGCGATGAGGCCGTCGGCCAGCGACAGTCGCTCGATCCCACGGAACGTATCGACGCCTGCATGCCAGACGGCGTTCGTCGTCCGGTCGAGGGCGAAACCGGTGCTGACCTCGAGGCGGTCGAGCATGTCCACGGCCGTCTCGTGACCGACGTCCCGCGTGAGACCGTTCATCGTTTCCACTTGGACGACATCGGGGATTCGGAGCGTCGGCAATCGCTCGTGGTCCGCCGCGTGGAGTACCTCCAGGCCCCGGTCGTGGCGCTGTGAGCGTTCGTTCCCCGCCGCGTAGAGGACCGTCGTATCGACGACTGCATCGGGCATCTACTCCAGGCCGAATGCGTCGTGTTCCTCGACGCCCTCTACCTCCTCCGCCGACCGGCCCGGTTCGAAGTCGTCGAACGCGCCTGCCTCGGTCGAGACGACGGTCACTCGGAGTTCCTCGTCGACGACCCGCCACCGGAGCGTGTCCCCGTCCTCAATGTCGAAGGCGCGGCGGATCCCCGCGGGTATCGAGGCCTGGTTGCCCGATACCTTCCCTTCTCCCACGTGGTCGGTATCGCTCATGGGCGACGGTACGGCGTCGTCCCTGAAAAGCCTTAGTGCGCTTTGACACTACCGGTTATTCGGAGGCGGCAGTCGCGCCCTCCTCTTCGGTCGCCGCGTCCGGATCGTCCCCCTCCCGGAGCAGGCGTTCGGCCTCGTCGCGGTCCTCGGGGTAGCCGACGTCGACCCGCCAGCCGTCCATCCGGATGGCGTCGATGGTCCGGCCGGACTGGATGAGCAGGTCGACCGCATCCGAGAGTTCGTACTCGCCGCGGTCCGACGGCTGGACGAGATGGCAGGCGTGGAAGATGGCCGGCGTGAACGTGTAGAAGCCGGTCATCACGAGGTTGGCCGGCGGGTCGTCGGGCTTCTCTATGACCTCGACGATCTCGCCGTAGTCGTTGGTGTCACACACCCCGTACCGCGAGGCCTCCTCCCAGGGCACCTCCTCGACGAGGAAGGCGGCGTCGGCGCGGGCTTCCCGCTGGCGGTTGACCGCGTCCGCGAGGTTGGCGTCGAAGACGTTGTCGCCCAGCATGAGCATGAACTCGCCGTCGACGTGCTCTTCGACCGTCAAGAGTGCGTGAGCCAGCCCCTGCGGCTCCCGCTGGTGGGCGTAGGTGATGGGGACGCCGTCGTAGGTGTCGCCGTAGAACTCGATGATCTCCTGTTTCTCGTAGCCGACGACGACGAGCAGTTCCTCGGCGTCGAGTTCGATGAGGCGGTCGAAGCAGTGCCCGAGGATGGGCCGGCCGTCCACCTCGACGAGCGCCTTCGGCTTGTCCTCGGTGAGCGGCCGCAGACGCGTTCCTTCGCCCGCGGCGAGTACGACTCCCTTCATGCTCCCACGGAGTCGGGACCGGCACATATGCCTTCCGGAGGTAACCCGAAACGGACAGCTTTACTTCCGACCGGGGTGCGACCAGGAACCGTGACCCCGGCCGACCGATTCGATCGCCGTCGCCGGACGAGACTCGTGTTGCTCGCGAGCATCGTCGGCGGCCTCCTGACGGCCCTCTTCTACGCTCTACTGCGCCCGTCGCCCAACATCACGTTCGGGGTGTTCTACGCCGGCGCCGAAAACGCGATGGTCGGTCGGGTGGTTTACGACACCGAATACGGGCTCTACGTCTACACGCCGGTCGTGCTCCTGTTGTTCTATCCCTTCGCGTTTCTCTTCGACCTCCCGACCGCCGTCCTGGCGTTCCGTCTGTTCAATCTCGTCTGGGTCGCGGGCTACGCCGCCGTCGTGGCCGACTTCGTCGGTGACGTCGCCGACGTCGGCCGTGTCGACCGACTCCTCGTCGCCGGCTTCGTCGCCGGCACCGTCTACCCCGTCACCATCGTGGCGACGGCGAACATGGGCATCATCTTCGGCTCGTTGCTCGGACTCGGGTTCGTGTTACTCGAACGCGACCGACCGTCCGGCGGGGCGGTCTGGGCACTGGCGTCGCTCGTCAAGGGGTTTCCGGCACTGTGGGGGCTGTATCTGCTTCGGACCCGGCGGCTCCGGGCGGTGGTCGCCGCCGTAGTGACCGGCGGCGGCGCGACACTTCTCGGGATCGCCCTCTACGGGATCGACGCCTATCGGCGATTCTTTACCGTCGCCGCCACGAGCCGCGTCCGTATCCAGTCGTTCGCCGGCGGCAACAGCCCCGACAACGAGGCCGTCACGCCGATACGGCCGCTCGCACAGTTGTTTCCCGGCGTCGATCCGGCCGTCTGGACGCCCGTCATCGTCGCCGTCGTGGTGCCGCTCACCGCGGCGGCGTACTACCTGCTGTCGACCGACGACCTGACCGACCGTGCGACGCTCCTGCTCGCGACCGTCGTCGCGGTCACCTTCGCGATGCCGACCTCCCAGGATCTCGACGTCTATCTCGTCTACGTCCCGCTCGTCGTGCTACTGTTCGTCGAGCGGGACCGAACCGTCCACGGGCTGTACGCCGTCGGGACGCTCTTTCTCGCCTACAACGTCGGCCGCGGCGAGGTCCGGAGCGTCGCCGCTGCCGTCGACCGGGGGCTCTCCGAGACGATCATGGTCGTCGCCGACCCGGTGCTGGCGTTCGCCTCGATGCCGCTGTACGGATTAATACTGCTGTACGCCGGGTGTCTCACGAAGGCATGGCGTCGAGGCCGACAGCGGGGACGGGTCGCTCACCTCCGGCGGCGACTCGGCCTCGCGGGACCGTCGACGGAGTGAGAGTGACCCCGTCGCGCGCCGCCGAACTCCCGAGACACAACGCTTATTCGACGCTCGGGGGTACGACCGCGGTGATGAAGGTCTCGGTCGTCATCTGCACCTACGCCGACGAGATGTACGAGCACTTCGAGGACGCCCTCGAGAGCGTCCGGTCGCAGACGTACGACGACATCGAGATCATCGTCATCGTCGACGGCAACGAGGAGCTCCACGAGCGGATCAGGGCGGACCACGGCGACGCCGAGGACCTGACGCTGCACTGCAACGAGGAGAACCTCGGGCTGTCGGGCAGTCGCAACAACGCCCTGGGGGTCGTCTCCGGCGACGTGGTGGCGCTCATCGACGACGACGCCGTCGCCGACGAGCGGTGGGTCGAGGAGCTGGTCTCCGTCTACGAGAAGCGGGACGCCATCGCCGCCGGCGGGCGGATGACCCCCATCTGGGTCGACGGTCGGCCGGCCTTCCTGCCCGAGGAGTTCTACTGGCTGGTCGGGGTGACCCACCGCGGCTTCGCCGAGCCGGGCGAGGAGGTCCGCAACACCTTCGGCTCGAACATCTCCTTCCGGACGGAGGTGCTGGAGGAACTGGGCGGGTTCGCCACGGAGGTCGGCCGGCAGGGCGACAAGAACCTCCAGGCCCACGAGACGGAGCTGTGCGCGCGGATGCGCGAGGAGTACGGCCGCGGGGTGGTCTACAACCCCGACGCCGAGGTGGGTCACAAGGTCTTCGGCTGGCGGACGGACAAGCGGTGGCTGCTGGAGCGGGCCTTCTGGCAGGGCTACTCCAAGCGGGCCATGGAGACGCTGGTCTCCGAGGAATCCAGCGCCGAGGAGTCGGCGTTCCTCGGGCGGCTGCTGACGGAGTTCGTCCCCTCGCGGGTGCGGTCGCTCGCGGCCGGGCCGGACGCCGCGAAGGCCGCCCAGCTGGCGACGCTGTTCGTGCTGACCGGCACCATCGGCACCGGTTACCTCTACGGCTTTCTGAAGTGGTGAGCGGCCGGCGCGGCGAAGCCGATAGAGTGAACTTCCCGAGGGGCGTCGGCTCGAGCACATGACCGAGTCGACCCGGGTCGGCGTCGTCGGCCTCGGCTACGTCGGCCTGCCGCTGGCGCTCGCGATGCACAACGCCGGCTACGACGTCGTCGGCGTCGACGTCGACGAGGACACCGTCGCCCGCCTGCGGGACGGCGAGTCGACGGTCCGCGACGTCGCCGACGCGGAGGTGGCCGACGCCGTCGCCGAGGGACTGACGTTCACCACCGACTACGCCGCGCTGTCGGACGTCGACGGCGTCTCCGTCTGCGTGCCGACGCCGCTGCGGAAGACCGACACGCCCGACCTGTCGTTCGTCGTCGACGCCGCCGAACGACTCGCCGGCGTCCTGCCCGCAGAAACGACGGTCGTCCTCGAGTCGACGGTCTATCCGGGCGCCACCCGCGAGGTGGTCGGCGAGGCGCTCGCGGACGACGGCAAGACCGTCGGCGAGGACGTCCACGTGGCGTTCTCGCCGGAGCGCATCGATCCCGGCAACGACGACTACGGCCCGACGGAGATCCCGAAGGTGCTCGGCGGGGTGACGCCGGCCTGCGGCGACCGCGCGGAAGCGCTGTACGACCCCGTCTTCGAGGAGGTCGTCCGCGTCGATTCCGCGACGGAAGCCGAACTCGTCAAGCTGCTGGAGAACACCTTCCGGGCGGTCAACATCGGCCTCATCAACGAGTTGGCGCAGGTCGCCCACGAACTGGACGTCGACATCTGGAACGCCATCGACGCCGCCGAGAGTAAGCCGTTCGGCTACATGGCCTTCTACCCCGGCCCGGGGCTGGGCGGTCACTGCATCCCCGTCGACCCCTTTTATCTGTCCTGGAAGGCCAACGAAGCTGGCATCGACACCCGGTTCATCGAGCTGGCCGACACCGTCAACCGGGAGATGCCCGACCACGTCGTCGGCCGCATCGTCGAACAGCTGAACGACCGCGGCGTGCCGCTACCCGATTCCGACGTGCTGATCGTCGGCGCCGCCTACAAGCCCGACGTCTCCGACACCCGCGAGTCGCCGGCCGTCGACATCGTCGACGGCCTCGAAGAATGGCACGCCGACATCGCCTACCACGACCCTCACGTGCCGACGTTGGACGTCGGCGACGCGACCTACGAGTCGGTGCCGCTGACCGACGAACGGCTCGACGCGGCCGACTGCGTCGTGTTGGTGACCGACCACTCGACCCTCGACGTCGAGCGGCTCGCCGGGCGATCGTCGCTGCTGTTCGACACCCGCAACGCGACCGCCGGACTCGAGGCCGACGGCGTCGTCAGGCTGTAGGACGGGCCGAGGGCTGGCTTCGCGGTCGACCGTACCGCGGCGCCGAGCGGAAGCTCGGTCCGAGCCGACAGGCTAAACCGGCCGCCGCGAGGAGGGCCGGTATGCCGACCGCACTCGTCACCGGCGCCGCCGGGTTCATCGGGTCCAACCTCTCGGAGGCACTCCTGGATCGCGGCTACGAGGTCCGCGGCGTCGACAACTTCGCGACGGGACGTCGCGAGAACCTCGACCCGCTGGAGAGCCGCGACGACTTCGAGTTCCGCGAAGCCGACATCCGCGACGACGGAGCGATGGCCGACGCCGTCGATGGGGTCGATTGCCTGTTCCACCAGGCGGCCGTCGCCTCCGTCCCGCGCAGCGTCGAGGACCCCGTCACGTCGACGGACGCCAACTGCACCGGGACGGCGACGGTACTGGACGCCGCCCGCCGGGCCGACGTCGACACCGCCGTCGTCGCCTCCTCGTCGTCCGTCTACGGCGCCAGCGAGGAGCTGCCGAAGATCGAGACGATGCCGACGACGCCGGAGTCGCCGTACGCGCTGTCGAAGTACTTCACCGAGGAGCTGGCCCTGGAGTTCAGCGACTTCTACGACATCGACACCGTCGCGCTGCGGTACTTCAACGTCTTCGGGCCCCGACAGGACCCCGAGGGTCAGTACGCCGCCGTCATCCCGAAGTTCGTCTCGCTGATGCTCGACGGCGAGCGGCCGGTGGTCTTCGGCGACGGCGAGCAGTCCCGGGACTTCACCTACATCGACAACGCGGTACAGGCGAACGTGCTGGCGGCGGAAGGCGACGTCACCGGCGAGGCGTTCAACGTCGGCACGGGCGGCCGGGTGACGGTCAACGAACTGGTCGGAACGCTGAACGACCTGCTCGAGACGGAGATCGACCCCGTCTACGACGACCCCCGGCCCGGCGACGTGCGGCACTCCCACGCCGACGTCTCGAAGGCCGCGGACCTGCTCGGCTACGATCCCGAGGTCGGCTTCGAGGCGGGCCTCGAGCGGACCGTCGAGTACTACCGCTGAACGATGGCCGGAGGCGAGGCGACCGGAGCGGGACCCGACGGAACGGCGTCCGAGAGAGCGGAGACGGGGGCGGAAGCGGACCTCCCCTCCGTCTGCGTCGTCACCCACCCGCTCGGGTCGGCCGGCGAGAACGCGACCCGGACACTGCTGGAGATCCTCGGCGCGCTCACCGCGGTATCGCTCGTCACGGCCGAACTCGACGACGACTCGCCCCTCCGCGACCGGTATCCCGTCGTCGAGCTCACCGAGAAGGGCGCAGGGACGAGCGTCGCCGTGGCGGCCGGCCGGTTCCTCCTGAATCAGGCCCGGATGTGCCGGACGGTGGCCGGCCGCGACGAGGACGTCGTCCTGTTTTTCGGCGCGACGTCGTACCTCCTGCCGGTCGTCTTCGCGCGACTTCTCGACAGGACGGTGGTCGTCGAACCGCGCGGCGACGTGCCGCTAACGCTCCGACTCCACTGGGAACGGCGGCTCCCCGACCCGCTGGCGCGACTGCTGGCCGGTCTCGTCCGGGCGCTGGAGCGGGCCGGCTTCGCGGCCGCCCACGGCGTCGTCACCTACACGCCCTCGATGGCGCGGCAACTCGGCGTCGACCCCGAGGCCCCCGACGTGTACCCGGAGGGCGCGAGGTACGTCGACACCGACCGGTTCCGGCCGGAAACGCCGTACGAGGAGCGCGAGGAGGTCGTCGGGTTCGTCGGCCGGCTGGACGAGGAGAAGGGCATCCGGACGCTAACGGCCGTCGCCGAGCGGCTTCCCCCCGACGTTACCTTCCGGTTCGTCGGCGACGGCGACCTGCGGCCGTGGCTCGAGCGGGAACTGGCCGACGAGATCGAAGCCGGCGAGGCCGAGCTCACCGGCTGGGTCGACCACGACGAGGTGCCCGACAGGCTCGACGACCTGCGACTGCTGGTGATGCCGTCGGACGCCACCGAGGGCCTTCCGACGACGATTCTGGAGGCGCTGGCCTGCGGGACGCCCGTCTACGCGACGCCCGTAGCGGGGGTTCCGGACGTCGTCCGCGACGGCGAGACGGGCTTTCTGATGCGAGAGACGGACGCGGACGCCATCGCCGGGGGCATCGAGGAAATCCTGGAACGCGAGGACCTGCCGACCGTGGGCCGCAACGGACGGGAACTCGTCGAGGCGACGTACAGCTTCGACGCCGCCGTCGATCGCTACGAGGCGATCCTCTCCGGGGTCACCGAGTAGCTCCGGCGAGACGGCGGCGACCGCGGCCGCGAGGGGGACGCGACCACGTCGGCTCCCGGAGACGCGTCACAGGTACCCGAGGTCCTCGAGTTGTCGCTTCTTCGACGGCGAGAAATCGCCGGTACGACCCTCGTCGGCCGGTCGTCCGTTCTCCGCCAGCCACGCCGAGAGCGTCTCGTCGAGTTCCGACACGACCGCGGGATACTGGTCGGACACGTCCGTCGTCTCGTCGGGGCGCTCGAACAGGTCGGCTCCCTCGTCGCTCCGCTGGTAGACGAACCGGTCGGTGCGGAGCGCGGTCAGCGTCGGGCGGTGGAACCGGTCGGCGTCGAACCCGGAGTTGTACGACAGGAGGTCGTCGAAGTCGACGGGGCCGCGCTGTGAGACCGCGAACGGCGGGCTCTCCGCCCGAAGGTCGGTTCCGACCATCCCCTCGGTATCGCCGCCGGCCCGCTCTACGACCGTCCGCATCACGTCGGCGTGCTGGACGATGTCGTCGGGGTCGGCGGCCAGATCATCCAGTCCGTGGACGGCCATCGGGACGTGGGTGACCGCGGCGTCGAGGACGTAGCTGTGCGCCAACAGCCCGTGTTCGCCGAACAGTTCGCCGTGGTCGGCGGTCACGACGAAGATCGTCTCTCCGACGTCGAGCGAGCGGACGTGATCGACGAGTCGACCGACCATGTGATCGGTGTAGGCGATTTCGGCGTCGTACAGCGCGAAGATCGCCTCCCACTCGTCGTCGGTCAGGTCACAGCCGTTCGCGATCATCTCGTCGAGGTTGTAGTGGAACTCCATCGCGAACTCCGCCGCCTCGTCGGCCGACATCGCTATCTCGTCGGTGAACCGCTCCAGGTGGCTGTTCGGCGGGTAGTACGGCCGGTGGGGCTCGTTGTAGTGAACGTACAGGAAAAACGGGTCCGGCTCCGCCTCGAAGTCGGAGAGCCACCGCTTCGCGGTGTCGTTCATCAGGTACGGGGAGGCGTGTTTCGCCGTGTCCAGCGCCAACCCCGCCGAGTGCGACCGGATGTTGGCGAAGTACTTGAGCAGCGTCACCGGGTGGAGTTGATGCATCGTCGAGGACGACAGCCACTGGAAGCGGTCGAACCCGCGGTCCAGTCCCGTCGCGGCGCTCACGTAGGAGTTCCGGGAGATGCAGGCGGTCCGGTAGCCGGCCGCGCCGAGGCGCTCGGCGACCGACGGAACCGCCTCGGGGAGCTTCTCGCCGCTCACGCCGACGGTGTTGTGCGTCGGGGGCGTCCCCGTGAGGATGGCCCCGCTGGAGGGGTGCGTCGACTTCGAGTGCGCGAAACACTGCCGGAAGGCAGTTCCGGCGGCGTCGTCGGCCAGTTCCCGAAGGAACGGCGTCGTCTCACGCTCGTACCCGTTCAGGTTCGTGTGGTCCGCGCGGACGCTGTCGAGCGTGATCCAGACGACGTTCGGGCGGGACATGGGTTGTTTCCCGGATTCACACGAACGGTCTTTTGAATTGCGGTTCGCCCGAAAGACCTTACACCCGCGTTCGCCATCCATCGAACAGATGACGCTGGTCGTCCTGGGCATCGACGCGCTCGACCCGGAGCTGGTCAACGCCGACGAGCACCCGAGCCTGACGCTCGCCACCCACGAGTCGATCGCGACGATCGACAGCTCGGCGGGCGAGCCGAGCACCCACGAGCTGTGGCCGACGATGATCACCGGACTGCGCCCCGAGGATCACGGGCTGGTGCTGGACGACGGCGTCGCCTGGGAGAGCCCGCTGTTGCGGTACGGCAGCCGGGTCGCCGACCACCTCCTTCCCGACGACCTCCAGACCCGCATCGGCGGCTGGCTGCTCACCCGGACCGACGAGGACGCCTTCCGCGTCCCGGCGACGTACTACGAGGACAACGACATCGAGACCGTCTTCGACGGCCGCGAGGCGGTCGCCATCGGCGTCCCGAACTACGTCACCGATTCCGACGACGAGGACCGCGAACACCAGCTCCGGCGGCACATGGGCGAGCTGTTCGAGCGGGACGCCGACGCGAAGGGAGGCCACAGGAGCGCCGATCCCGAGAAGTTCTACGAACGGTGTCTGGAGATGTCGATGATCCGGATCGCCCGGGTGCGCCGGGCGCTCCGGAGCCGTCGACACGAACTCGTGTTCGGGTACACGAGCGGACTGGACCTCGTCGGCCACGTCTCCTACGACCGGCCGGACCTGCAGCGCCGGGCCTACCGGGAACTCGACGAGTTCGTCGGCGAACTCCACGGCGACCTCGGAGCCGACGACGAGCTCCTGCTCGTCAGCGACCACGGGCTCCAGGAGGGCCTCCACACCCACGAGGCGATAATCGCCGCGACGACGGCCTCGCTCGTCGAGTCCGTCGACGGCGTCGTCGACGTCAGGGCGGCCATCGAGGCCGAACTCGACGCGACCGACCACCGGCCGGACGACCGGGAGACGGCCGCGGTCGAGGGGTCCGGAAACGAGGTGCGCGACCAGCTGGAGAGCCTGGGCTACCTCTGATACTGATCACTGCGAGTCGTCACCGTCGAGTGTCGAACGAATCGGATTTTGAACGTCGAAGCAGCCTCTCTTCACTGCCGTGCCGAAAACTATCGCAGTAACCACTACGAGTCAGCCGAGTATCTCGGCGTACAGCCCGCGGTACTGCCGGGCGACCGACTCCATCGTGTACCGCGTCTCGACCAGCTTCCGGCCCGCGGCCGCGAGGTCATTCCGGAGGTCCGGTCGCTCGGCGAGCGTCACGAGCCGGTCGGCGAGCTCGTCGGCGTCGTCCACGGAATGGAACAGCGCGACGTCGTCGTACGGTTCGCGGAACGGCTCGATGTCGGAGAAGACGCAGGCGGTGCCGAGGCCCATCGCCTCGACGGCGGCGGCGCTGAACCCCTCCCACCGGGACGGCATGGCGTAGACGTCGGACTCGTGTATCAGCCGGTACACCTGCTCGCGGTCGATGCGTCCGAGGAGGTGCACCCGGTCCGTGACCCCCTCGCGCTCGGCGAGCGACCGGAGCCGCGGCTCGAGCGGGCCGTCGCCGGCGATCGCCAGTTCGACCCGCTCGTCCGTCCGTGTCGCCGCGAGCGCCCGTATCAGCACGCCGTGGGCCTTCTGCTCGGTGAGAAGCGCCGCGTTGCTTACGAGAACCGTCTCGGGACCGATGCCGCGGGCCTCGCGGACGCTCCAGTCGAGGGACTCGCCGGCCGCCAGCCGGTCGGCGTCGACGCCGTTCGGGATGACCCGGACTCGATTCTCCGGGAGCAGGAGACGCTCCCAGCGCCGGAAGTCGTCGCGGACCGCCACGGAGTTCGGGACGACCCGGGCTGCGAGGGCGTTCGTCAGGCCGTTGAACGCCCGCCCCTCCCGGGTGAAGCCGCGCCGGAGGTTGCCCTCCCGCGAGACGGCCGGCACCCCGGCGAGGCGAGCGAGTAGCTTGGCGAACCCCCCCGAGTGGTTGTGGTGGGCCTGCACGAGGTCGTAGCTCTCGACGACGTCCCGCGCCTCGGCGAGGGTTCCGCGGTCCGCACCCAGCGCCGTGTCCGGAGCGTCCAGACACCGCACCCCGACGAGGTCGTCGCCCTCGAAGGAGTCGGCGTCGAACCACGCGAGCACGTTGACGGTGCAGTCGGTGTACTTCACGAGTGCGGTCGCGATGTCGGCGGGGACGCTCGTCTCGTCGACGGAGTTGACGACGAAACAGATACGCGGGCGGTCCATCGATCGTGTCGTCAGTACCATCCGGGGTGATAAAACGGGTTTCGAAAGGGCTGCGCACTGGATACGGCTACGAGGTCGCCACCCTCGACCGGCCGAGCATCGAGTGAGCACTCGTCGACCACCGTCTGCAGACCAAGCCAGTACCGACCGTCCGAATAGACGCCTCTCGTCGCCATCGAGGGCAGTGCGACGCCCTGCTCCGGGCGGAATCCTTTTGAAACGATGTACCATTGTTCCGCCTATGAACTCGGACGATGAGGACTCACGGTCGCTCACGTCGCGGCTGGGACCGTTATGCTCCGACCCGGACACCGAGTTCGCGGTCAGGTTCGGGTCACGAACGACAGGCCGGTCGCGCCCATCGTCCGACCTCGATGTCGCCGTGAAATTCGCGGACGAACTCAGCTTCGAGGACCGGTTCCGCAGGCGCTGCTTCCTCTCGGGTGACCTGCAGCAACCAGGGGGACCGCATATCGACCTGGTCGACCTGGAATCGCTACCGATCGAAGTGGCCCACGACGCGGTTTCCGGCGAGTTCGTCTGCGGCGACCGAGCGGCGTTCGAGGAATTCAAGCGGGACCTCGAAACCACGTATCAGGCCGGTCGACACGACCGGCGTCGGCGGCGCTGGAGGCGAATCGACCGCATCGCCGAGGAGGGGCTCCGTGGGTCAACTACCCCACCCTACTTCGCTCACCCTGAGGGGTTCGCTCGTTGAGGGTGGGGCTTGTCCGTGAACTCGGCCTCGAACCCTTCCGGGTAGGCGGTAAATCCGCTCTTCGGCGTCACTGTTCCAGACTTGAGGGCGAGTTGACTGTCGCCCGTCCGCCGAGACGACTGTTGGCCTCGACGGACATACCGCATCCCGATGTTCTTCGCTGCGTTGTAATCCGCGTTCGCTTCTGACCCACACTTCTGACACCGGAAGTCGTTGCGGGCCAGGCGATTCTCGTCTGCCGTGAATCCACACTCAGCGCACCGCTTCGATGTGTACGCCGATCCGACCTGCTTCACCGAGATGCCGACTGCTTCAGCCTTGTACTCCACTTGTTCGTACAGCGTTCGGAACGCCCACTTGTGCCCCCACGACGCGCCGGTTCGCTCGCGGATGTGGGTTAAATCCTCGAACGCGATCACGTCACAGTCGTACCGGAGTGCTTCGTCTACAATTGCATTTGATGCTCGGTGGAGTACGTCACGAATGTATCGGAGTTGCCGCCCACTCAACTGTTCAAGTGTTCGGTGGACACTCCGAGTCCCGGTCTGTTGGAGTCCGGCACGTACCTTCTCAAGCTCGCGGAGGTCGTGGGTTAGCTCCCGCCCGCTGGAGAAGTAGGCGGTGCTGGCGTTCCGTCCTCGGCGGTGTTCCGTTCGGTATTGTTCTTGTGTCGGCGAAACCCGATGTGTAAGAAGTAGTCGCCGTCGCGGGCGGTGAGCGTGCTTTCCGTGACACTCCACTCGTCCGAGTCAAGGTACTGGCGCTGATAGCCATCGTCGGCGTCGGGCAGGGCAAGCGGACACTGGACGCGGCTCTCCGTAGTGGAGAGGGAGACGGTATCGTCGTCGAACAGCGTCATCGTCCGCGTATCGTACTTCACCGTGGGTGCGGTAAAAGTCGGCTTACTGGCCTTCTTCCCTTTCGACCGGCGTTCGATACAGCCGGTAATGGCTTGTGCGGCTTGATGGGTGGCGAGAATCGCGTGCTGACTCCCGAGGTCGGTGTCTTCACGCACAGAATCGTAGGCGAGGGGCTGGACATCGCTTTTGGCGTTGCACTTGCCCCACGCCATATCGGTGGCGAGTTGGCAACCACGCTTCCACTCGGAGATCGTTTTCTCAAGCAACTGTTGTTGCTCAGAGCGGTGGCTACTTATAAGCTGGTGTCAGTGATCTTTGCGAACGCGCTCCTCCCCTCCCTACTCACTCGCTTGGCTCATTCCTTGAGGGAGGGGACTCCACGCTACCGCCCACGTTGAAACGCTCCAGAGCGGACTCGACGTGTACGACGCGTTCAGTCGACAGGTCGCGTCCTGGTACCGTGACCGATACTAACGGCCGGCACCATCGCCGCTGTGTCCGGACCCGCTCCGGCGACGCATCACATCTCGGTTCCAAGCCGAACCCTCAAATTCTCCACCGTATTACCCCATCTATGCACGCAAGCGTCGTCGGAAGCGGCTACGTCGGCACGACCGTCGCCGCCTGTCTCGCCGACCTCGGTCACGACGTCACCGCCGTCGACATCGACGAAGAGATCGTCGAGCGGCTCAACGCCGGCGAGCCGCCGATCCACGAGCCCGGACTCGACCCGCTCGTGTCGGCGTACGGCGGTTCGAGTTTGGAGGCGACCACGGACCACGGTGCAGTCGCCGAGACGGACCTCACGTTTCTCGCGATCGAGACCCCGGCGAACGACGACGGCTCCATCGACCCCGCGGCGCTGCTCGCCGCGGCCGAAGACGTCGGCGAGGCCGTCGCCGACAAGGACGACTACCATCTCGTCGTCGTGAAGTCGACCGTGCTGCCGGACGTCGTCGAGGGGGAACTCGTTCCGGCGATCGAACGAGCCGCCGGCAAGACGGACGGCGACGAACTCGGCGTCGCGGTCAACCCCGAGTTCCAGCGGGAAGGCAGCGCCGTCGACGACTTCATGAGCCCCGACAAGATCGTGCTCGGGACGGACGGCGACGAGCGGGCACTCGATCGGCTCGCGGAGCTGTACCAGCCGCTGGTCAGCGACTGGGACGTCCCGGTCGTCGAGACCGGCCGTCGGGAGGCCGCGATGATCAAGTACGCCAACAACAGCTTCCTGGCGGCGAAGATCAGTCTCATCAACGACCTCGGGAACGTCTGCAAGGAGTTCGGCGTCGACGCCTACGAGGTGGCCGACGCCATCGGAATGGACGACCGCGTCGGCGAGCGGTTCCTCCGGTCCGGCGTCGGGTGGGGAGGCTCCTGCTTCGGGAAAGACACCGCCGCTCTCGCCGCGGCCGCCCGCGAGGCCGGCTACGAGCCGTCGATGCTGGAGGCAGCCCGCGAGGTGAACGACCGCCAGCCGGAACGGATGTTAGAGCTGCTCGATACTCACGTCGACGTCTCGGGGGAACGCGTCGCCGTCCTCGGGCTGGCGTTCAAGCCGGGCACGGACGACGTCCGGAATTCCCGTGCGATTCCGGTGATCGAGGGGCTGCAGGAGCGGGGCGCCGAGGTCGTCGCGCACGACCCCAACGCCGTCGAGAACATGCGCGAGCGGTTCCCCGAAATCGAGTACGCGGACGCTCCGGAGGGGCCGCTCGAGGGCGCCGAGGCCGCCCTGATCGTCACCGAGTGGGAGGAGATCGTGGAACTGGACGCGGAGTTCGACCGGATGGAGACGCCGGTCGTGATCGACGGTCGGCGCGCCATCGATCGGCGCGAGGGACTCGTCTACGAGGGGTTGACCTGGTGACCTCGTTGGGTGGCGACGATTCGATCACGAGTCGATGCCTACCGATCGCCGGCGGCACCGCTCGTGTTCGGTATCACTACCCTTTTGAATCTCAGTCGGGAAGAACCGTGTGATCGAATGGCCGACACCGACCGTATCACGTGGCGTGAGAAGGGCCGGGCACTCTATCGCGTCGCCAGCTACCGCCCGGAGTTCGCCGCCATAATCGTCGTTCTCGGTGGATTCGTCGCGGCGCTGGAGGGAATCGGGCTGAGTTTCATCTACCCGATCATGGAGGTCGCACAGAGCGGCGACGCCGAGGCACAGGACGCGATCATGTCGGCGTTTCTGTCGGCGTACGAACTGGCTGGGATTCCGTTCACCCTCGGATTCCTGATCGTCGGAATCGCGGGCGTAATGACGGTACGGTTCACCTCGTCGTTTCTCGTCGCCTGGTTCCGGGCCATCCTGCAGAAGGAGTACGAACGCGATCTGCGCGAAAAAACCTTCCGGCGAGCACTTTCCGCGAGGATCGGCTACTTCGACGAACGTGGATCCGACGACATCCTGAACGCGATAATCACCGAGACACGGTACTCGGGAAAGGTGATTCGGAGTGCCGTCCAATCGCTCGAGACGCTCGCGCTCGCGCTCGTCTACCTCTCGATCATGTTCTACATCGCGCCGGTGATGACCGTGTTCGCCTTAGGGCTGCTCGGGGGGATCACCGTCTTCATGCGTTACGTCATCGAACCGGCATACACGGCAGGGACGCGGGTCGCCGAGGCGAACGAGCGCGTCCAGCGGTCGGTCCAGGCCGGAACGCAGGGGATCCGCGACGTGAAGCTCTTCAATCTCGTCGGAGAGGTGTACGATTCGTTCGAGAATTCGATTCAGCAGTACACGGGATCGGAGATCAATCTCAAGCGAAACGAGGCGGCGCTACGGAACTTCTACGACCTCGCGGCCGCGCTCTCGCTGTTCGTGCTGATTTACGTCGGCTTCACCTTCTCGGAGCTCACGCTCGGCGCGCTCGGGATTTTCCTCTTCGCGATGTTCCGACTATCCCCCCTCGTGAGCCGGTTGAACAGTCAGGTGTACAAAGTCGAGGGAAACGTCTCGCATCTCGTTCGCACACAGGAGTTCGTCGACGAACTCGAAACGCGGGAGGAATCGGACGGATCCCGCTCGATCGACGAGATCGAGCAGGTCCAGTTCGAGGACGTTCACTTCTCGTACGACGGAGAGGAGAAGATTCTCGACGGCCTCTCCTTCGAAATCGAGAAGGGAGAGTTCGTCGGATTCGTCGGCCAGTCGGGTGCCGGCAAGTCGACCGTCGTCTCGATACTCGCCCGGATGTACCGACCCGACCGAGGTGAGGTCCGAAGCGAGGGCGTCCCGATCGAGGAGTTCGACCTGGAGGAGTGGCGGTCTCGAATCGCGTTCGTCCGTCAAAAGCCGTTCATCTTCGACGATACGCTGGAGCGAAACGTGACCGTCGGCAGCCGAGACGCGACGCGTCGGGAAGTGAAGCAGGTGTGTGAGATCGCGAAGGTCGACGAGTTCCTGGACGATCTCCCCGACGGATACGAGTCGCAGTTGGGCGACGACGGCGTGCGGCTGTCCGGCGGGCAGCGCCAGCGGGTCGCACTGGCGCGAGCATTACTGAAAGACGCTGATTTTCTCGTGTTGGACGAAGCGACGAGTGATCTGGACTCGAATCTCGAGAAGGAAGTACAGACCGCTATCGAATCGATGAATCGGGAGTACGGAATCATTACGATCGCTCACCGATTGTCGACGGTCAAAAATGCCGATCGAATATATACGTTAGATGACGGTGAAATAGTCGAAAAAGGGTCTCATGAGAAGCTGTTGGCCGATAACGGGGAGTACGCAAATCTATACACGATTCAATCGTAATAGATAATCGCACTGATATGAAAGTTGCGTGCGCATACACTGGTCAAAGTATGTCTCAACCCGTCCTGCTGAATCAATTGAACAAGGAGGTAGGTATCGAACTTCACTTATTCAAAGACCATACAGGAAATGTTGATTTGATCGATTTTGACTACGAACACTACTCGTTAGACGTTCAAGATATACAGATACGGCGGCGAACTGCGCTTTGGATGACTCAATACAAGTTACGAAACGAGTGGCGAGACTTCCTTGTAGAACGGCTGAATGAAGAGTTTGATCTCGTGATCGGAATGAACGATGTTGCGACTGCCGCCGTCGATGCCGCGAATGTATTCGATATTCCGTCGCTGTTTTTCATTCGTAATTTAGAAGCTAGCGGTCAGGAGATGTTCTCTTCCGATCGGGGCCACCTCGCCAATTTCAAAGTTGCCGATTTCGGTGCGAAGATTCAGTATCCGTTTTTCGTGAATAACTTCACTGAATATCGACGCGGTATGACAAATGCAAACCGAGTTATAGCGAACAGTGAATACGTCTCACGGCGAATGAAACACGATTTCGACGTCGAATCAAGTGTAGTCTATCCGCCAATAAGTTTGGACGAGTACAGAGTAGAGCACGATAGCGGTGACTACATCGCGGCTGTTAATCCGAGAAATCGGGGCAAAGGAGCGGATATCTTTCTAGATCTCGTCGAAGAGATGCCGAACGAGAAGTTCATCTGCGCGGGCGTATTTCGGGATCAGTCCTTCAGACGGCGTGCAGAGGCTCTCTCCAATCTGGATTATATGGGTTACTGTGATGACATGCGTGATTTCTACAAACGGGCGAAAGTTGTAATCGTCCCTTCACGGTGGAATGAAGCGTTCGGCCGTTCGGCAGCCGAACCGATGGTAAACGGAATACCGGTAGTAGTAAGCGACCGTGGAGGGCTCCCTGAGGTCGTAGGTGAGACTGGAGAGGTGGTAACCGAGATCAACTCTATCGACGCCTGGAAGGAGGCCGTCGATGCAGCATTAGAAAACCACGACCCTCAAGCGGAAAGAAAGCGCGTGAAAAGATTCTCAGCTGAAGCTCAAGGGAGCAGATTTGTAGAAATAGTAAATGGTATTGTGTAAAGTATCCGATATCGTTACAGTGGCTTCTAAGCTCTTGATACTATAGATATCCAAGATCGGCCAACTGTTCTTCGAGGTTATCCTGTTCCATCCGTTCATCGTCGGGTTCAATTTTCGGAGCGTACGTGTTTTCGTCTGTCGCCGTCGTTTCTATCCACGGTACTTTCCGTACACAGGGTAGCGGGCAACCGATCTGATGGCCATAGAAACCAAATTCGCCGAATGCTTCCCCATGATCTGCGGAGATGACTACTTTTTTAGCGTCAATATTGCTCAGAAGGAGCTCTAACTCGTCGAGCACAAGCCGGAGATTCTCCAGATATGACTCCCAAGCCTCCTGCTTGGTAATGTGGCCTTTTCGAAGTGGAACGAATACGTTCTGTCCGAGTCCGTTCTCATCGCCGATGTGCGGTTCGTGCGGTTGCATATAGTGAACAATAAGCCGATCCGGATTCGATGTACGAGAAATATCTACCGCTCGGTCCGTCATCGTCCGTGGCAGTACGCATCTTTCTCGATCATCAGTGCCGTACCTCCGCACTTCATCCAAAACACGGAACTCTCCTGGATCTACTACGTTATAATCAGTCGGTCCGAACGGAATCGGTTGACTGACTGGCGGTTCCTTCCGTTCTCGAAATACTGGTGTGAGATATGGGTTTCCACTGGTGTAGGCAGTTTTTCGTATCTCGGCGGCATGCTGTTTTTGGAAAGTTAGGGGAAGCCATTCGAACGACGTACTTCCGACCGACCAAATCGAATTTACAGTGTCAATGAAGTCATACTCATCGGCGACTTCTCGTATCGCATCGACGCGGCAGGCATCGAGTATAACGAGCGCGTCCCAATTTCGAGTGAATATATTCGTACCGATCGACTTCCGTTTGGAGATCGTGAGCAATCCGCCGACGTAACCATAGTACAGACTTCGGGGGACCCCCGTCTTCAGATCGGATGATATTCTATCCGTGCTTTTCTGGAGCCACCCTCGGAAATCAACTGGCATCAGATGTCGATTATTCCACTCGTGATTTACGCCTTACTTTGTGACGCGCTCCCACGACTAAAGTCGTGGGCTTCCCGAGGTTCTCATGTTACTCCCGTCAATTCGGATGGTTGGGAATCTAAGCTTTGTGGACTGTCGGCCACCGGCTCCGCCACGAAGCCGTTACTCGTACCCGCGACAGGCTTCGAGTTACCTGGTTATTTTACGACAGTCGGCGTGGTCGGCTCAATGTTTTGATTTCGGCAGAGTGCCGCGGCAAACACCGAGTCAACTGCCAGTTTTCCACGCACATTCCTCCGTACACCGCAACAGGATGTGAACCTTCGGCACACAGTGAAAGTAAACGATGACGGGCGATTCATCTCACGACTAAAGTCGTGGATTTTCTCGCCCTACAAATCATATAATCTGCCTCATTATTGTGCCTCAAGATACTTACTCAGGGTTTTACTCTCTCATTGTTCGTTACACTCCGATCGAGTCCTCTGTAACCTTTCTCGTCGTGCTCAAACTGACAGTAATCTACGAAAATCGACCTGAGTTGATCTCGGAAAATGAGGCCGTCCGCAAAGTCTTCCCCCGCGTGCGTCTCAGGGACGTCCGCGAATTCCTTCATGCTGTACTGACACAACTGAATGTACCGATGGCCGTCGAAGGGATGGCCGCCTATTAGTACTTCAGCGAGTCACGACTGCAGGTCACGGCAGTTCAGATCTTGGAAGATCGAAAATTTTTATCGTGACAGAATTTCCATGCTAACGTAGTGCTGCCGAAGCGATACTCCTTGGAAAATTTAGGACGTGTGCTCGAAGACCCATTTCTTTTAGTGAGAGAAGTCAAGAGGTTAGCATCTAAAGTCATTTATCCAATAAATGAACGATATTTTGAATTGACCACGGCTCAAGGGATAGATGTAATGGATGAAGATTGGGATAATTTGATAATACTCGATGCATGTCGATACGATTACTTCGAGAAACATAACGATATTGAGGGTGAATTACGGTCGGTTCTATCGCATGGGAATTACAGCTACGAGTTCATGAAAAAGAACTTTGCCGACGAGAAACTGCACGATACGATATATATTACGGCAAATCCCCACGCGACAAAATTATCCGATGACATTTTTTATGATATGAAACTCATTCTCGACCAGTATATGTCACCCGAAGTAGTCGTCCAGAAAGCGGTAGAAATCTACAAAGATAATCCGGATAAGCGTATCATTGTCCATCTCATGCCGCCACACCGGCCACACTTCGGTCCTCTTGCAGAACGATTCAGAGACGAATTTGACATCAAAGATTGGGAGCGTATCGACAAAACGGATACTTCGACACAGAAGCAATCAGAACGGCCCGTATGGAATCTCGCGATACATGGTGAAATAACGGACGAACAGTTGCGGGACTCTTACGCTGAAACCGTCGAAATCGCACTAGATTACGCCAAGGAGTTAATCGATGAACTCGACGGTAAGACGGTTATAACCTCCGATCATGGAGAATTACTGGGTGAGCCGGCTGCACCGCTGACACACAAGCGGTACGGACATCCGCATGAAGTGAATTGTCGAAGGCTACGATTCGTTCCGTGGCTTGAGGTTGACGGTACGGAGCGTCGAACGATTGTATCTGAAGAGCCTGTATCCCGGACAGAAATCGACGATGAGGTGGTCGATGATCGTTTAGAAGCACTCGGATACAAAAGTGAATGAATCGACGCGAGAGAAGATTCAATCTCCTCCAGCGTATAATAGTTATTCCGTGCGCCTTCTTAGACAAACCACGTCTACCCTGCCACGGGCAGCGACGACGATAACTGAATCCCAAACACGTTTAGACTCGAGCACTTTCTCGTGGTTATTCCGGTGGCTTGATTCTACTTATCAAGCTGGATATTAAACACCGGTCACAAAGCCTTAATCAGTAAAAAGTCAACGGTAATCATGCGTGTCGCCCTCTCTTATAATAAATTCGGAACATCAAACTCGGGAGGAGCACGAAAGTCCTTGATTACACTATTGAGGGGGGTCGCCGAACATAAGGACATCACTGTCGACGTCTACCAGACTCCGCCCGTTGATGATCCACCCGAGACGAACTTCAAATATTCCATTTACGAAGGGGAATTGCACGAGATACCAAAGCTCACTTGGATGAATCAGGTGATCTCTCGATTACAGTGGGGACGCTACCTCCGCCAGCAACTCAAATCGGACTACGATTTGTTACTCACACAGAATGTACTGGCTCCTGTGTCCGTGCAGATATCGAACGAGTTGAATATCCAGTCATTATACTTCATTCGTAGCATAGCCCTGACCGGGTACGAAAAGTATAATCCGGAACTCGGTCGGATCTCGAATGTATTTCAAACTGATTTCGGGGGGAAGATACAGTATCCGTTCCTCCGGAAGAACTTCCACGATTACGGGCAGGCAGCAGCCGGGGCAACTCAAACGATAGCAAATAGCAACTTCACTGCCGCAAAAATTAACGATCTTTTTGGAGTCGAGGCTGCAGTTATATATCCGCCGATCGAGTTAGAGAATTACAAGGTGGAGTACGATCGGGACGGATACATCACGATGGTGAATCCTCGGGCGGAGTACAAGGGAGCAGATATTTTTCTCGATATTGCAGGCGAATTACCGAGCGAAGAGTTCTTGCTTGTCGGTCCGATATCGTCGGAGTCGATCAGAAGTCGGGCCGAACACATGACGAACGTGAGCCACTGTGATTGGTGTGACGATATGCGAGAAGCGTACGCAGAATCGAAACTCGTCGTCGTTCCCTCCCGGGTTGAGGAATCGTTCGGACGTGTACCCGCCGAAGCGATGGTGAGCGGAATCCCGTGTGTCGTCAGCGATAGAGGCGGGCTCCCGGAGGTGGTCGGGAAGACCGGAGAAGTCGTCGAACAGATCGATTCGGTGGACGAATGGGTCGATGCGATCGATCGAGCACTGACCGACCACGACCCGGAGGCACAGAAACGACGAGTGAAGCGGTTTTCTGCCGAGAAGCAGGTAGAGAAGTTACGTCGGATCATCGACGACACGACGAGTCCGTGAGCCACGTATCGGACGCGCCGGTTCCGCACTCAGATGGACTCGACAGCGTCAGCGACTTCGATATCACCGGCTGACCCGAGGTCGCCGGCCTTGACGCCGCGTTCGACGTGATGGCCGACCCAGTCGTCGTTAACGGCCGGCGAACAGTCGAGCGCCGCGGCGACATCACCTGCGAGGGGCTGACCTGATAGTCGCCAACGGAAGCCGAAGCGCTCATTCCGCAGCGGTCACCAATCCATCGCATGCGCGAGTTCGTCGTCGTCGGCCACGAGGCGCCGACGACAGCGGAGTTCTCCCTAGACGACCTGCCCGGCGCCGGCCGGCTGGACGTGCTCTGTCGGTGCGTCACCGCCGCCTTCGGTCTCTCTCACGACTTCCGGGACGAGGTCAGGGTGCGGCTCGTCCTCGGCGACGAGTACGTCGTCCGGTTCGAGGGGGCGGAGCTGCGGCATCTCCGCCCCGACGAGCGGTCCGCGGGGTCGTTGATCCGCGGCGCCCTGGAGGCTCGTGACGGGGCCATCGGGGCGATGGAGGCCACCGCCTCGCCGGGCGTCCACGTCGGAACCGGCGACTTCGAGTCGGCCGTCGCGGCCGCCGCCGAGATGGGAACGCTCGTCGAACTGCACGCCGACGGCGACCCCATCGTCGACCTCGAGCCGCTGGACGACGTCGCTTTCGTCCTCTCGGACCACCGCAACTTCACCGACGCCGAGGCCGCGGTGCTCGAACGTGCGGCCGACGAGTGCCGCTCGCTCGGCCCCGAGCCGATACACGCCGACGACGCCGTCACGGTCGCACACAACTACCTCGACACCGACGGCTTCGAGGCATACTGACTCACCGACCGTTTCGACCCGGGGGTTCACGTTCGGGCGCGGCCGACGCCCGGTATGGCCCTCCAGATAGCGGACGCGATCGGCGACGGCGCTCGCCGGGCGTTCACGTACAGCGGCGGCGTACTGATGCTTTTGATGTTCGGCTACCAGTTGCTGTTCATGGGGGCGACGAACACGATCACCGCATCGCTCCTCCCAGCGGCACGGGGCGCCGCAGACCCGGGGTTCACACTCCCGATCTCGGTGGGCGCGGCCGCCGCCCTCGCCGTCGCCGGGCTGGTGGCTGGGACCGTGCTGTTCATCATCTCGGCACGGGCGCTGACCCGGCCGCAGTCGGAGCTCGGCGCGCTGCCATCCGAACTGTTCATTCGCCGCGTCGGTCGGGCGACGCTATCGGCCCTCGGCGCCAACCTCGTCGTCGTGGTCGCGGTCGTCGTCGGATTCATCTTCCTCGTGGTGCCAGGGGTGTTCCTGACGCTCAGCTTCCTGTTCGTCGTCTTCGCAATCGGCATCGAAGACGAACGCGCCGTCGACGCCATGCGGCGGAGCTGGGCGCTGGCCAGCGGCGACCGCTGGCCGCTGCTGGCGGTGCTGGTCGTCGTCACCGTCGTCACGAGCGTCGGCAGCGGCCTCGGGGGCGCGCTGTCGACCGTCAGCCCCGTCGTCGGCCAGATCGCGAGCATAGCCCTGTCGTCGGTCCTCACCGTCGTCGGCTACGGCATCCTCGCGGACGCGTACCTCCAGCTCTGCGAGGAGAAACCGTCGGACCTCGACCCCGACCGCACCGCCGGCGCGGGCGCCCGCGAGGGCGACCCGCTGGCCTGACCCTCGCCGTATCACAACGCTTAACCTCGCCGCCGGCGTCGCTTCGACTGCGGGCCGGTGGGGTAGCTTGGTATCCTTCGGCCTTCGGGTGGCCGTAACCACGATTCAAATTCGTGCCGGCCCATATCACCCCACTTCGCAACGACGAGCGATAGCGAGGAGTCCGTAGTGGGTGTGAAATGGTCACCGGACGGATTTGAATGGGGCCGGACGCGCGCAGCGAAGCGAGCACGTCCGGACGTGATTCACAATTCGTGCCGGCCCATTTCACCCTCTCGACATGTGAACCCGAGCCACAGCGAAGGGTCCCGGAGTAGGGAACGCGAATCCGTGCCGAATTTGAATGAGGCGAGACGCAGCCCGCGCAGCGAAGCGAGCAGGACCGTCTCGACGTGATTCAAATTCGTGCCGGCCCATACCACCCTCCCGACATTTCGTCCGACAGCGACGGCGCTCGGCCTGCCGACCGACGGTCGCGTGGACGGGGCAAGCGGTGAACACTCGAACGAATCGGCGTCGAATCCTACCCTAACGAGCGCGGCTTTTTACCCTCGCGGCCGGTAGCGAGGCCGTGCGCGTTCACGGCCACGAGGTTCGGGGAGTCGACGTCGACGGCGAAACTCGCTGTGCCCACTACGGGACCGAGCGGGATGTCGTCGCGCTACGGTTCGGCTGCTGTGAGAGCTACTACCCCTGCTTTCGGTGTCACGCGGCGGTCGCCGACCACGAGGCCGAGCGGTGGCCCGCCGGCCGCCGCGGCGAGCCGGCGGCGCTGTGCGGCGTCTGCGGCGCCGAGCTGACCGTCGACTGCTACGCGGCCGTCGACGCCTGCCCCGACTGCAGGACGGCGTTCAACCCCGGCTGTGCCAGCCACTACGACCGCTACTTCGAGCCGGCGGCCGCGGCCGAGGACTGACCGCCGGAGCGGGGAGGTTTTGCCCGTCCGTACGGACCGTCGAGCATGGACGGAGACGAGACGGACCTCGCCTGGGAGACGCTGGACAGCGAGACGGAGTACACCTGCCCCGGCTTCGACGTCGTGCGCGACGACGTCGCATTCCCGGACGGCGACCGTGGGTCGTTCCACTACGTCACCGACGCGCCGTCGGTCGTCGTGCTGCCGTTCACGGCCGACGGCGACGTCGTCGTCATCGAGGAGTGGCGCCAGCCCGTCGGCCGGGTCAACTACGGGCTGCCGGCCGGCGGCCTCGAGGACGACGACGCGGACCTGTCGGCGACCGCCCGCCGGGAGCTGCGCGAGGAAACCGGCTACGAGGCCGACGCCGTCGAGCAGCTCGCAACCTACGAGCCGAGCAACGGGCTCTTCGACTCGGTGTACCACTACGTCGTCGCCCACGGCTGCGAGCGGACGGCCGATCAGGAGCTGGACGACAACGAGTCCATCCGCGTCGGGACGACGACGTTCACCGACCTGCAGGAGCGGGCCGCGGCCGGCGACCTCCGGGACGGCCGGTCGGCGCTCGGCGTCCTCCAGTACGCGGCACAAATTGGCGAGTGAGGCCGGCAGGCGGACAGTCGTCCTCGCCGCGGCCGCGCTACTCGCGCTACTCGTTTTACTCGTCGACCGTGACGCCCTCGATGGCGACCTCTTCGCGGGGGCGGTCGTCGCCGTCGGTCGGCACCGAGCCGATCTCTTCGACGACGCTCATCCCACCGGAAGACTCGCTCCGCTCGTCTTCCGAGGAACCGCTCGCTTCGCTCGCGGGACCCTCGACCACCTCGCCGAAGACCGCGTGGCGGCCGTCGAGGTGCGGCTGGGCGTCCAGGGTGATGAAGAACTGGCTGCCGTTGGTGTCGGGCCCGGAGTTGGCCATCGACAGCATTCCGGGGCCGTCGTGGCCGAGGTCGTCGTGGAACTCGTCGTCGAACTCGTAGCCGGGGCCGCCGCGGCCGGTGCCGGTCGGGTCGCCGCCCTGAATCATGAACCCCTCGATGATGCGGTGGAACTCGACGCCCTCGTACAGCGAGTCGCCGCGGATCTCGCCGGAGTCGGGGTCCTCCCAGGTGTTGGAATCCGGCGCGGGGTCGGCGTCGGCGGCGGGGTCGTGACGGGCCAGCCCCAGGAAGTTCTCGACGGTGCGGGGCGCCCGCTCGGCGAACAGCTCCACGGTGACGTCGCCGTGGGTCGTCTCCAGCGTGACGGTCGGATTGTCGCTCACGTCCCGACGGTCGCGCGGCCGCCGCAAAAGGCTGCCGGCCGTCCCGTCGACGGCGCCGCAGAGTCGTGTTGGCGTATTGAATGCCGCCCTCGCTGACCCGTTCGAGACGGACGCCGGAGAGTGACGCGGCCGGCTCAGAACGCCCGTAGCGCCTCGAGCCGCGCGGCGGCCGCGCCACTGTCCAGCGCCTCGCGGGCCTGTTCGAGGCCGTCGCGGATGTCCTCGGCGTCGCCGCCGGCGTAGATCCGGAGCGCGGCGTTGACGGCGACGGCGTCGGCGAAGTCGCCCTCGCGGTCGCCGGCGAGGACGCCCTCGGTCATCGCGGCGGAGTCGACGGCCACGTCGTCGACGCCGAGGTCAGCCTCCTCGAAGTCCATGCCGTACTCCGGCGTCTCGATCTCGAAGTCGTCCAGCTCCTCGCCCTCGTTCCAGACGGCCACCGTCGTCGAGCCGGGCCGGACGTCGTCGTAGCCTTCCATTCCCTGGAACATGACGACCCGGTCGACGTCGGCCGTCTCGCTGGTCTCGAACGTGTCGATGATCCGCTTGGCGTAGGGCAGGTGGTAGAACGATCCCAGGTGTGTCGAGGCCTCGGCGGGGTTGGCCAGCGTCTCGATGGTGTTGACGAACGTCCGGACACCCATCCGGTCGCGGCGGTCGTGCAGTTCCTCGATGGCCGGCGCGAAGTCGGACCGGTAGTAGAAGCCAAAGCCCACCTCGTCGGTCATCGCGGCGGACTCCGCGGGCGCGAGTTCGGTCCGGACGCCCAACTCGTCGAGGACGTGTTTGTAGGCGTCCTGCTTCTGTGTAGGGACGCGGTCGCCGGAGTGTGCGACGACCGGCGTGCCGGCGGCGGCGGCCACGAGGCCGGCGGCGACGCCGAAGATCGCGGTGCGGCCCTTGCCGTCGTAGTTGGCGCCGCAGTCGACGGGGTCGCAGTCCGGCGCGGCCGTCTCGACGCCCTCGCTCATCACGTCGACGAAGGCCGCCAGCTCCTCGGGCGTGTTGCGCTTCCAGCGGTTCGCCAGCCAGAACGCCCCCAGCGTCGTCGGGTCCGGCTCGTCGTCGAGCACCCGGCGGAACGCCTCGGCGGCCTGCTCGCGGGTCATGTCGTCGGCGGACTTGTGTCCGGAGCCGACGACCTCCGTCATCAGCCGCTCCAGCGGCCAGTCGCCGTACGTCTCGGTCGCTTTCGCCATACCGACCGTTGGGCCCACCGCGTCAAAAGCGTCCCTCTTTCGGCGACCCGGCGCCGCTCAGTTGTCGCCCCGACGGCGCCGCTCGGTTGTCGTCCCGACGGCGCCGCTCGGTCGTCGGCGACCCAGTACCGTTCGGTCGTCGTCCCGACGGCACCCGGCCGGCGCGAGCGACGCGACGGCCGCGAGAACGGCCGGCGCCGCTCGACCCTCGCTGCGACCCGGGCTCGCGGTCGACGGACGGTGTGGTCGGAGCCGGCGTCGGCGAGACCGGAGCCGGCGGCGCCGAGACCGCCAAGCGGCCGGCGCCGGCAGGCGCCCTCCCGTGTGGGTCGCTCCGGGTCCGAAACGGACGCCGCAGGAGCGCGACGCCCGGTCACGACTCCCGGACCCGGTCGAGTTGGCGCGTGATGCGGGCGTTCACCGCCTCGGGGTCGGCCACCGCGCGGAACCGCATCTCGACGCCGCCGCCGCCGGCCGTCGAGACGCGGACCGTGCCGTAGCCGAGGAGTCGCTGGAGGGCGCCCTGCTCGAAGCCGCTGTCCTGGACCCGATCGAGCCGGAGGTTCCGCACCGACCGCGACAGCAGCCCCCGCTTGCGGTATAGCTCCGCGCTGGTGATGAGGTACTCGACGGCCCGGAGCCGGAGGTAGCTCGCGACGGCAAGGGCGACCCCGAGGCCGACGACCGCGAGACCGACGCCGGTGAGCCCGAGCGGGACGGCCGGGACCGCCGGCAGGTCGAGGTCGAGGCCGACGACGCCAGCGTCGAGCGCCAGAAGCGCCGATCCGGCGACGACGAGGAGAGCCTCGCCGAGGAGGTCGCGGGCGATCCGGGCGGGGGCGGGGCCGCCGCGCCAGACGACCGTCTCGTCGTCGGTGAGCGTCACCCAGTCGGGTACGTCGGTCGGCATCGCCCCACACTGCCGGGCGCGGCCGTATATTCGCTTCGACGCGCTTCGATGGCGGCCCCGGAACCGACGGAGCCTAAACCCCGCGGCCGTAATAATGAGTGATGAGTCCGTCGAGGGCCGACGGGGGCGACTGGCGGGCCGGGCTCGACGACGTCGACGCGGCGCTGATCGACGACTACCAGTCGGGCTTTCCGGTCGTCGAGCGGCCGTTCCGTCGGCTGGGGGCGGCGCTGGGCGTCGAGGAGTCGACGGCACTGCGGCGGGTCCGGGAGCTGCGCGATCGGGGGGTGTTCCGGCGGTTCGGGGCCGTGCTCAACCCGCCGGTGATCGGCGCCTCGACGCTCGCGGCCGTGCAGGCGCCGGCCGACCGCTTCGAGGCCGTCGCCGAGACGATCAACGGCTACCGGCAGGTGAACCACAACTACCGCCGGGACCACGAGTGGAACACCTGGTTCGTCGTTACGGCGGGGTCGCTGTCGAAGCGGGACGCCATCCTAACGGAGATCGAAACCGAGACCGGCTGCGAGGTGCTGAACCTGCCGATGCTGACGGACTTCTACATCGACCTGGAGTTCCCGGTCGTCAACGCCGACAGCTTCGCCCGCGAGTCCGTCGCCGAGACGTCGGTGTCGGCGACGCGGATCTCCGAGACCGCCGCGGCGAACCTCTCGGCGCTGGACCGCCGGCTACTGTTGGAGATCCAGGACGGCTTCCCGCTGTCGGCGACGCCGTACCGCGACGTCGCCGACGCCGTCGACGCGCCGGTCGAAGAGGTGCTGGCGGCCGTCGAGTCGCTCCGCGCAGACGGCTGCATCAAGCGCATCGGCTGCGTCGTCAACCACCTCGTCACCGGCTTCGACGCCAACTGCATGGTCGTCTGGGACGTCCCCGACGAGGAACTCGACGACCGCGGCGAGGCCGTCGGCCAGCTGCCGTACGTGACGCTCTGCTACCACCGGCCCCGGCGGCCCGAACAGGGGTGGACGTACAACCTGTTCACGATGATCCACGGCCGCGACCCCGAGGCCGTCGACGAGAAAATCGACGAACTCGCCGCCGATCACCTGTCGGTCGACCACGAGCGGCTCTACTCGACGGAGACGCTGAAACAGACCGGCGCCCGCTACGAGGACATCGTCGAGTAAACTACCTCACCCTACTTGTTCACGGCTTCTTCTCGCGGGCCGCAGGCCCGCTCGAATGGTTCGCGGAACTTTGTTCCGCGCTATCGCCGTTCGCTTCGTTGAGGGTGGGGCTTTCGCGTGGACTCCCGCTCTGGCCGGAATCTCCGGCAGGAGGTTCAAATTCTCCGTTCGCGTTCAACATCCCGCGATTCAAGCGCACGCCTACGGGTGCGCCTCCGCCGTCCCCAGTTTGGTTACGACGGAGATACCGCAGACCGATGTTTTTGGCCGCGTTGTAGTCGGCGTGGTTCCCGTACCCACATTTCAAGCACTCGAAGTTCTCGCCCTCGCGGTTGTCCGGATGCGTGAACCCGCATGTCGAACACCGCCGCGACGTGTTCTCCGGGTCTACCTGCTTGACCGATATACCGCGCGGTTCGGCCTTGTACTCGACGTACTCGTACAATCGGTCGAAGGCCCATTCGTGTCCCCACGACGCGCCAGAAAGCCTGTCGCGGATGCCAGTCAATTTCTCGAAGGCGATGACTGTACAGCCGTTCTCGGCGGCCTCCTCGATAATGCCGTTCGCAATTCGGTGGAGCATCATCGTGAAGCGCCCCGTCTCTTTGCGACCGACAGACTGGATGTTCTCGTGGGCGTGACGGCTTCCGCGCTGCTGGAGCGATCCACGCCGTTTCTCGTACTCCCGTCGCCAGTGGTCGAACTCGCTACCGCTCCAGAACACACCCGTTGACGTGACCGCGAGTTGGTTTACGCCGAGGTCAACGCCGAGGACTGTGCTGTGCCCGGTCGTTGCCTGTTCCAACGTATCGGACTCCACCTCCGCCTTTGTGCGGAGATGAAGGAACCACTCGCCGTCTCTGTGGTGCAGTTCCGCGCTCGTCACCTCGTAGTCGTCGTTGTCGAGGTACCGACTGTGGGGTGTGTCGCGGGCGGGGTCGGGGAGGACGTACTCGACGTCGATGCGTCCATCGACGGTCGCCAGCGACACGTACTCGTCGTGGAAGGTGGCGCACCGCCTGTCGTAGACGGCGGTCGGATTCGAGAAGTGCGGTTTGCCTGCGTATCTGCCCTGTTTCCAGCGGGCGACGGCACTCTGCACGGCGTCAGCGGCCTTGTTGCGAGCGTTTTGGACGAGGTTCGCGTGCAATCCTGTCTGGTCGCGCACCTCGTCGTAGGTTTCCTCTTGTAACTGTGCCTTGCTGGTCGTTTTATATTCGCCCTGCCACGCGTGGTTGACGACGTGGTTAGCGGCCCACAGAAACTCGTCTACTGTCTCATACAGAAGTGCAGCGCCGTCGCTGTCCACGTCGAGTTTGACCGGGACAGTTCGCCGCACCTCCATACGTCAGACGTGTCCCCGGCAATTTATAAATATTGGATAGAAAGGGTGGTAACAGTCCGTGGACAGTGGCGGAATTGTCGGCTTCCTCCTCGGCCTACTCGCTCCGCGCTTCCGACTCGGCGTCGGAAGCCCTCGCTCTTTGAGGCCGGGGGCTCCGCCTCAAAAACTGCTGAATCAGTCGGCGGCGATGAACACCAGCGGCCCGACGACGATGAGCCCGAGTCCCAGCCACTGGAAGTACATCGCGTGGGTGCTCATCGGCGTCAGGAAGAACACGAGCCCGAAGACGGTGAACTGCAGCCCGGTGAGCCGCATCGACTTCTTGACGACCCCCACGCCGACCGCGCCGAGAAACAACAGGAGAATGGCGTGTGCGACGCTGTATTGGCGCAGAATCCCGTCGACCACCTGCAAGGGGAGTTCGAGCATCCCTAGCGGATATGGCGCGGTTCCGGTCTTAACCCTTCCGTTAGCCGGGTCCGGCGGTCAGCCGTCGGCGGGGCCGGTCAGCTCGAGGTCCCGGAGCCAGACCACCCAGACCACCAGCAGCGCCCCCGCGTAGCAGGCCGCCCAGACGTAGATTCCGAGGAACTCGTAGCCGCTGTTCGACAGGAGGTAGTCGGCGACGCCGGCGGTGGCGATCGTCCCCGACAGCAGGAGTATCCCCGCGGCCCAGCCCGGCAGGTCGGCGTCGGCGTCGGTCATGCCCGTCCGTAGCGGACCCGGAGGTTCGAGCGTTGCGGTCCGGCCCCGGCCGGACTCGACCGCCGTTGTCGGCGGCTCGACGGCGGGCGGTCCGGCAATATGAAAGTCCGGATACGACCGGCGGTAGTAATACTACCTTGGGTCCGTACAGAAGCATATGGGTTGGACCGTCGACGTCGAGTCGGACTGGCGGGTGGGTCGTGACCACCTCCGGGAGTACTGGTCGTGGACCGGCGTGGCGCTGTATCTCCTGCTCACGCTCGACCTGCTGACGACGCTGTACGCGGCGGCGCTGTACGGCCCCGCCGCGGAGTCGAACCCGTTCGTCCGGGCCGTGCTGACACAGGGCGTTTCCCCTCTCGTCGCCGTCAACCTCGCGGCGCTCGCGATTTCCGTCGGGCTCCTGGCGGCGTACATACGGCTGCTGCGGCGCACCCGCGGCCTCGAGGCGTGGTTCCTGGCCCGGGGCTTCGAGGCGTGGCTCGGCGGTCTCATCGCCGCCGGGCTGTTCGTTTTCGCCAACAACCTCTCGGTCATCGTCCTCGGCGCGTCGCTGCTGTGAGCGGGTCAGCCCGGCGCCGCGCGAGGCGGCCGTGTCGACCCCCCGGGCAATCACGCAGGGATTTAACCGCCGGCGCACGAACACCGATTATGGCCGAGCAATCCGGCGACGACATCCCACGGACCGACGAGGAGTGGCGCGAGCAGCTGAACGACGAGGAGTACGAAGTGCTCAGAAACGAGGGCACGGAGCCGCGCGGCTCCTCGGAGCTGCTGGAGGTCGACGACGATGGCACGTTCCGGTGTGCCGGCTGCGGGCAGGCGCTGTTCACCAGCGACGAGAAGTTCGGCTCCGGGACGGGGTGGCCGAGCTTCTACGACCCCGCCGACAGCGACGCCGTCGAGACGCAGCCGGACCACAGCCTCGGCCGCACCCGCACGGAGGTGATCTGCAGCCGCTGTGAGGGCCACCTCGGCCACGTCTTCGACGACGGCCCCGACCCGACCGGCAAGCGCTACTGCATCAACGGCGCGGCCCTCGACTTCGACGACGAGGAGTAACCGGCGGGATACCGGGGTCTCGTCGGCCCGCACCGTCGGCGCCGACGACTCCGGCGGGTAGGCGCCGGTTGTTTTATTGTGTGTTGGTCACACGGAACGTAACACGTGGGCGTTCGAGGCGCCCCCCAGACACATGGACGAGGACACACTCGAGCGGCCGGTCAAAGAGGTCATGAACAGCCCGGTACGGACCGTCGACTACGACACGTCGGTGGCGGACGCCGCACGGACGCTGACGAGAGATGATATCGGGTCGCTGGTCGTCGGCGACGACCCCATCGGCATCGTCGCCGAGTCGGACATCGTCGACGCCGTCGGCGCCGAACGCGACGTCGACCGCATGACGGTCGGTCAGGTGATGACGGAAGGCGTCACGACGGTCGACGCCGCCGACTCCGTCGAGACCGCCTGCGAGCGGATGCGCGACGAGGGCATCAAGAAGCTCCCCGTCACCGGCGACGACGGTCTGGCCGGCATCATCACGACGACCGACGTCACCCACGCGCTGGTGCCCGAACTCGACGACGTCATCACTGCCTTCCAGTGACGGCGGCCGGCGGCCGCCCGGTCGCCGCGCCGCGGGGCCGGCCGCGACCGACACCCTCTGGTGTGACCGCCGCCTACCGACCGGCATGTCGGACCAGATGACGGCGGCGGTCGTATCCGAACCCGGTGCGGAGTTCGAACTCGTCGAGCGTGCGGTGCCCGAGCCGGACCCCGGCGAGGTCCGGGTCGACGTCGAGGCCTGCGGCATCTGCCACAGCGACGCCTTCGTGATGGAGGGCACGTATCCTGGCGTCACGTACCCCCGGGTGCCGGGCCACGAGATCGCCGGCCGCGTCGACGCCGTCGGCGAGGGCGTCGAACGGCTGGCCGCCGGCGACCGCGTCGGCGTCGGCTGGCACGGCGGCCACTGCTTCGAGTGCGAACCGTGCCGCCGCGGGGAGTTCACCGCCTGTGAGAACGGCGACATCACCGGGCTGACCTACGACGGCGGCTACGCGGAGTACGCGACGGTGCCGGCGGAAGCCGTCGCGACCGTCCCGGAGGCGCTGGACGCCGTCGACGCCGCGCCGCTGCTGTGTGCCGGCGTCACGACGTACAACGCCCTGCGGAACACCGACGCCCGGCCGGGCGATCTCGTGGCGATCCAGGGCATCGGCGGGCTGGGCCACCTCGGCGTCCAGTACGCCCACGCCGTCGGCTTCGAGACGGTCGCCCTCTCGCGGAGCGCCGACAAGGAGCCGCTGGCGCTGGAACTGGGCGCCGACCACTTCCTCGACACGACCGAGACCGACCCCGCCGAACGCCTCCAGGAGCTCGGCGGCGCGTCGGTCGTCCTCGCGACGGCGCCGGCGAGCGAGGCCATCAGTTCGGTCGTCGGCGGGCTCGGCCTCGACGGCTCCGTCGTCGTCGTCGGCGTCCCGGGCGACCCCATCGAGGTCGACGGCGCGGAACTCGTCGGCGCCCGTTCCGGCGTCGAAGGGTGGGCCTCCGGCCACGCCCGCGACTCCCAGGACACCCTCGAGTTCAGCGCGCTCCGGGACATCGCTCCGGAGGTCGAGACGTTCCCGCTGTCGGAGGTCTCGGCGGCCTACGAACGGATGATCGACAACGAGGCCCGCTTCCGGGTCGTCCTCGAACCCGGCGCGTAGGGCGGCGCTTCCGCGCGAGCGTTCCGTCGGCGGTCTTCGACTCGTGGCTCTACGGGCGAAGAACGGCTCGAGACGCGACGCGTGCGGACGGCCGAGCCGTCGCTTCTCGACGGAGACGACGGAAAGTGAGACGCCTACGGGAGTTCGGCCCACCGCGCGGGACGGCGAGAGCCGTCCGCGCCGGGAGTGGGCCAAACCGGATTTGAACCGGTGACCTCCCGGTTATCAGCCGAGCGCTCATACCTAGCTGAGCTATTGGCCCTAGGTAGGCGCACCCGGACGTAGCGCCGTGGTTCGTTTAAACGTTTCTTTCGACGGGCGGCGGTGCCGTCGGTCACCGCTCGCCTGTCTCGGTCTCGGCGTCAGCGTCGCCCTCGTCGTCGGGGTCGGTGAACTCGTAGGCGTCCTCGTCGACGTCGACGGGGTCGCCGCCACCGTCGCCGGGGACCGTCTCGCCGTCGCCGTCGCCCGGGAAGCCGCCGACGTAGACGTTGCCGCTCGCGAGGCCGCCGGTCTTGGCGTCGGCGTACGGCCGGACGACGTAGCGCTTCGTGGCGCCGCGGATGACGTACCGCGACGGCGGCAGCACGAACAGCAGGCCGACGAGGTCGGTGACGAGCCCCGGCGTCAGCATCAACGCCCCGGCGACGAGCAACAGCCCGCCGTCAAGGAGCTCGTCGGTGGGGACCTCGCCGCGGGCGACCTTCTGTCGGAGTTTCGAGGAGGTGTGTCGGCCCTCGGCGCGGACGAGCAGCAGCCCCAAGAGTGCCGTCAGCACGACGATGGCGACGGTGGGGACCGGGCCGAGCCGCGTCGCCAGCACGACGAGCAGCATCACGTCCAGCAGGGGCACGAGCAGCAGGACGCCGATGACCCGCAGGTCCATACCGTCGTTACCGCCGGCCGGCTGAAAACGTTTCCGAGATGCCGGACGGTAGCGTTTCGTTGAAGGGAGTAGCGTCTTTCGGCGGTGATGAGGGCGTCTCCGAACGTCTCCTCCCGTTCGAGGTCCCGCCCGGCGCCGGCTGGCCGGCCGGCTCTCGCGTAACTGAACACCGCCCGCCGGGCGACACCGACACGGCCTTGTGCGGCGGTCGGCTTGACCCGGGTGATGCGAGCCGCGCTGGTGATACTCGACGGCTGGGGGCTCGGGAGCGGCGACGACGCGGGCCGCGACGCCGTCGCGGCCGCGGCGACGCCGACCCTCGACCGGCTCCGGGCGGCGGGGGCGTCCGGCACCCTCGAGACCCACGGCCGCCGGGTCGGCCTCCCCGAGGGGCAGATGGGCAACAGCGAGGTCGGCCATCTCAACATCGGCGCCGGCCGCGTCGTCACGCAGGACTCCGCACGGATCACCGACGACGCCGAGGCCGGCCGTCTCGCCGAGGACGACGCCATCGCCGACGCCTTCGATCGCGTCCGCCGGCGGGACGGCCGCGTCCACTTCGCGGGACTGGTGTCGGACGGCGGCGTTCACTCCCGGCAGTCGCACCTCCACGCCCTCCTCGAACGAGCCGCCGAGGCCGGCGTCGAGGCCGTCACCCACGCCTTCACCGACGGCCGGGACACGCCGCCGACGAGTGGTGCCGACCACCTCGCGGCGCTGGAGGCCGCCGTCGACGAACACGGTACCGGCGACGTGGCGACGGTCTGTGGCCGCTACTACGCGATGGACCGCGACGAGAACTGGGAGCGGACGAAACGGGCCTACGACGCCATCGTCGACCGGGAGGCACCGTACACGGCCGACTCCGCCGTCGCAGCAGTCGAGGCGGCCTACGACCGCGACGTCACCGACGAGTACGTCGAGCCGACGCTCGTCGCGGGCGGGCCGCCGCTGGCGGACGACGACGCGGTCGTCTTCGTCAACTTCCGGGCGGACCGCGCCCGCCAGCTCGTCCGGATGCTGGCCGGGGTCGACCCCGAGTGGCCCACCGAGGCCGCGCCGCCGGACGCCCGGGTCGTCACCATGACCGAGTACGACGACGACTTCGACCTGCCGGTGGCGTACCCGCCGCTCGAGCCCGAGCGGACCCTCGGCGAGGCCGTCGCCGACGCCGGCCACACGCAACTGCGGGCCGCCGAGTCCGAGAAGTACGCCCACGTCACCTACTTCCTCGACGGCGGCCGGGAGGGCGCCTTCGACGGCGAGCGCCGCGAGATCGTCGACAGCCCGGACGTGGCGACCTACGACGAGCGGCCCGAGATGTCGGCCGCGGAGTTGACCGACCGCGTGGTCGAGCGGGTCGAGACGGACGACCCCGACGTCCTCGTCTGCAACTACGCCAACCCGGACATGGTCGGTCACACGGGCGACTTCGAGGCGGCCGTCGCGGCCGTCGAAGCCGTCGACGCGGCGCTCGGGCGCCTCGAGGCGGCCGTCCGCGAGGCCGGCGGCCACCTGCTCGTGACTGCCGACCACGGCAACGCCGACGACATGGGCACGCCCGAGGACCCCCATACCGCCCACACCACGAACCCGGTCCCGTTCGTCTACGTGGCGCCGGACGGCACCGACGGCGATCGGACGGTCCGGGCCGGCGGGACGCTGGCCGACGTCGCGCCGACGCTACTGGGGCTCGCCGACGTTCCGGTTCCCGACGCGATGACCGGCGAGAGCCTGCTCGAATGATCGTCGGCCAGAATGTTTATGATTACAGACACGAACTGAGCCGAACGCAATGAGCGACAGCAGCTTGGGCCCGCTCCTGATACTCGGGATGGTAGCGCTGATAGCCGGTGCCATCGCTCTCGTGTACGGACACATGGAACTGCTGGAGGCCCAGCAGGACTCCGGGTTCTTCGCGATGGGCGGTGGCGACGACGGAGAGGCGATGAAGTGGCAGATGGTGCGGCTCGGCGGCCTCGTCGTCGCGGCCGTCGGGGGCGTCCTGACCTTCTCCGGCGCCGTCAACGACTGAACAACCCGTTTCATCCCTTCTCGCGGCCGGTCCGGAACGAGAGGTCCAGCGACGCCGCCGAGTGCGTCAGACTCCCTAGCGAGACGACGTCGACGCCCGTGGCGGCGTAGTCGGGCACCTCGTCGACGGTGATCCCGCCGGAGGCCTCCGTGAGCGCGCCGCCGTCGACGGCCGCGACGGCCCGCTCGGTCTCGGCGGGGGTCATGTTGTCCAGCAGCACCACGTCGGCGCCGGCCTCGACGGCCCGCGGCGCGTCGCCGGGCGTCTCGACCTCGACTTCCACCTTCGTCGCGAAGGAGGCCCGCTCGCGGAACCGCTCGACGGCCTCGGTCATCCCGAGTTCCTCGACGTGGTTGTCCTTGACCATCACCATGTGCGAGAGGTCGAGTCGGTGGGTGTCGCCGCCGCCGGCGGCGACCGCGCGCTTCTCGACGCCGCGGAGGCCGGGCGTCGTCTTGCGGGTGCCCGCGACCCGGACCTCGTCGCTCACCCCGCGGGCGGCCTCGACGGCCCGCCGGGTGCGGGTGGCGACGCCGGAGGCATGGCCGGCGACGTTGACCGCCACGCGCTCGCCGCGCAGCACCTCCCTCGCGGGCCCCTCGACGCGGAGGACGGCGTCGCCCGGTTCGACCCGCTCGCCCGCCTCGAGGCGGTCCGTCACCGCGACGTCGAGGTACTCGAAGACGGCCGCGGCGGCGTCGAGGCCGGCGACGACGCCCGGTTCCGTGGCGACCAGCCGGCCGGCCGTCTCGCCGGGGACGTCGTTGGTGACGTCGTGGTGACCGAGGTCCTCCCGGAGCCACCGCTCGACCTGCGAGCGCTCAATCGGCGTCAACGGTCGCGCCCTCCTCGAGGTGGTGACAGCCCCGGGAGCGGTCGTTCTCGGCGGCCGCCCGGGCGACGAGCAGGGCCGTCACGGCGGCGTTGCGCAGCTCGTACAGCGACCGGCTGGTCCGGGTGCGGGTGTAGGCGTCGACCTCGCCCTTCAGTCGCCGGAGCACGCCCGCCGCGCGCCGGAGGTCGTCGGGCGTCCGCCGGATGCCGACGTAGTCGTCCATGACGCGGCGGAGCCGGACGAACTTCTCCTCGGCGAAGCCGTCGGGCATCGCCGGGTCCCGGTCGAGCAGGTCGGGCGCCTCGACCGGCTCGGGGTCGTGGCCGGCGGCGGCCTCGCCGGCCCGCAGCCCCCACACCAGCGACTCCAGCAGGCTCGTCGACGCCAGCCGGTTGGCGCCGTGGACGCCCGTCCGGGCGCACTCGCCGGCGGCGAACAGCCGGTCCAGCGACGCCCGACCCTCGGTGTCGACGTCGATGCCACCACAGAGGAAGTGCTCGGCGGGCGCGACCGGAATCCCGTCGGCCGGGTCGACGCCGCGGCGCTCGCACTCGGCGTACAGGTCCGGGAACTCGCTCTCGAAGTCGAGCGGCGAAACACCGGAAGAGCCGAGCTCTTCCGAGCGTCGTCTCGCTTCGCTCGACGACACGTCCAGTCTCACCTCGCCGGTTCGCTCGCGTTCCTGCTTGACGGCGCGGGCGACCACGTCGCGGGGGGCGAGTTCGGCGTCGGCGTGGTAGTCGGGCATGAACCGCTCTCGGTCCCCGTTCCGCAGTAGGGCGCCCTCCCCGCGGACGGCCTCGCTGAGGAGGAAGGTGCCTTGGCCGCCCTCGCCACCCGCGAAGGCCGTCGGATGGAACTGGACGTACTCCATGTCCGCGACGTCGGCGCCGGCGAGCGCCGCCATGGCGATGCCGTCGCCGGTGGCCGTCGCCGGGTTCGTCGACCGCCGGTAGCACGACCCGACCCCGCCCGTCGCCAGCACCGTCGCGCCGGCGACACAGGGCGCCCGCTCGCCGTCCCGCTCCAGGATGGCGCCGTGGACGCGACCCTCGTGGGTGACGAGCTCGAGGGCGGCGGTGTCCTCCAGTATCTCGACGCGATCGTGGTCGGCGAGGTGGCTCAGGAACGGCGCCAGCAGGTGCCGGCCGGTCGAGGCGTCGACGTGGAGGATGCGCGCCTCGCTGTGGGCGGCCTCGCGGCCGTAGTCGAAGGCTTCGTCGCCGTAGCCCGAAGCGCGACGAGATTGCGTCGCGGGCTCGGACCCGCCGTCGAAGTCGACGTCCAGCGTCTCGACGAACACGTCGCGGACGGCCCCGTCGGCCGCCGAGACGAGCACGTCGACCGCCTCCGGGTCGGCGGCACCGGCGCCCGCCTTGAGGATGTCCTGCTTGAACGTCTCGGGGTCGCCGCGGGCGACGGCGACGCCGCCCTGCGCCCAGTACGATGTCGAGTCCTCGGGTCGGGAGGCCTTCGTCGCCAGCGTCACTTCGTCGCCCCGCCGGGCGGCCGCCAGCGCGGCCGCACAGCCGGCGATGCCGCTGCCGACGACCAGCAGGTCAGTCTCGCGCTCTTGCATCCTGTTCTACACCTCCAGCATCCGCTCGAGGGCCAGCCCGGCCAGTTCCTTCTCGCGGGGGTCCACCTCGACGACGTTGCGCTCGATTCCGTCGGCCAGTCCCTCCAGCACCCACGTCAGGTAGTTGGGGTCGACCTGTCGCATCGCGTTGCAGTCCATGCAGGCGTCGCCGCACAGCGGCAGCACCTCCACCTCGGGGTGCCACCGCTGGAGGTGGTTGGTGAGGTGGATTTCGGTGCCGATGGCCCACGTCTCGCCGGGGTCGGCGTTCTCGACGGTCTCGCAGATGGTCGACGTCGAGCCGGCGACGTCGGCGGCCTCGACGACCTCGCGGCGGCATTCGGGGTGGACGATGACGTTACCGTCGGGGTGGGCCTCCCGGAACGACTCGACGTGCCGTTCGGTGAACCGCTCGTGGACCTGGCAGTAGCCGTCCCACAGGACGATGTCGGCGTCGGCGACTTCGGCGGCGTCGGCGGCCTCGGGGTCCCAGGGGTCCCACTCGGCGGTGGCGTCGGCCATCCCCAGCCGGTGGGCCGTGTTGTCGCCGAGGTGCTTGTCGGGCAGGAACAGCACCTTGTCGCCGCGCTCGAAGGCGTACTCGAAGGCCTTGTGGGCGTTCGAGGAGGTACAGACCAGCCCGCCCTGCTCGGCGCAGAACGCCTTCAGGTCGGCGTAGCTGTTCATGTACGTGATGGGGATGATGTTCTCGTCGTCGTCGGCCGCCTCGTTCAGCTCCGTCCAGGCGGCGTCGACCTGCAGCGCCTCGGCCATCCCCGCCATCGGACAGGACGCCTCCATGCTCGGCAGGATCACCGTCTGGTCGTCGTCGGTGATGATGTCGGCGGATTCGGCCATGAACGTCACGCCACAGAAGACGACGTAGTCGGCGTCGGCCTCCGCGGCGTGCTTGCTCAGCTGGTAGGAGTCGCCGATGAAATCCGCGTGCTCGACGATCTCCCGGCGCTGGTAGTTGTGCCCCAGGATGATCACGTCGTCGCCCAGCTCCGCGCGGGCGGACTCGATGCGCTCGGCCCGCTCGGCCTCCGCGAGGTCGCGGTAGGCCGGCGGCAACTGCTCGAGGTTGTCGTACTTGAACAGGCTCAGGTCGGTCTCGAAATCGACCGTCTCCATCTCTGGCATGAATGATGCCTCAGTAACTATCTCTACGGACCGGGCTATTGATAAGATTTCTTCTTCAATACCGGGATCACCGGAGAGATGGTGTCGCAATTCGCCGGCGGCCGGGCCGAACTCCTACCGACGGCGGCCGCGGCGGTCAGTCGTACGTTTCCCGCTCGGCGACCTGGACCTCGGTGCCGTCGTTGCGCACGACGACGCGGCCCGTCCCGTCGACGACTCGGTGTTCGAGGGTGAGGCCGTCGACGGCGACGGTGTCGTTGGCCGGCGGCACCGGCGCCGACCCGGCCGTCGAGCCGTTCGCCTGCACCCGGAGCTCGAAGCCGTTCGTCGTCGGCGCGAGTTCGACCGCCCGGCCGTCGACCCGGACGTCGGCCCGCGCCGGCGGCGAGCGGTACGACCGGGTCGTCTCGCCGTCGTGGTGGAGATCGACCGCGTAGACGCTGTCGTTGCCGACGACCTCCCAGCCGGTCCGGTTGGCCTCCAGCGTTTCCCGCCAGGTCACCCCGCCGACGACGACCGTCCGGTTGCCGGCGAAGGCCAGCGTCTGCTCCCGGACCGCCGGAGTCCACAGCTGGCGGGCCGGACTGGTGAGGATGACGCCCGAGACGTTGACGGAGTCGCTCACGTTGCCGACCTCGACCAGCCGGTCCTGGCCGACGGTGACGTTCTCGCCGTAGGCAACCCGGTAGTCGCGGACCTCGACGGACTCCGAACCGGGGACGCCGGCCCCGTCGACGACGACGAGCCCGGCCGGTATCGCCGGCGTCGCGACGAGCACGGCCGCGACGGCGACGGCCGCGGCGGCGGTTCGGCGGCGGGTGACCGGCGAGGCGGCGACACCGTCGGGCAGCAGCGGCGGCAGCGCCGGCACCGACAGCAGCACCCAGGCGGAAACGAGGCCGGCGATTCCGACCCCGTTGAGTTCGCCCTCGACGGCCGCCCAGGCGCCGCCGGCGAGCACGCCGCCGGCGACGAAGACGAGCCAGACGACCCCGAGCCGGCGCCGGTTCGGGGCCCGCGGCAGAACCGACAGCGGCCGCGGGAGCGGTCGGTTGCTGGCGCCGGCGGCAGCGGCCACCAGCACCGACAGTACGGCGACGAGCGCGACGCCCGCCCCGCGGTAGAGGACGAACGTCTCGCCGTCGGTCGAGACGAGCAGCCACAGCGCCTGGACGGTCCCGAGCAGGAAGGTCCCGACGAACACCCGATCGAGGGCCGGCCGCCGGCCGCGGCGGCGCAGCAGCAGCGACCCGGCGACGACGCCCAGCAGGAATCCGAGCATGTGCGCCTGGAAGGCGATGCCGGCCCACGCCGGCAGCGACGGGCCGCTCGCCTCGAACGTCGCCCGGACGATCGGCTCCGTCAGCGCCGTGTACACCGTCCCGACCGCGCTCGCGGCGACGACGGCCACCACAGTCGTCACCGGGTACGTGATCACCGCGAAGCCCGCGATGGCGAAGACCGCGCCGGAAAAGCCCAGCCCCGGCCCGGCGGCGAACGCCGACGTGACGAACGCCGCCAGCAGCAGCACCGCCGGGAAGACGACCAGCGCCCGGACAGCCGGACGGCCGAGAAGTCCCGACCCGGCCGTCGGACCGCCGAGCCGGTCGCGGCCGCGGGCCGACGGCGGGTAGTGTCCCCAGGCGTACTCAACGATCGGCGCGAACGCCAGCGTCCCCGCCATGTTGCCGACGATGTGGCCCGGCGAGCCGTGGGCGATGCCGGCCGTCAGCAGCCCCGTCGGGTAGAAGTACGACCACGTGACGAACGGGTAGATGACCGGCGTCTCCCAGTGCCGGAGGCCGTTCTGTGCGAACAGGTAAAAGCCGACCACGACGGCGATCGTGACGAGCGTCCCCCACGGCACCCCGAGGACGAACCGGTCCGTCAGGCGTGCGCGCCAGCGGCCGCGACCCTCGTAGTACCAGACGACGCCGAGCGCGAAGGTCAGGGCGGCGACGAGACCGACCCGCGTTGGCGTGACTACCATCGACGGGACGTTCGGGCGCCGGCGTCATATATCCGGCTCCATCGCGGCGGCCGCGCCCGCGTCCGATCGCCTCGCCAGCGTCAGTTCGACCCCAGTTGCGAGCTCGACGGCGGACCTCGCGGCGGCGGTCAGGCTTCGTACACGATTTCGCCGTCGACGACCGTCATCGCCACGTCGATGTCGGCGATAGCGTCGTCGTCGACCGACCACGGCGAGTCGGCGAGAACGACGAAATCCGCCCGCTTGCCGGGCTCGACGGTCCCGAAGCGGTCCTCGGCGAAGCCGGCGTAGGCCGCCCCGGAGGTGTAGGCCTGTAGCGCCTCCGTGACGCCGAGCCGCTGGCCCGGTTCCGGCGCCGTGATCGTCTGCTGGACGCCGTACAGCGGGTCCAGCGGCATGCAGTCGCTGCCGAACGCCAGCGGCACGTCCGCCTCGATGACGTCGGCGAAGCGGTTCGACGCCGCCGTCCGCTCGGCGCCCAGCCGGTCCTCGTAGAGGCCGCCCTCGCGGGCCCACCGCAGGAAGTTCGGTTGCATCGACGCGACGACGCCTTCGAGTTCCGACGGCTCCCCCGGCAGCAGTTCGGCGTGCTCGACCCGGTGGCGCGCCGACGGGTCGTCGGGCAGCGCCGCCAGCGTCTCCGCGACCGCCTCGTCGCCGATGGCGTGGACCGCCAGCTGCATCCCCAGTGCCTCGACGCGCTCGACGACCGACTCCAGTTCCGCCGGCGGGACGACCCACTCGCCGGTCCCCTCGCGGTCGGCGTAGGACTCGGCGAGTTTCGCCGTGCCAGCGCCGAGCGACCCGTCGGTGTAGGTCTTGACCCCGCCGACCTCGAGGTACTCGCCGCCGTGGTTCGTCGTCAGCCCCGTCTCCGCGACGGCGTCGAGGTGGTCCGCCCAGTAGTAGAGCCGCACCCGCAGGTCCAGCTCGTCGTCGACCGCAAGCGAGCGGTACGCCGCCGGCGCGTCGGAGTGCCGCACCATGTCGTGGACGCCGGTCACGCCCCGCTCGTGGGCGAAGTCACGGGCCGCCGCGACCAGTTCCCGCGTCTCCTCGCGACCGGGAGCGGTCTCGGTCCGGAGGAACTCCGCGGCGTCCTCGCGGACCACGCCCGTCGGCCCGCCGTCCTCGCGGGCGACGCCCGACTCGGGCAGTTCGTCGCCGTACCGCTCGAGGACGACCGAGTTGACCGAGGCGGTGTGGAGGTCCTCGCGGAAGGCGACGACCGGCCGGTCGTCGGCCACCGCGTCCAGCTCCTCGCGGGTCAGATACGCACCCGAGGGCCACGTCGACTCGTCGTAGCCGTAGCCGAGCACCCACTCCTCGCCGGGCGCCTCGCGGAGTAGCTCCAGCGCAGTCTCGCGGTCGTCGGCCGCCCCGAGGTCCGCGTGGACCAGTCGGCGGCCCACCACCTCCATGTGGGTGTGAGCGTCGATGAATCCGGGCAAGAGGACGCCGCCTCCGCAGTCGACGACGTCGGTGTCGACGCCGGTGAGGAACTCGATCTCGTACTCCGAATCGACCCGGACGACCCGGCCGTCTCGGACGGCGACGGCCTCGTGGGTCTCGTCCGGCTCCCCGAGAGTATGCACCTCGGCGTTCCTGAACACGCGGTCGGCGGCCTCAGTCATACCGGACGGCAGGGCGGCTCGGTTTATCAAACGGTCGCTCGGCCCCGCGACGCGGCTGCCGGTCGTCGGGAGCCGCCCGCGACGGAACGCCTTAGTCGTCGGGCCGCGACCGGTCGGTATGGACACCGAGGAGCTCGTCGCGGCCGTCCGGGACGGCGAGTTGCGCCTGCACGAACTCGAAGCACACGCGGACGCCGACGCCGCCGCCACGGCACGCCGCCGGCTGCTGACCGAGGAGACCGACGCCGACCTCGAGACCGTCGGCGCCTACGGCTTCGACGCCGCCGACGCCGGGTCGAACATCGAGAACGCCCTCGGCGCCGCGCAGGTGCCGATGGGCGTCGTCGGCCCGGTCGAGATCGACGGCGGCGCCGTCGACGGCCAGCGGTACCTCCCGCTGGCGACGACCGAGGGGGCCCTCGTGGCGTCGGTCAACCGCGGCTGTGCGGCGATCGGCGCCGCCGGCGGCGCGACCGCCCGGGTGCTGCGGAACGCCATGACGCGGGCGCCGGTGTTCCGCGTGGCCGACGTCGGCGAGGCAGACACGGTCGCCTCCTGGGTCCGGGACAACGTCGAGGCGCTCGCCGAGGCCGCCGAGGCGACGACCGGCCACGGCGAGCTGCGGGAGGTGACGCCGTACGTCGTCGGCGACAGCATCTTCCTCCGCTTCGCTTACGACACCAAGGACGCCATGGGGATGAACATGGCCACCATCGCGACGGAGGCCGCCTGCGATGTCGTCGAGACCGAAACGCCCGCCGAACTGGTCGCGCTGTCGGGCAACCTCTGTTCGGACAAGAAACCCGCCGCCGTCAACAGCGTCGAGGGCCGCGGCCGGACCGTCGCCGCCGACGTCGAGATTCCGGGCGACGTCGTCGAGAGCTACTTCGACACGACGCCGGCGGCCATCGTCGAGGCCAACACCCGCAAGAACCTCGTCGGCTCGGCGAAGGCCGGCTCGCTGGGCTTCAACGCCCACGCCGCCAACACCGTCGCCGCCGCCTTCCTCGCGACCGGTCAGGACATGGCCCAGGTCGTCGAGGGCGCAAACGCCATCACGACCGCCGAGGTCCGGGACGGGGCGCTGTACGCCAGCATCACCCTCGCGTCGCTGGAGGTCGGCACGGTCGGCGGCGGGACGACACTCCCGACGCAGGCCGAGGCGCTGGACGTCGTCGGCGTCGGCGGCGGCGGCGACCCCGCCGGGTCGAACGCCGACGCGCTGGCGGAGGTCATCGCGACCGCGGCGCTCGGCGGCGAACTGTCGCTACTCGGGGCGCTGGCGTCCGACAACCTCGCCAGCTCCCACGAGGAACTGGGCCGGTAACGGGCGGCGGCGCCGCGGCGAGTCGGGTCAGTCCCCGCTCGATTCGACCCGGTCCTCGACGCGCTGGCTCACCTGCAGCGCGAGGCCGGCGACCAGCAGCGAGCCGACCGCCAGCAGGACGACGGTGTCGCCGGCGCCGAAGACGCCGAAGAAGCCGAAGCCGAGAGCGAAGAACCCCCAGCCGGCGGCGGCCCGGGGCTCGTCGCCGGCCGCGTGGACGACGGCGGCCGCGAGGAGGACGACGGCACCGCCGCCGACGAACAGCCCGTTCGACAGCCCGACGACGAGGTCGGCCAGCAGCACCACGGCCAGCCCGCCGACGACGATGGGTCGGCTGTACGTCGTCGGCTCGCGTTCCATACCGGCCGGACGGCCGACCGGTACAAAGCGCCGTCGGAGTCAGCCCGCGGCGACGAGGCCGGCCACGAGCCAGAGACAGCCGCCGAGCAGCACCGCGAACCCGGCGAAGAGGACGACCCCGCTGCCGAGGGCGGTGCCGACCGCAACGAGCGCCCAGCCGGCGCCGCCGACGGCGTGGGCGATGCCGATCCGGCGCCGGCCCCGGCGGAGGTAGGCGGTACCGCCGAACGACAGCCCGACGGCGACGACGATCACCGACAGGAAGGCGACCGGCAGCCGCGTTCCGCCGACCGCCAGCGGGTCGACGAGCGGCTCCGCGAGAAAAAGTAGCCCCCCGACGCCGACCGCGAGACCGATGACCGCCGGCACCGGGTCGAACTCCGCGGCGTCGCCGTCGCCAGCCGGGCCGACGTCGGCGGGGCCGAACCGGAACTCGCGGTCGTCGTCGCCGCTCACAGCGTCCGGTAGACGCCGTCGCTTTCGGTCACCTCGCCGGCCTGCCGGAGCTTCTCGAGGGCCCGCTCGACGTACGACTCCGGGACGCCCGCCTCGGCGGCGTACTCGCGGACGGCGTCGGCGGTCGGCTCCTCGAGGTCGGCCAGCGCGTCGAGGACGACCTGTCGCCGGCTCCGGGAGCCGCCGCCTTCGGTCGCGCGCTCGCCGGCCGCCGTGGCGGCCTCGGCGTCCAGTCCGGCCGCCGAGAGGTACGCCTCGTCGCTCATGCCGACCTCGTCGGGGTCGATCTCCGCCGGGTCGACGAACTCCCCCTCGTCGGCCCGGTCGGCCAACATCGACCCCCGGACGCGGGCGGCCGCCTCGGAACTGTCCGTCTCGGCGAAGGCCTTCAGCTTCTCGAAGCGGTGTCGCGTCCGACAGCGGGGACACTGCGTCGTCTCCGGTCGCCCCTCGACGACCCAGAGGTGCTGACAGTCCGAGCAGCCCACGACCGAGTACATACCGCCTCTCACGACGTCGCAGGACAAAAACCCAGGGCTGCCGCGGGCGGTTGTGTTTCGTTAAGCAATGCTGGCGGAAAATTCACCGCCGGGCGGGACTGGAAGGGGCGGGCTCTCGGCGAGCGAGACGACGCAAGCAGCGAGGGACCTCCGGTCCCTCGGGCCGCTCGCGCGGCGCCGCCGCGCGAGGAGACCGCAGGACGCAGTCCGAGGACCGTGGTTCGAAAGACGGCTCCCCGAGCCGTCTTTCGTCATTGCGGGAAATCGAAGATTTCCCGCTTGCAGTCAGAACGCGATGCGTTCTGACGACATCACGAGAGAGCTTCGCTCTCTCGAACGACAGCGAGTCGCAGCCGCCGAGAGCGCAGGGGCTTCCGGGGTCTTGTCCACTCCGTTCACATCGTATTTACTCTTGACAGTAGCACCCTACAGGCCGAAACCCACAACTGGCCGGCGGCCGCTCTCGGGATATGGAGGGTATCGGACCGCCGCTCGTCACCCCGTTCGACGCCGACGGCGACGTCGACCACGACCGCCTGCGCGAGCTCGTCGCGTGGCTCGAGACCCGCGGCGTCGACTTCCTCGTCCCCTGCGGCTCGAACGGCGAGGCCGAACTGCTGGGCGCCGCCGAGCGGACGGCCGTCGTCGAGACGGTCGCGGAGGCGGCGTCCGTTCCCGTCCTCGCCGGCACGGGCCGGCCGGGGACCCAGGAGACGGTCGAGGCCACCGCCGCGGCCGCCGAGGCGGGCGCCGACGCCGCCCTCGTCGTCACCCCGTTCTACTACCGCCACGACCAAGCCGCGCTGGCGGCCCACTACCGGACGGTCGCCGACGCCGCGTCGATCCCCGTTTACCTGTACTCGGTGCCGAGCTACACCGACGTCCGGCTGGCGCCGAAAACGGTCGGGGAGCTGGCCGGCCATTCGAACGTCGCCGGGATGAAAGACTCCAGCGGCGACGTCGACGCGTTCGTCCGGACGCGGCGGGCGACCGCCGACGAGTCGTTCGACCTGCTGGTCGGCAGCGGCGGCGTCCTGGCGCAGGCGCTTGCGGCCGGCGGCGACGGCGGCGTGTTGGCGCTGGCGAACGTCGCTCCGGCGGCGACGACGGCGGTGTACGACGCCTTCGCGGCCGGCGACGCGGAGCGCGCCCGGGCGCTGAACGCCGACCTCGTCGCGTTGAACCGGGCGGTGACCGCCGAGTTCGGCGTCCCCGGGCTGAAGAAGGCGATGCGGGCCCGCGGCGCCCCGGCCGGCCACGCCCGGTCGCCGCACCGACCGCCCGACGAGGCGGCGACCGAGCGGCTGGCGTCGCTGCTCGAGGCGGCCGGACTCGACGACTGAGCCCACCGATCGTCGGAGGGCTCATACTGCCGGCTGTAACTACCTGAAGCGGTCACATCCAAGAATGGGGTTGTGAACGGCATCCGAACGGATATCGTCAAATAATCTCGAAAGAATTACAGCCGGCAGTATCAAGATGCCGCCGGCCGTCGTCGAGACATGGAGCGCGTCGGACTCTCCGAACGGGAGACGATCGAGGCCGTCGAGCGGGTGCACCTCACGCAGCTGGCGGCCGGCGAGCGGACGAGCATCCAGGGCTTCGAGATCGAGCCGGGCGCGACCGTCCCGGAGCACAGCCACCACCACGAACAGACCGGCTTCGTCTACGAGGGCGAACTCACCTTCCTCGTCGGCGGGGAACGGAGCGACCCGCGCGAGGTCGTCGTCGGGCCGGGCGAGTCGTTCACCATCCCGGGCGACGAGCCCCACGCCGCGGTCAACCGGGGCGACGGCGTCGTCCGCGGCGTCGACATCTTCGCGCCGGCGCGGCCCGACCCCGACTGGGCGGAGTGACGACGACGAGAACGACTCGATCGGGGCGGCGGGCCGCTCTCGCGCGGCGGCCGACGACGCCAACCCGTCCGCCCGCTCGGGGGTCCGCGGCCCGGTCGGGGGTCGCGTCTCCCCGGGCAGCGCCCACGCCGTCCGCAGAATCTCGTCGTGATGGGCGAGCGGGGGTCGATCGAGGTCGTCGCGTGGCCCGTCGGGACGGAGCCACCCGACGGCCGCGGGTTCCGGTCCCGGGGCGAGCGTTCCACCGACCGCCCGGCGCGAAACGGCGTGGTCGAAGACGACTACGTGTTCGCCGTCGGCAACTCGCCGGCCTCCACGTGCCCGCCGGGGGCCGTCCGGTCGGCGCGACTCGGGCCGATCGCACGCCGACCACGAGAACCCGCTCGATCCGACGACCGCGACGCCCGCCGCGGGAACCGGCGTGCGCCGGACCACCCGCTCGCAGTCCGAGCAGTACCTCCGGTTCCGTTCCTCAACCCGTCGGTCGCACGGACGCGTCCCGCCGCCGGGACGGCAGGTGGCAGGGAAGGTGATCGCGCCCCGGACGCGGGGTGCCCCGACGGGACCGTATCGGTCCCGGCGACCGGTCGTCACGGGTCCGGGGGTCGGAACCACCGGGGCCGGTCGGGACCGCTGTCCGTGACGGCGCGGCCGCTGGTCGGACGGAACGCGGAGAAGGCGACCCGAACTCAGGCCAGGTCGTAGAGGTTGTCGACGACGGCTTCGGCGTACTCGCTGGTGGCGAGCTTCTCGCCGCCCTCGATCTGTCGCTCGATGTCGTAGGTGACCGTCCGGTCGACGATGGTCCGCTCGACGGCGTCCCGGACGAGGTCGGCGGCGTCGTGCCAGCCCATGAACTCCAGGAGGATGCGGCCCGACAGGATCATCGCCGTCGGGTTGACCTTGTCCTGGCCGGCGTACTTCGGTGCCGAGCCGTGGACGGGTTCGGCGAGCACGCGGCCGTCGCCGACGTTGGCGCCGGGCGCGATACCGAGCCCGCCGATCTGGGCGCCGCAGGCGTCCGAGAGGTAGTCGCCGTTGAGGTTCGGCAGCGCCAGCACGTCGTACTGGTCGGTCCGGGTGAGGATCTGCTGGAGCATGTTGTCGGCGATGCGGTCGTTGACGACGACGGCCTCGTCCGGCGGCTCGCCGTCGCGCTCCTCCCAGAGCGTGTCCTCGGTGATGACCGCCTCGCCGTACTCCTCCTCGGCGACCTCGTAGCCCCAGTCCCGGAAGGCGCCCTCGGTGAACTTCATGATGTTGCCTTTGTGGACCAGCGTCACCGAGTCGCGGTCGTGTTCGAGGGCGTAGTCGATGGCCTTCCGGACGAGCCGCTTCGTGCCGAACTCGGTGATGGGCTTGACGCCGATGCCGACCGGCCCGTCGTGGATGGTCGAGTCGTACCCCATCTCCGCCTCGACGAACTCCCGAACCTGCTCGGCGCCCTCGGTGTCGGCCTCCCACTCGATGCCGGCGTACACGTCCTCGGTGTTCTCCCGGAACGTCACCATGTCCATCCGCTCGGGCCGCTTGACCGGCGAGGGGACGCCCTCAAGGTGGTAGGTCGGCCGGATGTTCGTATAGAGGTCGAGCCGCTTCCGTAATGCGACGTTGAGACTCCGGAACCCGGCGCCGACGGGCGTCGTCAGCGGGCCCTTGATCGAGATCTTGAACTCCCGTAGCGCCTCGGTGGTGTCGGCCGGCAGGTTCTCGTCGTACATCTCCCGGGCGGACTCGCCGGCGTACACCCGCATCCAGTGAATCTCCCGGCCAGTGGCGTCGGCGGCCGCCTGCAGCACCGTCTGGGCGGCCGGACCGACGTCCACCCCGATGCCGTCCCCGTGGATGATGGGAACGATGGGGTCGTCGGGCACGACGAGTTCGTCGTCGCCCTCCACCTCGACTCTCCGGCCCGCAGAGGGTACTTCCACTTTGTCGTATGCCATGCCGACGGGTTTTGGCGGCCGCCTCAAAGGCGTACCGCTCCCGCGGCGGATTTTGCATGAACGTCCCGGAGGGACCCGGCGCCGGCGCCGACGCTACCACAAGCCGTAATCCCTCGCCGACCGCAGGGGCCGTATGCGCGTTATCGCCCACGGCGGCGCCGGCACCCCGCCCGAGGAACCGGCGGACAGACAGACGGCGCTCGAGGAGGCCACCGCGGCCGGCGCGGCGGCGGCGACGCCGACCGACGCCGTCGTCGTGACGCTGCGGGCCCTGGAGTCCGACCCTCAGTTCAACGCCGGCGTCGGCGGGGCCGTCCAGTCCGACGGCCACGTCCGAACCGACGCCGGCCTGATGACCGACGACCGCGCGGTCGGCGCCGTCGCCGGGATGCCCGGCGTCGAACACGCCGTCGACGTCGCCCGCGTCGTCAAGGAGCGAACGCCGCACGTCCTCGTGACGGGCGTCCACGCCGTCGACCTGGCGGCGGCCGCCGGCGTCGAGGCCGGCGTCGACCTCCGGACCGACGAGACCGACCGACGGTGGGCCGACGTCGACGCCCCCGACGGCGACCCCCTGGCCCACGCCGACTGGGTGCGCGAGCGGTTCGGCGACCGTCTCGCGGCGGCGCCGGACACGGAGGCAGATTCGGAGGCCGAGACGGGGGCGAACGACGACGACCATGACCACAATCACGACCACGACACCGTCGGCGCCGTCGCGACCGACGGCGACCGGGTTGCTACCGCCACCTCCACCGGCGGCCGGTGGCTGGCACTGGCCGGCCGGGTCGGCGACGTCCCGCAGGTCGGCGCCGGCTTCTACTGTACGCCGGCCGGCGGTGCCTCGGCGACCGGCGCCGGCGAGGACATCGCCCGGACGACCCTCTCGCGGCGGGCGGTCGACCGCCTCGCCGACGGCGCGGACGCCCAGACGGCCGCCGAGGCCGCGATCGAGGAGTTCGGCGGCCTCGTCGAGGGGTCGGCTGGGGTGATCCTCATGACGCCGGACGGCGACGCCGGGGCGGCCTACAACAGCGAGGCGATGCAGACGGCTGTCGCCGGCGAGGTGTAGCCAGCCGACCTGCCAAGGGCGTTCGTCCGTTCGGCACGACGAACGGATATGCCGACCGTCAGCGACGCGTACATCGAAAGCCGCCAGCGCGTCCGACCGACCGGTACGAGCAACCACGGCTCCGCCCACGACGTATCGTCGTCGAGTGAACGGACGAGGTCGGCGCGATGTCTGCGGTGCGGCACGCCGGCGAGACCTGCGTGACGGCCCGCATCGACGAACTGAACTTCGAGCGGCCGGTCCCGCAGGGCGACACCCGCGTCGTCGAGTCGTACGTCTACGAGGCGGGCCGAACGAGCGTCGAGGTCCGTATCCGCGCCTTCCGGGAGCCACCCCGGACCGGTGACCGCGAGCAGACGACCGACGTCTACGTCACCTTTGTTGCCGTCGACGGGTCCGGCTCGCCGGTGGCGGTACCGGGGTCGATCGTCGCCGACGACCGCTGCGGACGGCTCCGGCGGGGCGCCCTCGAAAACGCGCCCGCCGAGTGAGCCTCAGAGCGCCGCGACGGCTTCGAGGGCGACGTCGATGGTCCGGGCGACGTTGTCCCGGGCCTTCGGCGGTAGCTCCTCGTCGTCGGTCTCGCCCTTCTGGGTGCCCGCGACGAGGTTGCCGTCGACGGTGCAGACCGCGCCGGCCGCCAGCCCCTTCCGGCGGGCCAGCGTGAAGATGGCGGCGGCCTCCATCTCGACGGCCAGCAGTCCGGCCTCGTTCCACTCCCGCACGTAGGCGTCTGTCTCGGCGTAGAAGGCGTCGTCCGTCGCGACAGGGCCGACGTGGACCGGCGCCTCGCGGGCGGCGGCGGCGTCGACCAGCGCCGACAGCGTCTCGTGGTCCGGCACCGCCGGCACCGCGACGTCCTCGTACCGTTCGGTCGTCCCCTCGTCCTTGGCGGCGCCGGTGGCGACGACGGTGTCGCCGATTTCGATGTCCGGCTGGAGGGCGCCGGTGGTGCCGACGCGGACGAGCCGCTCGACGCCGACAGCCGCCAGCTCCTCGACGGCGATGGCCGCCGACGGCGAGCCGATGCCCGTCGAGCAGATCGTCAGCTCGCGGTCACCGTAGACGGCGTTGACGAGCTTGTACTCGCGGTTCTCGGCGACGGTCTCCGCGTCGTCGCAGTGGTCGGCGATGCGGTCGACGCGGCCGGGGTCGCCCGGCAGTAGCGCGACATCGTGGGTCTCGCCCGGCTCGACCAGCAGGTGCGGCTGTTTGGCCATGTCGAGTTCTCGCGGGCGACCCCCAAAAGTCAGTCGTCCTGGCGGAACGGCGGCGCCGTCGGAATCGCCGCCGGCTCCGGGACGCTGTGGTCGGCGGGGCCGCCGTCGCCGTCGCCGACGAACACCGTCCGGTAGCCGCGGTCGGACGCCGGCCGGACGTCGTAGTCGACGTTGTCGCCGACCACCACGTAGTCGTCGGCCGGGACGGCGTCGGTGACGGCGTCGAACGGCGCGTCGGCGGGCTTGAACGCCTCGACGTCGTCGGCACACACCACGGCGTCGACGTGATCGGCGAGGCCGGTCACCGCCAGCTTCCGGCGCTGGACCGGGCCGTAGCCGTTGGTCACGACGCCGACCCGCTCCAGCGACGCCAGCAGTTCCCCGAGACCCTCCGGGGCGTGCGTGGCCGCGAGTTCGGCCTCGACGTACGTCTCGGCGAACCGCTCGGGGTCGATTTCGAGGCCGGCCTCGCGGGCGGCCCGGGCCGCGCCGACGTACGGGCTCTCCTCGAAGGCCGCGAACGTCTCGACGTAGCCGGGGCCGAGCGCCTCGGCGGCGTCGTCGGTCGGCTCGACGCCCGCCCGCCGGCAGGCGTCCCGGAAGATGCCCGCCCGCTCCGGGTCGTAGACCACCAGCGTCTCGTCGAGGTCGAAGAGATAGCCGACCGTCACGCCGGTACCCACGTCGGCGCCGGAATAAACGCTTTCGCCCCCTTCAGCGGCGGTGTTCAGATAGGCACCGGCGAGCCGGTCCGTTTCTGCCGGAGAACCAACCGAATCCTGGCGGACTGAAAGGGCGAGGCGCTGCGTGGCGGCTTCGCCGTGGTTCGAGAGAGCCGAAGCTCTCTCGTCATCACGAAAGGCGCGAAGCGCCTTTCGAACGACCACGTTAGATGGCGGCCGGTGAAACCGGCCGCCCACTCGACGACCCTCGACGACGCAAGCCGCGAGGGAGCCGCAGGCTCCCTCGGCCCGCTCGCGCGGCAGCGCCGCGCGAGGACACCACAGGGAGCAACGCGACCGAGGAGCGTGGTTCGAAAGACTCGCCTCGAGCCGTGCGAGCGGGCCGAAGGCCCGCGAGCAGAAGTCGAGAGCGCCGAGGGCTTTCTCCTGCGTCCCGTTCTCCCAAGCCTCATCTGAATATCACTCTCTTAGCCGAGCAGGACGCCGGAGACGGCGGCCGTCCCGGCGACGAGGCCGACGCCGTAGACGGCCGCGGAGAGTGCCCACCCCTGTCTGACCGTCGCCGGTCGCGTCTCGAATGCGTTGCCGCCGTATCGGGGGAAGACGAGCCACGAGAAGACGCCGTACAGCAGGCAGACGACGAGCGCGGCCGCCAGCAGTTCGGCGCCGCCGGTGACGCCGGCGACGTCGAGTTCGCCGACGCCGAGGGCCTCTCGGAGCCGCTCGGCGGCGAGGTGTAACCCCTCGAAGACGACGCCGGCGGCCACGCCGGCGGCGAGGTGGGTCGCGTCGGCGGCCGACCGCGACACCTCGCTCGGCGGCTCCCGCCACAGCGCCGCCGCGGCCACGTACGGCGGGACGTAGCCGTAGGACTGCCGCCACATGGCGACGGTCGCGCCGAGCGTCGCCGCGAGGCCGACGACCGCCGCGGCCGAGAGCCGCAGCCCCGGCGAGGGAGCCGTCCCGCCGAAGCCGTGGAGCGGTATCACGACACCACCCGCTCGACGCGCTCCCGGGAGAGGTCGGGCCGCGGACCGCGCTCGCCGGCCGCCAGGGCACCGCAGGCGTTGGCGACCGACAGCGCCCGCTCGGGGTCGCCGTCGGCGATTCGGACGGCCAGAAAGCCCGCCGCGAAGGCGTCGCCCGCGCCGGCGACGTCGACCGGCGGCCCGTCGAAGTCGTATCCCGGGGGGTCGAAACGGCCCTCGGGGCAGTTCAGGGTCGCCCCCCGGTCGCCGCGCGTCGTCACCGTCCAGGCGGGCGTCGCCGTCGCCGCGGTCTCCCGTTCCGTGGCGAACAGCAGGTCGACGTGGTCGACGACGTCGCCGTAGTCGCGGTCGGCGAGCCGCCGGCCGGGGTCGAAGCTGACCGCCAGCCCGCGGTCGGCCGCCGTCGCTGCCAATACCGCCGCCGTCTCCGGGTCCTGACCCGTCAGGTGGAGCGCGTCGGCGTCGTCGAACGCCGCGGCCGGGACGTCGGCCGCCGACAGCGCTTCGTCGGCGCCGCCGGTCCCCAGGACCGCCACCTCGCCGTCGTCGTCGACGAGGAGGTATTTTCGGGCCGTCGCCGCGTCGGCGACCGTCCGGAGCCGCGTCTCCACGCCCGCCCGCCGCAGTTCCGCCCGGACCGCCGAGCCGGCGCCGTCGTCGCCGACGCTGCCGAACAGTCGCGCCTCCCCGCCGAGCCCGGCCAGGGCGGCAGCGACATCGGCCGCGCCGCCGCCGGGTTCCGTCCGCTCGCGGACCCGGGCCTCGTCGTCCGGCGCTGGCAGCCGGTCGACCCGCAGGGTGACGTCCCAGTTGACGTGTCCGGCACACATCACGCGCATGCCGGCGGCTACCGGCCGCGGGGTAAAAGCCCGCACGGTTGTACTGCGGGTCGGTGACGCCGGGCGCGGGGAGATCCGGGTTCGGAACGTCGAAACGGCCTCGCTCTCGCCGTCAGGCGACCGCGAAGAGGACGACGTTGTGGGCGCCGGGGCCGAGCCCGACCGCTGCCACGAGTCCCAACAGCGGGTAGCCCTCGGTCGGCGTCTCCCGGACGTAGCCGTCGAAGGCGACGACGACGGCCGCGCCGACGAGCAGCTTCACGACGACGAACAGCCAGGCGTCGCCAAGGACCGCCGGCGCGGGCAGTCCGGCGCCGACCTCGATGATCAGCCGCGAGAGGGGGGTCTGCTCGCCGAAGCCCAGCAGGTCGTAGCCGACGGCCGTCGAGACGCCGTCCAGCGCGTGGCCGAACACCGCCAGCAGGCCGACGGCGCCGGTCGCCTTGCCGGTGCCGAGCCGCCCGAGGCCGGCCCAGGTCGCCGCGGCCGCCAGCGTCGCGCCGGCGACGATGGCCGCCGACCGGCCGACTGCCGCCGCGTCCGGCGTCGGGAGGGCGACGACGGCGCCGATCAGCGCGACGAGCAGGAGGCCGACACCGGAAACCGCGAGGACGGCGGGCGCGCCGGTGGTCAATCGGTCGGCCGGCCGGTCGGCGACGGCGGCCCACGCGAGGCCGGCGGCGGCGCCGACGGTGGCGTAGACGGCCGGCGAGCCGAACAGCGGCGCCACGGGGTCCGGCACCGCTCCGGCCTGGAAGAGGGCGTACAGCGCCCCGCCGGCGGCCATCCAGGGGGCGAAAGCGGCGACGGCCGCCTCGGTCACGGACGGACGGCGGCGGCGGAGGGCGGCGCCGGCGACCCCGACGGCGGCGACCAGCCCGACGAGATACGGTAGCGGCGGCAGCGCGAAACCCGACGGGAGCACCTGGAGCACGGCTCCAGCACCGGCCGGGCCGGGCGAAAGGGTTGCGATCCGAAACCGAACGCAACCCCTTTCTTCGGACCGGCCGAACGCGGTGGCATGAGCCCCGAACTCACCGACGAACAGCTCGAGAAACACCGCGAGGCCGGCGAAATCCTCGCCGAGGTCCGCGAGGCGGCCGCCGACCGCGTCGAGGTCGGCGCCTCCCACCTCGAGGTCGCGGAGTTCGCCGAAAATCGCATCCGCGAACTCGGTGCCGAGCCCGCCTTCCCCGTCAACATCAGCATCGACGAGGAGGCCGCCCACGCGACGCCGACGCCGGACGACGAGGCGACCTTCGGCGAGGAGATGATCAACCTCGACATCGGCGTCCACGTCGACGGCTGGCTGGCCGACACCGCCGTCACGGTCGACCTCTCGGGGCACGCCGACCTCGCGGAAGCGCCCGGCGAGGCGCTGGAAGCCGCGATCGAGGTCGTCGAGCCGGGCGTCGAGACCGGCGAGATCGGCGCCGAAATCGAGTCCGTCATCGACGGCTACGGCTACAACCCCGTCGTCAACCTCACCGGCCACGGTCTCGGTCACTGGGAGCAACACACCGAGCCCAACGTCCCCAACCGGGCCGTCGAGCAGGGCATCGAACTCGAGGTCGGCGACGTCGTCGCCATCGAGCCGTTCGCCACCGACGGCGGCGGAAAGGTCACCGAGGGCGCCCACGAGGAAATCTACTCGCTGGAGCGGGAGGCCAGCGTCCGCGACCGGGGCGCCCGGCAGGCCTTAGAGCAGATCGTCGAGGAGTTCAAGACGCTGCCGTTCGCCCGCCGGTGGCTCGAGACCTCGCGGGCGGAGATGGCGCTGCGCCGACTCGAACAGAAGAACGTCGTCCACGGTTACCCCGTCCTCCAGGAGGACGAGGGCTGTCTCGTCAGCCAGCGGGAACACACCGTCATCGTCACCGAGGACGGCTGCGAAGTAACGACGCGGGCCGGGTGAGCCGCCGGAGGAACGGCCGGCGGGCGACGGGCCGCCGCGGTCGACCCCGACCGAGGCCAGCGGCACGGCTCGCCCGCGCGTAGCGTAGAACGGATGTCGTCGCGGTCGGTCCGGGATTCGCGTTCGCGTTCACGTTACTCGCCGGAGCAGGTCGCCCCGGGACGGTCACCTGATTCGAGGCGGATGGCCCCTCTCGACGAGCGAAAGCGATCAAGTAGGGTAGGGAGGATAGCGCGGAACGGAGTTCCGCGGACCATACGAGCGGGCAAGCCCGCGCGCAGAAGCCGACACGGATGGAGGCTCTACCCTCGGTGTGCGTGGTGCTGGCGCCGGGGTCGAGGCCATACCTTTCTGACGAAATTACTCATGACCGCCCGTGCAAGCCTCGGCGGGCGCACGTCTCGCCGAGGTAGGGCGCACGTAACCCGTCCCCTGACGTCGGGGCCACGATGTGGCCACCGACAATCAAAGTGGGAGTGTCGCCGACCGGCCGAATCAATCCAAGGCGGCGTAGCACCCCTACGTGCGCTGTTCGGCCGGGATGACGCGACTGCAACGAAGGTCGCGCCTCTCCATGCACGGGGGCCGGGCCGAAACCACTGTGAGAATCTCCCGCCCTCGACGAGCGAACTCTTGTAGGTGAGCGACGTAGGGCGAGGCAGTTTACACGTCGTTCATCCGCGTCAGCGTCTCCTCCCCGCAGATCCGGCAGGCGGTCACGCGGTACGGCTCCCGCGAGAACTCCGCGTTCTCGTTCTTGTGGCTCTCCGTTAGCAGTCGGATACCGACCTCGTGAGGCGTCTCGCCGTCGCACGCCTCGCAGTTCTCGGCCATCGCGCTGTCGTCGGATACGGTTGACATCGTCGTCCGTCGGTAGCGCCGAAATCTGTATAAGTACCGCCTTCGGTTGAGATCGTTCGTACCGTTCAACGCCGGTCGAAACGCCGCGAGCCAACCGTCGACGAGACGGCGACGAGCGCCCACGAAACGGGAGATACGAGGAAAACGGCGGCGGCAGAACGGCTTGAACGGCCAACAGATTCAAATAGGAGAACGAACGCGAACAGCGTTAACCGCCCGTGGACCGACCGGCGCACATGGACCAACTGGTCGCACCGTGGCGCATCGAGTGGGTCGAACGCGACGACGACCCCGACGGCTGTCCGTTCTGCGTCCTGCCGGAGCGGTCGGACGCCCGCGAGGCAAACGTCGTCGCCGCCGCCGACCGCGCGTTCGTCCTGTTGAACAACTACCCCTACAATCCCGGTCACGCGATGGTCATCCCGCGGGCGCACACCGGCGCGTTCACCGACCTCGACGAAGCGACGCTGTTGGAACACGCCCGGCTCAAACAGCGAACGATCGAGGCCCTCGAGGCCGCTCTCGACCCCGACGGCCTCAACGCGGGGCTCAACCTCGGCGACGGCGCCGGCGGCTCCGTCGACGACCACCTCCACACCCACGTGGTGCCGCGGTGGACCGGCGACACCAACTTCATGCCGGTCTGCGCGGACACGAAGGTCATCGTCGAAGCCGTCGACGACACCTACGAGCGGCTGCACGAGGCCTTCGCCGAACAGCCCGACACGACGGTCGCCGACAGCGGCGCGGTCCGGATCGACCTATGACTGCGCCGGCTCTACGGCCCAATCCTACCGCTTAACCGGATGGTTCCGTTAGTGGGAGCGATGAGCGACGCCGCGGCCACGTCGGCTGGCCTCGAGACGGACGCCGCCCGGCGGGGGTTCACCCGCGCCAGCGCCGTCAACGTCGTCGGCAACGCCGCGAAGATCGCCGCCGAGGCCGGCGTCGGTCTCGCGTTCGGCTCCATCGCGCTGCTGGCCGACGCCGCCCACTCCGTCGGCGACCTCGTCGCCAGCGGCGTCGTCCTCGTCTGGGGCCGCAGCGTCTACGCCGACCCCGACGAGGCCCATCCCCACGGCCACCAGCGCGTCGAGCCGCTGGCGGCGCTGTTCGTCGGCACCGTCGTCGTACTGTTGGGGCTGTCGCTGCTGTACCGCTCCGCCGAGAGCCTCTTCGGCGTCCCCTCGGTGGAGACGAGCCCGCTGCTGGTCGGCGCCCTGCTGTTTTCGATGCTCGACATGTACCTGCTGTACCGGTACACGAGGCGGGTGAACGAGAGCGTCGAGTCGGCGGCGCTGTCGGCGCTGGCCGTCGATTGTCTCAACGACATCTACACCTCGGCGGCGGCGCTGGTCGGCGTCGCCGGCGCCCTTCTCGGCTACCCGCTCCTGGACGCCGGCGCCGGCGCCGTCGTCAGCCTGCTCGTCGTCTACCAGGGCGTCGAGATCGGCCGCGAAAACGTCTCGTATCTCGTCGGCGCCGCCCCCTCGGAGGCCGAACGCGGGCGCGTCATCGAGGCGCTCTGCGACCACCCCCACGTCGAGGGCGTCCACGACGCCGTCGTCTTCTACGACGGCACCGACCTCGAGGTCGAGGCCCACGTCGAGGTCGACGGCGAGCTGACGCTCGTGGAGGCCCACGACATCGAGACGGAGCTGGTCGATGCGCTGTTCGCGATGGACGACGTCGGCGACGTCCACCTCCATCTCGACCCGGCCGGCATCGGCGAGTGGGAGGACGCCGGTAACCCGTCGAAGGGCCGATGACGCCGGTCGGTCCCCGCGAGTTCGAGAACGGGAAAGCTATCGCTGTCGTGGAGCTGTTCGGTCGGCCTCGACCGCGTCGTCGGTCACAGCGGTAACAGTACGGGAGCCCACCCCTTCAGGGATGGGAGGAAGCGCATAAGCTTGATGTGATTCCGGGACCGAGCAAGCGGGTACGTCCCACAGGCCCAGAAGTGGTCGGTGGGACGGGCTGTCCGTCAGCCAGCCCCGGAGTCAGGGGACAGCAAACGAGTCCCTCCGACTCCCAACCTGAAAGCCACCTGAGAAAGCCCCGGATTAGAACGTCCGAGGTGTGGGGCTTTCTAGCCGGGAGCGCGACACTCGGGAGTCCCACTGGCAAGCCCACGAGTTTATTCGTGGGTAGCTGACAGTCGCTCACCGTCCTCCCGAATCTTCCGTACGAACGGGTCCGACCCCGACTCGAACGTCTCGCTGTTTCGAGCGTGGACCGACAGCGTCAGACCGTACCCGAGACCGATCCGGTAGGCGAGGTCCCGAAAGTCCGCTATCGGGGTCGATTCCCGCTCGTCGACGACGACGAACAGGTCCACGTCCGAGTCCCGTCCACGAGTTTCACCGCGAGCGGTGCTCCCGAAGAGAAGCACCGTCTCGACGGTATCGGGATGCGCCGAGCGGACGGCGTCGGCGAAGGCTACGGCGGCATTCCGATGGTCGGTAGCTGCCGTATCGCTCATGTACCGAGTTTCGGGTAGCAGCGACATAAGTAGGACGACTACACCGGCTCGCCGAAGCAGTAGACCGTCTCGTTGGCCGTCACCTCGACCTCGAGGAAGTCGCCGACCTCGACGCCCTTGGCGTCGGCGTCGGTGACGATGACCTGCCGGTAGGCGGAATCGCGGCACTTCACCGAGTCGCCGGTGCCCTCCTCGACGACCAGCACCTCGCGGACGTCGCCGACCATCCGCTCGTGGGCCTCCCGACAGACCTCCATCTTCAGGTCCGTCATCGCCGAGGACCGTTCTTTCTTGATCGTCCCGCCGAGGCCCTTCATCTCGGCGGCGTCGGTGCCAGGCCGCTTGGAGAACCGCGTGATGTTGATCTTCTCGGGACGGACCTCCGCCAGCAGCTCCATCGACCTGCGGTGGTCGGCCTCCGTCTCGGTCGGGAAGCCGACGACGAAATCCGTCGACAGCGTCCAGTGTTCGAGGCGGTCGTCGAAGGCTGCGACGACCTCGCGGAACTTCCCGACGCGGTGCTGGCGGCGCATCTCCTCGAGCACCTCGTCGCTGCCGGACTGCACCGGCGCGTGGATGAAGTTGTACAGCTTCTCGTTTTCCGCGAAGACGTCGGCCAGCTCCTCGTGGATGCCGTGGACGCCGCCGGGGTTGGCCATGCCCAGCCGGACCCGGAAGTCGCCGTCGATGTCGCAGATCCGGTCCAGCAGCTCCGGCAGCTTCCGCTCGCCGGTGTCCCAGCCGTAGACGCCGGTGTCCTGGCCGGTGACCCGCAGCTCCTTCGCGCCGGCGTGGACCAGCGCCTCCGCCTTCCGGACGTTCTCCTCGACCGGCGGCGAGTCCACCCGGCCCGTTGCGAACTTCGTGATGCAGTACGAGCAGTTGGACATGCAGCCGCGGGCGATGGGGAGGATGCCGACGACGCCGTCCAGCACCGGCTCGGCGTCCGGCGTCGTCGTCGGACACTCGCCGTTGGTGACGGCCTCGGGGACGTCCTCCCAGTGCAGCACCTGGACGTCGAGGCCGTCGAACTGCTCGCCCTGGGCCAGCGCCATGCAGCCGGTGACGATGAGGTCGGCCGTCTCCGACTCCAGCTCCTCGGCCCGCCGCAGCATGTTCCGCTCGGTCTTCTCGACGACGGTGCAGGTGTTGAGGATGGCCACGTCGGCTTTCCCGGGGCCGTCGACCCGGTGGTGTCCCGCGTCGCGGAGCTTTCGCTCGATCTGCCGGCTCTCACCCCGGTTGGACGTACAGCCGTACGTCTCGATGTGGTACGTGGCCATCGCGTGGCGAAGGTAGCGGACGGGAAGGCAAAAGGCCGACGTTTCGGTCGACGGCCCCCGAAAGGCACTTGCTGCCGCCGACGGAAGCCTGCGAGGATGCCCTCCAGACGACGCGTCATCTGCGGCGCCGGGAGTCTCGCTGCGGCCGGACTCGCCGGCTGCACGACCGGCGACCCGGCCGACCGCGCCGCTTCGGGGGACGACCCCGACACCGAGTGGCCGCAGCCCGGCGGCACCGAACGGTACGACTGCTACCGAAGCGAGGCTGTCGCTCCCCGCGAGTCACCGAGCGAGCGCTGGACGGCGGAGACGTCGATGCCGATGGCTCGTCCCATCGTTGCCGACGGGCGGGTCCTCCTGTTCACCTCCAACAGGCTGGAAGCGTACGATCTCGACTCCGGCGAGGCAGCCTGGCGCGTCGGCGGCGACGACGACGAGTGGGACGTCCGGACCTCGCCCATCGTCGTCGACGGGACCGCCTACGTCGGCGTCGCCCTCCCCGACGGTGTCCTCGCCGTAGACCTCGCCGACGGCGAGCGGATCTGGCACGTCGAACTGCCGGACTCGCCGACGACCGCGTCCGTCGTCGACCGCCGGCGGGAGCGCCTCGTGATCGGCACCGAGGCCGGCCTCGCCGGGGTGACCGTCGACGGCGACCCGAACTGGACCCGTGAGACGTTCAGCCCCGTATCTGCGCTGTCGTCGTGGGGCGACGAGGTCTACGCCGGCACCGAGGGCGGCGAACTGTACGCCTTCTACGACCCGGACGACCTCGAGGGAATGTGGCGTCGGCAACTGGACGGGTCGGTCGTCCAGGTCGCGCTCCTGAACGGTGACGGCGTCGTCGTCTCGACGTTCGGCGGCGCGGTCGACCGTCGAGACGATTCCGCGACCGGCGCCGCCCGGTGGTCCCACGACGCCCTCGGCTCCCGGGGCTTCGTCGCCGCAGGGAACACGTACGCCGTCGGCCGCGGACTGACGTCCATCCACACCCGGACGGGCGAACGACACTGGACGCTCGACCTGGACCTGAAGGCACCCCCAGCCGGTGCGGGTGATACGATCTACACCGGCGGAGATGGCTTCGTCGCCGCCTACGCGATGGGAGGTGGCATCGGCCTCGGCGACGACCGGGCCCGGGTCGAGCGGTGGCGCTACGAGGTCGACGGCGGCGTCTTCGAGGGCGTGTCGGTGGCCGACGGCGCGGTGTTCGCGACCGCGTCGAACGGGGACGGCGCGACGCTGTACGCCCTCGAGTAGTCAGAACGCCCCGGCGTCGTACCCCTCGACGATGGCGACGCCCGAGGAGGCGCCGATGCGCTCGGCGCCGGCCTCGAGCATCGCCACCGCGGCCTCGAAGTCGCCGACGCCGCCGCTGGCCTTCACCGGCAGGTACTCGCTCATGACCTCGACGTCCGCGATGGTCGCGCCGCCCTCCGAGAAGCCGGTCGCGGTCTTGACGTAGTCGGCGTCGGCGTCGGCGGCCAGTTCGCAGGCCGTCCGCAGTTCGTCGTCCGCTAGCAGCGGCGCCTCGACGATGACCTTCACCGGGACGGGCACCGCGGCGACGACACACTCCAGTTCCTCGCGGACGGCCTCGTGGTCGCCGGCGTGCAGCCGGCCGACGTTGACGACGACGTCGATCTCGTCGGCGCCGTCCCCCCAGGCCCGCTCGGCCTCGGCCTCCTTGATCGCCGGCGCCGCCTGGCCGTGCGGGAAGCCACAGACGGCCACGACCGTGACCGCGGGCGCCGTCTCGACGGCCAGGGAGACGTGACACGGCGGCACGCAGGCGTTCATCCCGTGGTCGGCGGCGGTCTCGACGACCGTCCGGACGTCGTCGGGCGTCGTCTCCGGCCCCAAGACGGTGTGGTCGACGCGCCCCGCGAACTCGGCACGGTCCATGTGCCGTTCTCGCGGCGACGGGGCATAAAGCCGCCGCGGCGCGGAACCGACGGACAGTTACCCGCCGGCCCGAACGTGGTGTCATGACCGACTACTTCGAGGTCGGCACCCGCGACGCGGCGGCGCGGCGCGGCGAACTGCGGCTCGCCGACCCGGTCGCGACGCCGGCGGTCGTCGACGACATCGTCGAGGACGCCGGCAGCCGCTGGCACGAGGAGCGGTCGGCGCCCGAGGGCGACGAGGCGACGCTGACGGTGCTGCCGCACCGGGCGCTGCCGCCGGGGACCGAGCGGCCCGTCGCCGACGCCTTCGCCCCCGACCCGCTGGACGTCGACGCCCCCAGCGCGGTCGTCGTCTCGCCGGCGACCGCCGCCGATCACGGCGCCGACGCCTACGTTCTGGCCGGCGCGACCGGTTACGTCGGCCACGCGGAGGCGTTCGTCGACGCCGTCGTCACCGTTCGCGAAGCGGTGCCGGACGACACGGCGCTGTACCTGCCCGGCGTCGCCACGCCGGCCAACGCGGCGACGCTGGCTTACGCCGGCGTCGACCTGCTCGACGAGACCCGTGCCCGGGCCCGCGGTCTCGAGGGGTTCTACCTCACGACCGACGGCGAGGCGTTTCTCGAGGACCTCGAGGAGTTGCCCTGCGCCTGCGCGGCCTGTCGCGGGCCGGTCGCGTCGTTCACGCGGGAGGACTGCGCCGACCACAACGCCAACGTCCTGCGTGCGGAGCTGGCGCGGGTTCGCGGCCGGATCGCCGACGGCCGGCTGCGGGACTACGTCGAGGGTCAGGCCCGCTTCGAGGCGTGGCTGACGGCGACGCTCCGGCGGCTCGACCAGCGGTACGGCTACGTCGAGACGCGGACGCCGGTGTTCCGCCGGGCGGAGCTGCTGGCGTCGACCGACGACGCCCTCCGGCGGGTCGAAATCCAGCGGTTCGCCGACCGGGTGACGTCGCGCTACCGCCGCCGGCTGGAGGCGCCGCTGGTGCTGCTGCCGTGTTCGGCCCGGAAGCCCTACAGCGACTCTCAGAGCCACGAGCAGTTCGCCCGGGCGATCGGCTACCGCGGTCACGTCGTCTCGATGACCTCGCCGATCGGTGTCGTCCCGAACGAGCTGGAGACGACCTACCCCGCCCAGCACTACGACAGCGTCGTCACCGGGCGGTGGACCGAAACCGAAATCGAGTTCGTCGCGAACGTCCTCCGGCGGTACCTCGAGCGGGCCGGCTACGACCGCCACGTTGCCCACGTCCCGGAGGACGGCTACCGCGAGGTCTGCGAGCGCGCCGCGACGGCGACGGACGTCGACTTCGAGTACACCGTCGTCGACCACCCGACGACCGACGAGTCGCTGGCGGCCCTCGACGCCGCCCTCGAGGGCCACGACAGCTACTACAAAAGCGAGCGGGAGGCCGCGACGGTGCGGGCCATCGCCGACTTCCAGTTCGGGCCGGGCGCCGGCGACGACGTGTTCGGTCCCGACGCCCGGACGGAGGGCCGGTACCCGAAGCTCCGCGTCCTGGACGGCGACGGGACGCAGCTGGCGGCGATGGTCCCCGAGTACGGCACGCTGTCGCTGACGCCGGCCGGCGCCCGCGCCTGGGCCGACAGCGACGCCCCGACCAAGCGGGTCGGGATCGGCGACTTCGTCCCGAGCGGCAGCGTGCTGGCGCCGGGCGTCGTCGACGCCGACGACGCCATCCGGCCCGGCGACGAGGTGGTCGTCGAGGGGCCCGACGCCCTCGCGGTCGGACGGGCCGCCTGCCACGGCGCGGCGATGGTCGAAAGCTCTCGCGGCGTCGCCGTCGACGTCAGACACTGCGAGGAGCGGTAGACCCTGGAGCCATCGTGCGGAGTAGCGGTGACGGATTGCCGGAAAAGTATAACCGACGAGAGCGCTTACGCTATTCCATGAGCATCAGCCGTGACGAGGAGGTACTCGGCGGCGAGCCCCGAATCGACGGAACACGAACCGGTGTTCGCCACGTCGCCGCACGGGTGGTCGACGGCCGGCGGTCCCCGGCACACGTCGCAGACCAGTTCGACGTGCCGCTTGCAGATGTGTACGAGGCACTTGCGTACTACTACGAGCATCTCGACGAGGTGCGCGAACTCGAAGCCGAAAACGAAACGGCGTTCGAGCGCGTCCGGGAGTCGTCGCTGCGACCCAAAAAGACCATACAGTGACCGGCGGGCGGATTCTGCTCGACGGACACGTCGGGCGAGTCTTCGAACGATACCGCGCAGGCCCCGGCCAGCTTTTTACCCGCTCGGTGCTACTATCGGATATGGACGAGATTTCGCTCGGCGTTCCCGAGCCGCTCCTGGAGTCGCTGCCCGAGGAGGGGTCGGCGGCCGCCCGGGACATGCAGCGCGCGGTCGAGGGGTTCAACGAGCGCGTCAACCACCACGTCGAGACGGCCGACGACGACGCCGAGGCCGCGAAGGGCGTCCTCGACGTCATCGAACACCTCGAGGCGCGCAGCGAGCGCTTCGACGAGTTCGTCCCCGAGCTTCGGGCGTGGGGGCAGTCGCCCATCTACGCCATCGCCTGGCGGAACCTCTACGCCGACCTCGTCGCCCAGCTGTACGACTACGAGTGGCTCGCGACGCAGCTGGACCGCGAGCGCAACTTCCGGCTCGTCGACGACGGCATCCGGCTGTCTGACCTATGACGGAGCCGGAGCCGGAACTGGAGCTGCGGTTCTTCGCGACGTTCCGGGCGGCCGTCGGCCAGAAGGAGGTCACCCGCGAGGTCGACGCCGACGCGACCGTCGGGGGCGTCCTCGCGGCGCTGGAGGCCGACCACCCGGACCTGGAGGGCGAGCTGCTCGACGACGACGGCGACATCCGGCCGCAGCTGAGCGTCCTGCGGAACGGCCGGGAGGTCGTCCACCTGTCGGGCACCGAGACGGCGCTGGAAGACGGCGACCGGCTGAGCGTCTTCCCGCCGGTGGCCGGTGGATGATGCGTCGGAGAAAGGAGTACCGCGGCATCTCCAAGCGGCTGGCGGCCGACTACCTCGAGAACCTCGGCGGCGAGCGGGTTGACCCCGACGGCGACCGCGTCGAGGCCGCCGACTGGGCGGCCGACCTCGACGCCGAGACCGTCGAGGCCGCCGGCTCGATCGAGCTGACGGAGGTGACCGTCGAGTTCGAAGGCGAGGCGGCGGCCGTCGAGGAGCTGATCGAGAGCTTCACGCGGAAGGCGATGCGCGCCGGGGGCTGATGGCCGTGTCCGGCGACCCGATCGACGGCGACGCGCTCGTGCTCGCGGCCGCGAAGGCGTCGGTCTCCGGCGAGCGGCTGCCGGAGCTCGTCGACCGGGCCCAGGAGCATCTCGCCGACCGCCGCTCCGAATACGGTCGTCGCTACGAGTGCGCCCACGAGACGGACGACCGGGTCGTCTTCTTCGTCGAGGAGGGCCACTGGGCGGAACTCGGCGAGGAGTTGGACCTCGACCGCCGGGAGTGGACGGCGCTGCGCCGCGCCCACGAGGAACACCTCAAGCGGCTCGGCAGCGACCTCGACCGCCGCGAGGAGTTCGAATCGGCCCTGGAGCTGCGCGAGGTCGTCGTCGTGAGCTAGCTCCGCTCGGCGAAGACGAACTCGGTGCTGCTGCCGAGCGGGTCGGTCGCGGTCGTCGTCTCCAGCGACCCGAAGCCGGCCGCCCGCAGCTGCTCCAGCGTCCGCTCGCGGCCGGGCGCCGAGAAGAACATCGACCCGCCCATCCAGCCGCGCCGGACGGTCTCGTACCGGCCGCCGGGTAGCGTCATCAGCAGGACGCCGCCGGGCGTCAGGACGCGAGCGAACTCCTTGTAGACGTCGGGCTGCCGCTCGCGGTCGACGTGGAAGACGGCGTGGTAGGCGGTGACCGCGTCCGCGACCGACTCGCCGACGGGCAGCCGCAGCATGTCGGCCTGAGCGAGCCGGGCGTCGGGCGCGCGCTCGGCGGCCAGCTCCAGCCCCCGGCGGGCGAAGTCGACGCCGAAACTGCCGGCCGGCAGGTTCGCGAGCGTCCGGGCACCGTCGCCGCAGCCGGCGTCGACCACCAGCGGGTCGGCCGGGAGCCGCTCGCGCAGGTCCTCGAGCAGGTCGGCGTCGCTGCCGTCGGGATCCCGTCGGTCGGCGTACGTCTCCGAGACCTGCTCCCACTGCCGGCGGACGTCTTGGCGATCCATACCACACGGAGGCGCCGGAGCGGCAGAAACCCCTCGACTCCGGCAACGGCGCGCCCGGCCGCTCACGGCGCCAGGAACGACGCGATGTCGCCGGCGCTCCGGTCCGGCCGGGCGGCGTGGGGCCAGTGGCCCGTCGCGTACCGCCGGACGGTCACGTCGTCGCCGGCCGCACGCAGGGCGGCGAGCACCGACGGGCCGAGCGCCGGGTCGTTTTCGCTCCACAGCACCAGCGTCTCGACGTCGAGGGGCCCGTTCGGCGCCCGCAGCCGCCGCGGCGCCGTCCGGGCGAAGGCCCGGTAGTAGTGCAGCATCGCCTCGACCGTCCCCTCGCGTCGCCAACTCGCCCGGTAGACGTCGAGGTCGGCGTCGGTGAAGACGCCGTCGGCGCCGGCCCGGAGCCCTCGTTCGAGGGCGGCGAAATCGTTCCACGAGAGCAGTCGCTCGGGGAGCCGCGGGAGCCCGAAGAGGGCGGCGTACCACGACCGCAGCGCCTGCCGGAGGGTGAACTGCTCGCGGAGCGCCCGCGGGTGCGGCGCGTTGCAGACCACCAGCCCGTCGACGAGGTCGGGCCGCCGCAGCGCCGTCTCGAGGGCGACGACGCCGCCCCAGTCGTGGCCGAGTAGCGCCGCCCGCTCGTGGCCGGTCCGTTCCAGCAGCGCGCGAACGTCGCCGACCAGCGCCCCGAGCCGGTAGGCCTCGACGCCGGACGGCGCCGCCGAGAGGTTGTAGCCGCGGAGGTCCAGCACGAGCAGGCGGAACCGCCGGGCCAGCCGGTCGATATGGCGGCGCCAGGCCCACCAGCACTCCGGGAAGCCGTGTAGCGCGACCAGCGGCGGGTCGGCCGGGTCGCCGGCCGCGACGTAGTGGAGGGCGACGCCGTCGGCGTCGACGACGCGGTGGGTCCACCCCCGGTCGTCGTCCCAGGTCGTCCCCGGGGTCGGCGTCGACGGCCGCGGGCGGCTCATCGGCGGCGGCCGTGGTCGCGGCGGCCCGCGCCGGCCGGCCGCCGACCTGGGTCGAGACGGCGGCGCTCAGACCTCGTCACGGTCGGTGAAGGTGTACCGCCGGGCGATGCGGTCGCCGTCGAACTCGTGGAAGTCCGCCCAGGCGAAGGCGACCGACGCGCCGTCCTGGCGGCCGGTAAAGCGGCCTCGGGCCGCAACCGTGTCGCCGTCGGTAACCACCGACTCGAGCTCGTGGCTGCCGTCTTCCAGCGGCCGCCCCTCCTCGTAGAACTCCCGCAGCGCCTCGCGGCCCTCGATTGCGGCCCGGCCCGGCCGCTCGTAGCGGACGTCCTCGGCGAACAGCGCCACGAGGTCGTCGTAGGCGCTCTCGTCGACCAGCTCGTAGTACCGTCGGACGGTGGCTTCGCGGTCCATGCTCGGCGTTCGACGTTACTGGATAAAAACCCGTCCGGTCGTGGCGACCGTCGGTACATTTTTCTCTTGGTTTGATTCATAGAACCTTACCGACACTCGATTTGTGACACATTCCGATCGAACCGTGTGTCGACGAACCTGACAATAAACAGATGGTGAAACTGAGTCGGCGAACGGCACTCAGAACGGCCGGCATCGTTGCGGGATTCGGTCTCGGCGGCTGTCTCCGGCTCGGCTCCGAGCAGGGCGACTGCGAGAAGGGTCGCACTGTCCACGACCACGACGTCGAACTTTCGGCCGACGCAGAGTGGGGTCACCCGCGCTACGACGCCGCCAACACCGGCTACAACCCCGACGCCACCGGACCGGAGAGCCTGGAGGACCCGGCGTGGCGCTACGCCTACTGTGCACCATTCGAGGACCTGGGATGTCTGGTCCACAGCCGCGGGGTACTCCAGTTCGGACCGGAGCAGAACGACGCCCGAACGGGCGAACGTATCGAGGATTTATCAGACGACTGGGAAATGAAAGCCCGCTTCCGGGGTGCCCGGGTCGTCGACGGCGTCACCTACGATACCGCCGGGAGGGATGTCTTCGCGCGTGACGGTGACGACGAGCGGTGGCGGACGGCTCCCGAAGACGAGGACGCTTCCCTCCTGGGGGTCGCCGGCGGGTCCGTATTCGTGACTGCCGGCACGATAGATTCCAAGCGGACGTACGCGCTCGACGCCGAAACGGGTGACCAGTTGTGGAGCGTCGAGGTCCACCCGGACGGGCTCGCGGCCATCGCGGACGGTCGCGTCTACATGGGGGTCGAGGACAGTGTCCTCCTCGCGCTCGACGCCGCCACCGGCGAGGAATGCTGGCGGCGGGACCTCGAGTTGTTCCGCATCGAGCTACCGGTCGCGGTCACCGGCGACGCCATCTACGCGGCCGGCGCCGGCGGGCGGGCGGCGTCGCTCACCAGGGACGGCGAACGCTGCTGGAACGTCGAGACGGACGTCGATACCCTCGTGTCCCCGACCGTCGCCGCCGGCACCGTATACACGGGCGGTGGGTTCACCCCGCGTTCTGGTTCGCTCGTTGCCCTCAACGCCGACGATGGTACGACGCGGGCTACCTTCGGGACCCGCCAATACGACGACGGCGAGGTCGCCTATGCCGGGCTGACTACCGGTCCAGTTGCCGTCGAGGGCGTGCTGTACGTCCCGACGAGGGCCGGCGACATCTACGCCTTCGACTGACGGGCGAGGGCGGTCAAGCAGTCACGACACCGGTACTGGTCGTCCGGCAACCACTCAGCGGCCTAAAAAAGCGTGTGTTCGATTCTCAGTCGTCGGCGGGAGCCGCCGAGTCGCCGGCGGTGACGCCGGTGCCGGGGCCGACATCGATGTCGAGTTCGGCCAGCCGCTCGTCGGTGACGACGCCGTCGACCCAGCCGCGGTGGTCGTAGTACTCCTCTTTCATCTCTTCGAGTTCGACGAGGCTGCCCTCGACGCCGCCCTGGCCGGGCATGGCGCCGTCGGCGCCCTCGACGAACCGCGCCGGCAGGTCGTCGTCGCTGCCGTCGAAGCCCGCGAGGTTGTTGTAGTACCGCTCCAGCGTGTAGATACGCTGGCCGGCCTCGATGAGCTCCTCCTCGCCGACGTCGCGACCCGTCATGCCGTTGTACTGCAGGACGTACTCCTCGATGCCCTCGGCGAAGGCGTTGAACTTGCAGATGTCGAAGCTGTCGGAGACGGCGTGGAGGTCCTGGAAGGTGGCGGTGAGCTCGCCCTTGCCGCGCCACTCGACGGGGTCGACCTTCTCGGGGATGCCGAGGATCTCCGCGGCGGGCGTGTAGCCGCGCAGGTGACAGGCCCCGCGGTTCGAGGTGGCGTAGGCGATCGCCATGCCCTTCATGCAGCGCGGGTCGTAGGCGGGGATGGTCTGGCCCTTGACGGCCAGGGAGTTGTCGCCGGCGTCAAACGTCTCCGCGAGGTGGTCGGCGCCCTCCGCGAGGTGGTCGGCGAGTTCCGTCTCGCGGGTGGCGATCCGCGTGAGCATCTCGACCATCTCCTCGCTGTCGCCCCAACTGATGCCGTCGCCGAGGTCGTCGAACTTGCCCTCCTCGGTCATCTCCATGGCCATCGCCAGCATGTTGCCGGCCTCGATGGTGTCCATGCCGTGGTCGTTGCACCGCTGCAACATGAGGGCAATCTCGTCGCGGTCGGTGTGGCCGGAGTTCGGACCGAGCGCCCACGCCGACTCGTACTCGTAGGACTCCGTCTGGACGTTCATGTCCTCGCCCTTGTGGGCCACGTCGACCTCGACTTCCTTCTTGCAGGCGACCGGACAGGAGTGACAGGTCGGCTCCTCGACGAGAATGTTCTCCCGGACGTTCTCGCCGGAGACCTTCTCGGCGTCGAAGCCGTCGTCGCCGTAGCCGTCCTCGCGGGCGTCGGCCGTCGAGGTGTACTTCGCGTTGCGGGCCGGCAGTCCCGACATCTCCTCGGTGGCGTTCATCAGGACGTTCGTCCCGTACAGCGAGAGGCCGCCCTCGTTCGGCGCGGTGACCTCCGACTCCTGGATGACCTCCATGGCCTGCTGGTGGCCCTCCCGGAACGTCTCGGAGTCGGCCGGCCGCTGCATGTCGGTGCTGGCCTTGACGACGACCGCCTTGAGGTTCTTCGTCCCCATCACGCAGCCGGTGCCGCCGCGGCCGGAGGCCCGGTCGTCCTCGTTCATGATGCAGGCGTACCTGATTTCGTTCTCGCCGGCCTCGCCGATGCCCATCACCGAGAGATCGCGGCCGTACTCGCCGTCGTGGGCCTCCTCGATGGCGTCGCACGTCTCGTGGAAGCCCATGCCCCACAGGTCGGAGGCGTCACGCAGTTCGACCTCGCCGTCCTCGACGTAGGCGTAGACGGGTCCGTCGGCCTCGCCCTCGAACAGCAGGCCGTCGAAGCCCGCCCACTTCAGCCGGGCGCCGGACCAGCCGCCGTGATGCGAATCGGTGACGGTCCCGGTCAGCGGCGATTTCGTACAGACGGCGATGCGGCCGCTCATCGTCACCTGCGTGCCCGTCAGCGGGCCGTTGGTGAACGCCAGCAGGTTCTCCGGGCCCATCGGGTCGACGTCCGGGCCCTGGTCGAAGACGTACTTGGCGCCGAGGCCGCGGGCGCCGATGTACTTCTCGGCGTCGTCCTGGTCGATGCTCTCGTAGTTGACGCTCCCGTCGGAGAGATCGACGCGAGCGACGTGGTCGTGGAATCCGCCCAAGTCGGTCATGATAATCCGTATCAGTTGTTATCGGTCCGCATCATCCTAACCTTTGCTACGCGGGGGTAACTGCCGAAGGTTACGCGCAGGCGCCGTGGACACGTTCGCACGAGGCCAACTCGCCGAGCGCGGCCGAAACCCTTTCGACCGGCGAGCGGCCACCGGCCCCCGTGTCACGCGCTCGGTCGGACGCCGCGTCGACGGCCCGATGGGTCGCCGTCGCGGCGTATGCGACGGTCGTCGCCGCGTCGGTCGTGGGGCCGCCCGCGGCCCTCGGCACCGACGTCGCTGGCGTGGGTCTCGACAAGTGGGCCCACGTGGCGGGCACGGCGGTCCTGGCCGTCGTCGTCGCCGCCGCCCGACGGGCCGATGGCCGCGACCTCCTCGTCGTCGCGGCCGCCGTCGTCGCGCTCGGGGCCGCAATCGAGGGCATTCAGGCCCCGTTGGCCCACCGGACGGCATCGCTCGCCGACGCCGCCGCCAACGGCGTCGGGGCGGTCCTCGGCGTCGCCGGCTGGCGGCTCGCGGCGACCGACGAGGGGTAATGGACTGCCGGACATCGACCACAGCGGAGCTACCCCGGAGGCGTCCACGGCACTAACCACCACCGGGCGCGCGACGCCGAACTCGCCCGACGGGGGCCACACGATGCCGCCGGAACACGACTGAGACGGCACCGGGTCTACTGAGGGTCGAAGAGCGGAAGACGCCGGGCGAAATCACCGCCGGCGCGCGTCCGGCCCGAGACCGTCGATGGTTGGACGGCCGCGGTGGACGACGAAGCCGACCGGCGCGGTCCGGGGGGGAGGGGGTAAGCGACACGGCTATGCCGGGCGACCGCCTAGCGGCGACGATGAGTCAGCCGACGCCCGACGGCTACGAGGAGGGACGGGGGATGGACGCCCACAACGCGGTGATGCGGGAGGTCCGGAGCCGCAACGACCGGAGCTACGACCCGACGGAGCCGACCCGGGTGTGGCTCGACGAGGACAACACCCCCGACGGGGTTCGGGACTCCCTGACGATCATCCTCAACACCGGCGGCTGCCGGTGGGCTCGGGCCGGCGGCTGTACGATGTGCGGCTACGTCGCCGAGAGCGTCGACGGCGGCAGCGTCGACCACGGGAAGCTGATGACGCAGTTGGAAGCCTGTCTCGACCACGAGCGGGAGAACGCCGACGAGCCGGCCGGCCTGGTGAAGATCTACACCTCGGGGTCGTTTCTCGACGAGCGGGAGATTCCGCCGGAGACCCGCGAGGCCGTCGCGGAGACGTTCGCCGACCGCGACCGGCTGGTCGTCGAGTCGCTGCCGGACTTCGTCGACCGCGAGAAGCTGCGCGAGTTCACCGACCGCGGTCTCGCGACCGACGTCGCCGTCGGCCTCGAAACGGCCACCGACCGCGTCCGCCACGACTGCGTGAACAAGTACTTCGACTTCGCCGACTTCGAGGCCGCCTGTGCGGAGGCGCAGGCGGCGGCCGAGCGAAGCGAGGCCGCCGCCGAACGGGCGAGCGGGAGAAGCGAACGGCGCGAGCGACGACACGCGAGCCGGGCGGCGGGCGAGGGGAGCGAGGCCGCCGCCGGCGTGAAGGCGTACCTGCTGATGAAGCCGCCGTTCCTGGCGGAACCCGAGGCCGTCGCCGACATGACGCGCTCGGTACGGCGGTGTGCGGCCGTCGAGGGCTGTCACACCGTCTCGATGAACCCCTGTAATGTCCAGCGGCACACGATGGTCGAGGAGCTGTACCACGACGGCGGCTACCGGCCGCCGTGGCTGTGGTCGGTCTGCGAGGTGCTGGAGGCGACGGCCGACGCGGACGCCATCGTCGTCTCCGACCCCGTGGGCCACGGCTCCGACCGCGGCCCGCACAACTGCGGCGACTGTGATGACCGCGTCCAGACCGCGATCAAGGACTTCGACCTCCGGCAGGACCCCTCCGTCTTCGAGGAGGTCGCCTGCGACTGCGAGGCCACCTGGGAGTACGTCATGCGCGAGGAGACGGCGTACAACCAGCCGCTCGTGCGGTAGCGGGCCCCCCGGCGGCCACCGGGACCGGCCGACCGCGCGAGCCGCATCCGGCACCGACCCGGGCGACCGACCGGCGGTCCATCGCCGTCCCGGAGACGGCGTACCCCATCGGGTTCTCGTCACCGCCCTCCGTCGTGGCACGAGGCGGACGCAGTCGTCTCCTGTTGTGACGATGATCGTGATTGTGGGGTTTGAGGGACGTCCGGGAGTACCTTTCAGTCGAGCGGCGGTCGAGATAACCCGCGGCGTGGCTCCCGTCGTGGCGCCCGCCGGGCGGTCGAACCACAGCAGACATCATGAATCCACAGCAGTTCATCCTGGCCGGCACACGCGGCGGCCAGCTTCGTGTCCGGATTCTCGAGGCGCTGGACGGGACCCCACGCACCGCCGAGGAGCTGTCTGCCATCCTCGAGGCCGACGCGGAAACGCTGCGGGAGCATCTCGTCGTCCTCGAGGCCAACGGCCTGGTCGTCGTCCCCGACCGGACGGACGCCGCGGGGTACGTCCCGGCCGAGGGGGTCACGGCCGGGGCGGAGGAGTGAACGGGCGGTCGACGGTGCGTGCGCCGCCGGCGGCTACTCGAAGGCCCGGAGCACGCCCTGGCCGTCGGTCGGGCCGATGTCGGGCAGCGCCGCGCGCTCGGGGTGCGGCATCAGCACCGCGACGGTGTCCGTCTCGCCGAGCACGCCGGCGACGTCGTCCGTCGAGCCGTTGGGGTTGGCCGCCGCCGTCACCTCGCCGTCGGCGTCGCAGTAGCGGAACAGCACCCGGTCCTCCTCGCGGAGCCGCCGGAGCCGGTCGTCGTCGATCTCGAAGCGGCCCTCGCCGTGGGCGATGGGGAGTTCGATGACCTCGCCGTCGTCGTAGGCGGCCGTCCAGGGGGTGTCGGCGTTCTCGACCCGCAGGTGGACGCGCTCGCACCGGAAGCGGGCGCTGCGGTTGGTGGTGAAGGCGCCGGGCGTCAGCCCGCTCTCGCAGCCGATCTGGGCGCCGTTGCAGACGCCGAGCACTGGTGTCCCGTCGGCGGCGGCCGCTCGTACCTCCTCCATCACCGGCGAGCGAGCTGCCATCGCGCCGGCCCGGAGGTAGTCGCCGTAGGAGAACCCGCCGGGGACGACGACGCCGGTCGTGTCCTCGGGCAGTCCCGCCTCGTGCCAGACGATCTCGGCGTCGACGCCGAGGTGTTCGAGCGCACGCCGTGCGTCCCGGTCGCAGTTCGACCCGCCGAAGCGGATGACGGCGACGGTCACAGCAGCCACCTCCATCGAGTGTGGCTGCCGGGCGTCGGTGTCATCGTGACGGCGACGGTCACAGTAGCCACCTCCGTCGAGTGTGGCTGCCGGGCGTCGGCGTCATCGTGATGGCGACGGCCATTACGCCTCGACGACCTCGACGTCGTAGTCGTGGATGGTCGGGTTCGCCAGCAGGCGCTCGGCCATCTCGGTCGCGCGGGTCTCCGCGGCGGCGGCGTCGTCGGCCTCGAGGTCGACTTCGAAGCGATCCGCCGACCGGAGACCCTCGATCTCGAAGCCCAGCCGTTCGAGCGCCCGTCGCGTGGTCTCGGCCTCGGGGTCGAGAACGCCCCGCTTGAGCCGGACCGTGACGGTCGCGGTGTAGGCGGTCATGTCCGCGAGAGCGGGGCCGCGAGGCAAAACGGTTGTGTCTCGCCGGGAGTGTCCACGTTCATGTATCGGAAGACGGCTCCGGCCGTGGACCTTACTCGTACTGGGAATCGATGACCTCGTTGACCTCCGCCGACCAGTCCTCGTCGGCGGCGTCCCTGACGTGCTCCGCCCACCGCCTGACGAACTCGCGTCTCTGTGCGACGTTAGCCCGTTGTTGGTCCCTAAGTTCCTCTAAGTTCGGCATATCGGTCCGATACCTCCAGTTCCTCGACGTACGTTTCGAGCGTATCGGTATCAAGCTGTTCCCGAAAAACCGTATAGAGGTCAGCTACCAACGGCTGAAGCCGTTGGCTTGTCGGTGGACTCCCGTTCTGCCGACACATACTGGTCGGACGCCACTTCAGTAGCGTTCACGGTCATCACCCCCGACTTTAGGGCATACTGACAGAACGCCCCTCCAGCGGGGGACTTCTGCCCTCGCTGGAGTTTTAGTGTAAGTTTCCGAGCAATATTCTTCGCGGCGTTGTAGTCGGCGTTTGCCGTGTACAAACAGTCCAGACACTCGAAGTGTTGCCCGTCGCGGTTTTCATCAAGGGTCGTGCCGCACTTCGAGCATTGCTGGCTCGTGTAGGATGGGTCGACCGTTTCCACAACGATGCCAGCCAGTTCCGCTTTGTGTTTCGTCTGCTGTTGGAGTTCGCGGAACGCCCACTGCTGGAATTTCTTGCCGTCGCTGATACGGTCACGAATCTGCTCCAAGTTCTCGAACGCGATATGCGAACAGTTCTGTCGGTGGGCTTCTTCGACAAGTGCCTTCGAGCATCGGTGCAGATAGTCCTCACTCCAGTGTCCGAACCTGTCACCGATACGGTGGTAGGTCAGATGGGCGCTTCGCGTCCCCGTCTGTTGGAGGCTGGCACGCCGCTTCTCGAACTCGCGGCGTCTGTGGTTGAGGAAGTCAGCATTGCCGACGAATCTGCCCGTTGAGGTCACGGCGATATGGTCGTCAACGTTGCAGTCCACGCCAAGCACTCTCGAATGCTCGGCTTTCTCAGGATGGGCAACGTCGAGTTCCCGTTCCATTGCCGCGTGGAGGTAGAACTCGTCAGTTTCGCTATCGTAGTGAACGGTGCTGGTTGAGAAGGAGTAGTCGTCGTTCAGTAGGTAGTCGCCGTGTGGCGTGCCGTCCGGGCTGTCGGGCAGGTCGTAGTCGCATTCGACTCTGCCGTTGATTGTGGCGAGACTCACCTTGTCCCGGTAGTAGGTAGCGGCTCGCTTGTCGTAGACGATACTAAATGTGTCGTACTCGGGCTTGCTGGTGTTCTCGCCGTCAGCAAGCCGATCAACACAGTTCCCAATATCATCGGTAGCACGTTTGATGGCTTTCTGGACGAGGTTCGCGTGCAGGCCGTTCGTCTCGTGGCGGAGTTCGTTGTAAATGGCGGCTTCGGCTTCGCTCTTGCTGGTCACGCAGTCCTCATTGGGATAACGCCATGCCCAGTCTGCTGTGCGATTCGCGCAATACTGGAACAGGTCATTGGTGGCGTGGAGGTCACTTTTGCGGTCGTCAGGCACGTTGAGTCGCACCCGAACCGTGCGGGTTACGTCCCACGCCATGTAAATCACAGTAACGGCTACTCTTTATTAATAGCTTTGATTGCATCGGGGAGTCGGCAATGCAGGTATTGGTGGTTTATGACATAGAGTTCGCGCGCTTCCTCCCACGGCTAAAGCCGTGGGCTTCCGCGCTGTTACCACTGTGAGTCCTCGAAGTCCTTCTCGGTTCCCAGGAAGAGCTTGTACGCGATCTGCTGTTCGAGCGGACCGACGTTGACCTCGTGGCCGTCGATTCGGGCCAGCGCGGTCGCTCCCCAGTACCCTTCATCCCGGAGCCTGGAAGCGAGGTCCCGGGCTCCTTCGGAGGACAGCGGTTCGATGATGGTGTCGATGTCCTCGGTCGACCGCGAGCGCCCGGTCAGTATCGCGACGTATCCGCTCACGACGACGTACCCTACACCGAGGTCGTCCAGTATCGATGTCACGTCGATGACGAACTCGTCGAGCAGGGAGAACTCCTTGTCCAGGTGGAGGACCCCATCGTCGAGGCGCATCGAACCCGAATCGGTCGTCCTCACATATAAACTGCCGCACAAGTGGAATGTCGCTCTTTTGCCAACCGGCCTCGCACGAGGAGATATGACGGACGACGCCCGCATCCGGAGGAACCGCCCGTGAGTCGCGACTACACGAGATAACTGTCGTCGGCGACGACGACACGGGGCTCATCGCGCGGGTGACGACGCTGTTGTTCGAGCGGGACGTCAACATCGAGGACCTCGGCTAGGGACCGATCATCGCCCAGCGGGCGTTCGACGCGCCGCCGGGCGCCGACGTCGACCGGTTGCAGCGCCGCGGCCAGCCGCTGGAGGCCGAGGCGCTGTTGGAGGCCGTCCGGCTCCACCTCGACGACGCCGTCTCCGCTTACCGCGGACGGACGGACCTGCGCGACGGAATCGACGCTGACGACTACCGCCTCGGACTACCGCCCGACCTCGACGAGCGGCTGCCGGACCGCCCCATCGACGGCCTCGGGAGGCCGTCTCCGACGACTGAACGCGTCCGACAGCTTTATTTTAGGTCGGCCTAAATAGTGGAGCGTGGGACCGGGCCGACCGGCGCGAGCGACCCGCGGTCCCACGCCCGACCCCGGAACCGTGGGCATCACCGCCGGGGCGCGGGACCCCCCCGTCGACTCCGTATCCGTCCCCCCTTTTCCATCCCCCCTTCCCGGGCAGGGGCGCGTCACAGTCCCGCCAGCCACAGCGCAGCCACCGTACGTCCCCGGTCGTCGAGGCCGGCATTGTTGGACGAGTGCCAGCCGAACCGGAGAACGGGTGGGATTACGGGACCGGTCGCTGCGGTCGCACGTCTCGCTGTGCTTCTCGGCTTCCCTTCGATCGGCCTACGGTGCCTGTTTCGGAAGACTCCCGTCGGTCATCTTCCGGCGTTCGACTCACCGTCGCCGGGCTTTCCGCAGCGACCGGGGACTTTCCGCACCCGATCGACGACGGTGGTCGTAACGGAATCCGTCTGGACACTACCTCGGAGCCACCGGGTCGGGGTCAGCCCGGCCGAATCCTTCCCGAGGAAAAGCGGTGCCGGCCTCTCCGTAGCCGGCACCCGGGCTCGCCGCCTCGTACTGCCGGCTGTAAGTACCTGAATCGGTTCGGGGCATTCGACGGTAGCCGTCCGATGGACGCCGTGTTGCGGTACCGGGGCTCGAAACAGTAGGGCCGGCAGTATCAGAAGAGCCCCGGGAAGAACACGTAACAGAACAGCATCGTCAGCGCGCCGACGGCGGTACTGTAGTACAGCAGGACGATGAAGTTCAGCCGCATCACGCGGCCCTCCGAGCCGACGAGGCCGACGGTCGCCAGGGCGGCCACGAGGTTGTGGATGGCGACCAGGTTCCCGATGGCGCCGCCGACGGCTTGCGCCCCAACGACGAGCTGTCGGGGGGCGCCGACCCGTCCTGCCGCCTCGAACTGGAAGCCGCTGAAGGTGATGTTCGAGACGGTGTTCGACCCGGCCATCGCCGCCCCGAGCGCCCCGATGAGCGCCGCGACCGCCGGATACGCCGGGCCGAGGGTGTCGGCTGTCGCGCGCGCGAGCACGACGATCATTCCCTCGGGTTCGACGCCCGGCGGGTTGCCGGACTGGAGCATCACCTGTACCATCGCGATGACGAATATCAGGGCGATGATCGGCGAAACCAGTTTCCGACCGGTCTCGGAGAGCGCGTCGCCGACCGCCTCGCCGGACATGCCGAAGACCGGGACCGCCACGAGGGCGCTGACGATCAGCCAGAATCCCGGGACGCTCACCCAGGCGATCGAGCCGCTGATGTCGGTGCCGAGAATCGTCTCCCAGGCCAGGACGATGCCGACGGTGACGTCGCCGATCTGCACGCCGAAATCGGGGTTCGAGATGGCGCTGCTGATCGGGTCGACCGCCCGCGTGACGACGAGCAGTACCACGAGGAGGACGTACGGCGACCACGCCTTCAGCAGTGACATCTCCTCGTCGACGTCGATGGCGTCGTCCGTGTCGCCGGGCTCGATGGAGCCGACCCAGTGGTCGGGCCACTCCTCGCGGGGCGGGAAGTCCCACTCCGAGTCCGGCAGCAGGTAGCCCGCCCGGAGTACGGCGACGGTGACGGCACCGCCGACCATCGAGCCGATGAGCGACGGAAATTCGGCGGTGAGAAACCACGCCGAAACCCAGTAGGGGACGGCGAAGGCGACGCCGGCGAACAGACACAGCGGGGCCACCTCGTAGGCGTCGCTCAGGTCACTATCCTCGCCGCCGAAGAAGTGGACGGCCATCAGCACGGCGATGAACGGCATCACGAAGCCGACCAGCGCATGGTACGTGGCCGCCCAGGCCGCGACCTGGTCGGCGAACCCGAGGACGGTGAAGCCGCCCTCGTTGATCTCCGCTTCGAACACCTGCAGCGGACTCCGGATGCCGATGATTATCGGCGTCCCGACGGCACCGTACGTGACCGCGATGATGTGTCCGATGATCGCGACGACCACCGACGCCAGGGCCGGGAAGCCGAGCGCGAGCAACAACGGCGCGACGACGGCCGCCGGCGTTCCGAACCCGGCGGCACCCTCGATGAATGTCGCCAGGAAGAACGCGAGCAGTACGATCTGGACCCGGCGGTCGTCGGAGACCGCCGCGAACCCCCTGTTGATGCGGTCGAACGCCCCCGCCTCCTGGAGTATGTACAGGACGAACAGGGCACCGAAGACGATCCAGAGTATCGTGATGGCCGTTATCGCACCGTTTATCGAGGCCGCCGCGATCCAGTTCACCGGCATCCCCCACGCGAAGTACCCGACGAACACCGCCGTCAGCCACGCCAGCGGCATCGCCCGGGTCGCCGGCCAGAGGAGCCCGACGAGCAACACGCCCGCCACGAGCAGCGGCAGGGACGCCAGAAGGAGTTCGGGGCCGCTTACCATCGGCACTCGTTCCGACGGCCGTCGGTACGGGACCCGGCTCTCCGCTCGCCATCGCGGCCTCGCGGCCGCGGGTCGATGCTTTCTGCCGCCGCTGCCGACTCGAGCGTCGTTCGCACGGTCAGTGCTCTCGCCTCCGCCCCGTGGTCGTCAATGATAGACACACCAACCGCGTGGCCACTACTGACAGTAAAAATTATTGGAAACACCGGGGCCGAGACAGGGAATCAGCCGTCCCGCCCGACTCGTTCATGGGCACTCGCCCGCCGGGGCGGGGCTCGTCGTCTCCGGACTGTCGACGGCCTCGCTTTCGACCGGGAGGAGTCAGGCGCCGGCGCCGCCGCGGTCGGTCCCCTCGTCGTCGGCGTCGGAATCGGTGTCGGCGTCGGCGTCGCGGATCCGGCCGAACGCCCACACGAACGCGGCCGGAACCACCAGGATCAGGAGGATGATCAGGACCGCGATCGCCATCGCCGGGTCGGAGATGGTCTGTAGCGGCAACATGGCTCAAGATTTCGCCGTCGACGGTGAAAAACGCTCGGGGTCGGCCGCTACAGGTCCCGGATGGCCTCGACGGCCTCGTCCAGCGCCGGCGCGTCGAACAGTTCCCGGCCGAGGTAGGCGTTGGCTCCCGCCGAGTACATGTCCCGGAGGGCGTCGACGACGGGCGCCGGCAGCGGCTCCGGTTCCGCCTCGCAGAGCCGCCGCCAGTCGGCGACGTCTCGCTCTTCGGCGGCGGCCTTCGCCGCCTCGACCGCCTCGACCCACTCCGGCTGGGTCCGGCGGTGGTACTGCCGGACGACCTCCTTCGAGAGCTGCTGGCCCTCGCGGGAGAAGCGGTTCTCGTCGAACGTCCCGACGACGTCCGCGACCCGCACCTCGCCGTCGACGTACAGACACTCGATCTTGCCGTCTTCGTGTTTCAGGCCGGCCTCGGCGGCCGTCTCGGTCACGAGGTCGTCGACCTCGCGGGCGACCGCCGCCAGCTCGTCGACGTCGGCCCGGCCGGCGATGCGGTCGGCCTCGTCGCGGTCGAGGTACCGGTCGGACTCCTCGAACTTCGTCGAGAACTCCACGACCGGCTCCGGGAGGTCGACGGGGTCGTCGGGCCACGTCTCGTGGTCGAGGCCGAACGTCTCGGGGTCGGCCCGCCGCCGCAGCGACGACCCGACCGGGACGGTGTTCCGGAAGACGATCTCCAGCGGGATCAGGTAGTTCTCGCCGGCGGCCTCGTGGAAGGCGTCGTAGTCGTACTCGCGGCCCTCGTGGGGGAGGTCGGGCACGCGGGTCAGCTCGATGGCCATCTCGCGGGGCGGCGAGCCGGCTGCCGGCAGCGGGACCACCGCGCCGCCGTCGACGACGCCCCGGTAGTGTGTCGGGACGCCGGCCGCCTCCAGCCGCTCGAAGTTGGCCGCCCCCATCGCGCACAGCGACGCCCCCTTGTTCGGAACCGCGTCCGGCATCGTCCCCCAGTCGAACACCGAGTAGTCGTCGGTGAAGACGAACGCCCCGCGCCCCAGCCCGTCGGCCGTCGCGGGCTCCTCGACGCGGAACCGCTTGACGCTGGTCATCGCCCGAAGCGAGTCGGGCGACCGGCAAAGGCGTTTTCATCGCCCGCACCCGCCGGCGTCGAGGTCCGACGCCGACGGACGTCGGACGTCGATCCGGGCGACGGCCGTTCAGCCGCCGGTGCCGGCGCCGGTGTCGGTGTCGGCATCGGCGTCGAGATCCGACGGCGGCTCGCTGTCCGGGCCGAGCTCCAGCGTCGAGACGTCGTCCGGCAGCGCCGATAACGCCGTCTCCGGCCACCCCCAGTGGGCGACCGTGAACGCGACGTCCGGGTTGGCGGCCGCCAGCCGGCCGACCCCCTCGGCGGCCGCCTCGTAGGCCGCCGGGCCGAGCCGTTCCGGCAGCTCCGCCGTCAGCGGGTAGCTGTCCGACAGCGCCGCCGGGAACGGCCCGAACGGCGGCCGGAGCCGCCAGGTCTCGTCGAAGCGGTCGTTGTTGCCGCCCTCCGACAGCAGCACCCGCTCGCCGTCGACGGCCAGCCGGTCGAGTCGGTCGTGGTGCCGCCGGACCTCCGGCCGACGGGCGGCGTCGGCCGAGAGCCCGAAGAACGCCCCCTTCGAGACGGGATCGGTCGCCGCCAGGTCGGCGTCCAGCAGCGCCCGGTAGCCGTCGACCATCGCCGGGTGGCCGCGGGCGCGGCGCTCGACCAGCTCCAGCAGGTTTCCCTCCCGGAGTGCCTGCTTGACCGTCCGCAGCTCCCGGTAGCTGACGTGGAGGTTGTGCTCGGCCAGCCGCCGCTCCCGCTCGTCGTCGGGCAGCGCCCGCAGCGAGCCGGCGGCGTGGTCGGCACAGACCGGACAGGCACACGGCAGGTAGTCCAGGTCTTCAAGATGGTCGGTGCCGGCGACGGTGAGATAGCGGTCGTCGCGGGCGTACAGCGCGTAGGCCGCCGAGTCGAACAGGTCACAGCCGGCCGCGACCGCCAGCGCGAACGTCATCGGGTGGCCGGCGCCGAACAGGTGGACCGGGGCGTCGGCGCCCAGCCCCCGCTTTGCCGCCCGCACCACCTCGACCGTCTCGGCGTACCGGTAGTCGTTCAGCAGCGGGACGACCCCCCCGACCGGGAAGACGTCCAGGTCGGTCTCGTAGGCGTGGGCGGCGGCGCGCTCCCGCAGCTCCGGGTACGTCGACCCCTGGACCGGCGCGTTGACGAGCATCTCGCCGGTGTCGACCGACTCGGCGGCCGCCAGTCGCCCCTGCGTCGTCGCCAGTTCGTCCTTGGCGCGCTCGCGGTCGGCGGCCGGCGGCGTCGGAACGTCGACCGGCGTCCCGATATCCGAGCCGATCGCCCGCTGGAACCGCAGGATCTCCCCGTTCGTCACGGAGATCTCGCCGTACTCCGACAGCTGGAACGACCCCGAATCGGTCATGATGGCCCCCGAGAACCCGAGCAGCTCGTGTAGGCCCTCCTCGAGGGCCCGCTCGCGGTAGTCGTCGCTGTTGTAGAGAACGTAGCCGTTCGTGATGAGGATCTCGGCGCCGAAGGTCGACTCCAGGGCGGCCGGCTCGACCGTCGGGATGTGCGGGTTGACGACCGGCAGCAGCGCCGGCGTCTCGACGGTGACGCCGGCCCGCGGGACCTCGAGTTCGCCGATGCGGCCGGCGGCGTCGGCGTCCCGCAGCTCGAAGATGTCGCGCATCACCGGCCGTTCCGCGCCGACGGCGGTAAGGGTTGCGTCACGGGGGATAGTTGTACCGCCGGCGATTCGCGGCGAAAAGGTATACTCCGTCGGCCGCCGACCGACGGTATGGACGCGACGGACCGACGGGCGCTGCTCCGGCGGGACGCGGCGGGGCTCCGGCCGGAGGCGGTCGGCGTCGACCGCCGGCCGGTCGTGCTCGTCCACGGCTTCGCCGACACCGGCGAGACGCCGTGGTGGCGGCGGCTCAAGGGCTACCTCCGGGCCGACGGCTACGGCGAGGCGGACCTCCGTACCGTCAGCCTCGGCGACCGGGTCGGGCAGGCCCGCGGCTCCCCCCGCGAGTACGCCGCCGACGTCGCGGCGGCCCTCGAGTCCGTCTTCGACGCCCGCGGCCGGCCGGTCGACGTCGTCGCCCACTCGATGGGCGGGCTCGCCGCGCGGTGGGCGCTGGAGGAGCTGTCGGCGGCGCCGCAGGCTCGCGGGCTCGTGACCCTCGGGACGCCGCACCAGGGCACCCGAGCCGCCCGGCTGGCCGCGCGGACCCCGGGCGGCCGCGACATGGTCCCCGGCAGCGAGTTCCTCGGGACGCTCAACGACGATCCGACGCCGGCCGGCGTCCGGTACACCGCCGTCCGGAGCCGCTTCGACCCGCTCGTCGTCGGGCCGCGCCGCGCCCGGCTCCCCGACGACGTCCGCCGCGACGACGACGAGAACCGGACGGTCGACAGCCGAGGGCACCTCCGGCTCGTCTTCGACGAGGCCGTCTACCGCGCCTACCGGGACCGGCTGCTGTCGACGACGACAGGCTGAAGACCGCCACGACCCCAGCGCCGACATGGAGTGGCGACTCTTCGCGAACCTCGCCGAGGCGGCGGAGTCGAGACGTGTGGCCGTCGACGCCGGGCCGGGCGACACGTTCGGTGACGCCTTCGAGCAGCTGCTGGAGGCCCACCCCGAACTCGAGGCCGAGGTGCTTGACGACGAGGGCGAGATCCGCGACCACATCCGCGTGCTCCGCAACGAACACGACCCCTTCGTCCGGGACGACGGCCTCGACACCGCCCTCGAGGAGGGCGACGAGCTGGCGCTGTTCCCGCCCGTCAGCGGCGGCGGCCGGTAGCGGCCGGCGCCGGGCGGCTACCCGCCGTAGCCGGTCAGGTCTCGCTCCAGGACGAAGTCCGGGTCGTCGGCGAACGGCACCCGGGCGTAGGCGGCGTCGGAGACGTGCCGCGGCGTCTCCGGGACCAGCACCCGCGCGTGGTCGGCGCCGGCGGCGGCGGCGTCGGCGGCGACGGCCGCCGCCAGCTCCGACAGTGCCTCGTGGTCGTCCCAGGCGGCGACGCCGTACTCGGCACGCGTCTCCGCGACGCCGTCGTCGGTCTCCCGCTCGAAGGTCCGCGTCCGGTAGCTCATCGCCCGCCGGCGGTCGCCGTCGTGGAGGGCCAGCGCCGACTCCGCCGCCCCGAGCCGGTGCTCGTCGATCTCGGCCAGCGCCCACGACTCCTCGAGGTCCAGCCCCAGCCCCCGGAGGTGGCGGTCGGCGTCGCTGCCGTGGAAGGTGCCCCAGGCGACGGCCGGATCGCGACTGACCGCGAGCCCGGGGTCGGCGTCCGGGTCGGGCTCCGGCTCGAGCCAGCGGAACTCGGTGACGGGCTCGAAGCCGACCGCCCGGGACTGCCCCAGGCCGGCGGCGTTCCAGGAGAAGACCATGTTCCGGCAGACGGTCGCCCCCCGGTCGGCCGCCCACTCGAAGGCGGCGTGACTCAGGCCGGGACTGACCGAGGCGCCGCGGAACTCCGGGGCGACGCGCATCCCCTGGGCCCACGCCTCGCGGTCCGACAGTAGCACCGCCTGGAGGAGCCCGATCGGCCGGCCGTCGACGACCGCCACGAGGGTGCGCTGGTCGGGGCCGTCCGTCTCGACCCACTCTTCGAACACGTCGGGGATGTAATCGCCGCCCAGCTCCGGGAAGGTGTTTTCGGTGAAGGCGGCGACGGTCTCGCTGTCCCCGGGGCGGGCCTGCCGGACTGCGACGTCGGCCGTCACGTCCACGGCACCGACCGCTCCTGCAGTTCGCCGGCGACCGACCGGCGCATCGTCGCCGCGGGGTCGTCGGCGTTGGCCAGCGCCCACATCAGCTTCACGTACGCCGTTTCGGGCAGCGTGTCGCCGGCCTCGACGACGCCGGCCGACAGCAGGTCCCGGCCGGTGTCGTACACCCGGTCGCAGACGCGGCCCTCCAGACACTGGCTCGTCATCGCGACCGTCGTGCCGTCGTCGACCAGTTCCTCGATGCGGTCGACCCAGGCGGTGTCGACGTGGCCGAGGCCGGTCCCCTCGAGGACGAGCCCCTCGGCGCCGGCGACGGCCTCCAGCGCCGACGGCCCGGTACCGGGGACGAACTTCAGCAGTTCGACGTCCCGCTCGAGGTCGGCCTCGATGGCGGGGTCGCCCTCGCCGCGGGCGGCGACCGGCCGCCGGAACGACACCTCGCCGCTCTCCCAGGCGACCTCGCCGACCGGCTCGGCGCCGACCGTCTCGAAGGCGTCCCGCCGGGAGGTGTGATTCTTCCGGACCCGGGTGCCGCGGTGCAGCGCACAGCGGTCGTCGGACGCGTCGGCGTGCATGCAGACGAGTACCTCCGAGTGGTCGGCAGTAGCGGCCTCGACGGCACAGACGGCGTTCATCACGTTGTCCGAGGAGGGCCGGTCGGCCGACCGCTGGCTGCCGGTGAAGACGACCGGCACCGGCGTGTCGAGCGTGAACGACAGCGCCGAAGCGGTGTACTGCATCGTGTCGGTGCCGTGCATGACGACGACGCCGTCGGCGCCGCGGTCGATCTCCTCGTGGACCGCCGCCGCGAGGTCGACCCACACGTCGGGCGTCATGTTCTCCGAGAGGATGTTGGCGACGACGCGGCCGCGGTAGTTCGCCCGGCCGGCCAGCTCCGGCACCGCACGCAGGACGTCCTCGGCGTCGAACTGGGCGGTGACGGCGCCGGTCCGGTAGTCGACCGTCGAGGCGATGGTACCGCCCGTCGAGATGAGCGCGACGGTCGGCAACTCGTCGTCGAAGGTTATCTCGGAGGTGCCGTCGGCGTCGCCCGGCTCGCCCACGTCGTAAGTGTCGGCTTCGAGTACGTCCACGTCAGCGTCGGCGCGGTCGACCCCGACGTTGTAGCCGCCGTCGAGCTTGACGACGAGGTGGTCGTCGGTTGTCGACGGCATCAGCACGCCCTCGTAGCTGGCGGCGTCGCGGTCGACCCGGACACGGTCCCCTGGGTTCATGGCCGCCGCTACCGGCCGCGCGCCCTTGAAAGCCACCGTTCGGCTGGGAAAGACCGATACCGCTGGGAGCCCTCGCCCCGTCATGAGCGGCGACCAAACCCGGACCCGCGAGCGCACCGCCGAGAGCGACGTCGGCACCGAGTTCGAGGTCGAACTCGGCGAGGAGGCCTCCGACCCGGGGCCTACCGAGGAGGCGGGACTCCGTCAGCGGGTCGGCGGCCGTGCGAAGCGGCTGTTCTCGCCGCGGGCCTTCGTCGCGGCGCTCCTGCTGTCGGTCGGCGGGCTGGTGGCCGTCGACGCCGTCGTCCCGCTTCCGGGAGCGGGCCTGCTCGGCGTCTTCGCCGCGGCGTTCCTGTTCGGGCTGGTCTCCGAGCGACGGCGTTACCTCGAAACCACCGTCGCCGGCGGCCTCGCGTTCGGCGCCAGCGCGCTGGTGGGCTATGTGGTCATCGCGGCGCTGGGCGGCATCGGCGCGCCGCTGGCAGCCGTCGCCGGCGGCGTCGGCGCCCTCGTCGGTGCCGTCGGCAACTACTTCGGCCGGGACCTCCGGGACGGCCTGACGCGGGAGATTTGACGGCACTCACGCGGATTGCCGTGGCTGTTTGCCAGAACGATCGCCTACAGTCGGGCGGTCGGTGCGGTACCGACCCGCGGCAATCAGTATCAGACCGTCAGCCGCCACTCGTCGCCGTCGGACTCGACGACGCCGTGGGCGGCCAGCCCCTCGAGGGCGTCGGCGACGACGTCCGGCGGGGCCTCGACCCGGTGGCTCAGCTCCTCGGGCGTCGCCGTCCCGGTCGCCAGCCCCCGGAGCAGTTCGCCGTAGAAGCGGCCGTCGACGCCCTCGAAGTGGGCGCTGATGTCGTCGAGCGTCTCGGTCAGCCGGCCCTGGACCCACCGCTGGGCCATCGACAGCTCGTTTTCCAGCCGCTCAAGCCGCTGGAGGTCCGACGCCAGCGACGAGAGTTCCTTTCTCTCGTCCGCGCGGCCGCCGGCCCGCTCGACGTCGATCGAGACGTACCGGCAAGCGGTGATGTCCAGGTTCCGCGACGCCGAGTAGGCGCTTTTGGTGCCGAAGTCGTACGGCGAGACGTTGACCTCCAGCCGGAGGTTCCGTGCGATCGAGAAGTACTTCCGGCGGCCGTCGTCGACGCGGGACTCGACGAGCCCCGCGTCGTCGAGTCTCTGGAGGTGGTCGATGACCGCCTTCGGGCTGACGCCCAGGTAGTCGCTGATTTCGGTGACGTAACAGGGTTTGTTGGCGAGAAGCCGGAGGATCCGCCGCCGGTTCTCGTTGCCGAGCAGATCGAGGAACGCCGCCGAATCCATGGAGCCGAACTTCGCGCCGCGAAGGAAAAAGGGTGACGCGAACCGGTCGGCTCAGCGCGCCCGCTCGCTGTTGCCGTCGTCGCTGGCGTCGCCGCCCGCTTCGTCGTCGCCTGCTTCGCCGTTGCCACCGCCCGCTTCGTCGTCGTTGCCTGCTTCGCCGTCGTCGCCCGCTTCGTCATCGTCGCCCGCTTCGCCGTTGCCACCGCCCGCTTTGTCGTCGTCGCCTGCCTCGCTGTTGCCATCGCCCGCTTCGTCGTCGTCGCCCGCTTCGTCGTCGCCGCCCGCTTCGTCGTCACTTCCCCCACCCGCGTTTCTCGCGCCGTTACCGTTGCTGCCCCCGCTCGCGTCGTTCCCGTCGTCGGAGCGGTTGTCGTTTCCCGATCCGTTCGCGGGACGGTCGTCGTCCGTCTCGTTCCGGTCGTCGGAGGCGGTCCCGTTGCCCGGCGAGTCGCCGGAAGCCGACTCATTGGCCGCCGGCGTCTCGCCGTTCTGGCCGGTCGAGTTCGAGTCGTTCGTTTCGGCGCCCGTACCTGAGGCGTTGCCCGGGGGCCCGGCGTCGGCCGGCGCGCCGATGCCGCCGGCGACCTCGGGGGCCGCGCTGCGCCGGATGTCGGCGGCGTCGTCCCGTATCGCCGCGATGCCGGGGACGTCGATGCCCGCGGCCTCGGCGGCACGTTCCGTCCGCTCGACCGACGCCTCCAGTTCGGCGGCGCCGACGGCGACCTCGGCCGCGATGGCCCGTCGCTCGACGGCCTCACCGTCGTCGAACTCCTGCTGACGCGCCTCGAGGCGGCGCTCCCGCGCTTCGAGCGTCTCGCGTCGCTGTTCGGTGAGCCGGCGGCGCTCCTCCGGGTCGTCGGTCCGGTTCCACGCCGCGACGAACACGCCGTCGTCGACCTCGCTGGCCGCCTCGGCGCTGCTGGCCTGCATGAACGACGACACCGACGCGCCGAGGCTGGCGTTCTCGCCGGCCTCGTCGGCCTGCGTCGTCGACCCCGTCGCGCCGCCGGCCGCGGCGGCCCCCAACAGCAGGACCGCCGCGACGACTCCGACCACGACAGCGGTTCGTTTCATTACTCGACCGTGCACCCTTGATGGGTAAAAACCCGCTTTCCGTTCTCACCGTTCATCCCGCCGACTCGAAGCCGCAGCGAAGCGCAGAGAGTTCATCGAGCGAGGAGAACGCCCCAGCGCCGCTCGCGGTGCGGCGGGGCCGCCGGCGCCACCGGCGGTCCGTTCGCGCGTCGATCGAAGCCTCCCGGGCGAACCTCATCCGTGCGAACTGATGACACACGAGCGACGGTACGTTCGAACGGTTCTCGAGCGGTTGCCACCTGGGACGACTCTACGTCGAGCCACACGAGAGCGAGCGGGCGGCGATGCAGCGGGCCGAACACGAACGGGTCGGCGAGCAGCTGTACGACGGCGCCGACGGCCCGGAGCCGCCCGTGATGAAGGTCGGCTCGACACGTCTTCGGGTCCACGGCGCCGGGGGCGTTCCCGGGCGGACGCTCGCGCTGCCGGAGTCCGTCCTGCCGGCCGCGGGCGTCGAGACCCCGCCGGCGCTCGGCGAGGTGTCGCTGGCGACGGCCGACCGGGCCGCCCGGCTGCTCGACCTCGGCGCGGTCGACCCCGCGGGATTTTAGACGGTCGCCGCCGTCGTTCGGCCGATGCTCGACGACCTCCTCGGGCGGACCGAGCTGAAGGAGCGCATCGCGGAACTGGAGGCCGAACGGGAAAGTCTCCGTGCGCAGCTGGACGCCGAACAGGAGCGCCGCTCGGAGGCCGCCCGCAAGCGACAGGACGCCGAGGAGCGGGTCAACCGCCTCGAGGACCGCATCGCCGACCTCGAGGGCCGGGTCGAGTCGACCGACGAGGCCGTCGATTTCGCCTTCCGCCGCCGGGAGACCGCACGCGGGTCGCGGCTGGCGGCCGTGCTCTCGCGGCTGGAGTCGTTCGGCGGCGATCCCGAGAGCGTCCTGACGGCCTACGTCGACGAGGAGGTGCCCGAGGCGGTCGGCGACCTCCTGGGCGACCGGGTCGCGCTGGTCTCGCGGGCGGCGCCGTGTCTGGTCTGTGCCGACGACGCCGGCCTGCTGGCGGCGGCGCTGCGGCCGCCCGTCGCCCCCGAGCCGTTCGTGTCCTGGAGCGACCGCCCCGAGCTCGACCGGGCGTGGCTGGAGCCGACGGGCCGGTACGCGCTGGCGCTCGTCCGGTCGGACGTCTTCGCCGTCGGCGTCTACGAGGGCGACGAGCGCGTTGGCTTCGACGGCTTCGACAGCGACGTCAAGGGCGACCACTCGAAGGGCGGCTTCTCGCAGGCGCGGTTCGAGCGGCTCCGCGACGAGCAGATCGCCGCCCACGTCGACCGCTGTGCCGAGGCCCTCGACGGCGTCGACGCCGACCGGCTGTACGTCACCGGCGACCGCCGGCTGGTCGGCGAGTTCGCGGCCGACGCCGACGCGACGGCCGCCGTCGACGCCACCGGCGACCCCGAACCGGCGCTGGCCGACGCCTTCGACGACTTCTGGGCCGTCCGACTGTACGGGTTCTGAGCGGCGGCCGACCTGACCGTTTATGAATCCGGCCCCTCTGGCGGGCGTATGCGCGTCGCCGTTCTCGCCCACGAACGGTTCCCCGAACGTGCCAAGACTGCCGTCGGTATCCTCCGGTACGCCGACCACGACGTCGTCGCCGTCCTCGACCGCGCGTCGGCCGGCACGACCGTCGCCGACCACCGCTCCGATTTCGACGCCGGAACACCGGTCGTCGAGGGCGTCGCCGACGCCCCCGCCTTCGACGCCCTCATCATCGGTATCGCGCCCATCGGCGGCGGCTTCGACGACTCCTGGCGCCCCGACGTCCGGGCCGCCATCGAGCGCGGCGCCGACGTCGTCGCCGGCCTCCACTACTTCCTGAACGACGACGAGGAGTTCGCCCGACTGGCCGACGATTACGGCGTCGAGCTGCGCGACGTCCGCCGGCCGCCCGACGACCTCACCGTCGCCGAGGGCGTCGCCCGCGAGCTGGACTGCGAAATCGTCCTGACGGTCGGTACCGACTGCTCGACGGGCAAGATGACGACGACGCTCGAGATGGTCGAGGCCGCCCGCGAGCGGGGGCTGGACGCCGGCTTCGTCCCGACCGGCCAGACCGGCATCGTGATCGCCGGCGCGGGGATCCCCGTCGACCGCACGGTGAGCGACTTCACCGCCGGCGCCGTCGAGCGGATGCTGCGGGAGCGGGCCGACGACCACGACTACCTCCTCGTCGAGGGCCAGGGCAGCATCGTCCACCCGGCCTACTCGGCGGTCACCTGCGGGATCCTCCACGGCGCGATGCCGGACCGGCTGGTGCTGTGTCACGAGGCCGGCCGCGAGGCGGTCCACGGCTACGAGTCGTTCCGGCTGCCGGACCTCGACCGGATCGCGGAGCTGTACGTCGACCTCGCCGAGGGGGTCGCGCCGACGGAGCTGCTCGGCTGCGCGCTGAACACCGCGGCGCTGGACGAGGCGGCCGCCGAGGCCGCCCTCGACGACTGCGCCGAGACGCTGGGGGTGCCGGCCGTCGACCCGGTCCGGGACGGCGCGGGCCCGCTGGCCGAGCGACTATGAACTGGCGCGCCGAGCGGGTCGAGCTGCCGCTGTCGGTCCCGTTCACCATCGCCCGCGGGACGACGACCGTCACGGAGAACGTCGTCGTCACGGTCGAACACGGCGGCGAGACGGGCTACGGGGCGGCGGCGCCGGCGGCCCGCTACGGCGAGACCGCCGACACCGTCGAGGCCGTCCTGCCGGCGCTGTTCGAGGCCGCCGAGGCCGTCGGCGACGTCCACGCCCGCCGGGCGATCGCCGACCGGATGCGGGGCGTCGTCCGCGACAACCCCGCCGCGCGGGCGGCCGTCGACGTGGCGCTGTGGGACCTGGCCGGGAAACTGCTCGGCGAGCCCGTCTTCCGGCTGCTCGGGCTGTCGGCGGCGTCCGACCGCCGGCCGGCGACGTCGTACACCGTCGGCATCGCCGAGACGGCGACGATGCGGCGCCGCGCCCGGGAGGCGGCCGCGGCCGGTTATCCGGTCCTGAAGCTGAAGCTCGGGTCCGACCGGGACCGCCGCATCGTCGAGGCGGTCCGGGCCGTCGCGCCCGACGTCCGGCTCCGCGTGGACGCCAACGAGGCCTGGACGCCGAAGGAGGCCGTCCGGCGGTGTGAGTTCCTGGCCGACCACGACGTCGAGTTCGTCGAACAGCCCGTCCCCGCCGAGAACCGCGAGGGACTGCGGTACGTCCACGAGCGGTCGCCGCTGCCGATCGCGGCCGACGAGTCCTGCCGGACGGCCGACGACGTCGCCGCCGTCGCCGACCGCTGCGACGTCGCGAACCTGAAGCTGATGAAGACCGGCGGCATCACGCCGGCCGTCGAGGCGATCCACGCCGCCCGCGCCCACGGCCTCGAGGTGATGTGCGGCTGCATGCTGGAGACCAACGCCGCCGTCGCCGGCGCGGCGCAGCTGCTGCCGCTGCTCGACTACGCCGACCTCGACGGGTCGCTGCTGCTGGAAACCGACCCTTACGCCGGCGTTCCGGTCCGGAATGGCCGGTTCGACCTGGGTGCCGTTGAGGCCGGAACGGGCGCGGCGCCGCGGTGAGCGGGCGGGCCGACGACAGTGCGGTTCGACGTCTTGCCTTCGTTTCGACCCGAGTCCGACGCGCCGACCAGGGCGCCGCCGTGCTGCCGGCGCCGATGCTGTGCGTCGTCGCGACGCCAACGAGACCGCTCGTCGTCCGGGTCCGAGAAGCCGGCCGGCCGGCCGGGCGAGGGTCGGCCCCGCACGACTGCCGACCCGGCACCGGGGCCGTCAGTCGTCCACGTCGGAAAAGCAGTTGAACTCGACGGTGAGGAAGTCGGCCGACTCGTCGGCTACCGTCACCGCGACGATGCGGTATCGACCGTGTACCGGGCGGGGACCGAGCGATTGCTCGTACAGGAGTTGGCCGTCGTCGACGCCGTCCTTCTCGGCCATCACCCCGGCGTCGTCGGCCGAAACCGGAATCGCGTGGGCCAGTTCGTCCGCGGCGTCGTAGAGTTCGAGCACCTCGGTGTCCGTCTCCCGGACGTCCTCGGCGGCCAGTGGAATCACGAGCCGCGCGCCGTCGTCACCGGTGGTCGCCCGCACGGCGCCGTCGAGTACGGTACCGTCACCGCGGTTGACCGCGGTCGTCTGGCAGTCGCGGGTGTCGCCCCCGCCGGATTCCGACCCGCTGCAGCCGGCCAGCCCGACGGCGGTCGCGCTACCGACGGCCGCGAGCAGCCTTCGTCTGCTGGGCATAATTTTTGCTCCAAGCGAGACGTTAAATGCCTTTGTGCCGGCCGACTACTCCGGCGGCACCACGAACAGCGACAGCGCGACGACGATGCCGGCCAGCGCGCTCCCGAAACCGGCGCCGACGGCCGTCGGCACCGCCGAGAGCCACCCCGCGAGCAGGCCCCCGACGACGAGAACCGGCATCGCCGCCAGCAGCCCGTCGTACCGCGTCGCTCGTTCCATACCGCCACGTCGGGCGCCCGGTAATTAAATCTAATTACCGATTGCTCGGGGCGCCGGTGGGTCGGCGTCGCGGCGGGCGGCTACCTGTTACAGCGAGAGAGTCCCGCCATTTACTACGGGCGTGAATCGCGTTCACTTCCACTCCACTTGCCACGGACTTATGCCGGACGGGGTCGAGCGTTCGGTAACTCAATCGTCGAAACCAACCTGGAAACACTGGGGTCCTTCCCGCCGACATGCGCCACCCGGCGCTCACAGTACCCCTGCCCCTGCAACACGGGATGGGGTGACGGCACGACACAATCCAACCCCCTCGGCTGGCACGGCCCGTGTCCGTCCACGCTCAAACCGTGGACGGTCGTCCGATGCAGTTTCGGGCGCTGTGCAAGGAGATGCTGCGTCCCTGCCGGGGCGCTGAATCCGCCACACCCCTGACGGGGCTCACGTACCGAGCACGAACCGGAGTACACCCCTCGGGTGGAATCTTGCCTCCGTTGGCGTCGGGACCGGCCCGACTCCGAGCGCGAGGAAACCCCGGCGTGAACGCCGGGGAGGATGTCATTTCCCCCAGAACGGGTCGCGGGTGCGGTGTTTGTCGAGGTACATCCCGAGCGCCTCGAGCTCGTCGGCGGGGATCTCGTCGGACAGCTCCTGTTCGAGGATCTTGGCGTGTTTCTCTGGGAGTTCGGTCCACAGCTCGTCGCCTTCCTCGATCTGGCGGCCGACGGTGGGGCCGTCGATCGAGGCGGCGACCTCCTCGCCGGTGCGGGCCTCGTCGACGTCCTCGCCGGCGTCCTGCAGGGACTTCAGCCGGCCGACCCGCTCGGGCTCGCCGTCCGCCCACGCGACGACCCGGGAGTTGCGCTTCAGCGTCCCGGACAGCACCTCGACGCCGACGACGGCGGGGCTGGACTGCCGGAAGACGTGGTCCGGCAACACGCGGAACCGGCAGGGTCGCTGGATCTTGTCCAGCACCTGCTCCTGCTGGGCGCGCTCGATGGTCTCGACGTGGTCTTCGTACTCCTCGACCAGCTGGTAGATGACCTCGTCGACGAACAGCTCGACGCCGTCGGTGTCGGCCTCCCGGCGAGCGTCCTCGAGGACGTCGACGTTGAAGCCGAGGACGGCCTCGTGTTTCGGCTCGTCGGCCGTGGAGGCGACGGCGACGTCCCGGGGAGCGACGTCGCCGACCTCCGCGCGGACGACCGGCACCTCCGCGTCCTCGAGGGCGGCGGCGATGGCCTCCAGCGAGCCGAGGGTGTCGGCCTTGACGACGACGCCGTCCTCGTCGGTCGTCACCTCGATGTCGGCCAGCTCTGCGCGGACCTCCTCGACGACCTCCGAAAGCGGCCGGTCGCGAACGGCCCGGACGGGCGCGCCGGCCATCGCGTCGTCGAGGTCGGGGGCGGCGACCTTCACACCCGCGGCGGCCCGGATCGACTCGACCCGCTCGAACTCCTTTTCCGTGCGGATCTCCGCCAGCGGCCGCGGCTGCAACAGCGCCCGCACGTCGGTGACGATGGGGTCGCCGGTGCCGCCGACGACGAGCGTGTCGTCGGCCCGAAGCGTCCCGTCGTACAGCACCAGATCCAGCGTCGTCCCGAAGCCGCGCTCCTCGGCGACCTCGAGGACGGTGCCGACGCCCGGCCCCCCGACGTCGACCGACATCTCCTCTTTGAGGTAGCTCTGGGACAGCCCCATCAGCACCGTCAGCAGGTCGGAAATGCCCTCGCCGGTCTCCGCGGAGACGGGGACGACGCCGACGTTGGCCCGGAAGTCCTGGACCCGCCAGTACATGTCCGCCGAGAAGTCGTTGTCCGAGAGGTCGCCGATGAGCTCGTAGAGCTGCTCGTTGAGCCGCGATTCGGCCCGCTCGCTCTGTCGCTCCAGCGACTGCCGGACGGGCGTGTCGGGGTCGGGGTTCCACCCCGGAACGGTGTCGATCTTGTTGGCCGCGACGATGAACGGCGTCTGGGTCCGCTTGAGGATGTCGACGGCCTCCAGGGTCTGCGGCTGGAAGCCGTCGTTGACGTCGACGACGAGTACCGCGATGTCGGCCAGGGCGCCGCCGCGGGACCGCAGCGTCGAAAAGGAGTGGTGACCGGGCGTATCGATGAACAGCAGCCCCGGCAGGTCGAAGTCGTCGGGGTCGACGAGCCCCCCCGCGATGTCGGAGATGGTGTCCAGCGGCACCGCTGTCGCGCCGATGTGTTGTGTGATGGCGCCGGACTCGCCGGCCGTCACCGCCGAGCCGCGGACCTCGTCCAGCAGGCTCGTCTTCCCGTGGTCGACGTGGCCCAGCACGGCGACGATCGGCGTCCGTAGCGAGACGGTATCCCCGGCGTCGGTCGCGTCGGCGTCGGACATAGAAACTCTCCTCTCTACGTGTCTCTCGTCCGCCGGCGCATAAAACGGTTTCATCTTTCCTCCGAGGCAGAAACCCCGCCGCTTGCGGCGGGGAGGAAGCCGACACGGTACTGTGCAACTGCTGACGGTGGCTGGGATGAACCCCAGCCGGAGGAGTTATCATGCATACGAACGTATTGAAGTATGACGCGGGCTGTGCCTGCGTCGGCCGACGCGAACCGAACCATACTCGTCCGGCTCCCCGCCGGACGACCGCTTGGGTGAGAGCCGGCCGCTGAAACCGGACGGCGATGACACGCTTGCGGATGGGAGTGCCCGTGACAGCACCGCGGGGCACCTCGGGCCAAGGCAGGGACCCTGCCGTCCGACGCTCGGAACGCCGCCCCCCGAAACCTCCCTCGGCACCGGGCCGGGGTTCCAACTGCGTTGGAAGCCCCGCCGTTCACGGCGGGTGAGGATGTCACTGTCGGCTCGCCGCCGACGCCGGTGTTCGAGCGAGCACCGGTCGACGAGCCAGCTTCTGCTGGCCGATCGACTGACTCCTGGTGGGCTGAAAGCGCCGAGGGCTTTCTCCGATTTCGTCTTCTCTCGATCACATATCTGAACGCTGCCCATCGACCGACATCTGAATACTGCCCCGCCGACCGACGTGGCCACCCGAACGTTGATACCGGGGGGCCTGCAAGCGGCAGGCATGCCGGACATACTCGCCGAGAACCTCTCCGACAAGGAGGTAATGGGTTCCGACGGCGCCAGCCTCGGGACGCTGTACAACATCACGGTGGACCTCAAGACCGGGACGCTACGGAACCTGGTCGTCGACCCGGCCACCGCCACCATCGACCCCGACTTCCCGCGCGACGACCACGGCCACTACCTCGTCCCCGTCGGCCGCGTGCAGGCGGTGAAGGACGCCGTCGTCGTCGACCGCTGATTCTCGATGCAGGTTCTCGACTCGTCGGCGTTCATCCACGATTTCACGACCGAGGAGTCCATCGCGACCATCCCGCTCGTCCGGGAGGAACTCGAAGACGAGGCCGGCTACCGGTTCGACGCCCTGGAGGGCTCGGGGATGCGGGTTCACATCCCCGATCCCGAAAGCGTCGACCGCGTCGACCGGGCCGCCGGCGAGACCGGCGACGCCGACGCCCTCTCGCGGACCGACCGCCGGCTGCTGGCGACGGCCTTCGAGCTCGACGCCACGCTCGTCACCGACGACTACGCCATGCAGAACGTCGCCGAGAGCCTCGACGTCGGCGTCGACGTCATCGCCCAGGACGGTATCGACGAGCGCCGCGATTGGAACTTCCAGTGTCAGGGCTGCGGCCGGACCTTCGACGACAACGACGACCGCTGTCGGATCTGCGGCAGCGACCTCGAGCGCAAGCGCCCGTAGCTGTCGTCTCAGGTATTGCCCAGATACAAACCCCAATTGCCGTCGGTGACCGTGACCAGTACGGAAGCCCCTGCGCTCTCGACGGCTGCGACTCGCTGTCGTTCGAGAGAGCGGAGCTCTCTCGTGATGACGAAAGACGGCTCTGCGAGCCGTCTTTCGAACCACGGTCCTCGGACTGCGTCCTGCGGTCCTTGCGTCGTCTCGCTCGCCGAGAGCGCAGCCCCTTCCAGTCCCGCCCGGCGGTGGATTTTCGCCCAGCATCGCTTAAGTAAACACGACCCCGCCACGACTGACAAGATTAATCGGCCGGCGAGCCGTACGATCGGGAGTGAGCGTCACCGACGAGCGGAGCCGCGAGGGAAGCGGGGGCCGGGGGTCGGCCGTCGCCGAGGCGACCGGTATCGGCGTCGTCGGCTTCGTCGTCGGGCTCGTGCTGGCCACCCTCGTCGCCGCGCCGCTGACGCAGGGGACGGCCGCCTACGCCTCGGTGTCGCTGGTCGCACAGTACGCCGGGGGGCTGGCCGTCGCCGCGTTCTGTCTCAGCGAGTTCGGCTGGTCGCTGTCGCGGCTCCGGCTCCGGGTTCCGACGGCGCGGGACCTGCTGCTCGTCGTCGGCGGCCTCCTCGTGCTGTTCGGCACCCTCGAGCTGACGACGTCCGTTCTCGAGTTGCTCGGACAACCCGTCGGCGAGCACTCCATCTCGCGGACGGCCGAGAACAACCCCGCGGTGCTGCTGCCGCTGATCCCGCTGTCGATTCTCGTCACCGGCCCCGTCGAGGAGCTGCTCTACCGCGGCGTCGTCCACACCCGGCTGGCGGCGGCGTTCGACACCGCGCCGACGGTGCTCGTCGCGTCGGTAGTGTTCGCGGCGGTCCACCTGCCGGCGTACTACCTCGGCGCCGGCGGCTCCGTCGCCGCTTCCCTCGCCGTCGTGTTCGTTCTCGGGGTCGTTCTCGGCGCGCTGTACGAGTACAGCGGCAACCTGGTCGTCCCCGCCGTCGCCCACGGCGTCTACAACGCCGTCACCTTCGCGGTCAGCTACCTCGAAATCACGGGCGGTCTCTGACCCGGAGCGTCGTCTTCTCGGCGGCGGCCTCGGCCGCCTCGGCGTCGCCGTCGAGCATCCCGCGGGCGGCCCGCTTGCCCCACTCGACGGCCGGCTGCGTGAACGTCGGCACCTCCAACAGCTCGCCGGCGAGCACGCAGGCGGCCTCCATGTCGTACAGCAGTCGGCCGACGCTCTCGGCGTCCAGCCGGTCGAACTCGATGCGGACGTTCGGCACCCCGGAGACGGCCAGCGACGCCTCCGTCGCCTCGAACTCCGCGTCGATGAGTTCCCCGAGCGTCGACCCGTCGAGGTACGACAGCTCCCCGGCGTCCGGCTCCGGAATCGGGCGGTCGGGCCGCTCGCGGGGCCGCAGCAGCGTGACGAGCGTGTCCCGGCGGCCGGCCCGGTAGAGCTGCAGCTGGGAGTGCTGGTCGGTCGCCCCCAGCGTCCGCGCCGGGGTCTGCCCGAGGCCGTCCTTGCCGAGGCTCTCGGCCCACAACTGGGCGAACCACTCCGCGAACGGCTCCAGGGACTCCACGTACGGCATGACGACGTTCGTCGTCGCACCGCGTTGCTCCAGAGCGTATGCGACGGCGCCGTAGGCGTAGGCCGGACAGTCGAACAGCGACGGGGAAAGCGCCGCCCGGCCGGCGGCGCCGCCCGAAAGCACCCCCTCGACGTCGCCACCCAGCGCCGCCGCCGGCAGCAGGCCGACGGTCGACAGCACCGAGAACCGCCCCGGGACCCCGTCCGGCACCGGACAGGTCGGCAGGTCGTGCCGCTCGGCCAGCTCCGCGAGCGGGCCCGAGTCGCCGGTCGTGACCACGGTCCGGTCGGTCCAGTCGACGCCCGCTGCCTCCATGGCGTCGCGGACCACGAGGAAGTTCGCCAGCGTCTCGGCGGTCGTCCCCGAGCGGGAGACGACGTTGACGAGCGTCTCCTCGAGCGGCAGCGCCTCCAGCAGCCGCGCCGTCTCCGCGGGGTCGACGTTGTCGAGGGTGTGGTGACCCTCGAGCCCGAGGGCGGCGGTGACCGTCTCGGCGCCCAGCGCCGACCCGCCGATGCCGACCGTCAGCACCGCCGCGGGGTCGAACCCCGCGACCGCCGCCCGAATCGCCTCGACGTCGGCGTCGGCCGGCAGCGCGAGGCTCGCGTAGCCGAACTCCCGGTCGTCGATGCCGCCTTCGATGCGGTCGTGGGCTCGGCCGACCCGCTCGTCGAGTCGCTCCAGCGACGCCTCGGCGACGCCGGGGTCCGCCTCCCTCGCCAGCGCGTTGCCGATGTCGACGTTCATGTTCCCATCCCTGTCCCACGCGAGTAAGGCACTGGCGGTGCCGACGCCGGTCTCCGCGCGGGACCCCGTCGCGGGCCGGCGGCACCGATACCGCGGCGCTTATTCGCCGGTCGGGCGTACGGCCGGCGATGAGCGACGACTACTCCGGCGTCCTCGGGGCCTTCCCGTACGCTCTCCGGCGGAGCGACTCGCGGCTCTTCCGGCTCTACGCCGCCGTCGGCGGGCTGCTGGCGGCGGCGCTCGCGGTCTTCTTCACCTTCGCCCTCGTCGTCACCGTCGCCTCGACGGCGACCCTCTCCGGCGGCACCATCACCTTCGTCCGATCGGTGTTCATCCTCTTCGGCTTCCTCGTGGTCGCGCCGCTGGTGGCGCCGGTGCTGTTCGTCGCCCGCCGCCACCGCCGGATCGGCGGCGACGCCACCTACGACACGTGGCTCGGCGCCGCCGGCGTCGGCTACCTCGTGACGCTGTACTGCGGGGCCGTCGCCTCGATGCCGGCGGAGTTCGAGGTCGGCGGCCAGGGGGCGACGACCCGGCCGGAACCGTCCGGCGTCGCCGCGCCGGTCGTCGAGGCGCTGTACGCCGTCCCCGAGGCGCTGTCCTGGTCCATCCCCCTCGCCGGGGCGGTCGTCATCCTCCTCGTCCACCGCCGACTCCGGTGACGGGGCCGGGTCGGGACGAAACGCCGAAGACCGTCGGCCGCCACCGCCCGGACATGAGCGACGACACCGCCAGCGAGGGCCGCTTCCTCGTGACCGACGCCGACGAGGCGTCGGCCGTTCTGAAGGACGTCGACCGCGGACAGGTCCACACGCTGTCGGACAACCCCGGCGTCGAGGCCGGCGACGTCATCGAGGGCGCCGTCGAGGCCGAGCCGCCGATGGAGGTGACGTACGCCCTCGTCGAGGTGGACGAGCGCCGACACGTCACCGTCGAGGAGAGCCGCGAGCCGCCGACGACCCAGGAGCGGGCGATCGCCGCCGACCAGCCCGACGGCGAGCTGACCCGCCGGGAGCGGGCCGGCGACGGCGAACTACACGTCCTGACCGTCCCCGACGAGCAGACGGAGGCGGCCGTCGCCGACGT
>PXRL01000026.1:193722-194382 GCA_003020965.1 Halobacteriales archaeon QS_4_69_225
GACGAACCAGTTTGCGACGTAGCCCTCCTCCTCGTCGGCGTCCGCGGGCCAGATTTCTCCGGTGTCGATGGTGACCCGGTCGTCCGTCATTCCACGACGCTTTCGACGGTCGCCTCGACGTCGTCGGCGTCGGGCAGAACCTCATCTTCCAGCGGCCGGGCGTAGGGGATGGGCACGTCCGGGATGGCGACCCGTTCGACGGCCTCGAGCGCACCGAGGTCCGACTCGGCGACGCTCGCGATTATCTCGCCGGTGACGCCGTAGGAGCGGTAGTCCTCGTCGACGACGACGAGCCGGCCGGTCTTCCGGACCGACTCGAGTACCGTTTCGGTGTCGAGGGGGACGAGCGTCCGGAGGTCGACGACCTCGGCGTCGACGCCGTCGTCGGCCAGCGACTCGGCGGCCTCCAGCGCCCGGTGGACGTGCAACCCGAGCGTGACGACCGTCACGTCGGAACCCTCGCGTTTCACGTCCGCCTCGCCGAACGGGACGGTGTAGGACTCCTCGGGGACGGCCGTCTTCGGTCCCTCGGGGGCCGGCATCCAGCCGATGCCCATCAGTCGCTTGTGGAACATGTAGACGACGGGGTCGTCGTCGCGGACGGCCGCGTGCATGAGTCCCTTGGCGTCGCGGGCGGTGCTCGGGACGACCACCTTCATC
>PXRL01000027.1 GCA_003020965.1 Halobacteriales archaeon QS_4_69_225
ACTGGATGTGGACGTCCTTCTGGGAGATGTCCTCGTCGGAGAACTTCTTGATGATGGCGGAGACGTTCTGGACGGCCTCCTGGGCCATCTCCTTGAGCTGGCCGGTGGCGATGACCTCGCCGGGGCCCTGCGACGGGGCCACCTCGGCCATCACCGGCAGGACGATACCGGAGTCTTCGCCCATCACGGCCAGGCCGTTGACGCGGCCGACGACGTCGCCTTCGTTGACCGTCAGCTCGTAGTCCTTCCGGCGCTCGATGTAATCGTCGGCCAGTTGCTGTTCGATGGACCGCGAGCGGGCCTTCGCCTGCAGGACGTCCCCGCGGGCCGTGTGGTCGCGGTCCTCCGCGCGGGCGATGTCGCCCGCCACGCGGATGAGGCCGCCGAGGTCACGGAACTCCAGCGACAGGTGGTTCTTCCGGCCGGCGCGCCGCTGGGCCTCGAGGATGATCTCCTCGATCGCCTCGCGGGTGAACGGCGGCAGCCGGCCGTCGTTGTCGACCTCCTGGGCGACGAAGCGGGCGTACTTGCGGCGCATCTCCGGGCTGTCGTCGATGGTGTCGTCCATGTACACCTCGTAGCCGTACCCCTTGATGCGGGACCGCAGCGCCGGGTGCATGTTCTCCATGGCGTCGAGGTTGCCGGCGGCGACCATGATGAAGTCCGTCGGCACGGGCTCGGTCTGGACCATCGCGCCCGAGGACCGTTCGGACTGGCCCGTGATGGCGAACTCGCCTTCCTGGATGGCCGTCATCAGCTTCTGCTGGCTGCGGATGTCCAGGGTGTTGATCTCGTCGACGAACAGCACGCCCTTGTTGGCCTTGTGGATGCCGCCGGCCTCGACGCGGTCGTGGCTGGGCGTTTCCATGCCGCCGGACTGGAAGGGGTCGTGGCGGACGTCGCCCAGCAGCGCGCCGGCGTGGGCGCCGGTGGCGTCTTCGAACGGTGCGACCTGCTGGTCGGCGTTGTTGACCAGCAGGTTCGGCACCATCGCGTCGCCGTTGCGGCTCATGTAGCGGAACGCCAGGTAGATGACGCCCGCGGCGATGAGCCCCAGCAGGAGCCGCTGGACGATGAGGATGGCGTAGCCGAACACCACGAGGATGATGATCCACATCAGGAACGACTTCATCTGGTTCCGTTTGCGGGCTTCCTCCTTGTGGGCCTCGACGATCTGCTCGCCCTTGCCGGCCGGCACCGTCCGGACCTTCGGCTCGTTGCCGTCGTCGGGGTTGTGGTAGACGAGCACGTCCTGCAGCTCCTCCTTCGGCAGGAGCTGGCTCATCGCCTTCGCCAGCATCGACTTGCCGGTCCCGGGAGAGCCGATCATCATGACGTGGCGGCGCTGTTTGGCCGCCTTCAGCACGATGTCGCGGGCGTGGTCCTGCCCGATGACCTGGTCGACGAGCCGGTCGGGAACCTTGATCTCCTCGCTGGAGTCGACCTGGAGCCCGCCCAGGAGGTCGTCCTCGCTGTTTTCGTCTATCTCTACCTCGGAGTCGACGCGGACGTCGCTTCCGAGGTCGGAACCGTCGAGCAGCTCCTCGTCGTCGTCCAGCTGCTCGTCGGCACCCCGTTCGTTCGGCGACCGCCGACCGTTGCGGTCCGGCTCCCCGGGGTCCGACTCCGGCTCCTCCGTCGGGTCCCGGCGCCCATCGGCGCCGGTGTCTGGGTCCTTGTCGTTGCTCATAGAACCGTTGCTATACCCGACATTGGGGGATGTCGATTGATATACTTTCTCCCAAGAGCAAGCTTCGGAACTGCCGAAAACCGCACGACCGCGACGGGATAGCTCGCCGGAATGACCCGGCGGTCCGGCGACTCGCCGAGTTTATAAAATCGCGTCCCGACCGCCCGATATGACTCGCGGCTTCTACATCGGCCGCTTCCAGCCGTTCCACGAGGGCCACGACACGATGGTCGAGCGGATCAGCCGAGAGGTCGACGAGCTCGTCGTCGGTATCGGCAGCGCCGACAAGTCCCACACCGTCCGCAACCCGTTCACCGCGGGCGAACGCATCATGATGATCAGAAAGGCGCTCGTGGACCTGGATCTCGTCACCTACGCCGTCCCCATCGAGGACCTCAACCGCAACTCGGTGTGGGTGAGCCACGTCCGGTCGATGAGCCCGCGGTTCGACGTCGCCTTCTCGAACAACCCGCTGGTCGTCCGGCTGTTCGAGGAGGCCGGCGTGGAGGTCAGACAGTCCGAGATGTTCGACCGCGAGCGACTGGAGGGGTCGGCGGTCCGCGAACGGATGGCCGCCGACGGCGACTGGGAGTCGCTGGTGCCGGCCGCCGTCGTCGAGGTCGTCGAGGAGATCGACGGCGTCGAGCGGCTCGCACACGTCAGCGCCAGCGACGCCAACGACGCCGACGGCGACGGCGACCCCGCTGACGAGCCATGATCACGCTCGCGTCGGACTTCGGCACCCCCTACCCCGCCGCGATGAAGGGCGTCATCCTCTCGCGCTGCGACGCCCGCCTCGTGGACGTCGGCCACGACTTTCCGCGACAGGACGTTCGAACGGCGGCCTTCTGGCTCCGGGAGACCCTGCCGGAGTTCCCGCCGGCGGTCCATCTCGTCGTCGTCGACCCCGGCGTCGGCACCGACCGCGCCGCCCTGGTCGCCCGGGCCGGCGACCACGCCCTCGTCGGCCCCGACAACGGCGTCCTGCTGCCGGCGGCGCGGGAACTGGCCGGCGACGACGGCGTCGAGACCTACGAACTCGAAATCGGGGACCCCCGGAGTTCGACGTTCCACGGCCGGGACGTCTTCGCGCCCGGCGCGGCGGCCGTCCACGACGTCGGCGTCGACCGTCTGTCCGAGCTCGACGACGTCGCGCCAATCGAGAACGTCGTCGACCTGACGTTTCCCGACCCCGACGTGCGCGAGGACGGTGCCACGGGCGAGGTGCTGGTCGTCGACGGCTTCGGCAACGTCGTCACGAACGTCCCCGGCGATGTCCTGGCCGACCGGGACGCCGTCGCGGCGAACGGCGACCGGGTGCCGGTCGTCCGGTCGTACGCACACGCCGACGCCGGTGTCCGCGTCGTCACCATCGGCAGCCACGGCAACGTCGAGTTCGCGGTCAACCGGGGCCGCGGCGACGAAGCGTTCGGGCTGTCGACCGGCGACCGGGTCGAACTCGAGTGGTGAGGCAGGCGCCGGTCGCCGGCCGGGGCCGTCGGTGGCCGCTACAGGCGCCTGAGCGCTCTGGCGAACAGTTGCTCCGCCAGGAGGAGCAGGTTGTACGCGACGGTGACGGCGAATCCGACGAGAGCGAACGTCAGCAGTCGTGGCAGGCCGGGGACGTTGACGATGACGGCGGTCGCGGACAGACTGCCGACCGTCGAGACGGCGTGAACCGTCGAGGCCACGAGCGCGGAGTCCGACCCCTCGACGTCGGCCGTCTCGAGAAACCCCCGGAAGGCGACGCCGGCCAGCGCCGCGAAGCCGACGAGCGCGCCGAGGACGTACGCCATGGCGCCCCCCAGGGCGGGGACCCCGTAGGCGTCGATCAGCAGCGCACCGGCACCCCAGATGGACAGCGTGTAGCCGTAGGCCTCCGCCTCGTTGGCGAGGTTGGTCGCGAGGCTGCGTCGTGCCTCCATCGATCGGTCCGTTCCGGTCGGCGGCGTAAGTTCCTGACGGATTTCCGACCGGTCGGCGCCGCGGCTACCTGGAGGTCGGTCGAAAAGAAATCAGGGTGTGCCGCTACTCCGCGGAGATGACGTCGTCGATGCGGGCGATCATGGTCGCCGCCTCGGTGGCGGATTCGACGGCTTCTCGCTTGACGACGGCGGGGTCGAGGATGCCGTGCTCGACGGGGTCGCCGACGTCGCCCGTCTGGCCCTCGCTGATGAGGCCGGCGCGGCCCTCGGCGTCGTACGTCGAGCGGAGGTCGACCAGCGCGTCGATGGGGTCCATGCCGGTGTTCTCCGCGAGCGTGCGCGGCAGGACGTCGACGGCGTCGGCGAAGGCGTCGATGGCCAGCTGGCGGCGGCCCTCGACGCTGGCGGAGCTCGACCGGATGTGGTCGGCGACCGCGATCTCGGTGGCGCCGGCGCCGGGGACGACGCCGCCAGCGTCCAGCGCGGCGGTGGCGACGTCCAGGGCGTCACGGAGCGCGCGCTCGAGCTCGTCGGTGACGTGCTCGGTGCCGCCGCGGGCGAAGACGGTGACGGTCTCGGCGGCCGCGCCGCCCTCGATGAAGGCGAACTCGTCGTCGCCGAACCGCTCGACGGTGAGGCCGTCGGCCTCGCCGAGGCGGCCGGCCTCGAGGTCGTTCAGCGTGCCGACGAGGCCCGCGCCCGTCGTCCGGGCGACCGAGCGGGCCTCGTCGTCGTCGACGGAGTCGAAGGCGAGGACGTCGTTCTTCGCGAGGTAGGAGCCGACGGTGTCCTCGACGTCGCCGGTGACGAAGGCGACGTCGACGCCGGCGTCGGCGATGGTGTCGGCGTAGTCGCGGAGCTCGGACTCCTCGGCCTCGATGGCGGCGTTGAGCTGGTCGACGTTGGAGATGTCGTACTCGGCGTCGATTTCGGCCTCCTGAACCTCCAGGTCGACATCGAGAACGGCGACGGTCGCGTTCTCGAGCCGCCGGGGCATGTTCTCGTGGACGGGCTCCTCCTCGCTGATGACGCCCTGGACCAGCTCGGTGGCGGAGGCGCCGGGACCGGTCTGGGTCCGGATGGTGATGGCGTCGCGGTCGACGCCGTCGTCGTTTTCGACCTGCCGGACGGCGGAGACGATGGTCTCGGCGAGCGCCGCGGCGTCCATGTCGCCGGTGCCCTTGCCGGTCATCGACGACTCGGCGACGGAAGCCAGCTCGTCGTCGTCGACGTCGTCGGCGAGCGTCTGCTCGTCGATGGCCTCCAGCGCGAAGTCGGCGGCCTGCTGGTAGCCCTCGACGATGGTCGTCGGGTGGACGTCGTCGTCGAGCAGGTCCTCGGCCTGCGCGAGCAGCTGACCCGCGAGCACGGAGGCGGTCGTCGTCCCGTCGCCGACCTCCTCTTCCTGTGTCTCGGCGACCTCGACGATCATCGACGCCGCCGGGTGCTCGATGTCCATCTCCTGGAGGATGGTGGCGCCGTCGTTCGTGATGACGACGTCCCCGGAGTCGGAGACGAGCATCTTGTCCATCCCTCGCGGCCCGAGGGTCGTCCGGACCGACTCGCTTACGGCCTTGCCGGCCGTGATGTTCGACGACTGTGCGTCCTTCCCGCTGGTGCGTTCGGTGTCCTCGTCGAGAATGAACAGCGGCTGTCCGCGCCGCTGGCGCATCTGCTGTGACATGTTCGGTCCGTATGTCGTCAGCGGTTCTATATAGTATTTTCGTAAGCCGGCCGCGACGGAGGCGGATCGGTCCTCGGCGTCACGGGTGGGTTTTTATCGGGAGTCGTACACCGCGACGGCCCGGTCGGTCCGGCTGCTCCTGCCGCTGGGGTTCCGCTTCGGCGATCGGTCGGCGTAGCGAGCCCGGATGCCGTCCGCGTAGCCGGCGACGCCGCCGACGGCGACGTCGCGGCCGCTGCCGAGCCAGCGGGTCGGGCTGGCGTCGCCGCGGACGACGTCCCGGAGGGTGTCGACGGCGTCGACCGCCGCGTGGCGGACCGTCCGAAGCGGGACCGTCGGGTGGAGGCCGTAGTTCTTCGCCAGCCGGTAGGCCAGCGAGTAGTACCGCCGGCGCCAGTTCCGCTCGGTCGTGCCGCCGTCCGGCGCGGCCTCCCGGGAGACGCACATCTCGGCGGCCCAGGCGACCCCGTGGCCGAGACCGGCGACGCGGTGGGCGGCGTCGCGGGCGCCGCCGGTCGCCAGGTTCTCGTCGAAGCCGTCCAGCGCCTCGAGCACCTCGCGGGTGAACGCCGCGTTGCCGCCGTTGAAGTAGGTCACCGACCGGCCGCAGATGGCCCGCGTCTCGATGGCGTCCGCCGTGACGCCGGCGCGGAGCTGTTCGTGGGCCGGGCCGGTCGCGACGTCGGCCGCCGGGAGGGTCGCCTCGACCGCCCGGCACCAGCCGGCCTCGACCCGAACGGTCGGCAGCAGGAAGGCGACGACGTCGCCGTCGGTCCGGGCGAGGCCGGCGTTGCGGGCGGTGTTGACGTTCCTGTCGTCGATCTCGACGAGCACGTCGACGTCGTCCCGCGCCCGTACCATCCCGCTGGTTCCGTCGGTGGACGGTCCGTTGACGACGACCACCTCGTCGGGCGCCTCCGACGACAGGGCGTCGAGACAGCCCTCGAGTTGGTCGCGGTCGTTCAGCGCCGGAACGACCACCGAGACGTCCATGCGGTCGACTCCGCGCCCGAGTGATAAAAGCCCCGCGCCCGACGCCGGCTCAGCCGGGGACGCGGGTGTTCCAGTAGGAGACCGAGGCGAGTCGACTGCCGGCGGGCGACCGTCCGACCGTCGCGTCCAGGGCCCGGAACGGCCCGGCGAGCCAGCCGGGCACCTGTCGGTAGAAGCCGTACGGGACGACGAAGTCGTGGCTGGCGTCGACCAGCCGGAGGTCGGCGCCGACGACCAGCTCCCGGACCTCCCGCTCGGAGTAGAGCCGCGACCCCATCGGCAGTGCCCAGTTGTAGATCGACCGGGCGGAGTAGCGCTTGAACGTGTCGAAGAACACCTGCTCGCTGGCGACCCGCCGGAGCTCGCTCATGAACCCCTCGGGGTCGGGTGCCAGGTGGAAAAACCGCATCGCGAACACCGAATCGAAGTGATCGTCCGGGAACGGCAGACCGCCGGCGTCGGCCTGCATGAACTCGACCGATTCCTCGACGCCCGTGGCCCGCGCCTTCACCCGCCCCTGTTCGAGCATCGCCTCGGAGATGTCGACCCCGACGATGTCGGCCCCGCGGGCGGCGAGGGCGGTGGTGAACCGCCCGGTCCCGCAGGCGACCTCCAGGATCCGCCGGCCGTCGACCGGCGAGAGCGCCTCGAGAGCCGCCTTCTTCTCGCGACGGTCGATGTAGCGGCCGCCGCGGGAGAACCGCTTGTCCTCGTAGGTCTCGGCGACGTCGTGCTCCTGGTACCACTCCCGTCCTTTCACGCTAGTTCGTCCGTCCCGGCCGTGCTACAAAAGGATGCTGGATGCGCCGGAACCGGCCGACGACGCGCCGTTGCGGCGGCTGCCGCGACGGGACCGTCGGGCGTCGAAATATAAGGGTTCATTATATACATGGGAGTGTAGGTATTGTTTTGACACACTTGTAGCGAAGCTTTACAATCGGGGTCCGTGGACTGGACGCATGACCACGACCACGACCACGGAGGAACGCTCACCTCAGGCCGACTCGCCGTTGGCGGACCCCGACTACCGCGACCGGCTCCGCGAACTGCCGCCCAGCGCGAAGCTCGTCGCGAAGGTGCTGGAAGGGGCTTCGCCGCTCTCGCAGGGTCAACTCGCCGAGGAGTCGCTGCTGCCCGACCGCACCGTCCGGTACGCCCTGAACCGCCTCGAGGATAAAGAGCTCGTCGGCTCCCGCTACTCATTCGACGACGCCCGCAAGCAGGTCTACTTCCTGACGGACTGATCCTCCGACCTTTTTGCACGGGCCGGCTTCGCCGGCCCGGCAAAAACGTCCTCAGAAGCGCGTCGCGCTTCTGATGGGCTGCGGAAGACGCCGCGCGTCTTCCGAACGTCGATGGAAAAATAGCGCGTGCTCCCTTCGGCGAGCCTACGGCTCGCGTTAGTCGCTCGCCGCTACCGCTCGGGCGGCCGCGCCGCCCTCGCGGGTGCTGACGGTGTCTCCGGGTCCTGCCCGCACGGAACTCCCGTCGACTGCTCGCCCCTATTGCAGTCTTTGGATCGGTATGAGGCCACTCGTGGACCGCCGATACCGCGGCCCCCGCCCACCGCTTAAGTCGGCGCCGCCCCTGCCGCCGGTATGCGCGTCGAGCGCGTTCCCGTCGAGGTCTCGACCCGGGCACCCACCGGCGAGACCGCCTGTTACGTCCTCGGGCGCGAGGAGGCGCTGCTCGTCGACCCGGCCGCGCCCGACGACCGGATCGAGGCCGCCCTCGACCGAGTGAGCCACGTGGCCGTCACCCACCACCACCCGGACCACGTCGGCGCGGTCGCCGACTACGCGGCGGCGGCCGACGCGACCGTCTGGTGCCGCAGCGGCTACGCCGACGACTTCCGGAAGGCGACGGGCGCCGAGCCCGACCGGACCTTCGCCGAGGGCACCGCCGTCGAGACCGGCGACGGTCCCGTCGTCGTGCGGGACACCCCGGGCCATGCACCGGAGCACGTCGCCTTCGAGACGCCCGACGCGCTCGTCGCCGGCGACCTCGCGGTCGCCGCCGGAAGCGTCGTCGTCGCCTCCCCGGAGGGCGACATGCGCGCGTACCTCGCGTCGCTGCGGCGCGTGCTCGGCCGGTCGCCCGACCGGCTCCTGCCCGCCCACGGCCCCGTCGTCGACGACCCGGCGGCGACCTGCGAGCGACTCATCGCCCACCGACTCGACCGCGAGCGCCGCGTGCTGGCGGCCGTCGAGGACGGCAACCGTACCGTCGCCGACATTACCGACGCCGCCTACGACAAGGACCTCACCGGCGTCCGGGACCTCGCCGGCCTCACCGTCCGGGCGCACCTCGACAAGCTCGCGGCGGCGGCCCGGGTGGAATGGGACGGCTCCCGCGCCGACCCGGCCTGACACGGCAGCGAGCGGAAGCCCACTCCTTCGGGGTGGGTGCGAGCGATAGGCACGATACAACCGTCCACTGCTCAACCCCTCGGCCTGTGATTCCCACCGGATCACTCGTTGTCTGCCGGCCACCACACGACGGCGCGACCGCCAACCTTCCACCGCTTCACACGATCACCATCTTCCAACTCTCGCAATCGCCGTAGCACCGTCCGCCGCGGTGCATCCGTCGTGTCCGCCAGCAGTTCGGCGGTCGCCACCGGCTTTTCGACCTCATTAAACGCCGATAGCACTTCATGATCGGTCAACTCGCGGGGCCGCCCGCCCGTCCCTTCGTTCATACCGTCCCAGTAGCCCACGTCAGTCAAAAACGCTCGGAATACGCAGCATCATAGCGTTTATACTATTGGCCTACGAAGGCCATAACACGACGACGGCGGCCCAATCCGAGGAAGAACGAACACGCACCAACACCTTTCACCTCGCCCCGCGCGAGAACTGGAAGCGGGTGTGTCTGATCGAACTCCTCGACTCCGCTGCCGCCCTCGTCAACATCGTCACCTACCACCGCCGCCAAGCCTACTTCGCCCCCGAGCGGACGCGGAACGACGTCTGGAACGCCGTCACCAGGACCGAGATTCGCAACCGCTTCCAGCCCGTCCTTGGCCGCGCCATCACCGACAAACTGCTCGACAAATGCGACGAAACGTGGGATGCGTTCTTTGCACAATTCGACGATTACTACGATGGCGACCGCGAGGACAGACCCGGCGTTCCCAGCTACTGGAAAGAGGACGGAAACAGGGTGTTGAAAGCGGTCGTCCGCAACGACGCCTATACCGTCAAGTGGGGCAAGCGGTCGCGGATCGAGCTCGCGCTCGGTAGCGAACTAAAAGAAAAATACGGCATCCCTCTCAACCAGCGGATTCGTGTCCCCATCCGAGGGAATCCGCAGTACGAGGGACATGGTGGCCGCTTGGAACTGGTGTACGACCGAGACGCTAACACGGGCCACGCCGTCCAGCGACGGGGACGCCGTGGCCGCCGTGGACGTCGGCGCCAACAACTTCGTCGCCGTCACCACGACCGACGGCCACCAGCGAGTGTTCCACGCCCGCCCGCTGTTCCGCCGCTTCCACGACTATACGGAACGTATCGCGGACTTGCAGTCGCAGCTCTCCAGCGACGAATACTCGAGTCGGCTAATCGAACAGCTGTACGACAAACGGCGGCGGCATCGAAACCACGCCCAGGACGCACTCGTTCGCCACCTTGCCGATCTGTTCGTGGAATGGGGCGTCGGAACGGTGTACGTCGGCAAGCTGGACGACGTGCGCGAGACGCACTGGTCGGCGCAGGTGAACGAGAAGACCGACCTATTTTGGGCGCACGGCCGGTTCCGCCGTCGGATGCAGACCGTGCTGGCGGGTGAGTGTGGAATTGCGGTTCGTGAGCGGTCGGAAACAGGAACGTCCTCACGATGTTCGCGGTGCGGTGAGAGCGACCACGTCGGCCGGAGTGGTGACGTATTCCAGTGCGGTTCGTGTGGATTCGAGGGCCACAGCGATGTGGTCGGCTCGGAGAATTTCCTGCAAGACATGATAGACGACCATGTTGATATTGCAGGGCCGATGGCTCGGCCCGCAGACTCCCGAGAGAACACGACGGAGAGGGCACACTGCGAGGTGGCCCGCCTCGAGTGGGATGATCACCGGTGGCGACACTGGGGTCACTCGACCAAAGAGGAGCCTGCAACCCGGAGTACCCGAGAGGGAAATCTTGCCTCCGGGGTATCGGCATAGCCGAATCACCCACGGAGGAATTCCACCCCTTCAGGGGTGGGAGGAAGTCAACCCGGAGCCGCGAACGCACGCCTTATGTCCGCCCGGCCGAACGACCGGTATGTCCCTCGAGGCCGACCTGGAGCGCGCCCGCGGGCTCTCGGTCGGCGAGCTGGCCGACGCCATCGAGACCATCGGCTTCGAGTGCACGCGCTGCGGCGCCTGCTGCAGGGCCGTCGAGGGCGACGACGGCCGCGAGGACCACACCGCCACCGTCTTTCCGGACGAGGTCCGCGACCTGCAAGAGGCCGGCGACGAACCGTACGACTGGCGGGACGTCGCCCGGCCGATGCCGTACGGGCTGGCCGAAGGCGGCGACGGCCCCGAGGGCGAGACCTTCGAGTGGGCGCTGCAGACTGACGCCTGCGGCGACTGCGCGTTCTACCGGGAGCGGGAGTCGCGGAGCGACTCCGAGGGGTCCAGCGGCGGCGAGCCGCGAGACGACGACGGCACCGGCGTCTGCACCGTCCACGGCGACCGGCCGCTCATCTGCCGAACCTACCCGTTCAGCGTCGTACTGGACGGCGAGACGGCCGCCGCACGGCCGACCGGCGAGGCCGTCGACCGCGAGGGACCGGTCCGCGCCCACGAGTGCGAGGGGCTCGGCCGCGACATCGCCCGCGAGGACGCCAAGGAGCTGGCGGCGGCGCTCAAGGAACGCGCCGTCCGGGAACTCGAGGAGGCCATCGCGGTCCGCGAGGGCTACGAACCGACCGACGCCGAGGGGGTCGTCGTTCACGACTCCGAGGGCCAGAAGCGCCCCGACGGCACCCCGCTGGACGGTCGGTAGCTTCTATACCCGGGCCGCGCAAGTCCCGGCAGACGCTCTATGGAAATCTCAGATAAGCTCCTGTGTCTGTTCAGCGCCGAAATCGAAGAGAAGGACGACCGGTTCGTCGTCGAGGTCCCTCGCCGGGAGGTCGAAACCGGGTCGCTGGCGGCCGACGAGACGTACCGCGTCGCCCTGGTCGCCGGCGCCGACACGGGCTCGACCGACGCCGAACCGAGCGACGAACCGCAGCCACCCGTCGAGGCCAGCGAGATACGCTACGTCGAAATCGAGGACCTCGGCAAGCAGGGCGACGGCATCGCCCGCGTCGAGCGCGGCTACGTCATCATCGTCCCCGGCGGCGAGGTCGGCGAGCGCGTCAAGGTCGAGATCTCCGAGGTGAAATCCAACTTCGCCGTCGGCGAAATCATCGAATAGAACCTTTTTGCACGCTCGGCGCGGCTTCGCCGCGCCTCGCGGCAAAAACGTTCATGAAAAAGACACTGCGAGCCTCCTGCCGCGGCGCTTCGCGCCGCGTTAGTCGGCTCTTGGTCCCGCGCCTCACTATCGCTCGGCGCGGTGAACCGCTCGCTCACTTCGTTCGCTCGCGGATGCTTGCACCTGCGTCACGGCCACCCGGGGCTCCGTTTCGTCCCCGTACCAGTCGGCCACGTGCTACGACTGACCGGGCCAGCGATCAGGACCGAAACCGCAGGACAGCGCGGTGTTGGCCGACCGTACCAAATCGCCTTTTATGAACTAACCCCATCGAAGAACCATGAGCGCGACAGCATCGACCGGGGTGGCCGACCTCAGCGACAAACAGCGACGCATCCTCGCGTACCTCCGGGAGAACGGCCGGATGAAGACCTACTTCAAGTCCCGGCTCATCGGCGAGGAACTCGACCTCTCGGCGAAGGAAGTCGGCACGAACATGCCGGCCATCTGCGAAGGAGAGTTCGACGTCGACGTCGAGAAGTGGGGCTACTCCTCGGGGACGACCTGGAAGGTCACGATCTAATTTGAACGGTCGACGACGGCCGGGCCGTGCCCGCCGTCCCGTAGTCAGTCCGCACGCCACTCCGATTCGAGCAGGCCGTACGTGATCCGGTCGACGTACTCGCCGTCGACGTAGTAGTGTTCGCGGCGGCAGCCCTCCCGGACGAATCCGAGTTTCTCCAGCGTCGCCCGCGAGGCATCGTTGTCCGCCCGCGCGCTGGCGCCGATTCGGTGGAGCCGCCGCTCGTCGAAGCCGTACTCGACGAGCCGGCCGACGGCGTCCGTGCCGTACCCCTTCCCTTGGGCCTCCGGGACGAACCAGGCCGCGACGAGCGCGCGTCCGGAGTCGGCCTCGATCATGAACATCGACACCAGCCCGACGGGGTCGCCGTCGACGCACGCCAGCAGGCCGAGGCCGTCGCTGTCGTCGCTCATGTACCCCTCGACGTCCTCGCGGGCCTCGGCGACGGCGTGGGGACGCGACCGAGGGAGCCACGGCCTGACCGCGGGGTCGTTGCGGCCGCGCGCAATGAACTCGGCGTCTGCTTCGACGACCGTGTGGAGGTCGACCTTCTCTCCGTGCAAGAATGGTGGACCGGGCATGCCGGAGCCTCGGCGCCGGACGAAAAGTGCCTTCCGCCGGCGTGAGAGCCGGGTACAGGGGCCGCCTCAGGGGTCGTACGCGACGAGGTCGTCGGCCTCGCCGGCGACGGTGACGGCCGCGGGTCCGAAGGAGTCGGCGTACCGGACGACGAGGGTCAACAGCGTCTCCGGTCGCTCGACGGCGTAGCCGTCGGCCCGCGAGAGCAGCCCCGTCGACTCCAGTTCGGCGGCGTACTTCGACACCGTCGACCGGGAGACGTCCGCGGCCGCCGCGAGGTCGCCGCCCGTCGCCGACGGGTCCCGCAGGAGCGCGATGAGCATCCGCCGGGGCGTCTCCCGGCGGAGGTACCCCAGCGCCCGCTGCTCGAAGTCCGAGAATCGCCCGGCCGGGAAGTAGCGCCGGTAGTCGCCGTCCTCGCGGTCGACGACGACGTCGTCGGCGGCCAGCCGGCGGAGGTGGTGCTGGGTCTCGCCGGTGCCGAGCTGGAGGTCGTCCCGGAGCTTCGAGAAGTGCGCCCCAGGCGTCGCCGCGAGGTAGCCGACGATGGCGTCGCGGACGCCGGCGTCGCTGTCGGCCGCCGACAGCCCCACCAGCGGGGTCGAGGCGCCGAGCGCCGCGAAGCGCTTCAGCGTCGCCCGTTTGTTCTCGTCGACGCCGTCGGTCATCGGTTGTGGTTGGCGGCTTCCCCGGTTAACCCCTTCGCCACGTTTGTCAGGGGCTTTTAGTTCGTCTCGGTCTCGGCGTCGCCGTCGGCGTCCTCGGCGTTGTCGCCCGTCTGCGTCGTGCTCCCGGTTCCCACGTCGTCGCCCGCCCCCGTCGTGCTTCCGGTGCCGACGTCGCTGCCGCCGGGCACCTCCTGGTCCATCTCTGCGATCACCTCGTCGGGGTCTTTGATGTCGGCCGGGTCGGCGCCCTCCTTGATTGCCTGGGCCTCCTGTTCCATCTGCTCGACGTCCATCTCCGTTTCCTCTTCGATCTGTCCGAGAATCTCCTCGATGTCGTCGAGCCCGAGCATCTCACGGGTTTCGGTGTCGAACTCCAGGCTCTCCAGCAGCTCGCCGTCGGTGGCGACGTCGCTGCCGGTGAGGTGCTGGCCGTACCGGCTCAGCAGCGACGTCAGCTCCTGCGGCAGGACGAACGTCGTCGACTCGCCCTGGCCGATCTCCTCCAGCGTCTCCATGCCGCGTTCGATGATGGCCCGCTCGCCCATCGACTCGGCGGACTTCGCCCGCAGCACCGTCGAGATGGCGTCACCCTGCGCCTCGAGGATCTGGCTCTGCTTTTCTCCCTGCGCGCGGATGATGTTGGACTGCTTGTCACCTTCGGCGGTCTCGACGGCGCTGCGCCGTTCGCCCTGCGCCTCCAGGATCATCGCCCGCCGCTTTCGCTCGGCGGAGGTCTGTTGCTCCATGGCCTGCTGGACGTCCTTGCTCGGGTTGACCTCGCGGACCTCGACGCTCTCGACCCGGATGCCCCACTCGTCGGTCGGCTCGTCCAGCTCCCGACGGATGTGGGAGTTGATCTCCTGGCGCTTATTCAGCGTGTCGTCCAGCTCCATGTCGCCCAGCACCGCCCGCAGCGTCGTCTGGGCGAGGTTCGAGACGGCCTTCTTGTAGTCTTCGACCTCGAGGAACGCCTTCCGGGCGTCCATCACCTTGATGTAGACGACGGCGTCGGCCGTCACCGGCGAGTTGTCGCGGGTGATGGCCTCCTGCCGCGGCACGTCCAGCGTCTGGGTCCGCATGTCGAAGGTGTACGTGCGGGCGACGAACGGGGGGATGAAGTTGATGCCCGGTTCGAGCAGCCGCCGGTACTCGCCGAACACCGTCAGCGCTCGCTTCTCGTAGGCGTTGACGATCTCGACGGCCTGGTACACCGCCACCACCGCGATGGCGAGCAACAGCAGCGCGACGGCCGGCAGGATCGTCCCACCGAGCTGGAGGGGCACGAACATGCGATAGTCTTCGGTCGAGCGCCTGATAAGCGTTCGCCCGCGCCCGCGAGCGACGCCGCCTCCAGGTTGCGCCGTCGCAGTCGGGCGGGGTCGCCGCCTCGAGGGGGGTCGCCGCCTCAGGCGGGTTCGCCGTCGCCTTCCGTCTCGCGGTCCTCGCGCTCGCGCTCCCGGTCGGCCGCCAGCTCGCGGTCGATGTCGTCCTCGAAGGCCGACATCGACTGGACGGTGACGACGTTGCCGCCGCCGGGGTCGACCACCATCACCTTCTCGCCCTCCGGAATCTCGCCGTCGAAGGCCCGCGCCCGGTAGTGGGGGTTGAAGCCGCCCTCGTCGAGTTTCACCTCGCCGCCTGCGTCGGTGACCCGCTCGGTGACCCGGCCGGTCTTGCCCTTCAGCGACGCCGAGTCGGACGTCCGGCCGGATCCCGTCCCGCCGTAGAAGTCGAACTGCCGGTAGACGTAGAGGGCGCCGCCGCCGGCCGCCAGCACCACCGCCGCCAGCACGAGCGGCAACAGCACCGCCGGGAGGAGCGGCCCGACGGCGAGTCCGACCAGCCCCGCCGACAGCAGCGCGATTCCGATGACGATGAAGTTGGCTCCGGGGGCGAACGCCTCGAGGATCGTCAGGCCCACCCCGAGGATGACGAGCAAAAACGGTACGGAGAGCCCGAACAGCTCCGGGCCAGTCTGTGCGAGGACGTCCATCATGTCCGACGGTACGGGGCCGCGCCCGATAATAGTTCGGCCAGCCGGGTCATCCGGCAGCCAGCCGGAAGACGACGAACAGCGTGAACGCGACCCCGAGGAGAACGAAGACGACGCCCTCCAGCGACGGGTCGCCGGGCTCTATCGTCTCGTCCGTCGGCGGATCCGCGGCCTCGCCGTCGCGGTCGGCGGACTCGCCCGGGGTGGCGTCGGCGTCGGCGTCGCCGTCGTCCTCGAACTCCGACAGCGGAAACCGCCACTCCTCCTCGCCGTCGCCGGCGTCGTGGTCGGCCATACCGGCCGTACGACGCGTGTCCGCAAAGGCGTGTTGGGTTGTATTGGGCCCCCGGCGCGGTCGACTACCGGACCCGCGTGCCCGGCTCGGCGTCGGCCTGCGTCGTCAGCAGGTCGGCGTCCTCGCCGGCCGCCAGCAGCATCCCGTCGGACTCGACGCCGAACAGCTCGCTTTTCTCGAGGTTCGCGACGACGACGATGCGGGTGCCGGGCAGCTCCCCGAGGTCGTGGAGCTGCTTGATGCCGGCGACGATCTGGCGGGTCTCGACGCCGATGTCGACCTCCAGCCGCGCCAGCTCGTCGGCGCCGTCGATCGGCTCGGCCGCCAGTACCTCCCCGACCCGGAGGTCGAGTTGCTTGAACTCCTCGAACGGGACGCGCTCGTCGGTGACGGGCTCCATGTCCCCGGCGTCGTCGGCGCCGGACTCGTCGGTTTCGGTTCCGGCAGCCTCGCCGTCGTCGGCGTCGTCGCCGTCGTCGGCCGCCTCGATGCGCGCCTGGAGCTGCTCGTCGAGCCGCTCGACGGTCTCGTCTTCGAGCTGGTCGAACAGCTCCGCCGGCTCGCCGAACTCCGCGGGCGGGGCGGCGTGGACCGCCTCGAGGCCGACGTCGTGGACGCTGCCGGACTCGCCGAGCTGCGCCCACAGCTCCGCGGCCTTCCCCGGCAGCACCGGCTCCATCAGCACCGCCAGCGCCTTCGACAGCTGGACGCAGTCGCGGATGACCTGGGCGGCCGCCTCGGGGTCGTCGTCGGTGAGCTTCCAGGGCTCGTGCCGCTGGATGTACTCGTTGCCGAACCGCGCCAGCGCGACCGGCGCCTCCCCGAGCCCGCGGACCCGGTAGTCGTCGATCGCCGCCCGGAACTCCTCGGCCGCCGTCTCGATGCGTTCGGCGACCGCCTCGCTCACCCCGGCGTCCGGCGTGCCGCCGTAGTTCCGCTCGGCGAACAACAGCGACCGGTAGCAGAAGTTGCCGAGCGTCCCGACGAGCTCGCTGTTGACCCGCTCGGCGAGGCCGTCCCAGGAGAAGTCCACGTCGGCGACGAACTCGCTGCCGGTGACGATGTGGTACCGGTAGAGGTCCGGGTGCAGCCCCGACTCGACGTAGTCGTCGGCCCACACCGCCCGGTTGCGGGACGTCGAGAAGGCGTCGCCGTCCAGGTTGACGAAGCCGCAGGCCATCACCGCCCGCGGCTCGTTGTAACCGGCCGCCCGCAGCATCGACGGCCAGAAAACCGTGTGGTGCTGGATGATGTCTTGGCCGATGACGTGGATTATCTCGCCCGAGTCGGTCTGCGCCCATGCGTCGGGGTCGGCCTCGTCGGGCGCTCCGGCCTCGGGGGCACCGTCTTTCCATGCCGCCTTCCAGTCGAACTCCTCAGAGCCGACGCGGTCTGAATACTGCTTGGTCGCGGAAATATACTCGACGGGGGCGTCTACCCAGACGTATAGAACGAGGGTGTCTCGTCCTGCGGGCAGTTCGTCAGGATAGTCAATACCCCAGTCCATGTCACGAGTGATGCACCAATCTTCGAGTTCACCCATTATCCACTCTCGAGGCTGATTGCGGGCGTTCGAGGTGCCCTCAACGCGGTCGATAAACCCTTGTAGGTATTTCTGGAAGTCCGAGAGGCGGAAGAACTTGTGCGTTCGAGACCGGTACTCCGCCGGGTTGCCGGTAATCGTACTCACGGGTTTCTTGATTTCTCCGGGTTCGAGGTGGCGCTGACAGCCCTCGTCGCACTCGTCGCCGCGGGCCTTCGCTCCGCAGTAGGGACAGGTTCCCTCAACGTAGCGGTCGGGGAGCGGCTGGCTAGCTTCTGGGTCCCACGCAACCTCGATTTCGTCTTCGAAGATGTGGCCTCGCTCCTCAAGTTCGAGAACAATCTCCGATGTGAGTTCGGCATTAGTTTCTTCGCGCGTATGACCGTAGTAGTCGAAGTCTATGTCGAATGCTGGAAACCATTCTAGATACTTCTTGTGTTGCTTGAGTGCGAACTTCTCCGGGTCGATATCTCGTTTCTTAGCGTCGACGGCAACGGGGGTCCCGTGCATGTCGGACCCGCAGACGAACGCGGTCTGCTGGCCGAGGGTATCCAGCGCCCGGGCGTATGTATCGCCGCTGACGTAGGTCCGGAGGTGACCGAGGTGGAGGCTACCGTTGGCGTACGGTAGTCCACACGTCACTACTGCTGGATTGTCGGTGGGGAAGTCGTCGTGACTCATATTATGTAGTCCTCCTCCGCGAGTGTAAAACCCGCCGATTTCCGTGTTCGGGCATGGGTTCATATGGTTCTCGCCTGGCGAGACTAATTCTCGACCGGTGCGGTTGCAATTGACTGGCGATTCTGTCGGTCGGTCGAGTTTCGCCACTGTAAAAAAACTGTCCGCGTGCCACGGTCCAGGCGGGTCTTCCCGAAGCTAAGTGCGACTCCGCGTATGCATAGTGTGGGCAAGTGCCGTCGAAAGGACCATGGCTAACATGACACTCATACCGTCCCCGCGATGTATATGTTCCGAACGCGATCATTGCCCTCTGGAGATATTGAGGAACACGTAACGCTGTTCCATGCTGTGAAGGACGTCGTCAAGGAGTGTGGGTATCTCTGCGTGAATTAACATTGCAGCGAAGGCAACTATACCACCGACGACTGCCAACGAGTAGAGTGACTCCTTAGCAGTCAACAAAATGCCGCTTGATAATATATAATCGAACCAGTGAATAGATATACATAGCTCAGCTCAGTACGTGGATACAATCAAACAGCCTATATTTCAATTATAATAAGTATTGCGACGATTAATATTAAGAAGGGAATATCAATGGAAAAATATTTATCGATCCGAACCATTGGTAATCAATGTCTCTCACAGAGACAGACCATACCATGGCAGAAGATGACAGTACAAAGGCAGCGGCCGTCTTTTCAGGTGGCCCTGACTCGACTGCAGCAGCAATCTGGGCGAAGAAACAAGGGTACGATGTTGAGCTAGTGAGTTACCAGTTCCACGATGAAAAACAGTATGGTGAACTCCGGTCGGCGATGAAAGTAGCCGAAGAACTCAACATGGAGCACACCGTCATCGACTTCAAAGCGCCAACTAACGCGTTCGGTGAGGGTGCGCAGATGTTCATGCACGCGGGCACCGACAGTGCCCTTCAGAAGGAGGAAGGTGACACGCAAGCGACGATGACGAACCACACGTCCGCGCCGCACCTCATCCCGTTTGCGTCAGGTGTACTCCTCTCACTAACGGCGTCGTACGCCATCTACAACGACGCTAACTCCATCATCTGGGGCGCGACCGCCGACGACGGTAGCGATAATGTGCACTATCGTCAGGAGTTCGCCGACGAACTCGCCGACTTCGTCTCCCGGAAGGAGGACTACCCCGTGGAGATTGCACTTCCTATCGCCGACCAGCACAAGTACGAACTCTTGGAGACTTATAAAGGTCGCGAGGACTTATTCGCTGAGACGTGGTCCTGCAAGGAGCCTGCTGGTGACACCCAATGTGGTACCTGTGCGGCATGCGTCGCCCGCCGCGTCTCCGCAGAGATTACCGGTCTTGAGGATAAAACAACCTACGAGGCAGAAGAGTACGAACACCCCTTCACCGATAAACAGCTCGAAGACCCGTCGCTCATCGACGACGACGAACTACATCGAATCGGCGGCAGCCCCCGCCCCCAGTAAGCACATAATCGTCGCGGTTCGGCCCAAGCTATTCTTTGCTTCGCTACCGAATAACCATCTACCGTCGCTTCGATACGCGACGCGAATCGGTCTATCGGCAACGGTGACGACAATCGGAGCGTCGGCGCGTGCGTCAGCCGGCGTTTGTACAGCCGCATTCTCAGAATCGCTCGTCGAAGTACGACTTCAGAATCTCAAAGGACCGTCGCTTCTGCTCAATGTCTGAGCTCCCGTGGTTCTGTCCGTCGAATTCGTAATACTCGGAGTCTTCGCCCTGAACCCAGCCATCGGCTTCAAGCGCATCTCAGAATGCCCGTGCCTGCGAAATTGGACAGAGGGGATCGTTGACGCCGTGAAGTATCAATAATGGGTCCTCAACGCGTGCGACGTGAGTTATCGGGCTTCGTTTCTCCCACAGGTCGGCGTTCTCTTCCGGGTCGCCAATCTGCAGTTCGAGTTTGGACTTGACGTTGGGCATCGCCTCCTCGTAGGGGAATTCGGCGTTCCGAGCGACAGGTTCGTCGGCGAGGTTCCGTCGGCAACTGCGAGAAAGACGCTCTCTCCGTCGGTCTCGGAGTCAGCAGTCAAGTATGCTATCTGTGAGTCGTCCGTGGGGTTAACGCGCCTGCGAGATAGGGCCTGTCGAGTCGGTGAGCCATTCGGTCCGACCAGAGTCGGTATCGCATTGATACAGGTTGAGTTAATCAACCCTCGTCGCTGGTGCAGAGAACGTACTGACCGTTGGGGGACACGTCCTGTAGTCGGTGCTGTCCATCTGTCTTGACGACGGTGTTGACGTCACCCTCCATCGTGACGACCCTGATGTCATTCTGGCGGTCCCTAGTATCGTCGTTGTGAAAGTACACGCGCTCACTGTCGGAACTCCAGACCACGTACCGTATCGCGTCCCGGGGCACCTCGCCCTGCGTGACCCGGCGACAGTCCTCAGTTTCAAAATCGTACATATAGAGTTCGTTTCTACCGGACTCATCCCAGTAGAAAGCGACGCGCGTTTCATTATGGAAACCTGTTGCCAATACAACTTCGGAAGTATAACGAGTTCCCCGAGGCTAGCAACACCTTTTTTATTCTTCCGGCATAGTTATATTTTCTTTCATATCGGCATTTATTATATGTTCCGGTGGGAGTTATTATTAAGATGGGGCACAAGAACCTATTTAACGACTGGGCGGACGTGTATGACATCGTCTACCAGGGCAAAGACGCCGACGTGGACTTCTACCGAGATTTCACACTAGACGCCGACGGTCCCGTCCTCGAAATCGGTTGTGGGACAGGGAGAGTGTATCTGGAACTCCTCTCGGCTAACGTGGACGTGTACGGCATTGATGTATCGGGACCGATGCTGTCGGTACTCCGAGAGCGCGCCAGACGACGCGAGTTCGAACCCCAGGTGTGGCAGGCCGACATGCGGAACTTTACAGCGGACCAGACGTTCAACCGCATCGTAGTCCCGTTCCGGACCTTTCTCCACAATCTGAACATCGACGACCAACTCGCCACACTCCATAGAATCCGAGACCACCTCACACCTAACGGAAAACTCGCTTTCGATGTGTTCCTGCCCGACCCCGAAATCATCGCGACTAAGTACGGGAACGAGATGAAATTCGAACTCGAACGCGACGAGCAGACGTACACAGTTGTCCAGACCTATCGACTCGAAGACAAGGTAAAACGGTACATGCAACTCGATCGGGAGTTGTTTCGAGACGGCGAGCGCGTCGGATCAGTAACCTATCGGCACGCGCTTCTCGACAAACGAACCGTTGAGCTGCTTCTTCAACAAGCTGGGTTCGACGATTGGACAGTGTACGGTGGATTCGACGGTGACCCACTGACGTCGGCTGACCAAGAAATGGTATGGGTCGTAAAACCCTAATCTCTAGTCGCTGAGGGCGTCTCTGCCGCGGAATTTCCTATGCCGAACAGCGGCGTGAACGGCATCATTAGACTGCTGAGCAGAAGCAGTCCAACCCATGGCACCAAGCGTCGTCATCGGGCCGAATATTTTCATTATCGGGGCGGTGAGAGCAATGCTCAGAGGGGTTCCAATCGAGCTGCAGATCTGGACCAGCGAGAACACATGTCCCCGCTTATTATTGGGAATTGTCCTCTGGAGAAACGTCCGGTAGGCAATTTGCATTACGGAGTTCCCCGCACCACCCACCACTAATGCACCGAATACGAGCGTGAACGGGTACGTAACTGTGGAGGGGATGACCGCCGCCACCGAAAAGCCGAGTCCCGTTAGGCTGACGCCGATGATGATAGTCTTGCCCCGATGGCAGTCAACAGTACCCTCTACTAACTCCACAAGGAAGCTTCTAGGAAAAACACCGATAAAGAATGCGTTATAAAGCGCGGCGAACACGACGCTACCGTCGGTAGTTACATCATCAATGACTGACGTTAGTAGACTTACGCTCTCGCCGGTCTAAATCCCATCGGCGAAGAACGGGAGGACGACGCCAGCAGGTGCCGTCGAGAAGTTGCTTAGGAGCATCAAGAGTAACGCCCACGGAAGTGTCGCGTGAGTTCGGATAAACTGGACAGCTTGTCTGATTTCTTGCAGAAACTCTGCGGTGTCGAATCTCGCGTCGTCGCCACCGTCGTCGAGCCTGCCCGCTTCGGCCGGCACTGCGAGAAGGACCAGCGCCGAAACAAGGTACAAGACCGAGTTGAGATAGAAAGCCGTGAATGCACCAACAGACCTACGACCAGACCCCCCACGATATAAAATATTTGTGTGGTACTAATAGTCATTCGGGAGAGGCTGTTCGCGGCGTCGAGTTCAGACTCGGGAACGACATCAGGAGCGAGTGCTTGTCGCGCGGGCACAAATACTGCTCCAAGGAGGTCCAAAATCACGGCGACTCCCAGAACGGTTGGTACGAGGAAGTGACTACGACCCACCAGTGGAATCGAGAGTACGGCAAGTGCGGAAGCGAACTCGGTCCCGACGATTAGAAATTTCTGGTTGACCCGATCAACGATGACGCCTGCAGGGACAGCAGCGAGCATGTTCGGGATGATGTTGGCAAGGATAATGAGCGAGATGAGAATCGAACTTCCCGTCACTTCGAAGACAACACAGACGAGTGCAATTTCGTGAACGGTCTTCACGAGCCTCGAAATAAGTTGAGCGACCCAGAGCGGGAAGAAGTGTCGGTTCTAAAGAACAGCTTGGTATGCCATATCGGACTCCAAAATCTATACTTCTTTTGTTATATCGGAAGGTTACACGGGAAATAATACTATTAAATCCAATACTGGGTTCAAGACGGAGTGGCACTCTTTGTCGCCGCGGGCGGCCTCGCCGCAGTAGGGGCAGGTGCCCTCGACGAACCGGTCCGGCAGCGGCTGGTCGGCCGCGGCGTCCCAGGCGACCTCGATCTCCTTCTCGACGACGTGGTCGCCGTCGATCCACGACCGGACGAACTCCCGGGTGAGTTCGGTGTTCGTCTCGTCGTGGGTGTGGCCGTAGCTGTCGAACTCGACGTTGAACTTCGGGAACGTCTCGCGGTACTGCTCGTGGTACTCCAGGGCGTACGGCTCGGGGTCGACGCCCGCCTCGGCGGCGTTGACCGCGATGGGCGTCCCGTGCATGTCCGACCCGCAGACGAAGGCGACGTCCTGGCCGACCCGCTCCAGGGCCCGCGAGAGGGCGTCGCCGCCGACGTAGGTCCGCAGGTGGCCGACGTGCAGGTCGCCGTTGGCGTACGGTAGCCCGCAGGTGACCACCGCCGGCTCGTCGGTAGGGAACTGCTCGTGCATACTATCCATGGCTCCGTCGAGGGGCAAAACCCCGCTGGTTTCGGTGTGACATGCTGGTGGTATCGATGGTCGTCGACGGTTCGAGAACAGAATCGCGGGGTTTCGCGTCCGGGCGGCCGTTCGACCGGACGGACGCTCCACGCGCGGCTCACGACGGCCCGCGCATCGGACGACACAACGCCCGTCTCATCGTCATACCGTCGGCAGCGCGGCGAAAAAAGCCTTGTCCCAGGCGTCCGTCGGCGCCTGACGCCCGGCGCCCGGCGGTCGATTACCTGCGCCGGCCATCGTCGAGATCGTCGAGGTCGGCGACGAACTCCCGGAGCATCGCCCGGGTGACGTGCGGCATGCAGACGACGCGGGCCTCGCCGGCCTCGGTCGGCGAGAGCCGCCAGCCACGCTCGCGGAGCGCCGCGATGCGGTCTCCCAGGTCCGCCGCGACGAGCGGCAGCACCGGCTCGACGACGTCGTACCCCCGCGAGCGGAGTTCGGCGGCCAGCCAGTCGGCGTTGGCCTGCGAGCGGCGGTACTCCGCCTCGTAGCCGTCGGGCCACAGCTCCTCCATGACGGCGACGGCGCTCGCGACGCCGGCGCCGCTGCGGGTGCCCGTGAGCGTCACCTGCGAGGTCGACTCCAGGTACGGCGTGTCGACGGCCAGTTCGTCCAGCAGCTCCGGCCCGCGGGTCAAGAGCCCGCCGGCCGGGACCGCCGCCTGCCCCATCTTGTGGGGGTCGACCGTCATGGTGTCGACGGGGGCGTCGGAGAAGTCCCAATCGTGGTCGGTGAACGGCAGGACGAAGCCGCCCCAGGCAGCGTCGACGTGACAGAGCGCGCCGGCGTCGCTGGCCATTTCGGCCATCGCGGGGATGGGGTCGACGCGGCCGTACTCCGTGGAGCCGGCGACGCCGACCACCAGGACGGTGTCGTCGTCGACCAGCTCGGCGACGGCCTCCAGGTCGGCGCGGTACCCCGCCAGCGGCGCCGTCCGGAGCTCGACGCCGAGGACGTCGGCGGCCTTCCGGAAGGAAAAGTGCGCGGAGGCCGGCGCGACGACGTTCGGGTCGCGGGTCGCCGCCCGGTTGCGGGCGATGCGGACCGCCTGGACGTTCGCCTCCGTACCGCCGGAGGCGACGTAACCGGCCGGGTCCCGGAGGCCGGCCACCTGCCCCAGCAGGTCGACGGCCGTCCGCTCCAGCGCCGCCACCGACTCGTAGGTGCCCGGATCGCCCGGGTTGGTCGCGAGAAACCGCTCGGCGGCCGCCCGCGCCGTCGGGTGCGGCTCGGTGCACATCGACGACAACACCCGGCTGAACTCCTGCGGCTCGGCCCGCTGCATGACCCTGTCCGCCGTCAGCGGGGCCGCGCCTTTATCCGTTGTCATTCCCGGTCCGGCGGCCTCGCGGTGACCGTCGCGGGTATTTTCGATACAGCGGCGAAGACGCGACCGTACCGACGCGACGGACCGATTCGCCCGACGTCCGGCGGACGCACGGCGAGAATGGCTCCCCCCCGGTCGCCGTCACTCCGACGTCGCCCACGACGGCCGCTCGACGCCGGGGTCCTCGAAGCTCGTCATCCGCAGCGAGAAGTCGTAGTCGGCGGGCTCGCCGTCGACGTCGTAGGCGGCTGTCGCGGTGTAGCTGTGGACGCGCCCCGCCGTGTCGACGACCAGCGTCGCCTCGAACTCCCGGACGTTCTCGATGGTCTCCTGGTCGTCGAACACCGTGTTGTTCGCCGGCAGCGCGTCGACCTCCATCGTCACGAGCGCCGGACCGTCATCGCGTTCCTCGACGTCGGTGACCTCGAACTCCTCGGAGAGCCGCTGCTCCAGCAGCAGCCGACCGGCGAGCTGCTCGGCCGACCGCGGCCGTGCCTCCCGGTACTGCGGATCGCCGCCGGCGACCTCGACGCGCTGGACGGCAGCGGTCCGGTTGCCCCAGGTGAGAAACCGTCCCGACGTGTTGCCGCTGACGACGACCTGCGAGCGGTACTCCGTCGCGTCGGGAGCGACGCGAACCTGCTGCCGCTGGCCCACCATGACCGTCTCGTTGCCGATCGTCTGCGTCGCGTTCGTCGATATCTCCTGGGTGAACCCCGTCGCTGTCGCCGCCTCGACGTGGGTGTCGAGCAGCACCGCCCCGTTCGCGAGCCGGCCGTCCTCGACGCCGGGCACCGACTCGGCGGTCCCGCTGCTGCCGTCGTCGCCGCCGGTGCCGGGAATCGCTGAACAGCCGGCCGCGAACACGAGCACGCACAGCAGTACCGCCGCAATGCTCCGTCGCATGGGCGCATCTCGCCGCCGCCGGACAAAAGCGACGCGGTCCGGCGCCGTCAGCGAACCGACTCCAGCAGGAGCCGCTGTTCGACCCGCTTGACCTCGTGTTGGACGTCGCGGACGGCGTCGATGTTCGCCGAGATGGAGGAGACGCCGGCGTCGACGAGGAACTTGACCATCTCGGGCTTCGAGCCGGCCTGCCCGCAGATACTCGTATCGACGCCGTGCTCGCGGCACGTCTCGACGGTCGTCTCGATGAGGTCCAATATCGCCGGGTGGAGCTCGTCGAACCGGTCGGCGACGTTGCCGTTGTTCCGGTCGACCGCCAGCGTGTACTGGGTGAGGTCGTTCGTCCCGAACGAGGCGAAGTCGATGCCGGCCTCGGCCATCCCCTCGACGCCGAGCGCCGAGGCGGGCGTTTCGATCATCACGCCCCACCGTCGCTTCTCGGGGTCGACGCCCGCTTCCTCCATGAGGTTCCGCGCTCGGATGACGTCCTCGGCGTCGTTGACCAGCGGGAACATGATCTCGACGTTGTCGTAGCCCATCTCGTAGAGCCGTCGGAACGCCTCCAGTTCGTGTTTGAACGCCTCCGGTCGGTCGAGACTCCGGCGGATACCGCGGTAGCCGAGCATCGGGTTGTGCTCGTGGGGTTCGTCCTCGCCGCCCTCCAGCTGGCGGAACTCGTCGGTCGGGGCGTCGAGCGTCCGGACGCGGACCGGCCGGGGATAGAACTCGTCGGCGACGCCGCGGACCCCGCCGACGATCTCGTCGACGTAGGCGTCGACCCCGTGGTCGTCGATGTACCGCTCGGGCGTCTTGTTCGTCGAGAGGATCATGTGCTCGGTCCGCAACAGCCCGACGCCGTCGGCGCCCGTCGCGGCGGCCCGTTCGGCCGCCTCGGGAATGGAGACGTTGACCTTCACCTCCGTGGCGGTCATCGGCTTGACCGGGTTCTGCGGGCGGACCTCCTCCATCGGGTCCGTCTCGGTCTCGCCGTCGGTGGCGCCGGCGGTGACGCTGCCCGTGTCGCCGTCGATGGTGATCACCTGCCCGTCGTCGAGGGTTTCGGTGCCGGTCTCGCAGCCGACGATCGCCGGCACGCCCAGCTCCCGGGAGACGATGGCCGCGTGGCTCGTCATGCCGCCCTCGTCGGTGACGATACCGGAGGCGCGCTTCATCGCCGGCACCATGTCCGGCGTCGTCATCTCGGTGATGATGACGTCGCCCTCGCCGATCTTGTCCAGCTGGTCGAGGTTGCGGACGACCCGGGTCGGCCCCGAGGCGATGCCCGGCGAGGCGCCCAGCCCCGAGACGAGCACGTCGCCGTCGTCGCCGCCGTCGCTGGCCGCGGTGGCCCCCTCGGAGATGGTCGTGATCGGCCGGGACTGCAGCATGTAGATGTCGTCACCGACGATGGCCCACTCGACGTCCTGCGGCTCGTCGTAGTGGGCCTCGGCCCGCTCGCCGAGTTCGACCAGCCGCTCGATCTCCTCGTCGTCGAGCACCCGTGCGTTGCGGCGGTCGGCGGCGACCTCCCGTTCGACCGTCTCGCCGGTGTCGGCGTCCCGGATCATCATCGTCTTCTTGTCGGCGACGGTCGCCTCCAACAGCTCGCCGTCCTCGCGGTCGACGACGTAGTTGTCCGGCGAGACGGAGCCGGAGACGACGGCCTCGCCGAGCCCCCAGGCGGACTCGATGATCAGCTCCGACTCCCCCGTCGAGGGGTGGGACGTGAACATGACACCGGACTTGTCGGCGTCGACCATCTGCTGGACGACGACGGCGATGTCGACGGCGTCGTGGTCGAACCCCTGCTCGTTGCGGTAGTAGATGGCCCGCTGGGTGAAAAGCGACGCCCAGCACCGCTTGACGCGGTCTATCAGCGACTCGCGGGTGACGTTGAGGAACGTCTCCTGCTGGCCGGCGAAGGAGGCCGTGTTGTGGGTGATGACGCTCCCGCGACCCGCGGCGAAGTTCTCCGCTTCGGGCACGCAGAAGTCGTACACCGGTCCGTCGTGTTCGACCGGGTCGACCCGCTCGATGTCCTCCCACCCGACCGTCTCGTCGAACTGCAACGACTCGACGCCGCGTTCCTCCAGCAGCTCGTTGAACCGGCTCTGACTGTAGGTCCCGCCGAGACGCGCCTCGTTCCAGGGGTGTTCGCCGGCGGCGAACCGCCCCTTATCGTCCCGTCCCCGGTACCGCTCTTCGGTCTCGAAGACCACGTCGTCCTCGTAGTAGGCCGACCCACAATCGGGGCAGTACCACCGGTCACGACCGTCGTAGGGGCTCGATCCGTTGATCTCGTCCCCGCAGTCGGGACAGCGGGCGACGGCGATCTCCTCGGTCGGGAGCGTCTCCTCGAACCGGTCCCGAACGCGCCGTGAGAGTTCCTCGGAGACGGTTATCGTCCGGTTGAACTCGGGATAATACGCCTTCTCGGCGTGTGCCTCGATCAGCGCGTCGAGCCGCTCGGACTTCGCCGTCGACTCGAAGCCGACCCGTTCGCGGAACGCCGCCGCCTCGCGTGCCGGAACGAACAGCCGATAGGAGTCGCTCCGCCCGTCGGTTCCCTCCCGCTCGCCGATGCGGTAGTCGATACCGAGCAGTTCGAGCAGGCGGGCGAGCCCCTCGAGGAGCCGTTCGGACGTCGTGGCGTAGGCGACCTCGTCGCCGACCGTGCCGTTCCCGTCGAAACAGCCACGGAGGAACTGGCCGATCCGGTTGCGGTCCCAGCCGAAGACGAACTCCGGAACCCGCTTGTTCCGCGCCAGTCGCCCCTTCCCGTCGGTTCCGTCCGGGCGGCCGGCCACCGAGTGCAGGAACCGGACGAGCGACTTGCAGTGGAACCGATATGAGTGTCGGTTCTTCGCCTGCCCGTTGTAGAGCCCGATCCGGTCCATCACCCGGACGGCCCGTTCGAGGACCTCCTCTTCGGTGTTCGTGATCGCGACCTCGTGGGTCGAATAGGTGCTCCCCTCGGCGGCGTACAGCCCGAGGAAGTACGCGAAGTCCTCGTCGGCCCGGATGGTTTCGGGCAGCGTGTGCTGGATCGTCTCGTTCGAGGAGTCGTTGTCGATGAGGACGCCGCCGTCGCTCAACAGCACGTCGGAACCACGGATGTAGTCCGTCACGTCGATGGTGTCGGGACCCGCGTCCATCGGCGCCAGCTCCCGGGCGACGGGAACCTTCTCGTCTCCGCCGAGTTCCTCGACGGTCGTCGTCGTCGGCTCCAGGGTGTCCTCGTCGAGCACGACCAGCGAGTGGTCCGGCGTGACCGTTATCTGCCGGCCGGAACTCGTCGTGATCCGGTACAGCGTCTCCCCGTCTGCGGGGTGTTCGTACAGCCGTTCCACCTCGCGCCACTCGACACCGTCGTCCGTCAGACTCGGCACTTCGACGGTCCGTCGGTCACAGTCCAGCGGTGCGATCTCCGACATTCGACCGAATCGGGGCTCGCCGTCGACCCGTATCAGCGCCGACTCGTCGGCCGCGATGCTCGGCAAATCCTCCGCCGTGGCCGACGACCTGACGGCGACGAACGCCTTACCGTCGGCGACGTCGTCGTACGCCGACAGGATTCGCTCCCGGACGGACTCCGGCAGCTCCGTCTCGAGGACGAGCTCCTCGGCGGTCGCCTCCGCCTCCGTCAGCGCCGTCGAGTCCTCGGAGTCGACGTCGACGGCCTCGAACAGCGCCTCGTCGATGCCGGTCTCCTCGATGAAGGTCCGGTAGGTGTCGGCGGTGACGACGAACCCCGGCGGGACGGGCAGCCCGGCGGCGGTCATCTCCCCGAGGGAGGCGCCCTTGCCGCCGACGGCCCCGATGTCGTCCGACCGGACGTCCTCCAGCCAGCGGACGTTCCTGGTGTCAGGCTGAGCCATGTCTGCGTGTACGGGCGGTCGCCGGCCTCGCCCATAGATGCTTCGCTCCGCCTCGAATCCGCCCGACTCGGCGACCGTCGGTGCCGACGCCGTCGCTCGGCCCGCCGCTCAGACCTCGATGATGTCGTCGTCGTCGGACGGCGGCACCGCGACCGAGCCGTCGAGGGCCGTCACCGCCCGGCCACCGACCTCGACGGGGTCCGACCGGGCCCGCACCCGGACGCGCCCCGGCCGGTCGACGAAGTGACCCTGCTCGAGGGTCAGCTCCGCCGGCAGGTCGCCGTCTCGCTGGTCGTCCCGCTCGCTGCCCGACTCTCCGGCGCCCTGTGCCCCGCCTCCGAAGGCCCCGACCTCCCGCAGGTAGGCGCCGACGGCGCCGGAGGCCGTGCCCGTGACGGGGTCCTCGTCGACGCCCGCCCCCGGCGCGAACATCCGACCGTGGAGCGTCGCGTCGGCGTCCAACGTGTCGAAGGTGAACGCGTAGACGCCCGTCACGTCCAGCTCGTCGGCCAGCGCCGCGACGGCGTCGAAGTCGGGGGCCAGCTCCGACAGCGCCGACAGGAAGTTCACCGGGACGACCAGGTAGCCCAGCCCCGTCGAGGCCGTCGCCAGCGGCAGATCCGCGCCGACGTCCCGCAGCGTCGCCGGGTCCGCCCCCAGAACCTCGGCGACCCGCCCGTGATCGAGGTCGACGGCCTCGACGGCGGCGTCGTCCTGGGTCATCCACACCGACCCCTCGTCGACGGTCACCTCGATGATGCCGACGTTCGTCGCCAGGCTGTGCGTGCCGTCGTCGATGCGGCCCGCTTCCGCCAACCACGCGTGACTCGCCACCGTCGCGTGCCCACAGAGGTCAACTTCCCGGGTCGGCGTGAAGTACCGGATCCGGCGGTCGGCCTCGTCGCCTGAGGTCAGAAACGCCGTCTCCGAGGCGTTCAGCTCGCGGGCGATCGCCTGCATCTGTGCGTCGTCCAGGCCCGCCGCGTCAGGGACGACCCCGGCGGCGTTGCCCGCGAGCGGCTCCGTCGTGAACGCGTCGACTTGAAGGCAGCGTCGCGTCTCCATGTGCCCGCCTGGGGCCGGGCGGACTTAGTTTCGCCCGGTCGGCCGTCCGACGAGACGGCTCGTACTGCCGGACGTGATTTCGTGAACGTCTGAACCGGTGATAGTCCCCGCATCCGGGCGAATACGGCGGGAAACCGGACCGGGATTCGAGTAGTTACGTCCGGCAGTATCAGGTGCTGAAGCCGACCCGCCCGTCGGTGTCGACCGTCCCGCCGACGGCGTCCCACTCGCGGCCGTCGGGGCTGACTTCGACCGGGCCGAACGCCCCCGAGCCGGCGTCGTCCGGCACCTCGACGAAGTACCGCAGCGTCTTCGACGAATCGGGCTCGACCGTCGCCGTGAATTCGACGGCGGTGCGGGTGCCCTGCGGGTAGGTCTCGACGTCGTCGCCGCCGACGACCTCGTAGCTGCTCGGAATCCGGTCCCGGACGCGGACGTCGGCAGCGTTGGACCGTTCGAACGCCTGGACCTCGATGGTGACCGCCGTGGTCTGACCGGCCTGGAACACCGACCCGTCGTCGTCGACGCGGTCGGCCTCCAGCGGCGGCAGCGGCGGCGTCATCGGGATGTCGTCGTGCTTGGTCACGTAGACGCCGGCGCGGCGGTCGCCGTGGAACGACAGACCGTTGTGCTCGACGGAACACCAGAAGTCCGGCGACAGCCCGACGCCCTCCCGGAACGGCCGCCCGTGACCGACCTCGGCGAGGTTCCAGTCCGTCGTGTTGTTGATCCAGCCGATCGTCTCGCTGCCGTCACGGCCGTCGACGTTCGGGTTCGTCTTCGGACGGTACTTGCGGCGGGCGTCACCGGTCAGCCCCCGCTCGCTACCGGGCTCGATCTCCAGGTACCGGATACCGCCGTGATAGTGGCCCTGGTGGATGATGTAGCGCTCCTCGCCGCCGATCTGGTGGACGGCCCCCTGGGAGTTGTGCGGGCTCAGCCTGAAGCTGAAGGTATCCTGTCCGATGGCCTCGAAGCGTTCCTTCCGGGAGAGGGTGTCCTCGAACCCCTTGCCGGTGTCGACGTTCTTCCAGGTCCAGTTGTCCAGTTCGCCCAGTTGTTTGGGTCCGTCGCCCTCGCTGCGGCCACCGCTGGAACAGCCACAGGAGCTACCGCCGCCGAGGTCGGGGTCCTCGGGGTAGATGCCCTCGCAGTCGATCAGGTACACCGTCCCCGTCGAGTTGGGGTTTGTCTTGTCCTCGTGGGGCGTGTTGTAGATGGCCGAACTCCGCTGGTCGAACCGCTCGTCGGGCTCCTCGTGGCTGGCGATGGCCACGCGTCGTTCGTCGCCGTTGGCGTCCTCGACCAGCTCGGGGAACGGCGTCGCGAAGTGCGTCTGGTACATGTCGAACTGCCCGATGTGCTGCATGTTCGTCGGGTCGGAGGCGTCGAGGATACGCATGCCGCGGTCCCAGTCGGACAGGTACACGGTCGGCCGGCCGGTCCGGGGGTCGTCCTGCACCTCGACGTCGTGGACGTACGACAGTTTGTGTTCGGTGCCGACCTCGCCGCGGGCGGTGTTGCCGTCGGCCGTCCACCGGTTGACGATGGTCAGCTTGCCGGGGTCGCGGTCGAACCGGATCACGTTGAGCGCGCTGTCCGGGGCGATGAGCCCGGCGTCCTTGCAGGCGAAGACGTAGTCGGTGCCGCCGATGCGGTGGTAGTACACGTTGTGGACGCCCGTCGAGAACGCCTCGTCGATCCGGTCGACGGTCCGCGGCCGACCGGGGTCGGTGATGTCGACCGCCACGACGCCGCCGGAGCTCTCGGCGTTGCCACGCGGGTCGGTTTCATTGGGCTCCCCGTCGCCGCCGCCGTTGTACGGCGTGAGGTCCTGCGTGCCCAGGAAGGCGTAGTTGCCGTCGTCGGAGAGCTTGACGTCCGTCGCGAGGTTCGCCTCGGCGCTGAAGTTCCGCAGGATGCCCAGCACCGTCAGCTCCGCTTCCTCGAGTTCGGCCTCGGTGGAGGCGTCGTTGAACTCGCTGATGTCCAGCGTCGCCATCCGGCGGCCGGCGTCCTCGTCGTTGGACTGCCGGTACGTGGCGACCGCAATGTCGCCGTGACACCGCACCTCCGAGGTCGTGTCGCCGTCCTTGCGCTGTTCCGCCTGGCCGGCGACGCCCGACGGCCCGGTGCCGCCCATACTGTGATAGCCGTACTCCTCGGCGTTGGCGAAGGGCTCCCCCTCGTCGAGCCGGAACCGCTCGCCGGGTTCGCCGTCGACGTTCGAACTCTTCGAGTCCCCGCCCGGGTGAGCGGCGGCGCTTCCGGCCGCGCCGACGGCCACGGAGGCGCCGATGCTCTTCAGTACCGCTCGACGCGTGCTGTCAGGTATCTCGTCTTGTGGCATGATTCGACGTTCTACGTCCGTACAAAAAGGTGCTCTGACAAATCCGTCCAAACGACGCCGCCCGGGCGGCGCGCCGCCGTCGCGCCGACGGATTAACCACACCGGCGCGTCATGACGGCACATGAGCGACCTCCCGGAGGAGTTCGACTGCACGGTCACCGACTGGGAGTACATCTACGGGCTCTGCCGCGACGTCGCCGACGAGGTGCGGGCGGCCGACTTCGAGCCGGACGTCGTCGTCGCCCTGGCCCGCGGCGGCTGGTTCGGCGGCCGCTGTCTCTGCGACTTCCTCGGGCTGGACGACCTCGCGAGCCTGAAGATGGAACACTACGTCGGCGCGGGTCAGACGGCCGGCGAACCACAGGTACGGTACCCCATGCCGGACGGCAGCGTCGACGACAAGGACGTCCTCGTCGTCGACGACATCGCCGACACGGGCGGCTCCATCCGCCGCGCCCACGAGTACGTCACCGACCGCGACCCCGCGACGGTGCGCACCGCGACCCTCCAGCTGCTGCGGACGAGCGAGTTCGAACCCGACTTCGTCGGCGAACGGCTCGCGGAGTGGACCTGGGTCGTCTACCCCTGGAACTTCGTCGAGGACATGATCGACCTCGTCGGCGGCGTCATGGAACGGGCCGACCGGTCGGCGTTCACCCGCGACGATATTCGCGGCCTGCTGGCCGACTACCACGACGTCGGCCGCATCGAACTTGAGGTCGCACAGCCGGACCGCCTCGGGGAGGTGCTCGCCGAGATGGAGCGCCGCGGCGTCGTCGAGCGGACCGACGACGGCCGCTGGCGGCCGACGTAGCGTGACCGACCGACACCCGACCGCGCGGGCCCGCATCCAGGGTGGCACGACCGGACGCCGGCGCCGGCTGGCGACGTGGGGCGAGCGGTGACGCGGGTCCGACCCGGGGCCGTCGGGGACCGGGTGACCGGCGTTCGGGCGCTGTGGGCGGCCGTCCGTCCCGGCCGGCTCGCTGCCGTCGTCGGCGTCGCCGCCTTCGGCGTCGCCGTGGCCGTCGGCGACGGGGCGGCGCTCGAACGGCGGCGCGTCGTCGCCCTGCTGGCGCTGCCTCCGGTCGTGACCGGCGTCGAGGCCGTCGCCGGGGCGCGAGCCGACGACGCCCGCGGCGCGTCGCCGTGGACGGCGGCGGTCGCGCTGCTGTGCGGCGCGGCCGCGGCGGCGCTGATCGTGGTCGCCGACGCACCGGCGTCGGCCGTCTGGCTGCTCGTCGCCGTCGCCGGCCTGAGCGTCGTCGGCCCGCTGTCGCCGCTGTCGCTCGCCGGCCGCGGTCTCGGCGTTCCCGTCGCCGTGCTGTACTGGGGGTTCGCGCTCCCCGGCTACGGCGCGGCGGCCGTCGGGCGGACGGGCCGGACCGTCGCGCTGACTCTGCTGCCGTTCGCCCTGCTCGTCGTCGCCGTGCGGCTCGAGGCCGTCTGGCCGCGGCGACACGCCGACGCCTACGTCGGTCACGACACCCTCGCGGTCCGGTGGTCGCCCCGGTGGCTGCGGGCGGTCTACGCGGTCGCCGCCGTGGCCGCGTTCGGGGCGCTGGTCGCGCTGACCGACGGCGTCGTTCCGGCGGCACCCGACGTCTTCTCCTGGTCGGCGACCATCGCGGCGCTGCCGGCGATGCCCGTCACGGCGTGGGGCGTCGTCCGGTTCACCCGGCGGCGACGGCCGTATCCCGCCGCCGTCGCCGCGGGGCTGGTCGCCGCACTCCAGTCGGCGACGTGGGCGTACGCGGCACTCGGCTGACCGCGTGGGATGGTGTTTAGTGAGAAGGAAGTAGCACCTTTCAGCGGTGATGATGGCGTGTCCGAACGCCCCCTTCCGCTGGCGGGCTGCGGCTCACGGCTCGCTTCGCTCGCCGGCAGAGCGACGCTCTGCCGAGCCCTCGCTCGTTTCACTCGCGAGGACGCCGTTCGCAACGTCGAGATACCTCGCTCCCGCTCGGTATCTCGCAACGCCTCGCTGCGCGCGGCCTCCGGCCGTGCTTGCGTCGGCTCGCCCCGCTCCGCGGCTCCCTGCGGTCACCGCTCGGCCTCGCAACGCGAGCGGTCGGCCCCATTCGAGTTCTCACCCGACGTCGGCTGACCGGCCGGCTCTCTCGTAACTAAACAGGGCAGCGCGCGGGACGCATAGACAGAAGTACCACCCGGCCGAAGGCCGGCCATGCTCGGCATCATCGGCGGCAGCGGTATCTACGAGGCGCTCGGCTTCGAGAACAGCCACGAGAAACGCGTCCGGACGCCGTTCGGGGCGCCGAGCGCCCCGCTGGAGATCGGCGAGATCGCCGGCACCGACGTCGCCTTCCTCCCGCGACACGGCCGGGACCACCGGTACGACCCGACCGCGGTCCCCTACCGGGCCAACGTCCACGCGCTGAAGCAGGTCGGCGTCGACCGGGTCGTCGCGACCAACGCCGTCGGCAGCCTCCGGGAGGAGCTGTCGCCGCGGACGCTCGTCGTCCCCGACCAGCTGTTCGACCGCACCCGCGACCGCGAGCGCTCCTTCTTCGGCGACGGCGTCGTCGTCCACGTCTCGATGGCCGACCCCTTCTGCGGCCGGCTGGCCGACCGCATCGCCGACCGCGCCGGCGCGACCGACGCCGACCTCGTCGCCGGCGGTACCCACGTCACCATCGAGGGCCCGCAGTTCTCTACCCGCGCCGAAAGCGCCTTCTACCGCGACCGTGGCTACGACATCATCGGCATGACGACCGTCCCGGAGGCACAGTTGGCCCGCGAGGCCGAGCTGTGCTACGCCCCGCTGGCCGGCGTCACCGACTACGACGTCTGGCACGACGACGAGGAGGAGGTGTCCGTCGAGACCGTCCTGGAACACGCCGCCGCCAACGAGACGTCGATGTCGGCGATCATCGAGGCCCTCGCCGGCGACCTCCCCGACCGCGACTGCGACTGTGGCCACGCCCTCGACGGCGCGGTCAACACGCCGCCGGAGGCGATCGACCGCGAGACGCGACGGGAGCTGTCGTTGCTCCTCGACGAGCGCCTGTAATCAATCGTCGGCCGCCGCCGTCCCCTCGGTACCGACGGCCGCCGGGTCCTGTATCCAGAGGTCCCCGAAGCAGTCGTCCTGTTCGAGCCGCACCCGTCCCCGGTGGGCCAGGAACAGCAGTCCGAGGAACGTATCGACGACCGAGCCGCCGGCCTCCCGCACTTCGGCGAACAGCACCTCGTCGCGACCCCCGTCGTAGCGGGCTTGCAGCGCGACGTAGACGTCGTTGACGATGTCCTCCATGTGCTCGTCGTGGGCCGTCCCGGTGACGTCGTCGGCGGTCGGCTCCGCGTCCATCCGGAAGTCGTCACCGGCGCGGTAGTCCAGCGTCCGGGTCCCGCGGTCGTACTCCGACGGCGACCCCGAGGTGTCGTAGCTCCGGGACTCCTTCCACCAGCTGTCACGCTCCCGCTCCCGGAGGTCGCGGACGAGCTCGTCCAGCGTCTCCGGCGTCCCGCGGGCCCGCTTGCGCTCGATGCGCCGTTCGACCTCGCGTTCGAGCTGGTCGAAGGGGTCGACCCCGGCGCCCGGCGCCTCCCCGGGCGGCTCGGCCTCCCAGGGCTCCGCCGGCTCGTCGAACTCGTCCGGCTCCTCCGGCTCCTCCGGCTCGTCGGCCCACATCGCGTCGCTTTTCATCCGCAGCAGTACCGACGCGTAGAACAGCGCCCGCCCGCCGGTCCGGATGTCCGCCTCGTCCAGCCGGTCCAGGAACTTGTCGGTGACCCGCACCACGTCGATGTCCCAGGGGTCGATCTCGCCCTCCTCGGCGAGCTGGACCAGCAGCTCGACCGGCTCGACCTCGTCGTCGCCGTCGCCGTCGGTGGAGGCGTCGACCGCCGAGAGGACGCCGTCGCCGTTGCCATCGCTGTTCGTCGGGTCGCCGAGGCCCGCCCCGTCGGCCGCGTCGGCGTCCCGGGGTCGCTCACCGTCGTGACCCGCGATGTCCAGCGGAATCTCGTCGGCCCCGCTGCCGTCGGCCCGGGGCTCGTCACTCGGGGGGTCGCTCGATTCTTCCGAGGGTTCGCTTCGCTCACCCTCGCTATCTCGCGGGTCGCTCTGCTCCCCGCTCGATTCTTCCGAGGACTCCCTTCGGTCGTCCTCGCTACCTCGCGGCTCACTACGTTCGCCGCTCGCTTTTTTCGAGGGTTCGCTTCGCTCACCCTCGCTAGTCATCGGCCACCACCCCCTCCGCCGACAGGTCGATACCGGTCACGGCCGAGACGTTGTCCTCCTGCATCGTCACGCCGATGGCCCGCTCGGAGCGTTCCAGCAGCGCCGAGCGGTGGGAGACGACGACGAACTGCGCCTCGCCGGCCAGTTCCTCCACCATGTCGCCGACCATCTCCGCGTTGGCGGCGTCGAGAAACGCGTCCACCTCGTCGAGCGCGTAGAACGGCGCCGGGTTGTGCCGCTGGATGGCGAAGATGAACGCCAGCGCCGTCAGGGACTTCTCGCCGCCGGACATCGCATCGAGTCGCTGGACCGGCTTGTCCTCCGGCTGGGCCCGCATCGTCAGCCCGCCCTCGAACGGCTCCTCGGGGTCATCGAGGACCAGCTCCCCGGTCCCGCCGGAGAGCCGCGCGAATATCTCCTCGAACTGCTCGTTGATGGCCTCGTAGGCTTCGGTGAACGTCTCCCGCTTGCGGGCCTCGTAGGCGTCGATGCGCTCGCGGATCCCGTCGGCCTCCTCGACCAGCGTCGCCCGCCTGTCGCGCAGCTCCTCGAGGTCGGCCTCGACGTCGTCGTACTCCTCGATGGCGAGCATGTTCACCGGCTCCAGCGCCGCCATCTCCTCGTCGAGGCGGTCGATCTCCGCCTCGACGTCGTCGTGGTCCGGCACCGCCTCGGGGTCGTAGTCACCGACCTGGGCCTCCAGCTCGTCGATCTCCCACTCCAGGCGGTCGACGTCGTCCTGCAGCGACTCGAGGTCGGCCTCGACGTCGGCGACCGCCTCCGCCTGCTCGTCGCGGGCGTGTTTGGCGTCGTCCAGCTCCGTCCGCAGCGTCTCGCGTTCGGCCTTGAGATCCGCCAGCTCGTCTTCCAGCTCCTCGACGGCCGCCTCCTTCTTTTCGAGGGCGGCCTCCTTGTCGGCCACCTCCGCCTCCAGCTCCGCGATGGCCTCCTCGGCCTCGGCCTTCCGGTTCTGGGCCGTCTCGACGTCGTCGTGCAGCTCCTCGATCGCGTCCTCGGCGTACCCCTTCTCCAGCTCGAACTCGTTCAGGTCGCCGTCGAGGTCGTCCATCCGGTCTTCGAGGTCCGCGATCTCCTCGCGGATGCGCTCGGCCTCGCCCGTCAGCTCCGGGATGTCCGAGTCCTGTAGTTCCGCCTTGAGCTCCTCGATGTCGGCTTCGAGCTCTTCGATCTCGGCGGTCTTGGCGTCGATGTCCGACTCGACGTTCGTCATCTCGTCGGCGACCTCCTCGCGCTCGGCCTCGATGTCGGCGAGTTCCTCTTCGAGCCGGTCGATCCGCGCCTCGACGTCGCCCCGCTTCTCCTCGACGGCGGCGATGTCCGTTTCGATCTCCCGGACCTGTTCGGCGGCGTCGGACTGGCGGTCCCGGGCGTCGTCGAGTCGCTCCTCGACGTCCCGGAGGTCCTCGCGGACGGACTGCTTTTCGGCCTCCAGTTCCGTGATGCGCTCGGCGACCCGTTCGAGCTGGCCCTTGCCGCTCTTGGTGAAGGAGTACCGCGAGCCGGACTTCGAGCCGCCGGTCATCGCGCCGGACTTCTCGACGAGGTCGCCGTCCAGCGTCACGATGCGGAACTCGCCCATCAGCTCGCGGGCGGTGTCCATGTCCTCGACGACCAGCGTGTCACCGACGACGTATGAGAACACCGCGGCGTACGTCGGGTCGAAGTCGATGAGGTTGTACGCGAAGTCGACGACGCCCGGCAGCGTCGGCGCCGACGGCAGCGACCGCCGTCCCATCTCCGTCATCGGCAGGAACGTCGCCCGGCCGGCGTTGCGGGACTTCAGGTGGTCGATACACCGTTGGCCGACGCCGTCGTCGTCGACGACGACGTTCGCCAGCCGCCCGCCGGCGGCCGTCTCGCAGGCCGTCGCGTACTCCGGGTCGACGCCGCCCAGCTGCCCGACCGTGCCGTGGACGCCGTCGAAGCCGGCGTTCAGCACCGTCGTCACCGCTCGGCCGTAGGAGTTGTCCCCGCTCTGACCGGCCTTCGCCTCCAGCTCGGCGTACTCCTGCTGTTTCGCCGACAGCTCGTCCTCGACGTCCCCGAGGTCGTCCTTTAGGGCGCGCTTTTCCTCCCGGAGGTCCGCGACCACCTCGTCGATGTTCTTGCGGTTGGCCTCGGCCTTCTCCAGCTCCCGGCGAAGGTCCTCGAGGTCGGTGTCCAGCTCCGGCAGCTCCGCCTCGGCGGCCTCGATTTCTTCCTGCTTTTCGCGCTCTTCCTTCGAGCGCCGCCGGGACTCGTCGAGCAGCCGGTCCTGCTCGCGCTGGAGCTCGTTGCGCTCGTCGCGGGCGGTCTGGACCGCCTCGCGTTTCGCCTCGAGCTCGTCGCGGACGGCCTCGTACTCGGTGTCGACGGCCTCGATTTCGGCCTCGATGGACGCCAGCTCCTCCTGCTTCTCGACGACGTCGGCCTTCAGCGACGACTTCTCGACCTTCACGTTCCGGATCTCCGCCTCCAGCTCCTCGATGTTCTCCTGCTTGCGGTCGACCTGGACGAACGCCTCCCGGCGCTCGCTTTCGGCGTCCTCGACGGTCTCCTCCTCGGCGGCGATGCGGTCCTCCAGGCGGGTGATCTCGCCTTTGACCGCCTCGATCTCTCGCTTCAGCTCGATCTGTTCGTCCTCGCCCTTCCGCTCGATCTCGGCGTCGAGGTCCGTCAGGTCCTCATCGAGGCGGGTGACCCGGCCCCGCCGCTCGTCGAGCTCGCGCCGCAGCTCCTCGAGTTCGGTCTCTCGTTCGTCGACGTCCTCGCGGGTCGCCGCCAACTCCTCGCGTTTGTCCTCCAGCTCGGCGGCCTTCAGATAGCCCTCGTACTCCGCTTTCTCCTCGCGGAGCTCCTGGTACTCGAGGGCCGTCTCCCGCTCCTCGGAGAGCTGTTCGAGCCGCTCCTGTTTCTCCTCGACCCGGAGTTCGGCCTCGTCGACGCGCTCCTGGACGGTCTCCAGCTCCTCGAGGGCGTCGGCCTTCTTCGCGTCGAACTCCGCGACGCCGGCGATCTCGTCGATGATCTCGCGGCGGGAGCCCGCCGTCATCGTGATGATCTCGGTCACGTCGCCCTGCATCACGACGTTGTACCCCTCCGGCGTCACGCCGGCCTGCGCCAGCAGGTCCTGGATGTCCGAGAGGTTCACCGACCGGCCGTTGAGGTAGTAGTACGAGTAGTAGGTGTCCGCGTCGGTCTGCTTGACCCGGCGCCGGATGGAGACCTCCTCGACGTCGCCGACCGTCTCGGAGCCGGCCGCCGAGACGACCTGCTCGCGGGTCAGCGTCCCGTCGCCGTTGTCGAGGACGACCTCGACGCTGGCCTCCCGCTCGCCGTCGAAGCTCTCGTCGTCCTCGTGGCCCGGGTTGTAGATGAGGTCGGTCAGCTTCTCCGCGCGGATGCCCGAGGTCCGGGCCAGCCCCAGCGCGAACAGAACGGCGTCGATGATGTTCGACTTCCCGGAGCCGTTCGGGCCGCTGATGGTCGTGAAGTCCTCGTACAGCGGAATGCGGGTCTTGCGACCGAAGCTCTTGAAATCGTCCAGTACGAGCTGTTTGATGTGCATGAGGGCGCCCGTGGACCCCGGAGTCAGGCGACGATGATGTCGTCGCCGGAGCCCGAGTTGTCCTCCTCTTCGGCCTCGTCGGGGTTAACGTCGTCGGCATCGGCGCCACCGGCGGCGTCGGCAGCCTCAACGTCGTCGCCCGTCGCCTCGCCGGTCGACCCGGTCTCGAGGATGTCGTAGCTCCCGTCGGCGCCGTCCTCGAGCGCCTGCAGCCGCTCTTTGGTCTCCATCAGTTCGTCGGTCAGCCCGTCGACGGTCGCTTCCAGTTCCTGCACCTTGGCCTCCAGTTCGTCCACGCGGTTCCCGGCCATGGCTACGATTGACGCCCCCGCACGTATAAATTTGCGTCAGACACTACCAACGAGCCTGATACGTCCCGGCGTCGATCCGATCCCACGTCGTCGGCCGGTTCCACGGCGGCGACGGCGGCGTCTCTCCGTCGATTGTCAGGTCGAGCGGGCGCCGCCGCGGCCGGACCGAGCCCGTCAGGCTAAAGCCTCCCCGCGTCAATCGTCCGGTGATGACCGCACGGACGGCGGAGACGCGCGAACTCGCGGCCGTCATCGGGCTGGAGGTCCACGTCCAGCTGGAGACGGAGACGAAGATCTTCTGCGGCTGTTCGACCGAGCCCGCCGACGATGAGGCGCCGAACACGCGGACCTGCCCCGTCTGTCTCGGCCTGCCCGGCGCGCTGCCGGTCCTCAACGAGGCCGCCGTCGAGGCCGCAATCAAGGTCGGCAAGGCGCTCGGTTCGTCGATTCCCGAGGAGACGCAGTTCCACCGGAAGAACTACTACTACCCCGACCTGCCGAAGGACTTCCAGATCACCCAGTACGACGCCCCCATCTGCGACGGCGGCGAACTGGCGTTCAGCGTCGGCGACGACCGCCGGGCGGTCGGCATCGAGCGGGCCCACCTCGAGGAAGACCCCGGCAGCCTCACCCACGCCGGCGGCTCCATCGACACCGCCGACCGCACGCTCGTCGACTACAACCGCGCCGGCACGCCGCTGATGGAGATCGTCACCGCCCCGGAGTTCCGCGGCGCCGAGGAGGCCCGTGCCTTCCTCGCGAAACTGACCGAGGTGCTGGAGTACCTCGGCGTCTTCGACGCCCGACGGGACGGCTCCCTCCGGGTCGACGCCAACCTCTCGATGGTCGACGCCGACGAACTGGCCGGCGACGGCGGCGTCGACGGCGCCGTCCTCGCCGACGCCAACCGCACCGAGGTGAAGAACATCTCCAGCCACAGGGCCGCCGAGAAGGCCCTGGCCTACGAGGAGACCCGCCAGCGGAACGCCATCGAGCGCGGCCGCGAGATCGAACAGGAGACCCGCCACTGGGACGAGGCCCGCGGGGTCACCGTCTCGATGCGCTCGAAGGAAGCCGAAAAGGACTACCGCTACTTCCCGGAGGCCGATCTGCCGCCGCTCCGGGTCGCCGATTGGAAGGAAGAGATCGACATCCCGGAACTGCCGGACGCCCGCCGCGAGCGGTTCCGCGGGGGGTACGGCCTCGACGGCGAGGCCGCCGCGAAGCTCACCTCCACGAAGCAGGTCGCGGACTTCTACGAGCGGGTCGCCGAGACGTTCGACCCCGACCTCGCGGCGACGTGGGTCGCCGACGCCCTGCTCGGCGAACTCAACTACCGCGACATGTCGATTACGGACGTCGAGGGCCGCCTCGAGGAGTTCGCCCGCCTCGTCGAGCTGGTCGACGACGGGGAGATAACCGCCAAGAACGCCGAGGAGACGGTGCTCCGGCGGATGCTCGACGACGGGCTCTCGCCGGACGAGGTCGTCGAGGAGGAGGACCTCGGCAAGACCGACGACGAGGAGGTCGCGGCCGCCGTCGCGGCGGCCATCGACGACAATCCCGGCGCCGTCTCCGACTACCACGCCGGCGAGGACGGCGCGCTGAACTTCCTGGTCGGGCAGGTGATGCAGGCGACGGGCGGCAGCGCCGACCCCGGGACGGTCAACGAGCTCCTGCGGGCGGCACTCGAGGACTGACCGTGGTCGATCCGAGGGACACGACCCGCGAGGTCGAGGACCGCTACGGGCTCGACGAGTCGAGCAACCCGAACCACCTCGGGCGGCTCCTCGGGCTGTTCGTCCCCCAGCGGCTCGCCAGCCGGTCGGTGTCGGTCCGGGTGGAGACCGACCGAGAACGGTACACCACCGGCGACATCGTGACCGTGACCATCGAGTTCCACAACCGGCTACCCGTGCCGATCACCGTCGAGACGCCGACGAGACGACTGTGGGGCTGGACGGTCGACGGCTACCTCGAGGCGAGCGACGAGCCCCGCCGCGACGTGGACGACGGGGGGACGCTCTCGTTCCGCTCCCGGGAGCGAAAGCGGGTCGTCCGTCGGTGGGACGGCCGCATCAAGCGGGTCGGCGACCCGACGCGCTGGGAACGGGCGACCGGCACGGTCGAGATCGGCGCCTTTCTCGCCTGCGGCGGTCGTCCCGGCGACGAGACGACCGTCCGCATCGATTGACCGCCTGCTCCCGGAGCGAGTCAGGCGTCGTCCCGGTGGAGGTGACAGTTCGCCCGGTGGACGACGTCGCCGTGCTCGTTTTCGACATCGTAGGCGGGCACCTCGCGGGCACAGATGCTGCTGTCGACGAACGACCGCTGGAGGAGGTCGTCGGCGGCCTCGATGTCCCCCTCGACGACCAGGTCGAGCGCCTCCTCGACGATGTCCTCCGTCTCGCCCCTAAGCGAGGCGTCGCCGAAGAAGGTCCCCCGGAGGTCGCGTCGTAGCTCCGCCGGGGGGCGGTCCTCGTCCGCCTCGATGGCGTCGATGGCCGGCGACCGCCGGTCGACGGCGCGCGTGAAGTCACGGATCGCGTCCCACTCGTCGTCGCTCAGGTCGTACTCCGGCGGGGCGATGAGCTTCGGACACCGGGTCCGGAACCGACAGCCCGAGGGCGGATCGATCGGCGAGGGAACGTCGCCTTCGAGCAGGCTCCGCGTCTCCGTCGAGCGCGGGTCCGGCGCCGGAATCGCCGACAGCAGCGCCTCCGTGTACGGGTGTTCGGGGTTCTCGAACAGCTCCTCCTTGTCGGCGAGTTCGACGATCTCGCCGAGGTACATCACCGCGACCCGGTCGGCGATGTACCGGATGACGCTGAGGTCGTGGCTGATGAACAGGTAGGTGAGCCCGAACTCGTCCTGCAGTTCGTTCATCGTGTTCAGCACCTGCGCCTGGATGGAGGCGTCCAGCGCGCTCGTCGGCTCGTCACAGACGATGAAGTCGGGGTTCACCGACAGGGCGCGGGCGAGGTTGACCCGCTGGCGCTGCCCGCCCGAGAACTGGTGCGGATACCGGTTGTAGTGCTGGGGGTCCAGGCCGACCTTCCCCAGCAGTTCCCGCGTCCGGGCCTCCCGGTCCTCGTCGTCGAGCATCCCGTGGGCCTTCATCGGCTCCTCGATGATGGGTCCGACCTTCATCCGCGGATCCAGCGACGACTGAGGGTCCTGGAAGATGATCTGCATGTCCTTCCGCATGCGGCGCAGTTCCTCGCCGCCGGTGTCGGCGAGGTTCCGCCCCTTGAAGTAGACGGCGCCGTCGGTCGGCTCCAGCAGCTTCAGGACGGTCCGGGCCAGCGTCGACTTCCCGCAGCCGGACTCGCCGACGAGCCCGAGCGTCTCGCCCTGTCGAATCTCGAAGCTCACGTCGTCGACCGCCCGGACCCGCTGGCGGTCGAGCGCCGGTCGGGGGACGAGACCCTCTCCCTCGAACGTCAGCGGCCCGAAGAGCCCATCGTTCCCGCTGAAGTACTTCGAGAGCCCCTCGACCTCCAGAAACGTCTGGCCGGAGTCGGGCTCGCGGTCGCCCGCGGGGGCGGTTCTGCGGTCCGAACTCATCGGCTCTCGCCCTCGCCGGAGGTCAGCGACGCCTCGAAGCCGCCGCCCGTCTCGGATTCGATCGGCAGGCTCTCCTCGTACCCGACGTCGAAGGCGTCGTCGATGAAACAGGCCACCCGGTGGTCGTCGGCGCCGTCGGCGGACTGGCGCGCGTCCGGCTCGACCGCGGCGCAGACCTCGCGGGCCTCCGGACAGCGCGTGTGGAACCGACAGCCCGACGGCGGGTTGATCGCCTCCGGCATCACGCCCTCGATCGGGTCCAGCTCCTCGACCGTCCGGTCCGGCCGCGGCAGCGAGTCGAGCAGCGACCGGGTGTAGGGGTGTTTCGTCTCGTGGAAGAGGTCGTTGGCGGTCGCCTGCTCGACGACCTCGCCGAGATACATCACGTTCACCCGGTCGCAGACCTCGGCGACGACGCCCATGTCGTGGGTGACCCACACGAAGCTGGTGTCGTACCGGTCCTGGAGGTCGTCGACGAGGTCGAGTATCTGGGCCTCGACGGTGACGTCCAGCGCCGTCGTCGGCTCGTCGGCGATGATGAGCGACGGCTCGCAGGCCAGTGCCATCGCGATGAGCACCCGCTGGCGCATCCCGCCGGAGAACTGGTTGGGGTAGTCGTCGTAGCGGGCCTCGACCTCGGGGATGCCGACGTCACGGAGCGTCTCTATCGCGATTTCGCGCGCCTCCTCGCCGGTCACGTCGCGGTTCAACTCGATGAACTCCTCGATCTGGCTCCCGACGGTGTAGACCGGGTTGAGCGACTCCATCGGGTCCTGGAAGATGATGGCGATCTCGCGGCCACGGATGTCCTGGCGCATCTCCTCGTCGGTCAGCATCTCGTCGCGCTCCCGGCGCTCGGCTCCCTCGCCGCCCGCCGTCTCGTCTTCGAGCCCGAACAGGAGCCGGTCCTTGAACCGGACCTCGCCGCCGACGACGGCTCCCGGCTCCTCGACCAGTCGCATGATGGACTGGACCGCGACGCTCTTGCCGGCGCCGGACTCGCCGACCAGACCGACGATCTCGCCCTGACGCACGTCGAAGCTGACGCCGTCGACGGCGCGAACGACTCCCTCCTCGGTGAAGAACTTCGTTTTCAGGTTCTCGACTTCGAGAATCGTCTCGCGTGTGCTCATTTGTTTTGGATTCGGGGGTCCGCGGCGTCTCGCAGGCCGTCGCCGAGCAGGTTGAACCCGACGACGGTAAGAAGGATGCAGATGCCGGGGAAGATGCTGAACCACGGGTTCGGAATCATCAGGCCGCGGGCCTTGCTCAGCATCTGTCCCCACGACGGCTGGGGCGGCTGGGCGCCGAAGCCGAGAAACGACAGTCCGGCGATGATCAGGATCGCCACGCCGATCTGCAGGGTCGCCTGCACGAGCACCGGCGCGAAGCTGTTCGGGATGACGTGCCGGAGGATGATCCACCGGTCCTTGACGCCGGCCGCCTCGGCGGCCTCGACGTACTCCTCCTCGCGGACGGAAAACACCCGTGACCGGATCAGCCGGGCGAACGTCGGCATCGAGGCGATACCGACCCCGATCATCGCCACCGACAGGGCGTTCTGCCGCTGAGGATCGAGCACCGAGACGATCACGATGACCAGGATGAGAAACGGGATGGCGTACAGCATCTCGGCGGTCCGCATCAACACGTCGTCGATCCAGCCGCCGTAGTAGCCGGCGACGGCGCCGGTCAGCGTGCCGCCGACCATCCCGATGGTGGTCGACAGGAAGCCGACGGTGATGGCGATACGGGTGCCGTAGAACAGCCGGACGGCGACGTCCCGGCCGCGATTGTCGGTGCCGAGTGGGTGGGCCATCGTGGTCTGCGATGCGTCGAAGAACGTGTTCGAGACCCCGTACGGGGGCAGTCTGGTCTCCGCGTGCGGCCCGCGGAGCGGGTGGTACCAGAAGTTCTGAGCGAACCAGTAGTCTAGCACCCACGCGTCGATGGTGGCGACTATCGCCACGGTCGTCGTGACGGAGATGATTGCGAGGCCGGCCAGCGCCGTCGGGTCGCGGCGCAACTGCGAGAGGGTGTACGAAAGCCCGACGCGGGCCTCCATCTCCGCCTCCTCGACGCCGCTTTCGTCCCGTTCGGCGGTGAGGTCGATTTCGCTCGGTTCGTCCCGCGTGCTGGGGGGTGTTTCGCCGGACATGTCAGGCCTCCTGGTCCCCGTAGCTGACCCGGGGGTCGATGTAGGCGTACGAGATGTCGGTCAGGATGACGCCGATCACGAACATCACCCCGAACACCACTGTCGTCCCCATGATGAGCGGGTAGTCGATCGTCAACACGCCCTGGAGTATCAGCCGGCCCATCCCGTTGATCTCGAACACCGTCTCGGTCAGCACCGCGCCCCCGAAGGCCGTCGTCAGGTTCAGCCCGACGATGGTGATGACCGGCAATTGCGCCGGCCGGAACGCGTGCTTGCGGAGGATCTTGCTGTCGGAGACGCCGTACGCCCGGGCGAGGCGGACGTACTCCTGGGAGAGCTGTTCGAGCATCGCCGACCGCTCGATGCGCGTGATCGCGGCCATCTGGAGCGTCCCGAGCGTGATGGTCGGAAGAATCAGGTGTTTGACGACCGTCACCTGGTGGGCCGCCACGATCCCCCAGAACTCGACGGAGAGGAGACCCGCCTCGGCGGCCGGCGGCGGCAGGTTCCACGGCATCACCAGGCTGTTCGAGGGGAGCAATGAGAGCTCGAACGCGAATATGATGATCAGCTGCAGCCCGATCCAAAACGATGGCGTCGAGACGCCGATGAGCGCGACGATCCGGGAGACGTGGTCGGTGGGCTGGTTCCGCCGGTGCGCCGAGATGACGCCGAGCGGGACGGCCGTCACGAGCGCGAACGTGAACGCCGACCCCATCAGAAGCAGCGTCACCGGCAGCCGCTCTTTGATCTTCCGCGAGACCGGAGTGCCGTAGTTGATGCTCCGGCCGAAATCGATGCCGTATTCCGGGGCGACGTACGGGAAGGAGTCGACCGTCGACAGCCATATCGGGGAGACGTCCCCGAGGTAGTTGATGTACCGGAGCCACAGCGGCTTGTCGAGGCCGAACTTGGCCCGGATGGCCGCCTCCTGTCGCTGTGCCGGCGACGGTCCGAGCATCACGTCGACCGGGTCACCCGGGACCGCGTTGCTCAGGAAGAACGTTATCGTCACGATGCCGATCATCACCGGTATCGCCTGCAACAGTCGTCTGACCGTGTATCGTAGAAGCCCCATGGAAGCGTTGTTCTGTGTCGAATCGGTTGGTGGTTGGTTCGAGACCGCCGGAGCGCCGGTCACCCGGCGGCGCGGCCACACACCGGAGGCCGGACCCCGCCGTCGCTACTGGACGGAGGTGTTGTTATTGTCGTCGAAGATTTTGAATCCGGCCGCCGGGTGCGAGGTGAAGCCACTGACGTCGTTGTTGACGCCGTAGCTCTCCTTCAGGTTGTACGAGGGGATGTGCGCGCGTTCTTCGAGCACCGTCGTGATGGCTTCCTCGTACAGCTGCTTGCGCTCCTCGAAGTCGGCGCTCTCGCGGGCCTGGATGAACTTCTCGGAGGCCTGCTTGCCGGCCTCGCTGTTCGCGCCCCAGTAGGTGCCGTTGGTTTCGCCGAGTACCTCGTCGGCACGGCTCAGGAGCGAATAGGTGAACGAGGCGGGGTCGGGCAGCCCTGACCATCCGAGGGTGTACATGTTGTAATCGTCCTCGCTGCCGGTTTTGTACTGGCTCAGGAACGTGCCCCACTCGAGCCGCTGGACGCTGGCCTGCCAGCCGGCCTCCTGGAGGCCGTTGGCGACGCTCACGCCGATGTTCTCGCGCTTGTCGTCCGGCGGGACGATGACGCGGAAGCCGTAGTCCTGGGCGACGCCCGCCTCCTCGAGAAGCGACTGGGCTTCGCCGATGTCCTTGTCGTGGGGGATCTGCTGCCACTCCTCGAGCGGCATCTCGAACGCCTCGGCGACGGACCGCGGGAGCGGGCTGTACTGCCGGACGCCGGTCGGTTCGATGAAGTTCTCGACCGCGGCGTCCATGCTGAAGACGTAGTCGACGGCCTCGCGGACCTTCGGATCGCTCGTCGGGCCCTCCTTGCAGTTGAACGCGAGGTAGAAGTACCCGATGCCGCGCGACTGGTCGATCGAGACGGAGTCGCTGTTCTCGACGGTGGTCCAGAGGTTCGGCGGAACGTCGGTGACGATGTCTTTCTCTTGGTTCTCAAGCGAGGTTATCCGGGTTGTCGCCTCCGTGACCGGGGCGAACTCGATCTCGGCGAGGTTCGGCGTCTCGTCGCCCCAGTAGTCCTCGTGGCGCTGGAGGCGGACGAAGTCACCCTGGGTCCACTCGACCCACTCGAAGGGCCCCGATCCGACCGGGTCGAACCGGAAGATCGCCTCGTCGCCCGAGGGGGTTTCCTCCTCGCCGAACGTCTGTTTGTTCTCCTCTCGGACCGACTTCGGCACGATGGCTCGGTGGAGCGTGTGCCGGAACGCACCGTAAGCGAAGCTGAGGTCGAACTGGACCGTCTTCTCGTCGACGGTCTCAATGTTTTCGATCATGCTGACCTCGCTGGCGTTCTGCGTCTGCTCGTCGGCCGGTGCGTTGAACGAGTACTTGACGTCCTCGGCGGTGACCGGGTCGCCGTTCTGGAAGGTCGCCGCGTCCTCGAGTTCGACGACGTACCGGGTCCCCTCCCGGGAACCCTCGGGCTCACCCGTCGCGAGCTGAGCGCGGTGGCCCGTCTCCCCGTCGTACTCGTAGAGTCCCTCGAAGATCTGACTCGTGATCTGAGAGGAGGGCACGTCGTTGAGCACAATCGGGTCGAACTCTTGCGGACCCTTCGCCTGGGCGAACTGCAGCGTGCCGCCGCTGAGTTCGGCGTCACCGGTTCCGTCGTCCGTGCCCGTGCCGCTGCCGCCGCTGCCGTCGCCGTTGCCGGCACAGCCGGCCAGGCCGACGACCCCCGCGAGCCCGAGCCCCTGGAGTACTCTTCTTCTGTCGGTCGAGAAAGTACGTTTTTCGTTCGTCATCGTAAGTAGTGCTAAAATCTATTAGCAACCCATTTGCTTCGACTACATAAATATACCGATTTTGGGGGCGGCTACCGTGCGTGAGGGTGCAGAAATCCCCGTATACGGAGTCCGGACGGGCGGCGTCGTCCTGGTCGTGGCGGACTGTGCATCGATAGCTTATGATTAGTGGGTTACTTCCTGGTCGCCTCGTCGGCTATTCGGGCGACGGGGTTTTCCGGTTCCTCCTCCTCGACGCGCGGGTCGACGAACAGCAGCGTCCCGAACAGCGCCAGCGCGACGGCCTCGAGCGTCTTCGAGATGGCGGCGAGCGTCTCCCGGCCCGGTTGGTCGGTGCCGGCCAACAGTCCGACCAGCGGGTCGGCGTAGTGGGAGGCGACGACGTCGACCAGTCCTACATGCGAGGTTCCGCCGGCGGCCGCCTCGCCGAGGCCGTGGCTCAGCACGGAGTGCCAGGCCAGCCAGCCGACGATGTAGGTGCCCATCAGCCCCGCGCCGAGCAGGTACGCGCGGCGGTGGTCGAGCCGGCCGACGCCGACCGCGACGACGCCGCCGAGCAGCGCCAGCGCCGACAGCGTGAACAGCAGCGGCTCCGGCTGCGACAGCGCCTGCCCGCTCGTCAGGTACTCGCCCAGGAGCCCGCCGGCTGCGAACCGGAGCAGCTCGGCGGCGCCGACGACGAAGTGGATGGCCGCGACGGCGCCGACGACCTGCAGCACGAGAAACCGGAGCTTCCGGGCGGCGGACTCCTCCATGCCGGCGCTGGGGCCTCTGCGAGTAAGAGCGTGCCGGAAGTCGACGCCGCGGCGTCGTGCGGTCGGTCGCAGATGCCCGCTCGGGCGCTCACGACGGCCGTGTCCCGGAATTCGGGCGACGAAAGGTTGAAATTCGGAGTCGACGTACCGCGAGTCAGCGTGGAGCTCATCGTCACCGAGAAGGACAACGCCGCCCGCCGCATCGCCGACATCCTGTCGGACGGCGGCGCCGCCGCCGAGCGGCGCAACGGGGTGAACGTCTACCGCTGGGGGGACACGCGCTGCGTCGGGCTTTCGGGGCACGTCGTCGGCGTCGACTTTCCGCCGGAGTACGCCGACTGGCGGGACGTCCGACCGGTCGAGCTGACCGAGGCCGAGGTGGTGAAGACGCCGACCCAGGAGAACATCGTCCGGACGCTGCAGGAACTGGCCGAGGCGGCCGACGAGGCCGTCATCGCGACCGACTACGACCGCGAGGGCGAGCTCATCGGCAAGGAGGCCTACGAGCTGATCGAGTCGGTCACGGACGTCCCCATCAGGCGGGTCCGCTTCTCGTCGATCACCCAGACGGAGGTCAAGAGTGCCTTCGCGGACCCCGACGAGCTGGACTTCGAGCTGGCGGCCGCCGGCGAGGCCCGCCAGGTGATCGACCTGCTGTGGGGGGCGGCGCTGACCCGCTTTCTGTCGCTGTCGGCCGGCCGGCTCGGCGACGACTTCATCTCCGTCGGCCGGGTGCAGTCGCCGACGCTGAAGCTCATCGTCGACCGCGAGCGGGAGATCGAGGCCTTCGAGCCCGACGACTACTGGGAGCTGTTCGCGGACCTCCAGGACGGCGAGTCCTTCGAGGCGCAGTACTTCCACCGCGCGGACGGCACCGAAAACGAGCGGGTGTGGAACGAAGCCGACGCCGAGGCCGCCCTCGACGACCTCGAGGCCGCCGAGGAGGCGGTCGTCGAGTCGGTCCGTCGGCGTCGCCGCACCGACGAACCGCCGACGCCGTTCGACACCACCGCCTACATCGGCGCCGCCGGCTCGGTCGGGCTGTCGGCCCAGAAGGCCATGAGCGTCGCCGAGGAACTGTACACCGCCGGCTACGTCACCTACCCGCGGACGGACAACACCGTCTACCCGGACGACCTCGATCCCGAGGCGCTGCTGGAGTCGTTCGTCGGTCACCCGCCGTTCGGCGAGGACGCCGAAGGGCTGCTGGACGGCGCCGTCGAGCCGACGTCGGGCGACGAGGAGACGACCGACCACCCGCCGATCCACCCGACCGGCGAGGTGCCGGGCCGCCAGGAGCTGTCCGACGACGAGTGGACGGTGTACGAACTCGTCGTCCGGCGGTTCCTCGCGACGGTCGCCGACCCCGCCGAGTGGGAGCACCTGAAAGTGATCGCCGACGCCGACGACCGGCTGCTGAAGGCCAACGGCAAGCGGCTCGTCGAGGCCGGCTACCACGACGTCTACCCGTACGGGTCAGCCACGGAAAACCACGTTCCGGCGGTCGAGGAAGGCGACGTCCTGGGCGTCGACGAGGCCCGTCTCGAGGCCAAACAGACCCAGCCGCCGCGGCGCCGCGGGCAGTCGCGGCTCATCGAGGAGATGGCGGATAGGGGGCTGGGGACAAAGTCGACGAGACATCATACCCTGGAGAAACTGTACGACCGCGGCTACATCGAGAGCGACCCCCCGCGGCCGACGCGGCTCGCGAGGGCGGTCGTCGAGGCCGCGGAGCAGTTCGCCGACCGCGTCGTCGACGAGGAGATGACCGCCCAGCTGGAGGCGGACATGCAGGCCATCGCCGACGGCGAGGCCGACCTCGAGGAGGTGACCGGCGAGTCCCGCGAGATGCTGCGGCGCATCTTCGAGGAGCTACACGACTCCCGGGAGGCCGTCGGCGATCACCTCCGGGAGTCGATGAAGGCCGACCGGACGCTGGGGCCGTGTCCCGACTGCGGCGACGACCTGCTGGTCCGGCAGTCCCGCCGGGGGTCGTACTTCGTCGGCTGCGACGGCTTTCCCGACTGCGAGTACACGCTGCCGCTGCCGAGCAACGGCGAGCCGACGGCCCTCGAGGAGCGCTGCGACGACCACGGCCTGCGGCGCGTGAAGATGCTCGCCGGCCGGAGCACGTTCGTCCACGGCTGTCCCCGTTGTGAGGCGGAGGCGGCCGACGAGGCCGACGACCGGGTCATCGGGGCGTGTCCGGACTGCGGCGACGACGACGACGGCGAGCTGGCGGTCAAGCGGCTCCGCAGCGGCTCGCGGCTCGTCGGCTGCACCCGCTATCCCGACTGCGAGTACTCGCTGCCGCTGCCCCGACGCGGCGAGATCGAGGTCGTCGAGGAGACCTGCGCCGACCACGACCTGCCGCATCTCCACGTCGTCGACGACGGGGACGACCCCTGGGAGCTGGGCTGTCCCATCTGCAACTACGCGGAGTTCAAACGACAGCGGGCGGCCTCGGGGGTCGAGGATCTCGACGGCGTCGGCGAGAAGACCGCCGAGAAGCTGGCCGCCGCCGGCGTCGAGTCCCTCGAGGACCTCCGGGGCGCCGACGCCGAGTCGGTCGCAAGCGAGGTCCAGGGCGTCTCCGCCGACCGCATCCGCGAGTGGCAGGCGGCGGTCAGCGTCGACGCGAGCGCCGACTGACGGCTCAGGGCCGTCGCCGGGGCATTCGAAGCCGTTTTGAGCATACGCCGAGTTGAGGCGGGTATGAGTGCGCCCTGGTCCGGCTGGGACCACATCGTCAAAATCGACCCGGACAAGACGCTGCCGGAGGGCGAGACGTTCGAGGACGTCTGTGCGACCGGGACGGACGCCCTCGAGATCGGCGGGACGACCGGCATGACGGAGGCGAAGATGGCCCGGGTCGTCGAGGCGACGGCGGCTCACGACATCCCGGTGTACATCGAGCCGTCGAACGTCGCCTCGGTCGTCCACCGCACGGGGTTGGACGGCTACCTCATCCCGGTCGTGCTCAACGCGGGCGATACGTTCTGGGCGGTCGGTGCCCACAAGGAGTGGGCCAGGCTGGACGACCACATCGACTGGGACCGTACCTTCACCGAGGCGTACGTCATCATGAACCCGGAGGCCTCGGTCGCCGAGTATACGAACGCCGACTGCGACCTCGAGGCGGACGACGTCGCCGCCTACGCCGAGGTCGCCGAACGGATGCTGGGCCAGGACATCGTCTACGTCGAGTACTCGGGGACGTACGGCGACCCCGACGTCGTGGAGGCGGCCGCCGACGCCGTCGACGAGGCGGCCGTCTTCTACGGCGGCGGCATCGCCGACTACGAGACCGCCTACGAGATGGGCAAGCACGCCGACACGGTCGTCGTCGGCGACCTCGTCCACGAGAAGGGCGTCGACGCCGTCCGCGAGACCGTCGAGGGCGCCGCCGACGCGACGGCGGAGACGGTCGAACGGTAGCCGAGCGACGGACGGCGAGAGCCGAGCGACGCCGGGGCTCCGGACGGAGGGCCGCTTCCGGCCCGAAAAGTGGGGCTTAAGGGTCGGCCGCCTGAATCCGGGGTATGGACGACCGCACGTACACGGCCGACGCCGAGCCGGGCGAGGAGGTCACCGTCGCCGGCTGGGTCCACGAGATACGGGATCTCGGCGGCATCGCCTTCCTCATCCTCCGGGACACGACCGGCCGCATCCAGGTGAAGTTCGAGAAAGACGAGATGGACGACGACCTCGTGTCGACGGGGTTGGACGCCGCCCGGGAGTCGGTCGTCTCCGTGACCGGCGCCGTCGAGGAGGAGCCGCGGGCGCCGACGGGCGTCGAGGTCGTCCCGGAGGCGGTCGAGGTCGTCGCCCCGGCCGATACCGAACTGCCGCTGGACCCCTCGGGGAAGGTCGAGGCGGAGCTGTCGACCCGGCTCGACAACCGGACGCTGGACCTCCGCCGCGAGGAGGGTCAGGCGGTCTTCGAGGTCCGCGCCGAGATGCTGCGGGCGGTCCGGGCGGCCTTCCGCGAGGCCGACGCCACCGAGATCAACACGCCGAAGATCGTCGCCACGGGGACGGAAGGCGGCACCGAGCTGTTCCCCATCACCTACTTCGGCCAGGAGGCGTTCATGAACCAGAGCCCCCAGCTGTTCAAGCAGCTCGTGGCGGGCTCGAACGTCGAGCGCGTCTTCGAGATCGGGCCCATCTTCCGCGCCGAGGAGCACAACACCCCCCGGCACATCAACGAGGCGACGTCGATCGACTTCGAGGGCGCCTTCTGCGACCACCACGAGGCGATGGACGTCTGCGAGCAGGTGGTCGTCGCCGCCTACGAGGCCGTCGCCGACGACTGTACCCGGCAGCTCGAGGCGCTCGGCATCGCCGACGAGTTCGAGCCGCCCGAGACGCCGTTTCCCCGCGTCAGCTACGAGGAGGCCATCGAGCGCATCAACGCGTCCGGCGCCCTCGACGAGCAGCTGACCTGGGGTGACGACCTGCCGACCGAAGGCGAGAAAACGCTCGGCGACGACGTCGACGGGCATTACTTCATCACCGACTGGCCGGCGGACGTCAAGCCGTTCTACATCATGAACCACGACGACGGCGAGCGGTCGACGGGGTTCGACCTGATGCACCCCCGGATGGAGCTGGTCTCCGGCGGCCAGCGCGAACACCGCCGCGAACGGCTCATCGAGGGGTTCGAACGACAGGGACTCGACCCCGAGGCCTTCGAGTACTACACCGAGATGTTCCGATACGGTGTGCCGCCGCACGCCGGCTGGGGGCTCGGCGCCGAGCGGCTGCTGATGACGATGCTCGATCTCGACAACATCCGCGAGGCGGTGCTGTTCCCGCGGGATCGCCAGCGACTGAGCCCGTAGGGCGAAGACGTTGGGAGCCGGCGAGACGAGGGAAGTGAGTCTCGCCGGACCGTCAGCGGCTTTCGCCCTGACGGTCGCGCGGGGGCTCGTGAGACTCACTCTATAGTTCTCCCAGGGGCGCCAGGAGGGCGGTGAGGGCGAGCAGGCCACCGGCGACGACGAGGATGCCTCGGGTGACCGCCGGGTCGGCACCGAACGCGGCGCCCCGGGCGGATATCTCCGTGTTCGCGTCACGCACGGAGCACGCTGAGAGGTTCAGTGGTTGCCCCTCACAACAGCAGGGCCAGCGCCAGCGTCAGCGCCGCGACGACGAGAAAGACGCTCGTGCCCATCGACATCCGGAGGTCGATGGTCTGGCGGCCGCCGTCGGCTCGCGGGGCCGTCTCGAGGCCAGGCAGGCGGTCGACGACGCGGTAGGCGGCCCGGCCGGGGTCCCGGCCGACGTCGACCGCGGCCGAGGCGACGGCGACGACGGCGCGGTCGACGGCGGCGAACGTCTCGGTGACGCCGACGACGAGCGCGCGGCCGCCGTAGAACACCGCCGGGTTGAGCAGGCGGTCGACGTCCGGAATCCAAGTCGCGCGCGCGAGCGGCCCCTTCAGCGCGAAGAAGCCGGCGAACCCTGCGACCCCGAGGGCGACGCTCTCGGCGACGTGCGGGACGGTGTAGGTGGTGTACTTCTCGGCGACGGTCGCGGTGTTGGGCAGCACCTCGAACAGCGTCCCGGGGAGCAGCCCGAGCGCGAGACAGAGGCCGCCGACGGCGAGCATCGGGACGGCCTGGCCGGGCTCGGCGTCGTCGGGGTCGATCGTCGCCTCGCCGTGGAAGAAGACGTAGTAACCCAGCTTGATGAACGACATGAACGTGCCGACGCCGCCGACGATGAGCAGCCACCACAGCAGGTCCTCGCCGCCGAGCGGCATCGACTTGGAGCCGATGACGAGCGTCTTCATGCTCTTGTGAGCCTCGGCGATGACGATGCCCTTGCTGACGAAGCCGTTGAACCCGGGAACGCCGGAGATAGCCGCCGCCCCGAGCAGATAGGAGACGAACGTCACCGGCATCACCCGCCAGAGGCCGCCGACCTCCGTGATGTCCTCGATGCCGGTCCGGTAGATGACGACGCCGATCGACATGAACAGCAGCGCCTTGTAGAGGATGTGGTTGAAGACGTGGCCGAAGGCGCCGCTCGCGGCCAGCTTCGTCCCGATGCCGACGCCGGCGATCATGTAGCCCACCTGCGAGATGATGTGATACGACAGCAGCCGGCGCATGTCCTCCTGCAGCAGCGCCATCGCGGCGCCGAAGACGGCCATCGCGCCGCCCATGTAGGCGATCCAGAGATGGCCCTCGGGGAACGCCCGGAACATCGCGTAGACGCCGGTCTTGGTGGTGTAGACGCAGAGGAAGACGCTGGCGGCGACGTGGGGGCTCGGGTAGGTGTCCGGCAGCCAGGTGTGGAGGCCGACGAAGCCGACGTTGACGCCGATACCGACGGCCATCAGCGCCGGCGCGACGGGGCCGACGACGCCGGTCGCCGCCTCGAAGAGGAACGACCCGGCGGCGGCGTACTGCCAGACGACCGCCCCGAGGACGAGGCTGCCGCCGATCCCGTGGGCCACCGCGTACCGGAACCCCGTCCGGACGGCGGCGCCGCCGTACTGCCACACCAGCAGCGTGCTGGTGACGGCCATCAGCTCCCAGAAGAACACCAGCGTCAGCCAGTCGCCGGCGAAGACGGCGCCGAGACTCGTCGCCACGTAGCCGAGCGCCGCGGCCGTCATCCGGGCGTCGGCGTCGCTGGCGTGGGCGTAGGCGACGGCGGCGGCGCCGATGAGCCCGAAGATGACGCCCATCAGCCGCGAGAAGGCGTCGACCCGGTACAGCACCGTCTCGAAGCCGAACAGCGCGGTCGGGAGGTGCGTGCCGGGCGCGACCAGCAGCGACCCGACGGCGACGCCGGCGGTCGCGAGCAGGCCGACCGCGTGGCCGATTCTCCGGGGTGCGACGGCCGCGACGACCGCCGCGACGAGAACAGGAGCGAACGGCGGCACCGACTCCAGCATCAGCCGACCACCCCCACCGCCTCGACGACGGCGTCGACCAGCCGCAGGAACACCGCCGCCGAGGGGACCAGCCCCAGCACGATCGCGCCGGTCGTCGCCGCCAGGATGGGCCCGAGCATGAACCACGTGCTCTCCTCGCCGAGCCAGCCGCGGCGCTCCCAGCCGCTCGGCGGCGGCCCGCCATGGCCACCGTGGCCGTCATGGTCGTCGTGGTCGCCGTAGTCGTCGTGGTCGCCGTGGTCGCCGTGGCCGTCGTGGTCGTCGTGGTCGCCGTGGCCGTCGTGGCCGTCGCGGCCATCGTGGTCAGCGCCGGCATCGACTTCGTGCTCGTCGTCCGCGTCGCCCTTCTCCGGAACCGTGTGGTCGCTCGGGTGGCGGTCGACCGCGTACTCCCCCTCGACCCGAGGGGCCGGCTCGCCGTAGTCCCGGTCGACCGCCTCGCCGCCGAACTCCGGGCGACCGATCTCTTCGGGGTCGACGTCGGGGGCCGGGTCGCCCGCGTCGTTCGTATCGTCCGCATCGTCTGCGTCGTTCGTGTCGTCGTCCGCGTCGTTCGTGTCGTCGTCCGCGTCGCCCGCGTCGCCTGCCTCGTCGCCCGAACCGCCGTCGGCGCGGGCGACGGTCGAGGCCCGCCGGCCGCCGAAGGGGGCCTCGACGACCGGCTTGGCGTCGTGGTCGTCGGCGGTCTGGAAGAACGCCTGGTAGACGACCGGCCAGAAGTACGCGACGTTGAGGACGCCGGAGATCAGGAGTGCGACGGCGAAGACGGTCGAGGCGGCGCCGCCGGCCTCGACGGCGCCGATCAACAGGTAGAACTTCGAGACGAAGCCGGCCACCAGCGGGATGCCGGCCATCCCGGCGGCGGCGACGGCGAAGGCGGCCATCGTCAGCGGCATCCGCCGGCCGATGCCGGCCATCTCGCTGATGTGGTCGGTGTGGGTCTCGACGTGGATGATTCCCGCACAGAGGAACAGCGCGAGCTTCATGAACGCGTGGGCGGGGATGTGTAGCAGCCCGCCCCGGATCGCGTTCGGCCCGAGCAGTGCCAGCCCGAGGACGATGTACGACAGCTGGCTCACCGTCGAGTACGCCAGTCGGCGCTTGAGGTGGTCCTTCCGGAGGGCGATGACGCTCGCCGCCAGCAGCGTGACGGTCGCCACGACGGCCAGCGGCAGCCCGAGGCCGAGCGAGCCGACCGTCTCCGGGCCGTAGACGTCCAGGACGACCCGGGAGACGGCGAAGACACCCGACTTGACGACGGCGACGGCGTGCAACAGCCCGGAGACGGGCGTCGGCGCGACCATCGCGTCCGGGAGCCAGGAGTGCAGCGGCATCAGCCCGGCCTTGACGCCGAAGCCGGCGACCAGCAGCGCGAAGCCCGCCCGGGCCAACACCGGGTCGGACGCCGCCAGCGTCTCGATGCCACCGGGCGTAAAGGCGACGGTGCCGGCCAGCCGGTAGACCAGCACCGTCCCGGCCAGCACCGCGACGCCGCCGCCGATGGTGTAGAGGAGGTACTTCCGGCCGGCGGCGCGGGCCTCCGTCGTCTCGTCGTGGGCGACCAGCGGGTACGTCGCCACCGTCAGCACCTCGTAGAAGACGAACAGTACGATCAGATTCGAGGCGAAGGCGACGCCGACGGCGGCGCTGAGACTCATCGCGAAGGCCGCGAAGTACCGCGTCTGACCGTGTTCCTCCAGCCCGCGCATGTAGCCGATGCTGTACAGCGACGTGACGATCCACAGCAGGCTCGCGAGCGTCGCGAACAGGATGCCCAGCGCGTCGGCCCGGAGTTCGAAGGGAACGTCGAGGACGAACCGGCCGAGTGACCAGACGTAGACGTCGCCGGCCAGCACGCCCGGCACCATGCTGGCGACGACGCCGAACTTCGCCACGGCGACGCTCAGCGTCACCGCTTCCCGGAGGTTCGGCCGGCGGTGGGCCGCGAGGATGCCGACCGTCCCGACGACCGACACCAGCACGGCGACGACGGGCCGCGGGTCGCCGACCTCGGTCACGGGAAGACACCTCCGAGGAAGCGTTCGAGGAAGGCCTCGAAGGGCGCGGTCGCGAAGCCGAGCGCGACGACGACGACCGCCGCGGCGACGATGGCCGCGACCATGCCGGTCGAGACGGCCGCCGGCGCCCGCGAGTCGGCCCGGGCGCCGCCGTCGGCGACCGGGTCGGGGTCGCGGGCGCCGACCTCCGAATCCGCGTCGGCACCGGTTCCGGCTCCGGCGTCGGCGTCCGTTCCGGCGCCGACCGCCGGGTCCGTCGGCTCCGTTGGTTCGGCGAAGTAGAGCCGCTCGAGTAGTCGGGCGACGTACGACAGCGTCAGCAGCGTCGAGAGGAAGACGACGACGGCGATCGGCCAGGCGCCCGCCCGGACGGCGCCGACGGCGATGTACCACTTCCCGAGGAAGCCGACGGACGGCGGGATGCCGACGAGGGCGACCCCGAAGATGCCGACGGCGCCGGCGACGACCGGCGAGCGGTAGCCGAGGCGGGCGTAGTCGCCGACGGTCCGGGCACCGTGGCGGGCGGCCATGACGCCCGCCGCGGCGAACAGCCCGCCCTTCATCAGCCCGTGGCCGACGAGGTGGACGACCGCCCCGAGAACGGCGTCGGAGGTGACGAGCGCGAAGCCGGCGATCACGAGGCCGAACTGCGACACCGACGAGTACGTCAGCATCCGCTTGATCTCCGTCTGAACGGCCGCGAGGGCGCTGCCGGCGAGGATGCTGACGGCCGCGAAGGCGAGCACCGCCGCCCGGGCGGCCGGCACCGCCTCGAAGAAGGCGGGCGTGAACACGGTGAGAACGATCCGACCGACGGCGTAGGCGGCGACCGTCGACACCAGCGCCGAGATGAACGTCGTCACCGTGTCCGGGGCGTAGCTGTAGGCGTCGGGCTGCCAGGTGTGCAGCGGGAAGACGGCGGTCTTCAGCCCGAGGCCGACGAGGATGAAGCCGAACGACGCCAGCACGGCCCGGTCGCCGTAGCTTCCGGCCAGCCGCTCGGAGAGGTCGACCATGTTGAGCGTCCCGGTCTCGACGAAGGCGTAGCCGACGCCGATGAGGAACAGCGACGCGCCCGTCGTTCCGAGGATGAGGTACTTCAGCGCCGCGACCGCCGACCGCCCCGAGCGGTCGGCCGCCACCAGGGCGTACGTCGCCAGCCCGGTGATCTCGAGGAAGACGAACATGTTGAACAGGTCGCCGGTGACGGAGACGCCCATCAGCCCGCCGACGAGCAGGAGGTAGGCGCTGTAGAAGCTGTTGCGCCGGGGGCCGGCGGTGTAGGCGAACGCGAGGACGCCCAGCGAGACGACGGCGACGAGGGCGACGACCGGCGCCGAGAGGCCGTCGACGACCAGCTCGATGCCGTAGGGCCGCTCGTAGCCGCCGACGACGTGTCTGACGGCGCCGCCGAGGAAGACCGACCGGACGACGAGCGCCGCCAGGGCGGCCTCGACGGCGCAGGCGACGGCGGCGACATACCAGCCCGTCCCGGTCGTCCGGAGGCACAAAAGCGGCGGCGCCACCGCCGCCAGAACCGGAACGGCGACGAGCAGCGGCAGCAGGCCGTCAGTCATCGGCCACCTCCTCGAGGACCGCCTCGTCGACGGTGCCGTACTCCTCGTGGATGCGGACGACAAGCGCCAGCGCCACCGCGGTGAGGCTGACGCCGACGACGATGGCCGTCAGCACGATGACGTGCGGCAGCGGGCTGACGTACGGGCCGCCGCCGCCGTCCGGCGGGACGATGGCCGGCGCCCCGCCGGCGACGTACGCCGCCGCGACGAAGAACAGGAAGACGGCGCTCTGGAAGACGTTCAGCCCGATGATCTTCTTCACCAGGTTCGGGCTGGCGATCATCATGTACAGGCCGACGATCATCAGGACGACGAACGCAACGTAGGCCCACCGGCTCGCCAGCAGGTCGATCACTCGGCGTCACCTCCGCGGCCGCCGGCGCCGGTGTCGTCGCCGGTCGCGGGTCCGGCGCCGGCGCCAGCGTCGACGTCAGCGTCGGGACCGGCGGCGGTCAGGAAGAACAGCCCCGCGATGACGCCGCCGACGATGAGCCCGATGCCAGCGATCTCGACGGCCTCGATCCCGAGCTTCACGGGTTTCTTCAGCGGGAGCGCCTTGTAGGCGGTGTAGTCGAGGAAGCTGCCGCCCAAAGCGACACCACCGAGGCCGACGGCGGCGAAGGCGACCACGCCGAGGGAGGCGGCGACGGTGACGACCCGGCGGCCGAGCCACCGCCGGGTGGCGTCGATGCCGAAGGCGAAGGCCAACATCAGCGCGACCGTCCCGACGAGGGCGCCGCCCTGGAAGCCACCGCCCGGGGAGTCGGCGCCGTGGAACGTGACGAACAGCCCGAACGTCAGCACGAACGGCGTCACGACCCGGACCGTGCTCATGATGACCTCGCTTTCGGTGTACGTGCCGCGTTCGGCGTCGCTCATAGTGGTACAGCGCGGAAACCCACGGCTTCAGCCGTGGGAGGAAGCGCGTCAGATGCGCTTCCGACCACCGCGCTCTGGCCGGTCGGCGGGTTCGAGTCGATACGCTTAGTGTGCTTGAGTGTATGTGTCATGATACTGCATCGGAGCCAAACTGGAGTCGGTGCAGGGGCCGCCGTAGGCCGGCCCCGAACAGCGGACTGGATGACGCCGCGCCGCTCCTGCCACGTCTTGTGGCGGTGAAGCGCGGGGAGGTCACGTTGAATTAAAGCGTTCGAAAATCGTTCCACGATTTTCGAGCACATCAGAGCGCTCTGCGTTCTGAGGACGGTGTGAGCCAGCCGGTCGCCGCAGCGTCGTGCCGCGGCGAACGTGCCTCTCCATGGGCCAGCGCCTCGCTGGATAAAGCCTGGCGAGAGTACGCCTGAGGACACAGAACAGTCTCCTCCGGCCGAACGCTGTGCGTGCAACCCGCCCGTGACGGTCGTGGAGTGTGGGCCGAAACCCCCTCGCGGGGGGAAGCCCATGACTTCAGTCATGGGTAGCTTACGTGAGCACCTCCCGTCGGAGGACGACCATGGCGGCGACGCCGGCGGCGAAGACGACGGTCGCCTCGCCGAAGGTGTCGAAGCCGCGGTAGGCCGCGAGCACCGCGGTGACGGTGTTCTCGACGCCGGTCTCGGCGTATGACTGCGACAGGTAGTAGCCCGTCACCCGCTCGTAGGCGATGACCGGCGAGTCGGGGTCGCCGACGGCCGGCAGGTCGGGCAGCGTCAGCCCGAAGACGACCGCCAGCGCCCCGCAGGCGACGGCCGCCCGCGGGTCCGGCCGCTCGAGGGCTCCGCCGTCGGTCGGCCGGACCGTCTCGGCGATGGTCAAAAGCAGCAGTACCGTCGTCACGCCGGCGCCGACGACCGCCTCCGTCAGCCCGACGTCCGGCGCCAACAGTAGCGTGTACAGCAGCGCCATCCCGAGGCTGTAGGCGGCGAAGAGGATGATGGCCGCCAGCACGTCCCGCAGCAGCGCCGTCGCGACCGCCGCCGCGACGACGAACGCCACCAGCGCGTAGCCGACCGGCGCGATCATCGGTCCTCCCTCCAGGGCTCGATGTCCTCCTCGTGGGCGGCGCGGGCGATGGCGTGGGCCGCCGTCGGGTTGGTGACGAAGATGAACGCCACCAGCAGGACCGTCTTGACGGTCGTCGTTTCGAGGCCCAGCACGAGCGCGACGGCGATCAGCGTCAGTCCCGCGCCGAGGGTGTCCGTCTGGCTGGCGGTGTGGGCCCGGGCGTAGACGTCCGGCAGCCGGATGACGCCGACGGCGGTGACGAAGGTGAAGAACACCCCGCCGAGAAGGAAGCCGACGACGGCGACCTCCAGCGGCGTCACGTCCACGTCACATCACCCCCCCGCGGTCGACGGTGAACTTCGAGATTGCGACCGCCATCAGGAAGTTCAACAGCGCGTACACCAGCGCGATGTCGAGAAACGAGGGAACGTCCAGCGCCGCCGAAAGCAGCGCCAGGATGACGACCGTGTTCGTCCCGAGGACGTTGACGGCGACGACGCGGTCCTGCATCGTCGGCCCGCGGACCGCCCGGTAGAGCACCGCGGCCGCCAGCACGACGAGCGCCGCGGCGGCCGCCAGCAGGGCCTGCTCGACGATCATGCGTCACCTCCCGCCGGACCGCTGACGACGGTCTCGCCGCCGTCGGCGCCGTCGTCGTCCTCGACGATCCGAGCGTCGTCGCGCTCGCGGGGTGTCGCGACCGCGAGGGCGGGCCGGCCGTAGAAGACGAACCGGACGGCCCGCTCGAGGGCGCCGTCGAACAGCCCCTCGCGGGCCGCCGGGGTCAGCGTGTGGACCATCATCCGGCGGCCGTGGACCCGGACCGTCAGCGTCCCCGGCGTGAGCGTGATGCTGTTGGCCAGAAGCGTCAGCGGCATCCCGCCCCACACCGCACACTCCGTTTCGATCATCCGGGGCTCGATGGGCAGCGACGGGTGGAGGATGACGTAGGCCACCCGCAGGTTCGAAACGACGATCTCGTAGAGCAGGTACGGCACGTACGCGACGAGCCGCACCAGCCGGCGGCCGAGGGTCCGCAGGCCGAGCCGGTCGGTGAAGGTGACGCGGTGGAGCATCGCGGCCACCAGCGTCGCGCTGACGGCGCCGGTGGCGACGTCGAACCGCGTGCCGGCGAAGCCGCCGAGCAGCTGGTAGAACAGAAAGGAGATTCCGAACAGCGTCGCGAACTGGAGGGCGCCGCCGCGGCGGAGCAGCCGGCCGCGCCGGGTCGGCCGGTCGACGGGCGCCTCATCGACGACGAGGCCGCGCTCGGCCAGCGCCGCCTCCATCGGTCGGAGAATCGGGACGTTGCCGCCGGGGCTGTACTGCGGGTCGACGACGACCCGTTCGATGCCGCTGTCGTCAGCGTAGGTCGCGATCACCCGTGCGTAATCGTCGGGGCCGAAGAGATACGTGTCGGCGCCGATGACCGTCGTCTCGACGACGAGATCGTCGTCGCCGTCCTCGCGGGCCCAGACGGCGACCCGTTCCAGCAGCATCTCCGTCTCCTCGCGGACGCCGGCGGCGACGTCGCCGATGTCGTGCCAGGCGACGGGCGCGACGAAGTGGACCACCGGCTCGCCGGCGCCGGACAGCGCCTCGCGGACCGCGTAGGTGACCGTCTGCCGCAGCGTGACCGACTCGCCGACGGGGACGACCACCGGTCCCGCGTCGTCACGCCGGTCGGAAGGGTCCTGAGACACGGCTTGTCACTACCCGGTCTTTCGGCAGGCGAAACAAAACGGTTGTTCTTCCGGCCGGCGGCGGGACGGCGTCGAACAACGCTTAACACACCGCGCCACGGAAACCGGGCCATGACCGAGGCCGTAGCGTTCGTTCCGGGGCACGTGACGGGCTTTTTCACCGCCGACCACGACGACGACCCGACGAAAGCCGGCTCCCGCGGCGCCGGCGTCGCGCTCGCCGACGGCGTGACCGTCCGGCTCGAACCGGGTGACGGCGTCGAGGTGAACGGCGAGGACTCCGAGATAGAAGCCGTCGACCGGGTGCTGAACGCGCTGCGGTCGACGGCGCGGGTGGTCGTCGAGACCGAGCTGCCGCTGTCGGCCGGCTTCGGCGTCTCCGGGGCCGCGGCGCTCGGCGCCGCCCTGACCGCCAACGAGGTGTTCGGACACGGCCTCTCCGAGAACGAACTCGTGACGATAGCCCACGGCGCGGAGGTCCAGGCCGGGACCGGTCTCGGCGACGTGGTCGCGCAGGCCCGCGGCGGCTTCCCCGTTCGGCTCGAGGCCGGGGCACCGGCCCACGGCGCGATGGACGGGGTTCCGGCGGCCCGCAACGTCGAGTACGTCAGCTTCGGCGAGCTGTCGACGACGGCGGTGCTCAACGGCGACACGGAGGCGCTGACGGCGGCCGGCCGCGAGGCGCTGTCGGCGCTGGTCGCCGAGCCGACCCTGGAGACGTTCATGCACGTCTCCCGGAGCTTCGCCCGCGAGGTCGGCCTGCTGACGCCGGCGGTCCGGGAGGCCATCGAGGACGTCTCGGCGACCGGCGGGGAGGCCTCGATGGCGATGCTCGGCGAGACGGTCTTCGCGCTGGACACCGGGCTGTCGGACGCCGGCTACGACGCCGAGCGGTGCTCCGTCTCGCTGGCCGGCGCCCACCTGCGGTAGCGGGTCGACGGCGGCCCGTCCCCGGCGAGGCGGTCGGAAGCGCCGGCCGCGGAGCGGGACGCTTTTGTCGAGCGGTCGTCCACCGACGAACATGACCGACGTCGACGTCCCGGAGTCACACCCCCGGTACGAGTCGCTGCTCCTGCGACACCGCATCGAGGCGGGCGTCGAGAAGGGTATCACCTCGGAGCAGGGGCTCATCGCCCAGGGTCGCGGCGAGGCCTTCGACTACCTGCTCGGCGAGCGGACCATCCCCAGCGCCGACGCCGCCGAGCGGGCCGCCGCCGCCCACCTCCTGCGGGCCGAGCGACCGGTCATCTCCGTGAACGGCAACGTCGCGGCGCTGGCGCCCGGCGAGACGGTCGAACTCGCCGAGGCGACCGGCGCCGACCTCGAGGTCAACCTCTTCAACCGCACGGAAGAGCGGATGGAACACATCGCCGCCCACCTCCGCGAGCACGGCGCCGAGGAGGTGCTCGGGCTGGAGGCCGACGGCCGGGTTCCCGGCCTCGACCACGAGCGGGCGACGGTCGACGCCGACGGCATCGGACGCGCCGACGTCGTCGTCGTCCCGCTGGAGGACGGCGACCGGGCGGAGGCGCTGGCCGAGATCGGCAAGACCGAGATCGTCGTCGACCTCAACCCGCTGTCGCGGTCGGCACGGAGCGCGACGGTGCCGGTCGTCGACAACATCGTCCGGGCGCTGCCGAACGTGACCGACCACGCCCGCGAGTTGGCCGACGCCGACGCCGCCGAGCTGGACGCCGTCGTCGAGGCCTTCGACCCCGAGGCGGCGCTCGCGGCGGCCGAGGCGGCGATACGTGGCCAGAGGTGAGCGCAGCCACGCTGGGGCCCCGGCGGGGGAAGTATCCTTCCCGTACGAGCGGTCGGTCAGCTCCCGGTCCGCCGGGCTCGCCGTGACCGTTCGATCTCGTTCCACAACACCCCGCCCACCAGCCCGAATACGAGCGGATACACCACCGCAGCCAGTACCGCATACGGGACGGACGGACCGGCCGTGACGCCCTCGATCGTCGATGCCTGGACGGTCGTCGAGCCGATCTCGACCGTCCCGGTTGCGTTCGGTGCCACCGGGACGGTCGCCAGCCACAGTGCGGCGAGCATCACGGGGGTGTAGCCCAGCGCGATCAGCGCCCCCACGTGCACGTCGATCCGCCCGCGGTCGTCGGACGCGAACCGACGGACGGCGCCGTCCGCCACTGCACCGGCGACCGTGAGGAGGGCGATCGGGACGACCCACGACATCTCCGCGTACCAGTCGCCGTTGCCATCCATCACATCGAATACGCCTCGGACGACAGTGACACCCGTCCCGTCGCTCGTGAACTCGACCGTCGGTTCGACGCCCATCGCGTCGAACCACGTCCACGTCGCTGCCGTGACCGGGCCCACCCCGTCGACCGTGAGTTCGGTGAACGGTTCGAGTTCGCCGACCGGACCTTCGCCGACGACCGCCAGGAACAGTCCACTCAGTACGAGGCCCAGCGTCGCGGCGAGCGCCCCCACCGCGGCGGCGATCCGATACTCGGGTCTATCGACCGCCCGCATCTGCGGAAGCTATCTGTCTCGACACATATGGATTTCGTTCGGTGTGCCGACCCGACCGACCACACCGCCGTCCGCTCGCCGGCCCGCCGCCGGACCACGTTACCCGCGGACGCGAGCGGTCCCGGAATCGACGGCGCCCGTCCGGCATCGGTGCGGGCTCCGTCGACCGTGGCCGGCGGCGTAGTGGCCGGGGCACTGACGGTCCAGAATCGAAACGCTCCATTGACCTGCTCCGTCCGGCAGCATATCGTCTTGCGCGCGTCTGACGCACTGTTTTGTGTGTAGGCGTACAAGACGGCGCCATGGCTAGCCTCACGGAGGTCTACGACGGAGGTGGCGGGGCCGGCCTCCGGCGAGTGTACGCCGGCGTCGCGCTGTTCGGGGTCGGTGCGGTCCTGCTCGTCGCGGGCATCGCCACGGCGACCACCGACGTGGGCGGCCGGTTCGGGCTCGGCCTCTACGAGGCCCGGGAGGTCGCGGGCGTGCTCGGCGGCGTCGGGTTGCCGCTGGTGCTGCTCGGGACGATGACCGCCATCCCGCGGACCTCGCGACTGCTCCGGGGCGTCGCCGTCGTCGGCGCCGCCGCCAGCGCCGCCGGCGTCGTGCTGTTCGCCGACGCCTACCCCGTCGACTGGGTCGGCGGCTCCGGCGATTCCACGATGACGCTCGTCGTCGCGTCGGTGTACTTCCTCGGCACCATCGTCACGACCTGGTGTCTGTTCGTCGCCGTCGCGAACTTCAAGGCGCGCAACGACCCCGGCGGGACGGTCAAACTCGAGATCACCAAGGCCGGCGAGACCCGGGTCGTCGAGGTGTCGAACGACCGACTGGAGGGGACGCTCGGCGGTATCGGCGTCTTCGGCGGGACCCCGGACGGCGACGTCGAGACCCAGACCAACCGCGGCGGCTCCGAACGGGCGGCCGGGAACAGTCAGAGCATCACCGACGGCGGCGCGACGACCGACGACGCCGAGTTCCTCGCCGACGAGTCCGCGGCCCCGCTCGGCGACACCTACTGCGGCAACTGCACGCACTTCCGGTACGTCCGCACCGACGACGGGATGGTGCCGTACTGCGGCTATCACGACGACCGGATGGACGACATGGAGGCCTGCGAGGAGTGGACATCGAACACGAACACGCAAGCGAGCCGGTGAGCCGGTGAGCCGGCGGTCGCGGCGTCACCGCGAGCGCTCCAGCGCCCCCGCCACGCGGTCCCAATGACTGCCCTTCCAGAACACCTGCCCGCAGTCACAGCGCCAGCAGTCGGTCGCCGCCGGCGACGGCGCGTAGTCCGGCGTCGGGGCGTCCGGCGGGACCGCCTCGACGGCGCCGTTGCACCGCCCGCAGCGAGCGGGCGCCTCCTCGAGCGCGAGCGCGAACCCCGCCGCCCGAAGCTCCGCCAGCTGGTCGATGACGTCCCGCTCGGTCAGCAGGACGGCGCCGTCGGTCCGGGCGGCCAGCGCCCGGTCGCGGGTCAGCAGCCGCCGGTCCTCGGCGGCCGCCAGCCCGCGGAGCCGGTTGTCGGCCTCGACGTCACGGTCGCCGGCGGAGGCCGCGTCGTAGCCACACATCCGGAGGTAGACGGCCAGTTTCCCGAGCATGACGTCCAGCAGCAGCCGGTCGGTCCCGGGACGAACGTCGGCGGCGTCGTTCATCGACCCTCCAGGAACGCCCGGACGCCGTCGGCGTCCCGGCAGTTGAGGACGTCGTCGGGTTCGCACCAGCCGCGGCGAGCCGTGTGGACGCCGTAGCGGACATACTCGAAGGACCCGGGGCGGTGGGCGTCGGTGTCGACGGCGATCGTCGCGCCGGCCTCGACGGCGACCTTCACGTAGCTGGAGCGGAGATCGAGCCGGTTCGGGTTGGCGTTGATCTCGAGGGCGACCCCCTCAGCGGCGGCGGCCTCGGCGACGGTCTCGATGTCGATGTCGTGGCCGGGGCGCTGGTTCAGCAGCCGCCCCGTCGGGTGGCCGACGACGTCGACCTCGGGGTGTTCGATCGCGGCGACGAGCCGGTCGGTGCCGTCGCCGTCGAGGCTGCTGTGCGGCGAGGCGACGACGCAGTCCAGTTCCGATAGCACGTCGTCGGCGACCGACACCGACCCGTCGGCGCCGATGTTGGCCTCGACGCCGGCGAACACCTCGGCGTCGGCGTCGGCGGCAACCGCCCGCACCTCGGCTAGCTGTTCGCGCAGGGTCTCGTCGTCGAGGCCGACGCCGCCGACCATCCCGGGGCCGGTCGCGTGGTCGGTGACGGCGACGTAGTCGTGGCCGAAGTCGGCGGCAGCCTCGACGAGCCCCGCGATCGTCGGCTCGCCGTCGGACCAAGCGGTGTGACAGTGGAGGTCGCCGCGGATGTCGTCGACCTCGAGCAGGTCGGGCAACTCGCCGTCGGCCGCCGCCGCGACCTCGCCGCGGTTCTCGCGCAGCTCCGGCGGCACCCACTCGGTGCCGACGGCCTCGTAGACGCCCGCCTCGGTCTCGCCGGCGACCCGCTCGCCGGCCCGCTGGCTCTCGTCGGGGTCGTCGGCCCCGTCCGACGGGCCGTCCGAATCGAGTTCGGAGACATCGTCGGACTGTCCGTCCGACGGGCCGTCCGAGCTTAAGTCGGAGACATCGTCGGACTCATCCGACGGGCCATCCGAATCAAGTTCGGAGACGTCGAAGACGCCGTACTCGTTGACCTTCAGCTCCCGGTCGATGGCGCGGTTCCGGAACTCGAGGTTGTGGGCCTTGCTGCCGGTGAAGTACTGGATGGCGGCGCCGAACTCCGCGGGAACGACGACCTGGAGGTCGACCCGGAGGCCGTCGACGCGGACGCTGGCCTTGCTCGTGCCGGCCTCGATGACGTCGTCGGCGGCGTCCCACTCCGCGAAGGCGTCGACGACGGCCCGCCCGTCGTCGCCCGCGGCGAGGACGTCGACGTCGCCGATGGTGGGTCGCCATCGCCGCAGCGAGCCGGCGACGTCGACCCGCTCGACGGCCGGCCGCGCGTCGAGAAACGACAGCGCCCGCTCGGCGACCGGCCGGGCCTCCCCGAGCAGGCTCCGCTTCCGGGACTCCCGGGCGAAGGGGATGTTCTCGGCGATGTTCTCCTCGGTTTTCGCGCCGAAGCCGCTGACCTCCCGTATTTCGCCGGCCTCGGCGGCCGCCTCGAGGTCGTCCAGCGTCTCGACGCCCAGCGCCTCGTACAGCGAGGCGACGGTCTTCGGGCCGACGCCCTCGACGGCGGTCAGGGCGTCCATCTCGACGGGCATCTCCGCACGGAACTCCTCGAGTTCGCCGATTACGCCCTCCTCGAGGTACTCCGCGGTCTTGGCGGCGATGGCGTCGCCGACGTCGTCGATCTCAGCGAGCGCGTCCTCGCCGCCCTCGGCGTGGAGCGTCTCGACGGCGACGGCGTGGGCGCGGATGCTGTCGGCCGCCCGCCGGTAGCTCTTGTGTTTGTAGTCGACGTCGCGGGCCTCGAGGTGGTCGGCCATCTCCTCCAGCAGGGTCGCGACCTCGTCGTTGCGGCTCATGGCCCCCGGCCCCGGACCTGCGGGCCGTCGTCGTCGTCGCCCAGCGCCTGCTTCAGGAAGCTCATCCAGCGCCTCGTGTCGGCCGTCGCCTGCCGTTCGGCCTCGGCCTCGACCGAGGGGCCGCCGAGGTTCTCCAGGGCCTCCAGCGCCCGGTCGATGCCGATGATCGCGTCGGCCTCGCGTTCGCCCTCCTCGAAGGGGATTTCGCCGGGCTCGATGCGTTCCTTCCGCTCGAGCCGCTCGCGGCGGAGGTTCCGCTTGGCCTGCTCGACCCGCTCGCGCTCGCCGGCCGGTACCGTCTCCCGGCGCTTGATCTCGAAGACGAACTCCCGGAGCTCCACCTCCGTTCCCTGGACCTCGATGCGCTCGGGGATGTCGACGCCGACCGTCGCGCTCTCGCGGCCGATCCGCTCGAGGAGCTGCTTGCATTGATACTCCTGCACGCGGGGCGCTACGGCGTCGAGCCGCAAATAAGGACCGGGGGGCGACGGCCGCCGAGCGTCATATCCAAACGACTTTGCGGCGCGGCGGCCAACGGTGGGCAATGGCGGAGTGTGACGTCTGCGGCAAGCAGGTGAACATGCCGTACGACTGCGGGAGCTGCGGCGGCACCTACTGCGGCGACCACCGGCTGCCCGAGAGCCACGACTGTCCGGGGCTCGAGCAGTGGAACGACCCGGACCCGGTGTTCGACAGCGGCTTCGACGACTCCGTGAGCGACGCCGACCGCTCGAGCGGCGGTCTCGGCGACCGCCTGAGCGTCGCCGGTCCCGGGGGTCCACTCGGTTATTTCAGGGGCAACGTCGCCTACCTGTTTCTCGCCGTCTCGGTCGTCGTCTTCGGGTTCCAGTTCGTCATCGTACCGGCGCTGGGTTTCGGACTCGGAAGCGACGTCTGGCGGTCGCTGTTCACCCTCTCGACGGCGAACCCCGAGTACGTCTGGACGTGGGTCATCTCCATCTTCGCCCACGGCGGCCCCAGCCACCTGCTGTTCAACGCCATCGCGCTGTACTTCTTCGGCCCCATCGTCGAGCGACAGGTCGGCTCGAAGAAGTTCGCCGCCCTCTTTCTCGTCAGCGGTATCGCCGCCGGCCTCGGGCAGGTCGGCCTCGGGGTCGTCACCGGCGAGACGGCGAACGTCCTCGGCGCTTCCGGCGCCATCATGGCCATCATGGGCGTGCTGTCGATGACCGCGCCGGAGCTGAAGGTGCTGCTGTTTTTCGTCATTCCGATGTCGGTCCGGACCCTGACGGTGCTGTTCGCCGGCTTTTCCATCTTCGCGGTGGCGTCCAACACCGGCGGCCCCGGTCTGCTCAGCGGCGTCGCCCACTTCGCGCACCTGGTCGGGCTGTTCGTCGGCCTCTGGTACGGCAACCGGATCAAGGGCCGCGTCGGCGGCGGCCCCCGGCAGCTGAACCTCGGGCCCGGCCGGGGCGGCCCCGGCGGCCCCGGCGGTCCGGGCCGGTTCCCGTAGCATGGAACTCGTCCGCGACCGCTTCCGACCCGACGGGAGCCGCTCCCGCGAGGAGATGGAGGCGACACAGCACGACGTCGCCGCGGCGGCGACCTTCGCCGACGACGCCGACGTCGGGCCGGCGGCCGTCCGGTCGGGCGAGGCCGTCGTCGCCGGCGTCGACCAGGCGTTTCTCGACGAGCGGGTTGTCTCGGCGGTCGTCGCGCTCCGCGGCGACGAGGTGATCGCCCGGGCGAGCGCCGTCACGCCGCTGTCGATCCCCTACATCCCCGGGCTGTTGACCTTCCGCGAGGGCGAGCCGATGCTGGCGGCGCTGGAGAACCTCGACGTCGAGCCGGACGTTCTCGTCCTGGACGGCAGCGGCCGGATTCACTACCGGGAGGCCGGCATCGCAACCCACGTCGGCGTCTGCTTCGACGTCCCGGCCGTCGGCGTCGCCAAGAGCCTGCTGTGCGGGCGGCCGCGCGAGCCCGTCGACGCGCTATCCGAGGGCGCCCGCGTCCCGATCGAGACCGACGACTCGATGACCGCGCCGGACGGCGAGGTGGTCGGCTACGCCTACCAGAGTCGCCAGTACCCGAACTCGACGACGATCAACCCGCTGTACGTCTCGCCGGGCCACCGACTGTCCGCGGCGACGGCCGTCGACGTCGTCGCGGCGACGGGCGGCGAGTACAAGCTCCCGCGGCCGACGCGGCTGGCCGACGCCTACGCCGACGAACTGACGGACGACGTGTAGAGGCTATTCCTCCAGAAGCGCCACCACCTCGTGCAGCGTCTCGACCTCGTGGGTCGGCTCGACGGGCAGTTCCACCCCACGAGCGTGGGGCCGCCGGAGAAACACCGACTCCAGCCCGGCACGGTGGGCAGCGACGACGTCGCTCCCGCTGTCGCCGGCGTAGAGCGCCGACCTCGGAGCGGTCGGCGGAACGGGACGGATAGCTTAACTGTCGGCCAGTCGAGCGGCGCACGTAAGCTACGCCCGCCCTGAAGAGCGGGGCTTTCACCCATGATGGGTTTCCACCACACTCTCGACGACGGCGGACGCGGGTTGCACGCACAGCGTTCGGCCGGAGGAGACTGTTCTGTGTCCTCTGGCGTACTCTCACCGGGCTTTATCCGGCGAGGCGCTGGCCCATGGAGAGGCACGTCCGCCGCGGCACGACGCCGCGGCGACCGGCTGGCTCACACCGTCCTCAGAACGCAGAGCGCTCTGATGTGCTCGAAAATCGTGGAACGATTTTCGAACGCCCGGCCTACGGCGGCCCCTGCACCGGCTCCATTTTGGCTCCGGTGCAGTACCAGCCGGTACGCGACCGACCAAGTTAACACTAACGAATCACAAACCATGTTCTGTGAAGCATCTCACCATCAAGTTCGAGGACGAAGAACAGTTCGAGCGAATCAAAGCCGAGAAGGAACGCCGCGGCCTGACGTGGCGCGGCGTGCTGGTCGAGTGGTCGGAAACCAGTTCGGCCGACGACTAAAAGACGCGAGGAGCCCTGTCGGCTTCCTCCCCGTCCTCAGAAATCTCCGATTTCTGATGGGCGAACGAGACGCTTCGCGTCTCGTCAACGTCCCCAGAACGCAAAGCGTTCTGGTGTGCGAACGAATCGCAGAGCGATTCGTTAACCCCGTGAACGGCGGGGTTTCCGCCTCGGAGAGAAGATGAGCAATCGGACGGTTCTCATCACGGGCTGTTCGTCCGGCATCGGCCGGGCGACGGCGTACGCCTTTCTCGACGAGGAGTGGCGCGTCTACGCGACGGCGCGCGACCCGGCGGACGTCGAGCAGCTGGGCGAGGCGGGCTGTGAGACCGGGACGCTGGACGTCACCGACCCCGACGACGTCGAGCGGGTCGTCGACCGGGTCGTCGAGGAGGCGGGTCGGGTCGACGCGCTGGTCAACAATGCCGGCTACGGCCAGCACGGCCCGCTGGAGGACGTCGACGACGACCGCCTCCGCCGGCAGTTCGACGTCAATCTCTTCGGGCCCCACCGGCTCGTCCGGGCGGTGCTGCCGCACATGCGGGCCCGCGAGGACGGCACCATCGTCAACGTCTCCTCGGTGGCCGGGCGGCTGGCGGCGCCCGGGATGGGCGCCTACGCGGCCTCGAAGCACGCCGTCGAGGGGTACAGCGACGCCCTCCGGCTGGAGGTGGCGCCGCTCGGCGTCGACGTCAGCGTCGTCCAGCCCGGCCCGGTCGAGACGTCGTTCCGGGACCGCGTCGGCGACGAGCTCGACCGCCTCGACCGCACCGACGCCTACGCCGACATTTACGACCTCCAGGAAGACGCCTCGCTGCTCGGCGGCGACGGCCCCTTCGCGGTCCACCCGGCGGCGGTCGCCGAGGCGGTCGTCGAGGCGTCGGTCTCGCCGGACCCCGAGCCCCGGTACGTCGTCGGGCGGGTCGCACAGCTGCTCGTCTACGCCGGCTACCTGCCGGACCCCGTCCGCGACCGCGTCTTCGAAGCGGTCCGGCGGTTCGCGGGGTAGCGTGTTCGCCGACCGGTCGGCCCACGCGACGTCGCCCGCCCGCGAGCTGGCACTGGACTGTCTGACGGCGGGAATCGAGGCGGCCCGCCCAGAACGAGCCGTCGAGCGACAGTGTGCGGTCCGAAACGGGACGTTCCGCGTCCGGGGCGCCGACTACGATCTGTCGGCGTACGAGAAGATGCTCGTCGTCGGCGGCGGCAAGGCGGCCGACGGGCTGGCGGCGGCGCTGGCCGACCGGCTCGACCCCGACGGCGGCGTGGTCGTCACCGGCGCTCGGACCGCCGACCCCGACGGCGTCGCGGTCCGGCTCGGCGAGCACCCGACGCCCGGCGAGGGCAGCGTCGCCGGCGCGGAGGCGGTGCTGGCGGCCGCCGAGGCGGCCGGCGAGGAGACGCTCGTCGTCGCGGCAATCACCGGCGGCGGCAGCGCGCTGCTCTGTGCGCCGGCGGGCGGGCTGGCGGCCGACGACCTCGCGGCCGTCACCGCGGACCTGCTCGCCGCCGGCGCGCCGGTCGAGGCGGTGAACCGCGTCCGGCGGGCCTGTTCGAGCCTGAAGGGCGGCGGCCTCGCGGCGGCGGCCGCGCCGGCGACCATCGTCGGGATCGTCGTCAGCGACGTCGTCGGCGACGACCCGGGGGTCGTCGCCAGCGGCCCGACGGTCCCCCGGCCGGTCGACCCCGAGGCCGCCCTCGCCGTTCTCGACCGCTACGACGTGCGGGCGGCGGCCGTCCGCGAACACCTCGAGGCGGCGACGCCGGAGCCGGCGCCGGCGGTCGACGCGGCAACACATGTCGTCGCCGGCGCCGCCGACGCGATCGAGGCCGCCGCGGCGGTCGCGGCCGACCGGGGGTACGAGCCGTGCCGGCTGTCGACGCGAATCGAGGGGGAAGCGAGCGAGGCGGGGCGGCTCCACGCCGCCGTCGCCGCCGAGGTCGCCGCCGCGGGCCACCCCGTCGAGCCGCCCGCCGTGTTACTGTCCGGCGGCGAGACGACGGTGACGGTCGACGGCGACGGCGCCGGCGGCCCGAACCAGGAGTTCGCCGTCGGCGCCGGCCTCGCGCTGCCGTCGGAGGCGGCCGTCGCCGCGGTCGACACCGACGGCCGCGACGGCAGCACCGACGCCGCCGGCGCGCTCGTCGGCGGCTTCGACGACGCGACGGCACAGGCAGTACGGGCGGCGCTGGCCGAAAATGACTGTCACGGCTTCCTCGAAGAGCGCGACGCGCTGCTGCGGTCGGGGCCGACCGGCACGAACGTCAACGACCTCCGGGTCGTCGTCGTGGACTGACCTGCGACTACTCGAGACAGGCGGCGACGACGTCGAGCATCGCCTCGCCGTGGACCGGCTCGGCGAACAGCGGGACGCGTCTGACCTCCCGGCCGCGGAACAGCTCCTGAGCGCGTGCGAGCGCCTCCCGCTGGACCTCCCAGCGCCGCCGGCAGAACTCACACCCCTCGGTGTCGGGGGCGACGAACCAGTCGTCGTCGAGGCCGGCGACGCCGGCGAGGTCCTCGCTCACGCGGTTGACCACGAGCGTTCCGACGGGGACGTCGAACTCGCCGAGGCGGGCGACGAGCCGCTCGCTCTCGACGACGCTCATCTCCTCGGGCACCATCACGACGCGGAAGTCGGTCCGGGTCGGGTCCTGCAGGGCGTCCCGCAGCCGCTCGATCTTCGCCGATAGCTCCCGGAGGTCGTCGACGCCGCCCTCGACGTCGGCGTCGGCGTCGCCGCCGCCGAACAGCCCGGCGATGCTGCCGGCCATCCCGGAGAACTTTTGACGGACGGCCAGCAGTCGGCCGACCATCGACTCCATGACGTCGGGTAGCTCCAGCAGCCGGAGAGTGTGGCCGGTCGGCGCCGTGTCGACGACGACGCGGTCGAAGCGGGGGTCGTCGAGGTACTCCAGCAGTAGCTGGACGGCGGCGGCCTCGTCGGCGCCCGGCATCGCGCCGCCGGCCAGCGGGTGGTCACCACCGCCGAGCAGCTCGCCCATTCCGCCGAGTCCTGCGCCGCCGGCGGGGCCGGCGCCAGCGGCGGCGTCGGCGCCGGCTGCCGACTCGTCGGGCGCGAACGGCCCGGTCGCGGCCTCGGGGTCGATCTCGGCGGCCCACAGCGGGTCCGCCTCCCGGATGCGGGTCGGCTCGGCCGGAATCGACGTCTCGAGGGTGTCCGACAGCGAGTGGGCGGGGTCGGTCGACAGCACCAGCGTCGCGGTGCCGTCGCGGGCGCTGGCCAGCGCCGTCGCGGCCGCACAGGTCGTCTTCCCGACGCCGCCCTTCCCGCCGTAGAGGACGTACTCCGGGGCGTCGACGCCGGCCGGGAGGTCGTCGTTGGCGACGGCCTCGACGGAGTCGACCGGCTCGACGGTGAGGTCACTCATACCGCCGTTGAACGCTCCGGACTTGTGTACCCGTCGGTGGCCGCGGTGAACGGTCGTCGGCCGTCGTGGGCCGCCGTGGGGCGCCGTGAGTGGTCGTCGATCGTCAGGGCCCGACGGCCGGCGCCGGCGGTGACCGCTCTCCGCGCGGACGCGCTACGCAAAGAACGACGCCAGCCGGTCGGCGGCCTCCTCGGCGCGGGGCGTCACGAGAGCGAACCGGAGCCACGCTTCGCGGGAATCGCCGAATGCCGCCCCCGGCATGCCGGCGACGCCGGCCTCGTCGACGAGCCGTTCGGCGTTGTCGAGGGTGCCGGGGTAGCCGTCGAACCGCGCCATCACGTAGAAGCCGCCGCGGGGGCGGGTGTACTCGGCACCGGCCGCCTCAAGCGCCGCACAGAAGGCGTCGATACGGTCGGCCAGCAGTCGCCGGGTCTCCTCGTAGTAGTCGGCCGGCGTCTCCCGCAGCGCCGCCAGCACCGCCCGCTGGGCCGGCCGCGAGCAGGCGACGTTGACCAGCATGTGCCGCGTCCGGGCGGCCTCCAGCAGCCACTCCGGGAGGACCGCGTAGCCGACCCGGAAGCCCGTAATCGCCATCGACTTCGAGAAGGAGTTGGTGACGGCGACCCGTTTGGAGTCGAACTCGAGGGCGGTCGCGAAGGCGCCGTCCTCGAAGACGAAGTGGTCGTACACCTCGTCGGAGACCAACAGCGCGTCGTGGGTCTCGGCGACGTCGACGAGCTCGCGCTTCAGCTCGCGGCCGTACACCGCGCCGGTGGGGTTGTTCGGCGAGTTGACGACGATCGCGGCGGCCTCGTCGCTCGCCGTCGCCCGGACGGCGGCGGGGTCGAGCGTCCCGTCCGGCTCGGCCTCGACGAACCGCGGCGTCGCCTCCAGCATCTTCGCCCGGCCCTGGTAGTAGGGGTAGACGGGGTCGGTGAGCAGCACCTCGTCGCCGTCGGCCGCCTCGAGCGCACAGGCCGTCGCCAGGTAGTTCGCCTCGCCGGCGCCGTTGGTGACGATCACCCGCTCGACGTCGACGTTCCGGCGGGCGGCGATCTCCTCGCGCAGTTCCCGCAGTCCCTCGCTGGGCGGATACTGGAACCGCTCGACGTCGGCGTCGGCGTACGCCGCCAGCCCGGACCGGACGGCCGCCGGCGCCTCCCAGTCGGGGTTGCCGGAAACCATGTCGACGACATCCCGTTCGGCCGCGGCCGCGTACTCCATCATGTGGAAGAACAGCGGCCGGTCGTAGTCGTCCATACCGTCCGTGACGGCGCGAGCCACGTCGGTCTGACGCTTCGGCGCGGTAGTGTTCAGATAAAAAGCTCATAGGGAGCCTGAAGACGCAGAAAGCCCTCGGCGCTCTCGACTCCCGCGACTCGCTGCGCGCTTCGGGCGCGTTGCGCCCTGCAGTGTCCTCGCGCGGCGTTGCCGCGCGAGCGGGCCGAGGGAGCCTGCGGCTCCCTCGCGGCTTACGTCGTCGGGGTTCGCCGAGAGCGCCTCGCCCTTTCAGTCCGCCAGGATTCGGTTGGTTCCCTGGCAGAAACGGACCGGCTCGCCAGTGCTTATCTGAACACCGCCGTTCGGCTGGCCATCGCTTATCTGAACACGACCTTCGCCGCCGCCCGGAGGTTGAAGCCGTCGCCGGCCGTTGCTCGAACATGACCATCGAACAGCTGGTCGGCGACGCCCTCCGGGAGCGGGGCGAGTCCGTCGCGGTCGCCGAGTCCTGCACTGGCGGGCTGGTCGGCTCCCGCATCACGGACGTACCGGGCGCCAGCGACTACTTCGACCGGTCGTACGTCACCTACAGCTACGACGCCAAGCTGGCGGAGCTGGGCGTCCCTCGCGAGGTGGTCGACGCCGAGGGGGCCGTCAGCGAACCCGTCGTCGAGGGAATGGCGCGGGCGGCACGGGACGCCGCCGGCGTCGCCTGGGGGGTCGGGACGACCGGCGTCGCGGGCCCCGGCGGCGGCAGCGACGAGAAACCCGTCGGCACCGTCTACGTCGCCGTCGCCCACGCCGCCCCGTGGGGGACCGGCGACTCGTACTGCGCCGTCGAGCGATACGTCCTCGACGGCGACCGGGCGACGGTCAAGGCGAAGACCGCCGAGCGGGCGCTGGAGGACCTGCTCGCGGCCGTCGAGGCCGCCTGACCCCGGCGCTACCCCCGACACGGAGCGGGGAGCCAGGAGTCGGAAGCCGGGAGCCGGAGTCAAAGTCGAAGTCGAAGTCGGGCCACGGCGACCGGACACGCTTTTGTACGGGGCGGGCGACGCCACGCCCGATGAACAAGGAGGGACACGTCCTCAACGCCGTACTGCTGGGAGTCGGGCTCGGGTTCGTCCTCGAGCCGTCCGCGACGGTCGAGACGCTCCGGACGGTCGCCGCCGTCACCGTCCCGGTGACGCTGGGGGCGCTGCTTCCGGACATCGACACCGCCTTCGGCACGCACCGGAAGACGCTGCACAACCTGCCGGTGCTGGCGGTCTTTCTCGCCTTTCCGGTCGTCTTCGGGAACCTCGCCTACGTCTGGATCGGCGTGCTCACCCACTACGTGCTGGACGTCCTCGGGAGTACCCGCGGCATCGCGCTGTTCTACCCGCTGTCGAGCAGCGAGTTCGGCTTCCCGGCGGGCGTCACCACCTCGAGCCGGCTCGCCAACGTCGTCACGGTCGTGGTGACGGTCGTCGAACTCGCCGCCGCCGCGGCGTTCGTCCACCTCCTCCCGCGGTACGTCGACACGTCGGCCGTCGCCGACCTCGCCGCCGTCGCCGGCTGACTGCCGTCCATCGCCGGCCGACCGCTCCCGTCGGCCGCCGATCGCGTCCGCACATCGGCGGCCATAATTTCCTGGCGTTTTATATGCGGAGCCGTCGTAGAAAAGGCCATGGAAGACGACTGCGTCAACTGCGGCGCCCCGGACGCCCGCCGGTACGACCTCACCGTCCGGAACACGGACCACGACGAGGTGCCGCTGTGCGAGCAGTGTCACGCGGCGATCGCCGAAGAACTCGCCCAGGCGTAAGCGCCCGCCGGCCCACCGGCCCGCGAGCACGCTCCCAGGTCCCGGGTGCCGAGTTCACGACGACGGCCGCAGAACGGCAGTATGTTTCAGGATATCACCGTGTTGCACGTCGACGACGACCCGGCCATCCGGGACCTCACCGCCGAGTTTCTCGAGACGGTCGACGACTCCATTTCCGTCCGCAGCGAGGCCGATCCCTCGACCGTCCCGACCAGAATCGACGCGGAACCGGTCGACTGCGTCGTCAGCGACTACCGGATGCCGGAGCTGGACGGCCTCGAACTCTGCCGGGCGGTCCGGGCCGACCACCCCTGGTTTCCCTTCGTCCTGTTCACCAGCGTCCGGGGCGAGAAGGTGATCGAGGCGGCGATGGACGCCGGCGCGACCGACTACATCCGGAAGGAGACCGGCACCCACCACTACACGCTGCTGGCGAACCGGATCACGCTGGCGGTCAGCCGCCGACGGGCCATCGGCCGGCTCCAGGAGGCGGGGGCGCTCCCGCCGGAGTGGCCGCCGCGACAGCTCCGTTCCGACACCGACGACTGACCGACGAGGGGGTCAGTCGTCCGCAACGGCCTCGGGGCGGTACTCGCGGCTCACGCGCTTCCAGGCGCCGGAGCGGAACCGGTAGTAGTTCAGCGCCGCCGGCACGGACGTCTCCGCGAGAAACGCCAGGTAGAGCCCGTAGATGCCGAGCGGCGTCACCGTCCCGAGGTAGACGAGCGGGATGGAGATGCCGAACATGCCGAGCGCCTGGCTGGCGAACGGCCAGCGGGTGTCGCCGGCGGCGTCGAGCGGGCCGGCGGCGCCGCTGGAGACCCCCTGGAGGACGACCGCGACACAGGCCATTCGGACGAGCGGGACGGCGACGGGCACCTCCGGCGCCGTCGGGTCGCCGACGAACAGCGCCACCGCCGGCGTCGCGAGGACGAACACGGCGGCGGCCAGCACCGCGTAGACGGCCGTCGAAAAGCGGATTATCTCCCGGCCATACGCCGCCGCGGCACCTTCCTGGCCGGTGCCGAGCTCCTGGCCGACGAGGCTGGAGGAGGCCAGCCCGAACCCCCAGCCGGGCGTGTTCAGCAGCCCGAACACCCGGCGGGCGATGACGAACGCCGAGACGACGTCCCGGCCGAAGACGTCGAGTATCGCGAACATCGGGAACTCGGCGACGGTCCAGACGAGGCTTCGACCCATGACGGGCAGGCCGATGGCGACCAGGTCGGCCAGCGTCGAGCGGTCGGCGTACCGACCCCGTGGGTCGACGGTGACGGGGAAGTCACCGATTCCGGGGAGCCGGCCGGCCGCGAGCCCGGTCGCGAACGCCGCCGCGACGACGACGTTCGAAACGACGGTCCCGACGGCGGCGCCCTCGACGCCCATCCCGGCGCCGAAAATGAGCACTGCGTTGATACCGACGTTGGCGACGGCGCCGCCGGCCCGCAGCACCATCGCGGTGTAGGCGTCGTCGGCGCCGACGAGCACGCGGCTGCCGATGAGGTTGAGCCCGGCGAACGGCATCCCCAGCGCGACGACCCGGAGGTAGGCGGCGCCGAGCCGGACCGTCTCGGGGTCGCTGCTCAGCAGGCCGATCAGCGCCGCCGGAACCGCCCGGAAGACGGCGACGACCGGCAGCGTCGCGACGACGACCAGCAGGACGCTCGAGCGAACCGCCAGCCCCAGTTCCTTGTCGGCACCGGCACCGTACCGCTGGCTGACCAGCGCGATGGTGCCGCCGGCGACGCCGCCGCCGACGGAGAAGGCCAGCCCCCAGAACGGGCCGGCGATGCCGACGCCGGCGATGGCCGCCGACCCGACGTCGTCCGGCGGACGCGGGCCTCGGTGACGACTCCCAGCCGGGCGAGCAGGAGACCGACGGCGAGTATCGCGAGCCGGACGGGGTTCGGGACGGCGGACACTGCGGACGTATCGACTGACCGGTCAGTCGGTCAAGTGTCTTCCCTTTTCGGCGGCGGCCGGCCGGCCGTTCACTCTTCCGGGTGCCCGAAGAGCCGCTCGTAGGACCGCTCGAGGAGCCCGATGTCGCCCTGGCGGCGGCGGTACTCGACGGTCAGGCGGTAGGCGCCGACGTAGGCGACGGCGGTGAAGACGACCGCCAGCAGGACGTTGCCGACGAGCAGCCGCGCGACGATGTCGGGGGCGGCCGACAGCGAGACGTCGGCCGGGGTCGCCCCCTCGACCGGGCCGAGGATCGACGATCCGACCCAGAAGCTGGTGCCGTAGACGCCCCACTTCACGACCGGGTTGAGGACGATGACCGAGGCGAACAGCGACACCTTCGAGATGCTCTCGAAGAGATACGCGATGACGAAAAACGCCAGCACCCCGGTCCCGAGGGTCGGCAGCGCGGTGATGAACACCCCGAGAGCGAAACTGTAGGCGACCTGTTTCGGGGTGTGTTTCTTCCCGAGCGCCTCGCGGACCTCGTCGTGGACCTCGGCGACCGCGCGGCGAGCACGCGCGAGGGGCTTCGCCATCGTGGGAACCCAGCACAGGGAGCTAAAAGAAGCTATCGGCGGGGGCAGGAACGCTTTTTGGCGTCGCCCCGCAACGCCGGTCGTGGACCGCGACCGCGTTCTCCCGCTCGCGCTCGCGCTTCTGGCCGTCGTCGCGTTGGCGCTGGCCGCAGCGACGCTCGACTCGGCGGTCGTCGCCGACGGTGCCGGCCTCGGCGGCGACGGCTCCGGAGTCGGCGACGACGACGGCAACGTCGCCGGTGAGCCGGCCGGCGGCCCCGACGCGGCGGCCGACCGGAGCCTCGTCGGGGCCGCCGGGTCGTCGGAGCCACTCTGTCTGCCGGCACTCCGCGAGCCGCCGGCACTGCTGGTCGGCGGGCTCCTGTTCGTCGGGCTGTTCGCCGTCGTCTACCGGTCGACCCGGTCGACGGCCGCCGGGACCGCCGTCTGCGGGGCGGTCGGGCTCCCGGTCGGCCTGCTGTGGGTCGGGCTGGCGTTCTGCGGGTCGGCCGGCGACATCGCGCTGCCGTCGACCGGCGGCGCCGTCGGCGAGGGCCTGCTTCCGGCGGGCGGCAGGTCGGACGGCGCCGCCGGCGCCGTGTCGTCGTCGACGCCGCTGATTGCGCTGTTCGTGGCGGTGGCCGTCGCCGTCGTACTCGTCGCGCTGCTGGCGACCGGCAGCGACGAGCGGGCCGCCGGCGAGACGTCGGACCCGGACCCGGACCCGGGCGAGGGCGAAAACGAGGAGCCGGCAGCAGCCGTCGGCCGCGTCGCCGCCGCGGCGGCCGACCGCATCGCCGACGGCGACGCCGACACGGAAAACGAGGTGTACCGCGCCTGGCGCCGGATGACCGAGCGGCTGGACGTGGCGTCGCCGGAGACGACCACCCCCCGGGAGTTCCGGCGGGCGGCCGTCGAGGCCGGCATGGACCGCGAGGACGTGGCGGCGCTGACGCGGCTGTTCGAGTCGGTCCGGTACGGCGATCGCGAGCCGACCGACGACCGGGAGCGCCGCGCCGTCGAGACGTTCCGGCGCCTCCGGCCCGACGACGAAAGAGGCTGATGCGCCGGCTCGCCGTCCTCGGCGTCGCCGCCGTCGCCGTCGGCCTCGTGGCGCTGTTCGACCGGGGGGTGGTCCTCGGCGTCGACCTACGGGTCGTCAACGTCGTCGGCGTTCTCGCGGTCGTCGCCGGAATCCGCTACGCGCTGGCGGCGCGGGCGACGGACCGCCGACGGGCCGACGTCGAGCCGCCGGAGCCGCGTCACCGCTCGGCGGTGCTCGGCGACGAGGTCGAGACGGCGCTGCGGGCGACCGACCGGGACGGCGTCGCCCGTCGGGCTGAACTCCGGCGGCGGCTCCGCGGGGTCGCCGTCGACGTTCTCGTCGCCCACGGCGGCTACGACCGGGCGGCCGCCGAGGCGGCCGTCGACGACGGGACCTGGACGGACGACCCGGTGGCGGCGGGCTACCTGGCGGAACCGACGTCGCTGCCGCCCCGGATGCGCGTGCGGAACCTGCTGCGGCGGCGGTCGACGGTCCGGCGCTGCGTCGAGCGGGCGCTGACCGCCGTCGAGGAGGTGCGCGGCCGGTGACGGCGACGAACCGCTGGGCCGGCCTCGGGGCGGCCGCCCTCGTCGTCGCCGGCGTCGGCGTGCTGTTCCGGTCGCCGGGGGCGGTGCTGGCGGCGGCCGTCGCCGCCGGCTACCTCGCCGTTCGAGCGGCGGCCGTCCGGCCGCGGCCCTCCTTGGCCGTCGAGCGGGTCGTCGCCGACGAGGCGCCCGACCCCGGCGACGAGGTCCGGGTGACGGTGGCCGTCAGAAACGAAGGGCCGACGCTGTTCGACCTCCGGCTGGTCGACGGGGTGCCGGACGGGCTGGCGGTCGTCGACGGCCCGGCCAGACACGCCGCCGCGCTCCGGAGCGGCGACGCGGCGACGTTCGCCTACACGGTCCGGGCGGCCCGCGGCGACCACGAGTGGACGGGCCTGGAGGTCGTCGCCCGGGGGCCGCTGGGCGCCCGCGAGCGGGCGACGACCGTCGCCGCCGGCGGCCGGCTGCGCTGCGTGCCGACGTTCGACGGGGCGACGGACCTGCCGCTGCGAGGCCTGACGACGCCGTTCGCCGGCCGGGTACCGACCGACGTCGGCGGCGCCGGCCTCGAGTTCTACGCCGTCCGGGAGTACCGCCGGGGCGACCCGCGGGGCCGCGTCGACTGGAACCGGGCGGCCCGGACGGGCGAGCTGGCGACGCTGGAGCTGCGGGAAGAGCGGGCGGCGACGGTCGTGCTCGTCGTCGACGCCCGGCCGGCGGCCTACGTCGCGCCGTCGCCGACGGCCGAAAGCGCCGTCGAGCGCAGCGTCGACGCCGCCGGCCGACTCGCCGACGTCCTGCTGTCGAAAGGCGACCGCGTCGGCGCGGCGGCGCTGTCGCCGCGGACCACGTGGCTGGCGCCGGATACGGGCCGCGCGCACCGGGCGCGGCTCCGCGAGACGCTGGTGACCGACCCCGGGTTCGCGCCGACGCCGCCGGACCCCGACCGCCGGTTCGTCTCCCGGCTGTGGCGCCGGCGGTTCCGCCGCCGGCTCCCTGACGACGCGCAGGTGCTGCTGTTTTCGCCCTGCGTCGACCGGATTCCGATCACTTTCGCCGAGCGGCTGGACGCCCTCGGGCACGCCGTGACGGTCGTCTCGCCGGACCCGACGCCGCACCGCCCCGGCGGCCGGCTGGCCGGTCTCGAGCGGGGCCTCCGGCTGGCGGAGCTGCGGGCCGCCGGCGTCCGCGTCGCGGAGTGGACGCCGGCCGAGCCGCTGGCCGTCGCCGGCGACCGGGCGGCACGGCGGTGGTCGCGGTGACCGCCCCGGGCGCCGACGCCGAGCCGACGGCCGCGCCGCCGACGCTGTCGGTCGGGCTGGCCGTCGGTCTCGGCGGGCTCGCGGCCGCCTTTCTCGCGGCCGGGACGCCGCTGGCCGGTGCGGTCGCGCTGGTCGGCATCGCGCTGCTGGGGGCGTCGCTGTCGGCCGGCTCCGTCCGGCTCTGTGCGGCCGCCGGGGCGACGCTGGCCGGCGCCGTCGTCGCGGCGGCGGCGACGGCGGCGCCCCCGGCCCCGGTCGTCGGCGGCGCCGTCCTCGGGGTCGCCGCCTGGGACGTCGCCGACCACGGCCTCGGGCTGGCGGCCCACGTCGGCCGGGAGACGACGACCCGGCGGAACGAGCTCGTCCACGCGGCGGTCAGCCTGGCGGTCGGCGGGGCTGCCGGCGCTGTCGCCTTCGGGGGCTTCCTCGCGGCCGGCGGCGGCCAGCCGGCGACGGCGCTGGTCCTGCTGCTGTTCGGCGGGGTCGTCCTGCTGGCGGCGCTGCGCGGCTGACGACTCAGCCGGACGGCGCGGAGTCGACCGTCGGCACCGGCACCTCGTCGAGGGCGTCCTCGACGACGGCACGCTTCTCGACGCCGGCGACGGTCGCATCGGCCGTGAGCACGAGCCGGTGGGCGAGCACCGACACCGCGACCTCGGCGACGTCGTCCGGCGTGACGAACCCTCGACCCTCAACGACGGCGCGGGCGCGACTCGCCTCGAAGAGCCGCTGGACGCCGCGCGGGGAGACGCCCACCTCGACGCGGCCGTCCGAACGGGTCGCCCGCCCCAGCTCGGCCACGTACGTCAGCAGGTCCTCCTCGACGCGGACGGTCTCCGGCGTCGACCGCAGCGTCTCGACGGTCCCGGCGTCGACGACGGCGTCGACGGTCGGGCTGCGCTCGCCCCGGCCGGCCCGCCGCCGTAGCAGCTCCGTCTCGCCGTCGAGATCGGGGTAGCCCATCTCGGTCTTAACGACGAACCGGTCGAGCTGGGCCTCCGGCAGCGGGAAGGTGCCCTCCTGCTCGACGGGGTTCTGCGTCGCGGCCACGAAGAACGGCTCCGGCAGCGGGTGGGTGTCGCCGTCGACGGTTACCTGCCGCTCCGCCATGGCCTCCAGCAGTGCCGCCTGGGTCTTCGGCGGCGCCCGGTTGATCTCGTCGGCCAGGACGACGTTCGCGAAGATCGGACCGGGCGAGAACTCGAAGCTCCGGTCGCGCTCGTCGAAGACGTTCGTCCCCGTGACGTCGGCCGGCAGGAGGTCCGGCGTGAACTGCACGCGGGAAAACTCCAGGCCGAGCACCGTCGCCAGCGTCCGGGCGGTGAGCGTCTTGCCCGTCCCGGGAACGTCCTCGACGAGGACGTGCCCGCGGGACAGCAGGGCGACGAGCAGCCGCTCGAAGAACCGCTCGTCGCCGACGACCGCCGCCCCGAGGGCGTCGACGACCTCCGCACAGACGGCACCGGCAGTCTCGACGTCCATCGGGCCGTCGTCGGCGTCCATACCACCAGACGGACGCGGGGCGGCAAAAGCCTCCCGGCGACGGTCACGGCTCGACGGTCAGTCGGAGCCGGTAGGCGACGCCGTCGCGGACGGCGTCGACAGCGACGTCGGCGGTCCGGTCGGCCAGCGAGACGCCGGCGTGGGCCGCGACCCGCTCGCCGACCTCGCGCAGTCCCGCCGACGGCCCCGGGGAGCCGTCCCAGTCGACGCAGGTCTCGACGTGGACGTCCTCGATCGCCGTCTCGACGACGGCGTTGCCGGCCGTCGACAGCGAGTCGGCGTCCAGCGAGACCGCCTCGCCGACTTCGTCGGCCGGCGACAGCCGGAGCCGGTAGGTCGCCCCCGGGCAGTCCCGGCCGGGCGACTCGAGACAGCCCCCCCCGGCGGCCGCGAGACAGACGCAGAGCAGGCGGCGGCGCGACGGCACACCCCGCTGTCGGCCGGTCGCGAGCAAGTGCCTTGCGCTCGGGGCGGCGCTCGAGCCCCGCCGGCAGGTCGACCCTGCCGTCGCCGCGGGCCCGCGTGTGGATGCAAAGGCCGCCGGCAGGACGACCCCGACGGCGAGAAACGAGAGGGTTCGGGCGACGGTGATCGAGGTCGTTCCGGGGTCATTCTGTCGTAGAGGAACGTCTTCGCCGCCGTCGCCCCGAGGAGTTCGAGCGGTACCACGGCTGTCGGGCAAACACACTTGACCGGCGCCGGCGAAGTGGCGGCATGGAGGAGCCAACGCGTCGCCGCCTGCTCGCGGCGACCGCGGGCGTCGCCGCCGGTCTCGCCGGCTGTTCGAGCGAGCAACTCACCGCGTCGCCGGCGACGGACCCGCCGGAGCCGGTCGAGCGCCGGGTCTCGGACGACGACCGCGGGTCGCCGTACACCGGCGTCTACGAGTCGGCCATCGACTCCGTCGCCTTCGTCCGCGGCGATAGCGGCAGCGGGTCGGCGTTCGTCCGCGAGGACTACCTCGTCACCAACCAGCACGTCGTCGACGGCGCCGACGAGATGGACGTCCGGTTCGAGCGCGGCGACTGGGCGGCCGCCGACGTCGTCGCGACCGACGTCTACGCGGACCTGGCGGTGCTGTCGGCCGACGTTCCGGAGTACGCGTCGCCGCTGTCGTTCGTCGAGGGCGTCCCGCCGGTCGGCACGGAGGTGGTCGCCCTCGGGAGCCCGTTCGGGCTGGAGTCGTCGCTGTCGACGGGCGTCGTCAGCGGCCGGAACCGCTCGCTGCGGAGCCCGACCGGCTTCGCCATCCCGAACACCGTCCAGACGGACGCGGGGCTCGACCCCGGCAACAGCGGCGGTCCGTTGCTGACGCTGGACGGCGCCGTCACCGGTATCGCGGTCGCGGGCGCCGGCAACAGCGTCGGGTTCGCCGTCTCGCCGCTGCTGGCCCGGCGGGTGCTGCCGGAACTGGTCGAGACGGGCAACTACGACCACCCGTTCCTCGGCATCTCGCTGCAATCGGTGACGCCGGCCATCGCCGAGGCGAACGACCTCCGGCGCGTGCGCGGCGTCATCGTCGTCGACGTGTTATCGGCGGGGCCCTCCGGCCAGACGCTCCAGGGCGCCGACGGCGAGACGACCGTCGACGGGCGCTCGGTGCCCGTCGGCGGCGACGTCATCGTCGAACTCGCCGGCAACGAGGTCACCTCCGACACCGACCTCGGGACGATCCTGGCGCTGGAGCTGTCGCCCGGCGACACCGCCGACGCGGTCGTCATCAGAGACGGCCGGCGGCAGGAAATCGAGGTGCCGGTCGGCACCCGCCCGGAGCCGCAAGGGTAGGACTCGGCCCGTCGTTTTGACGGCCGCATCGATAGTGTTCAGTGAGGAGGGAGTAGCGCATTTTAGCGACGATGACGGCGTTTCCGAACGCTCCCTCCCGCTCGCCCCGCGAGCGGTCGGCCCCGTTCGAGGTCCCGCCCGACGCCGCGACCTGGGAGGGCCGTTCGCCCGCGGGGCGCGGAACTCGCTGTTCCGGGGCGGCGACGCCGAGCCGGCGCCGACGCCGACCGACGAGGCCTACCGCGTCGACGTCGAGCCGTGGGACAGCAACTGGGAACTGCCGGCGGGGTCGCGGCTCGGGGGTCGTAATCGCCTCGGACGACGACGACTACGTCCGACACGACCCGACCGACCGGAGTACGAACGAGCTCGTCCTCGGGGAGTCGGCACTGCGGTTCGAAGGGGTCGCCGAGGGCGTCGACGCGCCGTCGTTCCCCGACGCCTCGCCGTCGGCGACGATCGACTCCGAGACGTACACCGGCGGACAGACGGCCCAGTGAACCTGACCGTCGAGTCCGCCAGCGGGCCGGTCCGCGTCCGCGACCGGCTGCCGGACGGCTGGACGGTCGCCGGCGGCGCCGTCACGACCGAAGAGGTCGCCGGGGCGATCTACGTCGGGGCCGACGCGCCGGCCGCAGCGGGCGAGACGGTCATCTACTTCGCGGAGGCGCCCGCGACGCCGGAGGCGACCGACGAGTACGCCTTCGGCCCGGCGGAGTACGGCGACGCGGGCGAGTTGTGGGTGGCGGCCGACGGCACCGGCCGGACGGTGTACGTCGTCGGCGTCGAGACCTGACCCGGCCTGCCTCGTTCTAGCTCGAATTTTTCGTATGATGTGTTCCAGCAGACGTGCTGAACACGCGGCGCAAGTACGGTACCCCGAGACGACAGAGCGTTTGAGGGCTTCTGGGTCGCCATCCGTCCGATACATCGATTGGGGAGGCTCACTCGAGCCGAAGCGTAGGATTTAATAATTTGGAGTTTAATTTTAATATCATGGAGGTTGCATATGTGTTCAGTAGCAGTGGTCAGACGGTCGATTACATTCTCGGTGACATGATCCTCCCGCAGTCGGAGCACGACGATCACGGGGTCGATGTGGCCGGAATGTTCTTTTCCACGACAATACGTACGCGCTTCGGGCTGGCGACCCGCTGGGAGAGCGACTGACGACGGTCGCCGACGAGCAGGATATACTACTGATGCTCTGCGACCAGTGCGCATCCAAGCGCGGCCTCGCCGAAGAGATCGGGGAATCCGAGAGTGGACGAACACTGTACGAATCCCGCCAAACCGTCGATGGAGTGGCCGTCGGATGCTTCCCTGATCTCTACGCGGCTCTCGGCGACGTGGGCGTCGACCAGGTCATTACGCTTTGATCTCCTTCTCCGCGTGGATGCGGGGGAGTACCGAGCGTCGAGAGGGGGGGTTTGCGCGTCATTCGGCGGTCGCTCGCGGGTGGAATCCACGAGCCCGGGGTGAGCCGAATGACCGGGGTAAGCCGAACAGCTGTCACCGCCACCCGTCCAGTCGAGTGGCGGAGTTACGAACAGCGTCTTCTGTCGGATATCGTCAGCCCCGTTTATTTCTCCGTGCGCGACAATATCACAGTAGTTGCACTTCTACAAGTCACGCTCGACGCGGCCGTCTCCGTCCTCGTACCCGTGCACGCTGACGACGATGACTGGCCCCGACGAGAAACTGAGAGTCGGTGTCTCCCGTACCGAACCGTCTACTCGTACCGCCGGACGTAACTACTCGAATCGCGGTCCGGTCTCCCGTCGCGTTCGCCCGGATACGTGGACAACTACCGATTCGGACTTCACGAAATTACGTCCGGCAGTACTCAGTGACTCTGGTGGATGTGCTCACGCAGCGAATCGGTGTCGCCGAACCGTTCGTCACAGGCCGCACACGTGTCGTGATGAAGACCGACGTGCTGGGTGACGCTGGTCGCGCTCTGGAACTGTGCATCGCAGTGGGTGCATGAGTACGCCATTACGTTAACAACTGAGACGCCACGGCACTAAAAGAGTTATTAAAAATGAACCGGGTCGAACTGCTATAAAATAATAACTCGTCCGCCGCATTAGTTAAGCGGAGTCGGGAAATCCGTTCGGAGGCTTCCGTAGGCCGGCCCCCGTCGTGGCGATGGCTGCGGTTCGAAGAGCTCGGTCGGCCACTCGCAGCCGTGTCCGGCCCGTCGCATGCGTTCGTTGCGACTGATCTCCTCGACGCCGACGGGAATCGACCGTCCGTACTGCTCGTGGTGTATCTCTCGGATGCGACCCAGTCACCGCAGAACGCCGAGGACCGGCTCTTCGACCAGATCCAAGGGCGATCCGTGCGCCGGCGCCCGGTGGTGAGTGCCCGTGATGCGTCCCGCCGCCCGGATTCCGTCGACGCTAGTTCGGCCGTTCCGGTCCGTGACGATCTCCTGGACCGGGCCATTCGGGTTCGATGCCGGCGCGGGGAGAAGTCGCTATCGAACCGCGAGGCCACGAGGATACGGTCGGCGTGAACCCCTCGCCGTCGAGTTCGAGCCGGACCGACCCGGTTCGCCTCGCGACGGGTTCGACGGTTCCATCTTCGACCGTACACGGGGACTGTCCGACGCGTTCTCGTGCCAGTGTGAGCAGTATGCGCGGCTCGATTCCGGCTGGAAAGTCCGGGTAGCTCTCGACGCAGGCGCACTCTGGAGCGTCGAGTGACCGTCGGCGACGACTACTGTTTCGAGGCTGGGCCGTAACGGGACGGTGTCGCCGCACGGCCTGCGGGGCCGCCGCCGACGATGCTGACATCGCAGCGGTGTGTTTTGGCCGTAGTTCGTCGTGAACGCTCTCTCGACGAGCGTCCGTGCCGATTCCGTCTTGTTCTTCGACGGGGTCGTCGTGTCGCTGCGCTCGACGATTCGCCCGTCATCGACGGTCACGGCCGGAAGGGACTGTCGCGGGTCCTGCTCGGCAGCGTTGCCGGGACAATCGTCGGTGCCGGTCACCGTCGCCCGGAGTCGCTGACCGAGCCGTTTTGTCGCCGGCCGGCCAACCGTCTCGCATGGAGGCCAGCGCCGAAACCGTCGTCGACCGTCCCCGGCGGGCGGTGTTCGAGTTCATGGACGTCCCGGAGAATCAGGCGCGCATCTCGCCACGGCTGTCGACCGTCGAGACGGTCGGCGTCCTCGACGGTGGTGGTAAGCACGCCCGGTACGTCTACCGGCTGTTCGGCGTCTCCTTCGACGGCGAGGTCCGCGGCGTCGAACACGACCCTCCGGAGCGCGTCGTCTTCGAGCTGACCGGCGACATCGAGGGCCGCCTCGAATGGCGGTTCGACGACGCCGACGGCGGCACGCGGGTCACATACACCGCCGACTACGACCTGGGGCTGCCGCGGGTGGTCGGACGGCTGGTCGCGCCGCTGGCCGCGCGGCTCAACCGCCGCGAGCTCGAGCGGACCCTCGAGAACCTCGAAACCCGACTCTCGGGATAGCGTCGCCGTCCATCGGTCCGTTCGACGTCACCCTCTCTGTTGGGTGGTCGTTTTAGTACCGCCGCGGCGGTAATCCGGCTGCATGACATCGTTGCCAGCGACTGCCGCATCGTTCGTATCGGTTCCGCTGCAGGAGTCGGCCAGTCAGGCCGATCTGTTCGAGTACATCCTCGGCGACACGCTGCTCGCCAGCTCGCTGTACGTCAACATCGCGCTGGCGGGGCTGGCGATACTGGTTTTCGCCGGGCTGGCGCGGGGAATCGAGGACCCGCGAGCGAAGCTCATCGTCATCGCGACGATGACGGTCCCGGTGGTCTCGCTCGCGAGCTACACCGGTCTCGTCTCGGGACTGACGGTCAGCATCCTCGAGATGCCGGCCGGCCATCCGGCCGTCGACGGCTCCTACGTGACGGTCGGCGGCCAGGAGGGCGTCGTCTCGCTGTGGGGGAGGTATCTGACGTGGGCGCTGTCGACGCCGGCGATTCTACTGGCGCTCGGCCTGCTGGCCGGCTCGAACGTCACCAAGCTGCTGACGGCCATCGTCTTCGACATCGCGATGTGCGTCACCGGGCTGACGGCGGCGCTGACGACCTCCAGTCTCGCGCTGCGGTGGTTCTGGTTCCTGATGAGCTGTGCGTTCTTCGTCGTCGTCCTGTACATCCTGCTGGTAGAGTGGCCCGACGACGCGGCCGCCGCCGGCACCGCCGAGGTATTCGAGACGCTGAAGTACCTGACCGCGTTCATGTGGCTCGGCTACCCCATCGTCTGGGCGCTGGGCGTCGAGGGGCTGGCGCTGCTGCCGGTCGGGGTGACCTCGTGGGCCTACAGCGCCCTCGACATCATCGCGAAGTACCTCTTCGGCTTCCTGGTCGTCCGCTACGTCGCCGACGAGCCGCGCGGCGTCGTCGCCGGCGGCGACTACGGCGCCACCTCCGGCGTCACGCCGGCCGACGACTGAACCGTATCGAAACGCATAAACTCGCCACCGACCCATCTTCTATCGAGCCGAGGTAGCCTAGCCCGGCCAAGGCGGTTGCTTCGAGAGCAACTGTCCGTCAGGACTCGTGAGTTCAAATCTCACCCTCGGCGCTTTCTGTCGCGACCCACGAGCGGGAAGCGACGCGACGAGCGAGTCCATCCGCGACAGAAAGCGCCATCGTGAATTTGAGCCCTGGAAGCGGAAGCCCGCGCAGGTCGCACGACGACCGAGCAGGACCCGCTTCCTCCGGTTCAAATCTCACCCTCGGCGCTTTCTGTCGCGACCTACGAGCGGGAAACGACGCGACGAGCGAGTCCGTCCGCGACGAAACACGCCGTGAGCCTGAACCCCGCCGGGCGCGCAGCGAACGCGAGCGGGCGAGTGCGTCCGACTCCGGTCGAATCTCGACCCTCGGCGCTTTCGTTTCGACGCGAGCCCGCCGACCGTCGGTGTGGAGGTGAAGCCCGGGCCGGAATCGAACCACCGACGCACGGTCGCACGAGCGGTTATCGCCGCCACGCCGTACCGCCGAGTGGAGTCCGGCCCGACGGACTCTTGTCCCACCGGAGAGGCGGACGGACCGCCGCGCGACGGATGCCGCGTCCGTTCCGCCGTGCCGTCCCACATTTCCCTTTTTTCCCGACGCCCGTCCCGAGGTCGTCACCCCGCCGAGGCTGGCGCGACCTCCCTCAAGAGAAAACATTTAACGGACCCCGGTGACCGTCAGACGGAAGGTCGACTCGCGCCCGGTCGGCGGGGCGTCGGACGGCATCCGCCGACACGGGACACACCACAGACAGCATGACACCGAACACAGGCCCCTCCAAGTTCCGCGCGGTCGTATCGTCACTCGTAGTCACCGTCGCCGTGCTCGCGGTGCTCGGACCTGCGACGGGCACCGTCGCCGCACAGGACGACGCGAACTTCGAGGTAGATATCGACGAGACGAACGAGCCGGTGACCGAGGGTGACACGCTCGAGGTGGAGGTACGCGTCGAGAACACCGGCAACGACACGACCACCAAGGAGATCACCCTCGAGACCACCCGAGACGGGACCACGACGGAGCGCGACACCAGGACGGTGTCGCTGGACGGCGGCGCGTCCGTGACCCGGACCCTGAGCTGGGACACCGGGAACGGCGACGCGGGCCGGTACACGATCAACGTCTCCAGCGAGGACGACTTCGACCGGGGCCTCGCGCGGGTGACCGAGGTCTCGACGTTCGACGTCGACATCGACGGGACGAACGAGCCGGTGCGCGAGGGCGAGACCCTCACGGTCGACGCGACGATCGAAAACGAGGACGACGCGTCGGACAGCCAGACCGTGGAGCTGACGGTCGACGGGCGGACGTTCGACGACACGACGGTGAGCCTCGACGGCGGCGCCTCGGAGTCGGTGCAGCTGGAGTGGGAAACCGGACGCGGCGACGCCGGTGATTACAGCGTCAACGTCTCCAGCGAAACGGCGTCGGCCTCGACGCCCGTGTCGGTCAGGGTGGGACCGTCCGCGGCGTTCAGCCGCGAGCCGGCGCTGCCGAACGTCAACGAGGCGGTCGTCTTCGACGCGAGCGGCTCGACGGACCCCGACGGGACCGTCGTCGAGTACCGCTGGGTCGTCGACGGGCAGAACCGGTCGGCCGGCGAGACGCTGTCGTACACCTTCACCGAGTCCGGCGATCACGAGGTTCAGCTGTACGTGACCGACGACGACGGGGTGACGACCTCGGCGAGCCGGACGGTGACGGTCAACGCCCGCCCTGAGGTGTCGCTGCCCGAGATCAACGCGACGACCGGCGACCCGACCGCCGTCGAGCCGACGGTGAACGACGACGGCACCATCGCGCGGTACGAGTGGTACGTCGACGGTGAGCTGGTGACGACCGGGGCGACGCTGTCGTATTCCTTCGCGGAGGGCGGGAGACACCAGGTGCGGCTGCAGGTCACCGACGACAACGGTGCGACCGGGGCGGCCTCGCAGGTGGTCCGTGTGTCGGAGGCGACGACGCCGACGCCGACGGCGACGCCGACCCCCACCGCCGACTCCGGCGACCCCGACGATCCGTCGGCGCCGAACCAGCCGGGGTTCGGCGCCGTGACCGCGGTCGTCGCGATGGTCGGGGCGGCGCTGGTGCTGCTGGCCCGACGGCGGTAGGACGTTAGACCCCGCCGTCGTAGTCGCCGTCGCCGGTGCGGTTCTCCGCGAACCCCCCGCGGATGGCGATCCAGCCGATGACCGACACGAACAGGACCGGCGGCAGCAGCAGGAACCCCCACAGGGGGTCGAGTCCCCACTGCAGTATCAGAAGCAGGTTGCCGACGCCCAGCGCGACGAAGGGAAGCACGACGAGCGTCGCGGCCTTCCGGCCCTTCCGGAAGCCACCGTCGTCTCGGCCGTCGTCGGCGTCCATGCCCCGTTTTCGGCCCGTGTCGACAAAAGCCGTCCGACCGGGGACGGCCGATGAGTTCATGGGAAACTTTGATATTACTCCAGCCACTGGTGTAAAATGGCGCCGGGCGCTGCGTCCGATTCCGACTCACCCGGCGCGACCCCCCACCCCCACCCCCCCACCCCCCCGATTCCCCCCTTTCCCCTTTCGGTCCACCCGTTCTTCGACCCTCAGCACCCGCCGAGCGACGCCTGTTCGCCCGGCGGTCCTCGGTCGTGTCCGCGGTGCCGCCGCGCCAGCAGATAGCCGTCGGCCGGCCCCGAATCGAGCGGGTGGGCGTCCTGTATCCAGAGGGTGTGTCCCTGCGGGCTGGTTTCCCGAGCCCACTCGCGGGCCAGCTGCTTCGAGTCGAAGCGACGGCGGGGCCCGCGCTCGGCGACCCACTCCGCGGCCGCGCGGCTCGTCCGGCGGGCCGAGGGCTTGACCGCGACGAGGTACGCCTCGCCCATGCCGGAGACTGGGCCGGGGCACGCGAAAGCCTTTGGTGCCGGCCCTCCGACCTTCGGGCGATGACAAACGAGGCGAACGTCCAGGGCCTCGGAATCAGCGTCGACGATGGGGGCGAGGAGGGTGCTCCGGTCGTGGTGCTTCGGGCGCGCGACGAGGCGCTCCCGATCTTCATCAGCGCCGACCAGGCGAAGTCCATCTCCCACGCACTCGAGGAGCGACCGTTCAAGCGGCCGCTGACGCACGACCTCTTCGTGGAGATGCTCACCGAGTTCGGCGGCGCCATCGACCGCGTCCGCGTCGACGGGCTCTCGGAGAACACCTTCCTCGCGAAGATCGACGCCGAGCGGTACGCCGGCGGCGAGCGGACGAACGTGGTCCTCGACGCCCGCCCGAGCGACGCCATCGCGGTCGCGCTGCGGGTGGACTGCCCGATACTCGTCGCCGACGAGGTGCTCGACGAGGCCGGCAAGCCGCCCGAGGAGTTCGACGTCGATTAGAACAGCCCCAGCGTCCGGAGCGTCTGTCGGCGGGCGAACCGGTGGACCGCGGCCGGGTGCCGGACGGCCTCGTCGACGAGGAGGCTCCCCGGCGACGGCGACGACCGCTCGAAGAGGTGGGTCGTCTCCACCCGGCCGGCGACGTCGCCCAGCAGTTGGAACATCGCGGCGTGCCGGAGCCACCGGACCCTGTCGCCCGCGACCCGGAGGTCGCCGGTGAGAAACGCCGACGCCGGCGGCCGGCCGTCGACGACGGCCCGCCACGTCCCGTAGTCCCCGTGGACGGTGAAGTCGGGGTCGCGGCTCGCCGGCGCCGTCAGCACCTCCGCGTTAGTGCAGTCGCCGCCGTCCAGCTCCAACAGGACGTGCAGCGCCCCGTCGACGACGTTCGTCTCGATCTGCTCCAGGAGCGCCCGCGACGCCGCCGGGAGCTCCGCCCGGACGTCGTCGCCGACCATCGACGGCAGCTCCGACAGCGACACGTCCGCCAGGCCGTCGCGGAGCCCCGCCGGCACCTCGCCGACGATATCGTCCGGGAGGTCCCCGACGGTCGTCTCTCCCAGTGGCAGGTCCGCGATGACGAGGTGGACGGTCCCGGCGAACCCGCCGCCGACGCCCGCGGAAAGGTCGTCGAGGGCGTCGCTCTCGTCGAGCAGCCGGGCGTACTCGTCCAGCCACGCGTCCGACGGGTAGAGGTACACGGCCGATGGTATCGTCTAACGTTCGGAACCGAATATAAACCCGACGGACGGCATGGGGAATCGGCCGGACGGCCGTCCTGCCGCCCCGAGGTTCCGCTACGTTCCGCCCCGTTCCGGTCGCTCACCCGTCGTCGTACCGCTCGGCGGCCGACTCGAAGCCGGCCTCCTCCCGTTCCCGGCTCCGGCGGGCCTCCCGCTCGGCCAGCGCCTCCGGATCAGGGTTGGCGTCGTCGTCGACCCGGGCCCAGGAGTCGTGGATCTTGGCGTGACACCACCGACAGAGGTAGACCGTTATCTCGTGGGCCGTCTCCTTGCGGTCGTCGTCGTGGTACTCGAGGTGGTGTTCCTCCAGCAGCGGCCGTTCGTCGTCGTGGGCCAGCCGCCGCTCCTCGAGCCCACAGCGGACGCACTCCCGGGAGCGCTGGCGGGCCCGAAACTGCGGGCAGTCCCGCCAGTCCCACCCGTCGGTCTGCGGGCCGTCGCGGGTTTCGCCCGCCTCGCCGCCGGGGGCGACGACCGGACATCGCAGGTCGTCGGCCCGCCGCTTCCGGGCGAACTCGGGGTCGTGGTGGCCGTGCTCGGCGGCGTACCGGCAGCGGCCGTCGTCGGTCAGGTGGTCGCACCGCTCGACGACCTCGTAGGGGTCGTCGACGCCGACCGAGGTGCCCTGCGGCGTCTTCTCCATGTCCGAACTGTGGTGTCGTCGGGTTTCAACGCTCGGGTCGGCGACGGGCGGACGTGACGCGCGGCCCACCGTCTCGGGACCGCCGGCCTGCCGCTCGTGGGGCCGGTTCTCGCGGTCTCCGGCGTCGAACGCTCGGGAGTCCGCGGGTCCGGCGCCATCGGCGGACTCGCCCGCGGCAGCGAACACCTCGAGGGCACCCCGGACGTCGAGTGGGTCGTCGGCCGGCGAGCAGCGCCGAAACGGCGGGAGGCTTTTTGCCCGGCGGCGACCGACGGCCGGCGTGCGCGTCGTCCACGAGGCCGGAGGAACGTCCCGCGAGCTGGCCGGCGACGTCGAGGTGGCCGACGGGCTCGTCTCGAAGGGACTGGGGCTGATGTTCCGGCGGTCGGCCCCCGACGACTACGCGCTCGTGTTCCCCTTCGGCGGCCCCGGCAAGCGGAGCCTGCACATGGTGGCGGTGCCGTTCGACATCGACGCCCTCTGGCTCGTCGGCGGCGAGGTCCGGCGGGTCGAGCGGCTCGCCGCCTGGACCGGGCTGGGCCGGGCGCGGGCCGACACTGTCGTCGAGCTTCCCGCCGGCGCCGCCGACGGCGTCGCGGCCGGCGACACCGTCCGCGTAGAGGGGCTGTAGCCGTCCGCCCGGTGTGTCAACCCGTAGATTCATACCTCCCCCTCGCCTCGTGGGAGACGATGACTTTCAACGAGGATAGAGGAAGTCGCCGCGCGGCGGCTGATCGAGAAATCGGACGGTTCGACCGCTTCTGAGGCGCGGGGTCCCTTCGGCGCGCACCCGGCCAGCGCCCCGCTCGACGGCCGCGAGATACGGGTTCTGGACACGACGCTGCGGGACGGCGAGCAGGCGCCGGGCGTCTCGCTGTCGGCCGACGAGAAGGTCGACGTCGCCCGCCGGCTGGACGCGGCGGGCGTCGCGGTCGTCGAGGCCGGCAGCGCCTGCACCGGCGCCGGCGAACGGGCGGCCATCTCGCGGGTCGCCGACCTCGGGCTGGACGCCCGGGTGACGAGCTTCGCCCGCGGCGTCCGGCGGGACGTCGACCTCGCCGTCGACTGCGGCGTCGACGGCGTCAACCTCGTCGTCCCCGCCAGCGACCGCCACGTCGAAGAGAAGCTCGACACCACCCGCGAGCAGGTGGTCGCCGACACCGTCGAGCTCGTCGAGTACGCCGTCGGCCACGGGCTGTGGGTCGAGGTGCTCGGCGAGGACGGCTCCCGGGCGGACCCCGGGTTCCTCGAGGAGCTGCTCGGGGCGGCGCTGGAGGCCGGCGCCGACCGGGTCTGTGCGCCCGACACCGTCGGCCACGCGACCCCCGACCGGGTCTTCGAGCTCTACGAGCGGCTCTCGGCGCTCGGGCCGACGTCGGTGCACACCCACGACGACATGGGGCTGGCGGTGACGAACGCCCTGGCCGGCGTCGCCGCGGGCGCCGACCTGGTCCACGCGACGGTCACCGGCGTCGGCGAGCGGGCCGGCAACGCCGCCCTCGAGGAGGTCGCCATCGCCCTCGAGCACGGCTACGGCGTCGAGACGGTCGACACCGAGCGGCTGTACGACCTCGGAGAGGCGGTCGCGACGGCGACCGGCGTCCCGCCGGCGCCGAACAAGGCCGTCGTCGGCGAGAACGCCTTCACCCACGAGTCCGGCATCCACACCGACGGGACGCTGAAGGACGACGCCATGTACGAGCCGTACCCGCCGGAGACGGTGGGCCGGACCCGCCGGCTCGCCCTCGGAAAGCACGCCGGCCGGGCCGGCGTCGCGGCCGCCCTCGAGGAGCACGGCGTCGAGGTCACCGACGAGGAGCTGGAGGAGGTGGTCGCCCGGGTGACGGAGCTGGGCGAGCGGGGAACGCGCGTCACCGACGCCGACCTGCTGACCGTCGCCGAGGAGGTCCAGGGCCGGGACCGCGACCGGCGGGTCGAGCTGCTGGATCTCACGGCGGCGTCCGGCAGCGGCACGCCGACGGCGTCGGTCCGGCTGGCGGTGGACCGCGAGGCGCTGGACGGCCGAAAACGGCCGGACGGCGGGTCGCCGGAACCGCGAGGCGCGGAGGAGCGGGTCGCCTCCGGCACCGGCTCCGGGCCGGTCGACGCCGCCATCGCCGCCGTCCGGGAGGCGCTGGGCGGCGACGCCGCGACGCTGGACTCCTACCACGTCGACGCCATCACCGGCGGCACCGACGCCGTCGTTACCGTCGAGGTGGCGATGTCCCGCGGCGACCGGAGCGTCACCGTCGCCGCCGCCGACGCCGACATCACGGTGGCATCGGTGCGGGCGATGGTGGACGCGATGGACCGGCTGCTGGCCGACGAGCCGGTGCCGTCGGCCGATGACTGACGGCCGACGACTGACAACCGGCGACTGACGGCCGACGACCGACGACCGGCGACCGACGCGGCCGTCGCGGTCGTCTCACCCGGCGCCCGACGGATCCCGCTCGTTTTATCGGGTGCTCGCGTCTACGCCGCGACATGGAGCCGCTGTCGACGCACGGCGATTTCGTGGTACCGCTGCGGTTCGTGCTGGGGCTCGTCGCCGCCGGCCTCGGCCTCGCGGTCATGGACGCGGTGATGCCGCGGCTGCCGGAGGGCGAGACGGCGCCGCTGGTGGCGTCGGGAGTGCTCACCCGGACGCACCCCGACGAGGCCCCGCGCCGGCTGGCGGCCGTCGTCCACTACGTCGCCGGCCTCCTGACGGGGCCGCTGTTCGTCTGGCTGCTGCTGGTGACCGAGGGGTTCTTCGAGCCCGGAATCGTCGCGACGGCCGCCGCCGACCTCGCGCTGTTCGTGCTGATGGTCGGCTTCTTCGCCGTCGTCGTGCTGCCGCGGTCGGCGGTCGAACCGTACCGCGTCGGCACCATCAGACGCGACTGGGCGGCCGTGGCGGCGGCGTATCTGCTCGCGGTCGTGCCGGTCGTCCACGTCGGCTCGACGCTACTGTGACGCCGCGACCGGTCAGACGGCGTAGGGGTCGAACTCGAGGTCGGCGGCGGGGGCGTGGTCGTAGGCCGTCCGGAAGCGGGCGGGCAGCGTCTCGGCGGCGTCGGTGAACAGCATCGCGACGCCGAACGGCGCGGCGTACGTCGCTGCGTCGGGCGGGTCGGGGTCGACGAACAGCGCCTCGGCGGCGGGGGCATCGACGCCCGGCACCGACCGGAGTTCCGACTCCATCGGCACCAGCCCGGCGACGACGTTCGGGACGAAGGCGCCGTTCGGCAGCGGCTCACGCGGCTGGACGAGACAGGCCCCGACCGGCTCGTCGTCCTCGGTGAGGACGGCGTACGCCGGGCTCTCGCGACCGTCGCCCCAGAGGTCGCCGGCGACGGCCGGCGGGTCGGCGTCGACCGCGAAGGACATCTCGACGCCGCCGACCCGCTCGAAGGCTTCGAGCCGCCACGGCTCCTCGTCGGCGTCGGCGTCGCCCGACAGCGTCGCCTCGACGAGGTCGCCCGTCCGGAGCGCGTCGACGTCGGCCTGTCGGTCCGGATAGCCCGTCTCGTAGACCGTGTAGAGCCGCGCGGACTCGACGTCGTAGAGGTTCAGATGCCGGACGCTCTCGACGACGCGGAAGACGCGGAACCGACTCGAGCGGCTGTCCATACCACCCGGAAGGTGCCCGGACGGGAGAACCCTCGGTTCGGGCCGTCCCCGCGGCTCCGAGCCCTACCGGATGCTATGAGCGCCTCATACCGAGCGTTTGGTTGCGGTCATCCGGAGCCGAACACATATCGAACGGAATCGGCAGACGGGTATTTCTCTGCGGGTCGGCGGCGGAGCGGCGGGGACCGGGACGTCGTCGCCGTTCGTCGGGGAGCTGCCCGGGGCGGTCGCGGCCCATCAGACCCTTTTTGTCCGCCGACGCGGTACGGACGCCCGATGACGCGCATCGTCGTGGTCGACAACCACGGGCAGTTCACGCACCTCGAGGGGCGAGCGCTCCGCGACCTGGGGGTCGACACCGACATCGTCGACAACGAGACGCCGCCGGAGGAGGTCGACGCCGACGGGATCGTCCTCTCCGGCGGGCCGGACATGGACCGGGTCGGACGCGCCCCGGAGTACCTCGAGGCCGACGTCCCGGTGTTGGGCATCTGTCTGGGCATGCAGCTCATCGCCGAGGAACTCGGGGGAGCGGTCGACTCCGGCGACTACGGCGGCTACGCCGACGTCACCGTCGAAATCGAAGGCGACGACGACCCCCTCGTGGGGTCGTTGGCGCCCGACACACGGGTGTGGGCCAGCCACGCCGACGAGGTGACGGAACTGCCAGAGGGGTTCGTCCGGACCGCCAGAAGCGACGTCTGCGGCATCGAGGCCATGAGCGACCCCGACCGGGAACTGTACGGCGTCCAGTGGCACCCCGAGGTCGCACACACCGAGGAGGGCGAGGCCGTCTTCGAGAACTTCCTCGCGGTCTGCGCCGACGGAGCCTGAGCCGCGCAAGCGGGCCGGCACGCGCCGCGGGCGGCCGGCGTCGCCCGAGTCCCGAGCCCTTTAACCCCGTCCGGGCCGCTCGCTCGAACGATGACACAGTCCCAGGGAGACTTAGCGTCGCTGTCGCGGTTCGTCTTCCGGACGCCGGACTGGTCGGCCAGCCTGCTGGCGGCGCTTCTCATCGCGGCCGTCGCCGGCGTCGCGGCCTTCAACTCGGAGTTCGTCCTCGACGACGCCTACCAGGGGATGCTCTACATCGCCGTCCCGACCGTCGTGGCCGCCGTCGCGACGCCGTGGTTCGACCGCCGGGTCGGCGGCAAACTGACCTACAATCGCTCGGCACTGCTGGCGCTGGTCTGTGAGGTCGTCCTCGTGGTGTTCATGGTCGCCAGCGCCGTCGTCGCCGCCGTCACCGACCTCCGGCAGCTGTTCGTCTTCGATGCCCTGGTCGTCGGGCTGGCGTCGGTGTTCGCGCTGCGGCTGTTCGTCATCGTGGCCGTCTCCCGGCGGTCGCTGCTCGTCGCGTCCGTTCCGGCGAGCATCCAGACGGTCACCGCCGCGGCACTGGCGTTCGTCTACAGCGGCGTCATCCGGTACTCCGAGGTCGGCGGCCCGTTGCTGCAGACCTACCTCTCACGGACCGGCGAGGCCCCGCCGAAGCTGAGCGTCATCCGACCGTATCACTTCCTCGTCCTCGTCGCTCTCTGTGGGGTGTACGCCGTCGGCGTCTACGTCTTCGTCGTCAGCATCGACCGGCCCTGGCGGCGGAGCCTCGGGGTGTCGGTGCTGGACTTCATCCGCGGCTTCGTCGGCCACATCGCCGAGGGGAGCCGCGAGCTGGAGTCGTTCTTCGAGCAGCTGGGCGAGGCGGCGGTCGTCCCCGTCACGGTACTGGCCGTCCGGCGACCGGACGGCACCGAGAAGGCCCGGTTCGTGCTGCCGATGATACATCCGGGGCCGATGGGCGAGATCGGCGGCGGCAACCTCCCCGAACGGGTCGCCCGCACCGCCGACGGACTGGCGTTCCCGCCGCACGCCACCGCCGGCCACGACTTCAACCTCGTCACCGAGCGGGAGGTCGACACCCTCATCGACGCCGTCGACCGCGCCCACGACCGCATCGACTACGTCGACCGGGCGACACCGCCGGTCCGGGAACGGGAAGGCGAGTCGAAGCTGCTCGGACAGGCCGTCGGCGGCGACGCCCTCGTCGTCGCCACACACGCGCCGGGCTGTGCCGACGACGTCGACTTCTCCGTCGGGCTGTCGACGGCCGCCGAGGCCCGCGCCGCCGGCCTGGGCGACGTCATGCTCGTCGACGCCCACAACTGCAACGACGGGCTCGAAGGCGACGGCCCCGGCCACGTCGTCCCCGGGTCGCGCCGCTCCTTCGACATGATGGAGGCGGCCCGTCGGCTCGGCGACCGGCTGGTCGGCGCCGACGAGCGGCCGCTCCGGGTCGGCGTCGCCTGGGACGCCACCGACTGGGAGCCCGAGGAGGGCATCGGCCCGCTGGGGGTCCGCGTCGCCGTTCTCGAGGTCGGCGAGGGCGACGACGCCGTCCGGACGGTCTACTGTCTCGTCGACGGCAACAACATGGACCCCGGCGTCCGCGAGGAGCTGCTGTCGGCCGTCGACGCCGACGCGGCCGAGGTGATGACGACCGACACCCACGTCGTCAACACGATGGAGGCGGCCAACCAAATCGGCGACGACGTCGGCGTCGACGAGCTGACCCGGGTCGTCGAGTCGCTCGTCGCCGAGGCGGAAGCCGACCTCGAACCCGTCGAGGCTGGGATGGCGACCGAGCGCACCGAGGTGACCGTCTTCGGCAACGACCGGACGGAAGCGCTGGCGTCGACGGCCAACGCGATGGTGCAGATGGGCGGGGCGGTGCTGGCGCTGGTCGTCGCCGGAGCGATGGCCGCCAGCCTGCTGATACTGCTGCTGGCGGGCTAATCGAAGAGGTCGTCGACGGCGGCCTCGGCGGCCTCGACGGCCTCGCCGGCCACCGCCGCCGGGTCGGGGTCGTCCGGGCCGTTCAGGTAGACGTCGACGTCGAGACGGCCGTCCTCGAAGTGGACCGTCACGTCGAGATCGCGCACCTCGGATTGCTTGTACCGGGAGAGGACGAGCCCCTCCGCGGCGTCGGAGGCGGCCTCGACGACCGCCTCGTCGGTCGGCTCGTCGGCGCCGTCGGTCACGCCGTCAGTCGCCGCCGGCGCCCGGACCGCCCGGCCCCATCGCGCCGCCGCCGGCGCCCTGTAGCATCTGCTGCAGCTCCTCCTGGAGTTCCTCGAACTGCTCCTGGACGCGGTTTTCCTGCTTCTGGAGCGTCTGGACGCGCACCTCGAGGCTGTCGACCTTCTCCTCGAGGTCCTCCTCGGCCTCGTCGTACTCCGTTTCGATGAGCAGCTCGCCGACCTCGCGGTACATCTGAGTCTCGCCTTCGATGTCGTCGAGCGTCTCCAGGGCCGTCTCAGATTCCTGGAGCTGCGTCTCGGCCTGCTGTTTCTGTTGTGCCACCTGCTGTGCCGTCTCCTGGAGGTCCTGGAGTTCCTCGATTTTCTCCTGGGCCTCGGGCGGAAGGTTACCCTGCATGTATCATGACTCGGCTTCGCGACTGAAAAACCCCCGACCTTTCGACCGCTCGGCCCGCGGCGGCCGCTCAGGGGGCCCGCCAGTCGACGGCCGCTGCCCGGCCCCGTAGCAGTGGATTGACGACCACCTCGAGGGTGCGGTCGGCGACGGCCGGCGTGAACGGGGCGGCCGCCAGCAGCCGCGCCACGTCCGTCCGCGGGACCGCCCCCCACAGCCGGGCGCCGGGGTCGGCGACCTGCACCGCGTCGGTTCGCGGGCCGGGCGTCAGCACCCCCGGCCGCAACACCGTGTGTCGCAGCGGCGCCGTCCGGAGGGCGGCCTCGGCGTCGGCCTTCGCGCGCTGGACCGGGCCGATGAACAGGTCGAAGGCGGCCGCCAGCGGGCTGGCGGGATCGTCGCCGACGCCCAGCGCCGACTCCATGACGAACGCCGTCGCGCCGGCGTCGGCCGCCGCCGCGATCAGGTTCCGGTTGCCGGCGCCGTCGACGAACTCGTCGGCCGTCAGGACGGTCCGCGGCGAGGAGCCGACGGCGCTGACGACCGCGTCGACGTCGACGACCGCCCGCTCGGCGTCGCTCCGTTCGAGCAGGTCGCCGACGACCACCTCGTCGGCGCCGCGCCGCCGGAGGCGGTCCCGCTTCGACTCCGACCGGGTCAGCGCACGCACCGTCGGCGGCCGCCCGTCCAGGTACGACAGCACCTGCCGGCCGGTGTCGCCGCTGGCACCCACTACGAGGAGCCGGGTCGACGCCGGCTCGAGCGCGTCGTCGTCGCCGTCGCTCATACCCGTCGTTGGGGCCCCGGCGACAAACCACCTCCGACGCGGCCGCCCGCCGTCGACTCACCGACGCCGACCGTCGCAACAGATTTGACCCTGGCGACTGACGGCATTATCATCCCCGGGGCCGGGCCGCCGCACGCGTCACGTCGGGCCGGGCCGGTCCCCGCGCGACCCCGAGATGACGACCGACACGAACGACCCGGAGGCGGAGACACCGGGCACGGACACGGACACGAATACCGACGCGACGGTGGCCGTCGTCGGCGGCGGCGCCGTCGGGACGCTGACGGCGCTGTCGCTGGCCCGGCGGGACGCCGACGTGACGCTGTTCGAGGCCGGCGAGATCGCCGGCGGCGCCAGCGGCGGCGCGGCCGGCATCTGTTACGACGCCTTCGCGGATCCTGTCGACGCCGGGATGGCCGCCGAGGCCATCTCGATTCTCCGCGACCGCGACGCGATAGCCGACCTACCGTACGTCTGGTTCGCCCGCGAGGGCGACGAGCGGAACGCCGAGGCGATCCGCGAGGCGGTGTCCCGGATGCAGGACAACGACCGTGCGGTGGCGATCATCGACCCCTCGGAGCTCGGCGCGCGCTGGCCCGGACTTCGGACCGACGACCTCGCGGTCGCGGCGATCGCCCGCAACGCCGGCGTCGTCGACACCGCGGCGTTCACCCGCGAGACCGCACAGTTCGCCGTCTCGGCCGGCGCCGAGATCCGGACCGGCACGCGGGTCCAACTCGACGGCGACGGCCGCGTCGACGGCGACGCTTACGACGCCGTCGTGGTCGCCGCCGGCGCCCACACCGGCCGGCTGCTCGACGGCGCCGACCTCCCGCTGGCGGTCGAGGCCTACCGGGTCCAGGCGTACCTCTCGGAGCCGACCCCACTGTCCGACCGCCTGCCCGCGCTGTACGACGCGACGGAGGGGTACTACGCCCGCCCGTCCGACCGGCAGGTGCTGGTCGGCGACGGGACCGTTCCGGAGCCACGGGATCCGACCGACTGGAAGCGGTCGGCCGACGGCTGGTTCCGGGGCGACTGCGCGACGTACCTCGAAACGGCCGTCGGCGAGCCCCTCGGCGAGCGGCGCTCCTGGGCCGGGCTCTGTACCGCGACGCCGGACGGCGGCCCCCTGGTCGGCGAGCGGGCGCCCGGGATCTACGTCGCGACCGGCTTCCAGGGCCACGGCTTCACGCGAGCGCCGGCGGTCGCCGAGCGGCTCGCCGAGCAGGTGCTCGGCGGCGACGGCGTCGACGCCTACGACCCGACCCGGTTCGACGGCGACGAGTCCTTCGAGATCGTCGAGGGGATGTCGCCGGACCCGGAGTGACCGCCGGTCGCGATCACTCCCGACTGGTCGACGAGACCGGTATCGGCGTGTCGGCATGGCGATCGGCGTCGTCGCCCGAGGTCGACCCCCACCGACCCGATTCGAGCCGGCGGGTCACGGCCTACACGGGTGAAGCAGTGAGCCGAGTAGCAACGTCTTGGCTCGTTCGGATCAGGAAGGACGGGAGCCGGAAGCCAGAAACTGGAAGCTGGACCGACACGGGCGGGCGGCAGACGTCCGCGCCGGTCCGGAACGCGCGTCCGGCTCCCGGACGGCGAGTCCGTCCGGGTCCCGCGCGATTTGGGCGTCCGCGACGATATTCCCCCACGTAAGTTGTTCCTATCTGAAAGGTTAAGAAAGCGCTGAGCGAACGGCCGGAGGGGTACGTGTACATGAGCGATACCGACGACGAAGCTCCCGGAGACGGCTCCCAGGAACGTGCGGCGTCCGGCGCCCCCAAGTCCGGGCGGGCGGTTCCGAACATGTTCTCGGCCGGCGAGATATTCGAACGCGTCATCGCCAGCGCGGCCGAAGAGATAGACTCGGGCAAGAAGACCCTGTTTTTCAGCGGCGTGACGGCCGGCTTCGCCATCGTTCTCACGTTCGTCGGCCACGCGGTCGGAGCCGCCTTCTTCCCGGACAACAGGTTTCTGAGTTCGATCATCTATCCCATCGGGTTCATCTACATCATCATGGGCAGATACCAGCTCTACACCGAGAACACGCTGCCGCCGGTGGCGCTGGTCCTGGCACGCCGCGCCAGCTATCCGATGCTGATGCGCGTCTGGGGGATCGTCATCGTCGGCAACCTCGTCGGCGCGGCGCTCGGAGCGTATCCCCTCGCCGTCACCGAGGTGCTCTCCCCGGAGGCGATGAAGGCGGGCCGCGAGTTCACGGAGAAGGGCCTCGAACACGGCTGGTTGACCGTGTTCACCAAGGCGGTCTTCGCCGGGTGGCTCGTCGCCGGCATCGTCTGGTTAGACCACGCCGCCCAGGACACCATCTCCCGTCTCCTCCAGGTGTACGTCATCTTCTACACCATCGCTGCGGCCGAGTTGTACCACGTCATCACCGCCGCGGCCGACGCCTTCTTCTATCTGTTCGTCACCGGCGCGAGCCCGGTCGTCGTCTTTTCGACGTACTGGTTCCCGATACTCCTCGGGAACACGGTCGGCGGCGTGCTGCTGTTCACGCTGGTCAACTACGCCCGGATGGACGATTCGGAGCTGTCGGACAGCTCCCTGCTGAGCCCCCGAGAGATGTTCCTGAGCTGGCGCGGCGGTCCGGACAAGCTGTAGCGGGAACGACCCGCTCCGTCGACGTCTCGTCGGACCGGCCGGGCCGGACGGGTGGACGATCGCCGCTTCGAGGCGGTGGCTCGAAGCTCGGACGAGCCGGCGTAGCGCGGCGGCGACGGACCGGCGGCGGGGGGCCGTCCGTCACTCCGGCGCCGGGTCCTCTGCCTCCACGATGCGGGTGTTGTCGAACTCCTCGACCGACCCCTCTTTCCGGACCTGAACGGGGCCGCCGGGGAGCGACGGGTCCTCGGCCCCCGGGTCGGCGGGCCGGGAGACGGCCGTC
>PXRL01000028.1 GCA_003020965.1 Halobacteriales archaeon QS_4_69_225
AACCCCGAGGGCACCGGACGGCGACAGTCGGGACTGGACCGCTTCGGCGGGTGACCCGCGCGTCTCATAACATCCTCACAAGAAAGTCAGTCAGACGGATGGCCGACAGGCGGACCTACTGTCGTCCTCGTCGAAAGATAGTTGACCGTGTATGCAGACTGTATACATATGAGCACGTCTATCCGGGTCACCGACGACACGAAACGAATGCTGGAGAGCCTGAAACGGGAGGACGAGACGTTTGACGAACTCCTCGAACGACTCGCACAGAGCGAGAAGCCCATCGACATCGGCGCGTGGAGCGAGGAGAAGGCCGACCGCGCGCGAGAGGCCGTGGAGCGCTCTCGGGAGAGCTTCGAGCGGTGACGTTCCTCGATTCCTCGGTCATCATTGACATGCTCGAAGGTGTCCCTGACGTTGTCGAGCACGTCGAAGACCGCGGACAACCCTACTTCACATCCTCGGTCTGCGTCTTCGAGGTCATCGATGGGGAGGTCGGCTCCGGATCCACGGACATTGTCGCGGCCCGCCAGGAGTTCGGCGGTGTCCGCGCCCTCGACCTCAACGAACGGATCGCCTTGGAGGCGGGACGGATGCAGGACCAGCTAATGGACGACGGTGAACGGATGGCCGCCCGGGATCTCCTCATCGCGGCGACCGCGCGGTCCACTGGTGACGAACTTATTACTGCAGACGGCGATTTCGAGACGCAACTCCTCACGGACGTGATGGATGTCACGAACCTCCGAGGCGACGACTGAGGCGCTACTCGTGGCGGTGGCACGGCTCTCCTCCCGCGCTCGGAGAAGACGCCATCGACGTCATCGCACATGCAGCTGTCGGAAGCGCTCCTGGAGCGTCTTCACAGCGAGAACTGCTGACCGTCGACGGCCATGTCGTCGTCGAACGCCTCCTCGGCGGGAATGTAGTGCGACAGGTGGACCAGCCGGTAGTCGTCGGCGGCGAGTTCCCCCGCGAGCGCACGGGCGCCCTCGATGGTCATGTGTTTCGTCCCGAAGGTGCGGTGGGTGCCGTCGTCGTCGGGGTGAGAGCCGCCGAGCGGGTGGTACTCGCAGTGTTTGGCCGGGACGATGCCGTCGACGAACAGCAGGTCGGCGTCCCGGAGGACGTCCCGCGAACGGTCCGGGACCGCGTAGCTGGTGTCGCCCGACAGCGACAGCGCCGCGCCCGTCTCGGGGTCCTCGACCCGTAGCCCGTAGCAGAGCAGCGGCGGGTGGTCGACGGGGACCAGCGTCACCTCGAATCCACAGATCTCGAGGGTCTCCAGCGGCGAGACGGGGTCGACGGTGACGGCGTCGAGGTAGTCGTACTTCCGGTCGACCGTCTCGGCGACGCTCTCGCCCGTCTTCGGGTCCGTCTCGTCGGGGGCGTACACCGGGACGTCCTCCAGCAGTCGGTAGGCGTTGCCGAGGCCGTCCAGGTGGTCGAAGTGGATGTGGGTGATACAGACCGCGTCCGGCAGGGCGACGTCGTGCGCGAGGAACTGCTGGCGGAAGTCCGGGCTGGCGTCGACGAGCAGCGACTCCCCGGTCCGCTCGTTGAAGACGTGGACGGAAAACCGGGAGCGCTCGAGGCCCCGCTCGCGGGCGGCCCGACAGGTGTCACAGCCGCAGTTCGGCGTCGGCGTGCCCGTCGTGTCGCCGGTCCCCAGCAGGGTGACCTCCATCGGTTCCGGGGAAGGGAGCCGGCGGCCTAAACCCCTCGGTCCCCGGCGGACTCCACCATCACCCCTCCGGGGGGACGGGTCGGGCTGGTTCCGCGACGACTGCCCCGGGCGTTCCACCGCCTGCTGGACGAACGCTTCGGTCGGCGTGGCGCCGGCCCCAGTCGGGGTAGACCACCCGGAGTCGCTCGTCCTCGCAGAGGGCCTCCAGGCCGGCGCCGCAGTCGATGCAGTCACCCTCGACGGCGAACGGCCCCAGCTCGGGGCTCCGGTTCGGGGACCCCGACAGCGCCGCCCGGATGACCGCCCGCCCGGGGCTCCGGAACTCGTAGCCGTCGCCGGTCTCGGCGACGAACTGGCCCGTCAGCCTCCGGAGGCGGTAGTTGAACTGCGCGCTGTCGGCCATCCAACTCGGCTCCGCAGGTCGGAGAAGGTGACGGGTCGCTCCGGGGCCGCCCACAGCGCCTCGAGGACGGCGAGTCGGGTCTCGTTGCCGAGACCGCAAACGCCTCCGCCGGCCGGAGGCACTCCTCGCGGTCGAACAGCGAGGCTCGTTCCGCGTCGCTCGTACTCGTGTCAACGCCCCTCAGGGGCCTGATACCTCGGCTGAAATCCGTTTGGTAGCTGCTACGTCACGTCGAGCGTCGGGCCGACCTCGCGGAGGTCGGAGACGACGGCGTCGGGGTCGCCCGCGAAGTCGTCCCAGGGGACCGTCCCGCGGTCGAGCCAGACGCCGGTCATGCCGGCGTGGCTCGCGCCGAGGACGTCGTAGAACAGCGCGCTGACGTGGGCGATGCGGTCGATCGGCGTCCCGGTCCGGGCGGCGGCGTGGCGGTACAGTTCGGTCGCCGGCTTGAACGTCGCCACCTCGTCGGCGCTGATGGTCCCCTCGATGCGGTCGTCGATACCGGCGTGGTCGACCATCGACGAAAGCATCTCGGGGTTGCCGTTCGAGAGGACGTAGACGTCGACGCCGGCCTCGGTCAGTTCCCGCAGGCCGGCGCGGACGTCCTCGAAGACGGCCAGTTCGTGGTAGGTCTCGAGCACGGCCTCGCGCTCGCTCTCCGGCAGGTCGACGCCGTGGGTCGCCAGGGCGTGCTCCAGCGCCGCGCGGTTCAGCGCGTAGAAGGTGTCGTAGGCGTCGATTTCGTCGGCGACGGTGGTGTACAACAGCGACCGGGAGCGCCAGTGGTTCGAGACGGGTTCGGGGTCGTCGACGACGTCGGAGAGGGCCGACTCGACGGCGGCGACGTCGACGAGCGTGCTGTAGGAGTCGACGGTGACTGTCTCGGGGGGCATGCGACGGGGTTGGGCCGCCAGCGGCTTATCGGTGAGGATGGGTCCGCGCGACGGCCTCGCGGCGGCGCGACGACACGGAAAAAGCGGAAGCGTTATCACCGCCACGGCAGGATTTACACGTCATTACTACATGACGACGAATCACCGACAACCGGAGGTGAACATCGGACTGGTGGGCCACGTCGACCACGGGAAGACGACGCTGGTGCGGGCGCTCTCGGGCGAATGGACCGACCAGCACTCCGAGGAGATGAAACGTGGTATCTCCATCCGCCTCGGGTACGCCGACGCGACGTTCCGGGAGTGTCCGGACGTCGAGGAGCCGGAACGGTACACCGTCGACGAGGAGTGTCCGGACGGCTCCGAGAGCGAGCACCTCCGGACGGTGTCGTTCGTCGACGCGCCGGGCCACGAGACGCTGATGGCGACGATGCTGTCCGGTGCCGCCATCATGGACGGCGCGGTGTTGGTGGTCGGCGCCGACGAGCCGGTGCCGCAGGCCCAGACCGAAGAGCACCTGATGGCGCTGGACATCATCGGCATCGACAACATCGTGATCGCACAGAACAAGGTCGATCTCGTCGACCGCGAGCAGGCGATCCGCAACCACGAGCAGATCCAGGAGTTCGTCGAGGGCACCGTCGCCGAGGGGGCACCGGTCGTGCCGACGTCGGCCCAGCAGGGGGTCAACACGGACCTGCTCATCGGGACCGTCGAGGAGGAGATCCCGACCCCCGACAGGGACCCCGACGCCGACGCCCGGCTGCAGGTCGCCCGGTCGTTCGACATCAACCGCCCGGGGACGACCTACGACGACCTCACCGGCGGCGTCCTGGGTGGGTCGCTGTCCGGGGGCCGGCTCCACGAGGGCGACGAGATCGAGATCCGGCCCGGCCGGGAGATCGAGGAGGGCGGCTCCTCGGAGTACCACCCCGTCGAGACGACGGTCCGGTCGCTGCAGGCCGGCGACGACTTCGTCGACGAGGTGACGCCGGGCGGGCTGCTCGGCGTCGGCACCGGCCTGGACCCCTCGCTGACGAAGGGCGACGCGCTGGCCGGCCAGGTCGCTGGCCCGCCGGGGAGCCTCCCGCCGACCCGGGAGGCGTTCACCATGGATGTAGAGTTGTTCGACCGCATCGTCGGCGAGGGCGACGTCGAGCCCATCTCGACCGGCGAGCCGCTGATGCTGACGGTCGGCACCGCGACGACGGTCGGCGCCGTCACCAGCGCCCGCGACGGCGAGTGCGAGGTGAACCTCAAGCGGCCGGTCTGTGCGGAGTCGGACGCCAAGATCGCCATCAACCGCCGGGTCGGGGCGCGCTGGCGGCTCATCGGCGTCGGGACGCTGGAATGAGCGTCGTGCTCGACACGAACGCGCTGATGGCGCCCGTCGAGGTCGACGTCCGGGTGTTCGAGGAGCTGGACCGGCTGCTCGGGGAGTACGACCCGGTCGTCCCGCGGGCGGTGCGGGCGGAGCTGGCGAAGCTGGCCGGCGGCAACGGCGAGGCGGCGACGGCCGCGAGCGTCGGACTGGACCTCGCGCGCCGGGAGTGCGACGTCGTCGAGCACGACGCCGACTACGCCGACGACGCGGTGGTGGAACTCGGCCGCACGGCCGACTACGCGGTCACCAGCGACATGCCGCTCAGAGAGCGGCTGCTGGCGGCGGACGTTCCCGTAATTAGTTTACGCGACGGAACCAAACTCGGACTCACTCAACCATAGCATGTACAAACGGGCACGACTCAAGGATACGGTCGAGGTGCCGCCGGAGCACCTCGCGGACGTGTCGCCGGGGCTTGTCAAGCGGCTGCTGCAGGACAAGCTCGAAGGACAGATGGACGAGGACATCGGCAGCGTCGTCTCGGTGACGGAGGTCCACGACATCGGCGACGGGGCGGTACTGCCGAACCGGCCGGGCGTCTACTACGAGGCGGAGTTCGACGCGGTCACCTTCGACCCGCAGATGCAGGAGGTCGTCGACGGCGAGGTCGTCGAGGTGGTCAACTTCGGCGCCTTCGTCGGTATCGGCCCCGTCGACGGGCTGCTGCACGTCTCGCAGATCTCCGACGAGTACCTCGCCTACGACGAGGAAAACCAGCAGCTGGCCTCCCGGGACTCCAACCGCGTGTTGAGCGTCGGCGACGCCGTCCGGGCTCGCATCGTCACCAAGAGCATCGACGAGCGGAACCCCCGGGACTCGAAGATCGGGCTCACCGCCAAGCAACCGGGCCTCGGCAAGCACGGCTGGCTCGAGACGGAACGACAGCGCCGCGAGGCGCAGGCGGGTGATTAGATGGCCGACCGACTCGTCTGCCGCGACTGTCACCGCGTGCTCGAGGTCAACGACGACGAGCAGTGTCCGGCCTGTGGGTCGAACTCGCTGAGCGAGGACTGGGCCGGCTACGTCGTCATCGCTCACCCCGAATCGAGCGAGATCGCCGAGGAGATGGAGGTCGCCGAGCCGGGCCGCTACGCGCTGAAGGTCCGGTAGGATGGCCGGCGCCGACCCCGAGGTCGTCGCCGAACTCCCCGACGCCCTCCGAGGGGAGCTGAAGAAGCCGCTGGGTCCGGTGTACACCGACGCCGAGACGCTGCTGGCGGACGCCGACGGCCCTCTCGTCGCCGTCGGTGACATCGTCACCTACCACCTGCTGGAGGCCGACGCCCGGCCCGACGCCGCCCTGGTGGACGGCCGAACGGAGCGAGAGCGCGTCGACCGCGAGGTTCGCGAGGCGGTCGCCGGGTTCGACGACCGTCTCGAGGCCGCGAACCCGGCGGCGACCCTCTCGACGGCGCTGCTCGAGGCGCTCGGCGAGGCCGTCCGCCGTCCCGGCTCGGTCGTCGTCGCCGTCGACGGCGAGGAGGACCTCGCCGCGCTGCCGGCGGTGCTCGTCGCCCCCGACGACGCCGCCGTCGTCTACGGCCAGCCCGGCGAGGGGATGGTGCTGGCCGCCGTCGACGACGCCCGCCGGGAGCGCTGCCGGGAGCTGCTGGCGGCGATGGACGGCGACTACGACCGGCTGACGGCCGTTCTCGGGATCTGAGCCGCGGGGGCGCCGCGGTCCGGCCCGCCGACGTACAGTTTCGCCCGCTCGTGACCAGATATGCGTGGCCGTTCTTAAGTTAATTTCAGTAGGAACGGTTTTGTACGATGGCGCCGGGAGTCGAGTTGTACATGTTCGATTCCGACGGAGACGGTGTGTCGCGGCGGTCGATACTGCGGTCGGCGGCGGCCGGGACGGCCGGGATGTCGCTGGTCGGGTCGGCCGCCGGCCAGGAGGTCGTCCCGGACGACCCGGCGCCGGGGCCGAACGTGACGTTCTTCGGCTTCGACTGCGACCCGGACCGCGAGGAGTTCTACACCGAGGTGTCCCGGGAGCCGACACACGACTTCGGCGAGAGCGAGGTGGTCGAACTCGACAGCGGCCGGGACGGCGAGAAGATACAGCTGGCGGTCACGTGGCCGGCGCCGCGCGACGACGCCGAGCCGAGCGACGACTACCCGGTCATCCTGCGGGCGACGCCGTACGTCAGCGACCTGCGGGGCTACACGGTCCGGGACTGCATCCGGACGCGGCGGCTGGCGGAGAACTATATCCAGCAGGGGTACGCCGTCGCGGCGGTGGCCGTCCGCGGGACGGGCGGCTCCGGCGGCTGCATGGAACTCATGGGCCCCAACGAGCAGGCCGACATCGACCAGGCGGTGACGCGGCTCGGCGAGGACCCCAAATCGAACGGCAACGTCGCCATCATCGGCCGCTCGTACGACGGGACGACGCCGTGGATGCCGGCCCGGAAGGGCAACCCGTACCTGGCGACGGTGGTGCCGTTCAGCGGCGTCCCGGACATCCACGAGCTGATGTACAAGCGCGGCTCTCCCGAGACCCGCGGCTACGCGATACTCAACGGGCTGTACTACATCATCTCGCTGGCCGAACACGGCCCGAACTCCGGGACGGGCCTGCGGACGTACCTCTCGCGGGCGTCCTGTCCGGACAACTACGCCCAGGGGACGCTGTGGTCGAGTTACGCCGCCGCGACCGGCGAGTACGACCCCAGCGGCTACTGGACCTCCCGGGTGCTCAAGCCGGGCGTCGCCCGCAACTACGACGGCAGCGTCCTGATGGTCCACGGCCTGCAGGACTGGAACGTCGACCCCTCGCAGGTGTACCCCTGGACGAAGTCCCTGCGGGAGGCCGGCATCAAGACCCACGTCTACTTCGGGCAGTTCGACCACCGCTACCCCGACGACGGCCGCATCAAAAACGACGACGACGAACTGACGGCGGCGTTCAACCCCGACTGGGCGGACTTCCTGTTGAAGTGGTTCGAAAGCGAGCTGAAGGGCCGCGACCCTGCGGCCATCGACGACGTGATTCCCGCGGAGACGGACGATTCGACCCCGACGGACCCCTTCGCGGCGCGGGTCAACGCCCAGAGTTCGGACGGAAACTGGTACACGGCCGACGAGTGGCCGCCCGCGGAGGCCGACCCGACGAAGCTGTACTTCGGCACCGACGGTAACCTGCGGACGGCGCCGAGCGACGAGACCGGCCAGGAGACCGTCTACGTCGACCCGACCCAGTCGTACAACCCCCAGCCCGGCTGTGACGCCTGTGTCACCGTCGAGTCCGAGCCGTTCGACGCGGACCTCCGCTTCGCGGGCGAGCCGGTCGTGGAGGTCACCGTGACGCCGACCGGCCCGGCCAACCACCTCACGGCGCACGTCTACGCGGTCGACGAGAACGGCGACACCGACCGGCTCGGCTGGGGCCAGGTCGACCTCCGGTACGCCCAGGACGGCCCCGAGGCCGGCACAGTCGTCCCCGGCGAGGAACTCGACGTTCGGCTGCCCATCGAGCCGCTCGACGCGACCGTCGAGACGGGCCAGCGGCTCGCGGTCGTCCTCAGCCAGGGCACCGCGGCCGGGCGGGTCGAGTCGCCGACGCCGACGCCGGTCGAAGTCGAGACCGGCGGCGACAACGGCCTGACGCTGCGCGCCTGGGGTGCCGACCTGCCGTCGCCGGAGACGGTTCTCGCCGGCACCCGCTCGACGGGCGCCTCCGCCTACACCGCCGGCCAGACCAGCCGCCAGCTGGTCGAGGTCAGCACGCCCGAGACCGGCGCGGTCGAGGACGTCGTCCCCGCCTCCTGGACGGTCTACGTCGAGGACAATCCCGACGTCACCGAGGTCCGCGAAGAAAACGGCGTCAAGCGGGTCGTCTTCGCCGAGAAGGCGGCCGCCGGCGAGACGACCACCTACGAGTACTTCGCCGAGGTTCCGACGAGCGCCGACGAGACGGGCTACTACCGGCTCGGCCCGGCGGAGATTCTGCTCGCAGAGCGGACCGAGGTCCCCGGCACCGGCGGCGAGGCGTTCGTCGTCGGCGCCGAGACCTGAACCGGCCGCTCCGCCGTCGGGTTCGGCTCGATCGTCACCCCCGCGAGACGTATCGCGTCGTACCGTCGGCTGGCCTCTTCGACGAAATTCACGCGTGCTCCGGTCGAATGAAGATTTTTACTGCTCGGGATTTAGCCCGAGTCATGCAACTGAGACTCCGGGGTGAGATAGAATCCGCGTTCAGATACACGTTCGCCACCACGATGGTATTCCTGTTCGCATTCGATATAAGTGAGGTGTACCTCGATCCGCTCGTCACCTACAACACGTTCGTGTATGAGGTATTGGTCGAGACTCTCATCGTCGTCGTGAGTATCTACGTATGGTCCGTCGTCCTCGGGAATGCGTACAATCTGACGGCGTCTTCGCGGCGCCCGGAAGGTGGGTGAAATCGCCGGCCGGACAGCTCGATATTCCACGGGGCCACCCGTCGGATGTCGCCGGAACTCGGGACCGGTACCCTCGTGATGGAATGAAGCGGTACGGCCGACGCCCTACCGGCCCGAGGGTAGTCCGCTCCGGGGTGACCGTGACCGAGGGCGACGCCGTCGGGGCCGCCGTCAACGCGGACGGCGAGGAGCCGCCGGCCGAACCGCTCGCTTCGAAATTCTTTTCAGTGTTTCGCGGGAATCTGCGGGCAACGTACCCATGGACGTCGAAATCATCGAGGAGGACGAGAACCCGATGCTGCACCGGACGGACGTCCGGTTCCAGCTGACCCACGAGGAGGCGACGCCGTCCCGGCTGTCGGTGCGAGACTCGCTGGCTGCGACTATGAACAAGGACGCCGACGAGGTCGTCGTCCACGAGCTCGACACCAAATACGGGATGCGGAAGACGATCGGCTACGCGAAGGTCTACGACAGCGCCGAGGACGCGATGGACGTCGAGCAGGAGCACATGCTCGATCGGAACAAGATCACCGCCGACGCCGACGAAAGCGAGGCGGAGGAGGCCTGATGGCCCGCTACGAGTTCTACGGCGAGGACGGCACCGCCGACCGCGAGCAGTGTCCCCGCTGCGGCGACACCTTCCTCGGGGAGTACGGCGACCGCCAGCACTGCGGCAGGTGCGGCTACACCGAGTTCGAGTAGGGCCGTGACCCGCGTGCTCGGTCTCGAGGGAACCGCCTGGTGCGCCAGCGCGGCCGTCTTCGACGCCGAGACCGACGACGTTCGCATCGAGTCCGACGCCTACACGCCGCCGAGCGGCGGCATCAACCCCCGCGAGGCCGCCGAGCACATGCGCGAGGCGGTGCCGGCCGTCCTCGAGACGATGCTCGCGACCGTTCGCGAGCGGTACGGCGACCCGGCGGCCGAACTGGACGCCGTCGCCTTCTCCCGCGGGCCGGGACTGGGACCGTGTCTCCGGGTGGTCGCCACCGCCGCCCGGGCGCTGGCCGGCTCGCTGGAACTGCCGCTGGTCGGCGCCAACCACATGATCGCCCACCTGGAGATCGGTCGCCACCGGTCGGGCTTCGAGACACCGGTCTGTCTGAACGCCTCCGGCGCCAACGCCCACGTTCTCGGCTACCACGACGGTCGCTATCGGGTGCTGGGCGAGACGATGGACACCGGCGTCGGCAACGCCATCGACAAGTTCACCCGCCACCTCGGCTGGTCCCACCCCGGCGGCCCGAAGGTCGAAACGCGGGCCCGCAACGGCGACTACGTCGAGCTGCCGTACGTCGTCAAGGGGATGGACTTCTCGTTTGCCGGCATCACCTCCGCCGCGAAGCAGGCCGTCGACGACGGGACGCCCGTCGCGGACGTCTGCCGCGGCCTCGAGGAGACGGTGTTTGCGATGCTGACGGAGGTCGGCGAGCGGGCGCTATCGTTGACCGGCGCCGACGAGCTCGTGCTGGGCGGCGGCGTCGGCCAGAACGACCGCCTCCGCGGGATGCTGGCGACGATGTGCGAGGCCCGCGGCGCCGACTTCTACGCGCCCGAACCGCGGTTCCTCCGGGACAACGCCGGCATGATCGCGGTGCTCGGCGCGCTGATGTACGAGGCCGGCGACACACTCGCCGTCGCCGACTCCGCGGTGCGCCCGGACTACCGGCCCGACCAGGTGCCGGTGACGTGGCGGGACGGCGGTTCCGTCGCCGTACCCGTCGCCGACGACGAGCGAGCCCGCGGCGCCGAGGCCGTCGTCGACTTCGTGCCGCCAACGGTGACGAAGCGCCGGCTCTCAAAAGACTACCGCCACCCCGACCTCGACGGGCGGCTCCGGCGCCGGCGGACGCGCGCGGAGGCCCGACTGACGAGCACGGCCCGGCGGCTCGGCGTGCCGACGCCCGTTATCCGCGACGTGGACCCGCCGGAGGGCCGGCTGACGCTCGGCCACGTCGGCGACGCCGATCTGCGGGACGCGCTGACCGAACCGCGGGTCCAGGCGGTCGGCCGGCACCTCGCGCGGTGTCACGAGGGCGGCTTCGTCCACGGCGACCCGACGCCGCGGAACGTCCGGGTCGGGGACGGCGACAGGGTCTTCCTCATCGACTTCGGGCTGGGCTACTACACGGACGACGTCGAGGACTACGCGATGGACCTCCACGTCTTCGAGGGCGCGCTGGGCGGGACGGCCGACGACGCCGACGCGATGGTCGGCAACGTTGGCGCCGTTCGGAGTAGCCGGTACAGTGAGTAGATGTCACCGAAAGCCCTCGGCAGGCTCCGGTCCCGGGGCTCGCTGCGCGCGCTCCCTGCGGTCGCGTGCTTGTGTCACCGGGAGAGCGACGCTCTCCCGAGCTCGCGGCGCACGGCGCCGCGAACGCCCGGGTTCCCGGAGCCTGCCTCGCCCTTTCAGTCCACCAGGGAAGGACCCGTCCAGCCGCTACTCCCTGTGGACTGAAAGGGCGAGCGGCGCTCGTCGCCGCCCCGGCGACGCAAGCACCGCAGCGAAGCGAGGAGCGCAGCGAGCCGCGGCGGTACGAGCGCCGCGAGGGCTTTCGGTGTCTCGATACCCTGAGCCGCATACCCGAACACGGCTCACATCCCTTCACACCGTGTCTATAAGTCCCGCCCCGTCGTACAACCGCGTATGTCCGATAAGCCGCAGTCCGGCGAACTGTTCGGTATCCCGTACAACTTCCAGAAGCCCTCGCTCGGGCGGATGATGTCCTCGTACTGGCAGCCCGACGAGGGGATGCTGGTCGAGAAGCCGTTCGGCGTCGGCTACACGCTCAACCTGGCCAACTGGCGCTCCTGGATCGTCCTCGGGGTCGCCGGGGCGCTGTTCTACCAGCAGCAGCAGTCCAGCGAGGAGTTCGACGAGGAAAGCGACGACGACCCGGTCGAGGTCGTCGTGGACGACTAGCGAGAGTCCGAGCGAAGCGAGGACTCTCGAAGAGGCGAGCGGCGAGGAACGAGCCGCGAGCAGCGGCGGTAGGAGAGCGAAGCGAGGACTCTCGGAGAGGCGAGCGGCGTCCGGCGACCCGGAGCCGGCCTCTCGGCCGCGTTCGAGCACCGACGGCCAAGCCTCTATACCGTCCGGCACGGACCCGCTCACATGGAGAAGGTAAATCTCGGGGAGGCGTTCGCGTCGTTCGACGAGCCGTGGAGTCCGCGGCTGGCCGGCGAACTCAACGGACAGGCGGTAAAACTCGCCAGAGCGGAGGGGGAGTTCGTCTGGCACAGCCACGAGGACGCCGACGAGCTGTTCCTCGTGCGGTCCGGCGAACTTCGCGTCGAGTTCCGCGAGGAGTCGGACGTGACGCTCCGGGAGGGGGAGTTCCTCGTCGTCCCGCGGGGCGTCGAGCACCGGCCGGTCGCCGAGAAGGGAACGGAGATACTGCTGTTCGAGCCGCGCGGGACGACCAACACCGGCGACGCCGAGATCGACCGGACGGCGGACGTCGAGCGACTGGGGTAGCCGCGGGCCGCGGGCCGCGCGTATCGGACCTTTTAGTGCGGCCGGCCCCGAACCGACGCGCATGTACGACGGTCTGAAGGGGTTCCGCGATTTCTACCCCGGCGAGATGTCGGCCCGGCGGGAGGTCATCGACACGCTGGAGGGGACGGCCCGGCGGTACGGCTTCCGCGAGGTCGGCACGCCCGCCATGGAGCGGACGCGGATGTACGTCGACAAGTCCGGCGAGGAGATCGTCGAGGAGCTGTACGCCTTCGAGGACAGGGGCGGCCGGGAGGTGTCGCTGACGCCGGAGCTGACGCCGACGGTCGCCCGGATGGTCGTCGCCCGCCAGGGGGCGCTCGCGCGGCCGATCAAGTGGTTCTCGACGCGGCCGTTCTGGCGGTACGAGCAGGTCCAGCAGGGCCGCTTCCGGGAGTTCTACCAGACGAACGTCGACGTCTTCGGGTCGGCGGAGCCGGAGGCCGACGCCGAGATCCTCTCGTTTGCGGCCGACGCGCTGACGGGGCTGGGGCTCACCGGCGAGGACTTCGAGTTCCGCGTCTCCCACCGGGACATCCTCGGGGGCCTGCTCGAGTCGCTGGACGGTGAGGTCGACGTCGAGGCGGCCATCCGGGCGGTCGACAAAAGCGAGAAGATCGACGACGAGGCCTACCACGACCTGCTGGTCGAGGCGGGGCTGGACCCCACCGAGGCGGAAGCCTTCGACGACGTGCTGGCGGCGGACGACCTCGACGAGCTGGTCGCCTTCGCCGGCACCGACCGCGTCGAGGCGGCCGTCGAGAACCTCCGGGCGGTGCTCGCCGCCGCCGCGGACTTCGGCGCCGGCGACTACTGTGAGGTGTCACTGTCGACGGCTCGGGGGCTGGACTACTACACCGGCGTCGTCTTCGAGTGCTTCGACTCGACGGGGGAGGTGTCGCGGTCGGTCTTCGGCGGCGGCCGCTACGACGACCTCATCGAGTCCTTCGGCGGCGAGCCGACGCCGGCCGTCGGCGTCGCGCCGGGGCTGGCGCCGCTGTCGCTGCTGTGTCAGCGGGCCGGCGTCTGGCCCGAGGAGGCGACGACGACGGACTACTACGTGCTGACGGTCGGCGACACGCGCCCGGAGGCCGCCGAGATCACCCGTCAGTTGCGCGAACTGGGTCACGTCGTCGAGACGGATCTCACGACCCGCGGCTTCGGGGACCAGCTGTCGTACGCCGACGGCATCGACGCCGAGACGGTCGTCGTGGTCGGCGAGCAGGACCTCGCCGACGATGCGGTCACGGTCAAGGACATGGAATCGGGCGACCAGACGCAGGTTCCCCTCTCGGAGTTCCCCCCGGAGTCGGGCCGGCCGACGTACGACGACTACGCGTAAACTACCCCGTCCTACTCGCTCCCTCCCGCCTTGCGGCGGTCGGTCACTCCTTGAGGGCGGGGCTTTACCGCACCGACATTGTGCCCCGCGGCCCCCTGCGTGGACGCGGCCCGGCTTCCTTTTCCCGTCCACGGGCCGGGCAGCGGGTCGGAGTGGGTGCTGCGACCCGCGCTTACCGGACCCGTCCCGTGGATTGTCCCGCCGGTTTAATTCCCGGTGTTCTCGCGCTCTACCCTCAATCGAGGGACGGGAGTCGCACCCGTTCGCGGTCGTCGGTCCCGAGTGCAGGACCCGAGGGCGTTGCCCTCGGGCCACAGGAGCCAGTTTACTCGTGGCTCCTGCCGTCCTCGGCGTGTGCGAGGGCGGCAGTAAATCAGGAGACGGCCCAAGGGGTTAAAAACAGGTCGCCGCACGGTGAAAGTGGACGAAGACGGGCGCTCCTCCCCTCCCTGCCGCTCGCTTCGTTCACGGCTGAGGGAGGGGGCTCTGCGCCCTGTACCGCTACCGCTGACACGGACCGCCGGGCGGCCGTTCCACAGGATATTTACCGGTGCTGGGAGTTCTTCCGGACGAAATGACGGTTCTGTCACCCGAGGACGAGGGCAAGTTCCTGATGGACGCCGAGGCCGAGCAGATCGGCATCGTCACCGAGGTCGACCCGGAGGCGCAGGTCGCCTACGTCGACCCCGACCCCGACATCTCCGAGGCGATACTCCAGGGGCTCGGGTTCGGCGACGCCGACAGCGACGACATCGAGGTGCCGGCCGGGGCCGTCGAGACGGTGACGGACTCCGAGATCCGGGTCGCGCGGGATCTGTAGCGGCGCCACGGGTATGCCGGCGGCGGCCGTATCCGACCGTATGCGCGCCTTCCGGCTGGCCTACGACGGCACCGGCTACCGCGGCTTCCAGCGCCAGCCCCACGGCGAAACCGTCGAGGACGCCCTCCTCGCGGCGCTCGGCGCCCTGGATGTCGCCGACGGACCGCCGCCGGGGTACGCGGCCGCGGGCCGGACGGATGCCGGCGTCTCCGCGCGGGCGCAGACGGTCGCCTTCGAGGCACCCGACTGGCTCCAGCCGCGGGCGCTCAACGCCGAGTTGCCGGCAGACGTGCGAGCGTGGGCTGCCGCCGACGTCGACGACGAGTTCCACGCCACCCACGACGCTGTCTCGCGGCGCTACCGGTACTTCCTGTTCGCGCCGGGGGCCGACGACGGGCGGGCCACCGAGGCCTGCCGGCGGCTGTCCGGCCGCGGCGACTTCCACAACCTCACACCGGACGAGACCGACACCGTCCGGGAGCTGACGGCGACCGTCGAGCGGGACGGGCCGTTCCTCGTCGTCGACTGCCGGGCGGGCGGCTTCGCCCGCCAGCTGGTCCGGCGGCTGGTGTCGGTCGTCGGGGCCGTCGCTCGGGGTCGGCGCGACCCCGGATTCGTGGGCCGCGTGCAAGCCGCCGAGCCGCTCGACGGCCCCGACGGCGTCGCCCCGGCGGCGCCGGAGCCGCTGGTACTGGTCGGGGTTCGGTACCCGTCGGTCGCCTTCGACGTCGACCCCGAGGCCGCCGAGAGCGCCCGCGAGGTCTTCGGCGAGCGACGGCGGCGACGGCACGCCGGCGCGCGGGTGGCGGGAGCGCTGTCGACGGCCGGGGAGGACCGGTGACGACGGGTTTAGGGAGTCGGCGGGCGTACCGCCGGTCATGAGTTCGGTTCCCGAGCGGAGCGACGTCGCCGAGGAGCACACCTGGGACCTGACGGACCTGTTCGCCGACGACGAGGAGTGGGAGGCGACCTACGCCGAAGTCGAGGAGCGACTCGAGGACCTGTCGGCCTACGAGGGCCGGACCGTCGAGAGCGCCGAGACGCTGCAGGCGGTGCTGGAGCTGCGGGAGTCCATCATGCGCGACGTGGCGAACGTGGCGGCCTACGCCCGGATGCGCCGGGACGAGGACACGACCGACCAGGGGTACCAGGCGCTGACGGCCCGGGCGCAGTCGCTGTCGGCGGACGCCTCCAGCGCGGCCAGCTTCGTCGAGCCGGAGCTGCAGTCGGTCGACCGCGACCGGATCGACGAGCTCGTCGACGCCGATCCGGACCTCGCGGAGTACGACCACTACTTTGACGACGTGCTGCGGATGAAAGAGCACACCCGGTCGGCGGAGGTTGAGGCGCTGCTGGCGGATCTCGGGGAGGTGACCGGTGCCGCCGGCGAGGTGTACAACATGCTGACCAACGCCGACATCGAGTTCCCGTCGGTCGACGTCGACGGCGAGCCGCGGCGGATCACGCTGTCGAACTTCACGACGCTGCAGAAACACCCCGACCGGGACGTCCGCCGGCGGGTGTACGAGGCGTTCTACGACGAGTGGGCCGAGTACCGCAACACCGTCGGGACGGCCTACGAGAACAGCGTCACCGCCGACCGGAAGCTGGCGCGGGCGCGCAACTACGAGACGGCCCGGGAGGCGGCGATGGACGGGCCGAACGTCCCCGTCGAGGTGTACGACACGCTGGTCGACACGGTCGAGGCGAACCTGGACGTCCTGCACCGCCACGCCGAGCTGAAGCGGGACCGCCTCGGCGTCGACGAGCTGCGGATGTGGGATCTCTACGCGCCGCTGTCGGGCGAGGAGGGGCCGGACCTCGACTACGACCGCGCCAAAGAGCACGTCGTCGAGGCGGTCGCGCCGCTCGGCGAGGCCTACCGCGACCGGGCGGCCGAGGGCCTCGAATCGCGGTGGGTCGACGTCTACGAGACGGCCAACAAGCAGTCCGGCGCCTACAGCAGCGGCACCTACGACAGCCAGCCGTACATCCTGCTGAACTACCAGGACGACGTCGCCTCGATGTACACGCTGGCCCACGAGCTGGGCCACTCGATGCACTCGGAGCTGACGAGCGACGCCCAGCCGCACGTCTACTCCGGCTACGAGATATTCGTCGCGGAGGTGGCCTCGACGGTCAACGAGGCACTCCTGACCCACCACCTGCTGGAGACGGTCGACGACGAGTCGTTCCGGCGGGCCGTCCTCGACGAGTACCTCGAGCGGTTCCGGTCGACGCTGTTCCGCCAGACCATGTTCGCCTCCTTCGAGCACCGGGCCCACGAGCTGTCGGCCGACGGCGAGGCGCTGACGCCGGACCGACTCGACGAGCTGTACCGCGGGTTGAAGGCCGACTACTACGAGCCGGCGGTCGTCGACGACCGCATCGCCCGCGAGTGGATGCGCATCCCGCACTTCTACCGGGCGTACTACGTCTACCAGTACGCGACGGGCATCAGCGCGGCCGTCGCGGTCGTCGACCGCATCCTTGAAGAGGGCGAACCCGCGGCGGCCGACTACCGGGAGTTCCTCCGGTCGGGATCGCGGGCGTACCCGCTGGAGCTGCTGGAGACGGCCGGGGTCGACGTGTCGACGCCGGAGCCGGTCGAGGCCGCCATCGGAACGTACGACGAGATGGTCGGCGAGTACGAGTCGCTGGGCGAGTGACGCGGTCTCCCCGCCGGGCGTTCCGCCGGCTCGTCGAGGTCACGATTCGACCGCCGACGGCGCCGCCCGCGCGGCGCGAGGGTTTCCCGCACCCAAAGCCACTTTTAATCTCCAACGCCTACCGTCGGTAATCCGTGTCCCATAGCCCCTCTCTCCCCGACCGTCCCACGCTGGAACTGGATCCGGAGATGTCCGAGTCCGAACGACTGGACGCGCTCCGCGAACACTACCTCGAGGTGTCGCAGGTCCACGAGGAGCTGACCGACCAGCTCGACGCGGCCCGCGACCGCCAGTCGGAGCTCCGCAGCGAGGTCGACGACCTACAGGAGGAAAACGAGGCGCTGAAGACGTCGTCGCTGTACCTGGCGACGGTCGAGGAGCTGACCGACGACCAGGTGCTGTTGAAGCAGCACGGCAACAACCAGGAGGTGCTGACCGAGGTCTCCCCGCGGCTGTACGACCGACTCGAGGCCGGCGACCGGGTGGCGATCAACGACTCCTTCGCCATCCAGACGGTGCTGGACGCCGAGACGGACGCCCGGGCGCAGGCGATGGAGGTTTCCGCCGAGCCCGACGTCGAGTACGGCGACATCGGGGGGCTGGAGAGCCAGATCCAGGAGGTCCGGGAGGCCGTCGAGGACCCGCTGACCAACCCCGAGAAGTTCGAGACGGTCGGCGTCGAGCCGCCGACGGGCGTGCTGCTGTACGGTCCGCCGGGGACGGGCAAGACGATGATGGCCAAGGCCGTCGCCAACCAGACTGACGCCACCTTCATCAAGATGGCCGGCTCGGAACTGGTCCAGAAGTTCATCGGCGAGGGCGCACGCCTGGTGCGCGACCTGTTCGAGCTGGCCGCCGAACGCGAACCGGCCATCCTCTTCATCGACGAGATCGACGCCATCGCCTCCAAGCGAACGGAGTCGAAGACCTCCGGCGACGCCGAGGTCCAGCGGACGATGATGCAACTACTGTCGGAGATGGACGGCTTCGACCAGCGGGGCGACGTCTCCATCATCGCGGCGACCAACCGCTTCGACATGCTGGACCGGGCCATCCTCCGGCCGGGCCGCTTCGACCGCCTCATCGAGGTACCCGACCCCGACGCCGAGGGGCGGGAGAAGATCCTCGACATCCACACCGCCGAGATGAACCTCGACGACGTCGACCTCGGGGCCATCGCCGGGACGACCGAGGGGTTCTCCGGCGCGGAACTGGAGAGTCTCGCCACCGAAGCCGGAATGTACGCCATCCGCGACGGTCGGACGGAGATCAGAGCCGAGGACTTCCAGGACGCCCAGGATAAGGTCTCGACGGAGGAGGCCGCCGGCACCCCTATCGCGTTCTACTGAGGGGCCGTTCGGAGGGGCTATCGAACTTCGTTTCTGTACCGATAGAAAACACGAGCAGTCGGTTTTGCCGAGGGAAACCACACAGGTTCCAATTAAATGGTCGCTAACGGGGTGAATTAATCCAAACGTATCCCGGGTTTGATAGCCCCTGGGGAAATACGGCGACACATGATATCGGGGAGAACTCGACGTTCGACGCTAAGGCTCGCGAGTGTGACGGCGGCCACGGCCGTAGTCCCGGCGACGAGCGTCGCCGCCGAGAGTGAGTGGACGGTGGCCGAGACGCCGGTCGACACCTCGCTACACGACGTCACCTACGCGACGAACGCCTTTGCGGTCGGCGGCGGTGGCACGGTGATCGAGCGTCGCGACGGCGGCTGGCAGACGGTCCTGCAGGGCGGCCCGACCGGCGGCGGCAACGACCTCAACGGCACGGACGCGACCGACGACGGCAAGCGGCTCTGGGTGGTCGGCGCCTCCGGCGCCATCGGCGAGTACGACGTGACGACCGGCAACCTCATCGACCGGTCGGCGCCGAACGATTCCACCTCGAACTTCAACGACGTGGCCGTGACCTGCTCCGCGGGCAGCGCGGAGGTCTACGTCGCCGACGACTCCGGGGCGATCCACTACAGCTTCAAGAACGGCGAGAAGGGCACCTGGGAGTACGCGACCCCCGGCAGCGGCGCCGGGCTGGAGGCCATCGACTTCTACAGCAATCGCTCCGGACACGCCATCGACACCAACGACGAGGTGTTCGCCACCGACGACGGCGTCACCTACGACACCATCGGCATCGATGACGCCGATGTGACGTTCTACGGGCTGGACAGCGACGCCGCCGACGACGTCACCGTCTCCGGCGGCAACGCTTCCGTGTTCGACTACGACGGCGGCCGGTGGACGCCGACGGACCTCGGCAAAGCCGACCTCTTCGCCATCGAGACAGCCGGCGGCGACGGCTACGCAGTCGGCTCCGACGGGGCCGTCTTCGAGCTGTCCGGCGACGAGTGGAGCCGGATGACGACGCCCGTCAGCGAGAACCTCGACGGCGTCGCACGCGGCGACACCGACGTCGTCGTCGGTGGGGGCGGGACGGTGCTCGAGCGGTAGTCGGAGACGAGAACTGCGTCGAATGCCGTCGAACGGTAGTCAGGCCAGGAAGACGTGCCGGGGGCGGTCGTCGAGCACCTCCCGGCCCCACTCGACGGTGTCCCGGAACGACTCCGAGCGGAAGAACGCCATCGCGTCCTCCCGCTGCCGCCAGCGGCTGGCGATGAACATGTCGTTTTCGTCCTCGCGGTTGACCATCAGCCGGGTGTCGAGGTGGCCGTCCATCCCGCCCAGCACCTCGCCGACCTCGGCGAAGGTGTCGACGAACTCGCCCCGGTAGTCGGGCTTGACGGTGTAGAACATCCCCATCGTCCCGAAGTCGCCTTCGGCCTCGTCGGTCCGACCGACGACGCCGGGGAGGTCCGCGAGGAACTCGGCGGCGCGGTCGGCGGCGTCCTGCGTCTCCCAGATCGAGACGACGGCCGGCCGCCCCTCGCCGGCCTCGTCGTCGTACACCGCCGACTTGACGTGGCTCTCGTACCCCTCGAAGCTGTCCCGGAGCCCGGCGAGTTCCTCGTGCAGCTCCTCGACCGGCGCCTCAGAGTACAGCACCAGCGCGTAGACACCCTCGCCGTGGGGCTGGCCGGCGTAGACCCCGAGGTCGGCGAGTTCGCCCCGGATGTCGTCGTCGTCCCGCTCCGTGTCGGCGCCGACGCCCTCGGATTCGAAGGCGGCCCCGACGCCGGCACCGACCCCCGACAGCTCCGTCAGGGATTCGGAGCCGGTGTCGGCGGCCGACCCGTCGGCCCACAGCGAGACCACCGCCGTGTCGCCCGAGTCCGCCCGGACCGTCGTCAGCACGTGGCCCTCGTGGCTCTCGAAGCGCTCCCGGAGGTCGTCGACCTCCTCGACGAGGTGCTCGGCGGCCGTCTCCGACCGGAACAGCAGCGCGTAGCCGGCCGCCGGGTGGTCGCCGGGGTCGACCCCGAACCGGTGGGCGAGCCGCCGGAACTCGGTGGCTTCGACCGATTCGTGGGGCGGCTCCCCGCGCCGCGGCTCGTCGCCCGCGTCGCTGGCGTCGCCCGTGTCATCGGCGTCGTCGGCGCCGTGACCTTCGAGGTCGGCCCCGACGCCGCCGTCGACGCCCGGCAGGTCCGCGAGGAAGCCCGAGGCGGTGTCGGCGGCCCGCTGGTTGGCCCACAGCGAGACGACGACCGTCCGTTCGCCGTCGAGAACCTCCGTCCCGACGTGGGTGTCGTAGTGGTCGAAGTTCGCCCGCAGCCCCTCGACCTCCTCGGCGACGGTCGCCGCGGGCGCTTCCGACTCGAACAGCAGGCCGTAGCCGGCCGCCTCGACGTCGAGGTCGGCGCCGTGGGCGTCGGCCCGCGCGAGGAACGTCCCGGCGTCGACCGGCTCGTGGGCCGACTCCGTCGAGGGTCGGCCGCCCGACCCGCCGTCGTCGCCGTCATCCGCGTCGCCGGTCGTCTCGCCGTCGTCCGTCCCGGTCGTGTCGTCGGTCGTCGTGCCGTCGAGCGGTTCGTCGGTCGGGACCGCCTCGCCGGCCAGCAGCGCCCCGAGGTCGCCGGGCGGGAACCGGCGGCCGACGTAGAAGTCGCCGAACTCCGCGAACCGCGAGGAGGAGGGGTCGAACCGCATCTCGTACAGCAGCTCCTTGATGTCGGTCGGGTCGTCGGCGAACAGCGTCACGCCCCACTCGTGGTCGTCGAGGCCGACGCTACCGGCGATGATCTGCGTGACGCGGCCGGCGTACTCGCGGCCGACCTCGCCGTGGGCGGACATGTACTCCGCCCGCTCGTCGAACGGCAGGTCGTACCAGTTGTCCTCGGGGCCGCGTCGCTTGTCCATCGGGTAGAAACAGACGTGGTCGGCGTCGGGAATCTCCGGGTAGATGCGCTGTTGCATGTAGCTGCGGGTACTCTCGTCGTCGATGTCGTCGAGGCCGTCGGTGAGGTCCTCGTGCATGTAGCCCGACACCTCCGTGACGGAGACGTACGAGTCGGCGCGCTCGGTGAACGCCGCGAGGGCGGTCGACTCGAGGCGCCGCTGTGCGCGATCGAGGTGCTCCAGCGTCGGTCGGAGGTGCAACACCAGCAGGTCGGCGTCGTGGCCGACGACCGAGAAGACGGCCGAGGCGCCCTCCTCGGCGTCCGCCAGGGCCTCGTGGCGCCGGAGGTAATCGGTTCCCTCCTCGACGGCCCGCTCGCGGACCGTCTCCGGCGCCTCGCGCCAGCCGTCCCAGTCGACGTGCCGCAGGTCGTGGAGGACGTACCAGCCCTCCTCCGTCCCCGGCGCTTTGCGTCGTTCCATGGCCGTCCTTCGTGTTCGGGCGTAATGGCGCTTTTGCGTTCCGCGCGACGTTTTGTCGGGCGCCGGCGACGGAGCCGGACGGCGCCACGCCGGCGACGACTGCGGGAGACGGACGAGACGACCTCGAACGGCTCGATAAAACGTCTGGCAGCACGAGAGCTGTTCGTTAAACGTCGCCGAGTCGTCCGACGGTCGCGTGAAACGCGCGAACCGAGCCGAACACACGGCAATCCTCTGTGGTTTATATTGGGGTGTGGGCCCATTGTACGGGTACGAACGCTTCCATGTCCATCGCAACCCGACCTCTCCCGTCCGCCCCATCGGGGACGCTCGAACGGCTCGCCGGCTACGCTGTCGGCGGCATCCGCGCGGTCGCCTTCTGGACCGCCACGCTGCTGCCCTTCGCGCTCGTCGTCGGCCTGTTCATCGGCGCCGTCGAGCCCCGCGTCTTCGGCGGTGCGCTGTTGCTGAACGCCGTCTGTGCCGTTCTCGGCCACGGTCACTCGCCGAGTTGAGCGGCCGAACCGCCCGGACGTTTCCTTCTCACGCCAGCAACTGCGGCAGGAACAGCCGTCCGAGGAGGCCCAGTATCATCGTCGCGCTTATCGCCGCGGTCACCGCCGCGGCGACGGTCGGGTCGGGGTCGATCGGCAGCCGTGCCAGCGTCGCCTCCACGCAGGACCGGAGGATGTGGCCGCCGTCGAGCGGATACGAGGGGATGCAGTTGAACAGCCCGAGGTTGATGTTCACCCAGCCGGTCCAGAAGAGGACGTTCGCCAGGCCGAAGACGACCCCGGCGCCGACCGGCCCCGAGACGCTGTAGAAGGCCGCGATCGCGCCGTTGAAGCCGGCGAAGTTGTAGCTGATGCCGGGCTGGACGTTGCTCGCGAACGGCAGGACCAGCGCCGCGAAGAGCCGGGAGACGAACGTCGACACCGGGTCGTCCCACCCGCCGCCGCCGAGGAGGGTGAGGTACTGCTCGGCGGGGTAGGGGTCGATGCCGAAGTCGTCGACGACGAGGCCGCTGGTGCCGCCCTGGATGCCGGCGACGCCCAGGAAGCCGCCGCCGGTCCGGTCGTTCGCCGCGAGGGTCACCTCGTAGCTCCGGCGCTCGCCGTTCCAGGGGTCGGTACCGTCGCCGTGGTAGGCGACGACCTCGACGGTGTCGCCCGCCGACCGCTCGGCGAGGACGTCCGACAGCGCCTCGGGGGTCGGCGTCGGCTCGCCGTCGACGCTGTGGATCAACATCGGCGTGTCCGGGGCGCCGGCGGCCGCCAGCGGGCCGTCCCGCGGGACGCTGCTGACGAAGACGCCGACGGGGAACTCGACGGTCCCCTCGTCGGTGTCCAGTTCGACGGTTTCGGCGCCCTCGACCGCCGCATCGAAGCCCGATCGCGTGTGGACGGTCTCGCCGTCGACGGCCCGTACCTCCGTTCCCGTCTCCAGGGGGGCGTCGACGACGGCCCGGGTGACGATGAGGCTCCGCTCGACGGTCACGTTCCCGCCGTCGGCCCGACCGACGGTCACCTCGCGGTCGGCGTCGGCCAGCGCCGCCTCGAACTCCGTCTCGTTGGCGACGGGCTGGCCGTTCACCGACGTGATGACGTCGCCGCGCTCGATGCCGGCGTCCTCGGCGGCCGACCCCGGCAGCGCGCCGCCGACCGCCACCCCGGGAACGACGGTGACGAGGCTCGCGACGACGAAAAACAGCAGGCCGAACGACAGCGCCGCCACGAGGAAGTTGTTCGTCACGCCGGCGGCGAACATCCGCGTCTTGCCGCCGCGGTCGGCGGACTGCTGGCTCTCCTCGTCGGGCTGGACGAACGCCCCCAGCGGGATGAACGCCAGCAGCGCGACGCCCATCGATTCGATCTCGATGTTCTCGACGCGGCACAGCAGCCCGTGGCCGCCCTCGTGGACGACGAGCCCGACGAGCAGGCCGACGAGGATGTCGACGGCGGCCGCCCACGGGAGGAACTGGTTGACCCCGGGGATGACGAGCGCGTCCTGCGGACGCGTGATGCCGCCGACCGCGCCGGGGTCGGTGATCGCGCTCACCGCCGCGAACAGCACGCCGAAGAACGATCCCACCATGACGACCAATGTGATGCCGACGCCGAAGTTACCCCACGCCCGCCAGAGCCGTCTCGGCGCGGCCACCCGGTCGAGAAAGGCCCGGCCGCGCTTGGTGTGGACGGTGAGAATCGGCCCGGAGACCCGCAGCGCCGAGGGGAGCACGCCGCGGCTTTTCAGCGCCATCGCGACCGTGGTGTAGAGGAGAACACCGACGAGCAGCCACAGCAGCGTTCGCATTGGTGTCGGTAGGGGCCGGGGGAGTCAAAAGTCGTTCCGTCGCGGCGGGCCGTTCAGCCCGCCCGCCGGAGCCGCCGGACGACGAACTCGGTGTCCATCGGCGCCAGAAACGGCCCCAGCCGCGGCCCTTCGGTCTCCCCGAGGAACAGCCGGTAGCCGACCTCGAAGAACGCGTCGACCGGAACGTCGTTCCGCCTCGCCGTCTCGTAGATCTCCTCCTGCAGGCTCTCCGCGTCGGGCTCCGTGCGTTCGATGTACGTCGCGAGTTCGTCGAGCGCCGCCGCCGTCGCGTCGTCGAACGCCACGTCGGGTAGTTCCTCGGCCAGCCGGTAATTGAACTCGTTGTCGGTCCGCTCGGCCCACGCCCGGGCCCGGTCGACGCGGGCCAGCGCGGCCTCGACGGCCCCGTCGTCGGCGTCCGGGGGGACGTGACCCGACCGTTCGGCCATGTCGACGCGCAGCTCCCGGTTGTCCGTCATCCCGAGGACGGCCGCGAACCGATAGGAGATGCGGACGGGCCGCTCGTCGGGCACCTCGTCAACGACCGTCGGGTAGGCCCGCTCGGTCCGCTCGCGGTCGGCCTCGACGGCGTCGGCCGCGCCGAAGTAGACGGCCTCGAAGCGGTCGAAGTCGTCGACCAGCCCGTCGACGGCGCCGACGTCGAAGTCCCGCTGCTTCGCGGGGTTCTTCGTGAAGAAGTACCGCAGCACCGCCGGCTCCAGCAGCTCCAGCACCTCGTCGACGGTGACGACGTTGCCGGACGACGACGACAGCGCCTCGCCGTCGAGCGTGAACCACTCGTAGGCCATCGGCACCGGCGGCGCCTCCCCGAACAGCTCGCGGGCGACGGCCTCGCCGGAGGGCCACGAGCCCTCGGCGTGGTCCTTGCCGAACGGCTCGAAGTCGACGTCGAGCACCCGCCACTGTGCGGGCCACTCGAGCCGCCAGGGGAGCTTCCCCTCCCGGAACGTCGCCGTCCCCTCGTGGCCGCAGCCCTCGATGACCTCGTCGCCGGCCGCGACGTCCTCGCAGACGTAGTCGACCGTCTCCGCGCCGACGTCGACGCCGACGACCGTCTCGGCGAGGGTGCCGCACTCCGCACACCGCGGGAAGAAGGGGACGTACTCGTCATCGATTTTGTCCTGGAACTCCGCGAGCACCTCGCGTGCGGTTTCCCGGTTCGTCAGGACGTGCCGGACGGTGTCGTCGAAGGCGCCGCTCTCGTACAGCTCCGTGTTCGAGACGACGTCGATGGGGACGTCGACGGCGTCAGCGGCCCGCTCCAGGAGCGTCGTGAAGTGATCGCCGTAGGAGTCACAGCAGCCGAACGGGTCGGGGACGTCGGTGTACGGCCGGCCGAGGTTCCGCCCGAGGGCGCCGGCGTCGACCTCGCCGAGACCGACGACGTCGCCCTCCAGATCCGCCAGTTTGCGGGGGAGCGTTCGCAGGCGGTCGCGGTCGTCGGCCGTGAACACCTGCCGGACCTCGCGGCCGCGGTCCCGCAGCGCCTCGGCGACGAAGTAGCCCCGCATGATCTCGTTGACGTGGCCGAGATGCGGCACGCCGGACGGCGAGACGCCGCCCTTGACGACGACCGGGTCGTCGGGGTCAGTCGCGAGTATCTCGTCGGCGGCGGCGTCGGCCCAGAAGGCCCGGCGCTCGTCGGCCCCGAGGTCGTAGGGGTCACTCATCGGGGACCACTCCGGTGCCGTCGACGTCCTCGCCGGCGACGGCGTCGGCGACGCGCTCCGGGTCGGTGCCGTCCAGGACGACCGCCCGCAGCCCGGACCGCTCGATGACCTTCGCGGCCAGCAGGTCGACCGGCGCGTTCGAGCCGGCGGTGATCTCGATGGAGGCGATGGTGTCGACCAGCTCCGACGGCGTGAGCCGGTCGTGCCGCTCGGCGCCGTCGTCCTCGTTGGGGTCGGCGGAGTAGACCCCGGGGACGCTCGTGGCGTACACCAGCAGGTCGGCCGCGACGGTTTCGGCAAGCAGCGCCGAGACGGCGTCGGTGGTGTGGCCGGGGACGGTCCCGCCCATGACGACCGTTTCGCCGCGCCGCAGCGACGCCCGGGCCGTCTCGGGGTCCTCGGCCGGCTCGGGGATGGCCGACGACTCCAGCGCCGTCAGCAGGAGCCGGGCGTTCAGCCGCGTCACGTCGATGCCGACGGCGTCGAGGTCGTACTCCGTCGCCCCCAGCGCCCGAGCGGTCCCGATGTACCTGCGGGCGACGTCGCCGCCGCCGACGACGACGGCCACCTCGTGACCGTCGGCGACCAGCTCGTCGACGACCCCCGCGTGCGCCGCCACCCGGTCCGGCTCCAGGTCCGGCGCGAGCACGCTCCCGCCGATAGAAACGACCACTCTCATTACCACTTGATAGCCCGGTTCCGGTCTTAAGGGTTGTCAAGCGCGTCCCGTTCGGTCGCGCGAGAGCCGGCCGGTCGGCCGGGCCTCGGGCGGGACCTCGAACGCCGCTATCACCGCCGAACGTCGGTATTTCCTCCCGACTGCTCCCGTCGAGCGCGGCGACACCTACAAGCCGCCGGCGTCGAACTACCAGGTATGTACGCGTTCGCGGTGGTCGGTGCCGAGGCGGAGACGGGACTCCGGCGACTGCTCGGGACCCTCGACGGTCGCGTCGGCGTCGTCCGCGACGACGGGCGGCCGGCCCGCGACGGCGGTGCTGCCGTCGCCCGCGGCGACACCGAGTACGTCGTCGGCGAGGAGTGGCGCGCCGGCGGCGACGGCCTCGGCGTCGAGGACGCCCTCGACAGGCTCGCGCCGGACCACGACTACGCGGCGGTCGTCGGCACGGCCGACCTCGACGTCCCGCTGATCGCCGTCGGCGACATCGAGGCCGAGGCCGAGGCCGACGCCGACGTCGAGGCGGCGACGGCGGCGGCCCTCGACGTCGAGGCGGCCGTCGAGGCGATCCACGACGCGGAACCGTACGAGACGCTGGCGTCGCTCGTCGCCGCGGTCAAGCGCTCGGCCGACGCCGACCGCGCCGGCGCGATCGCGACGTTTACCGGGCGCGTCCGCGAGCGGGACGGCGAGGACGACGACGCCACGCGGTATCTCGAGTTCGAGAAGTACGACGGCGTCGCCGAGCGGACGATGCGGACGATCGAGTCGGAGCTGGAGGCCCGTAACGGCGTCCTCGACGTCCGACTCCACCACCGGACCGGCCGGGTCGAGGCCGGCGAGGACATCGTCTTCACCGTCGTCCTCGCCGGCCACCGCGAGGAGGCGTTCCGGGCCGTCGAGGACGGCATCGACCGGCTGAAAGACGAGGTACCGTTGTTCAAAAAGGAGGTCACGGAGTCCGAGACCTTCTGGGTCCACCAGCGCGGGTGAGCGCCGCGAGGGGTCCAACTCCGGCCGGCGGGCCGGTACTCTCCTGTCGCCACGCGGAAAATTACTGCTGAGAATAAAACCGATGAGACAGGCTGAGAAACCCCGATAAAACGTCTGAAAGCATCTGCGCGGTTCGTGAAACGTCCATTTTGCTTCCCTTCATGGCAAATTAGGCCGAAGCTACCCGAAGCTTCCGTTCTTTATATGCTGCCCGGAGCGCTACGGAAGAGCGAGGCAACCATGAGCGCAACCACGGATCCCTCCACGGAAAGCAAGGAAAGCCGGCTCCGGACGTACCTCCGCCAGCGGGCCGAGGACGGCGAAGTGTACATCAAGGGCAAGTTCATCGCCGACGACGTCGGGCTCTCCCCGAAGGAGATCGGCGCGCTGATGGTGAAGCTCCGGGATTCGGCCGGCGACCTCCAGGTCGAGAAGTGGTCGTACACGTCCGCGACGACCTGGCGAGTATCGCGGGCCTGACGGCCGGGGGCGCCTGCCCCTGCCACGGGATTTATCCCCGCCACCCTCCTTCCTGTCGGTGATGAGCACCGTCGAGCCGGGGCCAGGGGCGGGCCACGACGGGCCGCCGCCGGAGGAGCTGCTGCCGGCCTTCCGCGTCACCGACGTCGAGGAAACCGGCGACGGCGAACTCCGCTACTACGGGCAGCCACAGACCGAGTACCGCCGGCTCGAACAGCAGCTGTGGCCGCTGTTCCGCGAGCACGGCTACGAGGTGCGGCTCGACGTCGTCGAGGACGGCGACGCCGACCCGATAACGGGTGTCCCGGTCACCCGGACGCGGCAGGCGCTGGTCGCCGAACCGCGCAGCGTCGGCGTCGACGGGGTGCCGTGGACCAACATCGGGATGTTCGTCGCGACGCTGCTGACGACGCTGTACGCCGGGTCCATCTGGTACTACCAGCCGGTCGAGGGGCCGCTGGACCTGCTGGCCGGCTGGCCGTTCGCCCTCGCCGTTCTCGGCGTCCTCGGCGTCCACGAGCTCGGTCACTACGTGATGTCCCGGTACCACGACGTCGAGGCCAGCCTCCCGTACTTCATCCCCGTGCCGACGTACATCGGCACGTTCGGCGCCGTCATCAAGATGCGCGGCCGCATCCCCGACCGGAAGGCGCTGTTCGACATCGGGGTCGCGGGGCCGCTGGCGGGGCTGGTCGCGGCGGTCGTCGTCGCCGTCGTCGGGCTCTCCCTCGAGCCGATCGCCGTCGGCGAGAGCGTGCTGAACAGCGACGACGCCGTCCGGATACAGTTCGGCTACCCGCCGCTGTTGCAGCTGCTGGCGTGGGCCACCGGCGAGCAGCTCACCTACGCCGACCCCAGGCTGTCGGCCAGCCCGGTCATCTTCGGCGCCTGGGTCGGGCTGTTCGTCACGTTCCTCAACCTGATTCCCGTCGGCCAGCTCGACGGCGGCCACATCGTCCGGGCGATGTTCGGCGAGCGCGCCCGGACCATCGCGGCGCTCGTCCCCGCGGCGCTGCTGTCGCTGGCCGGCTACCTCTATCTGTTCACCGACGTCAGCGCCAACGCACCGTTCCTCTGGACGTTCTGGGGCGTCGTCGCCCTCGGGCTGGCGTACGTCGGCCCGACGACGCCCGTCTTCGACGACCCGCTGGACCCCAAGCGGAAGGCCCTCGGGGCGCTGACCTTCCTCCTCGGGCTGCTCTGTTTCACGCCGGTGCCGATCGAGATCATCACCTAGTGCGTGAACCCGCGGTCGGCCAGCGGCTCGCCGTCCATCCGGACGCCGCCGGCCGTCACCTCGCCGACCCGCGAGACGGCGACCGGCGCCGCCGCCCGAACGGCCGACAGCTCCGCCTCCGGGACGGTGAAGACGAGTTCGAAGTCCTCCCCGAGGTGGACGGCCAGCTCCCGGCGGTCGGCCGGCCCGTCGGCGACGGCCTCGACGGCGGCGTCGACCGGCAGGGCGTCACTCTCGACGGCAACCCCGCAGCTGCCGGCCTCGGCGAGCCGGTGGAGCGACCGCGCCAGCCCGTCGCTGACGTCCATCATCGCGGTCGCCTGCGGCGCGACGGCCCGCCCGGCGGCGACCCGCGGCTCGAACCGGAACAGCTCGTTCGCCCGCTCGTCGTCGCCGGCCTCGAACAGCCGGAGGGCGGCCCCGGTCCGGCCGAGCGTCCCGGTGACGCAGACCGCCTCGCCGGGGGCGGCGCCGGCCCGCCGGACGGGGTCGTCCGCGCGGCCGACCGCCGTCGTCGCGACGGTGAACTCGTCGTGACCGTCGAGGTCGCCGCCGACGTACTCCGCGTCGACGGTCGCACAGACGTCCCGACAGCCCTCCAGGAACGCCGACAGCTCCGCCTCGCGGAACTCGGGGGCGGCGTAGACGGCCACCGCCGCCGTCGCCTCGGCGCCCATCGCCGCGACGTCCGACAGCGACGCGCCGACCGCCCGCCAGCCGGCCGTGTAGCGGGTCGTCCCCTCCGGGAAGTCCGTCGTCTCGTGGAGCATGTCGGTCGTCACGACGAGGTCGTCGACGACCGCACAGTCGTCGCCCGCCGCCGGGACCCGGTCGCCGACCAGCGCCAGCGCCGTCCGTTCGTCCATGCCGGCCGGTGGCCCGCCGCGGGCAAGTGCGCATCGGTGCGGTCAACTACCCCGTCGTGCTCGCGCTGACGCGTTCGCTGAGGACGGGCTCGCGCGCCGGCTCGTCGGGTGGGGCTCGCCCGTTCGGACGACCAGAGGGGCCCTCGGCCCCTCTCGACTCGAGGAAGGGGGCTCCGCGCTACCGCACGATTGAAACCCGCGTCGGCCGACCCGCCGACATGGCTCTCGACCGCCGGGCCAGCGCCGCGGGCTTTCTCGGGGCGGCCGTCGTCCTCGGGGTCCTGGCGACGGTCGTCGGCGTCGGCGATCTCCTCGGCGCGCTCGCCCGGGCCCGGTCGGGTGCCGTCGTCGCCGTCTTCGGCGCCGCCGGGGTGTGGCTCCTGGCGTGGGCGCTGGCGCTGCGGACCGTCCTCGGGGCGCTCGGCGCGGCCGTCTCGCCGCTCCGGGCGGCCGCCGTCTACGCGGGCGTGCTGTTCGCCAACAACGTCACCCCATTCGGGCAGGCCGGCGGCGAGCCGGTCAGCGCGCTGCTGATCGCCGACGTCGCCGGCACCGACTACGAGACCGCGCTGGCGGCCGTCGCCAGTGCCGACTCGCTGAACCTCGTCCCCTCGACGGCGCTGGGGCTGGTCGGCGTGACCTACCTCTCGGTGACCGTCGCCGTCGGCGACCGGCTCCGGCTGGCGACGGCCGCCGTCGTCGGGCTGGCGGTCGCGCTGCCGGCCGGCGGCTACCTCGGCTGGCGCTACCGCGAGCGGGTCGAGGCGGGCGCGGTCGGCGCCCTCGCGGCGGCCGCCGGCGCCGTCGGCCGGCTGCTGCCGCGGATCGAGCCGCCGTCCCGGGCGGCCGTCGCGGGCCGCGTCGGCGGCTTCTTCGAGGCCGTCGGGGTCGTCGGGACCGACCGCCGGCGACTGCTCGTCGCGGTCGGCCTCTCGGCGACCGGCTGGCTGGCGCAGGCGACGGCGCTGTGGCTCGCGCTGTACGCCGTCGGCGCGGCCGTGCCGCCGGCGGCCGTCCTCGTCGCCGTCCCCGTCGGCGCCATCGCGGGCGTGACACCGTTGCCCGGCGGGCTCGGCGGGATCGAGGCGGCGCTGGTCGCGCTGCTCGTCCCGCTGGCCGGCGTCGACGCCGCCACCGCCGCCGCGGCCGTCGTCATCCACCGCGGCGGCATCTACTGGCTGCCGACGCTCCTCGGCGGCGGCGTCGTCGCCGCCGTCGGCGCCGATCGCGTCTGAACCGTCCGTCGCGGACCAACAGCATTAAGCGCGGCCACCGGAAATCGAGACGTAATGACGACGTTCTACGACGTCCCCGCCGAGGACCTCATCGAGGCGGTCGCCGAGGAGATCGCCGACGAACTGGACCAGCCCGACTGGGTCGACTTCGCGAAGACCGGCACCGGCCGCGAACTGCCGCCGGAGCAGGACGACTTCTGGGCCCGCCGGGCCGCCAGTCTCCTCCGGAAGGTCGCCGACAACGGCCCCATCGGCGTCGAGCGGCTGCGGAGGGCCTACGGCGACTCGACGAGCGGCTCGACCCGCTACCGGGTCCGACCGAAGAACAAGACCGACGGCTCCGGCAACATCGTCCGGACCGCCCTCCAGCAGCTCGAGGAGGCTGGCTACGTCGAGACGAACGAGGGCCGCGGCCGCACCGTCACCGGCGAGGGCCGCACCCTACTGGACGACACCGCCGAGGAACTCATCGAAAAACTCGACCGCCCCGAACTCGAGCGCTACGCATAGCCACTTTTTACACGGGGCGCCTGCGGCGCCCCGGCAAAAACGTGGGGAAAATATGCGCGAGAGTCTCCAGCCGCGCCCTTCGGGCGCGTTATCTGCAAACGGGCGGCGGGGCCGCCCGTTTGCACGGCTCGAGGGACCGGAGGTCCCTCGGCGGTCGACTCTCGCTACCGGACGTCGGGCGCCTCCGGCGCCCTCGTCCGGCGAACCGCGCCTCGCTCCGCTCGGCGCGGACGTTTCATCCATGTGTGCCGGACTCTGCGCTTCGGTCCCTGGCGGGACGTGGATGTGCGTCGTGTCCGTACCGCCGTCTTCGAAGATACCGACCCGGACCTCGGCGGATGCCTGCGACGCGCCGGCCGACGACGGCGTCCGGGACGGCGTTACGCGCCCGGGACGGTGCGATGGAGGAATGCAGGCAGTCGGACGGGCCGGCGACGGTCGAAACGGTTTTTCAGGTCCGTCGGTAACAGGTGCACATGAGCGGCAACCCGGACGAGGAGGAACTGGAGGAGCTCCGACAGCGGAAGATGGAACAGCTCAAGGACCGCCAGGGCGGCGAGGGCGAGGAAGCAAGGGAGGCCCAGCGGCAGCAGGCCGAGGCCCAGAAGGAGGCGATGTTGAAGCAGGCGCTGACCGACGGCGCCCGCAAGCGGCTCAACACGGTGAAGATGTCGAAGCCGGAGTTCGGCGAGAAGGTCGAACAGCAGGTCGTCGCCCTGGCCCGGAGCGGCCGGCTCCAGGGCCGCATCGACGAGGAGAAGATGAAAGAGATTCTCGAGGAGATGAAACCCGACTCGAAGAGCTTCGACATCCGTCGCCGGTAGATGGAGTGTGGACTGCTGTTCAGCGGCGGGAAGGACTCGGGGCTGGCGGCCCTGCTGCTCGACGATTTCTACGACGTGACGCTGGTGACGGCGCACTTCGGGCTGACCGACGATTGGCAGCACGCCGCCGAGGCCGCCGGGGCGCTCGGCTTCCGGTTCGAGGCCGTCGAGCTCGCCGAGGACGCCGCCGATTCGGCCGCCGAGCGGATGCACGAGGACGGCTACCCGCGGCGGGGCATCCAGGCGGTCCACGAGGCGGCGCTGGAGGCCGTCGCCGCCGACTACGACGTCGTCGCCGACGGGACGCGCCGGGACGACCGGGTGCCGACCGTCTCCCGGGCCGTCGCCCAGAGCCTCGAGGACCGCCACGACGTCGACTACGTCGCGCCGCTGTCGGGGTTCGGGCGCAACGCCGTCGACCGGCTCGTCGAGCGGCACCTCGACGTCGAGTCCGGCCCCAGCGAGGACCTCCCCAAGGGTGACTACGAGGCGGAACTGCGGACCCTGCTCCGCCGGCGGTGGGGACCCGACGCCGTCGGGGAGGTGTTCCCCGACCACGAGCAGACCCGCGTCGTCGGCCGCGGCTCCGGGTAGCCTGCAGGTATCTTTTTGCCCTGGGGTGTCGTAGCACGGGATATGAGGTTCATCATCGTCGGCTACGGCCGCGTCGGCGCCCGCACCACCGACATCCTCGCCAGCGAGGGCAACGAGGTGGTCGTCGTCGAGCGGGACGGCGAGACGGTCCGGCGCGCCCGCGACGCCGGGGTCGAGGCCATCGAGGGCGACGGCGCCGACGAGCGCGTCCTCGAGCGTGCCGGGCTGGCGGACGCCGACGCGCTCGCGGCGCTGACGGGCGACCTGAACGTCAACTTCACCGCCTGTACCGTCGCCAACAACGACGGCTGCCGGACGGTACTCCGCATCGACGAGGACTACCGCCAGGAGATCTACGAGACCTACGCCGGCGACGTCGACGAGGTCATCTACCCCGAACGGCTCGGAGCGGCTGGCGCGAAGACGGCGCTGCTCGGCGGCGACCTGAACGTCCTCGGGGACCTGACCGAGCAGTTGACCGCGACGACCCTCGAGGTCCCGGCGGAATCGCCCGTCGTCGGCACCCGCGTCGTGAAGCTCGACCTCCCGGAGGGCGCCCGACTGTACGCCCACGGGCGCCGCGGCGAGCCGATGACCGTGCCGCTGCCGCGAACGACGATCGAGCCCGGCGATCAGGTGGCGCTCATGGCCGAGCAGTCCGCCATCGACGCCGTTCGCGACCGACTGCACGGCTGACGACCGCCGGCCGTCGAACGGGTCGGGCGCGCCGGGGAGGATGGGAGAGTTCGAGGTCGTCGGTGCGCGCCCACGCACTCGCACGCCTGGCGCCGACATAAATCCGCGTCAGACGGGCGTGTGACCGCCGGCCGGCCCGGCCGGCGCCGGCGACGGTCCCGCCCCGGCTCTCGGGGATGCCGCGGCACCCCACCCCGACACGAAACCGGAGTCGGTTTCGTGGCGGCACGCCGAAACCCCGACCGGTTACCGGAAAATCACATACGTATCCGGCCGAACGACCGGCCATGGCGACGGTCCTGCCGGAGCGACGCCGGTACGATGTGGCCCCGGGGGAGTTCACCGGCGCGATAGGGGATTCGATTACGGTCCTCCCGCTGGTCGCCGCCGTCGGGGCGCTGACCCCGGCGTCGCTGCCGCACGTCCTCGCCGGCTTCGCGGTCTTCCAGGTCGTCTGGGGCGCCGTCTACGGGGTGCCGCTGTCGGTCGAGCCGATGAAGGCGCTGGCGGGGCTGGCCGTCGCCGGCGCGGTCGGCTACGGCGGCGTCGTCGCGGCGGGGCTCGCCGCCGGCGTCGTCCTCCTGGCGGCGGGACGGCTCGGCCTGCTGTCGCGGCTGGCGGCGGCCGTCGGCGAGCCGGTCGTCCGCGGGGTCCAGTTCGCCGTCGCCTGCCTGCTCGTCGTCGCCGCGGCCGACCTCGCGACGGCAGCGCCGGTCGTCGCGGTCGCCGGCCTCGCCCTCGCCGCCGTCGTGGCCGCCGTCTCGCCGCGGGCCGTCGGGTTGGTCGTCCTCGCGGCCGGCCTCCTGTGGGGGCTGTGGGCCGCGGGCCTACCGGCGGCATCGGTCCCGGCGGCGACGCCGTTTCCGTCCGGCGGGCCGACGCTCTCCCGGGCGGCCCTCGAGGGAACCGTCGCCCAGCTGGCGATGACCGTCGGCAACGCCGCCGTCGCCACGTCGTTGCTGCTGTCGGACCGCTACGGGGCCGACGTCTCGCCGGATCGTCTCGCCGAGAGCATGGGTGCGATGAACCTGCTGGCGGTGCCGCTGGGGGCGCTTCCGATGTGTCACGGCTCCGGTGGCCTGGCCGGCAAACACGCCTTCGGCGCCCGGACGGCGACCGCGAACCTCGTCGCCGGCTGTCTGTACGGCGGGCTCGCGGTCGTCTCCGGGCTGTTCGAGGCGGTCCCGATGGCGCTTTTGGGCGTCCTCCTCGTGGCGGTGGCGGCGTCGCTGGCCCGGACCGCCCTCGCGGCGACCGACCGGCCCGTCTTCGTCGTCGCCGTCGGCGCCCTCGCGGTTCTCACGAACGTCGGCGTCGCCTTCGTCGCCGGCGCCGCCTGGTGGCTCCGCCCCCGAGCGTTTAGATGACTCAGCTCTGAAGGGCGGGTATGTCGTGGTCCGAGCTGTTCGAGCGGGGCGAAGCCTACGAGACATCGGTCGAGGCCGTCGTCGCGGCCCTCGAGGAGCGCCGCGATGACGGGTGAGGCGGATCCGACCCGGGTCGTCGCCGACGCCGACGTCCTGGCGGCGGACCTGCTGGTCGGCGACGCCGCCCGCGAGGCGCTGGACGTCGTCCGGCGGCACTCCTGGCTCGAGCTGGTCGCCACCGAGGAGCTACTGGCGGAGGCGACGGCGGTCGTCGCCGAACTCGCCGACGCCGACCTGGCCGACGACTGGCGGGCGACGGCCGGGGCGCTGGCCGACGTCGTCGAGCAGCCGCCCGACGACCACCCCGCGCTGGCGGCCGCCTACCGCGGCGACGCCGCACAGCTGCTGTCGTTCGACGACCGGCTCGGGAGCGCCGAAACCGGCGCCGCCCTCCAGGGCGTCATGGACGTCAGCGTCCGCCCGCCCGACGCCTTCGTGGCCGTCTTCGATCCCGCCGCCACGTACGAACACGCCGTCGGGGAGTCGTACCCCGGCCCCGACCGCGACCCGCGGGCCTGACGCACCCCGGCCCGTCGGTGCAGGAACGTCCCGTCGGCCGGCCCGGTCGTCGGTCAGTCGGGCGTGTTCAGCCGCGCCGCCAGCCGCCGGGTCAGCCGGTTTGGGAGGACGTTCGACAGCCGCGTCAGCAGCCGGTAGCGCAGGCCGGTGACGACGACCGTCTCGCCGGCCTGCAGCCCCTCGTAGCCGGCCCGGGCGACCGCCCGGGCGTCCTGCATCTCGCCGCTGCCGAGCGGGGTGTCCTCGTTGCCAGCCCGCGCCTGGAACTCCGTGTCGACCGGGCCCGGACACAGCGCCGTCACGTCGACGTCCTCCTCGCGGAGCTCCGCGGCAATTCCCTCCGAGAACGACTTCAGGTACGCCTTCGAGGCGTAGTAGACGGACATGAACGGCCCGGGGAGCCAGGCGGCCGTCGAGGCGACGTTGAGCACCCCGCCGCGGCCGCGGGCGGCCATCTCGCGGCCGTAGCGGTGGGTCAGCTGGGTCGGCGTCACCACGTTCAACTGCAGCTGGTCCAGCTCCCGACCGAGGTCGTTCTCGACGAAGGCGCCCTGCGTGCCGATGCCGACGTTGTTGACCAGGACGTCGACCTGGACGTCCCGCTCGGCCGTCGCCTCGTACAGCTTGGCGGCGGCGTCGACGGAGGCGAGGTCGGCGTCGATCGCGTACGCTCTGATGCCGTGGTCGTCCTCCAGGCGGTTGGCGAGCGCGAGCAGTTCCGTCTCGCGGCGGGCCACGAGCACGACGTCGTGGCCGTTGGCGGCGAACTCGGCGGCGAGCGCGCGGCCGATGCCGGCCGAGGCGCCCGTCACGAGCGCCGTTCCGTCGACGGTCATACCCGGTGGTCGGGCGTCCCCGACTTATCGGTGGGGGTTCGGGCCCGCCGGACGACCCACAGCGCGGCGAGGCCGCCGACGCCGACGACGAGTCAGCCGCTCGACGAGAACGTATCGGTTCCGTGATAATAATCTACTTATCGATGTTACGTCTCCGCGGCGGTCACGGCTCCCGGTCGACGAACCACTCGGCGAACGACGCCAGCGCCCGGCCGCGGTGGGAGACGGCGTTCTTCTCGGCGGGGCTCATCTCCGCCATCGTTCGGCCGTCGTGTTCGAAGATGGGGTCGTAGCCGAAGCCGTCCTCGCCGCGCGGCTCGACGATGCGGCCCGGGACCGACCCGGCGAACAGCCGCACCGGCAGCGCCCCCTCGGCGACGGCGTCGTCGGTGGCGGCGGCCCCGCGGTCGTCGGCCGACAGGTTCCGGCCCCGCCGGTCGTCGGTGTCGACCGGCTCCGGGGTGGCCTCGAAGCCGTCGCCGTCGCAGTAGGCGACGACACAACGGAACCACGCCCGGGTGGCGTCCTCCTCGCGGGCGAGGCGGCCGACGCGCTCGACCCCCAGGGTGTCCTCGACGTACGAGGAGTACGGCCCCGGGAAGCCGTCGAACCCCTCGAGGAACAGCCCGGCGTCGTCGACGACCACCGGCGCCTCGACGTGCCGGTAGGCCGCGCGGGCGCCCTCGGCGGCGATGGTCCGCATCGAGTCGGCCTGGATCTCCGGGTAGTCGTAGTCGACGGCGGCCACCTCCTCGAGGTACTCCTCGGCCTCCCGGATTTTCCCCTCGTTCGTCGTCACGTAGCGGAGCATACCGCCCGTTGCGGCCGGCGCGGAAAATCCCCACCGATACCGCCACGACCCGGAGGCTTATACCCGTGTGAGGTGTACACACGGCAAATGAGTGACGCGGACGACGAGCTGCGGGCGACGCTTCTGGACCACTCCGACCACCGCGCGGTCCGGAACGTCTTCGGGGCCTACACCGGCAGCGACACGGCGACGCTGGACGACTACGTCGAGTCGATGCGGGCCACCGACGGGGCGGTCGCGCTGGTGGCCGACGACGGCGCCGCCGACGTCTACGCCCGCTGGAACGGCGCAGCCGGGCGGTTCGAGCACCTGACCATCTGGCCGCCGTGGTCCATCGGCGGCTTCGACCACAAGAACGCCGACCGGCTGGCGGCGTTTCTCGGCGAGAAAGACGACATCCGGCCGACGCCGCACGGAGCGACCCCCTTCGAGGACCAGCAGGTGCTGTCGAGTCTCTCGCATCGTATCTGGCCCTAGCAAACCCACTTTTTACACGGGGGTCGCCTCCGGCGACCCCCGGCAAAAACGTGGGGGAAATATGCGCGCGTGCTCCTGCCGCGCTCTCCCTCCGGTCGAGCGCGTTAGTCCGCGCGCGCTACGGCGCCTCACTTCGTTCGGCGCCGCGAACCGCCTCGGGGCCGACCTTCGGACGGCCCCTCGGCGGATGCTTCGACACTGCTAGTAAGTCCGGCTGAAGCAAAGACGAGCATCCGCGAGCGCCCGGAGGGCGCGAGCGGTTCGCGGCGACGAGCGAACGGAGTGAGCGAGTCGCCGTAGCGCGCACGGACCGGAGCGGCGCGAAGCGCCGCGGAGGGAGTACGCGCGCATATTTTCCCCACGTTTTTGCCGGCCGCTCGCCGCCGGCGAGCGGCCGTGTAAAAAGTGGGTTTCAGTTACCAACGTCCATCGCGCGCTCGACGACCTCGGCGCTGTAGAGGTCGGCGAGGTCGTCGTGCTGGTCGGGGCGGTTCTCGTAGACGTCCTGGAACAGCGTGATGGGCGTCTGCAGCGCCTGGTAGGTCGCCTCGTCCCACATGCGGTCGCTGGCGACGTCGATTTCGACGCCGTCGATCTCGACCGTGGCGGCGCGGGTCATCGCGATGGCGCCCTGGCCGGCTTCCTTTGCGGCCTCGAACTCCTCCATGGAGTCGACGACGTCGTCGAGGCTCGGCACGTAGTCCAGCATGTCCAGCAGCTCCTCGGTCAGCTCCTCGTCGGTCTCGAGGAAGTGCTCGTCGCCGTCGACCTCGAGTTCGTAGCCGCCGTCGGTCTCCTCGAGTTCGACGAGGTCGCCGTCGTAGACCTCGACGCCGTCGCGGCCCTCGAGTTCGACGGTCCGGTCGCCGGCGGACAGCGTCCAGTAGCCCGTCGCCGGCGGCAGGGGGCTCTTGTTGGCCTCGACGACCTGGCCGGGGGTGAGCGACCAGATGCCGAGCATCCCCATGGCGTTGTTGGCGGTGATGCGGTCGTGGTAGCCCTCGACGTCGCGGATGTCGTCGTAGGGGCCGTCGACGGCGATACAGCCCGCCGCGCTCGCCGCCCGGGAGGTGTTGTGCCGCAGCTCCTTCCACTCCGGCAGGCCGCCGGTGGGCGTGATGGCGCGCAGGTCCTTGGTGTAGTCGACCTCGCCGTCGACCAGCAGGAACAGCCGCTGGAGGTTGTTGGTCGGCTTGCCCATCTCCTCGCGGAGCCGGCCCATCGCCAGCTCGGCGGCGCCGGACTCGATGATGACGCTCATCGCCAGCGACCCCTCCTCGAGGCCGTGTTCGTTTTCGACGATGGTGAAGAACTCGTCGGCCTTCTTCCAGTCGTCGATGCCGCCGACCTCCGGAATCACGAAGCCGTCGATGTGCTCGACGGCGCCGTTCGACGGGTCGACGATTTCGAGCATGTGCCGGAAGCCGCGGTACCGCGTTTCGGGGCTGTCGCGGTGCCAGACGACGCGGGGGTGAATCTCGCCGGGGAAGTCGGCGCCGCCCTCGGCGACGACCTCGGCGATGTTCTCGGCGCCCTCGTCGCGCATGCTCGGCGCCGTCGCGTCCTCGTTGTCCGGGACCCAGACGTCCGGCGCCTGCATCCCCCGGAGGCCGATGGCGCCCCGGAGCTTCTTCGCGGAGTCCTCCTGGCCCTGCTCGGCGGTCGGCGTGGTGAAGAACGTCCGGACGAACGTGCGGTCGTGGGTCCGCTCGTCGATTGCACTCATCTCGTCGGAGGGTTATCTCGGCGAGTATTAAAGCTGGTCGAAACGGCTCTGCTGGCGGTAGACGGCCCGCTACGCGGAGTTACGACTGAGAACGAGAACGAAATCCGGGCCGCGGGGCGGGTCAGTCGTCCTGCCCGGACGTCAGCGGCTCGTTTTCGTTCTCGGTGAAGCCGGCGGATTCCTCCATCCGTCGCTGGGCCTCGGGGTCGTACCGCGCTTCGATGTCCTGGAACCGCGAGACGAACGACAGCTCGTGGTGGCTCTCGGTCTCGTGGCCTAGGTAGCGGCCCTCGAGGTCGAACTGCGCGCGCTCGTCGTTTTCGGCGATCGACTTCATGTCCTCGTAGACGGCGTGGGCGCCGGAGTGCAGCGCGTACAGCGTGATGAAGATGTACTGGTAGCCGAGGTCGCCCAGCTCCTGGAACGTCAGGGGGTCGTCCTCCTCGCTCCAGGCGAAGCTCGAGGAGTAGTTGAACGCGAGGTCGACCTCGGGGTGGGTCTCGTGCAGCGTCTCGGCGTAGGCGACGGCGTCCTCCCGGGAGGGGTCGGGCATCTCGGGCCAGACGAGGTCGACGCCGCAGTCGGCGTACAGCCGGCCGCGGGCGACGTGTTCGTCCCAGTCGCCGTTGGCGGAGCCGTAGGCGTCCGTGCGGGCGATGACGACCGTGTCGTCGCTCTGCTTCGCGTCGACGGCCGCCGAGAAGCGTGCCTCGGCGTCCTCTCGGGAGACGATCTTCTTGCCGGCGATGTGGCCGCAGCGCTTCGGCGTCGTCTGGTCTTCGATGTGGACGGCGGCGACGCCGGCCTTCTCGTACTCCCGGACCGCCCGGCGGACGTTGTGGATGCCGCCGTAGCCGGTGTCGCAGTCGGCGACGACCGGCAGGTTCGTCGCCTCGACGATGCGCTTTGCGTTCTCGACCATCTCGGTCATCGACACCATCTCGAGGTCGGGGAAGCCGAACTGCCCCAGCACCGTCGAGTAGCCGGACATGTACGCCGCGTCCAGCCCGGCCATCTCGGCCAGCCGGGCGTCCAGGGCGTGGTAGATCCCCGGCGCGAAGGTGTAGTCCTGCTCGTCGAACATATCCCGTAACGTCCGTGCGGCGGGGTTGTCGACGTCGCGAACGATCGACTCGGTGTTGCGGACTCGGCTCGCGACCGCGTCCTCTCCGTCGTTGTCGTGTGCCATTGTTGTCTCGTTGTCGGGCCGACGCCGGACCGTCCGGGTCGGCTGGTCCCTGGACGGGGCCGTCCCGGCGACGTCCGCCAGGCCGAAACCGCCGCCCGTCGTGTGCACTCGACCGGAGCGGCGACCGCTACAAAACCCTTATCATCTTTAATGGTAATATTCGTTAGACTGTTTTCAGTCCTTAATGGGGTGGGAGTCTCTAGCAGCTGACGGCGGTCGGATCAGTCGGCGACGGCGTCGCGATCGTCCAGCGCGACCAGCCCTCCGACGTCCAGCACCTCGGCCTCCCGGTCGGTGATGATCTCCATGCGGCGGGTGAGCTTCTCGCGGGCGTACTCGACGAGCGGCACCGGGTCGACCATCTCGTCGGTCGCCGTCATCGTCTCGGCGACGAACGGCATCAGCTCCTGCAGCGTCTCCCGGGCGGCCGACTCCGCGACGTCGTCCTCGGCGAGGTGGTGCTGGACCTTCCGCATCCCGAAGCCGACGTGCCGGCCCTCGTCGCTCCGGATGAACGAGATACCCTCGACGAGTCCCTCAAGATGCGGCAGTTCGCTCGCCGCGACCTCGTCGCTGCCGTCCGGCGACATCGTCGAGGTGATCCCCCAGTAGCCGGTCTGCGCCAGCACCGACTCGACGACGAGGTGGTAGTGGGAGTACGCCCGGACGCAGTTCTCGGGGGTGTCGTCGGTCAGGAGCCGTTCCATCGCCGCCTCCGTCCGGTCGAACAGCTCGACGTACCCCTCCGGAAAGAACCGCTGGTCGGTGGGATCGACCCGCTCGAAGCCCCGCTCATCGGCGACCGGGTGGACCACCTCCCGCCAGTAGCGGTCGAAGAACTGGGTGTGTTTGGCCTCCTCGTAAATCTGCGAGGAGATGAACGTCTGGTCGTCGACGCCGTCGAAGGCCAGCATCATCGGCGCGAGGTCCTCGGTGACGGCCTCCTCGCCGGCGCCGAACGGCGCCAGCGTCTGTATCAGCCCGCCGAAGGCCGCCCCGTCGAGGGTCTCCGCGGCGACGAGCCGCCGGCGGTCCTGTTCCGGCAGCGCCCCGTCGACGTCCCGTCCCATGTGAACGCACCGCAAGGCATCTGTCGCCCGGCATCCGGGGCTCGTCGACGTCGCTCGGCGCCGTCGGCCGGGCCACGCGGGACGACTACCGGCGCCAGGCCAGTCGGCCGACGACCTCGTCGAGCCGCGTCGAGAGCCGCCCCACCCAGGCCGCCGGCGAGACGCGGTCCATCGCCCGACGGTCGACCTCGATGCGGTCCTCGCCGAAGGGGTCCCGGTCCGACGCTCCCTCTTCGCCCTCCTCGTCGACGGCGTCGACCACGACGGTCATCGAGCAGCGACCGCAGGCCTCGGTATCCTTCGGCATGTGTCTCTACGCCACGATTGCGCCACGGGAACAAAAACCTGCCGAGCCCGGCGGTGTTCACATGAGAACGACCACGAGGCCAGTGTCTCCCGACCGAACAACCCACTCCTGGCGGACTGAAAGGGCGAGGCGCTCTCGGCGAACCCCGGCGACGTAAGCACTGCAGGGCGCACCGCGCCCGAAGCGCGCAACGAGCCGCGGGAGTCGAGAGCGCCGAGGGCTTTCTATGTCTCCAGGCCCACAAGTTCTTATCTGAACACTACCGCCGAGCCCCCCACCGACGCGTTTATGCCGGTCAGACGGCTTTTCGGCGGCATGTGGTGTCGAGACACAGAGGCACCGCCGGCGGGCGGAGCCGCCGCGGGAGGACGATGAGCGAGTCGTCGGGGTCCGACCCCGCCGGGGAGCCGGAGTACGGCGCCGACGACTGGGAGGACCCGACCGAGGGGGCCGTCCCACGGTCCGAACTGCCCGACGAGGTCGTCGAGGAGGTGCCCGACTGGGATGACGCCTACCTCGACCGGGTCGGCGACCGGCTGATGTACAACTACACCCTGGAGCGGGACCACCGCCTACGGGGCGAGCGGTGGGACCTCCACGGCGAGATGCGGGTGCTCACCCAGAAGCAGTTCTTCCACCCGGCGCTGTCGTACGCCGACCACCGGTCCGAGGAGTACCTCTACGCCCGCCGAACCGACCGGCCGACGATCGAGGAGCTCGAGCGGCTGGTCGAGCTGGGCCACGAGCTGGCCGACGAGCGGGTCCAGGGCAACGAGGAGCACTACCGGACGGACGTCACGTTCGTGCTGGTGGCCGACGAACTGCCGGCGGCGGTCCGGGAGTTCGTTGACGGCCAGCGCGAGCGGACGCTCCTGAAGCTCGGCTACTACGGCCACTACGAGGTGAACCTCGGCGTCGTCGTCCCCGACGACCGGGAGTACGTCGCCGGTGAGGCCGCCGACGTCGTCGAGGCGTTCGTCCTCTGGGAGGACGTCTCGACGTCGAAGGAGGGCCTGCTCTCGCGGATCGCGAGGCAATTCTGGCGGTGACTCTCCCGCATCGGTCCGTTCTCGTCGCGGTGCGGCCGCGCTGGCGGATCGTGGGCTCTTACCCGCGGGGCCGGAGCCGATCGAGGCCGAGGCGCCCGACGCCGCCGAGCATCCGTTCGGCGACGTCACCCGCGAGACGTAGGAAGGGAGCCGCGGATCAGTCGTCGCCCGGTTCTACCGCCCTGCCGCCGGTCCTGTCGCGGACCGTCGAGATGTTGTCGTAGCCCTTCTTGACGAGGGCGAGCGCGAGTCCGATGAGGACGAGCGCCAGCACGATGCGGATCGAGGCGGAGATCAGGTCGCCCGTGGTCTCGGCGCCGCCCTGGAGGATGTCCTGATACAGGTTCTCGTAGAGAGCGAGCCACCCGAGCCCGAGGATGGTGATGGTGACCATGATGGCCATGGGGACGCCCGTCGAGTACAGTTGCTTGCCGTCGTCCCAGTTGGCGAGCCAGACGGTGGCGGTCAGAAGCGCCAGAGCCGCGAGCAGCTGGTTGGCGCCGCCGAACAGCGCCCACAGCGTCAGCCACTCGCCGGAGATGACGAGCAGGTAGGCGGGAACCGCCTGGATGAGGGGGTTGGTGTAGCGGCCGCGGCCGAGTTCCGCGAGCGCCGAGCGGAGGCCGCCGCCGACGGCGAGCCCCGAGGAGGTCTGACCGGCCGGCAGGCCGACGATCTCCTCCATCATGTACCGACCCAGACGGACGGCGGTGTCCGTCGAGGTCAGGAGGAAGCTCACCAGTACCAGCGCCATGAACGGCGCGCCGTAGGCCTGGGGGATGCCGAGGCTGGTGAGGATGATGCCGCCGCCGGAGGCGAAGTTCGGCAGCGCGCGACCGATACCGCCGCCGGTGGTGGTGCCCGCGACGGCCAGCGTGATGAGCGCGACCGACGCCAGCAGTCCCTCGCCGAGCATCCCGCCGTAACCGATGAGCCGGGCGTCGGTTTCCTTGTCGAGTTGCTTCGCGGTCGTGCCGGAGGAGACCAGCGAGTGGAAGCCGCTGATGGTCCCGCAGGCGATGGTGATGAAAAGCAACGGGAATAGCGGTGCCAACGTCCCCTCGACGCCCCAGAAGCCCTGGAAGGCGCCGAGCGAGTCGGCGATGACGAGCGGTTCCGCGGCGGTGCCCAACAGCGTGCCGACGATGACCGCCAGCAGCGCTCCGCCGACGCCCGTGTACAGCAGGAACGACGAGAGGTAGTCCCGCGGCTGGAGCAGCACCCACACCGGCAGCGCACTGGCGATGCCGGCGTACAGCATCACGACCGGAATCCACGCCGCGGTGTTCGGCACGAGAAGCGCCTCGGGGTCTATCACCGCACCCGGTATCCATTCCCCGCTGCCGAGGCCGAGCATCTCGGCGACGACGATGGTCCCGGCCGGGTAGCCGGCGCCGTCGCCGACGTACGGGAACAGCGCCATCGGGTACTGGATGCCGACCCAGACGGCGGCGAACACGCCCGCGACGAACAGCGCCGTTCCCGGCAGGAACGGCCCGTTCAGTTGGTAGAGGTAGACGCCGAAGACGAACGCCAAGGCGATGTAGATGAGACTGGCCGTCGTCACCTGCGGGAAGGCGTTGAACACGATGGAGACGACCAGCGCGAACACCGCCACCACGAGGATGATCGTCAGGAACGCGAACCACAGCAGCATGTTCTTGCCGCCCTCGCCGATGTACTCGCCGATGATGTAGCCGATGGACTTGCCGTCGTGGCGGAGCGACCCCGAAAGCGAGACGAAGTCGTGGACGCTGCCCATCAGCGGGTTGCCGACGGCGACCCACAGCAGCGCGGGCAGCCACCCCCACACCGCCCCCGCCGTGATCGGCCCGACGATCGGTGCGCCCCCGGCGATGCTGGAGTAGTGGTGTCCCAGCAGAACCGGCTTCTTCGACGGGATGTACTCCTGTCCGTCCTCGTACTTGTGCGCCGGCGTCTCCGTCTCCTCGTCGAGTTCGAGGAACCGTGCGAGATACCTCGAGTAGCCCACGTATCCCGCCGTGAACGTCACTAGCACCGCCAGCACGATCCAGATGACCCGTACCATGTGTGTGCTCAGTTCCCAAACATAGCCGACGCGTTGTTATAGTTTTCTTTGGCGTATTTTACGTGATCCTTCGAGGACGCATCGGACCCGGTTCCGTGCCGGCGCCCCGGTTGTCGAGCCGATCCGGCGTTCGATCGCTCCGGTCGCGGTCGGCGGACTCAGACGACGGTCGGCGCCTCGGCGTCGGTTTCGAGGGCCAGTTCCGTGGCGACCTCCGCCAGGAGGTCGCCCCTGATTTCGGCGGTCCGGCTCTCGATCTCGGCGACGAGCGGCGGGTCGAGGCTCGTCCGGACCTCCTCAAGGCGCTCCCGCTCGGTGGCGACCCGCTCTCGGAGGTAGCGTGCGCCGCGGCCCGTCTCGTCGGGGTCGGGGTCGGGGGTGAGCCTGTTGGCGACGAGGCCGCGGACCGACAGCTCCCGTTCGCGCAGCTCCGCGACCGCGCGGGCGGTCTCGTCGACCGACAGCCGGTCGGGGGTGAGCACGAGCAGGAAGGCGGCGTCCTCCCGAAGGGCACGGCCGGCGAACTCGAAGAACTCCTTGCGGCCCTGCAGCCGGGCCAGCACGGGGTCGCCGTCCATCACCCGCCGCGGTTCGTTGCTGCCGACGGCGGCCTTCTCGAAGAGGTCGATGCTCTTTCGACGTTTATGCATCAGCCGCTCGATCCACCCCTCGAGGAACTCCGACAGTCCCAACAGTCGGAGCGTGCCGCCGGTCGGGGCGGTGTCGAAGACGACCCGGTCGTAGGCGTCGGCCCCGCGCATCACGTCGACGAACCGGTCGAACAGCGCCGACTCGTAGGCGCCCGGCGTCCGGTGGGCCATCTCCAGCTGCTGGTTGATCTCGTTGATCATCGCCGCCGACACCTGCTCGGAGAGGTCGTTCCGGATGCCGTCGAGGTGCCGCTGGACCTCCGTGTCGGGGTCGATCTCCATCGCCTCGAGACCGTCGACGCCCCCGACCGGCGCCGGGTCGTCGTCGAACGACCGGTCGAAGACGTCCGACACCGAGTGGGCGGGATCCGTCGAGACGACGAGCGTCTCCAGGCCCGCCCGCGCGGACTTCACGCCGTAGGCACAGGAGACGGTCGTCTTGCCGACGCCGCCTTTGCCGCCGAAGAAGACGAACGGCTCCATCAGAAGTGGTACTGCTGGCCCTTGCGCTCGATGTAGGAGTCGCGGTCCCACAGCCGCCGTTCCCAGGCCTCGAAGCCGTCCTCCAGGTACGGCAGCAGTTCGGCGGTGTAGTACGACACCGGCGAGGGGATGCCGAAGGCGTCCGGAAAGCAGGCCAGCATGAACGCGTCTTCGGTGTCCTCGGCTTCCTTCTCGATCTTCTCGTAGGCCGGGTGGGTCACCATGCCGTGGTAGAGCCCCCGGGCCCACTCGACGAGCGTCCGCCGGAACCGCTCGATTCTGTCGGCCAGTTCCATGTGCCGCACGACAACGTGATCCCCGGTTAAAAACTGTCGGGGACGACTCGCGGACCGCGGGCTCGGCTTCAAGTTCGCCGGGTCCCTGCACGACGCATGGACGACGCCATCCCCGTCACGGTGCTGTCCGGGAGTCTGGGGGCGGGCAAGACGACGCTGACGAACCACCTGCTGTCGAACGCCGGCGACCGCGACGTCGCGGTCCTGGTCAACGACATGGGCGAGGTGAACGTCGACGCCGAGCTGGTCGCCGAGGGGTCGGAGCTCGACCCGGCCGGCGGCGTGACGGAGCTGTCGAACGGCTGCATCTGCTGTGAGCTGCAGGACGACCTCGAGGCGGCCGTCGTCCGGCTGGCCCGCGACCGCGAGTTCGACGCCCTCGTGGTGGAGTCGTCGGGCATCTCCGAGCCGGCACCCGTCGCGCGGCTGTTCGCGCTCGAGTCGCGGGTCGCCGCGCTGTACCGGGTCGACACCCTGGTGACCGTCGTCGACACCCGGCGGTTCCTCGACACGTTCGCCGGCGGCGAGCCCGACCGCCGCGGGGCGGCCGCCGCCCCGGACGGCGCCGACCGCCCCCTGTCGGATCTGCTGGTCGAGCAGGTCGAACTGTCGAACGTGGTCCTGCTGAACAAGGCCGACCGCTGTACGGACGCCGAACTCGCCGAGGCCGAGGAGCTGGTCGGCGCCCTCCAGCCGGGCGCCGAGACGGTCCGGACGACGTTCTCGGCGGTCGACCCCGACCGGCTGTTCGACCGCGGGCTGTTCGACCCCGACGAGGCGGGCGACCTGCCGGGCTGGAAGCGCGCGCTGTCGGGGGCCGGCCACGGCGACGGCGACGACGACGACCACCACCACCCCGAGGAGACCTACGGCGTCTCGTCGTTCACCTTCCGTCGACGCCGGCCCTTCCACCCCGAGCGGTTCGCCGGGGTCCTGCGCGACCTGCCGCCGGGAGTCGTCCGTTCGAAGGGGACGGCCTGGGTCGCCGGCAACGACTGCCGCGTCGTCGTCGGCCACGCCGGCCCCTCGGTGCGGGCCGAGGCGACGGGTCCCTGGATCGCGAGCCTTCCCGAGGTCGAGCGGGACCTCTACCGCTCGAACCGCCCCGACCTGGAGTGGCACGACGACCACGGCGACCGCCGGACGGAACTGGTGTTCATCGGCACCGACTACGAGCGGGCCGCACTCGAGACGGCGCTGGACGACGCGCTCGTCACCGACGACGAGAAGATCGAAGAACTTTCGGCGGAGCCGTTCCCGGACGAGCAGGGCGCCGAGACGGTGATCCGACGCTAACAGGCACAGGAGCGGCCGGAGGCCCGCTCGAACCGCATCTCCTCGCCGCAGTCCGGGCACGTCTCGTCGCCCTCCAGGTCGACGTCCCGGATGCGGACGTCGCAGTCTTGACATCCTCCCACGGCTGAAGCCATGGGATTCCTCCGGTGGGGATGTTGGCTACGTGGCACCCACGGAGGCAAGTTTCCCGTCGCTGGTACTCCGGTTTGTGCGCTTCTCATTGGGACTGGCCCTCTCGGGAGAGTCTGGTAGCTCCGACCAGTTGTGGTCGTCCCACTTGAGACGCACGGGCCGTGCCATCGACCCGACTTCTTCGCCAGCCTGTTGTTCGAGGAACGTCTGAGATGCACAGAGGTCGGCGTGGGCTTCGTGACCGCACGGACACCTGAACAAGTCGCCGTCTCGGTCGGTGTTGTCCTGTTCGCCACACGCCGGACACGTTCGGGTTGTGTCGGCTTCTGACTTCACCTCGATGGTGACACCGTATTCCTCGGCGGTGTACGAGAGGCGCTCGATGAACGTCCGAAACGCCCAAAACTGATGAGTCTTGGCGTTCACCTCGGCGCACCAGTGCGTCGAGAGAACGTCCGTGAGGTCGCCTACGTATACCGTGGCGACACCTTCGGCGTAGAGCCGTTGCATCAAGTCTCGAGCCAGTGCATCTTGTGCGTGGTCGCGCCGCCGCGTCCGTTTGCGATACAGCCGCCGTATCCGGTGACTACTATATCGACCCTCGCGGAGTTTGGACTGCAAGCGGGCGATTTTGTCGGTCGTCTCGCGGAAGCGGTCGAACAGGTCCCGGCCTTTGTACAGATATTGCTGGCCGGTCGTGGTGGTACAGGCGACAAGATTGTTCGCGCCCACGTCCAACGCGGCTGCTTCGGAAGCCAGTGGTGAATCCTGTTGAGAATCGGGTACGGTAACAGGTTGAAAGGCCCTGAACGTGTCGTCCATCTCGTCGTACTGTATCTCCAAGCGACCCTGTTCGCCGTCCCACTTCGGAGCGCCGCAGACTTCGAGGCGGAGGCGTCCGGTGTGGTCGTATCGGTTTTTCAACTCACTACCGACCGGAATCTCCAGACGTGACCGCTCGCCGGTTTCGAGCGTGTACTGGTCGTTGCGGATGTAGGTCCGCAACTCACGGTCCTCGTCTTCGTTGCCCCAGTAGCCCGGTGGTGACGGTCGTTCATCGCGTTCTCCATTCTCCCATTCTTTTCGAGCGGCGAAAAACGACCGCCACCCGGCGGAGTTCTTTCGGATGACCTGTTGAGCGGTCGACGAACTGAGGACATCGACGTAGCGTTTGCGGTAGTCGGCAGTGCCCCACACGCTCTCGCCGTCGAAGAACTGCTGGCGACGTTCGTAGTTCAGTTCATTCCACAAGCTGGCGGAGGCGTCCAACAAGTCGCGGAGCAGTTGCTCGTCCTCGGCGGAGAGTGGTCGCACTGCGAACGTGTTGGTTCGCCTCACGACAACAGACATTTGCATTCCCACGTCTGAATGTCTTTCGGACACAGACGATGCGACCGAACATCGACATCTCGCACACGTTGAACGGGCGCGTGAAAGACTACGCCGAACAGCAGGACGTGACCCTCGAAGAAGCCTATCGGGAGGTTATCGAAGCGGGGTTGGAAGCGGTGGAACATTCAGACGAGCAATAGCGCGTGGACTGGCGGGCCGTGTTGTCGCTCACACCCACCCGTGAACGGGTGGGCTTCCGCTTGCTACGTGTCACACCAGTAAGCGCCCTTCGAGCCGTCGTCCGGCCGCGATTTCGTCGACGACTGGACGGTGAGTGCCTCCGTGATGCTGTCGAGAATGCTCATACCGTGGTAGAGCGTGATACACGGGTAATCGTGTCGTGGGTGTGTCCGTCCCCCACACAGCCGGGTCAGCCGACGGACGCCGCCAGCTCCTCGGCGGCCCGCCGGAGCTCCCCGCGGCGCTTCCAGGCGGCGACGCGGTCGGCGAGCGGCAGCGGCAGGTTCAACGACACCGACGACCGCAGCCGCAGCCGCGAGCCGTTGGCCTCGTCGGTGACGGTCACCTCGGTTTCGAGGCGGTCGAACGGCCCGACCTCCCCCTCGGCGGTGTACCGGAGGCCGTCCTCGAGGGACTCGAACCGCAGCGGCACCGACATCCCGGGACCGACGGCCGTGACCACGACCCCCGTCTCCGTCTCCTCGACGGCGTCGACGGTGAACGTCCCCTCGGCGGCGACGACCGACTCCGGCGAGAGGGTCCGCCGGACCGCCCTCGGGTGTGCCAGCACGAACCGGGAGGCCTCGACCTCGCGCACGGCGGCCACCAGGATCGGCGGCTACTAATCCTCCCGGTTCAGGCGCCGACCGATCTCGACCGGCCGGGGCGGGATCGGCCCGGTTCCGTTCAGAGCAGCGGCACCGACAGCGCGAGGAGGATGACGCCGAACGCGACCGCGACGTAGATGAGACGTCGGAACCGCAGCTCCGCCGGAACGTCCACCCACGGGGGGGAGGCAACCCACACCAGCCGGTGGTAGGCGAACGCGGAGACGGCAACGGCGGCGGCCGTCGCGACGGCCAGCGACGTCCGGACCGACAGCCCGTAGGCGAGGCCGTAGAGCGGCCCCGCCGAGAACAGGAGCATCACCGACAGTCCCGCGGAGACGAGAAACGGCACCGGGTCCACCGGCTCCCCGTTACGGTTCCGGACGGCCATACCGACCGTCGGGCCCGGCCCGACAAAAGCTAAGGGGGCGCGGCCACCGTTCGAACGCATGGACGACGCCGACGGGTTCGACGCCGGCGCCAGCGGGACGCGGGGTGACCCGCGCGTGCTCGTCGCTATGAACGTCGTCCTCTCGACGGCGTTCGCGGCGACGGTGGTGTGGGGGTTGAGCTACGTCGGCAGCGTCGAGTTCACGCTCGTCAACGTCGCCACCGGCGCGATCCTGCTCGCCGCCGTCTCCTACGCGGTGTCGACGAGATAGCGGCCGGTCAGCCGCTGAGTACCCACGCGGTGCCGCACTCCTCGCAGACGGCCTTCGCCCACGAGAGTCCGGAGTTCTTCGTCAACGCGCCGTCGCCGCACTCCGGACACGACGGCTCGTCGAGGGCGTCGATATTGGCGTTGGCCAGCAGGATGGCGTGCTGCTTCCGGTACCGCTCGAGCGTCTCCTCGACGACTTCGACCCGCTGTTCGACCCGTTCGAGTCGCTCCTCGAGATCGTCCATACACGTACGATGTGGCTGCCGTTACAAACCCGTTCCGCCGCCCGGACCGATAGTATTCAGTGGGAAAGAAGTAGCGTACTTCGGCGGTGACGGTGGCGTGTTCGAACGCCCCCTCTCGCCGCGGGCTGTGGCTCGTTGCGCTCGCTCGGCCTCGCAACGCGCGGCCTGCGGCCGTGTGTGCGTCGCCTACCCCGGCGAGCGGTCGGCCCCGTTCGAGGTCCCACTCGACGCCGGCCGATCGGCCAGCTCTCGCGTAACCGAACACGGCCCCTGGACCTTCGGCGGCGCCCCCGATCCCCCCGGAGGCAAGCGGATCGCGCGTCGGTCAGCTAATATTTAACGGTCGCCAGCCCGAACGTTGGGGTAGATGCCCGCGACGGAGCGAGGTACCACACGCGCTCGAGGGTCGACCGACCGACGCGACCCTGCCGGAGACCTGGAGCGCGGCGGTGACGGGCGGCTGGCTGGTTTCCCGGGTCGTCGCCCACGGGGCGACGGACGAGACGTCGCAGCTCGCGCTGACGACGTTCGAGCCGGTCGGCCCGCTGGCGCCGGCCGCGGCGTCGTTTCTCCGGGTGCGATTCCGGTCCCGGTCGGTGAGCGGACCGTTCCCGGCCCGGACGGTCCTCGGGATCACGGGACTCGCCGCCAGCTTCGCCGTCGTCGAGGCGGCCGGCATCGGCGAGACGTTGATCCTCGACGGAGTGTGGTTCGCCGGCCCGGCGGTCGGCTTCCTCGTCACCGCCGGCTACACGAACGGCTGGAGCCGCCGACTGTACGCCGCCGCGGCTACCCTCGGCGGCGCGGTCCTCGTGGTGACCGTCCGGCCGTTCGAGTCGGTCCACTACCTCGTGGCCGCCGTCGTCCAGGGGCTGCCGATGCTGTACCACGGCACGCGACTCAACTGATCCACAATGACACACACCGCCACAGTCGTCGACACGTACCGACTGACGCCGCAAGTCAAGTCCATCCGACTGCGCGTCCCCGACCACACCTTCGAGTTCGAGCCCGGCCAGCACACCACCGTCCGCTTCGAATCCAGCGGCGAGACGGTCGTCCGGCCGTACTCGCCGACGAACCTCCCCGGGACCGACGAGCTGATGCTCACGATCCGCCGCTACGACGACGGGCTGGCCTCGTCGTACATGCACACCCGCAACCCGGGCGACGAGGTCACCGTCGGCCCGCTGGAGGGGGCGCTGGCGCTCGACGACACCGACCGGGACGTCGCCTTCCTCGCCAGCGGGACCGGTATCACCCCGATGATGGCGATGCTCCGGCAGTACCTCCGGGACGGCTCGGGCAACGCCCACGTCGTCCTCGGCGAGAAACGCGAGGAGACGCTTCTCCTCCGGGGGACGCTGAACGAGCTGGCGGCCAACAACGCCAACCTGGACGTGACGTTCACGCTGTCGGACCCCAACTGGGAGTGGACCGGCCGCGTCGGCTACGTCCAGGAACACCTCGAGGACCTCTTCGACGAGTTCGAAGCTCGGGACTTCTACGTCTGCGGCGTCCCGCCGATGGTCGTCGACACGAAGGAGCGGCTGCGCGAGCTCGGAGCGCCCGACGAGCGAATCCACAGCGAGGGCTGGGAGGAGGGCGCCGTCTCCGACGAGTAGCCGTCACGCGGCCCGCCCGACGGTCCGCCGCCCGGCGGACGGTCGACACGAGAGTCCGGGAGGAACTCGACGAACGGAGTGGTCGAAGCCGAACGTCGTTTCGGGGCTCGGGAGGTCCTTCGCAAGCCTAGGCCGGAATTTGAATCCGGGGTCTCGTCCGTACCAAGGACAGACGATATGTCGTGTCCTCTACTGCCGGTTTTCAGCTCCCATTGTGTCTTTCCCCTGGTTTCGTCGCCCGTATGCCTTCCGGCGATTTTCCGATCTCACCGGTGTCTCCGTGCTAACTCGGGGGAAGGATTTTGACGTCCTCCCCGCCCTGAAGGGCGAGGCTTTGCGCCTGTCTTTCACATAAATACAGGATTGCCGGACGCTCGTCCTGTTAGAACGCTGGATAACACTGCCCCTGTAGGTAGGTTGAACAGTCGAAGTGTGCGCTAAGCGATAATTGGATATCCATATGAGTATTGAATCTTCCAAGCCGGCCCGTAGTCAGCTCGGCTTTCCATCGGTTGCTCGGGATCGTGCAGTATAGGCCAGTCGTTAGGAATTAGAGGGCCGATCGCAACCTGTTCACGGGACCTTGCTGAGGGGTGTCGTCAGCGGAGCGAGACCTGATTATAGCCCAGTAGCGGAACCTGATATCTGGTAAATTCTGTCAGTGGTTCCGCCTCCGTGTCGACACTCTCAGTTGAAATAGTGGTAGTTGAGTAACGTTGGAGAATGGCGACTCCCAGCCAACCTTTACAAATGTGTGAGTACAATGTGTGTACGAGAGCACCGATATGAGCAACACGAGGGTCAATTTCCGGCTGCCGGAGGACCTGGTCGACAAAGCAGACGTAGCAGCCGAGGTCAACAAGAAAAACCGGACGGAGATTGTCAAAGAAGCACTGCAGGACTACATAGAGGACGTCGAAAACGACGAAAAATTCAAAGAGGCGGTCGTAGAGCTGTACCTGGACGACCGGATCGGCTTCGAACTTCTCAAGGAGTTCATCGGCCGTCAGGATGCCGAATCGGTCAGGGCCTCGAAAACCATCCTCGACCGCGGCGACGACCTGGCCGACGAACTCGCAGACCTGTAACTCACCGGACTGGAAATGATCGTTGCGGACACAAGCGCACTGCTCTCACTAACTTCTATCGACCTCCTCGAAACCTTTCTCTCGGAGTTCGATATCCACACGACCGACACGGTGATACAGGAGCTGGAAGAGACAGCAAGCTACGACGACCGCCACGGAGACGCCGCCCAAGCTGTTCTGAACAACTCGGACAGGATACCAACTCACAGCGCCCCGGAACCGTTCACCTCCTCCCGCGTCGACCGAGGAGAGGGAAGCTGCGCCGCCCTAGCCGATGGTGAAGAGGCGGAGTTCCTGATCACCGACGACCTCCGAGCACTCCCCGAACTACAGACGGTGACCGACGCCCAGGTGGCTATCTCACCGACCGTTCTGCAAGCCCTGGTTCGAAGAGGCGTCCTGGAACAGGACGAAGCGGTTGAGAGGCTGGATGAACTCGCGGAACAACGCGACTGGCTGGGCGCACCCATCTACCGGAGAGCCAGGTCACTACTCGACTGAGCCTCCTATCCTCTGTTACGGCGGAACTCCCGGTAGTCCACCTCTTGTCTCGGGTTGAGGTATTCCCTGCTTTTCTCGGCGACCAGAGGCACCCCCCGGTACTTGTTGTCGTCGTACCCGCGGCTCATCGCACGTTCCTCCACGACAGCATAAATAACAACTGGACTAGAGAGTTAGGAGTACCTTAGCCTCGTCCACCGATCCGTGCTGAAATCGCATGACAGCGAAAGGATGCCGCATGGACACCCGGGCACTCGTCTTTTGGACATAGTCTTTGTTCCATACAGAGAGCCCAGTAGCTACCGGATGTGATAGGGAAAGAGAGCCTAGGCCGGAATTTGAATCCGGGGTCTCGTCCTTACCAAGGACGCGCTTTACCGCTAAGCTACCCAGGCAGGCACTCCAAGGTAGTTGGGTTCTCCCGTTAATCGTTTCGATTCAGCGCCCGACCGCCGTCGGGCGAGAGGCTGGCGACCCGGCTGCGGCGGGTGTCGTCGAAGAAGCTGTCGACGGCGTCGAACCGCGGGCCCTCGGGGGCGAACTCGGCGGCGATGCCGGCGGCGGCGTCCGCCGGGCCGTCGGCGGCGGTGACGCCGACCGTCACCGCCAACTCGAGGACGTCCACCTCGAGTCGGCGGTCCAGTTCGGCGGCGCGGTCGTCGTCGGCGTCCTCGCGGTCGGTCTGGTCGTGGCCGAACGACCGGACGACGGCGACGGCGTCGTCGGCGGCCTCGGTGCGGGCCAGTAGATAGAACCCCCGGGAGACGAGGACGTCTGCCGCCAGAACCGCCATGTCGGCGTCGTGGTCGTCGTCGGCCCTCCAGGGGTTCGAGCGGGCGAGTCGGCGGGTGAGTCGGAGTCCGTCGTAGATGAGTTGGACGCCGGCGGCCTGCTCGGCGAGGTCGTCAGGGTCGTCGCCGGAGACGGCTCGCGCGCTCAGCAGGGTCAACACCCCGGGGACGACGGAGCCGTCGGCGACGTGGTCGTCGATCGTCTCGCGGAGTTTTCCTGGTACGACGTCCGCGGTCGCCTCGGACGCCGCCCGCCGGACCGCGGCGGCTTCCTCCATTGCAATCATGTAGGGGAGGGAATGGCAAAGACCTTTGGAAACGGCGACGTTCCGCCGGTATGATTCGCGTCGACGACGACGGTGACGTCCGGACGGTGACGCTGGCTCGTCCGGAGCGGCGCAACGCGGTCACCCCGGCGGGGCTGGAGGCGCTGGCCGACGCCGTCACCGACGCCGAAACGCCGGTCGTCCATCTCAGGGGCGCCGGGGCGGCGTTCTGCGCCGGGGCCGACCGCTCGGTCGTCGCCGACCTCGCCGCGGCGGTCGACGACGGCGGCGCAGACGACGACGCCGGCGACGCCGTCGAGTCGTTCGTCCGCCGGGGGCAGGCGACGGCCGACGCCATCGCCGACGCCGAGGCGGTCGTCGTCGCCGGCGTCGACGGGCCGGCCCGGGGCGGCGGCGTCGAACTGGCGCTGGCCTGCGACGTCCGGGTGGCGACGCCCGAGGCGACGTTCGCCGAGCCCGGCGTCGGCTTCGGGCTGTTCGGCGCCTGGGGCGGCACCGCCCGGCTCCCCGAGGTCGTCGGGCTCGGGGAGGCGACGGACCTCTCGCTGTCGGGCCGAGTGATCGACGCCGAGGCCGCCCGGCGGATGGGGCTGGTCTCCCGCGTCGTCGACCGGCCGGCGGCCGTCGTCGCGGAGCTAGCCGACAACGACCCCACGGCGATGCGGCGACTGAAGCGGCGGCTCCGAGACCGTCGTCCCGCGGCCGCCCAGGCGGACGCCGACGTCGAGGCGTTTCGGGAGCTCGTGGCCGCCAACGCCGCCGACCTGCGCGATCTCGACGACTGACGGCGCCGCGACCTCTCGGCCCTCATAAAGATTGAAACCGCTCGGCGAGATAGTGCCGATCGATGCCGGAGTGTGACTACTGCGGGGCCACCCACGAAAGCGAGACGGCCCACCTGGAGCACCTCGAGGCCGAGCACTACGACGATCTCGGCCCCATCGACAAACGCCGCGTCGGCGGTGACGGCGACGACGGCGGGTTCCCCACCGGCCCAGTCGCCATCGGGGTCGTCCTGTTGGCCGCGACGGGCATCGTCGGCTACGTGGTCTTCGTCGCCGGCGGCAGCAGCGGCGGCATCGGTCAGGCCGGCAGCGCCCACTACCACGGCGGCATCGAGGTCACCATCACGGGCGACACCGTCGACTTCTCGCAGCCACAGTACCAGCTTCAGGACCGCCGGTTCCACTTCGAGGACGGCGACGGCAGCGAGTGGCACGCCCACGCCACCGGGGTGACGCTGGAGTACGGCATGAGCACCCTCGGCATCGGCGTCGGCGAGAACTCCGTCACGTTCAACGGCACCGAGTACGTCGACGGCGAAGGATACGAGGTGATAATCCAGGTGAACGGCGAGGACGTCTCGCCCGGCTACGTGCTGACGGACGGCGACGACATCCGGATCGTCGTCCGCGAAACCTGAGGCGAGCCGCGACGTCCGCTCCGGACTACGGCTCCGACTCCGGCGCCGACGGCATGCTCCATTTGTGTCCGCTTTCCTCGCACAGTTCGACGACCCGCTCGACGGCCGACGCCGGGAGGTCGAGCGCTCGCCAGGTCGGCTTTCGTTCCGCCAGCACCCGTGAGGCGTTCGTCGTCGGGTCACGGTACGGGCGTTCCGGACTACTGACTCATGCTCGTCAGGAGACGGCGGACGTCCGGCTCTGTCTGCGTCCGCGAGGCGCTACGTTCAAGTGCGGGCCGGCGGTACGCTGGTGTGCTGTCAGCGAAACGTCGCGCGCCGTTGGTCCAGTGGTAGGACAGTGGCTTCCCAAGCCACTAGCCCGGGTTCGATTCCCGGACGGCGCACTCCCAAGGTCGTGCGCCGTCCGACCTCTCGCTCGCTCCACTCGCGAGAGTCCCGGACGGGGCATAACGAGGCCGAACGTAGTGAGGCCTCGACGACGCGAGCGGGGAACATCGTGACCCGCGAGCGCACTCCCGAAGTCGTGCGCCGTCCGACCTCCCGCTCGCTTCGTCGTCGGCGCCGTGCGCCGACCGCCCGAGGGACTGCCGGTCCCTCGCTGCTCGCGGGAGTCCCGGACGGCGCATAGCGAGACGCGACCGTAGGGAGCGTCTCGAATAGTGTGAGCGGTGAGCGAAGCGAGCCGTGAACAGCGAGGCCGAACGCAGTGAGGCCTCGACGACGCGAGCGGAGAGCGAAGTGACCCGCGAGCGCACTTCTCGATCGACGCGAGAATGACCGCTGCAGGGTGAATCCCGGCCGGCGCACTCGAACGTTCGCCGAGGCGCCGACGATGGTGTTGGTGTCGGTGTCGGTGCCGCCGAACTCCTCGGACGTCGAGCCCTGGTCCTGTTCGCGTCGTCGAACGTCGCGGGGCTGACGGCCGTCGCCGTCGCCGCTCGACACCCCGAGCGGACGGGCCGCTCGCCGGCGCGGGCGGTCGTCCGCTGCGGTGTCGGTCGACCGCCGCGTCGACGTCCCGCGCCACCGGTCGCCGGGAACCGCACGACCGGGCTCCGACCCCGGTCCGCGTTCAGACCGTTCAAACCGTTCACGGCTCGTCGGTCCGGTGGAGATTCGGCCCCATTTATAGGTCTTCTCTATCTGATCTGACCCATCGATGAGCGACAGACGATCGAGAACCGACGCGATGCTACGGAGCCTGCTGGAGGAGATGAACGGCCCCGGAACGGAGGAAACGGAGGGGACGAACCCGGCCGCCCGGACCGAAGCGGTGGTCGAGGAGACGGCGACGACGCTGCACGACGAGCGGACGCTGTCGATGATCGACGAGGGGCTGGTCAAGCAGGCGCTGCCGGAGCTGTTGACGGCGCTCGTCCGGCTGCGGACCGGCGAGAGCAACGGGACGGGCGTCATGGACGACCTCAAGGAGTACTTCGGCGCCGACCTCAGCCCCGGGACTGTGTACCCGGTGCTGCACGAGCTGGCCGACGAGGGGCCGCTGTCAGTCCACGAACTCGTCCGGACGAAGGAGTACAGCGTCGAGGACGCCGACGCCGCCCGCGGACAGCTGGCCGCGGCGATGGGCAACCACCTCGCGCTCGGGCTCGTCTTCCGCCGGGCGCTGGAGGAGTTCGATGACGCCGGGACGGCCGCCGTCGAGTTCGACGACACCGAGACGGCCTGACCGTCAACCGAACGCCGCTCTTCGGTCCTCGTTCTCGCGAACCTCGAGCAGCGCCGCCGTCCCGTCGGCGTCGAACCGCATCGGCCGGCGCCACCACGGCCCCTTTCCGGAGTCGCTCGATAGCTCGGTGACCAGCCGGTTGGCGTCGACGCCCGCCTCCGGCGTCGACAGCGGCACCGCCCGCTCGTACAGCGCCGACCCCTCGTCGCCCTCCAGCAGCACCTCGGCGTCGAAGGTCGCCCGCTTGCGGTGGGCGTTCTCGGCGAAGACCGCCCGCTCGTCGGCCGGTAACTCCCGGAAGGCCGCCGGCGGCAGCGGGTCGCGGGCCAGCCGGAACTGCCCGATGACGTAAGCACCCCACTCCGGGGCGAGCCAGTCGGCGGGGTCGCCGCCGACCGTCGACAGCGTCGCGTAGAAGAAGACGTAGTCGCCGGCCGAAAGCTCCAGCAGCGGCCGCGCCTTCACGCCGTGGGGGTCGCCGTAGGTGTAGCGGTCGCGGCCGTGGACGCCCGCGAAGGTCGGATCCAGGTGGACCGGCCGGTCGGCGACACCGCTCGCGTCGACGACCTCGAAGTCGAAGTCGAGGTCGCCGTACGTCGGCACGGCGGCGTCCTCGCGGGTCGGCTCCGACTCCGGGATGGGGACGTACTCGAAGCGGCCGTCGTCGCGGATGGGCCCCCGGAAGCCCGGTTCGTTCGTGTTGGCCCCGATATTGATGGCGACGCTCCGCACGACCGAGGGTCGGTGCCCCGGTCGGAAACGGCTTCCGCCGCACGACCGGAACCGTCAAGCGTTTTGCCGGCCGCCGCGAGGTGCCGCCCGATGCGAACGCGACGGGTCGCCGTCCTGGGCGTCCTGCTGGTCGTCTCCGTCGGCGTCCTCGGGGGACTCGCGGTCACCGCCGACGACACCGCCGGCGGCGACGCCGCCGACGGTCGGACGCTCGTCACCGTCCAGGCGTACGGCTGGTTCGGCAACCACAACGGCGAGGTCTTCGTCCTCGACGAGTCCGGCGACCGGACCTGGGAGTACGCCCCCGACGACGCCGCCGTCTTCGACGGGGAGCCGCTCGACAACGGCAACGTGCTGGTGTCGTTCGGCCAGAAGGTGCCGGACGCCGACTGCCCGGAGCGGTGGGCGAACACGTCCGGCGACCACTGCGTCCGCAACCGCGTCCAGGAGGTCGACCCCGACACCGGCGAGGTGGTCTGGGAGTACGACTGGTACGACCGGCAGATTTCCTACCACGAGGTCCACGACGCCGACCGCCTCGCGAGCGGCGAGACGGCCGTCATCGACATGGGCCGCCACCGGACGTTCACCGTCGCCCGCAACGGGACCGTCACCTGGGAGTGGTCGGCCAAAGAGAACCTCGACGAGGGCAGCGACTTTTGGGCCGACTACGTCGAGGGCACCCCACGCGAGGACCACGCCTACACCGGCCCCCGACAGGACTGGACCCACATGAACGACGTCGACCGGCTCGACAACGGCAACTTCCTGATGTCCATCCGGAACTTCGACGTCGTCGTCGAGGTCGACCCCGACACCGACGACGTCGTCGCGGTGTACGGCGATCCGGGCGACCACTCCCTCATGTACGAACAGCACGACCCCGACTACCTGGAGGCGAGCGACACCCTCATCGTCGCCGACAGCGAGAACAACCGGGTCGTCGAGTACGACGCCGAGACGATGGAGGAGGTGTGGCGCTACGAGGGGCCGAACGCCGGCGACCGCCTCCAGTGGCCCCGCGACGCCGACCGGCTGCCGAACGGCAACACGCTGATCGCGGACTCGCGGAACTTCCGCGTGCTCGAGGTCGGGCCGGACGGCGAGGTGGTCTGGAGCCACGAACTGACCGGCGAGCGCGGCATCGTCTACGACGCCGACCGCTTCGGCGTCGGCGGCGAGGAGCCGGGAGAGGTCCCCTCCGGGCGGGAACTCAACGGGACCGCCCACGGCGGGACGGTCGGCGGGGCCATCGCGGTCGCCGACTCGTGGGTGTCGTTCGTCCTGCCGCCGTGGGTCGGCGTCGTCGGCCTCCTCGCGCTGTTGACCGGCGGCGGCGCCCTCGCCGGCCTGGCTTGGGAGGGTTACCGGGCTCGGGCGGGCTGACTCGTACTGCCAGCTATCCTCCTTTCGAGATTCCTCGCAGCATCCGGACGCCCGCCGTCCGGAATCTCATTCTCCGAACGGGACCGCCTCGCGTGGTTACAGCCAGCAACGTCACCCCGGCGGCGTCAGGTCGCGGCCGAACTCGTCGAAGACGTCGACGTCGTCCGGCACCTCGAAGGGAATGCGGCGGTCCTCGCGGCCGTCGCCGCCGTCGCGGTCGCCGTCGACGGGGGCGGCGACGGACTCCCAGCCCGACTTGACGCGGATGCTCCTCGCGGGCGTCCCGACGGCGACGTGGTGGTCGGGGACGTCCGACTGGGCGACCGCCCGGGCGCCGAGAACTGCGTTCTCGCCGACCCGAACGCCGGCCCGCACCATCGCGTCGTACGTGACGCGGGCGTCGTCGGCGATGACGGTGTGGAAGTTCTCGATTTCGGTCTGGTCGACGAGGTCGTGGTCGTGGCTGTAGACGTGGGCGCCGTCGCTGATCGAGACGCGGTCGCCGACCGTCAGCTTACCGCGGTCGTCGAGGTGGACGTCGTCGTGGACGACGACGTCGTCGCCGACGGAGATGTTGTGGCCGTAGGTGAAGGTGATGTTCTTGAAGAACCGGCAATTCTGCCCGCAGTCGGCGAAGAGGTGATCGGCCAGCATCCGGCGGAACCGCAGCGCGAACTCGACGTTATCGGCCATCGGCGTCGCGTCGAACTGCCGCCAGAGCCACTGGAGGTGTTTCGAGTCCTCGAAGGCCTCTTCGTCCTTTTCGGCGTAGTACTCGCTTTCCAGCGTCGCGTTGCAGGGGTCGTACCCCTGGAGCCGGACCCGCTCGGCCGGCGACACCTCCTCGCCGGCCTGCCACCGCTCGTAGGCGTCGCGGTCGCCGTGGAGGTCCACGAGGACGTCCTCGACGACCTCGCAGGTGTCCTCGTCGCTCGCCAGCCGGCGGTCGACCTGGCCGAGAAATGCCTCGAGCCCCTCCTCGGCCTCCGGCGGCAGCGAGACGTGGCGCTTCGTCATGTCTCGACGGGAGGGGAGCCGCGGTGTTATGGGTTGCTGTTGTGACCCGACGCCCCCGCCGTCGGCCCTCGGTCGGCGCCGTCGCCTGCGCCGCCCGCGGCTCCCGTCGTCCGGAATCGAACCACGACCGCTAAGTGGCGCAAGACCCTACCGCGATACATGAACACCCGGACGCTCGGTAACTCCGGCGTTGAGGTCTCGGAGATCGGCTTCGGCGCCTGGGTCGTCGGCACCGACTGGTGGGGCGACCGCAGCGAGTCACAGGCCGTCGAGATGCTCGACTACGCCGTCGACCGGGGCATCACCTACTTCGACACTGGCGACGTCTACGGCCACGGCCGCTCGGAGGAGCTGGTCGGGCGGGCGCTGTCCGACCGCCGCGAGGAGGTGACCGTCGCCACGAAGCTCGGCTACGACTTCTACAACAACCCCCAGGCCGGCCACGGCGAGCTGCCGAAGGAGATGCACCGCGACTACCTCGAGGAGGCCTTCGAGCGGTCGCTGGACCGACTCGGCCTCGAGCGGGTCGACGTCCTCCAGCTACACAACGCGAACGTCGAGGAGATGGACGCCGACGTTCTGGAGTTCCTCGACGAGGTCCGCGAGGACGGCCGCGCCGACGCGATCGGGCTGGCGCTGGGCCCGTCCATCGGCTGGCTCGCGGAGGGCGATTTCGCGATCGAGGAGGAGTTCGATTCCGTCCAGCTGGTGTGGAACCTCCTCGAACAGGACGTCGGCGCCCACTTCCTCGAGACCATCGAGCGGACGGGCTCGTCGACGAGCCTCGTTCCGCGGGTGCCGCACTCCTCGGGGCTGCTGAACGAGCAGGTGACGCCCGAGACGGAACTCGGCGAGGGCGACCACCGCGCCTACCGGCCCGACGAGTGGTACGAGACGGGCTGGCAGAAGGTCGACGCCCTGCGGTTCCTGGAACGCGCGGAGCACGGCCCCGCGGACAGCGCCGACGGCACGCGCACGATGGCCCAGGCCAGCCTGCGGTGGCTGCTGTACCACGACGCGGTGGCGACGGTGACGCCGACCTTCCGCACGCGCGAGGACATCGACGAATGGGCCGCCGCAAGCGAGGCTCCGCCGCTCACGGACGAGGAGTACGAGCGTGTCCAGGCGCTGTACGCCGACGACTTCGGCATCGACGGTAACGACGGCATGGACGCCCTGCGATCGTCGGTCGGCGGCGAGGACATCGAGGCCGCCGGCCTCGACAAGCGCTCCGCCGGGAGCTAAGCCGACGGTCCCCGCCCGGGCTCGCGGGTCGCCCCGCTCAAGTGTTAAGCGACTGCACGCGGTAGCAGGTGGCGTGCACCGAGGACCGACGACGGACGACCGGAGGAGCCGGAGGGCAGCGGCGTGACCCGGCCGGCCGAGGGCGACAGCTACACCGTCGAGCGGACGTTCACGACCGAGGAGGTTCGCCGGTTCACGGCGCTGTCCGGCGACGACCAGCCGCGGCACACCGACCCCGACGCCGACGGTCGGCTGCTGGTCCAAGGGTTACTGACGGCGACGCTGCCGACGGCCGTCGGCGGCGACCTCGAGATGCTCGCCCACGAGATGGACTTCGAGTTCCGCCGGCCGGTGTACACGGGCGAGCCGATCACCTGCGAGTGGACCCACGAGACGGTCGAGACCCGCGAGGATCGCTACGCCGTCACCGCCGACGTCGACTGCCGGAACGCCGACGGCGAGACGGTGCTGTCGGCGACGATCGAGGGCTTCATCGAGGCTGACGCCGACGCCGACGGCTGAGCCCGGCCGTTCCGAAACGCCGTTATGTCTCGGTCGCCGACCGACGACGATGGGAACCATCCGGGTCGTCCGGGGGACGGCGACCGGGCCGACGGCGACGGCTTCCTACGACGCCGCCCTCGCGGCGGCGAACGTCCACGACTACAACCTGGTGTCGGTGTCGTCGGTCATCCCGGCGGCGGCGGCCGTCGAGGTCGTCGGCGAGGCGCCGGACCTCGGGCCGGCCGGCGAGCGGCTCACGGTCGTCGAGGGGCGGTCGACGGTCGCCCCCGACGAAAACGGTCCCGCCGTCGCCTCGCTGGGGTGGTCCCGCGAGCCCGGTGGACCGGGGCTGTTCTACGAGGCCGACGGCACCGACCCCGGCGACGTCGTCGCCCGCGTCGAGGCGGGACTGTCGGCCGGCCGGGAGCTACGGGAGTGGGCCTTCGAGGAGGACGGCCGCCGGACGGCGACGGCCGAGGCGCCGGCCGACGCCCACGCCACCGCCGTCGTCGTCGCCGTCTATGGCGACAGCGACCCGCTGCTGTAATCGGCTGGCCGACGGCTTTTTGCCGGGGTGCGGTGTACGGGAGACAGATGCACGGAAACGCCCCCCACGCCGGGCCGCCGGACGCCGAGCCCTCGGCCGAGCGCCGCCGCACGCTCCGCCGGGAACTGGTCGACGTCGCCGCCTCGACGCGCGCGCTGCTGTCCGACGAGTTCGTCGTCGGCGGCGAGATCTCCGGCGGCGCCGACGGCCTCCGGGCGACCGTCGCCGTCCGGCCGCCGGCGGGGTCGGTCGTCTCGGCGGGGGTCGAGGCCGAGGCCGGAGCCGACGACCCGACCGTGGAGACGCTGGCCCGCGACCTGGCGGCCGGTGCCGTCCTCGAGGCGAAGCGCGCCGGACGGTCCGGCCCGCGGGCGGCCCGGTAAGCTCCCGGCGCGACCCGGCGGCCCCCGCGGCCCGGGCGATTAAGAGCGTCGGCCCCGAGGTGCCGGCATGCTCGTCACGCTGGAAGGCATCGACGGCAGCGGGAAGACGACGGTCGCGGAGGCCCTGCGGGAGTCGCTGCCCGAGGAGACGGTGTTCACCCGCGAGCCGACCGACTCGTGGTACGGCGAAGCCGTCGAGCGCTCGCTGGGCGACGCCGACGCTGACCCGCTGGCGGAGCTGTTCCTCTACACCGCCGACCACGCCGACCACCTCTCGCGGGTCGTCGAGCCGGCGCTGGCCGACGACGCGCTCGTCGTCTCGGACCGCTACGTCGACTCCCGGTACGCCTACCAGGCGGCGACGCTGGACGGCGTCGTCCGGCGGCCGCTGGAGTACGTCATGGGGATCCACGAGCCGTTCACCCGGACGCCGGACGCGACGCTGTACCTCGACGTGCCGCCGGAGACGGGCGCCGAGCGGGCCGGCGCGACCAACAAGTTCGAGACGGCCGGCCACCTCGCGGCGGTGCGTGCCAACTACGAGCGGCTCATCGAGGCCGAGCCGGAACGGTTCGTCCGCATCGACGCCACGCGGTCGCCGGAGGCGGTCGTCGAGGCCGCCGAGACGGCCCTCGGGCGGCTCCGCTAGACGGTGTCCGGCACCTCGACCTCGTCGGGAGACGGCATCCAGAAGTAATCGACGGCGACGCCGAGCGTCAGCGGCACCAGAACGGTGACGCCGAAGACCGTCGCGGTCCCACCGAGGTCCGGGCCGAGAGCCTGGCCCAAGAGTAGCGTCACGACGACGAGCGCCAACGGCGTCAGCGCCAGCGTGTAGAGGAAGCTCCCCCAGCGGGTCGCCAGCCGGACCCGAAACACCCGCGTGAGCACCGCCGCGAGCAGGGTGTTGAGGCCGACGAGGACGACCAGTCCGACCGCGTCGAGCGCCGAGACCATACCGGCGGTACCGCGTCGAGGTCCTTCGGTCTGTCCGTCCGCCACCGCTTTGTTCCCCGGCGACGAGGGGCCGGACATGCACCGCGTCGTCGGCGACCGCGACCCGGGGACGGTCGACCCGGAGCTGGCCCGCGAGCTGCTCGAGGAGATGATCCGGGCCCGCGTCTTCGACGAGCGGGCCTTCGCACTCCAGCGACAGGGTTGGATGAGCGGCTACCCGCCGTTCCGGGGCCAGGAGGCCTCCCAGGTCGGGGCGGCGCTGGCGATGGCCGGCGACGACTGGCTGGTGCCGACCTACCGGTCGAACGCGATGCAGCTGGCCCGCGGCGTGCCGATGGCCGACATCCTCCGGCTCCGGCGGGGGTACCCCGAGTTCGGCTCCGACCACGACGTGCCGGTGCTGCCGCAGGCGGTGCCGATCGCCTCGCAGCTGCCGCACGCCGTCGGGTTGGGGATGGCCGCCGACCGCCACGACGGCGACGAGGCCGTCGTCTGCTATCTCGGCGACGGCGCCACCTCGGAGGGCGACTTCCACGAGGCGCTGGAGTTCGCGGGCGCCTTCGAGCCGCCGACGGCCTTTCTCTGCGAGAACAACGGCTGGGCCATCTCGACGCCGACGTCGATGCAGACGGCAAGCGACACCATCGCCCGGAAGGCCGACGCCTACGGCATCGACGGTCGGCGCGTCGACGGCAACGACCCGCTGGCCGTCCACGAGACGGTCCGGCGGGCGCTCGCGGACGCCCGCGCCGGCGCGCCGGTGCTCGTCGAGAGCCTCACCTACCGACAGGGGCCGCACACGACGAGCGACGACCCGGACCGCTACGCCGACCGCGAGGCGTACCCGGCCTGGCGCACCCGCGACCCGGTCGAGCGGTTCGTCGAGTTCCTCGAGGCGGGCGACCACCCGGCGGCCGAGGTCGCCGAGTCGGCCCGTGAGGCGGCCGACTCGGAGTTCGACGCCGCCCGCGAGGCCGCCGCGGCCGCCGAGCCGGACCCCGACGACCTCTTCGACCCCGTCTACGGGGACCCGCCGGCGGCGCTGGACCGACAGCGCGAGGCGCTGGCCGAGCACCTCCGGCGCAACGGCGACCCCTACCGGTAGCTACTCGCTACTCGAGACAGATGTACGTCTTCGTGTCGACGACGTCACCGAAGCTCCGGATCTCGGTGGCGACGGCGCCGATGACGTCGTACACCTCCTCGGCCTCGGCCTCGATGATGACGTCGTAGTCGCCGGCGACGACGTTGGCCTCGGCCACGCCGCCGAGCTCCCGGACGGTCTCTTGCAGCGCCTCCGCGCGCCCGGTGTCGGCCTCGATCATGATGAACGCCTGGACCATGGTATCCTCTCGCAGGGCGGGGAGAAAAAAGCCTTTCCGGCCCATCGTGCCGGTAGCGCTCGGATGAGACACCGGAAAGGGGCGGCGAGGATTTCGGGAGCCCGGTCCCCTTCGATCACCCGACGAGGTGTGTTCGGCCCGCCGTCGCTCGTCCGAACACCGCCATCGTGTCACGGAGTAACATTATTGAGGGCGGTCGTCGTACGTGGCCGCATGCGATTTCTCATCGTCGGTGCGGGCCGAGTCGGGATGCGCACCGCCCGGGTCCTGCGAGAGCAGGGTCACGAGGCGGTCATCGTCGAGGCCGACGAGCGAAAGCTGGGTCGGCTCGAAAGCGAGGGGTTCGACGTCGTCCACGGCGACGGCGCCGACGAGGAGACGCTGCTGGCGCAGGATCTCGACACCGTCGACGGGCTGGCGGCGCTGACCGGCGACCTCCTGATCGACGTCGTCGCCTGCATGGTCGGCAAACACCACGGCTGTCGAACGGTGATGCGGGTCGACGACGACGACGACCGCGGGTACCCCGTCCGGAAGTACAGCGCCGACGTCGACGAGGTGATCTACCCCGAGCGGCTGGGCGCCATCGCCGCGAAGAACGCCCTCGTCGGCGGCAACGTCCGCGCGGTGGCCGACATCGCCCAGAACCTCCAGCTCGTCCAGCTGACGGTGTCACCGGAGTCGCCGATGCAGGGCTACTCGCTGTCGGAGATCGAGCTGCCGGCCGACGCCCGGATGCTCGCCTTCGGCAAGGCCGACGGCCAACTGGCGCTGCCGGACGCCGACCGCTCGCTGGAGGTCGGCGACCGGGTCGTCGTCATCGCGGACTTCGACGTCCTCCGAGAGGTCGAACAGATTCTCGTCGGCGACCCCGCCGCCACCGCGACGGGGGGCGCCTGAGATGGTCGTCGCCTACGTGATGGTGAAGGCCCACACCGGCAAGGCCGACCGCCTCCGGGGAGACATCGAGGCCGTCGACGGCGTGACGGCCGCCCACATCGTCGCCGGCGACGTCGACGTCATCGCCAAGGCCGACGTCGACTCCCCCGGGACCGTCAAGAGCGTCGCTGCCACCGAGATCCAGGGGCTCGACGGCGTCGAAGACACCCACACCTACGTCGCGATGAACTCCTGACGTCGCCCTCTAACGGGACCGGGTCGGATGGACGCACGCCCGCGACCGACGCCCGCCGCCCGGCCCGTGTCGCACGGCTTTTGCCCGTGGTCGTCGTAGCCGGGGTATGTTACAGGTTCGCGGGTCGGCACACGGGACCGATCTGACGGGGACGCTGTACGAGCCCGGCGAGGAGCCGCCGTCGTACCGCGGCGCGCCGACGACGGACGCGCCGTACGTCTGGGTCTGCGACGCCTTCTACGAGGTCGACAGCGGCGGGACGACCCAGGAGCTTGGCGACCGGACGGTGCAGGTGGCCTTCGAGTCGCCGACGCCGCGGGGGTTCGAGAGCCGCGAGGCGGCCGTCGAGGCCGCTACCGAGCACGTCCGCACGCAGTTCGCCCGCCTCGGGGTCCCGGCCGCGGCGGTCGACGTCGAGGTGATCGAGGCCGCCGACGCCGCTACGTGACCAGTCCCCACCGCTCGTCGTCGTAACTGCGGTTCCGTTCGGCGTCGAACCGCTCTTCGATGGCGCGGCCGAGGGCGGCCTTCTCCTCGCGGCTGATGCGCGCGAGTTCGTCGGCTTTCGCCACCGACAGCGGCGGTCCGCCCTCGGCGGCGACGTCCCGGAGCAGCTGCGTGGTCAGCGCCGCCCGGCGGTCGGGATCGCGGGTGAACGCCGCCGGCGCCTCGACGCGGAACAGCAGGTCCTCGCGGGGGTCGTAGATACAGCAGAACGTCACCTCGTAGGCCGCCGGGTCGAGCGACCGCTCCAGCCCCAGCGCGTCGCCGTCGGCCGACAGCGGGCCGTCGACGCCGCCCCGGGAGACGAACCAGTTGGTGAACGTCAGCTCGTCGGTGAGCCGCTCGCCGTCGTCGTCGGTCCGCTCGAGCACGCGCCGGAAGAACGCGGCGTCGTCGACCCACGGCGCCCGCTCGCGGCTGCGGACCGCCCGGGTGACCGCCCGCGAGCCGCCGTTCTTCACGAAGCCGACCAGCGGGACGTCCCGCTCGACGAACCGTTCCACCAGCTCGATGTAGCCGGCAACGACGTCCCGCGGCCGTTCGGCCTCGGCCAGCAGCTCCGCCAGCTCGGGGTGGCGGTCGCTCCAGGCGAGCAGCCCCTTCGGGTAGATCGGCCCGTCGAGAACGAGCAGGTCCTCGACCACGTCCGCCTGGGTCTTCGCGTGGGTCACCTCCGCGAGGTACAGCGACAGCGCGTGGACCACCGCCTCGGCGTAGCGGTTCACCCGCGGCGCCTGCAGGATCCGCCCCCGGGAGTAGCCGCCGTCGAACATCGTCCACCCGTCCTCCTCGCAGTCGACGGTGGCGTCGTTGGAGTGAACCGTCGCCACGACGCTCCGGGCGCGGTGCAGCTCCAGGTCCGACGGAACGGCCGCCATTGCCGCCTGGGCGACGTCCAGCACGAGCCCATTGGTGAACGTCGTCGGGTTGATGGTGCCGGAGTCGAGGCCGTGCTGGGAAGGGAAGGGCGCGGCCTGCAGGGCGGCGTCCTCGGCGCCGACCCGCCGGCGCCGGGGCTCGTCGAGCGGCTCCAGCACCCGGCGGCCGTCGTGGACGAGCGGGTCGAGGAACTCCTCGAAGACCGTCTCGGCGAAGTCGTCGTGGTCCGTCGCGTCGACCCGCCGGTCGATACGGCCCGCCAACCGTGCGATGCCGTCGAAGTGAACGGGGTCGAGGGTCATGCCCTCCCCTGTGCGGCCGTCGATATTAAACGCCCCGGCGGTCGCCGGACCAGCCGTCAGAGCCAAACCCGTCGCCTTCCTTCCGTCGACATGGCCGACGCCCCGCCCGACCCGAGCGACATCGGCGAGACCGACGCCCCGCCCGTCGAGGAGGCCCCGTACAAGATCATCTTCGAGGCCAACAGGTGTATCGCGGCCGGCAAGTGTGCGGAGGTCTCGGACAACTGGAAGATGGAGCTGTCGACCGGCATCGCCCAGCCGAACGTCTACTTCTTCGACGACGACGACCTCGCGCACAACGTCCGCGCGGCGGAGGCCTGCCCGGCGAAGAAAGACCGCGGCGTCATCCACGTCGTCGACCGCCGGACCGACGAGGAGATCGCCCCCGACCCCGAGGGCGACGGGACGCTGTCGGTAGAGTGGTAAACTACCCCGCCCTACTCGCCGCCTCCAGCGGCTCCTTGAGGGCAGGGCGTTCCCACGGTGGTTTCGGCCCGGCCCCCGTGCATGGACGAGGCGCGATCTTCATTGCAGTCGCGTCATTCCGGCCGAACAGCGCACGTAGGGGTGCTACGCCGCCTTGGACTGATTCGGCCGGTCTGCGACACTCCCACTTTAATTGTCGGTGTCCACGATGTGGCCCCGACATCAGGGGACGGTTTACGTGCGCCCCACCTCGACAAGACGTGCGCCTGCCGAGGCTCGCATAGATAATTATGGATAGCCTCGTCAAAAAGGTATTTTTTAGATCGTCGTTAGCACCACGCATACCGAGAACTTCCATTCGTGTCGGGTTCTGCGCGCGGGCTTTGCCCGCTCGCATGGTCCGCGGAACTCCGTTCCGCGCTATCCTCCCTACTCTACTCACTCGCTCCGCTCGTTCCTTGAGGGTGGGGCATCCACCTTGTTTTTCTGGTGAGTACCGCTTCGGTGTGGTTATACCACTCCGGCGGCAACCGACCGGCATGTCCGACGTCCCCGAGGGACCGATCGACGACGTCACGGCGCTCGTCGACAGGAACGGCCTCGTCAAGCTGTTCGCCAACAGGGTACGGGCACGGGTCCTGGTGACCCTGTTCTACGCCGAGGAACCGCTGACGACGGCCGACATCGCCGCTCACGCCGACATCTACCAGAGCGCGGTCATCGAGGCGCTGGAGGCGATGGAACCGTTCGACATCGTCGAGTCGACCGGCGGGGAGGACCCGGCGTACTCCATCGACCGGAGCGACGACCTCGTCGCCGACATCCGGGCGCTCGCGGAGTCGGCGACCGACCGCCTCTACGACGAGGCGTCCTGACTGCTACCGTATCTCGATCGTCGTCTCGTCGCGGACGCCCTTCGCGGACGCCGACTCGACGTTGACGCCGGCGTGTATCGTGTACTCGCCCGGCCCGGCCCGGGTCCACTCCGACTCGCTGACCTGGAACATCCCGTTCCAGTTCCGGCGGAACTCCTTCCACTCGCCGCGGTCGAACTCGAGGGCGCTCGGCTCCTGTGTCGGAATCTCCGGCACGTGGGAGGCCTCCCGGTGGCCGTCGACCGCCCAGGTCCACAGCACCGGCGAGACCGTCGGGACGCTCACCGGAAACGGCATCGCGTTTTTCATCCTGACGACGAACGGCACCGTCTCGCCGGCCTCGTAGACGTCCCGCGGGGTCGAGACGTCGACGGAGATCGAGCGGTGGCGGAGCCGCCTCGGGAACAGCGTCTCGCTCAGCGTCCCTACCGGCAGCGTCCGGGCGGCGCGCGGTTCCTCCCTGTCGCTGGCCCCCGGCCGGAACGGGTCCTCGTCGTCCCGGTCCAGCGCGTCCGACTCGTAGATCCGTCTCATCGACGGCGTCGCTACGGCTCGCCCGGTGAAAGGCGTTCCGCGTCGGAGGTCAGTCGTCGTCGGCGGCCGTCGGTTCCGCGTCCGCGTCCGCGTCGACTCCGGGTCGGCCGACGCTGCCGTCCTCGTAGCGAGGATCGAACAGATGACAGGCCGCACGGCCGTTGTCGATGTCGCGGAGCTCCGGCTCGTGAACCCGACACGGCGTCACGAAGACATCCTCGAGGGCGGCGGCGGCGGCGTCGAACTCCTCGGCGGCGGCCGACTCCAGCGCCCCGGCGAGCACCTGCTCGGCGGCGGGGTCCGAGAGCGACTGCGGGACGCCGTACTCCGCCCGGATGGCGGCGGCGATCGTCTCGCGGTCGTCGTCCCGCTCGGCGTCGACGCTCTCGAAGTCGATGTCGGCCCGCTCGATGCGCTCCTGTAGCTCGAGGACCGCCCGCCACTCCGCCTGCTCGCGGTCGGCCTCCCAGAGGGGATCCGGCTCCGGAATCGCCGACAGTAGCGCCTCCGTGTAGGGGTGCTGTGGCGCCGAGAACAGCTCCTCCGGCGTCCCGACCTCCGCGATCTCGCCGAGATACATCACGGCGATCCGGTCGGCGATGTGCTCGACGACCGAGAGGTCGTGGGCGATGAACAGATACGAGATGCCGAACTCCTCTTGGAGGTCCTCCAGCAGGTTGAGGATCTGCGCCTGCACGGAGACGTCCAGCGCCGACACGGGTTCGTCACAGACGATGAAATCCGGATCGACGGCCAGCGCGCGGGCGATGCCGATGCGCTGTAGCTGGCCGCCGGAGAACTCGTGAGGGTAACGGTTGGCGTGGCTCGCGTTCAGTCCGACGGTTTCGAGCAGCTCCTTGATGCGTTCGTCGCGGGTGTTGCCGGCGGCCAGCCCGTGGATGTCCAGCGCCTCGCCGATGATGTCGTCGACCGTCAGCCGGGGGTTGAGACTGGACTGGGGGTTCTGGAAGATTATCTGGACGTCCCTGCGCAGCTCCCGGAGCTCGCTGCCGGAGAGCTCGCTGACGTCCTGACCTTCGTAGTAGACGCTTCCCTCGGTCGGTTCCTCGAGCCGTAGCAGCGTCCGGCCGACGGTGCTTTTGCCGCAGCCGGACTCGCCGACGAGACCGAGCGTCTCGCCGGCCCCGATTTCGAGGTCGATGCCGTCGACGGCCTTCACCCATTTTTGCCGGCCGAGCAGCCGGTCGATGAAGTCCGTCTCCGACCGGTAGTGCTTCTTGAGGTTCTCCGCCCGGACGAGCGGCTCGTCGCTACTCATCGACGGTTCCCCCGTCGGTCGACTCGACGGGCTCGGTCCGGCTTCCGTCTCTGACCCGCACCTCGTAGCCCGGCTGCTCCGACAGCTCGCCGGTGTGGGCGAGACAGGCGGCCATCTGCGTGTCGTGGTCGGAGACGTCGGCCGGCGTGCCCGTCGCCACGTCCACGAACGCCGGCTCGCGTTTGGTGCAGTTCTCCTCGGCGTACGGACACCGCGGGTGGAAGTTACAGCCCGGCGGCATCTCGATGAGGTCCGGCATCCGGCCGGGGATGGTCTCCAGCCGGTCGCGGTCGTCGCCGATGCGCGGAACCGAGCCCATCAATCCCACGGTGTAGGGGTGCTGTGGGTCGTAGTAGACGTCCTCGACGGGCGCCATCTCGACCGGGTGGCCCGCGTACATCACCATTACCCTGTCGCAGAACTCGGCGACGACGCCGAGGTCGTGGGTGATGAGCTGGATGGCGGTGTCGTATTCGTCGCCGATCTCCTTGAGCAGGCCCAGTATCTGCGCCTCGATCGTAACGTCCAGGGCGGTCGTCGGCTCGTCGGCGATGATGAGATCCGGGTCGCAGGACAGCGCCATCGCGATGACCGCACGCTGCTGCATTCCGCCGGAGAACTCGTGGGGGTAGTTGGAGTACCGCTGGCCCGGGTCCGGAATCCCAACCGACTCGAGCATCTCGATCGCGCGTTCTTTGGCCGCCGTCTCGTCCATATCGAGGTGGTGTCGGACCGCCTCGGATATCTGCTCGCCGACTGTGTAGGCCGGGTTCAGCGCGGTCTCGGCGTCCTGGAATATCATCGCGATCTCGTTGCCCCGGAGCTCGCGCATCTCCTCGTCGTCGAGCTCCAGGAGGTTCCGGCCCTTGAACCGGATCTCGCCGCTCTCGATGACGCCCGGCTCGTCGATGAGCCGCATCACCGCGAGGCTGGTGACGCTCTTGCCCGCGCCGCTCTCGCCGACGACGCCGAACCGCTCGCCGGCTTCGACCTCGTAGATCGCCATCTTAGTCAGCGAGGAAACCCCGGCGTTTACGCCGGGGCGGAATCGCGTTCGTTTGTTGTATTTGTCCACGCATGTCCCCCCAATTGACTCCCCAACAGCTTCAACCCACCGCCCCGTGATATATATCTTAAGAACCGTTAATGCTGATGTGGAGCATCGACGCACCGCTGTCGTCAAACTCGACGTCACTGACACCGACGACACTCTCCTCCACCGCACCGTCCAGCGATTCAAACAGGCCGCACAGGTCGCTGTCGAGAAAGGCTGGAACGACAATGGCCGGCTCATCACCGCAAAAACCGAACTCCACCACCGCTCCTACGAACGCGCCCGCCAAACCACCGACGGACTGCACGCCGACCTCGTACAAGCCGCCCGCAACCGGGCCGCAGACGCCCTCAACACCTGTGTCACGAAACGAGAACAAGGCGAGAACCCGTCGAAACCGCTGTTCACCAGCGATTTCGTCCACTACAACACCAACGCCGTCACCTACTACGACGACTACGTCACGCTGGCGACCGTCGACGGCCGCGTCGAAGCCCAGTTCGTCCGCCCAGACACCCCCGACGCGCCACAGTACGAGTACCTCTCCGAACCGTGGGAGCGCAACGAAGCCACCCTCCACCACCGCGGTGGTGACTGGTATCTCCACATCTCCGTTGTCAAAGAGGATGATGTCGAGCCGGAGGAAGCCGAGAACGAAACGGTTCTCGGCGTCGACCTCGGTGTGGAGAACATCGCTGTCACCTCGACCGGACAGTTCTGGAGCGGTGGCTACCTGAATCACCGCCGCCGCGAGTACGAGCGGGTCCGTGGCGGCCTTCAGCAGACCGGGACCGAATCGGCCCACCGAACGATAGCGCAGTTGGGAGACCGGGAAGGTAGATGGGCCGAAGACTACCTGCATCGCATCTCGAAGGCGCTCGTCCAAGAGGCGCTGGCGAACGAGTGTGACACGATTGCCTTCGAGGACCTGACCGACATCCGCGACCGGATGCCAAACGTCAAGAAGTTCCATATATGGGCGTTCCGGCGGCTCTACGAGTACACCGAGTACAAAGCCGTCGAGCGAGGTATTCACGTCAAGCAGGTGGACCCGGCGTACACGAGTCGGCGATGCTCGAAGTGCGGGATGACGCTGGAGGAGAACCGCAACGGCGAGGAGTTCGCGTGTCAGAAGTGTGGGTACGAAGCCCATGCAGATTACAACGCGGCAAAGAACATCGGCTACAAGCGACTCTCGGCGGGGCAGAAGTCTCTGTCGAGAGGGGCCACCCGTCAGCTGGCCCTGAAGTCGGGGACGTTGAACGCGAACGGCGAGTTTTCGCCTGCCTCGTCAGAGGTGTGAGCGGGAGCCCACCGACAAGCCCTGCCGTTCACGGCGGGGTAGTTGACCTATCGGAACTCACCTCCGCTCGTGTCGCCCTGCGGGTCGAAGGCGTCCCGGACCCCGTCGCCGACGAGGTTGATCGCCAGCACGAACATGAAGATGGCGAATCCGGGGAAGAAGCCGGCCCACCACCGGCCGCGGGCCATCGAGTCGTCTTCGACCCGGAGCATGACGCCCCACTCGGCGCTGGCCGGCGACAGCCCGAGGCCGATGAAGCCCAGCGCGGCGGCCGCCAGCACCGTCGTCCCGACGCTGAGCGTCGCCTGGACGATGACCGGTGCCATCGCGTTCGGGAGGATGTGCCGGAGGATGACCGACCTGTCCTTGGCGCCGAGCGCCTTCGCCGCGGTGACGTATTCGTTTTCCTTGACGCTGAGTATCTCGCCGCGGAGGATGCGCGCGTAGGCCAGCCAGCCGGTGGTGACCAGCGCGAAGATGAGCTCCCAGTACCCCCGACCGAGAATGGTGATGACCGCGATGGCCAGGACGATGAACGGGAACGCGTACAGCAGGTCGACGATCCGCATGACGGCCTCGTCGACGTAGCCGCCGTAGTAGCCCGCGACGGCGCCGAGCGGCACCCCGATGAACAGCGCCACGGCGACGGCGATGAAGCCGATCGAGAGGCTCCAGCGCCCGCCGTACATGATCCGCGAGAGGATGTCGCGGCCGGCCCAGTCGGTGCCGAAGATGTGGAGCCCCGAGGGCGGCCAGGCGAACGTGTTCTCCAGCGTCGGGGGGGTGTGTCCCGTCAGGACGTTCTGGTTGGCCGGGTCGGCCGGTGCCAGCGCGAACGGCTGGACGACCTGGCCGGCCAGCACCGGGACCTGTCCGGGCACCCGAATCGGGCGGGCGAACACCGCAAGCAGCGTCATGAACGCGATGACGGCCGCGCCGAACAGCGCGAGGCGGTTCCGCTTGAACCGCCGCCAGGCGTAGTACAGCCGGCCTTTCCCTTCCTCGGACTGGAGACTCGGCTTCCACTCGGATTCCAGCTGACGGTCCTTGACCGCCTCGCCGTCGAAGCCTTCGATTCGAATGCGACCACGCTCGGGTTCGGTGTCGTTTTGTCTTGTAGCCATCGTCAGTATCTGATTCTGGGATCGAGGTACGCGTACAGTACGTCGGCGAACAGGTTCGCGAGGATGACCGAGACGCCGATGAGCAGTACGAGCGCCTGGATGACGGGGAAGTCACGGTTGCCGACGCGGTTGACGAGCAGCCGGCCGATGCCCGGATACGCGAAGACGATCTCGACGACGACCGAGCCGCTGATGATGAACGCCACCTGGATGGCGGCGACCGTGACGACCGAGATGAGCGAGTTCCGGAGGACGTGCTTGCCGATGACCTGTCGCTCCGGGAGTCCCTTCGCGCGGGCCATCTTGACGTAGTCCTTGTCGAGTTCCTCGACCATCGAGGAGCGCATCAGCCGCATCAAAAGCGCCGTCGATCCCGTTCCGATGGCGATGGCCGGCAGCAGCGTGTACGCTATCATGTCGACGCTCAACAGCCCGCTGTCGGTCGGCGGGAGAATCGGGAAGAGTCCGAGCCAGCTGCCGAACACCAGTATCAGGATGAGCCCGAGCCAGAAGTTCGGCAGCGCGATGCCGACGAGAGCGAAGATGCGGCTCGCCTGGTCGACCGTCGTGTTCCGGTAGTACGCGGCGGCCACGCCGGTCGGAATCGCGGTCACGACCGCGATGACGAACGCCATCGACCCCATCAGCAGCGTGAACGGGAGCCGGGCCATAATCAAGCTGGTCACCGACCGCTTCGAGATGATCGACTGGCCGAAGTCACCCTGTGCGGCGCTGATCACCCAGTCGATGTACTGGGCGTACACCGGCTTGTCGAGGCCGTACTGGGCCCGGATCTGTGCTTCGGTCTCCGGATCTAGCTCCGTGAACAGTGTGATGAAGTCGATCGGGTCCCCCGGGATGAAGTGGACCATCGCGAACGTCGCGAGGGACACGCCTAACAGTAGCGGGATGGTGATGAGCAACCGTTTCAGAACGAATCGTCTGAGACTCATGGAAGCGTGATGCTGTCGTTGTCAGTTCTCGGGCGGGATGACGATTTCGCCACGGACGGGAGCGTACAGGGTGTCGTACCGTAGACTGGAGTTCGGGTGGGGCTGCCAGTAGCTGATGTCGGCGACCGAGTCGGAGTTGACGACGTCGATCTTGTCGCCGGTCCACATGAATGCGGTCGGGGAATCCTCGGCGAGAACCTCCTGGAGATCGCTGTAGATCTGCTGCCGCTCGTCCACGTTGAGGGTCGTCTGGCCCTCTTGGATGAGCCGGTCGACCTCCTCGTTCTCGTAGAGGTTCCAGTTGAAGCCGTCCGGCACGTGCTGGCTCGAATCGAGCAGCTGTTCGACGTGGCCGTTCGGATCCGAGCCTCCGGTCCAGCCGATGCCGACGACGTCGGTGGTCTGCGCGGCGCCCTCGGGGTCCAAGATGAACGGAACCAGGTCGTCGAACGAGCGGACGTCCAGCTTCGCGTTGAAGTACTCCGTCTCGTCGAGCCGCTGCTGGACGACCTCCATCCAGCGCTCCCGCGTTCGGTTGGTGTTGGTGATGAGGCTGATCTCGAAGGGCTTTTCGATGTTTTCCTCCTCGAAGGCGCTGTCGAGAAGCTCCTTGGCGGCCTCGACGTCCTCGCCGACGAACTCGTCCCGGAGCCGCTGTTCCTCCTCGGCGTCGAAGTACGCGCCCAGGCCGGGGCTGATGGGCCCGGCCAGCGGCGTCGCGTTGCCGCCGAAGATGGCCTCGATGACGTCCTCTCTCGGGATGAGCCGCGTTATACCGCGGCGGAAGTCGGAGTTGGTGTACGGCTCCTGGGTCACGGGGTAGGTGATGAAGTCGAACCCGACGGAGACGTCCTGGACGACGGTGCCGGTCGCATTCTCCCACTGCCCGAGGTCGAACGGGGCAGGGTTGTCGATCATGTCGAGTTCTCCCGTCTTCATGGCCTCCTCCTGGGAGACCTGCTCGGGGATGACGCGGAAGGTGATGGTCTCCCACGGCGACGTACCGGGGTAGTCGTCGCCGTCGTACCAGTAGTCCTCGAAGGCGGAAAGCACCAGGCGGTCTTCGGCCTGGAACTCCTCGATGGTGTACGGTCCCGTCCCCAGCGTCTCCGAATCGAAGTCGTGGTCGTCATCCTGGGGGTTTTCGCTGATGCCGTCGGCGCCGCTCGGTAGAATCGGGACGGCACTGAGGTCGGTGAGCGCCGGTGCGTGCGGCGATGCGGCGACGATCTCGATCTCGTAGTCGCCGACCACCTCGATCGTGTCGATCCAGGAGACGTCGGCGTCGTTCGTCGTGCCACTCGTCCGGTTGATGGAGAACTCGACGTCCTCGGCGGTGAACTCGTCGCCGTTGTGGAACTGAACGCCCTCTCTGAGCTGGAACCGGAAGGTCGTCTCGCTGAGGCGTTCGAAATCGCTGGCGAGCATGCCGCGGAACTCCGAGAGGTCGAACGTCGCCTCGACCAGAGATTCGTAACACCGCGACCCGACGGTGGATTGGGACGTGGCGTCCGAGATGATCGTCGGGTCGAGGGTACCTGGATTCGCGCCGACGGAGGCGGTGAACTCGCCGGTCGGGACCGTATCACCCGGCGGCGTGTTCTCGTCGTTCGTCCCGCCACCGTCGTCGGTCCCTTCCGGTGTCTCCTCGTCACCGCTGGAGCACCCCGCCACCCCGACCGCGACCGTTCCGCCCATCGCGGCGAGAATCTGTCGACGCGTCGTATCGGCATCCGAGAGGGACTCGGTAGGCATGCCAACCCGTTCCAGACTGGTATTTAAAAAATCTTCGTCTGGCAGTCGGCAAGATTTATCTAAACCGCAGGCTACAAATGTCCGCGATCGGGCTCCGTCGCGGGGTGGCCCGACCGAAATCGGTATAACTGGACCCGTCGAAGGTCTGCAATGCACGCGAGGGTGGCCGAGTCAGGACAAAGGCGGCGGACTTAAGATCCGCTCCCGTAGGGGTTCGTGGGTTCGAATCCCTCCCCTCGCATGGCGAGACGCCGAGCGGAGCGAGGCGTCTCGGAGAGTCGAGCGGCGACCGTGGGGAGCCGCGAGGCACATTCTGCCGGCTCGAACGAACGTGAGTAGCCGTGCGAGTGCGCGGAGGGTTCGAAGCCTGCCAGTCGCGCGCAGCAAGCGTAGCGAGCGAGCACGTCTGGCTTCGGTTCGAATCCCTCCCCTCGCTCCCGAGCGTGAGCGGTACGGAGCGCCCGCGACGCGCCGCGAACCCGCGTGAAACCAGTGCAATCGGAGGATTCGAAGCCGGCGAGTCGCAGCCCGGGAAGCGACTGCAGGGAGCGACCCGGAACGTCTCGACTCGGTTCGAATCCCTCCCCTCACGGGTCCGACGGCGACCACAGAGAGCCGCGAGGCACATTCTGCCGGCTCGAACGAACGTGAGTAGCCGTGCGAGTGTGCGGTGGGTTCGAAGCCTGCCAGTCACGCGCAGTCATTTCCCGATTTCGTCGCCTACCGCCGGGTGGTGAACGTCTCGTCGTTTCTGGTCACCGAGCTCCTGGATCCGGAGACGGAGACGGCGATCGTCGTCGCGGGGTACTTCGACGCCCGCCGCGTCGGCGGGCTGACGAAGTCGGCCATCGAAGCCGACGCGATGTACATCCACGCCGAGACGCTCGACGGGACGCACCTCGGCTCCGTCCGCCACGAGAAGCACGAGCCGTTCCTGCCGGCCGAGGAGGCCGACGACGAGGAGACGAACGAGGTCGACGACAAGACGGACGGCGCGGCCGACGACACGGACGACGAGACGGCCTGAAGCCGGTCGTCGCGACGACCGGAACGCCGCGTCCGTCACGGCTCCCGGGTCGGTGCCGCGGTACGGCCCACGGCGGCCGGCGCGAGCGGGCCGTCGCGACGGGCTTTTGCTGACGCCGCTCCGACGAACGGCCGATGAGTGACACGCTTCCGGACCGGGCCGTCCGCGCCTTCGAGGCCCACGACGCCTTCGAGCGGGACGGCGACGGCTTCGCGGTGACGACGACGACGTTCGACGGCCGGGTGACCGCCGAGCCGACCGACGACCCGGCGATCTACTACACCCTGGCGGTGCGGGCGCCGACGCTGCAGGCGGCGACGGCCGACGAGGTCGGCGAGGCGCTCGTCGAGGGGTGGTTCGACACCTACGAGCTCCGTCTGGAGGACGCCCCGACAGCCGTCCGCGGGGACCTCGAACTCGACGAACAGCGGGTCGTCGCCGAGGGCGACGAGGCGGTCGCCGTCTTCGGGTTCGAGCAGGGAAACGCCGACCGCGCGCCCGACGTCGTCAAGGCCGTCGCCGAGTACGTCGAGGGGACGTACATGGAGGGCATCGTCCCGGGCTACGAGTACGTTCCGCCGGTCTCGGAGATGCTCTCGCGGGCGCGGCAGTCCGGCGGCGACGGCGGTGGCGGCGGCCCGATGCCGCTGTGACCGGTCGCGGAGCGGCGCCGTCCGAGCCGTATCTCTTCGACTGCCGTCCGCGCCCTACCGATGATCGTACACCCGCTTGACCTTCCCCGTCTCGGTGCGCTCGATGCCGCCAGCCTCGACCACCTCGACGGCGTCGGGGGTGAACGACAGCGTCGCGTCCAGCCGGTCGAAGACGACCGACTCCAGCTCCCCGACCGTCCGGTCGGCGTCGGCGGCGCGCTCGACGGTGAGTTCGATGACGTCGAGGTTGTTCCTCGTGTGGAGGTCGATGCGGTACTGCGGAGCGACGCCGTCGACGCCGACGACGGCGGCCTCGATCTGGCTGGGGTAGAGGTTGAGCCCGCGGACGACGAGCATGTCGTCGGTCCGGCCGGTGACGTTGTCCATCCGGACGGTCGTCCGCCCGCAATCGCAGGCGTCGTACCGCAGCGAGGTCACGTCGCCGGTGCGGTACCGCAGCACCGGCAGCGCCTCCTTGCTGAGCGTCGTCAACACGAGCTCGCCCGCCTCGCCGGCCGGTAGCGGCTCGCCGGTTTCGAGGTCGACCACCTCGGGGTAGAAGCGGTCCTCCCAGACGTGGAGCCCGTTCTGCGCCTCGTGGCACTCGACGGAGACGCCGGGACCGACGATCTCCGAGAGGCCGTAGATGTCGATGCCGGTGACGTCGAGCCGCCGCTCGATGGCCTCCCGCATCGGGTCGGTGCAGGGTTCGGCCCCGAAGATCACCGTCGAAACCGGTAGCTCCGCGGGGTCGAGCCCCTGCCGTTCGGCGTGGTCGGCCAGGTACAGCGAGTAGGAGGGGGTGCAGGCCAGCACGTCGCTACCGAGGTCGCACATCAGCTCGAGCTGTTTGGCCGTGTCGCCGCCGCCCATCGGCAGCAGCGACGCCCCGAGCGTCTCGGCGCCCTGCTGGAGGCCGGGCCGCCGGTGAACAGCCCGTAGCCGTAGGCGTTCTGGACGAGATCCGTCTCGGTGACGCCGGCGGCGGCCAGCGACCGGGCCATCACCTCCCGCCAGACGTCGAGGTCGGCGTCGGTGTAGGCGACGATCTTCGGCTTGCCAGTCGTCCCCGAGGAGGCGTGTAGACGGCGCACCGCCGACCGGTCGACGGCGAACAGCCCGTCGGGGTACTGCTCGCGGAAGTCCTCCTTCGTGGTGGTCGGCAGCCTCGTGACGTCGTCGACCGTCTCGACGTCAGCCGGCTCGACGCCGCGTTCGTCCATCGCCTCCCGGTAGAACGGGACGTTCTCGTAGGCGTTCCTGACGGTCTCCCGGAGCCGCTCGGCCTGTCGCCGCCGGACGGTCTCGCGGTCGGCGGTCTCGATCGACTCGCGCGGCATGGTTACACCCCTCGTGTCCCGGTAGCAAAACGGTTGTCACGGCTACGTGGATGCTACTCAATGGGGAGAAAGTAGCTGCTCCGGCGGTGATAGCGGCGTCTGCGAACGCCCCCTCCCGCCCGACGCCGGCTGACCGGCCGGCTCTCTCGTACCTGAATGTGGGCGCTACGTGGCGCCGGCGCCGCCCGGGGCGGCCGGCTTCACTTCCGCTCCGCCACGGAGGCTTTTTATTCGATGACGACCACCGACAGCGTATGTCGGACTTGGGTGACTTCGAGAACTACGACCCCGACGACGGCCCGGGGGGTGGCGACGCCGGCACCGGCGCCGACGCCGGCAGCGACGGCACCGTGACGGGTGCCGACGACGCCTTCGAGGAGATGTCGGTTTCGCCGGTCGGCGCCGACCGCGGCATCGGGACGCTGTCGGCCTCGGAGGGGCTCGTCATCAGCGAGGAGGCCGACGACACCTGCCTGTGCGCCTACGTCACCGTCGAGAACCGGTCGGCGATCCGCATCGGGAGCTACCTCGTGGCCGCCTACCCGGACGGCGAGCGGCTGTTCTGCCGCATCGTCGCCCTGGAGTACGCCCAGGAGTTCCGCTCCGACGACGCCACGGAGATCCACGCCCGGCGGGCGATGCGGCGCGGGGAGATCGACGAGCAGGACTACAAGTTCATGGCGACGCTGGAGCCGGTGGCGGTTCTCTACGACGACGGCGGCGGGCTGAAGCGGCGGATGGCCGACCGGGTGCCGAAGCCCGAGACCGTCGTCCGGCAGGCGGCCGACTCGACGGAGATCAAGACCGGGCTGAAGATCCCCGGCGACGGCGTCTTCGTCGGCCACCTGTCGGTCGGGGGCCAGCGGGTCCGCACCGCCGCCGAGCCGCCGACCATCGACTACCGGCTGAAGGACGACTACGCCGCCGGCGACCCGCTCGTCTTCCGGCACACGCTCGTGGCCGGCGGCACCGGCTCCGGGAAGACCCACGCCGCCAAGAACGTCCTCCGACAGTACCTCGCCGACGACCGCCGCTACCCCGTCGAGGACGGCCGCGAGGTCGCGCCCGCGGTCGTCCAGTTCGATCCCCAGGACGAGTACGCCCAGATGCACGACGACAACCCGGGTCTCGACGCCGACGACGAGCGCCGTCTCGAGCGCGAGGGAATCGCCCACGGCGGCGTCGACGACACGGTGGCGTTCGTCCCGAAGGTCGGCGACGCCACCTACGCCGCGGCCCACCACGGCGCCGAACAGGTCGAGTTCACCATCCCGTTCGAGATGGTCGCCGACGATCCCTGGCTCATCGCCGGCTCGGACCTCAACGACAACCAGTACGGCGCCCTGCGGTTCCTGCTGAGCCGGTTCTTCGACGACCACGGCGACGGCACCTACCGGGGGTTCATGTCCTTCCTCGACGACCCGGCGCTAAAGGAGGAACTCGACGAGTCCGGCCGGGTCCACGAGGCGACCTTCGACGCGGTGCGGCGGCGGGCCTACGGCTTCGGCGACGTCTTCGACGCCGAGGCGCGGCCGATAACCGACCTCGTGTCGCGGTTCGTCAGACCCGGCGGACTGACGACGGTTCCGACGTACCACATCAACGACTCGCGGGCGACGACGACGGTGGTGCTGGCGGTGGCGTCGCTGCTGGTCGACCAGAAGCTGTCGAACGACCCCGACTACGACCGCATCGGCGAGACGCCGCTCGTTCTCGGGATGGACGAGGCGCACAACTTCCTCACCGACGCCGACAACGTCCAGGCGCGGAAGGTCATCGGCAAGTTCGCCGAGGCCGCAAAGCAGGGCCGCAAGGAGCGGCTCGGGCTGTTCATGGTGACGCAGGACCCCCAGGACATCGCCGATCCCATCTTCAAGCAGGTGAACACGACCGTCGTGTTGAACCTCGGCGACGAGGACGCCATCAAGGCCGTCAACATCCCCTCGAACCTGGAAGGAAAGGTTCCGTACATGGAGAAGGGCCAGATGGTGGTGTACTCGCCGGACAACTCCGAGCCGGTGGAGCTGCTCGGGCTGTCGAACTGTCTGACGCGACACGGAGACTGAACGGGTCGAGTACCGGGTCCCCTGGTTACGAGACGGTCGCCCGACAACGTCCGGATCCGTCGCCGTTGGCCTCTGCCGGCCGGCTCAGAAGGAAAGCGCGTCCCGGATCGACGTCACCACGCCGCCCGAGGAGTCCGTGCTCGCCGGCTCCTCCTCGACACGCCGATCGAGTTCGTCGAAGAGGGTCTCCACCCGGCGTTCGATCTCGTCTCGAACCTCCCGGACGGTCTGGGTGTCCTGGCCGTCGGGGTTCGCGAGATCCCACTCGTGCGATTGGACGCCGTACTGTGCGGGATTGAACTTTCTGATGGGACAGCCCATCGTGACCAGATAGTCGGTGTGCTTGAGGTTCTCGAGGTCGGCGACGTACCTGGGGGTCCTGTCTGCCACGTCGATTCCGACCTCGGCCATCGCGTCGACGACCTCCTCGTGCACCGCCTCGGCCGGGTCCGTCCCGCCCGAGTGGATCTCGACGACGTCCTCCAGGCCCCGTTCGGCGCGCTCGCGCTCCGCGAAGGCGGCTGCCATCTGGCTTCGGCCCGCGTTGTGGACACAGATGAAGTCGAGCCGAATCGTGTCGGCAGATGTCATACGCCGTATTGACCGCGTTAATATTAAACGACTGGTATGTCGTGTATATATCGGTACGTATCACTCCGTACGAAGGCCGGGTAGGCACGAAGGGCCCCGCAGTCGGTGGCGACGAGCGACCACCGCGCCCGACCGACGGGAGGACGCGACGGGAGCGAGGAGCTGGTTTTCCATCGAAGTGATTCGAGAGGCGCCGGCGGCGCCTCTCGTCGTCCGGCGAATCGCCGTCGGCGATTCGCGTGGATTTTTGCCGGGTAGCGGGGGACCTCCGGTCCCTCGGACCGTATAAAGAGTTCGCTTAGAAGATATTCGCCTGCTGGTACACCGAGATGCCGTCGCCGGTGATCTCGTAGGGCTTCGTCTCCCGGGAGTGGTTGGCGTTGCGTATCTTCTGTATCTCGATGGCCAGCCGGGTCTCGCGGAACTCCGAGCGGACGTACTGGAGAACGAACACGCCGTCGGTGAGGTACTCGATGATGCCGTGCCGGGAGGCGTAGGCGTTGTCCTCGCTGGCCTCGCTGGTCAGCATGGTCGTGACGCCGGCCCGTTTCAGCGACCGGGTGAAATCGAAGATCTCGGTGCGGCGCTGGGCTTGGTTGTCGTACATCATCTCCAGCAGCGAGACGGAGTCGAGCACGAGCCGGTCGGCGCCGAAGTCGTCGACGAGCCGCGGGAGGTCGCCGCGGATGGACGTGAGGCTGTTGGCCATCTCGATGGGATCGAGGTCGACGACGGCGAGTTCGTCGTTTTCGATGTACTCCTCGAACGGCCATCCCTTTTCGGTGGCCGCCTGGACGACGTCGTCCCGGCTCTCCTCGAGGGTGATGAAGATGGCCTTCTGGCCCTGCTCGAGGCCGTGCTGGAGGTACTGGAGGCCGAACGTCGTCTTCCCGGTGCCGGCGGCGCCCATCGCGACCAGCAGCGACCGCTCGGGGACGCCGCCCTGGATCATCTCGTCGAGCCCCTGGATGCCGAGGTCGGCCCGCGGGATGTCGGAGTCGAACTCCTCCTCGAAGCCGCCGCTTCCGGTTCCCCCTTCGAAGGCGGAGGCGAAGTCGTCCTCGAAGAGGTCGTCCTCGTCGAGGGAGTCGCCGCCGGCGTCGAACCAGTCGTCGTCCCCGCTCATCGTCGGGTCCGGGTCGGCGAGCACATACCGACCGTTAGACGCACGACATCCTTAATATTACCCGTCGTTCACCCTCCCGAGCCCCGTCGCACCCGCTGCCGGCGGGCGACGCCCCCGCGTCGCGACCGCCATCAGTTCGGGTTCCGAAAGCCATATCGCCGCCGGAACCGTCGCTACGGACGATGAGTCAGCAGCTGCCGGACGTGCAGGCGTCGTCTCCCGACGTGAACGTCGGCCTGAACCGGGTCGGGGTCACGGGGGTCGAGAAGCTGGTGAAGCTCCACCGCCCGGAGGACCGTCCCACCGTGCTGATGGCCGAGTTCGAGGTGTTCGTCGACCTGCCGAGCTGGCGGAAGGGCGCCGACATGAGCCGGAACATGGAGGTCGTCGACGAGATGCTCGAGGAGGCGGTGTCGAAGCCGGCCATCCGCGTCGAGGACGTCTGCGGCGACGTCGCCGAGCGCCTGCTGGAGAAACACGACTACACCAGCCGGGCCGAGGTCCGGATGGAGGCGGAGTACGTCATCCATGAAAAGACGCCGGCGACCGGCCGACCGACGCAGGCGACCGCGGACATCGTCGCCTCGGCGACGGCCACCGACGAGGGCACCCGCGAGGCGGTCGGCTGCAACGTCGTCGGCATGACGGTATGTCCCTGCTCCCAGGGGATGAGCGAGTCCCGCGCCCGGGACGTCCTGGAGGGGCTGGACGTCGACCACGACACCATCGACCGGTTCCTCGAGGAGGTGCCGCAGCCGGGGCACTCCCAGCGCGGCCACGCGACGCTGTCCGTCGAGACCTCCGGCGACCCGAGCGTCGACCTCAACGAGCTCATCCGCATCGCTCGCGACTCGATGAGCGCCCGCGTCTACAACCTGGCGAAGCGGCCCGACGAGGACCACATAACCTTCGAGAGCCACGCCGACGCGAAGTTCGTCGAGGACTGCGTCCGGGCGATGGCCGAGGGGCTGGTCGAGGCCTACCCCGACCTGCCCGACGACGCGGTCGTCCGGATGGAGCAGTCCAACGACGAGTCCATCCACCAGCACAACGCCCACGCCGAGCGGGTCGCGGAGTTCGCCCGGCTGAAAGGCGAGGTCGACGGCGAGACGTAGTCAGAGCCTCAGCCGGTCGGCGGCGTCCCACCGGGGGCCGAACTCCGCGCGGACGTTGCCGGCGAACTCCCGGTCCTTGAGGTCGATCATCGCGAACACCTCCTGGCTCTTCAGCGGATGCGGCACCTCGATGACGACCTCGTTCTCGTCGACGAGCGTGAACGTCCCGGAGACGTTCTCGCCGGTCCGCACGGCGAAGCTGTCGTACTCCGTCAGCGACTCCCGGTAGCGCTGGCCGATCGACTCCGGCAGGATCGGCACCAGCTCCGGCCGCATCAGCAGCCGCACCTCGACGCCCCGCTCGAGGGCGTCCGACAGCTCGTCGAGGATGCGCGTGCCGACGGTGTCGATGTCGAAGAACTGCTCGGTGTACGTCGACAGCACCATCACGACCCGGGAGTCGGCCGCCGAGAGCCGCTCGACGAGCAGGTCGACCGTCTCCTCGGGGCCGACCGCCGCCGTCCAGAAGGTGTCCTCGACGGGCTCGGCCGTCTCCAGCTCGCCCGTCAGCTCCGCGACGATCTCCTCGTACTGGCTGACCTGCTCTTCGAGCTCGCGTTTCTTGTCGTCGAGCAGCCGGTCCAGCGCCGTCGTCGGCTCGACGGCGACGTACTTCTTCGGCCGGGAGGCCGACTGCGAGCGGACCAGGTTGTACTGCTCGATGCTGTTGAGCACGTCGTAGATGCGACCCATCGGGACGTCGCTAACCCGGGACAACTCCTTTGCCGTTGTCGGACCCGTCTTCAGCAGCGCCCGGTAGGCACGGGCCTCGTACTCCGAAAGTCCGAGGTCTCTCAGGCTTGCCATCGCCGTCACGTCCCCCCGCCTCGGGCATAAACGCACCGCCGGTTTAGGCGAGGTTGGAGTTGTTTACGGACGGCCGACGGGAACGCGCACCGTCGAGGCAACCCGACGATGCCGCCGGTCGGATCGTCCGACGACTGACGACTGACGGCCGACGACCGACGACCGACGACCGACGACGGCAGGCTCCTGACGGACCCGGCAGCGTTCCCGGCGGTCGAGACGGTTCCGACTCGCCGGCCGTTCTCGGAAGACGACCGCCGCGCGGCCGGCGAGCCACGGCTACGAGCCGGTCCGCGTCTCGACGGGAGAGTTCCTGAGAAACGGCGGCTCGGTGGCCCGTCCCGACGTTCTCACCGCGGGCCGGCGGCCCGCTCGAGCAGTGCCTCCGGCGTCGCCGCCGGCGCCGTCTCCTCGCCGCCGCGGACGACGACCGCCGCCTCGCGGTCGCCCGGGACGACGACCTTCTCGTGGTCGGCGACCCGCAGCGCCGCGCGGTGCAGCTCCGTTCCCGCCGGCGGCGTCCGGATCACCAGCGGGTCGTAGTGCGCCCGGGCGCAGGCGGCGGCGTAGCCGGCGGCCTCGATGCCCATCCGGTCGTGGGCGCCGGCGAACGACGACAGCGCGTCGACGGCCGCCCGGCGGTACCGCTCCGCGCCGGTCAGCGCCCACAGCTCCAGCAGGCCGTCGGCCATCTCGGCGTTGGTCTCCAGCGGCCGCAGCGGGTGGGCCAGTAAGCCGGCGCCGGTCGGCTCGCCGTCGCGGAAGCCGCCGTCGTCGGCCAGCCGGTCGACGGCGTCGTCGGCGACCCGCCGTGCCGGCTCGAGCCAGCCGTCGGGGCCGGTCACCTGGGCGGCGGCGGTCAGCCCGCCCAGCAGCCGTGCGTGGTCGACCAGCAGCCCCGTCGTCGCGGCGCCGGCGCCGTCGAAGCGGGCCACCCGGCCCTCGTCGACGAGCGTCGCCAGGACGTGTTCGAGGGCCCGCCCGGCGTACCGGACGGCGCCGTCGTGGTCGGTGACGGCCGCGAACCGAAACAGCGCCTCCGCGGCCAGCCCGTTGCGGTCGGCCAGCACCGTCCCGTCGACGGCCGGCGGCTCTGCCGCCTCTCGCTCGCTCGGCTCCAGCAGGTAGTAGTCGCCGGCGGCCTGGCTCGCGGCGAACGCCTCGCCGGTCCACAGCTCCGTGGTCAGGTAGTCGACGGTGCGCTCGGCCGTCCGCAGGTACGACTCCTCGCCAGTGTAGAGGTAGCCGGTCGCGAAGGCCCGCAGGAGGGCGGCGTTGCCGTCGGTCAGCTTCTCGCGGTGGGGCTCGCCCCAGCGGCGCGTCTCGGCGAACCGGTAGAAGCCGCCGTCGTAGGTGTCCTGGAGGTGCGTCCGGACGGCCTCCAGCGTTCGGGTCGCCCGGTCGCGGTCCCGCTTGCAGGCGAACTCGACGGTCCGGGGCAGCGGGAACTTCGCGCCGGAGCCCCAGCCGCCGAACTCCCCGTCGAAGGCCGCCGCCACCTGCTCGACCACGTGGGCCTCGACGGCGGCGGTCACCTCGCCGGCCGGGAGGTCGGCATCCGACAGCGCGCGCGGCACCCGGCCGGCGTCGGCGCCCTCTGCGTCCCACGTCTCCCGGACCCGCTCCAGCACCTGCCGGAGGCCGTCGACGCCGAGGTAGGTCGCCCCCGACAGCACCTCGCCGTCCGGCGTCAGAAACGCCGTCGTCGGGAAGCCGCCCATGTTGTACCGCTCCCGAACCCGGGGGCGGCGGTCGACGTCGACGCGCACTGGGACGAACCGCTCGGCGACGTTGGCGGCGAGTTTCGGGTCCGAATAGACCTCCTCGTCCATCCGGGCACACCACTCACACCACGGCGCGGTCAGCGACAGCAGCAGGGGCTCGTCGTCCCGGGCGGCGGCCTCGAACGGCTCCGGGCCCCAGGGGTGCCAGTCGACGAGGGTTCCGTCGCGGAAGGTCATGGTAGATCGACGGACGGCAGCGTCGAAAGGGCTTCGACGCCTACTCCCGCCGCAGCACCAGCACCCGGAGGATGTCGCCGTAGGCCGGCCGGGTGACGAGCACGCCGACGAGCACGCCGACGATGGTGACGATGGCGAATCCACGGAGGTCGCCCAGCGACAGCACCGCCAGCGGCGACATCGCGATGATGGTGGTGGCGGCGGCGGCGCCGATGACCCAGAAGGCCTTCCGGAACCGCGACTCGAACACCCGGGAGGTGTCGATCTCACCCCGTTGCATGATCTCGTCGGCGATGATGACGAGGTCGTCGACCCCGGTGCCGATGACGGCGATGAAGCCGGCGATGTGGGACAGCTCCAGCGGCAGGCCGACGGCGGCGGCGAAGCCCAGCAGGACGTACACCTCGGCGGCGGCGGTCAGGATCATCGGCATCGCGACGTCGGCCCGGCGGTAGCGGAAGAACACCATCAGCGAGACGGCGACGACGGCGGCGAAGCCGGTCAGCACCGACAGCGGCTTGAACCGCTCGGCCAGACTCGGTAGCAGGAAGAAGGTCGTCCCGCGGTTCTCGACGTCCAGCTCGGTCGGCAGGGCGCCGACCTTCAGGTTGATCTCCAGCTCGCGGGTCTCCTCGAACGTCCGGGCGCTGGAGGAGTAGACGGGCCGTTCGGCGAACTGGCCGGTCCGGAAGTTGTCCGCGAGGCCGTCCGTGACGCGGGCGGCGAAGACGACCTCGCCGTCCCGGACCGTTAGCAGACACCGGTTCTCGACGCCGGCCTCCTCGAAGGCCTCGGCGTTTTCCTCGATGCTCCGGTTGAGGTCGTACCGACACCGCGTCCCGCCCTGGCGGTCGAAGCCGTACTCCTGCATGGCCGCCTGGAACTCGGGGGCCGCCCGGTCGTTGAGCGTCACCGAGACCGAGGGGCTACCGTCCTGGTTCCGTTGGGTGTTGCCGACGCTGGCGAAGTCGTCCTGTGTCGTCAGCGAGTCCGTCCGGTACTCGGTGCCGTTGTCGGTCTGGACCGGATAGAAGGCGACGGTCTCGACGCGGCCCTGCTCGCCGATGAGTTCGATGACCTCCTCGCGGTCGGCGCCGGGCACCTCCACGAGGATGAACTGCTGGCCCGGCGAGGCCGTCTGCGTCACCGTCCCGCCGCTGAGGCCGCTGCGGTCGATCTTGTTGCTCAGCACCACGACGGCGTCCTCGCGGGTACTGGCGCTGACGCCGCTCCGGACGTCGCCCTCGCCGGCGTCGAGGCCGGCCGCCTGCAGCGCGGCGGCGAACTCCGCCTGCGTCACGTTGCCGACGACCGAGTCGGTGAACACCTCGACGGTGCCGCCGGCGGCGTCGGCCCGGACGTCGGCGGGCCCGAGGCCGAGTTCCGACCGAACCGTCTCCTCGATCTCGCCGGCCCGGTCGCGCTCGAAGGACAGCCCCTCGGCGGTCATCCCGACCAGCGGCGCCCGCACCTGGGTTCCGCCGGCCAGCTCGAGGCCGAACCGGAGGTTGGTGTACCGCGAGGCCGTCGACTCCGCGACGGCGCCGTCGTCGCCGGCGGCCGCGGTGTCGTTGGCGTCGCCGCCGCCGACCCCGGTCCCGCCGCCGAGCGGCGCGAAGATGGCGACGGTGCTGACGACGACGAAGACGACCAGCAGCCAGATCCGCCAGTTCTCTCTGATTCGCAGGTTCATCTTCCGACCGCCTCGTACTTGTAGTAGCGCAGCAGGCTCACGTTCAGCAGGTAGGTGTTCATCAGGTCGGTCGTGAGGCCGAACACCAGGACGATGCCGACCTCCGGCAGCAGCGGGATGCTGAACAGGGTGGCGACGACCGTCATCACCACCATCGCCGCGATGGAGGTGATGGTCATCGTCACCCCCGTTCGCATCGCCCGGAACGTCGACGTGTAGAAGTCGCCGCGCCGCCGGATGATGTGGTTGTTCAACAGCAGGTCCGAGTCGACGGAGTAGCCGATCAGCATCAGCAGCGCGGCGACGGTACCGAGCGACAGCTCGATGCCGAACAGCCGCATCAGCGCCAGCGGGATCACGATGTCGGAGAAGGCCGACGCGACGACGGCGATCGAGGGGATGAACGTCCGGAACAGCAGGAACACGAGCACGGCCATGGCGGCGAAGGCAACCAGCAGGCCGGCGATGGCCTGCCGCTGTGAGTCGGCGGCGAAGCTGGCCGACCGTTCGCCGACGGACTCGACCTCGTAGCCGGCCGCCTCCGCCTGCTCGATGAGCGGGTCCGCGTCGTCCGCCTGGAACGTCAGCTGGTAGGTGTCGGCCTGCGTCGCCACCGGCGTGATCGACTCGACGTTCTCGTCGAACGCCGTCTCGATTTCCGCCGGCGAGTCGGCGGCGACCACCCGCATCTCCGTTCCGCCGGTGAACTCGATGCCGAGCGGCACCGGCGAGCCGGCCATCGCCGTCGCCGCCGCGAGGACGGTCAGCGACACCGCCAGCAGCGCCAGCGGCACCGTCACCAGCTGGCGATCGGTGTAGTCCGAGTATTCGACCTGCGGTACCGGCCGATTCATGACTCCCGGTGTGCGGCCCCCCCGAATAAGGGTTGTCGTTCGTGCGTCGAAACGGTGCCCGCCTGCGGTTCGGGCCGGACTCCTCGAACGGACCCGCTCGTCGGCCGTCCACCGAGCCACACGGGGATTCGCCGTCGCCGCCGACGGCGCCGCGAACCGGGGGTCGGCCCCGTTCTCCCGGGTCGGCGGCCGGAGTCGACGCCGATACGGTTGCTCCCGACGGTGTGACCGTCCCGTCGCCGACCGCCCGGTGCCCTCGGCCCCTCGTCGTCCCGTCCGAACGGTTAATGTCGGCTCCGGCCGACGGCTCCGACCATGGCGACGCCACGGCTGGAGCGCATTATCGTCTACCCGGTGAAGTCGCTGGACCCCCACGCCGTCGAGCGGACGACGATCCGGCCCGACGGCGGGCTGGCCCACGACCGCGAGTTCGCGGTCGTCGACGCCGACGGGGCGTACGTCAACGGCAAGAACGAGCCCCGGGTCCACGGACTGCGGTCGTGGTTCGACCCGAAGGCCGGTCGGTTGACGCTGCGGGCCGGCGACGGCGACCCCGCCGCGTTCGACCTCGAGGATCGCGACGGAATCGAGAGGTGGCTCGAGGCGTTCTTCGGCCGGGCGGTCGAGCTCCGGCGCGACGAGGCGGGCGGCTTCCCCGACGACACGACCGCCGCGGGGCCGACGGTCGTCGGCGAGGCGACCCTCGAGGCGGTCGCCGGGTGGTTCGACGGCATAGACGCCGCCGAGATGCGGCGGCGGCTCCGCCCGAACCTCGTCGTCTCTGGCGTCGAGCCGTTCTGGGAGGACCGTCTCTACGCCGACCGCGAGTCGACCGTCGCCGTCCGGGTCGGCGACTGCGAGTTCCTCGGCTCGAACCCCTGCCGGCGGTGTGCCGTCCCGGCGCGGGACCCCGAGACCGGCGAGCCGACGCCCGGCTTCCGCCGGCGGTTCGTCGAGCGGCGGCGGGCGACGCTGCCGGAGTGGGCCGAGAAGACGTGGTTCGAGAACGGCCACTACCGGCTGATGGCCAACACCTTCACCCCCGAGGCGACGGTCGGCCGGCAGTTGCGGGTCGGCGACGAGGTGGAGATCCTCGGCGAGCGGCCGCGACCGGCCTGATACGGCGCCGTCCGTCCGGCGCGACCGGTTGCGGACGCGACGGTCCGTGCGAGCCGGTCGGTACCCTCTGGTTCCACGAACGTTTATTATGAATAATACCACAGTGGGTTGTGGAGAGTTATCATGCCACACAGAACGGAGTTAGAGGAGATGTACAGCGACATGGTGACCGCTCGTCACTACGAGGAGCGGCTGCAGGAGGAGTACCTGGAGGGCAAGCAGCCGAAGTTCGACATCTCGGCGGGGCCGATTCCCGGCGAGTTACACCTCGCGGCGGGCCACGAGCCGGCGGCCGTCGGCGTCTGTCAGCACCTCGACGACGAGGACACGGTAACGGCGCCGCACCGCCCGCACCACGTCGCCATCGCCAAGGGCGTCGACCTCAGGCGGATGACGGCGGAGATATTCGGCCGGGCGACGGGCCTCTCCAGCGGCAAGGGCGGCCACATGCACCTGTTCGACCCCGAGGTGAACTTCGCCTGCAGCGGCATCATCGCCCAGGGGTGTCCGCCCGCCGTCGGCGCGGCGCTGGCCGCCGACAAGCGCAACACCGACGCCGTGGCGGTCGGCTACCTCGGCGAGGGCGCCCTCGAGCAGGGCGGCTTCCTCGAGTCGCTCAACCTCGCGTCGGTACGGAACCTGCCGGTGGTGTTCGTCGTCGAGGACAACGACTGGGCCATCAGCATGCCCAAGGACCGGGTGACCGACGTCGCCGACGGCTCCCGGCGGGCCGACGGCTTCGACATGCCGGGCGAGCGGGTCGACCACAACGACCCTGTGGCGGTGTACGAGGCCGCCGAGCGGGCGGTCGGCCGCGCCCGCGCCGGCAACGGCCCCACGCTCATCGAGGTACAGGTCCACCGGCGGATGGGCCACTTCATGGGCGACGCACAGGGCTAC